>JBDKEM010000054.1:0-28064 GCA_039795265.1 Bacteroidota bacterium | reverse complement strand
TTCCAAAGCGACACGAAACCGGAGTGCGAACGTCTGAAAGTGCGATTACCGCTGGTTGCGTGATGGTTTGTGAGGCTACTTTCTGACAACCTGCCGCGTCAGTTACGGTGAGGGTGTAGGTGCCAGCCGCAACATTTACCAAGTCTGGACTATTCGCACTATTACTCCAAGAATAGGAATATGGAATTGATCCTCCACTAACAGTGCTGTTTACACTTCCAGATAGGTTTCCATTACAGGTCAAGTTGTTGCCAGATAGCGCTACGACCAAAGCTGTTGAAGGCTCGGTAAGTGTATCCGTTTTTGTAGCTTGACAACCTTGGCTATCCGTGACGATTACCGTGTAAATTCCAGCGCCGATCGCATTTAAATCTTCGGTTTGTACGCCATTATTCCATTGAAAAGTATAATTCGGTGTTCCTCCATTTACAGTAATGTCAACAATTCCCGTTGTTTGTCCAGCGCAACTAATGTTAGTTTTTACTGAACTTATTGATAATGGCGCTAAAGGAGCAGTGATAACAATGTTTCTTGAAATTTGACAATTGTTAAAATCGGTAATGGTTAAGAAATAATTTCCAGCACTTAAGTTGGAGAGATTTGCTCCTGTTTCTCCATTACTCCAAGAATAGTTGAACGGAGCAGTTCCTCCAGAAAGACTAGAAGAAACACTTCCGTTTGTTAATCCATAACACGTAACGTTTGAACCTGTCAATACTAAGTTTAATGCTAAAGGTTGAGTAAGTGTAGCGTTTGAAGTAGTTTGACAACCTTTTGAATCGGTAACGGTTAGAGAGTAAAAGCCCGCTGCTAATCCTTGTATGTTTTGTGATGTTGCATTGTTGCTCCAAGAATAAAAATAGGGAGGAGTTCCTCCTATGGTAGTACTTGAAATAGAACCTGTTGTGTCGCCAGAGCAATTAATGTTTTGTGCTGTAAGTTGTGTGGAAAGTGCCGCATTAGGTTGGGTGATGGTAACAAGAAGAATTTGTTGACACTGTTTATTGTCGGTTACTGTAACTGTATAATCACCTGCTAACAAGTTGGTTAAATCTTCGTTCGTACTACTATTGCTCCATGAATAATTGTATGGTGAAGTTCCTCCAGAAACTGTTAAATCAATCGAACCTGTATTTTGACCAAAGCAATTCACATTGACAACCGTCCGCGATAAGACCAAAGCAGTCGGTTGGGTTATAATAACTGTTCGGGTCCTCGTACAGTTGTTCACATCTTTAGCTGTTACATTATAGGTTCCTGCCGGAATATTAGAAAGGTTTTGTGTAGTTGCTGCATTACTCCACAAATACGTGTAAGGACTGGTACCTCCCGAAATACTCAAAGTAATGCTTCCATTTGTTCCACCATTGCAAGAAACATCGAGGTGTACATCACTAAGACTAACTGCGGCGGGTTGGGTTAGAGTTACAGAAGAACTTGTCGTACAGCCTCTTGAGTCTGTTATTGTGGCAGTATATGTACCTGGACCTAGGTTGCTTATGTTTTGCGTTGTCGCACCATTGCTCCAAGAGATGGAGTAGGGGGCAGTACCTCCTGAAATCGTAACTGTTGCTGCTCCATCTGCTGCTCCATTGCAACTTATGTTTCGACCGTTATAATTGGAGGTAATACTCGCACTCGCGGTTAAAACGGGTGGTTCAGTAATTGTATAACTTGCGGTGTTTTGACAGCCGAAATTATCGGTAACAGTTACAGAATAAGTTCCTGGTCCTAAGTTGCTTAAACTCGTAGATGTCGATCCATTTGACCATAAATAGTTATAAGGACTTGTTGCTCCACTCGCTGAAATTTGCACCGATCCATTGTTTTGTCCAAAGCATGTTACATGGTTTAAACTCGATTGATTAATGGTTGGAAGCGGTCGAATAATTACGAGTTTCGATAAGGTCAAGGAACAAGTTAAAGAAGCAAAAGAAACAGTCAACGTATAAATGCCAGAATTGGAGGAAGTAGCAGGATTTATGACAGGATTATGAATATTGGAGGTAAATCCGTTTGGACCCGACCAGTTGTAGGTTGCATTTACTGAATACGTAGTTGACAATTGAAGTGAACTGTTGGCACAAGTAGTTGGATAGTTAATGGTCGTGGTAGGGCAACCTGAAACATTGATGGTGAGTGCATTACTCAAAACTACTGGACATCCTTGGCTGTTATATGTATCCGAAAGACCGTTGTTATTGTAATCATTTCCGGAAATGTTTCCTTTTCCATAGATGTAAGCAACGTTATAAATCGTTGGATTACATTGAAACATCATGCATTCATCCTTGACTTTAACTCTAAACTTGATAACCGTACTATCCGCACCGGTGGAAGAGGCTAACATTTGACCACCTGTTGTTCCATTAGCCCCAGTTCCAACACGAACCCTAATTTTTCTGGTTGTAGAGTTATATTCTCCTTGATCATCACCAGTTGCATCCGTCTTACTTCCTAAATTTGGGCCATAAGTAACAGAAATTGAACCAGGTACAAAATCTACTCTATCGTCAATTGTATTTTCGAGGTAAGTGTTTAAAGATAAATCTGAACCAATATTTTTGCCGACAACAGTATATTCCAGTATGTCACCTGGGTCAATAGTACCGCCATCTATATCACTAACACGCACATCGGCTCGTAAATCAGGCTCGTAAATGTCAATTGCCGAAGTTACTGCACGCGCTAAAATGTTTTCCGACGAAGTGGTGATGCGAATTGTTGCCGAACTCGCATTGTTTCCGATGTAATTAAAGCTCGTGTTAGTAGGGCTAAATGTACTCGCATCCAAGCCCAAAGTGTTATTTAAACTTGGATTTCTAAAGGTTGTTACGGTGCCTAAATTCGAAATAGTAGAGTTAAAAAAGTCATTGGTTGGATGAAGTGCATCAAAAACATTTATAAAAGTGCCATTTCCGTTAAATTGCAACTGATCACCCGTTGAACCTCTGTCACCTTCGTACGATACAACCCCCAATTCAAAGGAAACTGGACCGCTTGGTGGTGTCGTGAAACCAGAAATCGGAATGTCCACACTGTTTCCTATCCCAACATTTGCAAATCCATCAAAAACGGAGAGGTTTCGCATGGATTGAAAAACATTCTTGTAAACTACAATTATTGACCAACCTCCCCAAAGATTTCCTCCACCTGTTTGTGTAACTACATCTGCCACAGTGAACCGTGCACGAATTCCAGCTGAATTTACAATTGAAGTGATGTCTTTAAAGCAATAATAACTTGGATGTGTTCCCAAAGATTGCGCATCAATGGTTTGGTCTGCTGTTAACGTTTGATAGGAACCTGAATTCACTCGAATTTTACATGAACTTCGGGACGACCAACCACTAACTGAACTCGTTGCTCGTGCACCCCAATATAAACCTGCCCATAATATTTCACTACAATTGGCTAAATTCAAGCTATCACTTGAAGACATAAAGGTGGAAGAAAGTCCGTCAATATCCACATAATTCATCGTGAAATCGCCATTTTGATTGGTACCACTTGGCGGTACTTGCGAGGTTGCACTCGTACATGAAGTCCCTGAACTACAACTTGCGGAAACGTTGGCTAAAATGCGAATTCCTCCTTTTTGATTGGTTGTATAACGTGTGTTGAATGCTTGAATGAGTTGAGAATGAAGGTTGTGCGTTTTTCCTAGCGCAAAAAATGCGAAAATGAATAACTTGAAAAAGAAGGTTTTTCTATAGTACACCACGGTAAAACGTCTCAAGAATTAGCTTAGTTGCTCAATTCCTAATGAAATTGCGCAGAATAAATATAGGAATTTTTAATAACCTATCGATTCGAAGAACTAAAGTTTTTATAATGTTGAACTAGAACCCCTTCTTTCAGGGAGCACGGAGAAACATACGTTTTTTCCGCTTGAAGCAAATTCAGAACCCAACGGACTTTTACAGCAGCTATATGTGCCATTTTCCGACGAATGGGAAGAATGAACTGATTTTGTTCCCTTTCAGCTTGGGTGGAATGTACCAATTTGTTCAAAGTCAAAAGAATTTCATGGAAGGGCAATTCAATGACTTGTAGCGATTTAGGAAAATTAACTTCGTGGATTAATTCATAAAAAGTTTCAAAACTACCTGAGGCTCCGATAAGTACTGGCGCACGTTTGTTACTTAGAAAATCAAAGGAATGTTGGTTTAAATAGTCCTCAATAATCGCTACATCTTCATGACTTAAGGGATCGGAAAAAGTGAATTTTTGTAAGATGCGAGCAACTCCAATGTTAAACGATTGACTCCATTCAACCTGTTGATTTTTGACCGAGATAAATTCCGTACTTCCTCCTCCGATGTCCATTATCACAGCATCCTCTGAAAATGGAAAAGTGGCTGCAACTCCTTGAAAAATTAAATTCGCTTCCTCTAAACCAGAAATGACTTGAACTTCAATTCCGGTTTCTTGTTTAACTTTCTGGCAAAAAGCTACTTGGTTATTTGCGTCACGAATGGCGGAAGTACCAATTGCGTAAATTTTTTCTACCGAAAAGTCATCCGTTTTTTGTTTGAAACGGCGTAAGGTTTGCAAAGCTCTTACGGTTGCGGCTTCGTCGATTTTTCGTTCGTTAATGCCTCCTAAACCAAGAGCAACACTTTCTTTATCTCCATGTAAAACGACGATTTCTTTTCCGTCGAAATAGCCGATTAAAAGGTTGAAAGTATTGGTACCGAGGTCGATTACCGCAATTGGTTTAATCATTTTTTAGTCCATTGAAAAAATAAAATCCACCTTGCTCGATGTCCAAATTGCAACATACCGTTTTTGAAAATGCGACCTGAAATCATTAAAACACCAAAGGCGCTCAACAGTAAAATAAGCCAAGAAACCCAAACGAGATAATATTCTCCAATCGGCATACCTTTCGCTAATTTAATGAGTACGATAACGGTGGACGTAAACGGCAGAAATTCAGTCACTTGCACAAAGGTAGATTCTGGTATATAAATCGCTAACCATCCGCAATAAATCGCGAAAACCATCAAGCCAATTAGGGGTAAAACGAATTGTTGGCCATCCGACTCCGTACCTGTCAACGCACCAATCATGCTAAAAAATGCACCGTAGAAAAGGTAGGTCGTGAGGAAAAAAGCAACAAAATGAAAGAGTAACCACAAGAAATTAATGCGCTCGTAAACCAAGGCCACAAATTCATTGTAACGTCCTGATAATGATTCTGCTGCAAGTTGCTTTTCTACATCGGGCGTTAGTTGCACTCCTTCCCAATTTGCGGGAGCGAACATGTCAGGAAAAACGAATGAACGAAAAAACCATAAGCCAATCGAAATCAAGACTACCCAAGCAAACAATTGCACTAAAGCAGCCATTCCAACGCCAAGAATTTTTCCCAAAAGTAATTCCGACGGACGAACCGCTGCCAAAATCACTTCCGCAATGCGGTTGCTTTTTTCCTTTGCCGTTGAACGAAGAATCGACATTCCGAACAGAAAAACAAACAATAAAATCACAATTCCAAGGGCGTATCCGACGTAGGCTTCTTGATTTCCAGCCTCATTTTTAGGATCGTAAACATTTCTAAAATCCACGTTAAGCGGTTGTTTCAACTGGCGAAAAGCGTCCACAGAAAGGTTGGTAAACGATGCAATTAAAACCTCCTCTACACGGCGTTCTAATTGAAATTTAAGTTGCATTTTGATATCGCCAGAAGGTTGTTCGCGGTAAAAAACGAATACCTTTTTATTCATCAACACTTTTTCGTTGACTTCAATCAAAGCATCGAATTCTTGGTAGCGTTTCCCATCTCTAAACTCTTCAATTTCAAGATAATCACCTATGAAATAGTACTGTACTGATTTGCCTTCATTTGCCACAATTTTGTTTTCTAATAAGGATATCGGATCGGCAATTAGTACCTTCAAACTGTTTTTTCCTTCGTCGCCCGCTTTGAAGAGTAGGTACAATAAAAACAGGAAAATCAAAGGACCTACCACCAACATCCACAGGAAACCTTGGCTCTTTAAACGCGATTTAAATTCCCTTAAGGCAATGATTCCACTATTTTTCATTGGTTTCCATTTTTGGTTCTTGAATAAGTTGAATGAAGACCTCTTGCATCGAAGGAAAACGTTCTTCAACTGCTTCGATTTCAATATGTTTCATTAATGCTTGTAGTAAATCGTTCATTTTATTTCCGTGTCGCATTTTGACAGTCGCTAGGAATCGCATGTCGCCAATTTCTTGTTTTTCAACTAGTTCAAAGTCGGTCCATAAGGCATTCGCGAAAGACACCATGTTTCCTTTAAATCGAATCTGAAATTCTCCTGTTTTTCGTGATTCACGCAAGTTCCAAATACTGTCTTCTGCCAATTTTTTGGAAGCGTGAATAAGTGCCGCACGATCACAAATTTCCTCCACACTTTTCATGTTGTGGGTGGAAAGCATGATGGTTTTTCCTTGTTCTTTCAGGGCTTTTAACTCGTTGATCATCAATTCAACATTAACAGGGTCGAAGCCACTTAACGGTTCGTCGAGAATCAAAAAATCCGGGTCGTGAACCACGCTCGCAATGAACTGAATTTTTTGCGCCATTCCTTTAGAAAGCTGCTCGATTTTACGTTTTTTCCAATCAGTAATTTGCCATTTTTCAAGCCAATAAAGTGCATTTTTCTCCGCTTCTTTTGTCGTCAAACCGCGCAGTCTTCCGAAGAAAACCAATTGGTCGATGACATTCATTTCTTTATACAAACCGCGTTCTTCAGGAAGATAACCCATGTTTGCCAAGTGGCTATTGTTGAGAAGTTTTCCTTGAAAGCGAATGGTTCCACGTTCGGCTTCGAGAATTTGATTGATGATGCGTATCAAGGTTGTCTTCCCTGCGCCATTAGGACCCAGTAAACCAAAAATTTCCCCTTGACGAATTTCCATGGAAACGTTATCCAATGCAGGTTTTCGGTTGAAGGATTTAGATATTTCTGAAATTGAAATCATTAATTATTATCGATTTTGTAGTGTTTTCTTTTAAAATTAGGATTTAGGTGTATTAAAGCTCAACTAACTAACCTCAAAAAGTTTGAATTAAACGAAAGATTAAATTAATTTTTTAATAATTCGACAATTTCATTCTTTAGAATAGGTAAATGGATTTGATTTAAATTCCAAATAAGTTGAGAGTCAATATCATCGTATCCGTGAGTTAGTTTATTTCTTGTATCCACAATTCTTCGTGCATCAGTTATTTTAAGGTCAGAATTATTTTTCAAAAGTTGATTCGTTGCTCCTCCAAAAGTTATCAATTTTCGTTCTACTGCATCTTGGAGAATTGAAGATTCATCGTATTCATCAAATGAACGCACCTCATTGAGGTAAACTTCAATTTGTTCAATGGATGATAGAATATCAAAAAGTAATTTTTTCGTTTTAATTTCCATATATCGCAACTTTTGTTCTGTTAATTTCTTCAATTAAGTAGGGATTGCGAAGGGATCTTTCAGTTAACAAATCTACACGACGATTCAAAACTTGCTCCATTTCATCAATTAGATTCCAAAGATTTCCACCTGCTTCAATTGGATCAAGGCTTTCATCAATTTTAACAATGATATCAACATCACTGGTGTCCTTGAAATTTTCTGTGACAGCAGATCCAAATAAATATGCCTTTTCAATTTTATTTTTTTTGAAAAGCTTATTCAATTCTGGAACATAAGGAATTATTGCACTATGGATCATTTTTATCGTTGCTTTACATTGTTTCAAATCTACTGTTTTTGTTTTTGTTTGAAAAATTACGACGCAGTTTTGATTAACACTCGTCGTTCAATAACCCTTAGCGCTGACGAATTCCGCCTTTTTCTTCCGCAGGAATGTCCAATATCCATGTGTAGTTTCCGATGAAATGCGAACTGAAATAACCCATTCGAGAACGTTTTTCTTTCGGAAAGTAACAGCGTTCTTTTTCTGAAATTCCTCCAGCACAGTATTGAACCGCAACACCGTCTTGTTCGCAAGGGAAATTAGCGGCAGTTCCTTTGAAGTTTGCACCGTATTGCCACACCTCTTTCCAATTTGATTTATTCACGGATCCAGCGTTTGCATTCTCAGGCGCGATAATGTACAAACCGCCCAACTGCACGTGTTTTTGAAGTACATCGATCATGCCCAAGGCATAGGCATAACCCATACTGTGCGCCACAATAAACAAGGTGTCGTTGGCGGAACGATTGGGCAATTCATTGAGAATTTGGTACATATTGGAGCCGGCAATCCGTCCGTTTTTTCGGCGTAAATCAAAGCCTTTTTGGTTCGATTCAGTAGCCAAAAGACTCAAGGTTTCTACTTTTTTCTTCCCTGCAACAGTCGTATGCGAACATTTATGTTTTGTACGTTTACAGTTTTTGGGGTAAAATCCGGCGTTGGTGGTAAAATTGATAATGGAACGGTGATTGGACGTCGCCACAGAATGATGACCGTCGGCATACCACACTTCGGATGGGTTGATGCGTTTCTGAAACAAGAGATCAATTTGATTCCACGGACGCCAATAGTTAAAGCGGTCATAATCATAGAGATAATTGCGCGTTTCTGGAAATTCGATGCCTTTTTTTTGAATTTCATTCCACGATTCACTAATCGTTTGCGCGGTAGAAACTGGTCGATAGCCGTTCACAAAAATCAAAATTCGTTTGGGTGGATCGGCCAATTCCAATTTGTCGGTTAGTTCCACGCCTTGGTGGTTAAAAACACGTTCTAAAACACAGTCGCCAAGTACGTTGCGGTAACGAAAAACGAAATAATGTCCTGCTGCCCAAGTAATTTTATTGTGGAAGCGCAAATGATTATCAGAAGATATAAACTTTGCTTTGTATCCGGATTCATTGGGAAATAGGTCGAAGTAAAGCACACGTTTTTCTGTTTTTGCGAACCAATCTCCGTTGACATTTTTAAAGGTGAATTGGCGACATTTTCGCTTGATGCGTTTGGTGAATAGATCGGAATTTTGAAAACTTTGAATTAACTCGTTTCGCTCCATTCCGTTGAAAGCTTTTAGGTGCGTTGAACCAATGATGCTGATTTCGTATATCCAACTGACGAGGTAAAACGAGCCAACAACGATGGCAATTCCACCAACCCACGCCGTTAGTTTAATTAGTCGAAGTGATTGACGTTTAAGAAATTTAGCTTCCTTAATTCTTCGGTTTACTATACGTCGAATGAGGAAAACAAGTAGGAGGGAAAGGGCAATTCCACTCAAATGCAAACCACAAATCGATTTTCCATATACTTGAAACAAAGGACGAAAAAATGGATTATCCACTTTCAATGAATAGTATAAGTGGTTGCGTTTAAACGGACGATAAACGGCGGAAAGTGGGTGTAAACTATCAATTTCGATATTCCCTTCAGCGTCTTGATTCCAAAAAGTATAAGCGACAAGTCCGTTATTGGTTTTGATGAATTCGTAGTTATCGTAATAGTTGGGTGAGAATTCGTCTGGAACCGTTTGCAAGGTTGAATCACCTAATTGAATACCAATGAGTTGGGTAATGTTTTCAAGAAGGCTATCTTCGGAATATTTCACAAAACCAATTCCGCTACCCTGGAAGGAAAAAGCGTTGAGCGAGTCGTTTTGAAATTGTTTGATGAGGAAAATGAAAACACCTGTTGGATCACGGGAAGGGTAGGAGGCGAAGTAATTTTCCCGCAACTTTTTCATTTGTCGGGAGAAGCGCATTCCGTCGGCTGGAGGATTGTCCCAAATGGTTGAATTCGGAAAATGAAACGAGGGAAATAAAAATAGATTAGTTTGAACGGTTGCCGATTGAAAAGGTAACTTCACCCCGTGAAACAAACTTTTATTGACTTGAATATCAACAGGAATAACGTAAAAATTCAGCGTTTTCTTCTCTGTTTGACTATTCGCAAAAGTTCCGATTAAACACAAAAAAAATACGACCAAGGTAGTTTTGATCGTATTTCTAAAGCGTGACATGACCTAAGTTTAAAGGTGCATGAAATTTTTCTTCGCCAACAATTCGTCCTCGGATTCGCGGTAGTCAGGATCGTCCACGCAACAATCTACAGGACAAACTGCCGCACATTGAGGTTCGTCGTGAAACCCAACACATTCCGTACATTTTTCATGAGCGATATAATATACGTCCATGCTCACTGGTTCATAGGGATGGTCCGCCAAAATTTCGTCACCATTTAAGGTGGTAATAATTCCTTTAAGCGAAGTTCCGTCGGAATATTTCCATTCAGCACCCCCTTCGTAAATTGCATTATTTGGACATTCTGGTTCGCAAGCCCCACAGTTTATACATTCGTCAGTTATAATTATTGCCATTGATTTGAAATTTTGTGCAAATATAGGAACGTAATTTTAAAGGTTTTGTTCAAAAGCTATTAGATTCTTTAAAGTAATCATTTTTATATCACAAATCAACTACACCGACGATTGCTTTTGTAATGTTTAGTTTGTTTGTTAATGATCCCTGCCTACGCTTTGACAAAATTCCTATGTGTTAACGCATTGGCGATTATCTTTGTCTTCCTTACTATGACCACTGTGAACCTATGTGGTTTTCATTTTTTTAACCACAATAGAAACATAGTTCGCTACGGCGAAATATAGAGTTGTTTGGTGAGGAAAATGTAATTAGACATAGACATCACCTTGTGATGCATAGGCATTTATAATCAATTTGATTCAACTTTTTTTTTATGTTTAGGGTAGAAATTGTGGATATTCAATTAATCATCTTCTTCCACCACAACTTTTCGTCGAAGAAAAAAACCGCGTTAGGGATTGCAACGAAAATCCTCCCGACAAGGTTGACCTTCGTCGGGAGATTGTAGTGGAAAGCCCGACTTTGGCAAAGAAGTGGAGGGTTAGCGCTGTTTTGCCAAAGGAACGCCCTAAAAATTCTCTTCTATTCCCTACTTTTTTGTAACTTCTGTATCATTAATTTCTTTTTTCAACCAACTTGTTTACTGTATTTTTGCACCCACAACCCAAGAAAAAATGAAAATCGAACAAATCTACACTGGCTGCTTGGCGCAAGGAGCTTATTATATTGTCTCTGAAAATGAAGCGGTTATAATTGATCCGCTTCGAGAAATTCAACCTTATCTTGACCGCGCAAGCAACGATGGTGCAAGTATTAAATATATTTTAGAAACCCATTTCCATGCTGATTTCGTGTCTGGTCACTTGGATTTATCGAAAGCAACGGGTGCCCCAATAGTTTATGGTCCTAATGCACAACCCAGTTTTGATTTTTATTCCGCAAAAGATGGGGAAGAATTAAAAGTTGGAAAAATTACGATCAAAGTGCTCCATACACCTGGACATACCATGGAGTCAACGTGTTATTTATTGTTAGACGAAAACGGAACGCCAAGCGCACTTTTCTCCGGAGACACCTTGTTTATTGGCGATGTTGGACGTCCGGATTTGGCACAAAAATCGGCTTCCATGACACAGGAGGAATTAGCAGCGACATTATTCGATTCGCTACGTTCGAAAATCATGGTGTTGCCCGATGATGTTGTGGTTTATCCTGCACACGGCGCGGGTAGTGCTTGTGGAAAAAACATGAGTAAAGAGACAACAGATACCTTGGGCAACCAAAAACGCAACAATTACGCCCTTCGTGCTGACATGAGTAAAGAGGAATTTGTGCGTGAGGTAACCGACGGATTGTTGCCTCCTCCAGGCTATTTTGGGATGAATGTGTCAATGAATAAAAACGGTTATGACTCTATTCAAACGGTTATGGCACGAGGTATGCGTGCGTTAAGTCCGAGTGTGTTCGAGGCAGCAGCCAAGGAAACTGAGGCGATAATTTTGGATACGCGCAAGGCGGACGAGTTTTCAAAAGGCTTTATTCTGGGAAGTATTTTCATTGGTTTGGAAGGTCAATTTGCACCTTGGGTGGGCGCTTTGATTCCGGATGTGAAACAAGAAATTTTGTTGGTAACCGAGGCGGGGAAAGAAGAAGAAACGGTTAAACGTTTGGCGCGAGTAGGATATGATTTTGTTCTCGGTTATTTGGAAGGAGGAATTGATGCATGGAAAGCTGCAGGAAATGAATTGGACACCTTGGGTCGCATCACTGCAGAAGAATTTGCAGAAGGGTATGCCAACCATCCGCTAATCGTAGATGTGCGCAAGCCAGGCGAATTCCAAGCGGAGCACGTTGCCGATGCAGTGAATATTCCGTTGGATTTCATCAATTCGGCTATGAGTGAGTTTCCAAAAGACAAGCCGTTTGTGTTACATTGTGCTGGTGGATACCGTAGTGTAATTGCGGCATCCATTTTAAAATCAAGAGGTTATCATGATTTAATCGACGTGAAAGGAGGATTTGGAGCAATCGCAAAAACTGAAATCCCTAGAACGAATTATGTTTGCCCTTCGACGTTGAAGTAGGGGAGGGATTCAGAGTGAAAAGTGAGAGAGAAGAGTGAGAGAGTGAGAGCGAAGAGTGTAGCCCCGATAATTATCGGGAGAAAATTGTAGGTTCAGCCCTGCGTGGCGGACAAAAAGAAATCCGTCGTGGCAGTGAAATTTGTAGCGTTCAGCCCTAAATTGAGATGACCAATACAGCGTCCGCTACTCCGTCCTGAAATAAATGCCACCAGGGATGATGCCCGCCAGAAAGCTATCGATTTGTTCACCAGAGGGTTTGAAGCGGGTGATGCGTCCGCGTTGTACAAAGTCCATGGCGTCGGAAATGTAGATTTCGTAGGTGTTTGGATGCACCGAAAAGGCATAGAGGTTGTTGACGGTCGGTGAAAGAAAGGCGAAACTTGGTACTTGCGTTTCGTTGATTCCCATTCGGAAAAGGCTCTGTGTCGCGAAGAAAAGGGTGTCTTTCGTTCCGTTCATTGTGAGTTTTGAAGGTCGGATGTTTTCAAAAATATATTCCTCTTTCGTCAAGGTGGTCGCATTGATTTTGAATAAAGCAGCCGCTTCCGCATTCGACGAACTTCCGCCGCAAAGCACCCACAAGGTTCCGTTTTTATCCACCGACATTGAATTTGGATCGGAACGCAAAGTAAGACTGTCCACAATTTGGTCGGTCGCAGGAGAAATTACATAGAGTTTACCGTTCGTTTTATTGGCAACAAACACTTTTCCATTCACAAATTCCAAATTTTCCGTCCATCCATTGCACGAGATCACCCCCGATTTGCTTCCCGTGGTCAGATTGATGATAGAAATCCCGTTTTGGTACAAGTCGGTGCAATAGGCCTTTTCATCGCTTAAGGGAAGGAAATAACGCGGTGAAACGAGGTTGGAAATGGTACGTTTCCGAACGAATGAGTTGGCATCTACCTCAACTACTTTTCCCGAATTGTTCACTACCACAAAGATGCTATTTCCCTTTATATAAAGCGATTGACACACATCACCCAAGGCTTGAGCATTCTGTGCAAAATACAAATCGCTCACCACACTTCCATCTGAGGGACGATACAAACTCACCGATGCATTTCCGAACATAAAATTCCCTTCATTGGTAATATATACGTCACCTTGCACCGGTTCAATCGGGTCAGGTTGCGTTGGTTTTTTCTTACACGATTGAATGCCAAGCGAAAGAAAAATTAATGCAAAAATCAGTTTTGTTTTACCCATTTCAGTTGGTGTTTTTGGTGTTTGGATTGAATATGAATACAATACATTCCCGAAGGAAAATCAGCTGTATTGACTGAAAGTGAACTGTTAGTCGAAGAAAATGACTTCCAGATTCTACCCTTTAAATCGCTTATGATGACTTGATTTTCATCATGTTGTTGTCCGAAATCAATGTTTAACCATTCATTTCCAGGATTGGGATAAATCTTAAATGGCATTTCCTTTTCTGTTAATCCTCCGATTAGACAATGGATCACTCCAACAGCATCCAAATCAAAGCCACAAGAAGGAAAAGGCGTTGGCCAAGGATCGTTGATAAAATTGCCTTCGCTGTCTTTTGTTCCAAAATTGGGATTAATACTTCCAACACAATCGACAATCCGAATATGTGTAATGAACTGAAGGTCAATATTTGCTGAATCCACTAAATAGGAAAGATCGAAAGGTGTTCCGTACAAGGCGCGGTATTTGCCAGCTAAATTGTGGATGTGTGTTGGATCAACTGCTCCGAAATTGTCCACTTGAACGTCCGTTGGTGTACGACTCACGGCTGGAAATCGGACAAAGTGAACTCCATCCGAACTCACTTCCACGAAGCCCAATTCGAGATACGTATCTAAAAACGCATTCTCAAAAACGGCAAAATCCCAACCTTCTCCGTCGTAAATCGGACAGTCGAAAGCTAAAATTGCACTTCCTCCGTCACCTAAACTAACCACTCCATCTCCTGCACTACCGAGCGCCATTTCTGCACTACCAGTTGACGCTAATTCACTTCCTTCCACGCTGTTGTCAATGGTGCCGCGTTGTAAATTAATTCCCGTTGCCCAAGCCACAAAAACGGAACTATCCTTGTGAATTGCCGTGCTTCCTAATTGACCTGCCGCGGGAGCAAATTGGGCGGATAAGTCCGTTGAAAGCGCAACACAAATGAAGAGTAAAAGCGTTTTTTTAGTCAATTTTTAATGTTTTTATAAATTCTGTTTCTATGTAGTAAAAAATATGAAAACCACATAGATACATAGTGGTCATAGGTTGAAAAGTGAGGATAGACGCCAAGCGTTGACACATAGCATTTTTTGAGTTACCGAGAGTGATTCGTCGCGAAGACTATGTGTTCCTTAAATTCTTTTCAAAACTATGTCTCTATTTGGTTTTCTAACATTTTTTTTTCAAACCACATAGTTACAAATTAGATATAAGTTAACTAGTGAGGATAGACGCTTAGGCGTTGACAAATAGTATTTTATGAGTTGCCGACGAGCGATTCATCGCGAAGACTATGTGTTCCTTAAAATTCTATCCAAAACTATGTCTCTATGTGGTTTTCCATTAAAATTCTTTTTTTCTATGTGGTTTGAAAATTCATACTTAAAGTTTAAATTTATTGTTTTACAATTCGTTGTTGAAACACCAATCCGTTTTGCTTCCATTTAAAGATGTAAATACCAGATTCCCATTCTTTTGAACTAACGGAATGGTTCATTTTATCCAATTTCTTAGTCGATACCAATTGTCCGTCGATAGTGTAAATTTCAGCCTCAATCGCCTCACAAGTAGCGTCCAATTTCACCGAAAATTGCTCGTTGAAAGGATTGGGATAAACAGAAACAACTTGACTTGCCTTTTCAGAAATACCGATGCAAGCGATGGAGGAATACAAATCGTCGATACAGAAAAAAGCTGGTGTATTCATTCCGAATGCCCCGACATCACTGGATTGCAATTCAAAATTCAAACTGTCCAAGGCTCCTCCTAAAGCATTTATATTTACCGCACGCCAATCGTTCACAATGTAATCTAAACTGTTATCCTCAAATCGGTAATCGGCTAAGTAAAACACAACACTATCAGGACGTTGTACTCCAGCACTATAAGCGCGAATAATCAATCTGAAAAAATCAGGATCGTTGCCCGTTACACCCCCAAATTTCTTTGCAAAATCATCTCCGTCTCGCATGCTCAAGGCTGCATAGGTTGAGTTCGTGATGTAAATGGAATCCAATTGAGGCATGCTTGGGTTCAAAGAAATCCATGCGTTTTGTTGTCCAACGGCGTAGGTCCTTGAATTGTGTCCGCTTCCTGCAATCGAACTGTACAAATTAGAAAAACCTGCTGTGGTCACGTCGATCATGGTGCTAATCGCCCATCCACTTGCCCAATATCCCCCAAAAGAAGTGTCGTAAACATTGTGGTACAAGGCAAAATTGTCTGAATAGGTGGTGCCCATGGTCGCCTCACTTCCATTCAAATAGGTGTTGTCGTTGAGGTTTAAATTTTCCAAGGTGGAATACATTTGTGCCGATACAACATTCGTTGCGATCAAGGCGATGGTCAGTAGTTTATTTTTCATGTGATTACTTATTTCGGATTACTTATTTCGGATTATTTATTTCGGATTACTTATTTCGGATTACTTATTTCGGGTTACCTATTGTGGATTGCTGATTGTTGATTGTGGATTGCTGATTCGTAATTCCTAATTCGCCATCCGAAATCCGTAATACCCAATTCAATCCTAAGCCCCAGCGAAAAATTAATTCCCGGCATCGGGCGAGCGGCCATGAGGTGATAGTTTACATTAAAAATATTTCGAACTTCAGCGAAGAGTGTTCCTTGAAATTGCGGACGTTTCATCGCATAACTCAACCGACAATCGTTCAGCCAAAAAGCGGGTAAAATTCCCGACTCATCACTTGAAGTATAGCGGACACCCGTATAGTTCATCATCCATTGCACCTCCAACTTTTTCCACCCAACTGTTGGTGCAACTATCGCTGTGATTTTGGGTACATACATCAATTGATGATCGGTCGAGTTGTCCATGTAGATTCCTCCTTTTTTGTTAGTGGACAAGGTGTAGTTGAATAAAACACGTCCTGATAAACGCCAATTTTTCCAATGATAAGTTCCCGTGAGTTCATTTTCCAAACCACGACTATGCACCAACAGTAAATTCGTTGGCGTCCAATACAATTGCAAAGGTTGCCACAAAATCCAATCGTTCACAATTCTATAATAAGCGGTTGGCTTATAGTTCACTGACCACTTACTATTCTTAAAATTCATCGGAATAGCCACTTCACCACCCCAACCTTTTTCCGGTCGCAAGTTAGGATTTCCGCTATTCGGCCAGTACAAATCGTTCATAGTTGGCGAGCGAAATAAACGTTGAATGGCGAAGTGAAATTTGAAGCGTTTGAATGGCGTTAAATCGAGGTTTAAATCTGCCGTCGGAGGTGTCCATTGTTGACCGTCGATTAGTTCTTCCCGCACAGAAACATTGATTTCCGCTTGCTTTTTACAGAAAAAATAATTCCAAGCGGAAAAAATAGCCGTTCGCCATTGTTGTTTTCGTTCCAAAAATTCAGAATTATCCACCATAACCTGCGAAAAATGACCACCGAAATTGAACATTCCAAAGCGCGACGTTCCTCGTCGAAATTCCATTTCACCTACCCATTTTTGCGAACGCGAATCACTGTTAAATGGTAGATAATCACTGGAATAACGCAACAATTCGTTGAAATAAGCACTTCTAACATAAAAAGCACTTTTAAGAAAACGGTGGGAATAATTCACTGCTAAACGATGAGATTGATCCACTTGTTGTTCGTGAATGTTGTGGGAATACAGCAGGGGCGGTAATTCACGTTTCGCATCTTGAAACCAATAATTCACCGTTAACTCGTCCTTGCTTGTCGGACGCCATGTTCCATCGAAGGTCGTTCCCAACAGCAGCACACGGCTATTTTCCTGATGCGAACGCATTGCACTTTCGTCCAAAATTTTAAAATCATTGCGAGCAACTTGTCCGTTCATTCCAGCTGCAAAACTCAATTTCTTTCCTCCGTAAGTCACTTTCAAAGAAGGTGTTACATTCCCAAAGCTTCCAACAGCAGTTTCAGCCAGTACCTTCCAACCTCGAACGTCTGTCACAGCGCTTTTCAAATAAATTGCGCCACTCACGGCACCACTTCCCCACAAAGCACTACTTCCTCCCTGTTGGATTCCGATTTTTGAAAAGTTCGACGAAGGAAACAGCGAAAAATCCACCTGACCGAAACTCGGACTGTTCAGCACAAAACCGTTCCAAACCACGGCGGTATGACTCGCATTTCCCCCACGTATGGATGAAGTGGACAAACTTCCCGGACCGTACGCCTTCATAAAAATGCCTTCCGATTGCAAAATATCCGACAACGAACGTGTTGGAAACGAATCCAACCAATGAATGGACGTTTTGGATTGAAACGACACTTCTCGTGTGGTGAAAATCTGAATTTCAGGAAGTGATAGCGTATCTTTTGATGCGATTTTTTGAGCCAAAGCACTTGTATTTCCCAAAAGGAAAACCAAAAAAAGTGTAAAAATGTGCTCTATTCGCATTGTCCGTTTTCGTTAAAACTTCGCAAAAAAGTACGGACAACGAAGCCACAGAAAGTGACTCACACTATGCGTTTCCTTTGATGCGAAGGAATACTACATTTTACTTTTAACCAGGCGATCTGACTTATCCGTTTGGACTTACAGTTGCGCAACAGTCAATGATTTTCACATTGTTCCCCTGAGCTAAAAGCAGTCAATTTTAAACAATCAACGGTGCGAAGGTAGGTAAAATTACGGTTGGTGGTGAGCAATCGGGGAAATGAGTGGAAAAAGATTGGCCGAAGAATAAGATTTGACAATCAAGAATTCTTTAATTTCCCTAAAAATTCACTACTTTCGGCAGCAAAGAAAAAAGTGGTCAACAAGGCGTATCCTTTGTACTACCACGTAACCAAAAAACATAACATGCAAATTCTACATCGACTCGATGAATTTTTCTTTGAATTATTCCCCAATCTTATAGGGGGGGGGTAATGACTTAATAGTCAGTGAGTTACAAAAATACTATTCGTACGGTCCGTTCCAACCTAAAGTTACCATTGAAGACAATTGGGTAACTGTTGAAATTGACACTTCCACCATACTTTCTCAAGAAGCTGACTACCGAAAAGTAGTTTCCTTGTGCGAAAAAGGCAATTTCCAAGAAGCCAAACCGCTCCTTCAACACCTCATCGCCAATAATCCCACGAACTCGGAATTCCACCGCATCTTAGGACAAATCTTATCCGAAGAAGGCGACCAAGACGAAGCGATAAATTGCTTGATTGATGCCCTCCGTTGGGACTCCAAAAACGGCTATGCACTCTTGATGATGGGAAATATCCAAGCAAAATTCTTGGAGGATATTCCAACGGCGATGAAGTATTATGATCAGGCTTTAATTGCAAACCCTAATGACAATATTACCATCAATAATATTGGTGCTAACTTAATGCAACAAGGTAAACTAGAGGAAGCTAAAAAATATTTTTGGGAAGCAATTAAAATTGATGATAAATACCCGAATACTCATTTTGCTTTGGGTATGGTGGCTGAAATGGAATCTGATTTACAATCCGCATTTTATAGTTACAGGAGAGCAATAAAAACTAGTAAAACAAAGGATGATTTATATAAGAATTCTCTACAACAAATTTTTGCAGTTTCCAAACAAATCACTGAAACAGAAATAGGAAGAAAAATTTTTAGACAATACAGACATAAATTAGAATTTGAGGGTGAAAGAGAAATCGATATTGTAAAGGATGAAGAAATACCTACAGCAGCAAAATTTGAGTTTGCAGAGAACTACAACAGAGAAAAACATATAGTAAAATTCAATCCAAAGTATCCTGCTTTTGAGCATCTAATAATGCATGAATTAGTGCATTTAGATTTTGTAATAGAAGCTAGAAAAAAGAAATTGAACCAATTATTTATTTCAAATAATGACCAAAAGACAGCTTTTATAAAATCAATTGAACCTACTTTAAAGAAACTACAAAAACTTGGAGTTAATGAAAAGTCAATTGCAAATTATTGTTCAGACTTATTTTCAGGTTTAAATCGACAAATATTTAATGCTCCGATTGACTTGTTTATAGAGAATTATCTATTTAATGAATATTCAGAACTAAGACCTTTTCAGTTTATTTCTTTGCACAACATGCTTTTGGAAGGTTTAAAAGCAGTAACTGATAAAAAAATCGTTGAATTATCTCCAAAAGAGGTACTTTCTCAAAGCAAGATTTACAATTTAGTTGGAGCACTTCAATTCAAAGAACTATTCGGGATTGATTTCATCAAAGACTATAACGCGTCAGCCTTAGAACTTCGAAAAGCGACAGATTTTTACGAAGAATTTTTACAGTACAAGGACGATAAAGAACCTGCAGAAGAGTATGAGCTGGTTTTGCATTGGGCAGAGGATTTAAAATTAGACAAGAACTTTGAACTTGTTAGTGAAATTGAATTTAGAAGCAAACGGGTTGATATTGACAATTTACTGAAATCAATAGAGGACGACCCTTATGAATTGGAAACAAAAGACCCTTATAAAGAGAGGGAAATGGCTAAATTTCAAGAGGCACATGCAAATTCAGATTTAAACATGGCTGTGGTTATGTTTATGGTAGATGCTTTGGAATTTTTTGAAGGGAAGCCAATTGAATTTATCAAAAAAATTGCTGTTGAAATTGCAATGCAAGGCATACATGGATACCATCCAGAGAAATCAAACTACAGAATCAACAGTATAAAAAATAAAACTTTTTCAGGTTATCACATCCTTGCTTATTACTATGTCAGTTTTGCTTTAGCACTACCTGAAGTTCTTCATGAACTTAAACTCCCTTTTGATGCTGAATTTAAAGTCGCAGAGCAATTTTTTAATACCAAATAATCATGTTAAGAGACTATTTTCCAACCAGTAATATCGGTGCTGAAATCTATGGAGGAGCACTATTGAATGAATTTACTTTTGTTAAGGTTTATGAGTTCAAAGATAGTCTCCAAGACCAATTGATTGAAGTGAATGAATTTTTACTTTCTAACGGATATGCTCAAATAGAAATTGAGGAAGTAAACGATGAAAATCGTTATGAAAACCATCCTGTTTATTTTGGTCCTCATGCTTATGAAGAAAAAATACTATTAACCATACACAAAGATTTTTTCTCAAAAACACAATCTGATTTCATTACAAAACAACTAATTGAATTTCGTAACGAACGTGATTGGGAGCAATTTCATAATCCGAAAGATTTAGCCATCGCTTTAAATATTGAAGCAGGCGAATTACTTGAATCATTCCTTTGGAAATCAGAAACAGACGCAAAACAAGAAAAAGTTGAAGAGGAATTAGCAGATGTTTTTGCCTATGCTTATTTAATCGCTGAAAAATACAAATTCAACATTGAGGAAATTGTTTTGAAAAAAATTCAAAAGAATGGTGAGAAATATCCTGTTGAGAAGGCGAAAGGGAGTGCTAAGAAATATGATGAGTTATGACAGAACAGGTAATGATATATGAAGTAAAAAGTGCTGCTTCATCAAATGCAAAAGAACTTTTCAGTGATGATTCCAAATACTTTTACTGGAATGAAACCAAATTCAAAAATTTAAATTTGGGTGACTTCGTCTTTGTTGTTAATAGAACTGATCGTTGGGTTTTATTGAGTAAGCTTGACAAAATTGACATTCCAACAACTGAAAGGGGTGACAAGACAATATTCAGCGTTAAAGGAAAAGATTTCACTGTTAGTGGAAAGTGGAACAAATTCATACGATTAGAGATTCTGAATAATTTATTAATACCATACGACTGGCAATGGCAAAGTTTGGGTAGCAGTGAGACAACATATTTAAATGGTCCACGAATTGGATTGGACAGTTCTGAGAACAGATTAAAAAACATCAGTCAATTATTGCAATTATCTCATGACGATTTAATAACACAAATACTTGAAAATTGTAAACTTAATTTCAATGGAAGCACAACAAAGCCAACTCCAATCAAGCCGATTCAAAAACCTAAAGAAAATAATAAGGATGACATGAATATATTAACAGCCATAAAAACCAAACCCTTTATTCTTTTAGCAGGTATTTCAGGAACAGGAAAATCAAGATTGGTTAGGACTCTTGCTTACAAATCTTGTAGCAAGGAAGAATTAAGAAAAGACCCTAAAAAACCTGGCAATTTTGAACTAATTGCTGTTAGACCTAATTGGCATGACTCTTCGGAACTGATGGGTTTTGTTAGCCGAATCAATGGCGAAAAATATATCGCTACGTCATTTTTAAAATTCATAGCTAAAGCATGGAAACACACCGATTTGCCATTTTTCCTTTGCCTTGACGAAATGAATCTTGCTCCTGTTGAGCAATACTTTGCAGAGTATTTGAGTATCATTGAAACACGACAGTTAAAAGATAGAAAACTGATTACAGATTATATCATTTCTAAAGAAAGTTTTCAAAATCAAAACCTTTATGATCAGTTATTAAAGGATTTGGACCTTAACATAAACGAGTTTTCTGAAGGAATTAGCATTCCAAGCAATCTTGTTGTCCTTGGAACTGTAAATATGGATGAAACAACACATTCATTTAGTAGAAAGGTACTTGATAGAGCAATGACTTTTGAAATGAACAATGTTGACTTAACTGCTGGTCTAGATTTAAATACAGAAGATTGGGATTATCCCAAATCAGATGATGAGTACTATAAATCAAATGACCTGATTGGAGAATTTACATCTGGTGCTGACATATATTCTCAAGATTTTAAAGAGAAGAATGAGATAATAGAATTCCTTCAAAAAGTAAATAATGAACTTGATGGCACCCCATTCAAAATTGCCTATAGAGTTAGAGACGAATTCTTGATTTATTGTTTCTATGCCAGTAAAAATCCAACCGCTAATTGGTTAACAATTGCTTTGGACGTAATGACAAGCATGAAAATTTTGTCGAGAATCGAAGGAGATGAAACAAAAACAGGAAAGGTACTGACGAATTTGCAAAGAATAATAACAGCAGACTTTAAAAAGTCATATGTGAAGATTAAAGAAATGGAGACTCGTCTTCAGACAAATGGTTACACCTCATATTGGTCATAATTTATTATTTTCGTTTTATGACTGAATTAACCAATGAATATATAATCTGGCTTAAAGAATTAAAGAATGCTATCAGGACTACTCAAATAAAAGCATCTTTAGCCGTCAACTCCTTATTAATTGAGTTTTATTGGGTTTTAGGAAGAAAAATTGCTGAAAAAGAAGCAAAATGGGGATCTAAGTTTCTTGAAACACTATCAAAAGATCTTCAGTCAGAATTTCCTGATATGAAAGGTTTTTCTGTGAGTAATTTAAAAACCTGCAAGTTGTTTTATAATTATTTTCCAAATGGTTCACAAGCTGTGAACCAAATTGAAGGCAAGAAAAGTTCACAAGCTGTGAACTCAAATTCAACCGATGTCATATTTCAAATTCCTTGGGGGCACACAAAGCACATCATCACTAAAATTAAGGATAAAGAAGAAGCGCTTTATTACATAAAAAAAACAATTCAAAACAACTGGAGCAGAGATGTTTTAGCACTTCAAATAAAATCTAATCTGTATAAAAGAGAAGGGAAATCGGTAAATAATTTCACAAACAGCTTGCCTTTACCATTTTCTGATTTAGCAGTTCAAACACTTAAGGATCCATATGTATTTGATTTTCTACAGCTAAATGATGACTTTAAAGAGAAAGATATAGAAAATCAATTGGTAAATCATATCAGAAAATTTTTATTGGAATTAGGAAAAGGTTTCGCTTTTGTAGGGCAGCAATATCATATTGAAATTTCGGAAAAGGACTACTACATAGACTTGCTATTTTATCACATCAAATTGAAATGTTATGTTGTTATAGAACTAAAGAACAAAGGATTTATTCCTGAGTATGCCGGTAAACTGAATTTTTATTTATCGGCTGTGGATACTATTTTAAAAGAAGAAAATGACAAGCCAACTATAGGTATCCTATTATGCAGAGAAAAGAACAACATTGAAGCTGAATTTGCACTTAGGGATATTAATAAACCTATTGGAGTAAGTGAATTTCAACTTACAGAAATAATTCCTGATGAGTTGAAATCTAGTTTGCCGACAATTGAAGAAATTGAAAAAGAGCTGTTGAATCAACAATAATGCAAATTTTAAAAGTAGATCATACAGACTTTACTTTGGTTATTGAATGCAATAACCTAGAATCTACCTTTAATAAAGCTAGTAAAAGGCAATCTCAAATTTTGAATGCCACCTCATACTCGGTTAATGAAGGCGAAATATCAATATACAATTTCGAATCGAGGACACTTGAGAAAATTGTCGATAATAAAACCTATCCGTTAATATTTGAGAACAAAGATTATTTCATTGGGATTACCATCAAAGATAAAACCGCAGTAAAATCACCTTACATTTACTCCAAACTTAAAGAAGTAGAAGAGAAATTTTTCTATTGTGAAGAACTGGGTTTTTTAGCTGGAACGATAAACTTTGGAAATGATCTTGGCAGAAGTAACCTGGTGGTAAGATTTACAAAAGATAATCTACTCAAAGAAATTAATCTTGAATTTGAGGTCTTCCCAACCAAACTCAACTTCAGAAGCGATTATGAAAAAATTGTTTCAGACATTGAAAAAGAGTATCCTTATCTAGTTCTTGATTTCCTTAAAAAGACCTTTACCTCATTTAAAACTGGTAGCACTCCAAATACAGACCTCATTTGGTGGCAAGTTTTTGGCGGTCTCTATGCTGATTTCCTCCATTCATCAAAGTTCATTTTAAACAGGCCGCATAGCCGAATAATAAGGCAAACCAAGTATTTAAAAGCTGACAGAATTCAAAAATGGACTACTGCTTTAGAAGAAGAATATTCACAATTCAAATCATTTCCAAATAAGAGTTACCGTTCGGAGTATAAAACGTTAAGCACTAACACTTCGGAAAACCGTTTCTTTAAGCATGCAGTTTTTCAAACACTCAGGCGATATAAAAAGGTTAAATCATTTATAGAAAAACGTTTTTCAAATTCATTAACTGAGAACTTCAAATTTGAACTCGCCCAAATAGAAAAGCAACTTGAAATAATTTCAATAAATCCTTTTTTCAGAACTATAGACGATTTTCATGGAATAAAGCAAGAATCACTTGTATTACAAAAGGCAACAGGCTATAGCACAATCTATAAATCATGGATAATGCTGAACAGTGGACTGAAGTTCTTAGATGGTATTCAGAAAATTGAACTTAAAAACATAGCAGACCTATATCAAATTTGGTGTTTCCTCGAGATAAAAAATGTTTTACAAGATTTATTGGGTAAGAAAAAACCAGATGATGTTGATTTAGCAGAGATTCAAATTGATGATTTCGTTTTCAAAATTGAACGTGGGGTAAAGTCTAAAGTCTCTTTCTTCAGTAAAGATGGAGAAATAATTGACTTGTTTCATGATTTCTCATATGATACTTCAGAATCACAAAATGTAAAATCCTTTACCGTAAATCAACGACCAGACATTGTCTTGAGAATAACAAAGAATGATTTAAAGGAGAACTATGTTCTCACTTATTTGTATGATGCAAAATACCGACTTGCATCAGACGACAAAGAAGGATCTTCTGATTTACCAACAGAAGACTCTATCAATCAAATGCACCGATATAGAGATGCTATTTATTATGTAAACAAGGACAAAGCAAAACCTGAAAAAGAAGTAATTGGTGCTTATATACTTTTCCCTGGCTCAGGAGAGATTGAAACCATAAAAAAACTTGACTACTATAAATCAATTGAATCTGTAAATATTGGAGCATTTCCATTAAGACCAAACGACTATTCAAACAGAACTTTATTAGAAGACCATCTAAGAACAATAATTGGACTTGATACTGAGTCAATTTTGAATGATGTTTCGCCACAAAAATTAACTTCTTATGAAAAGCATAACCCTGAAGTTCTTATTGGTATTGTAAATAAAGGTAAACAAACTAGCTACTTTGAAACGGAAGACGAACTTATTTATCATACCGGAAAAGTAAAACCATCCAAATTGAAAGATGAAGATTCAGGATATGTCAAAATCAAATCTGATATTAAATTCTTTGCCCCATACTATTCAGGTAAGGGTATTAAAGAATACTTTGAAATACTTGATTTCAGAATAATACCTAGGAATGAAGTTTTTCCAAAAGATCATTCATTAGCAAAGCCAGAAGACAATAGTGACAGACTCATAATATCTCTCGGCAAGAAATATATAATTGATAAGAATAAACATTTTACTTGCCCAATTACAGTTTATAGATATACGACTCTAAAAAACATAAGGAAACCATTCAATGGGAAAATTGAAGTAATTAATTTAAAGAAAGATAATGCTTAAAGGTATTTTTACAACAAACCCATCCTCCTCGGCATCGGTAAGAAATTCAAGAAAATAGCGGTGCGGCATTTGATCTAAATCCAACCAAATCCAAAAAGGAGCTACTTAAAAAACGAAAGCCGAACTTCCTTAAGAAATACGGCTTTTGATGGTCGGGCTTGACGTATCGCGCCTGCTTTTACAATATCCTTTAAACAAAGTTCAATGCTGCGAATTTACATTGTTTTTCTTTGTAATTCGTTTTTATTGTTTCGACGTGATGATTGTAAATGAAATAAGAATTTGGTTGAAACTGAAAACAAAGTATTATTACATTTCATCATTTCATGAATTGAGGAAACGAAAGAAAGTACAATACGTTCGGTTGGTTTCTGACAGGGAATTTAATGTATTTTTAACTCATTTTGCACATTCGTCAGTAATTGTTTAAACTAAATGGAAATACAAAAAATAACACCTAACGAAGCATACATACTTTCTAAAATTGCGGTGAAAACTTTTATTGCTTCACACGGTTCTAGCGCTTCAGAATCAGACATTAAAGCGTACATTGTAGAAAAATATACGGTAGAACAGTTTGAAAATGAATTAACTGATCCTACTAACCTTTATTATTTTATTCGCTTCAATAATCAAATCGCTGGATTTTCAAAATTGGTTTTAAATGTTCCATTTAGTGACCAAGGTGAAAAGCATTTTGCAAAACTAGAACGTTTGTATTTATTGGAGGAATTCTACGATAAGAAGATAGGTCAAGCACTTTTTCAGTTCAATTGTGACCTTGCAAAACAACATTTTCAAAAAGGAATTTGGCTCTTTGTATGGATAGGAAATCAGCGTGCGATTCGTTTTTACGACAAATCAGGATTTAAAATAATTGGAAGTCACAATTTTAAAATTTCGGAAAACCACTATAACCCTAATCATCAAATGTTATTACAATTTTAATCAAGTAAAGGTTATAAATTGTTGACGAATCTAAGACGTTAAAGTTGGGTGCAAAATTGATTAAAACCGAAACCGAGTTAATTCTTAAAAGTCGTTTTGTCATTCCAGAAAAATTGGAGCAAGCTGGATTTAAATGGAACTATCCGATTATTGAACAGGCTTTGGAGGCGTGTTAAAGTATGTACCCAAACGGTCAACTCTATTTAGGGAAGTACATAATTCCTTTGTGTCAACGCTGTAGCGTCTATTTCAATCTCAAATCTAGATAATCTATGTACCTATGTGTTTTCCAATTTTTTAACCACATAGAAACATAGGTCGCTAGCGAGTAGGATAGGGTGGGTTGCACTTTTTCAAGAAAACAGAGGTTCACATAGCAATTTCTATTTACTCCAAAAATCGCTATGTGTCAACGCCTCGGTGTCTATCCGATTCACTCAACCTATGACCTCTAAAAAAAAACTATGTGGTTTCCAATTTTTTAACCACATAGAAACATAGTTCGCTAGCGCGAAGGATAGGGTGGGTGGTATTTTTTCAAGAAAACAGAGGTTCACATAGAGATTTAAAAATAACCCAAAATCGCTATGTGTCAACGCCTCGGCGTCTATCCGAGTCACTCAACCTATGACCTCTAAAAGAAACTATGTGGTTTCCATTTTTTTAACCACATAGAAATATAGTTCGCTAGCGCGTAGGATAGAAGATTGATTAAAGGCTCACATAGAAATTTAAAAATCGCTATGTGTCAACGCCTCGGCGTCTATCCGAGTCACTCAACCTATGACCTCTAGAAGAAACTATGTGGTTTCCAATTTTTTAACCACATAGAAACATAGTTCGCTAGCGCGAAGGATAGAGCAGATTTTTTTAGTTTCAAGAAAACAGAGGTTCAAACAGCAATTTCTATTTACTCCAAAAATCGCTTTGTGTCAACGCCTCGGCGTCTATCCGAGTCACTCAACCTATGACCTCTAAAAGAAACTATGCGGTTTCCAATTTTTTAACCACATAGAAACATAGTTCGCTAGCGCGAAGGATAGGGTGGGTGGTATTTTTTCAAGAAAACAGAGGTTCACATAGCAATTTATATCTACTCCAAAAATCGCTATGTGTCAACGCTGTGGCGTCTATCCGATTTACTCAACCTATGACCTCTAAAAGAAACTATGTG
>JBDKEM010000053.1:0-239386 GCA_039795265.1 Bacteroidota bacterium | reverse complement strand
GAACTCGAAGTCAAAGTCACAGAACCACCTGAACAGAAAGTCGTTGGACCTCCTGCGGAAATCGTGGGTGTCGTTGGCGTAGGATTCACGGTAACAGTTGTCCCAGTCGAGGTAGAAGAACAACCTGTCGAACCAACTGTGACGGTATAAGTTCCCGATTGCGTGACGGTTATTGCTTGTGTCGTTGCTCCGTTCGACCATGTATTTCCAGTTGCGGAACTTGAAGTCAAAGTCACAGAACCACCTGAACAGAAAGTCGTTGGACCTCCTGCGGAAATCGTGGGTGCTGTTGGCGAAGGATTCACGGTAACCGTTGTGCCAGCCGAGGTGGAAGAACAACCTGCTGAACCAACTGTGACGGTATAAGTTCCCGATTGCGTGACGGTTATTGCTTGCGTCGTTGCTCCGTTCGACCAGGTATTTCCAGTTGCGGAACTTGAAGTCAAAGTCACAGAACCACCTGAACAGAAAGTCGTTGAACCTCCTGCGGAAATCGTGGGAGTCGTTGGCAAACTTGAAACTGTAACGTTCGTACCTAAAGAAATTGCTGAACAACCATTAGTCCCTGTAACAGTAACAGTGTAAGTGCCAGAGGTAGAAACAACTATGGATTGGGTTGTTGCACCATTCGACCATAAATAAGTTGACCCGAGACTCGCTGTTAAGGTGACTGAACTGCCCTGACAAATATTTGTAGAACCACTTGCTGAAATTGTTGGAGTAGTGATTGAATTTACGGTAATCGTGACCACATTTGAGTATGCACTTCCACATTGAGCGTCAATTGTAACCCGACGATAACAAGTTGTTTGCGTTAAAGCACCAGGTTGATAGGTCGTATTTGTTGCACCATTAATATTAGTCCAATTTCCCGTACAACCTGGGTCTTGTTGCCATTGATACGTATAGGAAGAATTCACATTAGTGGTATTACTTGCCAAACAACGAACAGAAAGTCCCCATCTACTTGAGGTGTAATAATCGATGAAATCGGAATACTCAGCAGTTGCCAAGTTAAGTGCAATATTGACGTAATAACTTGATCCATTAATACCTGGCGTATAATTATCCGCAGACCAAAAAGTTGCTCGAGTTCCTGTGTACAAAAAGTTGGAAATTTCCCTTCTCCCAGCGGGCAGCGCTTTAAAACCCACATCATCTGTACCAAATTGAGAAACATGACTATCCCATCGGGGAAGTGCAGTTACAGCACAAGCCCCTCCGAGTGGCGAGCTTACTTGTCTACATGATTTTAACTTATTTCCTTGATTTGATCCTAAAAAATTCATCAACGTAAGCCAATCAGAATTAGTAGGAACTTTCCAACCTGTTGGACATAATTTATTTGTATTAACGGCAAACCAGTTATACAATGGTGCATAAACACCATAAGTCGGTTGATCGTTGTTATACCAAGTGTAAGCTCCAACAGCTTGAGTGAAATCCGTACCGATCAGTTGTCCATCGGTGTAATTTAGGACATCTAAATTCGTATTCATCCAAATTTGAGTACCAATTTGAACTGTATTCGCCAATCCAAGTCCGCTGCCACCAGCGCCTAATTGAACATTAGTTAAAAGGGAGGGAGTTTGTCCAGAACAAATCGTTTGATCGGAAGAAATTGCACCTCCAGATAAAGGTGCTCCTACAGTAAGTACTGCATTAAACGATGCTCCAGTACAACCATTCCCAGTTGGCGTAACGGTATAGGCGACGGTTTGAGGTAATGCCGAATTATTGGTTAGTGTTTGAGAAAAAGTACTTTGAGCTGTACCACTACTTTCACCCGAAACTGAGCTGTTATCGATAAATGACCAAGAATAGGATGTGCCGCTCGGAATAAGGTCACCTGCTGCGGATGTAAAAGAATAATTACCCCCTGAACAAATTGTAGCCGATTTATTCGAAATTGAAGGTCCCGAAGTTACCGAAACTAAGGTTGCGGCTGAAGTACCCGAACAACCACTGCTCGAGGTGGTAACCGAGTAAGATCCGCTTTGCGTCACCGTAATGGATTGTGTCGTTGCTCCATTCGACCAAGTATTTCCAGTTGCGGAACTTGAGGTTAAGGTCACTGAACCACCAGAACAAAAAGTAGTCGGTCCACTCGCGACTATGGTTGGCGTAACAGCGTTATTTGTCACCGTAAGAGGTCCGATACTGATGTACTGATATGCGGGTCGATTAGGACCAGTGAAATTATAATAACAACTTGCACATGAAGTATAATCCGGATGGTATTTCAACGTGATGGACTTTAAAGTACCACCAGAAGGAGAGGTAACAGTGAATGTAACATCATCACAACTAGTCGTACTTCTGGAACCATAAGCATTGTTAGAATATCCTTTAACAATTCGTGTATTCCCAGAGGTGGTAATCGTTTTGTTGGTTCCACCTGTGGCGATGATATTTGCAACTGCAATGGCTGCATTATTTCCATCGGTTGCTGATAATTCTACCCAATCAGCAAAAGTTTGGTAAGTTTCATCCGAATTGATATCCTTGATTTTAAAGGTAATACTCCCGCATAAACCAGATGTTGTACCTCCTGAGGTGAAATCCATCGTTACAGTCGAATGTGCGGAGGTAATATTTCCAAACATATGTTCTAGCTCCAAGCTATTTGCGAGACTACAAAATGCATTTCCGTTGGTAGTACCTGCGATAAATTTGGGTGTACCATTTTGAAAACCAGGAGCGGAAGATGTAATTGTGGCAGTCATTATTCCCGTTGTGTAGGATGTCCCACCATTTGGAAATCCACTCCATGAAAGGGTTTGTGAAAAAAAATTAGTGTAGGAAGAAAGTATAAGAAGGAAGAAACTTCTAAGTACAACTTTCATGAATTAGCGTTAAAGAGAGTTAATAGTTGTCTCAAAATTAGTCATTTATTTAAATAAATTTAACATATAAAGAAGTTCTATCCAAAATGGGAATGACCATAAAATGCTTACTAAACTGCATAGGAACTTTCATTTCATAGAATGATTAACATTTGGTTTTACAAACAATTATTAAGATTAATCCTTATTATTCATAGAAATTATGAATAAATGACGACATTAATATATAAAGCACTGTTTTACAAATTAATATGTCAGGGTTGCCTTGACATTTTAAAAACCAACTAGCCCAAATTTGGGTCATATAATTTATGAACTAAAAAAAATCTCTAACGTGATGTTTTATTGGTTTTATAAATCGTCATCCCTCTGAGAGAAAAATTTCAAGAATTTTTCGGGTTAATAAGAATTTCTATATTTGACCATGCAGAAGATAAGAGGAATACTTGGATTGTTATGGAAAATATACATCGCACTCGTGTTCGTTGTGTTCGCCGTTGCGTTCTACCCCTTCTTTTTAATCGTTCTGTTCAACCCGAAGTGGAAAAAATTGAGTTTCCGTCTATTTATTGTTTGGAGTTATTTGATGCGCATCTTTTGTTTTTATCCGGTGCGTGCCATGAAAAAATCACCACTTCCAGAAGGGCCTTACATCATCATTGCTAATCATACCTCTTACCTCGACATTTTCTTGATGTACTCCATTCTTCCCAAGCATCCTTTCGTCTTTCTCGGAAAAAGTGAGATCCTCACCTACCCGATTATCAAAACTTATTTTAAGGATTTGAACATTCCTGTTTATAGAGGCGACCGAAGTAAGGCGGGTAAATCGTATCTCCAAGCAGCAAAAGCTGTCAACGACGGCTGGTCATTAGCGATTTTTCCAGAAGGCGGAATTCCCGACCATCAGTGTCCGAAAATGATTCCATTGAAAGACGGCGCATTCAAGTTGGCAAAAGAGTTACAGATTCCGTTAGTGCCGATAACCTTTACCAATAACTTCAAGTTATTTTCCGACCCGACCGAAATATTAGGTCCTGCCGGTCCCGGATTTGCACGTATTTATTTCCATGAAGCCATCAGTGTTGCTACCATCAATCAGCTCGAAACAAAAGAGTTGAACAAAATGTGTTTCGACATTATCAATGCACCTATTTTGAAAGAATATCCACATTTGGCAAACTGAATCCTAGTGGTTTAACAGTTGTAATTTGTTCTTGAAAGTTCGCTTTGATTAGATATAGAAAGTAATCCTTAATTTATGTTCTATTAAAAAAAATACACTCCATTTCTAACATTTAATTTTACCTTTGGTCATCCAGCAAGAAAGAAAATAAACACTAAAAATACGTCTCGATCCTTTAAATAATTCAATTCTTACTTATCAACATTATAAAACTTTAAAACAATGAAACTATTCATCCTATTTGCCTTCTGCCTTCTCGGAAATGGCCTCATGGCTCAAACCAAAATCAACGATTGTTCTAAATTACACGAAGGAAATTTCTTGATTAAAGATCCTCAAAATGGAAATTTACTCATTGAACGTAAGAAAAAACATCAAATCGAGATTGGGGATAATGGAAATGTCGTTTTGAAAATCAAAATAAAGTGGACAGACGATTGCCATTATCAACTTATCGGTATGAAAGTTATCAAAGCGCCGAACAAAAAAGAATACCAAAAACAAGTAAAGAACTCTCCTACGATATTTGTCGAAATCACTGAAGTCACTCCTCAATACCACAAAATTCGTTGCACATTAGAAGGTCAAAAAGAGCCACTTTTCTTCACCATTTGGAACCGTTAATCACTTTATCACAAATCCAGTTTTCCGCTCCCCTCAATTGAATAACTAAGGCAATCATTCTTTATAAATTAACCAAAATCCACTATTAAACAATCAATTAGCACTATAATCCATTAGCATTCTCAAATTTTCAAACTCCCAATTAGCACATTCTTAACCGCCGCTTCGAAAGCACAATAGCTCATTAATTATCCCCTAAGGCGGAAGCACATTAACTAATTCAACCCAATCTGAACTCCCAAAGTAGCATTGTAAATCGTGGTTCGAACCGTTGGTGCAGGACGTGAATTATAGAATATATTGCCATCCAAACGAAACGAAATATTGCTCTTCCATCTGTATTGTAAATTGTATTGTCCCATAAAACGGGTATCGTTGAAGTCGTCAATTCGCGGTTGATAATAATTAGTTCCAGTCAAAATCCACTTGTTGTTTAAATTCAAAAACCATGACCAATAAGCGCTCAAACGCACATCGGTTAAATAGGAATTGTCCAAAAATTCTTCCCGTTCATAAAAAGCAGATAAACCTGCAAACGAACGCGTATTTCCTTTTTCGTAAACTTTCAAACGCAAGCCTGTTCCAAATAAATAACGCATCTTTTGACGCAACAATTGATTGTACTGAATCTGTGTGTAACTTTCCCATTTCCAAGGACTTTTAGGTGATTTTGGCGCTAAAAATTTCAAACGATACGCATAGCGAAAATGAATCATTCCTGCATTGGAATAGGTGCTATTTCCAGTGTTTGCAAAACTTTTCGAAAGTGTCCAATCGCCAATAAGCAAGTAATAGTGCATTTTGGTTTTGTACTGAATCAAAGGACGAATTGCCGTTGAAATCAATAAATCCTTGTTATTGATAGCCGAAAATGAACCAAAAATCCGACCACTGATTCCTGCCGTATCATCATAAATGCGACTGTTTTCGATATTGACCACTTGGGAATAGGCGGACAAATTTAAACCGAGGAGGAACAATAGAAAACTCAGGCGAAACATCATTTTTGGGCACGTTTATACAGAATGAAAGCAACTATTGCAAAAATAAAATTCGGAATCCAAACACTCAACAGGGCAGGAAACCCAACATTAATACTTGCTACCGTTAACATTTTCATCGAAAAAATGTATATAAAAACGAAAGCCAAGCCAATCGCGATATTCATTCCGATTCCTCCACGACGTTTTTGCGAGGCAACGGAAACTCCAATCAATGTGAGAATATACGAAGCAAAAGGATAAGAGGTGCGTTGATGTAATTCGATCTCAAAATAAGGAACTTTGTCTGATCCTTTTAACTTTTCTCTTTCTATAAATTGAGTTAACTCACTATACGTCATGGATTCAGCACGATTTTCGCGTTGTGCCATTTCTGTTATCTGAAAAGGAAAAGTAGTGTCTTTCTTTGCACCGTGTTCCGTCTTTACTTCTGGAAATCCAATACTTTTCTCGTAGTAATCAGTAAGTTGCCATTTATTGGTATTGGGCACATTGAAGGCTTGGCGGGCTTTTAGAAAGTAAATTATTTTACTGCTATCGTTCCATTTTTGAACTGTAAAATCATAGGCTTTTTTGTCGTTATTTGAGTAATTCGCGAAATAAACCATGATATTTTCTGGATAATCAGCATGATAGTTTTCGACCATGAGTTCATTTCTGTAGTAATTTTCTTCAAATTGAAGACGGAGTTTATTCGCGTTTGGAACGATCCAATGGTTCAGCAAAAGCGATAAAATCATCAAAAAAGTTGCTGTCAACATATACGGTCGCAAGTAACGATTAAACGGTCTTCCACTAAACCAAATTGGCACAATCTCAGTCTGTTGTGCCATTTTTGCTGTGAACCAAATGACAGAAATAAAAATGATCATCGACGAAAATAAGTTTCCGTAGAATAAAATAAAAGGCAAATAATAATCCTTTAAAATCACCGAAACAGGTGCGTCGTTGGAAATGAAATCACTTAATTTTTCGGAAACATCAAACACCATCGCAAACGACATGATGATGGCCATCATGAAGAAGAAAGTACCTAAAAACTTCCGAATGATATACTTATCGAGAATGGAAAGCATTAAAGACGTTGGCTCAATTTAACAACCTGTTCATTTTTCCAAGCGGTAAACGTTCCTTCTATGATTTTCTTGCGTGCTGTGCGAACTAAATCCAAGTAAAACGCGAGGTTATGGATGCTAGCAATTTGAAAACCAAGAAATTCGTTTGACTTGATAAGGTGACGCAAATAGGCTTTTGAATACACTTTGTCCACCCAAACGTCGCCGCTTTCATCGAGTGGAGAATAGTCTTTTGCCCATTTTTCATTCTTGATATTAATCGTTCCGTTCCATGTGAAAAGCATTCCGTGTCGTGCATTACGCGTTGGCATTACGCAGTCCATCATGTCGATTCCTAGGGCGATACTTTCCAAAATATTCACGGGAGTACCAACGCCCATCAAATAACGTGGTTTGTCTTTTGGTAAAATGTCACAAACTAATTCTGTCATGGCATACATATCTTCCGCAGGTTCACCAACAGAAAGACCGCCAATCGCATTTCCGTCAGCACCAAAAGAAGCGATGGTTTCAGCAGAAATTTTTCGCAATTCGGGATAGACGCTGCCTTGAACAATAGGGAAAAGCGTTTGCTCGTAACCGTATTTTGGTGGCATTTTTTCCATGGCTTCGAAGCAACGTTTCAACCACCGATGGGTCATGTGCATGGAATTTTTTGCATAAGTAAAATCGCAAGGATACGGCGTACATTCATCGAAAGCCATTACGATGTCGGCACCGATAGAGCGCTGAATTTCAATGGACTTTTCAGGAGAAAAAAAGTGATAACTACCGTCGTGATGCGACTGAAACTTCACCCCTTCTTCCACAATTTTGCGCGAACCCGACATCGAATAGACTTGATAACCGCCACTGTCCGTTAAAATAGGTCGTTCCCAATTCATGAATTTGTGCAATCCTCCAGCGCCTTCCAACACTTCTGTTCCCGGCCGAAGGTAAAGATGATAAGTGTTTCCTAATATAATTTGTGCGTTGATATCTTCTCTAAGTTCTTGTTGATGAACACCTTTAACTGTTCCTCCCGTACCAACCGGCATGAAAATCGGTGTTTCAATTGTTCCATGTTCGGTGTGAACCAACCCTGCGCGTGCCTTACTACCACTATCGCTACTCAACAAATCAAAGTGCATAACTAATATTTTGAAAAACAGTCGGCAAAGATACGTCTATTTAAATTCGCAATTTGAATAACTGCGCACGAAAAACGATGAATTTATTACCGCATTTTGATAGTCTTCTGTTTAACATCCTTTTTTGCAGCTTTTTGTTTTTCGCATTTATTCAACTTTTCTTCGTTTTTTTTATTCAATCCCGCTTAGCGTTTTTCAAAAATAAAGAGGCTGTTCCGACGGAAAATCTACCTCCCCTAAGTGTGATAATTGCTGCACGAAATGAGTCGGATAATCTTTACGACAACTTGCCGATGATTTTAGAACAAGACTATCCTAATTTTGAAGTAATCATCATTAACAATCAATCAGACGATGAAAGTGCTTGGTTATTAGCCGCTTTTGCACGCCAATTTCCGAATCTACATGTCGTTGAAATTCATCGTAACAAGCATTTACGTCGCGGAAAGAAGCTGGCAATTACCCTCGGGATTCGAGCTGCGAAATACGAACACATCGTGTTGACTGATGCCGATTGTGTTCCTACATCAACGCATTGGTTGCGACACATGGCAACAAGTTTTAGTCGTGAAAAACAAATCGTTTTGGGTTACGGTCCTTTCAAAAAAGAAAAAGGATTCGTGAATCGCCTAATTCGTTTTGACGCTGCTTGGATTGGAGTTTCCTATCTCTCAATGGCTTTAGCACGCTTGCCCTATATGGGCGTTGGACGAAATTTGGCATATACCAAATCGGTTTTTAACGAAGTGCGTGGATTTAAAAGTCACTATTCCATTCCTTCCGGTGACGACGACTTGTTCATTCAAGAAGCGGCAAAGAATAGAAACTATACGATTCAAATTCACCCCGATTCCTATTGTTTATCGCCTGCAGCAGAAAGCTGGACACGTTGGAAATACCAAAAATCTCGGCATTATTCTACCTCAGGACGCTACCGATTTTTCAAAAAGTTACTGTTAGGAATGTATCCTTCGAGCTTGTTGATGTGGTATATATGCTTCGTTTTAACGCTATTTAAACTTGATTTTATTATCGTTTCAAGTGTCATTTTCCTCTTAGTTTTTATTTTAAAATGGTGGATTCAAGGACGTTGTTTGACCCGCTTAAACGAAAAAAAATTCGCTAGATATTTTCCTTTTTGGGACGTGTTTTACGCCCTAATTATTCCTTTCCTCTTTTATTTTTCTGAACGCCAAAAATTGAACCGATGGTAGAAAATGAACATTTATCCGACAAGGCACGTCACGACCTTCAACTCGTGGATTTAGCACGTGCTGGCAAGCAATCTGCGTATGGTGAACTCATGGATCGCTATCGGGAGTCGATTTATTTCATGATGCTGAAAATGGTTAAAAATCCAGATGACGCAGACGATTTAACGATTGAAGCCTTTGGCAAAGCGTTCAGTCGTTTGGACCAATATTCACCAAGTTACGCCTTTTCAACATGGTTGTTTAAAATTGCTTCCAACAATTGCATCGACTTTATTCGCAAGAAACGTATTCAATTGACTTCAATGGACTTAGGAATTACAACAGAGGATGGTGAACGTTTGCACATTGATGCAAGAGCAAGCACTCTAAATCCAGAGGAAACGATTATGCAAGGTCAACGTGTGGTTCACATGCGCCTGTTGGTGAGTAAGTTAAAGCCGAAATACCGTGAATTAGTCGAAAAACGCTACTTCGATGAAATGAGTTACGAAGAAATTGCGGAAGAAATGAATTTGCCATTGGGAACGGTGAAAGCACAGTTGTTTAGAGCACGTGACTTTTTGGCGTCAATGATGGAAAAAACCAAGGATTCAATTTAGTTTATGGAGGAATTATTATTGCAGTTTCCGAATTTAACAGCGACACAAATTGGTCAATTTCAGCGTTTAGAAAGTTTGTATCAATTGTGGAATGCGCAAATCAATGTTATCTCACGAAAAGACACCGACAACTTTTATGAGCGTCATGTGCTTCATTCGCTCGGAATTGCAAAAGTGCTTTCATTTCAACCTGGGGCAAGCGTTTTAGACGTTGGAACAGGTGGTGGTTTTCCTGGAATTCCTTTAGCCATTTTATTTCCAGAAACACAATTTGTACTCGTTGACTCAATAGGAAAAAAGATAAAAGTTGTTCAGGAAGTTGCCCATGCCTTGGACTTAAAAAACGTGACTGCCATTCATTGTCGCGCGGAAGAAGTGAAAGGAAAATTTGACTTTGTAGTGAGTCGGGCCGTTACACGCATGAACCAATTCATTCCATGGGTGGAAAAGAAAATCAGCAACAAAAACCAACATACCTTAGCGAACGGTATTTTATACTTAAAAGGAGGAGACCTCAGCGAGGAACTCAACGAAACAGGGAAGGCTTATACCCTATTTCCACTTTCCACCTATTTCAAACAGGAATTTTTTGAGACGAAGATGGTGGTTCATTTAGGCTTGTGATATAATTCTAAAAAATATAGAAACTCAATTCTGTACTTTCTAGAAGCGTTTTTAATCCTAATGATTACTGCACTTAACTATTTGAATTTCATTGCCTTGAAATCGATAAACCAAACGGTGCTCGTCATCAATTCGACGAGACCAAAATCCCGCATATTTATGTTTAAGAGGTTCGGGTTTCCCAATTCCTTCAAAAGGCGTTCTGGAAATATCCTTTAGTAATTCATTGATACGTTTGACTTTCTTTTTGTCTATTTTTTGCCAATACAGATAATCTTCCCAGGACTCGTCAGCAAACACATATTTCATGTTATTCCTCAATTAAATCCTGTGAAAAAGACTTTACTGCTGTTAATTTTTCAATCGCGGCATCCAATCTTTTTTCATTTTTTCGGGAGGACAGTTCATAATTCGTAGCCATGAGTGAATTGTATTCTTCAAGAGACATCACCACAATACCCGTATCTTTTCCGCGATTAATAATCAGGTTTTTAAAATTCTTTGCCACCTTATCGAAATAAGATTTCATGTCTTTTCTAAAACCGGAAAAGTTTGTGATGACCTTTTAAGTGTTTTTGTTTGACAAAACGATGTACATTAAAAGTCATTCTTTAACTAGGGTCTGCTGAAAAACGGCAAATTCTTTGTTTTACAAATGTTTAGACTAAGAATTTTGAATACAAGTGCAAGGTTTTCTAAAGAAATCTTTGAATTCCTATGCATTTATTTAGTAAAAGTCCAGTTATTTGGAATTTTTATTTGCCTAGCCATTAGCACATCATCTTCTTGTAAGCTGTTTTTCAATGTATTAATATACATCTTCAAACACCTTACTTCGAATCTGATGCACTACTGACTTTTTCAGCAGACCCTAACTATATAGCCTCGTTTTTTTAATGTGAGAATGATGAAACAATTCACTCCACGTAGCATTCATTTTCATTTTGTGATTTTAAATGAATTCAAAAATTTAGAAATTAGAGGATTGAAAAGGTTTCCTTCCTCTGTAAACACGGTAATTTTGAAGAAAACACCATCATTAAAAAATAAATTGCAAGTGGCCTTAATTTTTGACGCATCAACCGTAAAATACAAATGTCTTCCAGGGGCTTTGTTTTTCTCAATAATTTTTTCGTACTCCAACTTTGAATTAGTCGCTGAAATTAAATAGTCACGTTGTGAATCAAACAATTCGTTAATTTGAACTCTAGTTTTGATTTCAGGAATATACATATAATCAAGCTGATAGGCCAAATTTTCATGTTCTTCCCCCTCCATGTTCGCAGTATAATGAAAAATCTCCACTTCTTTATTATCTATCAATTCCTTGGTAGTCGTTTGTTTTACGTTGGTAACAGGAAACGTAATTTTGAAATGATCTTCTGAACTTACAATTTGAAATTCGCCTTTTCCGTGCTGCATTTCTTCCACTAATACATCCAAATCTTGTTTTGTATGAGTACCGCTTTCGATTTTTCTCACGATTCTATCAATCCTCGATTGGGGCGGTTTCGGTTCTGAACAAGAAAATAGTACCGTTAACAAAACAGGGAGAATTATCCAGATATTTTTCACTTTTCTATTATTTAGCATTAACGATTTAGATTTCAATTCATAACAAATATAACTAGTTCAAGCAATTAATCTTAGTCTAATTCCTAGAAATCCTAACGTTGACTTTTAAAGATTTTTCAATAATTAAAGGCGTGAATCGAATCATTAACCTCATTTTACCAGTTCTAAAAACAATAAGATTTTGGTTTCAGACTAATAAATGTTCGTTGTTATTTTCAAAATCCATAAACTTTCGCTCCAACCTAACAGCAGATTTCAATTTTGAAATGAACTCATTTTGCGGAATTTCTACCGCACCTAATTTAGCAGTAAAATCGTTGATGATTTGAGAATCCAATAATCGAAAATCCTGCTTTTTCAATTGTTCAATCAAGTAATGGAAAGCAACTTTTGAAGCATTCGAGACTCGATGAAACATGGATTCTCCCATGAAAACTGCTCCAATGTGCACTCCGTACAAACCACCTACCAATTCGCCGTTTTGAAAAACTTCCACGGAATGCGCATTTCCACGACGATGTAGATCGGTATATACCGCAATCATCTCTTCCGAAATCCATTGTTGCGCATAAGGTCGAGAGCATTTACATTGACGCATCACCTTTTCAAAACATGTATCAAATCGCACTTCAAATTGATTTGAGCGTAATACGGAACGTAATGACTTGGAAGGTTTGTAATTTTCTAATGGAATAATCGCCCGAATTTCCGTTTCATAAAATTCAAGGCAATTATAATACGGATCCCACATAGGGAAAATACCTTCTTGATAAATATCTAATAAAAATTCTGAACTTAATCTTTTCGAATCAAGCATTGTAGAACATGAAAATCAAGTCTGTAAAACGCCGACATTATAGCGTTTTTCGATTGGCGCATGATTGGCCATTTCAATTCCTAACGAAATCACCTTACGTGTTTCTGCCGGATCAATAATTGCATCAATCCACAAACGACTCGCTGCATAATAAGGTGAAATTTGTTCGTCGTATCTACTTTTAATTGTATTGAATAATTCTGCCTCTCTTTCTGGTGTGATTTCCTCCCCTTTCGCTTTTAAGGTCGCAACTTCAATTTGCAATAACGTTTTTGCAGCAGCAGCACCGCTCATTACGGCAATTTCAGCAGTCGGCCATCCAACAATTAAACGTGGATCATACGCTTTTCCGCACATCGCGTAATTTCCAGCCCCGTACGAATTTCCCATGACAACTGAAAATTTTGGCACGACGCTATTTGACATGGCGTTCACCAATTTCGCACCGTCTTTAATGATTCCACCTTGTTCACTTTTCGAACCCACCATGAATCCAGTTACATCATGAAGGAAAACAAGTGGTATATTTTTTTGGTTACAGTTCATTACAAAACGAGCCGCTTTATCCGCTGAATCCGAATAAATTACGCCACCAAATTGCATTTCACCTTTAGCACTTTTTACAATTTCGCGGTTATTCACTACGATTCCAACGCTCCAACCGTCAATTCGAGCATAGGCGGTAATAATTGATTTTCCATAACCCGGTTTATATTCCGTAAATTCTGAATTATCTACCAAACATGCCAAAATATCACGAGTATTGTATGGTTTAGAACGATCCGCAGGCATTATTCCGTAAACCTTCTTAATTTCTTCCTTTGGTTCTTGTGCATCAATTCTGTCAAAACCAGCATTTTCTTTTTTGCCAATTCTTCCTATCAAATCGCGAATCGTTTTCAAGCATTCCTGGTCGCTTTCCACTTTGTAATCACAAACTCCAGAGAATTCCGTTTGTGTTGTTGCACCACCAAGTGATTCGTTATCAATATTTTCGCCAATTGCTGCTTTCACTAAATAAGAACCCGCTAAGAAAATTGTTCCTGTTTTATTCACAATTAACGATTCATCCGACATGATTGGAAGATAAGCTCCACCTGCAACACAACTTCCCATGACTGCTGCAATTTGAACAATTCCCATCGAACTCATTATGGCATTGTTTCTAAAAATGCGTCCAAAGTTTTCTTTATCAGGGAAAATCTCATCTTGCATTGGTAAATAAACTCCTGCCGAATCCACTAAATAAATGATTGGCAATTTGTTTTCCATGGCAATTTCCTGAGCACGTAGGTTTTTCTTTCCTGTGATTGGAAACCATGCTCCAGCTTTCACTGTTGCATCATTAGCAACAACAATACACTGACGTCCTTTAACAAAACCAATGACAACTACCACACCTCCCGACGGACAACCTCCATGTTCTTTATACATTCCATGGCCAGCAAAAGCAGCGACTTCAAAACGATTGGTGTTGGGATCAAGTAATAAATCAATTCGCTCACGCGCTGTCAACTTTCCGCTTTCGTGCAATTTCTGAATGCGCTTCTTACCACCACCTTCATAAACTTTTGCTAACTCTTGCTCCATTGCGCTGATTTTCAAACGCATCTGATCTTCATTGAAATTGAATTCTAGTTCTTTTGCTGAAACTGCCATTCGGGATTTTTTTAGGTGGCCAAATATAGTGATTGAAGATGAAATAAGGATTTACAATCGGTTTCGATTATTGGTAAAATTCATTTAATAGTTTTACTGTCTATAATCCTTTGCTGCTCTGTACCAACTTTGCGTTCTATAAAAAGGTCCGATATATCCACGAACCATAAGTTTCTTTTCATTTCCGTCTTCAATCCACATTTTCACGGTGTAGGTTTTTCCGTTTTCAGGATCTAAGATTGTTCCCCCTTCCCATTCTTCGCCATCCCAAGTCAATCCTTTTACTATTTGCATTCCAACCACAGGTTTATTGTGTAAACTGCCAGTACATTTTTCGCATTTTGGAAACTCTTCCTCCCCTTTTCTAGGGAAAATTTTCACAACCTCTCCGTATAATTTTCCATCTTTTTTATAGAGTTCTACGACTGAACGTTTTTCGCCTGTAACGTCATCGAAAGTAACCCATTGACCGACACAATGTTGCGAAAAGCTGGAAATAGAGTAAAACACAGCAAACTGAAGTAAAAAGAAAAGTTTCATAGTTAAAAGTTTAATTAAAGATTTGAGTTTTTGACAAAATTGACAAAATTCTCCATGATTTTTAGACCATGCGAAGTTAAAATAGATTCCGGATGAAATTGCACGCCGAAAATTTTAGCTGCAGGAATTTCAAAAGCCATTTCAACATTATTCTCTGAAACAGCAGTTACATGCGTCTTATCATTGACATCTACTCCCCAGCTGTGATAAAGTCCGACTTGAAATTTTGTAGGAACACCATCAAATAAAACCGAATTTTCTCTGGCATTTACTAAGGATGTTACTCCATGTCGAACCACTCCTAAATTGTAGAGTTTACCTCCATTGAATTCAACAAGCGCTTGCATTCCCAGACAAATTCCAAGAATGGGTTTATTCCCGGCAAAAGTTGACAAAATTTCCTTTAAATTTTCTTTTTCTGATGGTAAACCTGGACCTGGCGACAAAACAATCGCATCCGAACGGTGCAAATCTTGAAAATCAATTTTGTCATATCGAACAACTTCAACTTCATCCACCAAAAGTTCAAAATAGTGAGCAATGTTAAAAGTGAAGGAATCGTAAAAATCAACAAGGATAACTTTCAAGACGGCTTATTTTCGTTTCTTTGCAAATGTAACGAACTATATATTTCAAAGAAAACTTCAATGAAAAAAGCCATTCAAATTCCAAATGCACCTGCTCCAGTTGGACCGTATAGTCAAGCGATAACCATCCACAACATGCTTTTTGTAAGTGGTCAGATCCCATTAAACCCTTCCACCGGAGAACTGGAAATTGAAACAATCGCACAAGCAACCCAACGCGTAATGGACAACATCGGAGCACTACTACAAAATGGTGGATTCACATGGAACGAAGTTGTTAAATGTAGTATATTCCTTAAAGACTTGGGGAATTTTGCTGCGGTAAACGAAGTATATAGTTCTTATTTTTCAGAAGTAGCACCAGCCAGAGAAACGGTTGAAGTAGCGCGTTTACCATTAGATGTTCCGATTGAAATTTCGTGTATTGCGGTAAAATAGCTTGAAAAAAACGTATGACATATCGGTTATAATTGTCAACTATAATGTTGAATATTTTTTGGAGCAATGTCTTTATGCGGTCCGAAAAGCTTCAACGCGACTAAAAACTGAAGTTTGGGTAGTAGATAACAATAGTTCTGACGGATCCGAAGAAATGTTAAAGCAATTGTTTCCAGAAGTAAAAACGATATTTAACAAAGAGAACGTTGGATTTTCACGCGCAAACAATCAAGCCATTCGCTTAAGCGATTCACGGTACATTTTACTACTAAATCCAGACACTGTTATTGAAGAAGATACCTTAGAAAAAACCGTTGCATTTATGGACGAACATCCAGATGCGGGTGGATTAGGTGTGCGAATGGTGGACGGAAAAGGAAATTTCTTACCCGAATCAAAAAGAGGCTTACCGACTCCAATGGTTTCTTTCTACAAAATGTTTGGTTTATCCAAGGTTTTTCCAAAATCACAACGATTTGGAAAGTATCATTTGGGGTATTTGAGTGAATTTGAGGTAAACGAAGTGGACATTTTGAGTGGTGCTTTCATGCTTATGAGAAGTGAAACATTAGATAAAGTTGGGCTACTTGATGAAACATTCTTTATGTACGGTGAAGATATTGATTTGTCGTACCGAATTCAATTGGGAGGTTATAAAAACTACTACTTTCCAGAAACCAAAATCATTCATTACAAAGGAGAAAGCACAAAAAAAAGCTCGGTGAATTATGTGTTCGTTTTTTACAAAGCGATGGTGATATTTGCCAGAAAACACTTTGCATCGGGATATGCAGGATTATTTTCCTTTCTCATTCATGTTGGAATATATTTTCGTGCTGGAATTTCGGTTTTGCGACGATTTTTCGACCAGTTAATAGTTCCGAGTATTGATATACTTCTCGTTTTTGTTGGATTGCAGGCATTAGCCCATCGTTGGGAAATTCAAGACATACATTTTCCAGATTACAGCGGTTGGATGATGTTGGCTTACAGTTCCATTTGGGTCTTTTTGAGCATGTTTACAGGAGGTTACGAAAAATCTGAAAATAGATTAGCAATCATTCGGGGTACTTTATTGGGAACGATTACAATATTAGCAATCTACGCCCTTTTACCGAAGTCAATGCAATTTTCGAGATTATTTATCTTAATGGGGGCTTTACTCTATGTATCCACCGTCTTGATACGATCAATTTTCTTCAATTTATTCAAATACAATGCAATTACTCTCCCAGGTGTCAAAAGAAAGAAATTTGCAATCATTGGTAACCAATTAGAATTCGATAGGGTATCAGAAATTTTGCGTGCAACTTATTTGAATGTTGAATCCATTTTTTGGATTAGCTCAGACATCACCAATGAAAAAAGCGTTGGTAACATAAAACAATTGGAGGACATTTTACATCTACATCAACCGGATGAAATTATTTTTTGCTCCGAGAATCTATCTGCAAACCAAATAATTGACTGCATGACTTCTATAAAAATGGAAGATATTGATTTTAAAATCGCTCCCCCATCGTCAAATTACATTATTGGAAGTAATTCGATAGAAAAAAATGGTGAACTTTATCAATTAAACTTCAATGCGATCAATCAGCCAGAGAAACTTCGTTCCAAAAGACTATTTGATGTTGTAAGTTCACTTTCAATAATCTGTTTTTTTGTGTTAATAATTTGGTTTTACAAGAATAAGAAACAGTTCATTTTCAATATTATTAATGTGTTAACTGGTAAAAAAACCATGGTTGGCTATTATCAAAATCTTACAGCATTCAATTTGAATCTACCGAAAATTAAAAAAGGTATCATTCCACCGTTCGACTTATCTGGTCTTGATTACGGACAAATTAATTTGTTTTATTCTAAATATTACAATGTCTTTATGGACATTAGCGCGTTGATAAAATTTTGGCGAAGATTAGATGCTTAAGGTCTTTAAATAGCGTACGTTTCTAGATTATTTATACTTTTACGGCGAATTATATCTTTTTACAAGAAATTTTATGGCTCAAATTGAGATTCGTTTACCGAAAATGGGGGAAAGTGTTACCGAAGCAACCATTACAAATTGGTTGAAAAACGTTGGTGATACAGTTGCAATGGATGAACCATTAGTGGAAGTAGCAACGGACAAAGTAGATAACGAACTTCCATCCGAAGCAGAAGGTACTTTAGTAAAAATTCTTTTTGATAAAGATCAAGTTGCTCAAGTAGGTGACGTTATTGCTATTATTTCAACAGATGGTTCTGTCGTAGTTGAAGAAACAGTGGCCTCAAAAGCCGATTTAGTAAATGTTGAACTTCCTGAAACGAATGCAACAACTTCCTCAACTAACGAAGTTTCAAAATTAGAGAAAAACGGTTCGAATGGAAAGTTTTTATCTCCACTCGTGAGAAGCATTGCTGAAAAAGAAGGGGTTCAACAAACAGAATTAGATGCGTTGGTTGGTTCTGGTCAGGATGGTAGAATCACGAAAAAAGATATTGTTTCCTATTTAGAAAACCGTAGTAAAGTAGTTGCTCCTGTAACATCGACATCAGAAGTTGTATCTACTTCATCATCCGCGACTAAATTGGAATCTCCTAAAGTTGAATTAGGAAACATACCAGCTTTTATTTCCAATATTAAAGAACCAATCGTTCTTCCAAATCCAGGAGACGAAATCATTGAAATGGACAGAATGCGAAAATTAATCGCTGACCACATGGTCATGTCCACACATGTTTCTCCACATGTTACTTCCTATGTAGAGGCCGATGTAACCAATATCGTAAATTGGCGTAACAAGGTGAAAAAGAAATTTTTGGAACGCGAAGGAGAAAATATCACTTTTACACCTATCTTCATTGAAGCTATTGTGAAGGCAATTAAGGACTTTCCAATGGTCAATGTTTCCGTTTCTGGAAATACCATTATTAAAAGAAAAGACATTAATATAGGAATGGCAACTGCATTACCAAGCGGCAATCTAATTGTTCCGGTAATAAAAAATGCAGATAGACTCAACATGACAGGATTGACAAAATCAGTCAATGAGTTAGCTAATAATGCAAGAAATAATAAACTAAAACCAGAAGACATTCAAGGTGGAACTTATACAATTACGAACGTAGGTTCATTCGGTAATGTTATGGGAACTCCAATAATTAACCAACCACAAGTGGCAATTTTGGCAGTCGGTGCAATCCGTAAAATGCCAGCTGTAATTGAAACTCCTGAAGGTGACTTTATTGGAATTAGACACAAAATGTTCCTCTCTCATTCCTATGACCACCGTGTTGTAGATGGAGCACTAGGCGGACAATTCGTTCGTAGAGTTGCTGATTATCTTGAATCTTTTGATGTTAATCGTGAATTTTAATCCTAAATACTACCTAAACAAATAACAATGCGTAAATTTTTAGTATCAGTTTTATTCTTAAGTAGCTTTTCAGCGTTTGGTCAAATGACTGAGGCTGAAGTTAAGAATTTAGCAAGCCAAGGTTCTGAACAAGAGTTACTCGTGAATTCTTCAAGAATGCTGCAAGAGAATTTTTATTATTATGCCGAACTACTTACTAATCGTTTGTTAGAATTAAAGCCTGAGAATGTAAACTACTTATATAGAAGAGGTTATATTTATCTTGAAAAAGATAGAAATCATGCTGAGGCAATAAAATACTTAACTAAAGCTACTGCCAAAATTGATAAAAACTACGACATGTATTCTACAACCGAGGATGCAGCGCCTGCGGATGTTTATTTTCATTTAGGGCATGCCTATCACTTAGATGAGAATTTGGATAAAGCCGTTGAGAACTACAAGAAATTTTTAGAACTTACGAATAAAAATTCATCTTTAATTCCTGAAGCGAAAAAGAAAATTGCTCAATGTAAAGTTGCTAAAGAGCTAATGGCAAATCCTGTAGCAGAAAAACCTGTTAACATGGGCGATAAACTAAATACAAGTTTTCCTGATTATAGTGTAAGTGTCTCTTTGGATGGTAAAGTACTTTACTACACCTCTCAACGCCCTTGGGAAGATAAATCCTCAGAAGGGTTTCGTGAACCTATGCTCAACAATTATCCAGAGGATGTTTACATTTCTAAGTTAGATTTGGTGAACGGTCAATGGACTACTTCCACTCGATCTCCTTTTAGCCGACCACAAACTAATGAGTCCACCTTAAGTGTAAGTATTGACGAAAGAAGAATTTATACGTATAATGACAAAAAAGCTTTGGGTGATGTTTACTACAGTGACTTTCGTGATGGTAAATTTGGTAACTCTTTACCGGTAGAAACAAAAGGTGTGAATACAGATCGTTGGGAACCACATTATACTGTTTCACCTGACGGTAATATGATTTTCTTTGTTTCAGATAGATTAGGCGGATTTGGTCGTCGTGATATATACTTTATGGAACGCGTAAATGGCTCTTGGACTGAACCGAAAAACATCGGTGGAAATATCAACACTGTTTCTGATGAAGACGGACCATTTGTTGGTTTGGATAATAATATCCTTTACTTTTCAAGTAACGATTCAACTTCCATGGGTGAGTTTGATATATTCATGACAGTTCGTGATGAAAACGGAATTTGGTCAAAACCTAAAAACCTAGGGTATCCATTAAATTCAGTTGGTGACGATATTTTCTTCTCCCACAACGCAGACGGTTCCATGGCTTACTTTGCTTCTTTCAGAAAAGGTGGTTTAGGGAAATTGGACTTGTATGGAGTTCCATTGAAAGAAAAAAGACAAAAAAATGTAGGTTTCTTGAGTGGGGTTATCATGAATAAAAGCGGTAATTCTGTTCCTGAATCTTCTTACACAACGTTAAAATGTTTGAATTGTCAAGACCAATCAGAAAATATTATTTCACCTAGAATGAACGACGGCGGTTTCTTCTCTAAATTGGAAAAATGTCGCGAGTACGAATTGACATATTACTATAGTGCTTCTGACCCAAATCCATATAAGGAGAAATTTTCAACGAATTGTGATTTGGAATTCCAAGAAATCAATCGTCGTGTTATTTTGGATGATGAACAGAAAAGAATTTTCCCTCCATTCAATTATACTTTAATGGTAAATGTGGTTAGTAAAAAAGATCCTAGCGAAAAAATTGCAGACGCATCTTTGGACATCACATCAGGAGGTAAAAAAGTATCCTCTTTAATCTCTGATGCCTCTGGTAACTTCAATACAGCCAACTTGTTAAAAGGAAAAGCATACGGTGATAAAGTTGAATTCGACTTTGTATCAACGAAAGACAGTTACATTAAAGATGCTAAAAAATTAAATGTTACTCTTGGAATGGATTCCATAATTAAGGTAACTATGGAGCTTGTTAAAGACGAAAAAGGAGAATTGGTTTACATAATCTACTATAATTTTGACAAGTCGAACATTCGTCCAAATGATGCGACAGATACATTGGATAAAGTGGTTGCAATCCTCAACGCAAATCCTAAACTAAAAGTTGAGTTAGGTTCTCACACAGATACTCGTGGTACGGATGCCTATAACATTGCATTGTCTGAAAGACGTGCCAAAGAAGCAACTAAGTATATTGCCGCTCGCATATCTAATCCAAAAAGAATTACTTACAAAGGATACGGTGAAACTGTATTAACGAATGATTGTGTTAACGATTGTACGCACTGTACAGATGCAATGCATGAGAAAAACCGAAGAACTGAAATAAGGATTAAATAAACCTAATAAATAGAAGCCCATGAAAATGGGCTTTTTTGTTAAATGAAATTACAACTTACCAATAACCTTTGTTTCTTTGATTTAGAAACGACAGGCATTCAAGTCACTAAAGATCGAATCGTTCAAATTGGGTGTGTTATACTACATCCCGATGGAACTAAAGAAACCTTGTCCCAACTGATTCATCCACAAATTCCAATTCCCGAAGAAACCACGGCCATTCATGGCATCACAAATGAAATGGTTGCCAACGCGCCTTCATTTGAAGAGTTTGCTCCCAAACTTGTCACGTTTATCGGTGACGCCGATCTTGCCGGATACAATTCGAATAAATTTGATATTCCGATTCTTGCGGAAGAATTCTTACGGGTTGGGATAAATTTTGATTTCAAAGCACGTAAATTTGTTGACGTTCAAAATATCTTCCATAAAATGGAACAGCGGACATTGGCAGCAGCTTATCAATTTTATTGTGGAAAAGAAATGGAACAGGCACACGATGCCTTGTATGATACCAACGCAACAGTTGATGTTTTTTTAGCTCAATTAAATCGCTACGATAACCTAAAAGGAGATGTTGAATTTCTTTCTACATTTTCTAGAAATAACACACAAGAATTCGCTGATCTTGCTGGACGTTTAATCTACACTGAAAACAAAGAAATTGCGTTTAGTTTTGGTAAACACAAAGGAAAAACATTGGCTGAAGTAAACGAAATTGAACCTGGCTATTATGGGTGGTTTATTTCTGACATTACTGACTTTCCAACCTACACAAAAGCAGTTCTTAAAAAGGAAATGGAGCGACTTAAAAATTTAAACAAATCAACCCAAAATGAAGACCTCAATTTGTCTGAAAAATTGAATGCATTAAAAAACAAATTTGGTAAAAAATGAAAATAATTTGCATCGGAAGAAACTATGCGGACCACGCAAAAGAAATGAAATCGGAAGTTCCAACAGAACCCATCTTTTTTATGAAACCCGATACAGCTCTTTTAAAAGAAAGTCCTTTTTATCATCCTTCGTTTACGAAAGACTTACATTTCGAATGTGAATTGGTTGTGAAAATTGATAAAGCAGGGAAAAATATTGGAAAAGAATTTGCTCATAAATATTATTCAGAAGTCACTCTTGGAATTGACTTTACTGCTCGAGATATTCAACAAGAATGTAAAACAAAAGGACTTCCTTGGGAAAAAGCGAAAGCATTTGACAATAGTGCACCAATTTCAACAAACTGGGTTAAATGTGCTGAACTACCAGAAATTATTGAATTCAGATTCTTCCAAAACGGACAATTAAAGCAACACGGATTGAGTTCAGATATGCTTTTTTCGATTGATGAATTAATTGCACATGTTTCCAAATATGTTACTTTAAAAACCGGTGATTTGATTTATACAGGTACACCAGCAGGAGTTGGACAAGTTACCATTGGTGACGTGCTTGAGGGGTATTTAGGCTCAGAAAAAATGTTTCGTTTCGAAGTGGCATAAACGAATGTAGAAATTTGATTTATTGCTTTTGAATTAAGTAAGAGCGACTTCCAATTCTTGCCAAGTAAATTCCATTTGCGAGTTCATTTAAATCGAGTTTATTTTCACCTTGTAGCAATTGTCCATTTTTTACAGAACTGCCTTGTAAACTTACGATTTCATAAGTCGTTGCATAATTAATTAGTATCTCCAATTCATTTTGAAATGGATTTGGATATATTTTTACTAAATCCATTTGCTGATTTTCGAACGATAAAGTTGAATTTTCATCCTCTTCAAAAGCAAGAATTCCACCAAGATCCTGTCCAACGAATAAATTTAATTTTCCGTCATTGTCCAAATCTGCAGTTGTGGGAGTACTATACTGTTTCACTTCCTTACCTATACCACTTAAATTTTCTTGAATTAAGTCAAAACCTAATGTAAAATCAGAAGAAATTGGTCCGTAATAACGGATTTTACCATCATAGGCTCCTAAAAACAAGAACGTTTGATTATTCTTTTTAAAAAAATGAGGTTGTGCAAAACCGTCAGGAGAAGCTGGAGCAACATCAATATTTCCGAGAGTTGCCGTACGAAATTTAAAACTCGGAATTGATGTAGAACCCACGTTTTCATAATACATTAACTCCCCACTTTTAGCGCCAACTATCAAATCTAATTTTCCGTCACTATTAAAATCAAACAATTGAGGGGCTGCAAATTGACCCGATGAAATCAACTGATTATCTGCATCTTTTAGTTCTAAAACAGGATTGGCATAAGTTATATTTGAACTCGAAGTAGTGGTGTTGACGAAATAAACCAAAGTACCATTTTCTAATCCCAAAATCATTTCTGGTTTGTTATCTCCATTCAAATCACCAAAGGTTGGTGTCATTTTCAGACCGAAATTAGTCGTTGATAAGGATAAAAAATCCCTGTCTAATAAAGTAAATGAAGGTACACTCGCAGTTCCAATGTTTAAATACAAAGCTATTCTACTTATTTTGTTTCCGCCTGTTTGATAACTATAATAGTTACTCACAACCAAGTCCAACAAACCATCCATATTCAAATCCACAAAATGAGGAGCGACTGCAGTACCATGATCCATCATCTCGTTCTGTAAAAAGGAATTCGTGCTGTAAACAAAATTATAACTAGTTGTTAAAGAGGTATTTTTATACATTAAAACTGACGATTCGTTTTCTGAAACGTTCTTCGCGTTTGGGCTGATAATTAGGTCTTTTTTGCCGTCAAAATCAGTGTCCAACAAAAAAGCAGCGGGAAAAAGTGTCATATTAACCGGTGTCGAATTACTGGGGAAAGACGGATTTTGTGATACCATTGCAGAATTTGAATTGGGAACTGTTCCTCCATTGATCAATAAATTCATGTTAGGAGTTGCCACATCACCAATAAGTAAATCCAAAACTCCAGAACCGTCATAATCTAAGACCAACAAGGTACTTCCCGAATGTGCTTTTGTACTCACATTATGTACTTTCTGTGGATCAGGAACATTTCCCGTTCCACACGGCGCCTCTTGAACATTTAAATACAATTGATTGGAATTCAAATCCTCTCGGAAAAGTCCCCAACATTCATTCTTTAATTGAAAAACTAAGGAATCGGAATGTCCATACAATTCACGCGACAAATTCTTGTGGTATTGCACAAATTCACCTCCAATGTTGTAGGTCAAAATATCCAAATCCTCATCGAAATCGACGTCCACAATAGCGGGTATGTCACTTGAGCTCACATATAAATTTAAATACAAACCATTATAATCGGAGTACAACAGCGCCTTTTCTTCTTCCCAAAGTAATCCAGTCGTTAAAGTGCCATTGTTTTTATATACCTTCATCCCTCCTACTCCATACGTAAACAAATCCATTTTCCCATCACGATTAAAATCTGCGGTCTGCACCCTGTATCTTAAATCTGAAGGAAAAAACTGAAAACCGTAAGGAATATAAACATACTTCCTATTACCATTTTCAAGTCGATTTTCAAACAAACGAATTTGATCCCCACTTCTATCAAAAACCAATAAATCATCATCGCCATCAAAATCAAAATCTATATTGGAGAACTGCGCATTATTAAATCCCCCACTCCAAGGTTGTTTCAATTGGTTTCCGAACTGATTTACGGGAATAGAAGTATCAATACTAAAATTGATTTGAGCCCTAAGAAATTGACTAAATAGAACGACGCATGTAAAACTAAACCACTTCATTTCATGGGATATAACGTAAAATTACGATTCTAATTTGAAAAAATTAATCCGTCTATCATCACCACAAGTGATTAGCATTTTTTCTTTCTCAAAAACAGCGTCGTTAACAGAATGAGAATGTCCGCCATGTTTGAAATCAACACGTTGAAGTACGTTTAAATGAATTGAATCCCAAAGTTTTATGGTTTTGTCACGACTTACACTTACCATTTTATCCTCACCAACTGCAACCAAACGATAAATTGCAAAATTATGGGCCGGTATTGATTTTCCTAATTCAAATGAATTTATATTCCAAACCTTCAAAAAAGCGTCTTTGCCTCCACTAATTAGTTTATCTTTCTCGACCAACAAGGAGGTAACTCCATCGTTATGAGCAAAAAAAGTATGTTGTAAATTATAAAATTGAGTATCAACCACTCGAACTTTCCCGTCTTGACACGCCAAATAAAGTTCATTTTTTGAATGACAAAACGCCAAATCTCGGATTTTCCCGCAAGCAAAAGGAAGTGACAAGAGTAGTTTTCGTTCATTCAAATCCCAAACCGAAAGTATTCCGTCGGCATCACCAACAAACAACCTGTCATCCGTTACATCTGATTTAATCGTAAAAATTGCGCTCGTATGAAGTTGAAAAAAATGAATTTCTTTATTAGAATTGAGATCTATGAAATGTAAATTCCCGTTATCCAAACCAATAATCAAAAGAGCTTTTGACGGTATGACAGCAATGGAATAGGGGGAAGAATCACATTTCACCGCGAAGTTATCTTGCGTCCCATCTTCTAAATTCCAACGCGTGACAAATTTATCGGCACTCGCAGAATAAACATACCTTTCGTCGCAAGCCAATGCAAAAACAGCCGCACTATGCGCTCGAACTTCAAGAAACTTTGTTAGTATTTGTCCATTAGTTTTCATCCAAATCGTTGTCGTCATTGACTTGTTTCAGACGATCTGCATAATCTTTTGGCAAAAATTCAAAAAAGGTATCTCCTCTCAAGCCGAGGCGCAAACATTCTAAAGGAATTACATCGTTAGGACTGATGTTCCCTAGGTTTACCTCCGCACCAAACAATTTAATGAACCAAACTTGTTGATTTTTTTGAGGTGCTTCCCATAGAATATCTTCCGGAGCCACTTTAGCAATAATTCGATTGATTAACAAGGTATGAGCGGTTCCATTCGGACGAAAGACTCCCACATTACCTGCCTCACGACCTTCCGCAATCACCTTCCAACTACCTGCCTTAAGTTCAGCTTGCATCAAACGCACCCATTTTGCGGGAGAAATCAAAATTCCTGAATCTTTAGAACCTACTTCGGATAATACGGTTCTATCCTTTGCCATCCGTGCGATGATTTTACATTTTTCGTTATGCGGAATGATGATTGAGCCATCCGAAACCTCCGCCAAATCTAAATCGAATTTATCTAGGAGTCGAAGATAATCTTCAAATCGTCCTCTTGCATAAAAGGCTTCAAATAATGTTCCTCCTAAATATGGACGTAAACCAGCTTCTTTGTACAATTTGATTTTTTCAGCAAAATTCGGAGTAACATAACTTGTTCCAAATCCGAACTTCACGAGATCAGTTAAATGTCCAGAAGCCTCAATAAAATTGGCTGTTTCTGTTAATCCTAAGCCTTTGTCCATCATCATGGTAACCCCTTTATTTCGAGGTTTTTGACTTCTTTCTGGTATAAATGGTAATTCGAAATTCATAATTAATTGTCCCACAAAAGTAAAAATTCAGTATCGTTTAGCAATTTTGGATTGACCTCAAAAACACGCTTTGCAACGGTTTCGTCTTGATTACGACAATAGTTGAGTATATGTTGTGCAGAAATATAATCTCCTAAACGCCAATATACATCTAGTTCAAGAACGTGAGCGAACAACGAAACATCGTATTCACCGATTACATATTGCAACTTTCGGAGCGCCTGAAGCGGTTCAATTTGTAAGTGCATATCCACGTAATCTTCCAAGCAAGTTTCATCAGTCGGATCCAATTCAATAGCATTTAAATAATACAATTCGGCATTTTCAAAATCCAGAATACGTTGGTATGCGCCTGCTAGAACATGATGAATTCCTGCATTATCATATTCCAAATCTAAGGCACAATGTAAAGCTGTAATCCCTTCTTTTGTACTTCCTTCCATATCCAAAACAATACCTAAACCCAGCCAGGCATCAGGTAACTTGGGCGCCATTTCAATCGCTTTTCGGTAGAATAATTTCGCCAAATCGGTTTCTTCCAAGTTCTCATGACATTCTCCCAAATAACAAAAAGCCATTGCATCATCGCCGTCCAAACGCACACACTCGTGAAAATGTTCTATTGCTTGATGATACTTTTCTGCCATTAGGTAGGAGTTCGCAATATTGAAATGAGCGGGACCAAAATCGGGATTTATAATCAACGCGTAATCGTAGGCTTGCACGGCTTTATCAAACTTCTCAACCCTGCTGTAAGCATTTCCCAAATTGTACCAAGCTGTAAATGAATACGGTTGATCGTCAATGTAGGTCGTATATGTTTCGATGGCTTGCTCGTAATCAGCGGACAAATCATAACAATACGCCAATTCGTACAATGCACCTTCATTGTTCGGATTTACGACTAACGCTGTTTTTAAAGTTGCAATTGCTTCTTTCAAATTGCGCAGTCGTTGGTATTCAAAGGCGATATCCAAATAAATTTCATCTACGTCAATCTCGTCAACCAATGGAATACACATTTTCAGGTATTTTATGGCGTTTTTAGAATCCTTCAATTGACTAAAAATACTTGCCTTAGTCAATAAAACTTCTGGGTGACCGGGTAGATTTTTTTCAACTTGAGAAATAAGTTCCAAAGCCTCCCCTAGCCCACCAATACCTACAAGTGCTTGTGCTTTCCTCAGTTTAAAAATAGCATTATATGGAAAATTATAAATGCCATAATCTGCTGCTTTATTCGCCTTAAAATATTGGCTTGTAACTATATAATGATCGATAACACCCTCAACACTATCACTATCAATAAATCCAAGGTTTTCTCCGTTTAAATAACGTTCAAACTGTTCGATTTCCTCTTTGTAATTTCCTAAAAAATCGTCGTTATCGTCTTCTTCGAACATGTGTGAAATTTTAATCGAAGGTACAGACTTTAAACCGTTAAAAGGACACTTTGGTCAAATATTATCCTAAAAATGTTTTATGTTTTAATTTAAGTCAAAGGAAAAAGATTTAATGTACAGTTGATATTGTGTACTTTAGCGACCTTGTGGTGTATAAAAAAATACCAATTGACGAAAAATCAAAAAAAAAATCAAACCTCTCTTGAACCGAATCAAATCAAGAATGTAAACCTCAAAAAACAAGAAATCATGAGAATTATTCAACTGTTTGTGGCTTCCCTCCTACTCGTCTTTCACGTAGGTGCCACTGAAAAAGAAATCGTAAAATCCACTTTAACGGACGTAACTGTTTATTCACAAGGTGCGCAATTGAGTCATCGTGCGTCCTTTTCAATCAAACCTGGACAGACGGAAATTATGATTGAAAATATTAGTCCGTATATCGACCCAAAAAGTATTCAAGTGAAAGCGAGTGGTAGCATGGTGATACTAGACAGTCGCTATTCTTTGTATTATCCGCAACCTGCGAATCTTTCCGAAGACGGTGTTCCTTTGAAAGTAAAAAAAGACATAAAACTCTTAGAGGATTCATTAAAAACTATGGCGTTTGATCTTCAAGAAATTCAAGATGAAATTGACGTTTGGAATGCCACCAAAAATATCATTGCAGGTAATGGAACCGTAAAAAATGTCGGAAAAGTCAATGACTCCTTGAATATTCTGAAACAATCTGTAGAATACTATTCCACGAAAATTATGGAATTGAACAAAAAATTATTGTCGCTCAATAAGCGTAAGGCGGAAAAATTGGAGAAAAAACGTCAGATGGAAGAGCGTTTGAACGATTTACGCAACTACGCAAACGGTGAAATAGTTCAAGATTCAAAAGCAAATCAACCGATTCCTCGTGTTATCGTTACCGTAAGTGCAACCGAAGCGGTTAGTGGAAAATTACAGCTATCCTATTTAGTGAGCAACGCAGGCTGGACACCACTATATGACTTGCGAAGTGATGCCTCTACTGGAAAAATTAATTTGACCTATAAAGCACAAGTACATCAAAATACAGGAATCGATTGGAACGATGTGAAATTGAGTATCTCCACCAATAATCCGTATGCTAATAAAACAAAACCTGAGTTATCTCCTTGGTACATTGATTATTACGCTTACCGCCAAGATTATGATAAAAAAACAGCAATTTCAACAGAAAGATACAAATCTGCCGCACCTGCTGTACAGTCCCAAGCGTTCAACATGGGTTATACGTTCTCACAAAAAGATGAAGTAGCCTTAACCGCAGACCAATTTACAACCGTGGTGAATCAATTAATTTCAGCTGAATTCAAAATTGATTTGCCTTACACCATCAAATCCAATAATGAAAATCATATCGTATTTGTGAAACAAAAAGATTTGGATACCAAATTCCGTTATTATTCAGTTCCGAAACTAGATAATGGCGTTTATTTAGTGGCTCAAATGACAAAATTGGATGAATTGCAACTGGTTCCTGCGAAGGCAAATATATACTTCGACGGTTCGTACATCGGAGAAACTTATATCGACCCAACAAACATGGACGACACGTTAAATCTATCAATGGGACGCGACCCGAACATTGTTGTGAAACGTACCTTACAGAAAAAAGACAGCAAGGACAAAATTGTGGCAGAACGTCGCGAACGCAGTTTCTCCTATTTGATTGAAGTAAGAAACTTAAAATCAAGCAATGTGGATATTGTTATCCAAGACCAAGTTCCAATTACCCAAAACGGTGACATCAACATTGAAACAGGAGATTTGAATAAGGCTAAGTTTGATTCTACAACAGGACTAATCGAATGGACGCTCAGTATCAAGCCAAAAGAGTTGAAAACTATTGATTATAGCTTCAAGGTGAAACATGCTAAAGATAAGCAAGTGAACTTATAAGAGAATTTTTAGAAAGTTAAAAAAGGTTGTCCAATTGGACAGCCTTTTTTCATTTTATAACCTTCGTCCGAAACGAAAGTAACAACAACTCACCAAAAAGTAAGGAAGCAAAAATCAAATGCGACGTTTGTACCAAGCCAGGAACATTCCAGTAAGCCAATAAAATACCAGAAATCAACTCTACGAAAAGCGTGATAAATAGGATGCGAATTGGAAAGTACTGATTCGTTTTTTCGTTGAAATAAGCGAGGTAAGTAATCAAAATCAATACAAACCACGAAAAGCTACGATGAATAATGAAAGGTAAGCCTAATTTTTCAATCCATTCCGAACGCTCGAAACCTTGTTTTACTAAAAAGTCAATCGATTCGCGGACTTGTGTTCCCAAGAACATTTGATAAAACGTAATGGCAAGGGTAATCCAAATAATCCAACGGAATTTATTCTCTAGAACATATTCCTTTTTGCCTTTGGTGAAACGATGCAATAAAAACAATTGAATTCCAATGATGACCAATGCTAAAAACAAATGTAAAGTTATCGTCCACGGAACGAGGTTTGTAGCTACGACAATCGATCCAAACCAAGCCTCAACCAGGAGTATAACTAAATTGAGTCCTGCTACTAAAACCAATTTCGAACGGTAATAAATCAACATCCAAACGAAGGCAATTAACAAAGCATTTCCTGCCAAAAATCCAACCAAGCGATTGATGTATTCTGTCCACGTTTTTCGAGCATTGAACTTTTCTTCTTTTAGTACGTCTGGATCGGCTTTGATTTTGTCCGCAGTGCTTTTCATTCCCAGTGCAGTTAAAAAACGACAGAATTTATCGAGTTTCTTCGCCCGTTTTTCTCCATATATTTCCCTGTAATTTTCAGGTAACTCGCTTTTATCAGTCGGAGGAATAATTTTACCGAAGCATTTTGGCCAATCTGGACAACCCATTCCGCTGCCAGTTATACGGACAAAGCTTCCTGCAAAAACAACCAAAAAAATTAGAATGAGTGCAAACCAATTGAACCAAATGAAACGATTTGAATAAGTCATTAATGTAATATTAAAGTACAAATTTAGTCGTATAAGCAACTACTTTCCTCAATTGTTCAAATTGAATCAATATAACGAAATATTCATTAAAACAAATAATGTCATTAATTATTATTATATATAAAACTAAATGCAAAAAGTAGAGATAGTTCAATTAGATTTGTTCATGATATGAACGGTAGCATGAGATTAATTATGTTTTTTAATTTGGTCTGTTTGTCCTTTTCTGGAATGTCTCAGGCGAATTTTACTTCAACGGGTAAAACTTTAACCAACAACATTGCAACAGTAGCCTACAGTCTAGGACAAAGCTTTTATGTTCCAACCTCAAATACTGCCTTTTCTATTGCCCCTGGCGTGCAGCAGTTATATGATATATCTGATGTGAATATCCCAACCATTGATGACCTCAACATCACCGTATATCCTAATCCCTTTCAAGACGAAATAACCCTTTATACTGAATACCCAACAGACAGTCTCAAAGCAAAAATTCTTGACGGTAGCGGTCGAATGATCAATAACATCAGCGTGACTGGAAAATGGGAAGTACTTTCTTTCCAGAATTATCCTTCTGGAACTTACTTTATCACTGTATCAGACGAAAAAAATATTCTCAAAACTTTCAAAATTGTTAAAAACTAGACTATGCGCTTCCTATTCACCTCTTTTCTGCTATTCTCAGCATATGCATGTTTAGCACAGGCTCCAAATTTAATGACCTATCAAGCAGTTGTTAGGGATGCTTCCGGAAATATTGCTTCGAATAGAAATATTACCCTGAAACTTGGGATTTTCCAAGGAAGTGCTTCGGGAATTTTAGTTTATGAAGAGTACCACACAACTACAACAAACGTCAACGGATTAGCGACAGTCGTTGTTGGTCAAGGAACTATATTAACAGGCACGATAGCTGGAATTAATTGGGCTAATGGTCCTTATTTTTTTAGAACAGAATGCGACGTTAATGGCGGATTTAGTTTTTCTCTCTCAGGGACAACCCAAATTGTTAGTGTTCCATACGCCATGTATGCGCAATATGCAGCAAATGGTCCGGCTGGAGCAACTGGTCCTCAAGGGCCGGCTGGAGCAACTGGTCCTCAAGGGCCTCAAGGTCCTCAGGGGATAAACGGGGCATTGGTTAAAACTACGGTGGAAGCCGCTGGTGCAAATTGTGCAACAGGTGGATTTAAACTCGAATTCGGTCAGGACGCAAACAATAACGGAACTCTTGACGCTTCCGAAATTAATGCTTCTTTAACGCGCTATGTATGTAACGGTGCTGCTGGTCCTCAAGGTCCTGCGGGCGCAACTGGCCCACAAGGTGCGACTGGTCCACAGGGAGTTCAAGGAATTAATGGTGCTTTGGTTAAAACTACCGTGGAAGCCGCAGGTGCAAATTGTGCAACAGGTGGATTTAAACTCGAATTCGGTCAGGACGCAAACAATAACGGAACTCTTGACGCTTCCGAAATTAATGCTTCTTTAACGCGCTATGTTTGTAACGGTGCTGCGGGTCCTCAAGGTCCTGCGGGTGCAACTGGTCCTCAAGGGGCAACTGGTCCACAGGGGGCTCAAGGAATTAATGGTGCTTTGGTTAAAACTACGGTGGAAGCCGCTGGTGTAAATTGTGCAACAGGTGGATTTAAACTCGAATTCGGTCAGGACACAAACAATAACGGAACTCTTGACGCTTCCGAAATTAATGCTTCTTTAACGCGCTATGTTTGTAACGGTGCTGCTGGTCCTCAAGGTCCTGCGGGGGCAATTGGCCCACAAGGTGCGACTGGTCCACAGGGAGTTCAAGGAATTAATGGTGCTTTGGTTAAAACTACGGTGGAAGCCGCTGGTGTAAATTGTGCAACAGGTGGATTTAAACTCGAATTCGGTCAGGACGCAAACAATAACGGAACTCTTGACGCTTCCGAAATTAATGCCTCTTTAACGCGCTATGTTTGTAACGGTGCTGCTGGTCCTCAAGGTCCTGCGGGTGCAACTGGACCACAAGGGATTCAAGGGGTTGCTGGTACACAAGGTCCTCAGGGTGTCAATGGTGCCTTAGTAAAAACAAGTACTGAACCATCTGGAACGAATTGCACAACTGGTGGTATCAAACTGGAATTTGGACAAGACGCCAACAATAATGGTGTACTTGATGCCTCAGAAATAAACGCTTCACTCACCCGCTATGTTTGTAACGGTGCTACAGGTGCCGCTGGTGCAACGGGAGCTACAGGGCCTGCGGGTGCAACTGGATCAGCAGGACCAGCAGGACCAGCAGGACCATCAGGAACAAATGGTAGAAATACCTTGATAAAGCGAACCCCTGTTTCGGCGGGTGTAAATTGCCAATTCGGTGGAACTAAATTAGAGTTTGGTCTTGACAATAATTCCAACAATGTTTTAGATGCTTCTGAAATTAATAATTCACTTACCACCTACGTTTGCAATGGATTCAATTCAAACAATCAATGGTACGTTGGTAAAGATACACTCGGAGGAATAGTTTACTTTGTTTATCAAGGAAGCGATGGATTACCGCATGGCTTAATTGTTTCTAAAACAGAAACTTCCTTGAGTTGGTCTTCACCTTCCTCATTAGTTGGCGCAAATAGTTCTTTCAATGGAGTTTTCAATACAAATTTAATGACCAATTCACTTTCTAAAACTTGGGTACAAAATTTAGGTGCAGGATGGTATTTACCTTCTATTGATGAATTGAAAATTTTATTGGATGCGAGGTTTTTGGTTAACAGTGCTTTACAAAACAGTTCTTCAACGTTGATTCCAAACACCGGCTTTTATTGGTCTAGTACAGAAGCTACAGCAGCAAACGGATTTAGATTAAACGTACTTACAGGTGCCACAGTATCTACTTCAAAGTCCACTGCCTCATTAATTCGCGGTGTACGTTCTTTCTAGTCAACGTATTTTTTCACTGACCAAAACGTCCCAAATGGAACGAGCGATGAAATAAACAAAATTACTCCTGTAAGAAAACTAAACTTTTTCTCTTGAACCAAGCGCGTTAAAAGAATCACGAAAACGATGAATAAAATTCCGTGTGCCATTCCCATGACATAATTCGGTTCATTGATATGATAAATTCGTTTCAAGGGAACAGTAATTCCGAAACTGAGGTAAGTTATTCCTTCAATTAAGGCAACATATTTAAACAACTGAAGATTTTTATTTTGCATTTTTCTTTAGGTGATTTTCAAGTTTGACAATTTCATCACGGAAACGAGCTGCTTCAAGGAAATCCAATTCTTTTGCCGCTTTTTCCATGTTTTTTCGTAGTTCTTTAATCTTATTTTCAACTGATACTTCGCTTTCATAAGTCGCTTGAGATTCGGCTGCAAGTGGTAAAATCTCTTCCTGTATATACCGAACAGTTCTTGTAACACCATCACCGTCAGCAACTTTTGTGGACTCCATGATTTTTTCTTTGGATTTATTCAATGCGGTCGGAACTAAACCATGTTTCTTATTGTAATCCTCTTGCATGGCACGTCGTCGAGCCGTTTCGTCGATTGTACGTTGCATGGAATTCGTAACTTTATCAGCGTACATAATGACAAAACCATTTACGTTTCGCGCAGCACGTCCAACTGTTTGAACCAAAGAACGTTCGTTTCTCAGAAAACCCTCTTTGTCTGCATCTAAGATTGCTACTAAGGAAACTTCAGGCAAGTCCAAACCTTCACGTAAAAGGTTCACACCAATTAGCACATGAAACATACCCAAACGTAATTGTCGTAAGATTTCAACGCGTTCAATTGTGTCAATTTCGCTATGAATGTACCGACACAAAATCCCCAATTTATCTAAATATTTCTGTAATTCCTCTGCCATTCGTTTGGTCAAAGTGGTCACCAAAGTACGTTCATCCACTTTAATGCGTTCTTGAATCGCCGTGATTAAATCGTCAATCTGATTTTTTGTAGGTCTTACTTCAATTAGTGGATCTAAAAGTCCAGTCGGGCGAATGAGTTGCTCCACAATAACTCCTTCCGACCGTTCTATTTCATAATCTGCTGGAGTGGCAGAAACGTAAATTATTTGCCGCATCATACTTTCAAATTCCTCGAAACGCAAAGGACGGTTATCAATTGCTGCTTGTAAACGAAATCCGTAGTCCACCAAATTAATTTTACGAGAACGGTCACCGCCATACATACCACGAACTTGCGGTAAGGTTACGTGACTTTCATCTACCACCATGAGGTAATCATCTGGAAAATAATCCAATAGACAGAATGGGCGTTCTCCCGGCTGTCGGTTATCAAAATACCGTGAGTAATTTTCAATTCCCGAACAGTAGCCCAATTCGCGAATCATTTCGAGGTCATAATTAACACGTTCGTCCAAGCGTTTTGCCTCTTCAATCTTACCCGCTTTTTTAAAATTCTCCACTTGAAGCACTAAATCATCTTGGATTTGTTCAATGGCACGACGCGTATTTTCAGGGCTGGAAACGAATAAATTAGCTGGAAAAATATCAATTTCCGTATAAGTTTCGATGCGTTTGCCCGTTTTAGGTTCAATGGAAGAAATACTTTCCACCTCATCGCCCCAAAAGCCAATTCGGAGAGCATACTCCGCGTAAGCCAGAAAAATATCCACGGTATCGCCCGAAGCACGAAACATTCCACGTTCAAAAGTGTCGCCGGCACGTGAGTAGAGATTTTCTACAAGGCGGTACAAGAATTTATTTCGTGCAATGGTGTCACCGATTTTCAGGTGAATGATACTGCTTTTGAATTCATTTGGATTTCCGATACCATAAATACAAGAAACGGAAGCCACAACGATAACATCACGTCTTCCTGATAAAAGTGATGAAGTCGCTGAAAGTCGCAATTTCTCAATTTCATCGTTGATTTGAAGGTCTTTTTCAATGTAGGTGCCTGTTACAGGTAAATAGGCTTCCGGCTGATAATAATCGTAATAAGACACAAAATATTCAACTGCATTTTCAGGGAAAAACTGTTTGAATTCACCGTAAAGTTGTGCTGCAAGTGTTTTATTATGAGACAAAATCAAGGTCGGGCGATTCAATTGGGCAATAACATTGGCAACAGTGAAGGTCTTTCCACTACCAGTAACTCCCAATAGGGTTTGATGTTGACAGTCAGCCAATACACCGCTAACCAATTGTTTTATCGCTTCTGGTTGGTCACCAGTTGGTTGAAATTCGGAACAAAGTTTAAAATCCATGAAACGGTAAAATTAATCCAATTTTGAACCAATTAAACGAATACACTTACTATATTTGCGCCCTTGAAAATCAAGCCCACGTGGTGAAATTGGTAGACACGCCATCTTGAGGGGGTGGTGCCACTAGGTGTGCTGGTTCGAATCCAGTCGTGGGCACTTTTTTAAAGGCTAAATCGTTTTAAATAAACAGTTTAGCCTTTTTCTTTCCCGACATTTTCCCGACAATTATTTTATTTCTTCTTATAAATTTTAATCTTATCTTACTTTTTAATACTGTATAGTGGGGTAATCTATGCGCTAAATAGCCTCTTTTAGTAAAATTGATTTTTTCTTATTATCGCTTCCCTAATCACGACAAAACACGAATAAAATTGTCAATTAGTGCTATCGAAAACCGCTTTAAAAACTCAATAATATTTATCCATTCCTTTACATCCGAATTGAATATTAACGCATAAATTTTTAAAAAATGGCTCGTCAAAACGGACTGATTAAAATTAAAGGAACATTGGATAATGTGTCCTTTTACAAAACGAAAGACGGTGATTTGGCTCGTATGAAAACATCGGTAGATGGAAAGCGTATTGCGAATGATCCTGCTTTTGTGAGAACTAGGGAAAATGGGGCAGAATTTGGTAGCTCTGCTAAAGCCGGGAAATTAACTCGGGATAATCTGAGACCTATCTCTATGAATGCAACTGACGGTCGTGTGGTTGCGAGAATGACCAAGATTATGACTGACATCAAAAACTTGGACACTACTTCGGTTAGGGGACAAAGAAATGTGGGTGTTGCCATGGCGACTGCCCAGGCAAAAGCCTTGTTGAAAGGTTTTGAGTTTAACAATGGTGCAATGTTAAGCAGTATGCTTTTTAAACCTTGGGCTGTGAACACTTCTACGGGTGTGATTTCAATTACCGGCTTGGTGCCAACATTGGATATTATTTTCCCTGAGGGAGCAACACACGTTAGTTTTTCGGGAGCATATGCAAACATCAATTATGCAACCGGTGTTGCTGATGTAAAATTGACGAACGTTCAGAACTTACCGATTTCTGGGACCTCATCTGTGATTACATTAACACCAACTGCTGTTCCGACAGGGACTGGAGCAAAATTGTTTTTGTTGAAGATTGAGTTTTTTCAATTGGTGAATGCTGTTCAGTACAGTTTGAAGAATGGTGCTTACAATGCATTGAAAATTATTGATGTAATCTAAGTACTATGGAAAGAAAAGTGTATTTCGACAAATTGGCTTCTATCTTGGAACGTGCGAAAACAAAAACTCCTCCTTTCTTCAAGAAATTGCGATTAGTGGGATTGGTAGCTGTAACGATTGGAACAACCATTATGATGGCTCCGATTGCTGTTCCTGCTGCAATAACCACCATTGCAGGATATGTTTTGTTAGGTGGTACGGTGTTAACCGCTGTAAGTCAAGTAACTATTAACGAAGAATAAAAACTATGGAAAATTGTAGTAAAAACGATTTAATCTTGAACGTTAGAAAGAAATCTGTTCGATTCAAGGCAGGAGCTGAATTGAGTTCAAGTGTTAACCTTATGGATGTTTCGGTAACTGAAGATGCTTCTGATACACACGACATCTTGGAGGTAGCACTTGTGTTGACTAATAAACAATGTGAGCAAACTAAATCTGAACCTGCGTGATGAATCACGGTAACGACCATACAACCATTTGGGGAACTCTCTCCGGAACTGCGCTGGGCATTGCTGCAACTATATCAAGTTTTGATATTGTGAAAACAATCATTTTGGGTGCAATTGGCGCTACTGTTAGTTTTGGAGTGAGTCTCTTGTGGAATAAGGTTGCGAATTATTTTAAACGGCTAAAAGATTAAAAAAATGGCAGAAGTAATCGAAGGTGGATGTACTAGTTCAGATTTGATTCTGAAGGTGCGCAAAAATACAATCCGTTTTCATGCAGGATCTGAGTTAAGTTCTAGTGTTAATCGTATGGATGTGGATGTATTTGAGGACAGGGATGAGAAATTTGAATCGTTGGTTGTTCAAATCACCTTTTCAGCAGAGAAATGTAGTAATCAATTAAAAATCAATAACAATGGAAGAGAATTGTAAAGAAAGCAATTTTGACTTGCGAGTAAGTCATAAAAAAGACATTCGTTTTAAGGCAGGAGCTGACGTGAGTTCAAGCGTTAACAAAATGGATGTTGATGTGACTGAAGATCGAGATGAGAAATTTGAAACGTTGACTGTGAAACTATCCTTAGGACAGCAACGGTGTGAAAAGGTAATTTAAGATGCTTTGAATAAGTAAAGTGTATGTTGGTGAGGAAGAGGGCTTAGGTCCTCTTTTTTTATTGCCCATATTTTCGTAATTTAGTTCTGGTTGCTTGGTTGGTGTAAGGAGGAATGAATACTTCACATGGTCTTAACATGCCTGTTTTAGACAGGTAGCTGGGGGTTAGAATCCCCCACCAAGCAACTTTTTCATTTCATTAAATCAAAAACTAAGGCTTTTTGCAAACTCTGCAAAGTTTGCAATTGTTGCAAGAGGTTATTTCTGGTTTGCTGTACTTTCTGAATGGCGATGACTTTCTTTTTATACTGAACGAATTTTGCAGTATGATTGAATGAAAGCCAGTTGAGTGCTTTTTTTACATCATTGATTCTAACGAACGGAATAACTGAACCGCACAGGTATTTTTCAAATACTCTGCCCTGGCACAATCCCATTACTAACCAATAAAGCATTTCTTTTTCTTCCTCTGTGGAGCATATACACACAAAGCAATTTGGGCACGAGTCATTCATTGGTTTTCCGCTGTGGTTTCCTTTATTCAAGATGAAGAAATGTGGCTCTGAATAGTTTGAGTTCAATTTGTGCGTTTTTAATTTGAACGAGAACATAATTTAACTATTAAAAATTATGCTCTGGGGGGTTAGCGCTTCGCGCACACTAATAATCCCAAAAGAAAAAAAAGGAAAAAAAAGAAAGCACTTTCCGAGGGAACGGAATGAGGCAATGCAAGGTTTTTTGTAAAAAAATACTATCAGCCGCGGCTGATGGAGATTATTTTATCAAAACCCGTTAGGGCTTGACCTTGAATGAACGAATGGAGCGCCCTAACTTTGCTTATATTTTTTGTTCTTGTTGACAAAAGGGATGATTGCAAACTACCCACCAAAACGCTCCCGATGGAGACGGAGACACCACTGCCAAAGATTAAAAAACATAGCTTGCCGATTGGTGCCATCAGGCAAGGAAAGCATTTGAGAATGGATATAACGTGCATGACGATAAAACTCCTCTTTGGGCATTGAGGAAAGAATGGACTTGATGACTGCTGGATTGACGTGATACATGACCTTTTGGAAAAAACGGGGAATGTATTCACAGAAAAACGGCCATAATGAAATAAAGAATCTTAATTATCGTTAGTTATTTATGAAAAATATCATCGCTTATGCAATTTTTTTGTCTTTAATTGCGACCTCTTGTAATAAAGGAAAGCAACCGGCTAACAATGAAAATCAACCTGTAAATTACTCAACGCCTTCCACTATTGGATCCTATTGGGTATATAGAGATTATGAGGTAGATAGTTTGGGTAATGTTTCCATGTTAAATTCCGCAGATACGATGTTTGTAACTGGGGATTCAATCGTAAATGGTCATACATACACTGTATATAAAGGTGCTTTAATCCCAAATGCAGACTGTAGATTATTAAGAGATTCGAGCGGATTTGTTGTGAATGAAAACGGATACATTTACTTTTCCAATAACAATTTAGGTTCAATTTTTCATACTTGGAATGAACCAAATTATCCAGGTCCAAATGGTCAAATTAATCTAATAACGCAAACATATATTGAACCTTTAATAGAGGCTGTTTCTGTACCTGCTGGAAATTTCATGTCTTATGTCAGAAAAGATGTAAGCACAGATGAAGCAGGTGGACCTGTTAATGTATGTGGCGATTTAGAATACATTCAAAAGACTCATTATGTTGAAGGAGTCGGAGTTGTAAGACAAGAATATGCCTTCTTCTCTGCGATGACTCAATTATGTAAGTATCGTTACAGAGAGTTAATAGATTATTACATTGCACCTTAAGAGATGCTTTACCAATCTTGATGCATTTATTGGGCTTTTTATCCCTTATCTTTCAATTTTTTAAAAATAATTGTTTCTACTATTAGAAACTAATATGACGTCATTGCAAGTAAGTTTATTACTTTGAAATTGATTTTACTATAAAGGGAAAACTGCCTAGAGCCAGCGATGGAAAGACGAAATGGAGCCATGAGGGTTGCGAAATGGCGAAATGTAGTGTGGGAGCATGGAGAGAAACCGGAGGTACGGAGAATGAACGAAATGCGCGAGACGACCGCGAGTTAGCGCCGAAGGGGGATATGAAGAACGACCGGAGGAAGTGGGAATGACCTCTGCAAGTTGCACAAGGGACTGGCAAAGTTTTTTGATTTGGGCTGGATAAAACAAAGTCTTTGGCATGAGGGACGAGATGACAATGTCTTTGTGTGTGGTGAGTAAAAGCTACTGAATGGAACGAAAACGGAGGGGATCCAGCGAAAGCGGACACAACGTAGGAGAAGTGAGAGAAGATGCTTTGAGCACATGGGTTCAAAAACTGTGACAGACCCGCAGCTGAGGCGCTTTAGCAGGCGAGCATAAACACAAGCAGCGACAGACCCCTTGTTATTTACTGCGTAGCAACCTTATTGGGTTTTCAAGGGGGATGGAGTAGCTGCGACTGAGGACGCCCGAAGAACAGGCGAAGAAAACAAGTGAACAGCCACAAAGAGATCCCGATAGCTATCGGGACTGAACGACTGACTAAGGAACGCTAAAAACAAGGGTGCTTCGACAGGCTCAGCAACCCTTGTGAAGCGAAGGATTGCGAGCTTGTTTGGCACTTTGTATTACCCTTGTTTTTATGTTTTCTGAAGCTGTGATGAGAAGGACGAAGACCGATTTTCCTTTTATTTTTCAGCAATTGGTGGGATGATTTAGATTCTTTTAATCATTGATAGAAATGTTTGCTTCTTTGAACGTGAAACAGGAACAATTTGATCATTTATTAGGACTACATGACCACCTTCTCCCCTAACGTATTCCTTTATAAAATCTAAATTTACGATATGTGAATTATGTAATCTGAAAAAAAGATGACTATTTAATATTTCTTCGCATTCTTTTAATGTTTTGGATATAATAATCCTTTTGTTACTAATTAAGTGAAAGGTTGTATATGTATTATCCGCCTCACATTGAATTATTTCATTTTCATTTACAAAAACAAATCCATGTAGAGATGGGAGAGCAATTTTTGACTCAACACGCTTCATGAGAAACTGAGTAAATTGTTGAATGTTTGTAGAAGTTACTTTTGTTTTATTTGTAGCTTTGTTCAAGAAGCGATCTACCGCTTCCTTTAATTCCTTTCTATCAATAGGCTTTAAAATAAAATCTAATGCACTCGAGCGAATTGCATTAATAGCGTATCTATCATAAGCTGTAACAAAAATAATTTCAAAATTTATTACATCATGTTCCAACGATTTAACTAATTCAAATCCATTTTTACCGGGCATTTCTACATCTAGGAAAAGTAAATCAATTTTATGATTCTCAATAATAGCAAGGGCATCATCCACAGAATCAGCAAAATATATCGATCTAAAACAATCAAATTCTTTCTTTAAAATATCTAGTAGATTATCCCGATGAATTTTTAAATCATCGACAATAAGTACATCAAATAGATTTTCGTTCATAATTTAATGGAATAGTTAAAATAACAATATTCAAGTTTGAAGTGTACGTGAATGCCATTGAGGCAGTAGTTTTGTGAAATTGATTGTACAAATCAATTCTATCTCGCACATTCCGAATTCCTTCCCCTTGATTAATTGGAAGTTTAGTTTCATTCAATTCTAATTTAGCTCCAGAATTTGAAATTTCAACCTGTAAATTTTTATCACTCTCTAAAAATGATATGCGTATAGGGCATTCGAGATTTTTCCCACGATATTTGATAGCATTCTCGACCAGCGGCTGAAATAGCATTGGCGGGACAAAAATAGAATCAGTTTTCAATTCTTCAGAAATGTTGATTTCATAATCAAAGGAATGAGAATTATTCTCTATTTCCAATTGAATATAAAGTTTCAATATTTCTATATCTTCTTTTAAAGGGATAAGAGATTCTTGACTTTTTATAAGTATTTGACGCATTAGTAGTGAGAAATCATCAATAACTTCTGAGCCTTTAAAAATATCATTTTGATTGATGTAATTTTTAATTGAGACCAATGTATTTGCTATAAAGTGTGAATTAATTTGAGAACTTAAGGCGCTCATTTTCACTTTTGCATTCTTGTTTTCTATCTTTAAAAGCTTCTGTTTATCTAGGCTCCTAATATAAATCCAAACCACTAAAATTAAAATAAAAAAAGTTGAAATTACAATCCATAAAATCGTCTGATTTTTCCTGACTTCTATTTCTTTAATTTTTTGATCTCTCTTTATTAATTCAAGTTCCTTGTTCCTATCTAAATCTTTAAATTTTCTCTCAAGCTCAAGGAATTGCTGTGATTTTTCCTGATTGTAAATAGAATCTCTTATCTTTATTTGCATTATTTTATACTCAAGAGATAATTTAAAATTCCCCTTATCTCTATATAGTTGATACAAACTTTCATAACACATATTAAGTTCGGGAAGTGAGTTGACACTTTTTTGAAGCTTTACAGCTTCCAACAAAAATTCTTCACTCTTTTGAAAATCCTTATTTTTTCTATATACCTCACCTAATCCTTGCAAAGCCATTCCGTGGTAATATACATTTTCAAAACTTATACTTATTGACTTAGTTTTTTCAAAATAAATCGCTGCTTTTTTCAGATCATTTAAATTTTCTAGGTAAATAATACCCAAATTAAAGGAAGTAACTGCAAGACTTATTGATTCAGGAAATTTGTTTTTGATATCAAATGCTTTCTCATAGTATTCTTTTGCAAACAGGATGTTCTTTTCCTTATTAAAATAATATTTTCCGTAGTTGTTATAAACATCAGCAATCGAAATTTGATTATTCTTGGTTTTATAAATTTTGAGTGCCAAATCAAGGTATTTCAATACTTCCTTTCCTCTATTTTCCTCTTCATACACAGTCGCAAGGTTGGTATAAACATCCGCCATTAATTCACTGTTTTGAAAATTTATTTTCTTTAATAAATTAAGCGCAATCAAATGTGAATTCAACCCTTTTTCATAATAACCTTGAAAGGTGAATGCAACTCCAAGTTTGTTCTGCAATCTAGCCAAATCCTCGTTCTTAGCCAATTTTGTGTAATGTGTAATACCTTTTAAATACTCTTGAACCGCCTTATCAATTAACCCATTATCGAAATAAATACTACCAATCATTTCATGACAATAACCGATAGAAAAAGAGCAGTTCAGCTTTTTTGCACGGCTCAAACACTGTTGAAGAATTTCGATGTTTTCACTTTTTTGGTTTCGTTTTTTCCTTTCTGACATCAATCTTACCAGCGTTTCTTGTAAAGAATAACAATTCTCTTGATCGATTCTAAAGTTAGAAACCGGTTGCTTTTTTTGAGACAGGAGTTGCTCTCCAATCAAGAGAAAAGAGCTAATAAGAAGCAATTTAAATTGGAAACTCATTTTAATGAAAAAATAAGAATAAAGATAAGTCAACTACTTGAATTAATTCCTTCATTCACTAGTTAAAACACTCCAATTACTAATCGTAGATAGCTAACATTAAATTAAGACTCTAAATTCATGGTCAAATAAAAAAAACGTATGAAAAAATTAGTTTTATCTACTTTGTTGCAATTGCTTGCATGTAATTATTTCTTTAGTCAAACTACAAGAACGGTTGGAGTAGGCGGAGATTATCCAAACCTTTCAGGAGCATTTTCGGATATCAACAATGGAAATATAATGGGTGTAATCGAATTGCATTTGATTTCCTCATTTTCAGAGTCAACTACGGCTACCTTAAATGCATCCGGAACAGGAAGCTCGTCTTATTCCTCTATATTAATTTTTCCAACTGTAGCAGGGGTTCAGGTTTCAGGTAATTTGACAGGCGGACTTCTTGTTTTGGATGGCGCGGACAATGTTACATTGGATGGACGAGTTAATCAAACATGTGGAATCGATTTAACATTCGAAAATACCTGTTCAGTTTCAACATTGGATAATAATACTATCCGACTTCAAAATTCTTCTGAAAATAACATTTTCCAATATACAATTGTTAAAGGTTCAAATCCATTTCATTCTGATGCAGCTGGAATAAATCCAAGTGGATCAATTTTTAGATTCGCGGGAAGCACAAGTGGTAATGGGAATGATAATAACCTAATTGAGTTTTGTCAGTTTACAAATGCAGGAACAGTTAGACCAAGCAGTGCAATTTTTTCAGAAGGTACTGCCGGTTTTGAAAATTCAGAAAATCAAATTAGAAACTGTGAATTTTACAATCACCTTAAGCTAAATCCTTTAAACATTACTTCATCTGCAATTTGCGTCTATTTTAATTCTACAAACTTCACAATACAAGGCAATAGCTTTTACGAAACAAGCTCATTTGGTGTTCAATCTGGCACGCCAACTACCAATGGTTACAGTTACATTTTTGTTAGGAATTTTCCTTCGGGATATGTAACCATCAAAGATAATTTTATAGGAGGTTCTGCGCCCTACTGTGGAGATTCTCCGCTGACTTTTACTTCGTCAAATGCGTTTCCAAAGAGTTACAACGTGAGAGGAATCAACGTAATAGCCGGAAATACAAATTTGAGTTTAATTGAAAACAATACCATCAAGAATATTACAATGGAAAAAACAAACTATCAGTATTTTGGACAATTTATGGGAATATATATACAAGCAGGATGGTGTAATGTCCTAAACAACACAATTGGGTCGCAAACTGAATTGTCAATTGTTCTTGATAATGCTAGTTCCAATAGTTTGTCGAATTCAAGATCATATGGAATTGAGTACCTCTCTTGTGTGGCTCAAGATTGCAATATTTCCGGTAACCGTATCGGTGGTATAGCTTGTAGAAGAACTGGAGATGTCATAAACCATCATTCCTTTTATGGTATCGAGGTAACTGCAGGTTGCGGAACGGTTGGGAATGTCTACATTAGAAATAATCAAATAGGTAGCCCTACAGTTGCTAATTCTATCCTGTGCGAGCCTTTGGGTAGCAATACGGCTATATTAAAACAAGAATTGCTTGGTATTATTTCTAACATAAATTCAAAAAATGTCTTTATTGATTCGAACCGAGTAGATAATTTGACCAATTTAACAACAGCAGGTGCCGGGCTTTCCATTGGTGGAATTCAATGTATATCTGCATATGCAACATTTTCTGTGAATCATAATTCCATTCGCAATCTAACGAGTTATTCGAGTGCTGTTTGGGATGGTACTCCAAACTTAATGAGAGAGAAACCAGTATACGGAATTTATGTTTGGCAACCACAAGGGTCTGTAGCTCCCAAAACCCAATATTTTAGAAATAATACTATTACGAATTTAAAGAACTTAAATACAACAAATTTCCCTGCGGAGGTAGTTGGTTTTTATGTGTGGGGTAAAAATGCGTCTGATATTGTCAATAACTACATAGAGAAAAATTATATTTCTGATTTGATGGTTACTCCTGAAAATACCAATTCAGGGTCTAAAATAGTGGGCATCTTTGTCGATAATGCGGGAATTTCAGCAACAAACAACATCCCATCCAATCCGAACTTCACGAACAACATCAACAATAATGTAATTTCTATCGGTCAGACAGTTGCTGGTGACTTGGAGATCTACGGAATATATGATGGTAATCTCAATGGAAATACAGGCAATTTTAATTTCAACACGATCGTACTCGGAGGTTCCAGTCCGGCCGGAGCTGTCGCTAAAACCTATTGTGTATATCGTCCATCAACAACCAATGGGATTACTAATTATTCCGGAACTAAAACCTTTCAAAACAATATTTTTTACAATAACCGTTCGGTAGCATCCGGAAATAATACATTACACCATTCGGCGCAGGTTCAATTCACCAGCGGATTAACAATGAATTACAATGATCATTGGACAACTTCTACAGGTTCAGGTAACTTTTTAGCACAGCTAGTTAACACAAGTTACCAGGGTCTTTCCGCATGGCAGACAGCATTAAGTAGTGGATCAGAACAAAATAGTTTGAATTTGGACCCACAGTTTGTAAACAGCTCAGGTGGCACCTTGCAATCCTTCACAAAATCAACTGTATTGAATGGTTTTAGTGGAACAAGTATCACTACGGATGCGTTGGATTCACTGAGAAACACTATACCACAAATGGGGGCAATTGAGAATAGTGTGCCATTAGCTACCGATGCAGATGGCGATGGATATGTTTTCTATATCGATTGTGATGATCAAAATGCAGCCATCCATCCCGGGAATACGGATAGTGCAGATGGGTTAGATAACGATTGCGATGGTAGTATTGATGAAGATGCTGTTTATCAATGGTATTACACCGATATTGATGGTGATGGATATGGGACAGGTACAGGTATTTATTCCTCTATGTCTCCCGGTATTGAGTATGCCAACTTAGATGGAGATTGCAACGATGGAAATGCAGCAATTCACCCAAATGTAAACGAGGATTGCACAGATGGCATAGATAATAACTGTAATTGTATTGTAGATGAGTCTACAAGTCAGGTAACTTATTATACGGATCAAGATGCAGACGGATATGGTGCAGGCACTGGTCAGATACTTTGCTACAATCCAGGTGTCGGATATACTCCTCTAAACGGAGATTGTAATGATAACAATCCGTTAATTAATCCGGTCGCTTTGGAGGTTTGTGACTCTGTGGACAACAATTGTGACGGACAGATAGATGAGGATTTACCAAGTTACCCTTATTATGTAGATAGCGATGGAGATGGTTTTGGTATAGGACAAGTAGTTCTTTTATGTACCCCATTTGCAATAGGTTATTCATCTTCTGATGGTGATTGTAATGATACCAATGCATCAATTTATCCATCTGCTGTTGATTTACCAAATAACGGTATTGATGAAAACTGTGATGGAGTAGATGGCTATTTGTCTGTTGGAGAACTTGCCACAGAGTTTATGACTCTCAATCCAAACCCGGCAACAAATCAAACGATCCTCAAGTTCGCGGGCAATATAGAAGGAATGACCATTACGATTTTATCCATGAAGGGAGAAATTTTGAGAACTATAGATGTGAAGGGTAATGAAACACTTATCGAGCGAGGAGGATTAAGTTCTGGGATTTACCTTCTGAAAATTGTACGTAAGGGAGAGTTGACCGGAATATTGAAATTGAATTTACTTTAAAGAGCATAGTTTAATAAGCGGGAATTAACAAGTAAAATGCGGAAATTCCTCTCCTAATCTAATTAGTGGTCAAATAATTTTGAGCTGTATATTTCAAATAATAATTTATCATGAAAAAGTTTACTGTATCTATATTAAGTTTTATTACATTTCTTGCTAATGCTCAATTACCTGCAACATGGATAGAAGTTCCTGTGCCAACAACAAAAGACCTAAAAAGTATTGTTTTCCCAACTCCTATGGTCGGTTATATCGGCGGCGAGGACAGCCTGCTTCTTAAAACGGTAGATGGTGGAATAACTTGGAATCATATACCTTATACAGGAATAAATTTTCTCGGATCATCATTTATTGCCTCAGATGACTTTTTAGAATTGGATTTTGTAACAGATAATATTGGTTATGCTGCAGTGGGATTGTCTACCTACAGAACTACTGATGGTGGTTTAACCTGGTCTGTTTTGAACGCGCCACCTTCTATCAATTTTCATAATTCTTTATATTTTACAGCAGATGGAGAAGGATTTATAGGTGGTTTTCAAGAATATGTCATTGATGCCTTAGGTTACCAAAAAGAACAAATAGTCCGTTCTGATTCTGGAGTTTTAAATCCAACTAATTTATTAGCATCGTCAGCGCTAACATTGGATACAATTACAGATATTGATTTTGATCTGAATGACTCTTTGGGTATTGCAGTGAGCACGGGTGGAAGAATATTTAGGACTATTGACGGGGGCAGTACATGGGATACTATCCAGTCGCCTTATGGAAATCTAGTGCCACTCACATCTGTAACAATAACTAATTCAAATTGGATATTCGCAGGTTATGATGGCAATGCATCAATGCTAGCTGGATTTGAACTTTCCGGTCTATTACTCTCACTAGATGGTGGGTTGAATTGGTTCAGTGACTTAAATACGGCATTTTTTACATTTAGCAAACATAATACTCTGCACACTACCACCTCTGGCAATATATATTGCGGCGCCTCCTCAACACTTTTTTCTTTAAATGATGCAGGATCAATTATAGAAATGTTAAATGGAGTGGGGAATGTTTATCTGGTGGACGTACCTATAAATAGCATGACCTCATACAGCGATACTATAGTATGGGGCGCAGGTAATAATGGATATCTTGTAAAAAGAGGACCAGCAGAGACACTCTCCTTAAACAATCAAGATTTTCTGAAAAAGGTTATAATTTACCCAAATCCGGCCAATAATGAAATTAAGATTGTTTTACCTGAGGCATTTAATAATCCGTTTTCACTCGAATTATCCTCAATGGATGGTAAAATAATTAAAACCGGAATGAATGATGAAAGGGTTATTTCATTAGAAGATATTGAACCTGGTACTTACCTGCTTAAATTTTTGAGTAAAGAATATTGTTGGTCCAAGCAATTCGTAAAGCAATAAATGTTTTTGAATTTAGTGCTGACCTAATCCTTCATTTTTGACTCTTCAGATTATGAAATAATTCATTTTCACCATTTCGAAAAAATACCAACGACTACCTCGATAACGCAGGTTGCTAGTTGGTATTTTCAGTTTAACGGATAAATGTTGAAATTATCAATTATTACAAATCTATAAAAATGGAATTAAATAAGATAAAATTGACAACATTATCAATCTTGTTCACAATTACTACAAGTTTTTTGTTTTCCCAAACAATAAGGACAGTAGGTTCAAGCGGTAATTATGCAACCCTAGCCTCTGCCTTCAGTGCAATAAACAATGGATCGCTTATAGGAAATATTGAACTGCAGGTCATTTCCAATACTACAGAAACAACAACGGCTTCATTAAATGCGTCTGGCTCTGGCAGCGCAAACTACTCAAACGTTGCAATTTATCCGACGGTTGCTAATGTTTCAATTAGTGGAAATTTAGCTGCCCCTTTAATTTTTTTTGACGGTGCAGATAATGTTACATTCGATGGTCGGGAATATAGGACAGGTAGCACAATTTCTCTAACAGTTGAAAACACAAGTGCTTCAAACGTAAACAAAACCAGTACGTTTTTCTATTGTAACTCTGCTGAAAACAATACCATAACTTATTGCACGGTTAAAGGGGCTTCGTCCTCCTCTGACGGTGGCTCCACAGTATATTATCCAAATCTTTCTAGTTCAAATGCTTCTAGTTCTGGAACCACTATTACAATACCTGCGAGCCCTGGTACAGGTATTTTAGAACTAGGCAGTATAATCACGAGACAGTCAGGTACAGGTGTGCTTGCTAACGGAACTTATGTCACCTCAATTATAAGTAACACTCAATTCACGGTAAATCAACCACCAACCACTCCCTTGAGCGGAGCGACTTTAAGATTAGAAAACTCTGGGATTGGAGGTAACTCTATTGGAGGGATAATTAATTTCGGTTTTTCAATAACAGGTAATGGGAACGATAACAACACCATTTCATACTGCAACATAACTAATTCTGGAGGTAATCGTCCCTTTCACGGGATTAATTCGGTAGGTTGCCAGAGGAACAGCGTCAATTACTCCAACGATGGATTGAAAATACAAAATTGCAATTTCTATGATCTTTTTAGACCAGCGACGAATTCACAAGCTTCCAGAAATATCAACTTATTTAATTACACTTCCAATGTTACGATTTCGAGTAATAGTTTTTATCACACTTCACCTTTTATAGTAACAGGAACTTCAACAGCTCAAGGTTATTCATGCATTTTTGCTCAAATCAGTACTGGAAATGGTAATGTAAATGTAACTGATAACTATGTTGGAGGTTCTGCACCTCAATGTGGTGGCGCAAGTAATATGGTTTTTACTGCTGTCACAAATCAACTATATGGTGTTACCTTAATTAATTTGGCAAGTGTTGGATCTAGTAGTTCCCCAACGAACAGCTCAACATCAACAGTTGACCGTAATACAATAAGAAAAATCTCAGTAGATTATACCGCTTTGGCTACTAATCCATTTTTCGTAGCAATAACAACTGGTAATAATTCAGGTCGCTGTCACATTCGGGATAACATTATTGGTTCAGATACTGAAAATAATTCTATTGTATTATCAAACAGAAACACATCTGCTACTGCATATCAAGCTCATGGTATATCTACTGGAAATTGTCCTTTTGGAGGAGGTGACACCTACCTTTCGGGAAATAAAATAGGAGGAATTAAAGTTGATAACCCTTCTGATGCAACTAAAGGAAGGTCGTTTGTAGCTATAAATACATCAGCTGGCTGTTCGAATGCTCAAAACTTATATATTCGAAAAAACATCATTGGGAGTGAAACGGTGGCTAATTCCATTGACTTACCGAATGCTACAGGTGCCAGTCAAACCTTTTCCGGAATTTCAAATGCAATTAATACGTGTACATACATCATTGACAGTAACTTTATAGCAAACATTAACAATGCAAGTAGTGTAGGTGGTTGCACTGGAATGTGGTGTGCAAGCGGAACTGCTCATTATACAATAAATAATAATACCTTAAAAACAATCAAAGCCAATTCATCTTTCACAGGAATCAATATTAACCGCTCTGCGAGTGTCAATACGACGACAACAATAAGAAATAATATTATATCTGGAATAACTTCGGATAACACCACTGGAGCTATCCTATATGATGGGATTAACCTTGGGTTAGGTTCCAACACGGTAACACAAAACATCGAAATATCGAATAATTTTATTGCTAACTTTTCTTTGAACGCTTCGAATACCAATACCGGATCTGTTTTTATCGGAATCAAATATGATGTGGGTAGATTTTCTACTACTTACGCTACCTCGAAGTCTGCTACAACAAATTTCTTCAATAATATAATTTCATTGGGATCAAATATTTCAAGTGATTGTCAGATATACGGAATATATGAAATGCAATGGGATGCGGTCACCACAAATATTTATCATAATACGATAAACATAACAGGAGCAAGTCCGTCGGGTTCAACACAGAAAACGTATTGTGTTTTTAAAACACTGCAAACTACAAATATAAGTGGTGTAACTCCGAATACATTCAACAACCTCAACGGAACTCGAAACATATTAAACAACTTATTTATTAATACCCGGACATCTTGTGGAAGTCAGTTAAGCAACAATCACTATTCGATAGGGTTAATTAGTAATGATTTGACGATCGACTTTAATAACCATTTTGTATCTTCAACAGGTTCAGGAAATTTCAGAGCAGTTTTGGGAAATGCAGAGTTCACCGATATAACTTCTTGGCGATCAGCTTTACAAAATTCGCGCGAACAGAATAGCTTGAATGTAGATCCGCAGTTCTTCAATTCAAGCGGAAACACACCTCAAGATTATTATAAATACAACATCACCAATGGAGCCCCCCAACTATTACCAAGTTATCCGAAAGATCATTTAGTAAATACAAGAGCCAACCCTCCGCAGATGGGCGCATTGGAAAACATGCTTTCTTTCACGCCAACAATTTTTTCAATCGTTGCAAATCCTGTAAACGTTTGTCCAGGCAATCCATTCTCGATTGACGTGAACAGTCCTCCCTCAGGTGTTTATACCTGGAGTGGTCCAGCAGGAACAACTTTTTCGCCAAATACTAGTTCACCAAACCCAACTGTAACAATGAATTCAAGCGGAACTATAACTCTTTCAATTACTTCAGGTGCTTGTTCAACAACTTCAGCTTCAACAGTTGTGAATGTTTACACACTCCCATCTATCATTTCTATTAGCCCGCCTTAAACAGTGTGTTTTTTCCTGCCAATTACTATTTGAAAATCACTCATTGTTAATTGAAGTGTATTAATTATTTCCACTTGACTTACATTTCAGTTGTTTTTACCAGTTGTATACATCTCGAATTAATTGAACAAGTACAATTCCATTGCTATGAAAAAATTAATACTATTTATTCTTTCAGTATTTGTGCTGAAAGCAACTCTTTTTTCTCAAGCTTCCATTGGCTGGCAAGATAAGATTAAATGGTCTTTTTCTGTCGAGAAAATAAATGAGTCGCGCGCAAATCTTGTTTTATCAGCGAAATTGTCAAAAGGATTCCATGTGTTTTCGGTTAATCACATTCCTGAAAATGCTGATTTTACAGGAATACCAACCTCCCTTTCAATTGAAGGAAATAACAATTTCAAGGTAATTGGAAAATTGAAAGACGGCAAAAAACCGCACATTGTCAAGGATGAATTGGGAACTCAAATTTACTTTGAAGGAATAGGTGTTTTCAAGCAAGAAATAGAAATTCTAACAGATAAACGGTTTAAAATACCATTTGAATATTCTTTTCAAATCTGTAATGCTGATGGCTGCATTTTTCCACCAGATCAAGAAGGTTCTGTAGAAATTTCAGGATTCAAACCCGAATTGAATTTGAAAAACCCAACGAATGGGGATAGCTTAAACGGCTCCAAAATCGAAACAATCTCTAGTTCGAATGAGGAGCAGAAAGCCCAATCATTTGAAATAAAGCAAAGTAGTCCTAAGAAGAAGGATTCAAACTTGGTGATTTTTATTGCGGGATTCATTGCAGGACTTGTTGCCTTATTGACCCCATGCATGTTCCCGATGATTCCTATGACTGTAACTTTCTTCACGAAACAATCAAAAAGCAGAAGTGAAGGGATTATTAAAGCCTTGATTTATGGTTTTTCCATTGTTCTGATTTACGTTTCTTTTGGGTTGATTTTTACTGCTGCAACAGGTCCACTAGGATTGAATGATTTATCTACAAATGTTTGGATGAATCTAATTTTCTTTTCCGTTTTTATGCTGTTTGCATTTTCGTTTCTTGGTGCATTTGAAATACAACTCCCTAGTTCGTGGGTAAACAAAATGGATAGTCAAGCTGATAAAGGCGGACTGATTGGAATCTTTTTTATGGCTTTTACGCTTGGTTTGGTTTCCTTTTCATGCACTGGCCCAATCATAGGAAGTTTATTGGTAGAGGCATCCACAACTGGTTCTTATTTGACTCCTGCGATTGGAATGACTGGTTTTTCTTTGGCTTTGGCAATTCCATTTACCCTCTTTGCCATTTTTCCCGGCTGGCTGAATTCGTTACCGCAGTCGGGAGGTTGGTTAAATTCGGTTAAAGTTGTTTTGGGACTTACTGAAATTGCTTTAGCACTCAAGTTTCTTTCCTCGGTTGATTTGGCTTATCATTGGAATTTACTCTCTCGTGAATGGTTTGTTGCCTTATGGTTTGTCCTCTTTCTAATCATGGGAATTTATCTTTTAGGTAAACTGAGGTTTTCGCACGATTCCCCAACTGAAAAAATAACCGTTCCTCGTTTTATGTTCGCGCTGGCGGCTCTTACCTTTTCGGTTTATCTTTTACCTGGAATGTTTGGCGCTCCTCTGAGGTTAATTGATGGAATTGCACCACCTCGAACGCATTCGGAGGATAACTTCAGATATGTTAACGGAGGACTTGAAACAGGAATCGAAAAAGATTCCTTGGCATCTAAATACCACGAGTTTATGCACCCCGTTGGAGATGGCTCCATTTTGGTTTTTCACGATTTAAAAAAAGGAACGGCCTATGCGAAAGAGCGGAATCTTCCCATTCTTTTGGATTTCACTGGACACGCTTGCCAAAATTGCAGAAAAACGGAATCAACTGTTTGGACCAATGATGAAATTCGTCCGATTCTCCAAAAGCAAGTGGTAATTGTTTCTTTATATTGTGATGACAAAACCAAACTCCCAAAAAATCAGGTTTATTACTCAAAAGCAATTGGGGGAAAAGTGAAAACAGTTGGAAATAAATGGTCCGAATTCCAAGTGAAAAAATACAAAAGTTTGCAACAACCACTTTATGTAATAACAGATCACAAAGGAAATGATTTGACGGAAACCATCGGTTATACTCCAAATATTCAAGAGTATAAGTCTTTTTTAATGAAGGGAATAAATAGGTTTGGAAATTAGTTTAAGTATTCCAGTTTCTGCTAATTACTAGCTAGTATTCGCAAAGTGCTATTTGTGGTTGTGACAATTAAACATTTAATCTGAACTTTTAATGAAATTAATAGTCAGCTATGAGTAAGTGTAAAAATCTTTTAATTTTCGGGTTATTCTATTTTTGGTCTTCAGGTGATTTTAATGCCCAAACAATAAGGACAGTTGGTTCAAGTGGTACTTATGCAACCCTAGCCTCTGCCTTCAGTGCAATAAACAATGGATCGCTTACAGGAAATATTGAACTGCAGGTCATTTCCAATACTACAGAAACGACAACTGCTGCATTAAACGCGTCTGGTTCTGGTAGCGCAAACTACTCAAACGTTGCAATTTATCCGACAGTCGCTAGCGTTACAATTAGCGGGAATTTAGCAGCTCCTTTAATCCTTTTTAACGGTGCGGATAATGTTACTTTTGATGGCAGGGTGAATAGAACGGGGAGTACAATTTCTTTAACTGTTGAAAACACAAGCACTTCAAATGTCAACAAAACCAGTACGTTTTTCTTTTGTAATTCTGCCGAAAATAACACGATAACCTATTGCACTGTAAAAGGGGCTTCATCTTCAAGAGATGGTGTTGGCTCAACTTTTACTATTTCAAGCTTAAATGCTACGAGTTCAAGCACCACAATTACAATTCCGTCTAGTCCTGGCACTGGTGTTCTTGAATTAGGCAGTATTATCACTACTTCGGGTGGGACAGGAGCTTTAGCTGCTAGTACGTATGTTACTTCAATTCTAAGTAATACCCAATTCACTGTAAATACAGCCCCAACAACTGCATTGAGCAACACCACTTTAACCGTTGGTACCTTAGGTACTGGAAACTCAGGGGGAGGAGTAATAAACTTTGGCTTTTCAATTGCTGGAAATGGAAATGATAACAATACAATTTCATACTGTAACATTACAAATTCAGCAGGAAATAGGCCTTTTCACGGGATTAATTCTGTAGGTTGCCAGAGAAACAGTGTCAATTATTCAAACGATGGGTTAAAAATCCAAAATTGCAATTTCTATGATCTTTTTAGACCTGCGACGAGTTCACAAGCTTCCAGAAATATTAACCTACTCAACTATACTTCAAACGTTACTATTTCTGGCAATAGTTTTTATCACACGTCTCCTTTTACCGTAAACGGTGCATCTACATCACAAGGGTATTCCTGCATTTTTGCTCAAATAAATATTGGAAATGGTAATGTGAATATTACTGATAACTACATTGGAGGTTCTGCTCCGCAATGTGGTGGCGCAAGTAATATGGTGTTTACAGCTGCCGTTTCAGGTCAACAATATGGTGTCACCTTGATTAATTTGGTGGGTGTTGGATCAGGTAGCTCTCCAACGAACAGCTCAACATCAACCGTTGACCGTAACACAATAAAAAAAATCTCAGTAGATTATACCACTTTGGCTTCCAATCCATTTTTCGTGGCAATAACAACAGGAAATGGTTCAGGTCGTTGTCATATTCGGGATAACATTATCGGTTCCGATTCAGAAAATAATTCAATTGTTCTTTCAAACAGAAGTTCTGCAGGAAACTCTACTGCACATGGCATTTCATCCGGCAGCTGCCCATTTGGGGGAGGCGATAGTTATATCTCCGGAAATAAGATTGGAGGCATAAAGGTTGATAACCCTTCCGATGCTACCAAAGGGCGTTCATTTGTAGCCATAAATACCTCTGCGGGTTGTTCTAATGCTCAAAACTTATATATTCGAAAAAACATCATTGGGAGTGAAACGGTGGCTAATTCCATTGACTTACCGAATGCTACAGGTGCCAGTCAAACCTTTTCTGGATTATCAAACGCAATAAACTCTTGTACCTATATCATTGACAGTAACATCATAGCAAATATAAACAATGCAAGTAATGTAGGTAGTTGCACAGGGATGTGGTGCGGAAGTGGAATAGCTCACTACACAGTAAATAATAACACCCTAAAAACAATTAAAGCCAATTTATCTTTCACAGGAATCAATATTAACCGCTCAGCAAGTGTTAATACCACAACAACCATAAGTCGTAATAACATATCAGGAATAAGCTCTGATAATACTACAGCCGCTGTTACTTATGACGGGATTAACCTTGGGTTAGGTGCCAACACGGTAACACAAAACATTGAAATATCGAATAATTTTATTGCTAACTATTCTTTAAACGCCTCGAATACCAATACCGGATCTGTTTTTATCGGAATCAAATATGATGTGGGTAGATTTAGTACTAATTACGCAACTACTAAGCCGGTTACTACAAATTTCTTTAATAATATCGTTTCTTTGGGAACAAATATTTCAAGTGATTGTCAGATATATGGTATTTATGAAATGCAATGGGACGCTGTAACTACAAACATATATCACAACACCATTAACATAACTGGAACAAGTCCTTCGGGTTCAACACAGAAAACGTACTGTGTTTTTAAAACACTTCAAACAACAAATAGTACTACTACTTTAAATAATTTAAATGGAACTAGAAATATTCGCAACAACATTTTTAACAATGCCCGCTCAATTTCCGGAGGAGCTTCCAATACCATTCATTATTCATTGCAGTTAATCAGTAATGCAACCACTGTAGATTACAACAACCATTATGTTTCTTCAACGGGTTCAGGAAATTTCAGGGCCGTTTTGGGAAGCACAGATTACACGGATATTGCATCGTGGAGATCGGCTCTAACAACTTCACGAGAAAATAACAGTTTAAATTTAGACCCTGTTTTCACTAATTCAACAGGCACAAACCCTTGGGATTATGCAAAGTCTGCAACAACTAATGGTGTAACCATTTCAGGCTATTCACGAGATTATTGGAATGTTGCAAGAGCTAATCCACCTCAAATGGGAGCTTACGATAATACCCATCAAATTTGGACGGGAGTAACTTCAACGGATTGGAATACAGCTTCAAATTGGTCTCCTGCGAGTGTTCCTGCTTCAGGAATCAGTATTACAGTTCCCGATCAATCAAATGATCCTTTTTTAGACCAAACGAGAACCATTTCCCAACTGAGACTTTATTCGGGTTCTAAGTTAAACTTGAATGGGAAATCATTAACTGTGCAAGATAGTGTATTGTTACTTGGTCAATTTATTGGCTCATCAACAAGTAGTTTAACATTCAATAACTCAGGGAATGTAGGAATGATTTATTTTGATCAAACGACACCTGGAGCAACAAATTCGCTTTTAAATCTTACTGTAAATAAATCTTCAGGAAGTTTAAAGCTTGGCACTCATTTAAAAGTTAATGGTTCATTAATACTGAATAATGGTATTTTAGATTTAAATGGAAAAACGTTGCAAATGGCAGGTAGTGATTTACAAACCGCAAATGGTTCAATTAATGCTTCCCTCGCCAACTCTAAAATCAGTTTCCAAAACCCAGATCCGTTAACTATTCCTTCTAATTCTTTTACTGGAAATGTTTATAATGTTGAATTAAATAGTTCTTCTACTATAAACTCAGAGCAATCGTTCACAATTTCGAATAATTTAGATTTAATTAACGGTAATTTAATTGTAAGTGATGATGTCTCCATTACTGTTGAGGATTCAATTCTAAGAACTTCAGGCGCAAGTCTGTCACTCGGAGCAACTGGAAGTGGAAAAATTGAATTTAAAGGTTCGTATATGAAGCTTAATGAAGTTGGAAATCTGACTATTAATCCAACTTCAAGTGGTGATATTTTACTTCAAGAAGATTTAACAATTCAAGGAGCACTGGAACTATTGAATGGTAAATTAGTCCTTGGAAGTAAAAATTTACAATTAAATGGCGGATTAGGAACAATCCAAAATGGAAGTTATATTAAAACGGAGAGTACAGGAAAATTAATTAGAAAAACGAACGCGACAAATACAACCTATCTTTTTCCAATTGGTCAGAGCAGTTATACGCCGATTTCCGTAAATTTTCAAGGTGGGATTCAATCAAATTCTACATTAAGTGCAAGAATCGTAAGTGGAAGTCATCCTCAAATGAATGCTGAGCAAATGGAATACGCCAGAACAAATTACTACTGGGAAATGAATTCTGAAAATATGACTAATCCAAATTATTCAGTCACCTTGAATTATCAAGATGCACTCGTAACGAACGGTTTGACTGAGACAGAACTTGATTTGCGTCCAGCAAAGTGGAGCGCTGAATCGGGATGGAAATCTTCTGATCAATGTTCAATTTGTCATAGCTCAGGAATAATAGGAAGTTCATCTTTAAATACTGAATTAAATACCATAACTTGGTCAGGAGTTGTTGGATTTAGTGATTTTATGGGCTTGGGTCAAGGAAATGGATCCCCCCTTCCAGTCGAGCTGCTCTACCTAAAAACAAATTGTTTAGAATCAAATACTGTTGATGTCGAATGGGCAACTGCTTCCGAACAAAACAGCTCACATTTTTTAGTACAACAATCACGTGATGGTAGTAACTGGCAAAATGAAAAAACCAGAATGGCGGCAGGAAGCTCCACCGAGAAGATCACTTATCGAGTAGAAATTCCATCTATTGAGGCATCTTATATCCGTTTAATTCAATTTGATATCAATGGAGATTCAACCATTTATGGTCCGGTTCTCAATACGTGTAAAATGGAGGATTTTTATATAAACATTTTCCCTAACCCAAACAAAGGAAATTTTCAAGTTGTAATGAATCATCCGACGAGTTTCCCCACTGAAATTCAATTAATGGATATTACCGGTAAAACTATTAAATCAATCAAGTGTGATGGAGCAATGGAAAATTCAATTTTACTCTACACATTCAATGAAAAACTAACAGCTGGAAATTACTTAGTTAAGATTCAACTTGAAAACGGGTTATTAATCAATAAAAAAATAGCCGTCCAATAAAGTACCAATTATTGGCTTTTTGAGAAGTTGATTGTAAAGTAACTTTTGTATTGAATAGATTATTATCGATTCTTTTTAGTGATCATTGAGATATGGATTACAATAATATATGAGACAAAATGAGGTGTAGAGTATTCCTTTTCTGTCCGATTTACCTTTTGTAATAAAATTATGTTTTGTATTTTACATGTCAGGATTAACCTGACAATTGAACTATAAATAGTAATTATTTTTATAAAATAAACAATTAATTTAATTATGTTTCGTATCATTGCTGTCAGGTTTATCCTGATATTGCTACTATGAAAAATAAATACATATCAACGCAATCTAATGAACTTCTATCTTATTTTAACGAACAAAATAGGAACTGTTTTGACTATTCATTGGCTTATAAAGCATTACCCAACTCTAAATCAAGTGCGGTAAGAGAACTACTCAGTGATATGACTAAAAGAGGCCTTTTGATGCGGTTAAAAGAAGGGGTATATTACATTATTCCATACGAGCAAAATGCAGAGACTTATATGCCTGATTGGCATTTGACAGCTGAACATTTGGTAAATGATGCCAAACATTATATTGGCTATTATTCAGCCTTGCAAATACACAATCTCATTACTCAACCATCCTTGAAGGAACAAATCGTTGTATCAAAACAAATACGACCATCTGAATTTAAAATCAAAGAAGTTCCCTTTCAATTTATCTATCACAACGAGAAACATTTTTTTGGCTCAAAGAAAATCTGGATTGACAGTTTTAATAAAGTGCTGTGTTCCGACTTGGAAAAAACATTTATTGACTGTTTGTTTAAACCTGATTATGCCGGCGGGATTGTTGAGGTCGCAAGAGCATTATACATTTCAAAAGACAAAATAAAATACGATACACTTCTTGAATATATTAAAAAATTTGATTCGCAAGCGGTAATAAAACGTTTGGGTTTTCTCTTAGAAATATTGGACATCAACACCCCTATTATTCAGGAATTACAATTGATGAAGACAGCCTCATATGTAGTACTCGATACCGAATTACCTAAGACAGGGAGACGAATTAGCCGTTGGAGTATTCAGCAAAATTTGGAAACGGAAACCATTAAATCTGCTATTTACACATGATTAAACCCGGAGAAATACAGCGAAAAGCAAATGCAGTTGGCGTACGTGACCAGCAGATTGAAAAGGACTATATCCTTTCATGGATTCTTTTCGGCATTTCACAACAGGAGAAACTTACTAAGGCAATCGTTTTCAAAGGTGGAACGGTATTAAAGAAAGTCTATTTTGAAGATTACCGTTTTTCAGAGGATTTGGATTTTACTCTACTAATTTCAGAATTATCCAACGAGCAAATTTTCGAATGGTTCAAAGAGGTTTTTGAATTTATAAAAGTTGAAGCCAATATTCCGCTTGATATCATAGACAATAATGAGCATGAAGATGGAGGTATAAACTTTTACATCAGCTATATTGGTCCACTTGGCGGACAAGGAAACAACAAAAGAGTAAAGGTTGATATTTCACGAAGTGAACAACTGGTTTTTGAACCTATTAAAAAAGACGTTTTTATTGGCTATTCTGATTTGGAGGAACACCAACTTTTGTGTTATCCATTAGAAGAGGTGCTGGTTGAAACTACAAACAAACAAATTTGGAATTATCTGAATAAAGGCACGCACGAAGAATCCGATCGAGATGATTTTGATGCAAAGATAGTTGAGAAGTGCTAAACAAATTAATTCAATTGGAAATAGAGTTATATAAAAACAAGAAATAGAAATGCCCGAACAACAAAACATAGAATACAAACAAAGTTGGCACGATGACTACCTGAAATGGGTTTGTGGCTTTGCCAATGCTCAAGGCGGTGTAATATTTATCGGCAAAGACGATAATGGAAATGTGGTTGGAGTTACCGAATCCAAAAAGTTGATGGATGATATTCCGAATAAAATCCGCAACGCAATAGGCATTACTGTTGAAGTGAATTTGCACGAAGAAAATGGAAATCATTTTATTGAGATAATTACACCACCCTACTCTGTTCCCATTTCGCTAAGAGGAAGGTATTACTACCGAAGTGGAAGCACCAAACAAGAATTGACAGGTGCATCATTAAACGAGTTTTTATTGAAGAAATCGGGCAAAACTTGGGATGATGTAATTGAACCAAGAGCCAATTTTGAAGATATTGACGAAAAAGCTGTAAATACATTTCTGAAAGCATCTGAAAATGCAGGACGTTTACCAGAAAATAATGATTTGTCTATTCCTGAACTTTTTGAAAAACTACGATTAACAGAAAATGGTCAGTTAAAACGCTCTGCTTTAGTTTTATTCGGTAAAGACCCTGGCAAGTTTTATCCGAATACTTTTGTGAAAATTGGTCGCTTTGGAAATGATGATACCGATTTGAAATTTCAGGAAACAGAAGAAGGGAATTTGATTGCTTTACTTCAAGGAGTTTTAAATCAACTCAACCGTAAATTTCTGACAAGACCCATAGAATTTGAAGGAATGCACCGTATTGAAAAAGGAGAATATCCGGTTGCAGCCATTCGAGAAATGTTATTGAACGCATTGGTGCATAGAAATTATGTGGGAGCACCTATTCAAATTCGAGTGTATGACGACAAAATAAGTATTTGGAACGAAGGTACTTTGCCAGATGGCTTGACATTGGAAGCTCTAAAGCGTTCGCATTCATCAAGACCGAGAAATCCGATTATTGCAGACGTTTGCTTCAAAGGTGGATACATTGACGCTTGGGGCAGAGGAACAATAAAAATCATAGACACTTGCAAACAAGCTGACTTACCTGAACCCGAATTGACGGAATTAGACGGTGGTTTTAGTATAACACTTTTCAAAGACAACATTACACCTGAAAAGCTAACTAAACTTGGTCTGAATGACAGGCAAATAAAGGCGGTTTTGATATTAAAGGAAAGAAGTAAAATTACTAATAAGGAATATCAAGAATTTAATGAAACTACCGAAAGAACAGCATCAAGAGACTTATCAGACTTAGTGGAAAAAGGAATTATTAAAAGTTCAGGTGTTAAAGGAGCAGGTTCATTTTATTCACTTAGTTAAGAATAGCGCCATAATACAGACAATAACGCCATAATACAGACAAAATACAGACAAAAAGAAACACAAAAAGGACTCAAAAATGAAAAAAGAGATAACCACTAGCTTTTTAGTCTCGCTGATGGAATTGAAAATTGGTTATATAGAAGTACTATTAACTTACTTCCATCACTTTCACATACACACCCACATCCAACTTTTGGATGAGTTTTCCTTCCCATTTTTCAAGGCAATAATCTACTGAACGGGTTTTGATTCCGTATTTGGCTCCAATTTCCACTGCTTCCTTTCGCTGAAAATTTAAGGGAAGTGCATCGTAGAATTTTTGTTTTTTAGGTGGGTTTTGAACTGAATGTTGTGCGGATTGATTGGGTAAATTGGTAAACATCAAAATGCTGTGTTGTATGTATATATCGACTAATTGAATGGCGTTCTCGAAGTCGTCGTCTGAGCAATATATCTCTTGGGCGCATTCGCCATTTTCGAATTTCCGAATAGCAGTAAATATCATACATATTCGATACAGGATTAAGCCCATTCGTTTTATTACACTGGTTGCTTCTTCCCCTGCAAATTCGGTAATGTCTTTCAAATAATCTTTGAATTCACGGTTTAAGCGTGACCATTGATTACTTGTCAAATTAACGTGTGTGGGATTGTTTTCCAAAAACAGAACCATTTGATAGACTCGTTCTCCTAACTCTTTGAAATGATCGGTTAAATTTACTCGAAAGGGATCGGGAGCTGGGGAAACCCAATTGGCATCGGAGCGAAATGCGTAAAAAATAAAGCGACTGAAAAGTCCATCTTCTGCATTGGGAATGATGTTGAAAATTTGATTTGGTGTTCCTGTCAATGCAACTGAAATGCGCGGATGATTGATGTCTACAAACTCACTATTTGATTTTCTACTAAGAGACACTTTTTCATGATGAAAGCCTTTGCGCAACAAATCTGAATAAGAACCCCATTCGTTTTTAAAAACTGCTCCCAAGGTATCGGCTTCCGTTTCACAGATTATTCCTTGTTCATCGTTGTGTTGCAAATGCAGGTATAATTTTGCGGTTGAGGTATTGGCCGGTATGTAAACGACTTTAAAAGGAGGTTCAACAGGTGGGTCAATATCTGTTTGGGAATTTGACTTGGCATTGAGTACCGATGTTTTTCTTTTGTAATCTCGTAATTCTCTTTCGTAGATTAATTTCAACTCCTTGCTTTCATTTAGTATTTTGTTGTGATAGACATCTGCTAGTTCTTTTGATGATTGCATGGATCCTTTACCGCTTGCAGGTGGTGCGAGTATAAAACAAAATAAATTAGGATAAACGGTTCTTTGGCTGTACAACCCTTTTACATTGGGTAAACATCCTGACAATATGACCAAGGCTGAGGTTAAAAAAACATCTTTTTCGCGGTGAATATCAAAGGCTGCTGAACCTTCTTTGAGTATTTTGGGAAGGCTTGTATGAACGGACAACGGTATTTTGGGTGTGTTGAATAATAAGTCTTTGGACCAATCCATTTCCTTAGATTCTTCAATTTTGACTTTTGCAACTTTTGCAAGCTTTGCAAACTTTGCAAATTCGGATTGATTGTTCTTAAATGCACTTTCAACTGATGCTTTTTGTTCTCGTGATTCTAAATCGAAAGCAGTTAAGCAATATTCTAAAACATCTTCTTTTGGTATTCCAAGTCGGTTTGCATTTCTGGCCAACAAGTAAATGTGACTATTTCTATTTCCCTTTTGGTAGGTAGAAATTTTCTCGGTGAATGCAATGCAATAATCCAAATTATAAGGAGTGATTCCTGTTTCGCTTGGCAGCTTCTCTTGATTGGCTAAAACAGGTCGAAAAATTTCACTCTCTTCGTTTAGGTACATTTCTTCATCCCAGGAAACAAAGCATAATCTCGTTACATCCTTACATTTTGCATCGGGTTCACAACCGGTCAGCTCTCGGTAATAATGCATTAATTGCAGTATCATTTGTTGGTGGTCAGACAAGGATGAATTTATTCGAATAAATATCTTAATCCCCATACCACTAGGACTGATAAAACTGGCAAAGGTGTATCCGCAACTATCTACTTTTGTTCTGACTTCCTGTAATTCAGCAACTGAGATATTGTCTAAATCCAAATGTGCTATTCCGCTGTATTCAGTTAGAAATTCCAATTTGCGCCTATTGGTAAATGTTGCCGAGGGGGTAAATGCAGGAAGCTCTTTTTTCAATTTATCTCCCTTGCTATCTAAGCCTTTGTGGTAGGCATAGCGAATTGACTTGATTCTTTCTTCGAATTTATTGGATTTAATGTCTCGCAAAATGGCAAGGAACTCCTTATCCTCCACCGGTGAGTGGAAGTCATGGAACAGAGTGACTTTCATCGACTATGATTTAATGTGTGGTAAAATGAGATGAGGTAATTTCGGTGTATTTATTCTGCCTGATTTTGTTCGAGCATTAAATAAATATCTGTCAAACGATAATAGATCTTACCGTTTATTTTGGAATATTTGAGCATCCCGGATACTCTTAATCTTTGGAGGGTTCTGGTACTAATGTGCAACATTTCTTTGACATCGGTATTATCCAGCCATTTATCGGTTTCAGTGTTTACGGTTTGTTTTATCAATGCCGTTTTTATCTGTCTGACTTCCTCTAATAGTTCTTTCATTAAAGCGTTGTTCTCTTCCATAGAATCAATGATGATTTGATTTAAACAATGCTTCTTTTAGTTCTGAGTACTTGTAATAAGTCCGATTTCCTAATTTATAGGGTTTTAATATGCCATTATTACTCCAGTCATGGACGGTTACTAAACTAACTTTGAAGAGTTCTGCTGTTTCTTTTCTGGTGAGGAATTCTTGCTCCTCTTCTTTTGCTGAACCTTTAAATTCAGTAAAGAGTTCTTTCAAATGACATTTTACATTTTCTGAGATGAGGTCTGCCAACTCATTTGGCGTTACCTGAATTAATTGTACTTGACTCATGTTTTTGATTTTTAATTAAACATGGGGCAAACTTAATTCAGGGGTATTTCGGGGGGCAAGTGGATTTCCCCCTATTTTAATTCTTGGATAAATTTGAAGCAATATGTGTTAACTCTTCTATTTTTTCTTGTGGTAATTCGGATTGTCTAGAACCGAAAGACAATTTGTAACTATCTTCTAAATTAACTCCTGTAATGTGATGAATTACTTGCTTTTGTGTTTCCTTTGAAGAGTTGGCAAGTTGCTTCCACAATTCCGGACAAAGGATTTTTAAGGCTTGAATTCGGGTGTTATTCGTTGGTGCTTTGTTGCTTCTCCTTGTATCTTGTGGTTGGTCTTTGGTTGCTGTTTTTGGGAACTCTATGTCGTGATCGAAAATAACCTCTGTTTTCAAATTTAACTCAGGCACAAAATGCATAAAAAATCGAAGTATCCAAAAGTAATAGTAGAGTACGTCATCTACCCGATTTAAATCTTTTAATTTGGATTCGTCATCGGTGAGATTCTCGACAAATAACAAGTCATCTAGTAATTCCTGCGTTTTATAATCAAAACGAGATACGATTAATTTTATCTTTTCTTTGAGGTTTTCGGGATTTGAGAAGTAATATTCATCAAATGACTTTTGTGTGCAATTTCTTACAATGATCAAATAGAGTAACATTAAATCTTCAAATTCCTGATCTGTTAAGTCTCCAAAATAGGTAAAATTGATTGCTGAAAAATTTAACAACACATCTATATTTATCTCTTGATTATTATTTCTTTTTAGCGGTGCACATACTTTGTTTACCTCGATTAAATGTCTATGCATAATTTTCTACTTTATTTTTTAATTGCTTTCAAACTACTTACCTCATCTAAATTTCTTTGATCTATTTACTTCTTGCCGTTTTTAATTCTACGACATTGGTGCTTGTTTTTTCGTCTTTCTTTTTTAAATGGTCTTGTTCCCATATTGTCATAAAATCATCCAAATGGGTGTTTTCAGTTTCACCAATGTAATTTAATAACATCTTTTCAGTTGAATGCCCAGTAACTGCCATAATTAATTTATTTGGCAATTTATTGTAGTGGTTCGTTGCGAAAGAACGCCTGCATGTGTGGGAACGTATCAATTCATATTTCTTAAATATGCCCGTTATTTTCTTGTGCGAATCCAAATCTTGCTTGGTTCCATAGACTTCTTGGGTGATACCTGCACTTTTGCAAACATCTTTTATCCATTTATTGAATTTAACATCAGAAATTGGATGAGGTAAATCTCCAAGTCGATCCATTATTTCCTGAACGTCCGGATGAATGGGTAAGTCTACTTGTTTTCCGGTTTTACTTTGGGTATAGCGAATGAACTTTTGACCTTTTGTGTTTATCATTATGTTGTTTTTTGTCAAAGACATCAAGTCATTTACCCTACACCCGGTCCAACATCCAATTATCAACCAATCCCGAGCATTCTGCAGGTAGTTAGATCCTTTAAACTGTTTTATAAGTTCAATCTCATCTTCGGTTATGGTGACGAAGGTTGTTGGTTCTAATGGTGCGTTAAATTTCCTCGATAAAACTTGGTCGTTTATTGATATTCCTTTGTCTCTGGCATCAATGCAAACCGTTTTTATTTGTTTGATGTCCTTACTAATACTGTTCTGAGCTAATTTTTCTTTATCTCTCAAAAACTTGATGAAATCACTGTGAAAGGTTAAATCTACTTCATGAATTAAATATTTACGCTTCTTGTATTTTTCAAATAATTGCAATCTGCGAATGGTTGTATTGAAATTTCTTATGGTTGTTGTCGCTATTCTCTTTCCTGTTTTGGGGTTGATTTTAATTTTCATTTCCTCCTGGTATGCTTCGAGGATTGTAAGCATGTAATCTGTACGTTTGGTAATAACAGGGTTTTTATAAGACGCAATTATTCCTTCTAACCATTCTTTATCGATGAAAATTCCTTTGTCTTTGTCTAAATTCAGAGAATCTCCAATCTTATCCTTTAATTTTCTCAAATCTTCGGATAAATTTTTCTTTTCGTTATTGTTTGCAATCTGTCTAATAGTTCCTTTTGCTACGCTCCAAAACTTAGGATGCACTGTGTAACCTGTTGAAACGGTTAAATCAATCTTCCGACCATCAAGCAATCGCACATATATTGTCGATAGTTCACTTTTACCACGAATAAAATATTTGATTGTTGCCATGGTCTTTATTTATAGGGATTTACAAATATAATTCTTTCCCGACATTTTCCCGACATTTAACTAATTTATCTATAATTAAGCTAATTTACCCTAATTTCATTAATCAGTAAAAATGAGCTATATAGGGCATTACATAAGGGTTTTGATTAAAAAATGAAGATTAAAGATTAAGGTAGTTGGTGTTCAGTCGTGGGCACAAAAGAAGTCTGGCACGCAGTGCTGGACTTTTTAGTTTCTAAATAAAACCCAAATCCCATTTGAGGTTTTGCAGAAACAAAAAAGGACGGTGCTTTGTAAAAGCGCAGACTTTATGATTGGGTAAGACCGCCTTTTAGGTTCTTGAAAAAATCCAGTCGTGGGCACAAAAGAAGTCTGGCACGCAGTGCTGGACTTTTTAGTTTCTAAACAAAACCCAAATCCAATTTGAGGTTTTGCAGAAACTAAAAAGGACGGTGCTTTGCAAAAGCGCAGACTTTATGATTGGGTAAGACCGCCTTTTAGGTTCTTGAAAAAATCCAGTCATGGGTACAAAAGTTGTCAATTCAAATCCCTCAAACAACTGTTAAACGCCCTAAAATGTTTCATTTATTATTCCACCACGAACGGTTTCGGAATTACTGCATCGGAAGTAAAAATAAAAAGCAAGTAATTGCCTTTTTGCAAGTTGGAGAGCTGTATGCTATTCGTTTTGTCGCCGCTCAGAAGGATTTTACCGGTGTAGTCAGTGATCATGAAGTTCCAATCGTTGAGGTCGCTTGTGATGTTCAAGTGGTCATTGGCTGGATTAGGATGAATTTGGAAGTTGTCGTAATGGATTGGATTAAGCATTGCCACATTTTGAACGGAATCCGCAGGTGCATTTCCCCAAATTCGAGTAGCGTATTCAGGATTGTCGATAAATGGGTTTCTGTTTCCTTGGAATTGTTGAATGGTGTTGTTGCGACGGATTTCAAATTGAGATACTGGGTCTTGCTGGTGCCATGTAATGAGAATATCAGTCATTTGATCAAAGGAAGAAATGGTAATAGTAGGATTGCTCACCGCTGTCGGTAAACATTGGGTTGGATAGCGGAGATACATGTACATCATCATTCGGGCTATATCTCCTTTCCATTCATCTCCAGGGAAAAACAGTTCAGTGCCTACCGTTTTAGCGTTACCCTTTCCGTAGGTAAAAGGACGGTTGTTACGAATAGAATTCATTTGACCGTCTGCAGCCCTCAAATGGTGACCGTCTGCTCCTGCTTGTACTGTACCAAGAGCCGGCGTTCCAAGCGATTGCGCAAAGGTGTGTTCTCTGTTCCAAAAACCTTCGATGGTTGAACCTGTTTGGCGCAACGAAATTAAACGAGTTCTATCGTTCACCGTTGAGGCATCCGAATCATCAAAACCGTAAATGAGTTGGACTTTAGTAGCGTCGTTAATGTCTTGGTCTGCAGCCTCTAACAAATTCCAAATCCCTGGTGAATAGGTTAAAAATGTGGTATGGGTGGTTGTAATAAGCGACGCCAATTGTTGCTTTAATTGAGCCCCCGTGGCTGTTGTAGAAATGGAGGAATAGTAAGCAGGGAGTTGCGAAAGTGATTTGAATGAAAGGAGGAGAAATAAGTATAAGATGTTCTTCATGGTTGCAAAAAAGGAATAAATGTACTGATTATTACCTGAGAAAATAAACCTGAAGCAATTAATACAAAGTTTCAATTCCTAAGTTACTTCTTATCTCTTGCCAAACTCCTTGGATTACGATGTTGATGTGTGTTTAAAAGATGCTATTCCAAGGTCATTCCTGTCAATTGTTCTAGCAATTCTTTCATATCCTTTACCACCTCAAAAAGAAGGTTTTCACTGAGAAAATTTGCATTCAAGGTTTGAAAAGGAACTCCAAAAATAAGGTTCCGCGTTTTCCCATATTGATTTAGTTTTATGACGATTGTTGGAAAATCCGTAGCACCTTCATGAAATGCGTAACTGTCTTCCAAATCGTTCAAATCACTTTCCAAAAGGCGCAGTAAGTTTCCACTAATTTTTGTATTTAGGGTTCCCGTCACTACATGTTCTTTTGTCTTAAAAGTTTTGTATTCAAGACGATAATCGAAATTTATATCAACCAAAAGTGACAAACAGAGAAGGCGATCATTAAACCCATCGGAATAATTGAATTGAAAAAGGTGGTTTTCTACGTCAAATTTTTCAGGATTTGCTTTCTTCATTTGGTCAAAGCTAAGTTAAATAAAAATTCTCGTAAAAAATATCTACTTATTAGAAGCTAAAAAGCCCTCTCGAAAATGGATTCGGAGGGCCGTATTTTATTAACAAGAATTTAGTGTTCTTACTTAGCTAGGCTGATGTGTTTGGTATTTTGCGCGTGAGCATTTTTCCCATAAGCATCACAACCTGTTTTCCCGGATTTGCAAGCAGTTAATGCTACTACACCTACAAATAATACTAAAGCGAATATTGATTTTGTTTTCATGACGGATTGTTTATTGGGCTAAAGTAAGAAAATTTTAATACGAACATAGACAGAAACTAAAAAAACTTTCAAGAATAAAGGGTTTATTTCGCTTTTGATTGTTCCATTTTATGATCTACTTGAGAATAAGCTTCACAACTTGCTTTTCGAGACTTACAAGAAGAAAGTAGCAGAACTAAACTGAAAAAAGCAATAACAAATAAATTTCGTTTCATGATAGGTTGAATTTGGGTGCAAAGATAGTGGTCTATTTCTATTCCCAAACTAAAAAATCGAATCCAATTCCATGATGTGGCATACTTTCAAAGAAAACCGAGGAATTCAACTTGGGTGCATTCATTTCTCCCCTTTTTCTTTTTGATTTATCGTCATTCCAAGATAGCGTATTACAAAGATTAAAATCACCACAAGAAATATGAAACAACCTCAATCGCTTGCCTCCTACCTGAAACGTCCGAATGGAATTGATACGTAAAAAATTACTCTTTTCTAGATTACTATCTAAATCAAAGCCACTTATACGAGATAAAGCGACTTGACCGATTTCTGGAATTGAATCAAATGGAAAATATCTTTCCTTGTCACCAACTTTCAAAAAGATTTCTTCCTGATTAGTTGAAAGATAATTTGCTGAACGTGTAGAATCGTAGGACAAAAACTCCAATTTCTCAAAGCCAGAAATACGCGCTTTTTCTTCAAAATTCAACTTTTCTTGTTCTACGAGTTGCTCCAATTTAACTAACAAACCATCTGTCGAAATAGGATTTAACGAATCGAGCAAATAGCTTTTTACAAATCCATTTTGATGCCTGTGACTCATGTATATCTTTGAGGTCCAATTTTCCACCAATTCCTTTTTCCGTAGTTCCAGTTTATCATGGCGATACGAAAAAACTTCAATCACCACAAGTTGATTGTCCAACCAAGCAATCGGGAAAATGCGATGCTCTGTGGCAGACATACAGGCAAAGGTTCGAGGAAACGAAAGAAAAACGAAAAGCGTTAAAATGAAAATTTTCACAATTATTCTTGTTTTGTAAATAGACCATAACTCACGCGCAATCCAAATTTATAGCAACCAATATCTTTGAATAAATACGGTCGTAGATAAAAAGTGTAAAAGGGTTCGAGGTTTATAAAGGATGCATTTGCAAATCGAATTTGGTAGAGCAAACTCAAATGGGGAGAAACATTTAAGCCGTTTATGTTGGTTGCTGAAAGACGCTCTGTTCCTCCCGTTCCGTAATAAACAACGCGACTGGACTTATCCGAAAACGCTTTGGAAATTTCTATTCCGGAAGTAAAATGAAATCCTTTGAAAATTTTGATTTGAAATACAAGTGGCAAATTAATTTCGTGAAATTGAACCGATGATTCTAACCTTGAGGTAGTGTTATTAGGTAAATCTGTTCCAAACACAAGATTCGTTTCGTTGTAAATACATTGTTTGAAACCGTATCCAATTCCTGTTCTAAAGGTAAGGTTATCGTTTAGTTTTCTGTAATAATCAGCTCCTAAAGCGAAGCCAAATTTATTCGTTATGGAATCTTGACCTACGGAAACATTTTTACGGATGTAAATGCCGTCAATTTCCGTTTGAACATATCCTCCAAAAGCATTTTTTGAAGTTGCTTGTGCCCAAAAAAGTGTCGGAAACATCAAGAAAAAGATAAAGAAACGTTGATTCAAAATTGAAATTTACTTGTACTAACGCAAAAACCATTTAAAAAGTGAGTGGAATTCATTTTATTCTCTCCTTAAATCCATTTTGACCTCTTTCGCTTCCAAAATTGCCACCATTTTCTTTTCGGTGCTTGTTTTTCTGTTTTCACCTTGCTTGATTGAGTGTATACCTCTTCCAAAAATTCTCCTTTTCCATTGATGCGTATCCAATTCGTACCGTTTGATAGAAGAATTTCCTCCTTTTTCTGATTGGGAACTTGATAATGATCATACGCAGGAGCAAGTACTACCTTACCATTTAAATCCATGAACCCCAACTTCTGTTCATCATGGACCCATTCTTTATTTTCATTGAAGTGATAATTCGGATGACTTCTGAATGGAATTAAGTTAAAAACGGGTTTTTCAAATCCTCCGTAAATAGTGTCTGTGAGTTGCTTTCCATCTTTTCGGTAGAGGCCCCAACCACCTGAATGCCGTCCAACTTGTACGAAATCACAATCCGAACACAACTCATAAAGATATTTGTACTTCACGGGAATTACGACTTTTCCATTAGTGTCCAACATACCGCCGCCATCCATCCCGTAAACCGTGAACAAATGTCCGTCTAAGGGCTTGATGTTAAAATAAATGCTTGGAATAACTTGTTTTCCTGTCCAATTTTTTACACCGTAGCATTTCGTTGTTTTTCCTTTTTCATACTCACAAGTTTCCTCGATAATTTTAAAACCTTTCGACGGATTTTCCTGAATCTTAACTTGGTTTTTTTTGTCGTCAAAGTTCAAGTAATAGTATTCCAAAGTCGCGCGTTTTTCGATGGTTGCAAAAGCGAAAAATCCATCATAACGACGTTGCTCTATCGAAGCATGCACGCTGATTTCAACGCACTTATCAAAAATAAAAGGATACACCAGCTCATTGCGTTCGTTTATAATTCCATATTTTCCACCTTCTTTTTTCTGCCGAACACTTAAGAAAGAATGTCCTTGATGTTTTGCCAAAAAGTTATTCTCTTCGTATTCCATCGGAACGGTAAAAACACCACTTTTATGGATTAATCCGAACTTTCCGTTGCGTCCAACTCGGCAGAATCCGTCTCTGACATTCTCGACAAAATCAAAATATTCAGGTGATAGTAAACTCCCCGTCGAGTCCATGATGTAGAACTGCTTTTCAATTTCAATGGTGGCAATCCCGTCTTCAAAACACGAAACGCGATTCGCCTTTATTGGACAAATTTCATAAAAATCGAAATTGATAAATCCCCATAAACCGTCTTTTTGCACTGCAATACGATTCTCCTTTACGCATTGTAAATTATCGTACAAACGCGAACGTTTTACCTGGTTTTTTAAATCAATGAATAAGTGTTTTCCATCTACAATTAACTTGTAAACTCCATCTGCATACTTATAAACATCTGTTACTGCAAAATCCAAAACAGGCTCACCGAAATGGTTGGTAACGAGTAAATTATTCTTTAAATCGTAAGCTTTTAAAAAATGTGCGTCCAACACTTGAATCGATTTAAAAACCGTGGAGTTGACCTTGTTGAAATTCATATCAACCAATTGCCATTTTGCGCTTTTAATCAGTTCGGAAGCATCAATTTTTCCAGCGTCGTATCCAATCATCAATACGTGATCATTTACTTTCCAAATGTCATGGTAGTACTTGTCTGAAATAAGCAGATTTTTCGCATCCACCAGAGCTTTTTCGTGGTAATTCGGACCAACAACAAAGCGATTTTTATTGATAATGTTGAAAATTTGAAGTGGCGTTGTCAGCAACAATTTTCCAGTCGAATCAATCACATTCCAGTTTTCGTCTCTGTACATGAAATAACCGTCACGCACAAAAGTGGAAGCACTTGGCGTGAATGGAGCCATATATTTTTTGCCGTCCCAAGAAATGAACCCATACAATTTGCCCGATAAAAACTCATAACTCCCATTCATGTAACGGGATTTCTGAACGCTTTTGTAATTCATAGGAAGCACTAAAGTTCCATTGCGGTTGAGTAAACCATACAAGCCATCTTTCTTTACAATAAGCTGATTATGAACAAAATCGGAATAGCCAACACTATCATACGCCACGGCATTAATGGGGCGAAAAAAGGCATCGTAAAGGAAATAATAGTTGTTTTTCTTCACTATAAAAGTGGAATCCACGTATTGAATATGATCGAATTCAATAGGAAAAACCACTTTTCCAAAGGTATCTATCAAGCCAACCTTAAACGAAGTACATACTTGATAATCATTAAATTGACACGAATAAACTGGATACAATTGGTTATATCCTGAATCGTCATTCCCGATGCTTGTAGCGGTATTTTTTGTCTTCAATCGATGAACTACAGGTTCTTCCTTGTGTAAATTTCGATTGGTGAAATTCGCTTTGTCAATGGATTTAAAATCGTTGAACGTATTCACGACATCGCCCGAACTGTTTCGAAGTATGTAAACAGGAAGATCTTTGATTTCCTCGTTCGATTTTGCCGTTGAGATGAACGCTTTTGTGGGAGGATACCATTGTTTTTGTTGAATCACCAACAACTGCGAATTTCCGTAGATAGGATAGAAAACGGTGTCAAGAACTTGTTGCGCAATGTAATTCGTTGAAAGTCCGAAAAGCAGAAAAATAAGAAAAAGCTGTTTCATAAATCTAGACCAAGGTACATTTTCCGATTCAAATCGTTCAAAATAAAATTGAAAATGCTAATTCCTGTGATCATTCATTAACGATAAACAACAGACTAGTCGCTCTTTTCTTTATTTCAATTTCGAGACTCGCTCTTCTGCCATGCTTCTTGCAACCGAATTAATATGAACATAATCCTCATAACCAGGATTTAAAATGCGCTCACAATGCTCTAGAACGTATTCATTAATAGCGGCGATTTCCAGAAATGAAATTTTATCTTTCAAAAAGGCGTCCACGGTTACCTCGTTAGCAGCATTCAAGGCACATGCTGCCGTTCCTTCCAAATCTAACGCGTCGAAAGCCAATTGTAAATTCCGAAACACCTTTTTATCTGGTGCCTCAAAAGTCAATGAAGGATAATTAATAAAATCAAATCGAGGAAAATCGGTTTTAAATCTATCGGGATATGTAAGTGCATATTGAATCGGTAATTTCATATCTGGCAAGCCCATTTGCGCTTTCATACTTCCGTCTTCAAACTGAACCAAAGAATGTACAATCGACTGAGGATGAACGATAACGTCAATTTGATTAGTCCGTAAACCAAACAACCATTTTGCCTCAATGACCTCCAAACCTTTATTCATCATCGACGCTGAATCGATTGTAATTTTCGCTCCCATCGACCAATTCGGATGTTTTAAAGCTTGTTCGCGTGTCACATTTTTCAATTGCTCCAAAGTGAATCCTCTAAAAGGTCCTCCCGAAGCTGTTAAGTAGATTTTTTCAATAGGATTCTGGTATTCACCCACCAAGCATTGGAAAATCGCTGAATGTTCTGAATCGACTGGATAAATATTGACCTTATGTTCCTGAACCAATTTGTAAATCAATTCACCAGCCACTACTAACGTTTCTTTGTTCGCTAAAGCAATGTTCTTTCCTGCTTTAATCGCTGCAACGGTCGGAGGAAGTCCAGAATAACCAACAAGCGCAGTCAAAACAGTATCGACCTCGGTGGAACAAACTACCTGACAAAGCGCATCGTCGCCTGTATAAACATGTATTGGTTCATTTTTCAATGCTTCTTTAACCTGTGGATACAAGGTCTTGTCGGCGATAACTACGCTATTGGGTTGGTATTTTAATGCTTGTTGTATCAATAAATCGGCATTTCTTCCAGCAGTAATCACTTGTAAATCAAAATGCTCTGGATTGGCTTCAATTACCTCAAGTGCTTGTGTGCCAATAGATCCTGTAGAACCCAAAAGCGCAATTCCTTTTTTCTTGTGCGACATGGTGCAAATTTAGACTGATTTGTTATTCCCAACGGATAATTTAAACAAATGTTCAGACATAAAAAAACCACCTCGCTTGAGGTGGTTTTCTGGGAGACCAATGGGTTTCGAACCCACGACCTTCGGAACCACAATCCGACGCTCTAACCAGCTGAGCTATGACCTCCGTTTAATTTTGTGGGTGCAAATATAGACAAATCTTCTTTTGAAAGGTTGTATTTTTGAGCAAAAATTTTAGAAAAATGGATTTAAATCACTACTTCGATTTAGCAATGTCTGTCGAACAATATAATGAACTTTTCACTCATCTTGTTGAAAACAAATCAACTACTGGTTCAGACAAAAGTGAAATGATGGTGGAATACACAGCATTGAATTACAAACGAAGTAATCGTATTTCGAAGCATATTGAGTTGTTGGAAGGGTTAAAATCGCATTTTTCTTCCGAAATTCAACCGCAACGTTGGTTGGTAATCACTGAGCCTTGGTGTGGTGATGCGGCGCACAACGTTCCAATGATAGAAAAAATGGCAGCGCTGAACGAAAATATTGACCTAAAACTCATTCTACGTGATGAGCATACCGAGTTAATTGATGCTTTCTTGACAAACGGAGGACGTTCCATTCCGAAATTGATTGCGTTCGATGAAAAGGGAGCAATTATATTTACTTGGGGGCCGCGACCACTGAAAATTCAAGATGTTGTCAATGAATTAAAAGCGAAAAACACACCGAAAAATGAGTTTTTAGAAGCCATCCAATTGGCTTATCATCACGATCATTATCTTTCCATTCAAGAGGAATTTCTGCAACTTGTTTCATAAAAAGAGAAAGTTGTAATACGACTTGGAGTTGGTGGTTTAAATTTGGCAGAATGCATTTCCACCTTGGCATAACCATTATTCGTAAGGTGTCGAAACGGAAATTATTTTGCTGAATCAGGAATAAAAAATTGGAGTGAGAAATTTACTGAAAATCCGAAATCAACCACTAAAGCAAATTTGATGTAAAGTGCATCAATTAATCAGAAATGACTCTGTATCGCACCGTGATGTCTATGTTATATTACTTTTTTAAGGGTTTATAACTATGATTCGCCGAAAGCGAACTATGTTTCTATAGTGGTTAAAAAAATTGAAAACCACATAGGTACATAGATTATCTAGATTTGAGATTGAAATAGACGCCACAGCGTTGACACATAGCGATTTTAAATCTCTATGTGATCCTCTGTTTTCTTGAAAAAATTCAACCCTCTCTATCCTTCGCGCTAGCGAACTATGTTTCTATGTGGTTAAAAAAAATTGAAACCACATAGTTTCTTTTAGAGGTTATAGGTTGAGTGACTCGGATAGACGCCACAGCGTTGACACATAGCGATTTTTGGAGTAAATATAAATTTCTATGTGAGCCTCTGTTATTATTGAAACTAAACAATCTGCTCTATTCATCGCTGTAAGCGAACTATGTTTCTATGTGGTTAAAAAAAATGGATTACGACATTAAAAGTTATCGTTGGTTTTTTGGCCCTGTGGCGAAAACATAAAATAAAACCATCTTTCTCCTATTTCTCCAATAATTTCCCAAACTCTTCAATCGTAATCAATTGCGCATCTTTAGGCGGCATGAATAAGCTTAAAGGTGGTTGACTGTGTTTCAATTCGATTAAGGTATATTTCTCCATGCCGTCTTCTCCCGGAAGGTAAAAAACGGTTGGCAAACCCGGTAAATCGGTGAAAAGGTTGGCATATTTCGCATCAATTTCTGGAAAATAAAGAAAGGTAAAAGTTATTTTTGGTTCCTTAAAATCAACGATTAAGCGTTTCATTTTCATCCCTAAATACTTTGTTTTGCCACCTTTAGTTTGAACCGTGTAATTCTTTTGTTTCGTTGTATCCAAATGCTCGTTGGTGCGCACTGCGTATTTCTTTCCATTGAATTCCATTAATACTATGGATTTATTATAAGTCAAATGTTTGATAAGTTCTTGTTTTTGAACGCCATCAAAAGATATAATTCGCACCATGGAGTCACGTGCATAAATCAACACCGTTCGTTTCGAGGTATTTGTTTCACCGATCGTTTCTACTTGATAAGTAAGTTCTCCGCTAAATTTTTTAGTGATTTGTCCAAAACTATCTATTGAAAATAGCAAAAAGAGACAAATTAGGTAATTCAAAAAGGACATAATTGAAATTTGAAAAAACAAAATTGGTTTAAAATTCACGATTAATTAGATGGTTCAAACAAATAAACGAGAAAAGGTTACTAACAATTCATCTTGATTAATTGTATCGAGAAGCGAATAAGAACCTTTTGAATTTCTATAACTTCGCAATTCTAAATATAACGGTTTGAGTTCTAAAAATTTTATTGACGTTAAACAATTGATTGCCAGTAAAAATCCAAAGTTAGCGAAATGGCTTCCTGGCTTTATAATTCGCTATTTGGAACGCATTCTTCATCAAAAAGAAATCAACGACTTTATCAAAGAAAACGGTCACCTCTATGACCAAGATTTTTGTGATGCAGTGATGCGCTACTTTAGCATTAAAACCGTAATTGTAAACAAAGAACGTATCCCTGAAACTGGACCTGTCATCCTTGCCATGAATCACCCTTTAGGCGGAATGGACGCTATTGCTTTAATTTCTGGACTGAAGGACAGAAGAAAAGATTTGAAGTTCATTGTCAACGACTTATTAATGAATTTGACGAATCTTAAAAACATGTTTGTCGGTGTAAACAAACACGGAAAAAATGATGGTTCGGTACGTCAAACGATTCAAACCACTTTCGAATCTGAAAATGCGGTATGTATCTTTCCTGCTGGTTTAGTGAGTCGCAAGGTGGATGGAAAAGTACAGGATTTGGTTTGGAAAAAAACTTTTGTGACCTACGCTAAATCCTTGGACAGAACCATCATTCCTATTCATATTGAGGGCGAATTGTCCAACTTTTTCTACCGTTTGGCCAATCTTCGAAAAGCAGTTGGCATCAAAGCGAATATCGAAATGCTCTACCTTTCCAATGAATTGTTCAAACAATATCATAAAACCATCACATTCACAGTTGGTGAGCCGATTAAATTATCTGAATTTGGAGTTGGAATGAATGAATTTCAACTTTCTGAGGCCATTCGACAAGTAGTACACAACTTAAAGCAATAATATGCAAAACATTATTGAACCCATTGATAAAGCAATCATTAAAAGTGAATTAGAACAACACGAATTGATTCGTCATACCCGAAAAGGAAACAACGAAATTTACATCCTTGATCATTTTTCTGCGCCAAACATTATTCAAGAAATCGGACGTTTGCGCGAAGTCACATTTCGTGCTTCCGGTGGTGGAACGGGAGAAGCAATTGATTTGGACGAGTATGACTTAGAAAAACCGTGCTACAAACAACTTATCGTTTGGTCGCCAGAAGACGAGGAAATCGTTGGCGGTTATCGTTTTATTCGTTGCGACGAGGCGATGGACGAAAAAGGAATACATCTTTCCACGACGCATTATTTCGATTTTTCAGAGCGATTTATAACAGATTATTTGCCCTTCACCATCGAATTGGGAAGAAGTTGGGTACAGCCGAATTTCCAACCGTCCGTCAATCCGAGAAAAGGACTTTTTGCTTTGGATAATATTTGGGATGGCCTGGGCGCTTTAGTTCGACAAAATCCTGATATTCGGTATTTCTTCGGAAAAGTGACGATGTATCCGAACTACAATACGGATTGTCGCGATTTCCTTTTACATTTCATGCACCATTATTTCCCAGATAACGAGAACTTAATGCTTCCTTTTCATCCGCTGATACAAGATTACGACCGCGCTTATGTAGAGGAACAACTACGGGATTTGGATTTTAAAGACGGCTTCAAAGTACTTAACGGACACATTCGCGATCGCGGGGAATTCATTCCACCATTGGTCAATATTTACATGAACCTCTCCCCTACCATGAAAACCTTTGGAACCGCCGTCAATCCTGACTTTGGTAACGTGGAAGAAACTGGAATTTTGGTAACGATTGCCGATATTTACGACGACAAAAAAGAACGTCACATCAATTATTAGAGTACAAAAATGAGTTTAAATCCTGAACAATTTTGGAATGAACGTTACGCCGAAACAAATTTCGCGTATGGAAAAGCGCCTAACATATTTTTCAAGGAACAAATCGAACAACTACCAAAAGTAAACGTGTTGCTACCGGCGGAAGGGGAAGGACGGAATGCCGTTTTTGCCGCTCAATTAGGATGGGAAGTAAACGCTTTCGATATTAGTTCAGCAGGAAAAAACAAAGCTTTGGAATTAGCAAGGGAACATAATGTCTCCATTGATTATCAGGTTGGTAATTTAAGTGACTTAAACTATCCAATAAATTCATTCTCTGCGATTGGCTTAATTTACGCGCACTTTCCAGCGCAACTCCGCTCGGAAATCCATTCGGACTTGGTTCGCCTGTTACAACCGGGAGGAACCGTAATTTTGGAAGGTTTTAGTAAACGAAATTTGACCTATTTGGCAAAAAATTCAAATATCGGTGGTCCAGCAAATGAAGAAATGCTGTTTTCAATCGAGACGATTCAATCGGAGTTTTCAGATTTGGAAATTGTGCTTTTGGAAGAAAAAGAAGTGGAATTGAACGAAGGAATATACCACAATGGATTGGGTTCGGTAATTCGATTTGTGGGAAGAAAAAAATAAACATGGAACTACCTTCAACGCATTTACAAAACGCTTCGGATCAAATCGCGACCTTACCCGGAATTGGTAAAAAAAGTGCCTTGCGTATTGCTTTGAATTTGCTGTCAAGAAATAAAGAAGAAGTCGAAGCATTTTTGAAAGCCATTCAAGGAATGAAAGAAAACGTGCGCTTTTGCTCCACCTGTCACAACATTTCCGACGATCTAGAATGCAGTATTTGCTCCAATCCAAAACGGGACAACGAAACCTTGTGCGTAGTCGAAGATGTACGCGACGTAATGGCTATCGAAGCGACGGGAACTTTCAAAGGAAAATACCATGTGCTAGGTGGCGTAATTTCTCCAATGGACGGCGTCTCTCCGAAAGATTTGAACATCGAAACCCTGATCCAACGCGTCGAACAGGGTTCAATTCACGAATTGATTTTTGCCTTAAGTCCAACGATGGAAGGCGACACCACGAATTATTACATTTTCAAGAAGTTGAAAGATCATTCCTTAGTCGTGACAACTTTATCGCGTGGAATTGCAATCGGTTCTGAGCTACATTACGCCGACGAATTGACTTTGGGACGTTCCTTTCAAAACCGTCAACCTTATCACGGCGCGAAATGAGACTGCTGATTTCTTTTCTTTTTTGCGTATTCCTCTGCGAATTCAGCTTCGGTCAGGACACCATTTTTATAGCCACAGCGAATTACAATAAAAACATCATTCGTTACACCCAACAAGTGGATTCCAATGTGGTTTACATCGACTTTATGAAAGTGAAGTTCGAACAATGGGATTCGATTTTTAAGAAATGTAGCGGTTTACTGTTGTCAGGAGGTGCCGATCTGCATCCTGCGCGCTACGACCGAAAAGATTGGTACATCTACTGTCAATTGGAAACCCACCGCGATCAAGTAGAATGGTATCTAATCCAAGATGCGGTGCGTGATTCCATTCCAATTTTGGGAATTTGTCGCGGCTTACAAGTCTTGAACGTTTACTTCGGTGGTTCACTTTGTGCCGACGTGGGACTCTTCTGTGGCGGTAAAAAACGTGCGGCAATTCATCGTGATCCTGCCTTAAAAAAAGACATTGACCACCTCATCACTTCCAAATCAGGAAGTTTAATTGCCTCGCTATTTGGTACACAGCCTGTAATGGTCAATTCCTATCATCACCAAATGATTGACCAATTAGCACCCGATTTTCTTGCGACCGCCCACACCGAAGACCAAGGAATCGAAGCAATTGAATACCAAAAGTCAAACCAATGGATTGTGGCAGTACAATGGCATCCAGAACGATACTATAAAAAAGACATAAATAATTTAAAACTTATTGAGTGTTTTTTAGAGCAGGTTAAATCAAATTAAAACATTGATTAATAAATATTTACAACATTTAGTAAACGTTTATAAAAAATCGAAAACTCAAAATTTCATAAGTTTTATTAATATAATTTGAACACTTTTGAACTTGTTCTGTTTAATGTTAAACACATAAAAGTTAAACAAAATGAAGTTAAACTATTTCAAAATCACCTCGCAAAAGGCATTATTGGCATTTGGCTTGGTACTCTCCTCGTTTGCAGCTTCGGCACAAACCAACGTCTTTGACAACATTATCAATGTTAGTCCAGATCACACGTATCTTGCAGCGGCTATCAACCAACAAGGATTGGCGGATGCTTTGCGTGATCCAAATTCGAACTTAACCGTTTTCGCACCTACCAATGCCGCATTCGAGGATTTGGCAGATGAATTAGGCACGGACATTAATGGAATCCTCGCATTACCCAACTTAACGGATGTGCTTCTTTACCACGTTGTTGGAACAGGAAGCGTAACCTCATCTAACTTGTCGAACGGTCAATTGATTCAACCTCTTTTTGCTGGAAATACCATCAAAATTACCATTGACGGAACAGAAGTATTTGCCAATCACGCCAGTGTAAGTACTGCAGACTTAAGCGCGAATAACGGTGTTGTTCATGTGCTTGACGATGTAATTCTTTCTAATTCAACTGTTGTTGATCAAATTCTTTCCAACGGATTGACTACATTGGCAACAGCAGCAATTGAAAAACGTTTGTTACCAGTCCTTACTGACCCGTTTGCAACGTTTACTGTTTTTGGTCCAACAAACACAGCTTTTGACAACCTTGCTTTGGCATTAAACACCAACGTTCAAGGTTTATTGGGTTTACCGAACTTAACGGATGTATTGACCTATCACGTGCTTGATGCAACGGTTGCGAGTAGTGCAGTGACCAATGGTGCAATCGTTTCTCCTTTATCTGAAACAAACACTTTAAAATTGACGAAAACTACAACTGGTGATGTATTTATCAACCAAGCACAAGTTTCTACAGCCGATTTAACTGCTTCAAATGGTGTTCTTCACATCGTAAACGGCGTATTGCTTCCAGTTGAAACTGTTGTGGACAAAGCTATTGACAATGGGTTTACAACTTTGGTTACAGCAGTTGTGCAAGAAAGATTAGTACCTGCTTTATCCAATCCACTTGCTACTTTGACCGTTTTCGCTCCGACAAACGAAGCATTTTCAGCGTTAGCGACAGCTTTGAATACAGACATCAACGGATTATTAGCTTTGCCAACACTAGCCGAAGTGTTAAAATACCACGTTCTCGGAACAGAAGTACCAGCATCAGCAGTAACCAACGGTGCAATTGTTTCTCCACTTTCTAACTTGAACACGCTTAAATTGACAAAGAAAACGAATGGTGAAGTATTCGTTAACCAAGCGAAAGTGACTACTGCAAACGTGGAAGCCGATAATGGTGTAGTTCACGTTTTGAACGGTGTTGTTCTTCCTGTGGAAACAGTGGTAGATAAAGCGATTGACAACGGATTTACTACCTTGACACAAGCAGTTGTTAAAGCTGAGTTACTTCCTGCACTATCAAATCCTCTTGGAACATTTACAGTTTTCGCTCCAACAAATGATGCATTCAACGACTTAGCAACAGCTTTGAATACAGACTTAAATGGAATTTTGAATTTACCAAACTTGGCTGATGTTCTTTTATACCATGTACTTGGAACTGAAGTTAGTTCAGCTCAATTGACTGCAGGCGCTGTGACTACGTTAAACGGTGAAACTATAACAATTTCTTTAACAGGAGGAGTAAAAGTAAATGACGCAAACGTGACGCTAGCGGACGTAAATGCTGACAACGGAATTGTACACGTAATCGACGGCGTATTATTGCCTTCTGCTTCTATCAATGAAAACAATGATTTAATCGTTACTTTATATCCTAATCCTGTAGTAAACGAGTTGTTCGTGAAAGGATTAGCTGGAGGTAACTTCCAAATCGTGGACATCACAGGAAGTGTTAAAAAAGCTGGAAATTTCAACGAATCTATTAACGTAAGTGATTTATCCAACGGGAATTATGTCCTAAAAATGACAAACGATGCGGTTACCTACAACATTCGTTTTGTGAAATAGTACCACCTCTCCAAACATAGAAAAGGGGCAGTTCATTCATTGGATTGCCCTTTTTTGTTTTTATAAAAATTGAATATTCGCAATCATACCAACAATGCAAATTTGATGAAGAACGTATCCAATTAATCACAAATGTCTATGTTTCACACCGTGATGTCTATGTTTTATTTCGTTTATTAAAGGCTTATAACTATGTTTCGCCTTTGCGAACTGTGATTCTATGTGGTTAAAAAAAATGGAAACCACATAGATACATAGATAATCTAGTTTTGAAAGCTGGGATAGACGCTAGAGCGTTGACACATAGTGATTTTAAATTGCTATGTGAGCCTCTGTTTTTCTTGAAACAAAACAATCTGCTCTATCCTTCGCCGCAGCAAACTATGATTCTATGTGGTTAAAAAAAAATGGAAACCACATAGATACATAGATAATCTAGTTTTGAAAGCTGGGATAGACGCTAGAGCGTTGACACATAGAAATTATGCCTCCGCCGAAGTGGAAGTTTTTTCAAGCAAACTGAATTTTACAAAAGTCAACGCTGGTATTGTTGTTTTTGTGGTATCAAAGCGGATACTAAAATATAAAATTATCATATCTAGCCGGCTTATTCGCCCATGCAACAAAACGTTTTTAACTTTACCTTTCAATGGGATTCATTACTGCACTTCAACAACGCTTAAGCGCCGAACTACCTGGACGAGCGTGCCACATGGAATTTTATCCCGTTCGGTTCAAAGAGGAAGATTTTGCCGATGTGGACACCTATCGTCGTGCAGCGGTAGGAATTCATTTTTTTCCTGCGCCTACGGGTTGGCATTTCCTGTTGATTGAACGTTCTGAATACGATGGACAACACAGCAAGCAAATGGCTTTTCCGGGAGGTAAAATTGAAGAAAGTGATACAGATACCGTTCTAACCGCTCGCCGTGAAACCTTTGAAGAAGTGGGCATTCCGATGGAAAATGGCGTGCATATTGGCACCTTAACCGAAGTGTATATTCCAGTTTCGCGATTTCGTGTGATGCCGCATTTATTCGTCCACTCTTCCCTACCCGATTTAGTTTTAGACGAACGCGAAGTCAATTCCGTCGAGTTGTGCGCAGTTAGTGATTTGTTACTTCCTCAAACCCAAAGCGAACAAGAAAGGGATTTAGGCATTTCGGGAATCCGTAAAAAAGTTCCGTGTTTTATCTTGAATCAAAAAGTTGTTTGGGGTGCAACAGCATTGATGTTGGCGGAGTTGAAGATATTGATTCAAGACCTTCAGATGCATTGACATCCAGAGCTAAAACTTTTTATTTTTAATCACCATTTTAAGGTAAAAATGAAAGTCAATATGTTTCTTCTTATGGAAAAATATGCTTCATTACTATACGCTTACCACTATGATATAGTTTGTTTAGCGCAATTTGATCCCTAGAAATTTTTGAAAGGAGAATCTATTTGGATACTTCATTAACACCTATGTGGTTTCAGAAAAAAACCTCTTTAACCACATAGCAACATAGTTTTGGATAGATTTTCAGCGGCACATAGTCCTCGCGAGAAATCGCTCGAGTGGATAAAAAACGCTATGTGTAATTGTCGGAGACGGTTCTATCCTAACTTTTGAGCCTATTGTTCACTATGTACCTATGTGGTTTCAGAAAAAAACCTATTTAACCACATAGAATCATAGTTTTGGATAGATTTTTCAGCGGCACATAGTCCTCGCAAGAAATCGCTCGAGTGGATAAAAAACGCTATGTGTTATTGTCGGAGACGGTTCTATCCTAACTTTTGAGCCTATTGTTCACAATGTACCTATGTGGTTTCAGAAAAAAACCTCTTTAACCACATAGCAACATAGTTTTGGATAGATTTTCAGCGGCACATAGTCCCCTCGCGATGAATCATACCGACGATGACATATAATGTCTTGATTGAAAATAGCTGAATGTCATGTCGGCATGATACCACAAGAAATTTTTAAATTGCAATATGCATGGCATTTGGTATCACTCGAATGGAGAAAAAATGCTTCGTGTAATTGCCGGAGACAGTTCTATCCCAACTTTTGAGCCTATTGTTCACTATGTACCTATGTGGTTTCAGAAAAAAATCATCTTTTTTAAACACATAGAAACATAGTTTTGGATAGATTTTTCAGCGGCACATAGTCCTCGCGATGAATCGCTCGAGTGGATAAAAAATGCTATGTGTAATTGCCGGAGGCGGTTCTATCCTAACATTCAAACCTAAGATAACTATGTACCTATGTGGTTTCAGAAAAAAATCATCTTTTTTAAACACATAGAAACATAGTTTTGGATAGATTTTTCAGCGGCACATAGTTCTCGCGATGAATCGCTCGAATGGAGAAAAAATGCTATGTGTTAACAACAAACAACTATCAGGAATTCAAATTTAAAACCCAAACATGTGTTCTTGATTCATTCAATTGTCAATAAATTCCCCAAATTATGACTTCTTGAACAGATCAAATCGTTTGTTTTAAACGCTTCAATTTCAATTGTAAAGGAAAATAATACAGCAAGCGTTCCTTTTTCACATTGAATTTTGCACGCAGGAACTTGGTATAATTGAAAAAGCGTAAAGCATGGAAACTACGTTGTTTTTCAGAAACCGGAAAATACCCTAAACCAGCCGCTTCTTTGGCACAAATCGCATCGCAAATTGCAATCTCTTCTGCGCTCAATTCCGTTTTCCATTTATCCGTATTTCCTCCGTGAATTGGCTTTTTTAAATCGCTAAAATGGGATTTGATGAATTGTTTCGACTTCTTACTTTCCACATTTGCGTCTATTTCATGATTCACTTGCGCCGTCAACAAGTGTTCTTCAAACTCAAGACCAAGGAAATTACAAATGTTCGTCAAGGTGTTTTTTGGTTCATTGACAAGCGTTTCATAATGCACCAATAAACAATTTTCGTTGTGGCGAATGCGATTGATTTCCCTAAAAAACTCACGACAGAGAAAGGCGTTAAACACCACATTTCCAGATTTATTCAAGGTCTTTTTCTTCCTACTCAACACATTAGCGCGGTAATCCCGAACAAGTATGATAAATTTCGCTGTAGGATTCAGCGCACATAAAACATCGTAGTGAAACGTATAATATGGATTTTTGTCAATCACCATTGGAGAAGCACCGTTTTTCTCCAAAATATCAAAGTTGGCATATACCGATTTCAAAAAGTCGAGATAAGAGGAATAATGCCATTCCGACGTTTGCAGTTTTTCCGCGTGCAAGTCCACTAAATGTTTCGGTCGAATTTTCTGAATCGTCTCCAAATAATCTTGCGACAGAGCTTCTAAGTCCTTGTTTTCCGTGTGTAAGTTGCCGTATTGTTGCACGAAAAAGGTCGCAATTGGAACCTCTGGAATCGCTTTGATTTGGGAATGGGCATTGAGCAAGGTCGTCAAGAGCGTACTTCCCGAACGGCCGATTCCGAGAAGGTAATTAATTTGCATTGCGTTTCGCCCTGACTCCATTTCGGATGCAAAGGTAGCGTGCGCTTTCAGGCGAAAATGGGGTTATAAAATAATTCTATGTTTAGCATTTCATGAGAATTTCAACTTGGTTTAAATGCCCTTTAAAACGAGCTACTCGAAGAAGATGATATTTGCTTTGGACGTTCCCTAAAGGTCGGGGTATTTCCCGACAAGGTTCACCTTCGTCGGTGGCATTTCGCTGCAATCTCCTGACTACGGTTAACCTTTTTGGGAGGATTTCCGTTTCAATCCCTAACACGGGTTTATGAATCAAAAATATTTCTTGCAAAACATACACATAATCCTACTTTCCGCATAGCGTTGGCTTCGTTCATCTCCATTTTATACCAACTACGATTCATATAGGAACACCCACGCTCCAATAGCGCCCCGAAAACGGAGAAAAGTGGGTTGATCGGTTGGAAAGGGGGTTGGTTTGGGGCATTTTTTGGGATGGTTTGCAGGATTAAAGGCAGGGGATTTTTTGGGGAATTGGTGGCTTTGATGTGGGAATTTCAACTGACTTTTTTTTTGATGTAGGTTAGCGCAAAAGACAAAAATGAGATTGGTCGTGTGAATATAGCCTACCCTGAAAAATGGCTCAACAAAGTTCTCGACGTAATCGCTGACCATCCTTCCAACTAGCTACATGATCTATTCTCCGGTGTGCTGGAGGTGTAGTTTGTCGGGGGGATACATTGTACGAAATGATAACGGTTCGCAATTTGAGGCAAGCATCGTTCAAGACTTTCTAAAGTCCAAAAGCATAACTCAAGAATTTACCAAACCGGCAACTCCTTAGCAAAATGCACACATTGAATCGTATCATTGCATTATGGAAAGCGCTGTTTGTCAGAGATTTGAATTTGAAAATCTTGAGGACTTTCAAGACACTATGAATCGTTGGAGAAATTTCTATAATTTCGAACGTATTCACGGCGGAATTAAATATCAATCCACTAAGAACTTCCTCCTTTCGCTGAACTTTGATGTTGACGAAAAATGGAAAAGTATAACTAAACCAGTGTCCAATTAATTGCGTTTAAGACAATGTCAAAACATCGAAAAAGTTGGTCAGTTGATGACAAGGAAAAGATCATTCTTTATTACAATGAGAATTCCATTTGCAAAAAAATTATGATTTTCAAAAAAGTTATTAAGATTAAAAGTTTGAAACCGCCCTCCTATATAGTTAATTGTCAAAATTTTAACCTCTTTTAGTTCATTATTATCAAAGTTTTTACAGATATCACCTTCTTCTATTTTCGAAACTTTTATTTTAATTTTTCAAAGATGTATCTGGACCAAATGATAAACATATTTGGCTAGAAACAAAAAAAACCTCGCAAACTATTGATTTACAAGGGGCCTTAATCTCAAAAAGTGATCCCGTTTGGATTCGAACCAAAGACCTATCCGCCGAGGCGGATTGCTCTATCCAGCCCATCATTTTTTAGTTTTGAATGAATCCATTCTCTTCCGACACCAGTTTTATACCATTTTTCGCAATTAAACGCTTCGGAACGAGTAGCAAATTCCTCTGAAATTACCAGTTCCTATGGTGTACACTTAGAAGTAAATCTCACTTTTCCTTGATCATGATAGTTTATTCGTTTTTCTAGATTTTCAGTTGAACCCTTGTATAGGATTCCATTTTTTTGAGAACGAAGAACATAAGAATAATACTTCATGGCAAAAAAAAAGAGGTTGTCAAACAACAACCTCTTAGTGATCCGCTCAGGATTCGAACCTGAGACCTACTGCTTAGAAGGCAGTTGCTCTATCCAGCTGAGCTAGCGGACCAAAATATCAAAACTCAATTTACTGCTTATGATGCAGTGGCGGACTGAGCTACGAACCTTATAAATTAAAAAGGGGGATGACTAATCATCCCCCTCTGTCGGGGCGGCAGGATTCGAACCTGCGACCTCCTGGTCCCAAACCAGGCGCGATGACCGGACTACGCTACGCCCCGAAAGAATCATCTTATTCTATTTTTTTAATGTTAAACGTTTTTAACATTTGTTTGAGGTTTTCTAATCGAATTATTAGCTCTCTCCAACATTTTGCGGAGGGAGCGGGATTCGAACCCGCGGTACAGTTACCCGTACGTCAGTTTAGCAAACTGGTGGTTTCAGCCACTCACCCATCCCTCCTGGGGTTTATTTCAATCCAAACTGAATCTTTTTTCAGTGTTAAGTAGGAACTTCGATTACTCGCTCTTCCTATCTAACGGGTGGCAAAAGTAAGAATAAATTCTACTTCTCCAAATAAAAAATTGAAAAAATTATGCGTATTCGAACACACCGTGCTCACTCGAAATTGTTAATCGCTTATTTTCAGATTCTTGAACTCGTCCTATAATTTTGGCTGCCACTCCAAATTCTTCAGAAATCGCAATTATATCCGCTGCTAAGTCTGGTGAAACATACAATTCCATGCGGTGTCCCATGTTAAACACCTTATACATTTCTTGCCAATCGGTTCCTGATTCTTGTTGGATTAAACGAAACAAGGTTGGCGTGTCAAAAAGATTATCTTTTATGATGTGTAGTTGATCTATGAAATGTAAAACCTTTGTTTGTCCGCCTCCTGAACAATGAACCATTCCGTGAATTTGATTTCTGAATTTATCCAAAATGGCTTTAATTATAGGAGCGTAAGTACGAGTGGGTGACAACACTAATTTTCCGGCATTTAAAGGTACATTTTCAACTTCAGACAAGAGTCCCTTCGTACCAGAATAAACCACTTCTTGCGGTAAATTTCCATCAAAACTTTCAGGATATTTCAATTTCAATTCTGAACTAAAAACATCATGTCGCGCACTTGTCAACCCATTGCTTCCCATACCTCCATTGTACTCACTTTCATAATTGGCTTGACCAAACGAAGACAAACCAACAATCACATCACCAGCTTGAATGCGATCATTTGAAATCACCTCATCACGACGTAATCGAGCAACAACAGTTGAATCAACAATTATCGTTCGTACCAAATCCCCTACATCAGCTGTTTCTCCTCCTGTTGAAATAATATCGACTCCATAATTTTTTAACTCTGCCAACAATTCTTCTGTCCCGTTGATTATTGCACTTAACACCTCTCCAGGAATCAAATTTTTGTTTCGCCCTATGGTAGAAGATAGCATAATCGGTCCCGTCGCCCCAACACAAAGCAGGTCGTCAATGTTCATTATTAATGCATCTTGTGCGATTCCTTTCCAAACTGACACATCACCTGTTTCTTTCCAATACATGTAAGCCAAAGACGATTTTGTTCCTGCCCCATCGGCATGCATTACAAGACAAAATTCACTGTCGTTAGTTAAATAATCAGGGACAATTTTACAAAATGCTTTAGGAAATAAACCTTTGTCTATCAACTTAATTGCGTTGTGCACATCTTCTTTACCTGCGGAAACGCCTCGTAATTGGTAACGATTATCGGACATGAATGAGTTTTTCGCGAAGTTACTCAGAATAGCTGTAGATAAAGGGAATGCTTTAAAAATGGAGAACAAATAAAGTTCTGTTGCGTTGAACTAATGCGACGCACCGTGTAAAAACAATTGATTTACAATTATATAACATCCCAACACCAAAACAAACCAACCAAAACCTTTCTTTAATTTCTTCCCATCAACAAATAGGGACAAGTAGTTTCCAATAAAAATCCCAACAGAAGCTATAAGAGTAACTATTATCAACAACTGAAAATCCATTTGATTTCCTTTGACTAAAGCATCACCAACAAACCCAATTAATGATTTAGCCGCAATGATTATCAGCGATGTTCCTATTGCCATTTTCATTGGGAGCTTACTCAACATTACTAACGCAGGAATGATTAAAAATCCACCGCCAGCGCCAACTAGTCCTGTTAAGACTCCGACAACAGCGCCCTCCAAGAGAATTAGTGGCAGATTAAAAACCCTTTTTTCCGCTACCTCTTCTTTTTGAGCTTTTTTATCCACAATCATTGAAAATGAAGCCGCTACCATTAAAATCGCAAACAACATCATTAACAAAATGGGCTTTGTCACCTCGTAGGAACCAATTGAAAACAAACTCTCTGGAATCGCAGGAACCAAAAATTTTCGAGTGAGAAACACAGCCAATATCGATGGTGCTCCAAAAATGAACGCCGTTTTGAAATCGACCAAACCTTGTTTGTACTTAGGAAAAACGCCAACCAAGCTACTGAAACCAACGATGAAAAGGGAATAAGCAGTTGCCATTTCTGGATCAACATGAAACAAATAAACCAGAACAGGAACGGTTAAAATTGAACCACCCCCTCCTATTAAACCGAGCGAAATCCCAATTAAAGCCGCAGAAAAATAACCGATTACAATCATTTTTCAAAGGTGTAGCTTTATTTTGAAAAACTCTGTTATAAATGTTACATTATCAAATTAGGGAAGATGTTTTTGCAACAAACCAAATATGAAAGTGCCAAGCAGGGCGAAAATAATGACAATTGAGAAGGACAAAAATCCAAGTCCAAAATTTACGAACATCGGTCCAGGGCAAGCTCCAGTTAATGCCCAACCAAGACCAAAGATTGTTCCCCCTAAAATGTATCTCCAAAAACCAGTGGCTTTATTCTCAAAAACAATCGGTCTTCCACGGTAATCTTTAAGTTGAAATCGTTTAACGAGGGCCACTCCAATCACGCCAAAAATAACAGCAGTGAGAATAATTCCATACATGTGAAAGGATTGAAACCGAAACATTTCCTGAATCCGAAACCAGGAAACTGCTTCTGACTTCGTCATTACTATTCCAAACAAAACTCCGAGAAGAATATATTTAAGTGCTTTCATTTTTAAAAAATTAGTGGGAAGATCAAATGCGTCATTATTAAACCGCCGATAAAAAAGCCGACAACAGCCGTCAAGGAAGGGATTTGTAAATTAGACAAACCACTAATTGCATGACCTGAAGTACAACCTCCCGCATATCGCGTCCCAAATCCAACGAGAAATCCTCCAAGCGCAAGAAGTAGGAAATTTTTTATGTCAAAAATGGAGGAAATTGAAAACAGTTCTGAAGGTTGAAGTTGACTAAAATCACTAAAACCAAGCTGGGATAAATCACTTTTAGTGGAAGCTGAAATTTCTACTGTTTCACCTTTCATTAAAAAGCGCTTCGTTATCCATCCCCCAATTATGGAACCAACTAAAAACAATAAGTTCCAAATCTGATTTTTCCAATTAAAATTAAACAATTCGATTCTACGACTAAATTTAGGGATGGCACATATTGTCCTGAAATTCGAAGAAAATCCGAAGCTTTTTCCAAAATAAAGAAGGAAAAACATGATCATTGCAATTAAGGCACCACTGAACCACCAAGGCCAAGAACTATACACCAACTCCATACTCGATTTTTCGATTAACAAAAAAAGTGAGAATCTGTTTTAATCTAGGTACATTAAACTGACGCTATTCAACTTAATCTCTCTTTGCTTTTCTGTCGTAATAAAGTCGCTTGTTTAATTCTTCCTCTGAAAATTCAGGAGGACATAAATCAGCCGTAACGGAATAAAGTGGGGTATTTCTCACTTCAAACAACTGCTTGAAAACAGTTTGTAAGGCTGCTAAACTATGTTGTCCAAAAACAGTGTGCCCTCCCTCATAAAATTGCTCTTGATATTCTTCGTAAGTTGTGATGTATCCAGAATAGGCATTTGAATAGGGACATAAAATAATTTCTTTAATTCCTTCATTGGCATATAAATCTTTGATTCCTCTCAAAAGTCGATTTCCGGCAGTGGTTGTAATTTCAAAAGGTAAGGCTGCTAAAACAACATCGCCAATTTCTATTAATTGAATAGGTAATATTTTTGGTGACCAACTGTGCTCTTCTAACGCACCCAAGCGATGGTACTTTTTAAACGTTGCGATAGTTGGATCTAAAAATCCTGGGATAAATAAATTTTTAACGTCTTTTGTTCCCAACAATCGTTTCGAATCATTTTCCATTATGATTGCTTTCTTTCCTTGCGCGGCATATTTTCTTAGAATAAGTTCACGCTTTGATTTTCGCATAAAGAAACTTCTAAACTGATCTGCACGCTTAACCAAGTGTGTCAATCCCGCACCTGCTGCTACTACCACTTTCGGTGCTGCGGGTCCATCGATTAACGCTCCTCCTAACATTGCCATTCCCATACACGGTTCGGTGGTAAAAATTGGATATGATTTATAGTTATAAATTCGATCGACTGTGATGTTCGAAAAATCGTAATAGCGTAGCGCAGTCCTAATTCTCGGTTCAACAATGCGATGCTGATTCATGGAGTCGTTGATGATTTCAAGTGCTTTGTCAAACTGTAAACGACCGTTGTATTTTGCACTCTCTTCATCATCTGGAAATTTACCTTCATACTTCCCTCGTTGCCAATGCCGTTTTTTATTGTAAACAAATTTTGGAGAAACATCGCCTGCAGTCCCTTGAGCGAATGCACCTACATAATTTGGATTCAGGTTCGCGAAATATTCCTCCATAAAAGTTGCTGCATACCCCTTATTGTCCGCATTAATATATTTATAATCGTTGGATAAACTCGTTGCATGGACACCAAACCAATTGATTGATCCGATTGGTGTACCATCAATTCCAGTGAAATTCATCAAGGTCATTTCACGATTTACCGCCTTGTGTGTTTCGTGCTTGTGAACTTTTTTGACATCACTATTTTGATTGTATGCTTTTATAGATCGATTAAAAGCCACTTCTTTTTCCAAGCCAAAACTTCCTTTATGGACGGATATTACGCACGGCTGAACAGAACGATAAGCAGCTACAATCCCTGAAGCAATTTGGTCAGCGAGGAAGTTAAAAATAGAAGGAATATAACCCGGAACCGACATATTATAAGCCGGGTAATGGCAAAATCCCGCAGGTCCTGTATGGGTATGTTGGGCTGTAATCAACACATTTTCTTCATCGAACTTTCCAGGAATCAGACCTTGAATTCGCTCCACAACAGCCGTTTTCAATTCACCTGGAATGAAACATAATTCGCATTCAACAATTACGGTGCGCTGTCCAATTAAATTCTCAATTACAAAACTTCGGGCGTGCAAGCGAGTTCTAACACCTTCGGCGGTATTAAAGGCCATACTGTATCCCAACATTCCAGCTCCTTTTAAGTAGGTAGTAATATCAGTGCGATTTACGCCGACTTTATAAATCGGGGTTGCATTCATCGATAAAGCAAACGATAGAATGACCAAGAGAGAAGAAAGTTTTGTTTTCATGGGTTGACCCTACTAAATTAAACATTCTTTTCAAAAAGGAAAAAGTTCAATTGAGAAAAACGAGCAATTTCCCTCAAAAATCATCGATTTTTAACAAAAAAGACGTAATTTCTTTACTTTTTCAACGATTTTTACAATAAAATGTAAAAAACAATGAATAGAAAAATGACGATTCCGTAGATTAAGTAGAGTTCCTTGTTCAACTTTTTATCATTTTTTTCACTACTCAATAGAACAGGCTCTACTTCCTCTAATTTTTTCTTCGGAGCTTCTTTTGTTTTCTCTCTAGGACTTTCAGCTGAAGTTGAACTTATAGCTTCTTTTTTGGCAAATTTTTCCCAACGCAAAATGTAACCTTGTCCCAAAATCACTTTATCACCTTCTCTTAGTTGAGCGAATCCTGAGAGTTCAGCGTTATTCACAAAAGTTCCAAATTTGGAATTCAAATCTGAAATAAAAACATTTCCCTCCGAATCACGGTACAATTCCACGTGATAAGGGTCTATATTTGGAGAATCAATTTGTAAATCATTGTCGGCAGCACTGCCAATACGAAGGTGCATTTTTTCCATCGAAGATTTTAATTGTAGCGACAAAACTAAGTAATAATAGCACTCAAATCCAACAACTTTCGAATATCTTATTTTAGTTCAAATGCCTCGGCAGTTTGTAACAACATCTGGTAAATATCTTGTGGGCTCAAAACTTCCGACTGACGAACAGAGACATTCGAACGCGTTATTTGTACCGCTCTTAAACGTTGGAAATTTTTTACTCTTACTTTTCGACGATACACCCTTCTTTTTTCACCATCAAAAGCCACTATTTTCATGATAACCATAGGTCGTAGGCTCGAAAGTTGTCCATCAAATAATGAAAAGCTCAATCCACCACGTGCAATATAATTTATTTGAACGCGAACATAATAATCACTTTCCACTGAACGAATAGCCCATTTTTTAAAATTTTCAGGCATTCCACCGAGTTGGTTATTAATGGCTATTGATGTTTTGTTATTCCCCTTTCGATTCTTTCTATAAACACACTGGGCTATCGCATTTAGTTCTTTAGAAACGGTTCTTTCAATGACGGTTTTTAAAGAATCAATTATCGAATTTGGAAAAAGGACATGAAAAAGTGAGTTTGAGTTGACTGTAGACGCATTGCCAACTCGAACCCCAAATTCATTGACCAATTCAGGTTCAATCCTAAAATTAATTCGGTAAATACTTGCAGTTTGGCTAATTGACAAATTTCCGAAAAGTATAAACAAAATAAAGAGCACGTTTTTCATAACACGAAATTGTAGATTTTTTGGAACTATCAAATAACATTCCATCCAAAGTTCTGTTTTTAACAAACTCCTTATATTTGCCTGCCTAAGATAATTCGGTGGTTTGTTCCGAACTTTATTCAGAATCATTTGTCACTTTGCTTAATCAACTTGATTCGATTCGGAAGAGTTACCCTTGAAAATGGCATTGTATGAAAAATCCAACACAAATCCTCTTTAACCTGTCAGAAATTGGCGCTGGAACTCGCGGTGCATCATTAGGTCCAGAAGCTATCAGAGCAGCGGCACGGAAACGTAATAGTTTATTTTTTAACGTGCATCAACCAAAAACATTAGTCCATCGAAACGAACTTTTGGATAAACCTTCTTCCTTCCAGTTTGCAAAGTTTATCAACGGAATGAAGTTCGTGTTTGACGAAACGGCTTCTGAGGTATTACGAATTTTTCAAAACAATCAAAAACCAATTTTAATTTCAGGTGATCACGGTTCTGCTGGTGGCACAATAAAAGGAATCCAACAAGCGTATCCTGAAAGTCGTATTGGGGTAATTTGGATTGATGCGCATGCGGATTTGCATACTCCTTACACTACTCCTTCTGGAAATATGCACGGAATGCCACTCGCAACTGCAATAGGAACCGATAACTTGGAAGAAAAATCGAATGAGGTGGACGAGGAAACACAACTCCTTTGGAACGAATTAAAAACGGGAGCAATTCAACCTGAAAACCTAGTTTTTATTGGTGTTCGAGATACAGAACCACAAGAGGATGCCTTGATGGAACGTTTGAATATCAAAAATTATCGCGTAGCTGAAGTACGGGAAAAGGGATGGAATCACGTACGGGAAGAAATTCGTGAAAAATTGAAAAACTGCGATATACTTTACATTTCATTTGATGTCGATTCAATGGATCCAGAATTGAGTTCGTATGGAACAGGAACACCAGTTGCAGATGGATTTGAACCGAAAGAAGCACGAAAAATGCTTACAGATTTGGTGAAATTTGAGCAATTTAAATGTCTAGAATATGTAGAGATAAATCCATGTTTGGATAATAAATGCAATGCAATGGCTGAGATCGCCTTCGAACTATTAGAGGCAGTGATGTTGGAATTACAATAATAAAAAATGGAAAATCAAATAAAAACGCTTTTACTGAACCATGCCGAACTGTTGTTTGGTGCAAGTATTAACGAATCTTTAATTCAATTTCAACAAGCCAGAAAAGAAATCGAAGGAGACTTAACCTTACTAGTGTTTCCATTTGTCAAAATGATGCGCACCTCACCGATAGCGGCAGGGGAAAAAATCGGAGCTTTTTTGCAAGAGCATTGTGATGAAATAGAAAAGTTCAATGTCGTTAATGGCTTTTTAAATTTAGTGTTCACTGATGCCTATTGGATTTCTGTTGGAAACGAACTACTTGCCAAAGGAAACAACTACTTTGAACCGAATTCTAAACCACTTATGATGGTCGAATTTGCTTCACCCAATACGAATAAACCTTTGCACCTTGGACATCTACGCAATATCTTTCTTGGCGATGCCGTTGCTGGAATTCTAGGAGCTTATGGACATGAAGTCATTCGAACACAAATCATTAACGACCGAGGAATTCATATTTGTAAAAGTATGTTAGCCTGGGAACGTTTTTCACCAATCAATGAAAAAGGAGAACGAGAAACCCCGTTTAACACTGGATTAAAAGGCGATAAATTAGTCGGGAAATACTACGTTGAATTTGACAAACACTTGAAAGTAGAAACGTCAAGTGTTCTTGATGATTGGCAAAAAGGTGACTTTTCGGGTTATAACGATAAAACCATTCAACGTTTTAAAGAATTAGAAGCTGCTAAATCAGGTAAAAGCGAAGAAACCATCGCTGGAATCGAGGATAAAATTAAAGAGCTAGCAAAAAATGCGACACCGCTCATGCGTGATGCTCAAGAAATGCTCATTAAATGGGAGGCACGTGATCCGCAAGTTTATCTTTTATGGACAACCATGAACGGTTGGGTTTACGAAGGCTTCAATGCTACATATGAAAAAATGGGCGTTTCCTTCGATAAATTGTATTACGAATCCGATACCTTTTTAATTGGTAAAGATGAAGTACAACGCGGTTTAGAGGAAGGAATATTTTACAAAAAAGAGGACGGTTCGGTTTGGATTGATTTAACCGATGAAGGATTAGACGAAAAACTAGTACTTCGAGGGGATGGAACAGCCGTATATATCACACAAGATATTGGAACAGCAATAGACCGATACAAAGATTTTCCTCAATTAGACGGCATAGTTTACACCGTTGGCAACGAGCAGGATTACCATTTCAAAGTACTCTTTTTAATCTTGAAAAAATTAGGTTATCACTGGGCAGAGAACTGTTTCCATTTATCCTATGGCATGGTTGATTTACCGTCAGGAAAAATGAAATCACGCGAAGGAACGGTGGTTGATGCAGATGATTTAATGGCGGATGTCATAGAAAAGGCGGCGGAAATGACTGCGGAACGTGGTCACATTGAAGGCATGACTGAGGTTGAAAAAGTCAATCTTTTCCGACAAATTGGTTTAGCAGGTTTAAAATATTACTTGTTAAAAGTCGATCCTAAAAAACGTATGTTATTCAATCCAGAGGAGTCCATTGATTTAAACGGAAATACTGGTCCGTTCATACAATATAGTTTCGCTCGAATTCAATCTTTACTTGCCAAAGCAGGCACCTTCGATTTAAAGTTTCAACTTTCCATTCTAAATGAAGAAGAAAAGTCGATTTTAATAAGTCTAAACCAATATGAATCTGTTCTGAAAGAAGCGGCGATTGAGTGTTCTCCCTCAGTATTAATTAATTTTATTTATGATTTAGCGAAGCAGTTCAATCATTTTTATCAAAAACACCACATTTTGGGAGAAACTAACGAGGTAATAAAAATGAATCGATTAGTACTAGCTTATCTTTCAGCACAGCGGATTAAGAATGTATTAACAATTATTGGTGTAGAAACACCTAGTCGTATGTAACAAAAAAACTTTATATTTGGCACTTCAAAATTGATATCATGAAAAAATCAACTCTTCTGTTGCTTTTACCATTATTTATTTTAATGGCTTGTGGGAAATACGAGAAACCGTTTATTTCTTTCAAATCTCCAGAAAAGAGAATTATGGATAAGGTTTGGAAAACAACTAAATTCACTGACAAAGATGGAAATGAAGTAAACCAGGAGCAAACCTTAGAATTGAAAATTGAAGGTGATGACTCGCTTTACACTCGCACGATAGACGGTGTTACTGTATCCGGAGAATGGTCTTGGTTACCAGCAACCGATGGTAAATGGGACAAACAACGACTAGTTTTAAAAAGAGTTGGCGGTCGAAATATTTTTGACATCAGTGTACTGACATCGAAAAAATTAGAAATTACTGCTCGTGATGGTGCAACTACTGCGGGTAATGTTTATGCTTTCGAGGTTCAATAATTCGTAAAAATAACATCATCAGTCAGTTGTCGAACCATCTGACTTAATTCTAAATGAAATTGTGAAGGGGACATGTTCCCCTTTTCTATTTGACGCAATTTGTATTCCCACTGTCCTGTCAATTCTGGACTTTTCAACATGTCGTTTTGAATGGTGTCTATCAATTCCATCCCTCGGTCAGTGGCGAAAATATTCTTTTTCTTTTTCTCAATAAACTGTCGTTTGAATAAGGTTTCAATAATCGCGGCACGAGTAGAAGGTCTTCCAATTCCGTTTTCCTTCATTATTTCACGCATTTCCTCATCTTCAACCATCTTACCTGCGGTTTCCATTGCACGCAAAAGAGTTGCCTCTGTATAGGGTTTCGGTGCCGAGGTTTTGCCTTGATGTACGAGTGGTTCATGTGGCCCGCTCTCCCCTATTTCAAAATGCGGCAATACCTTTTCTTCTTCTTCTTTCGCCTTTTTATCTGCTGATTTTTTCTCCTGCCAATCGGCGTAAACTACTTTCCAACCTGCATCCAAAATTTGCTTACCACCTGTTTTAAAGGGGATTACACCAACTTTTCCCAATACAGTCGTTTGAAAAACACGACATTCAGGATAAAAAACAGCTATAAACCGACGTGCCACCAAATCATATACTTTCTGCTCCTCCTGACTTATGCCGTTTGGAACAACTCCTGTTGGAATAATCGCGTGGTGATCGGTAATCTTCTTGTCATCAAAAACGCTTTTTAATTTTGGAATCGGTTTACCTAGTAAACTAGCTGTCAATTGCTCATACCCTTTCAAACTTTGAAGAATCGTTGGGATTTTCGGGTACAAATCTTCGGATAAGTACGTTGTATCGACACGTGGATAGGTAACTAACTTCTTTTCGTACAAACTTTGAATATGCCGCAAAGTTTCGTCGGCACTATATCCATAGCGCTTATTTGCATCCACTTGTAAAGATGTTAAATCGTACATTCTCGGATTTCCTTCTTTCCCTTCTTTTTGTTCAAAATCAGTAATTTCAAACGGACGTTCTTTCAAATATGCTAAGCCTTCTTCGGCGCGTTCCTTACTTGTCAACCGATTCTTTTGCCACACAAACTCCACATCACGGTATTTGGTTTTTAAGTCAAAATATATTTCACTCTTAAATGCATTGATTTCTTTTTGTCGTTGTACAATCATTGCCAAAGTAGGTGTTTGTACACGTCCCACAGAAAGTACTTGTCCCTTACCGAATTTACTCGAATACAAACGCGTTCCATTCATTCCTAATAACCAGTCGCCAATTGCTCTTGAAAATCCGGCGTAATACAAATTTTCGAATTCAGACGCTGAGCGCAATTTTGCAAAACCTTCCTTTATAGCTTCTTCTGTCAAAGAGGAAATCCATAATCGTTTGAGCGGTCCTTTGTAATTACATGCCCGTAGCACCCAACGTTGAATCAATTCCCCTTCTTGTCCAGCATCCCCACAATTTATAACCTCGGATGCTGTTTGGAGTAAGGTTTCTATGACTTTAAATTGCTTGTGAATTCCAGAGTCGCCTTTAATTTTAATGTCAAATTTTGGGGGAATTATCGGTAAATCCTCCAATTTCCAAAACTTCCAATTTGGGTTATAATCCTCTGGATCTTTAAGGGAACACAAATGTCCAATTGTCCAGGTTACTTGATAGCCGTTACCTTCAATGTAGCCATCTTTACGTTGTTTCGCACCGAGAATTTCGGCTAAATCACGGGCTACACTTGGTTTTTCTGCAATACAAACTATCATAAGAAGGATTGCAAAAATACGATTTCAATAAGCAATTTTAACGAACTAAAAAAGGAACTTATGAACGAATTACATGTCTCCTTCACCGCCTCCACCTCCGGAACCAGATTTTTTGTTCGACATTTCCAGCTTACCGAATTTATAACTCACTGAAATGAAATATCTTCTCGTTAACCATTTGAAATTCGAAGATTGATAAATGCTTGGTCGATCCACCTCCATTCGAAAACCTTGAATGTTGAAAATATCGGTTACACGAGCACCGACTGACCATTTACCCTCTTTGAATTTCTTTTCAAATCCAATATCAGTTGGACCTTGTCGTTGCGCAATACCTTGAACGGTCACTCGACGTCCGTTGAAAGTAGAACTGATTTGTAATGAGGCCGTTTTCTTCCAAAACTCGAAGGTCAAATTCATTTTTAAATTCTGATTGAACCCTTGTCGGTTAGGTAAGGAGGACATATTGGTGATATACCAAATATAATTTCCATTCCAAGAAGCTGTTCCCCGCATCCATGGAGTTGGTCGAAAAGAAAGGACTACTTCCTGACCTAAACTGTGCGTTTCAGAAATATTTTGATAAGTTACTGCACTAGTGTTATCCGCATAAAATTCTTTAACGCGCATGATGACTCCTGTTGAATAGCGGTAATAAGCACTTGCAGAAATGTTCAACTTTTTCGTCTCTTTAAAAAAGGACAAATCAAATGAATTGATATACTCCGGCTTCAAGTAAGGATTTCCTCGTTGTAAGTTGAACGGATCTGCATAGGAGGTAAATGGATTCAAATCAGAAGAAGAAGCACGGTTGATTCGTTTACTGTAACCGAAGGCCAACTCTGTTTTCGGTGCTACTTCATAGCGCAAATGAAAAGAAGGAAACCAATTAAAATAATCATTCACAATTCGGATACTGTCAGAAAGTAATTCTGGGATTTGGTAAGCCTGCTCTAGACGAATGCCTCCTTGGTACTTAAATTTCTTAATTTGTTGCCCAAAAGTTGAATAAAATGAAAAAATGCGTTCGTCGTACTGGTACTGAAAATTAGCTAAGGTGTCCGATTCAAACTTACCCATGTTATAATCGTATGCTTCTGAATAAGTATCAACTTGCTGATTGCGCAAAATCGATTTTACACCCGTTTCAAAACGCCCCATTATCTTCGGGAAAATGTATAGAAAATCCGATTGGATGGTGGTGATGTTGTTCTTTTCCGTGTTAAACAATTGCTGTTTTAAAGGCAAAATAGAAGTTGGCAAAGAATCGGGAGTGAAATAATTATTTTGGTAAAATCCTTGAGTAGCCTGATTACCAAAGCTTTGATTGGCATCAACTGAAAAGTAACCACGATCATTTTTTAGTTCTTTTCGATAATTTAAGCTGACATCAAAATTCTTTTGTTGACTTGGATCATACGAAGTTCGTTCCCATAAATTGGTTCGAATAAAATCATTGTCGTAAAAACTATTCCATTGATCCCCTGTCCGATCGCGCTGTCCAACATTTCCCGTCATCGAAATGCCTAATGTATTTTTCGCTTTTAAATAAAAGTCGGCACCCGTTCTAAAAGTGTGTCCAACGTTCAAATCGGTTCCGGTTCTTGTTTGGTCCACGGTTAGCGATGAATCCGCAGAAAATGTTTGCTTGATATAAGATAAGTTGTTGCGATAACCTTCCTGATAACGAAAATTGTATGAACCATAGACATTCACCCACGAATTTCTAAAACTCAAAGATGCTGCACTTTCCGTTTGATTACCTCCTTTTAAATATCCCGTTCCAAAATTGGACGTAAGCAAACCGTTAAAACCTCTCAATTTATTCTTTTTGAGAACGATGTTGATAATTCCTGAAGTTCCATCTGGATCGTATTTTGCAGAAGGATTGGTTACAATTTCAATGCGTTCAATCGACCCTGCAGGCAAAGCATCCAACAAGGTTTTTCCATTACCACCTGACAACGAACTCGGACGTCCATCTATAAGAATAGTCACTGAACCTTCGCCACGCAACATTACACGCCCATCTTGATCAACTTCCACGGATGGTAAACGATTCAAAATATCATTAGCTGTTCCGCCTTTCACACTCAAATCTTCTTCGACATTGTACACTTTTTTATCGATTCCCGATTTGAGCATCTCTATTTGACCTTTTACCACTACCTCCTCTAAATTCAAGGTTTTATCTTTTGCTAATCGAACTGTTCCGCAATTGTAAATTTTAGTTGTTGTTGTTAATTCTATGTCATTTATCCATTTCGTCTCCTGACCTGTTAGCGTAATTTTAATCATGAACTTTCCAAAAGGAAGGTTTTCGAAATTAAATTTTCCGTCCGCATCAGAATACATTCCTTGTAAGGTCGTGGAGTCTTTTTGTCGCATTAAACGTACAGAGGCATATTCAACGGATTTCCCGCCAATTTCCTCAACAATACGTCCATAAACCGCTCCTTCTCCTGCTGGCTTTTGCGCTAATATATTGGAATATAGAGCAGTAAACAAGAAGACAAAAATTAAATGTTTCATTCAATAAATTTTCGGATTAAGAGGAAACAAGTTGTAAAAGTAGAATGTTCCCAAAACTAAATTACGATTTCAGTACGATTCCTACAGGACAATGATCGGAGCCATAAACATCATTTAAAATGAATGCGTCTTGCAAGCGACTTGTAAAATCGTTACTCACTAAAAAATAATCGATTCTCCAGCCAATGTTTTTCTCGCGTGCACCTGCTCGATAACTCCACCATGTATATTTCACCGTTTCTTGATTTACAAAACGAAAACTGTCCACTAATCCGTTGTTTACAAACGCATTCATGCCATCAATTTCCTGTTGCATGTATCCCGCCGCTTTGTTGTAATTTTCTTTCGGTCGCGCTAAATCAACTGCTTGATGTGCCACGTTAAAATCTCCACAAACCACTACTGGTAAAGTCAACTCTAAACCTTTCAAGTACGCCAAAAAATCTTTATCCCATTGCTGACGGTAATCCAAACGCGCCAATTCACTTCCTGAATTCGGAACGTAAACACACACCAAATGGAAGTCTTCAAATGTTGTTGTAACTACTCTTCCCTCGTGGTCGTGTTCATCAATTCCAATTCCGTAAGCCACTTTTACAGGTGTTTTCTTGGTTAAAATTGCTGTTCCCGAATAACCTTTCTTGTCCGCTTCATTGGCATAAACTTCATATTCGGACAACTCAAAACATGCCGTTTTTACCTGCTCAACAGTTGCCTTTGTTTCCTGCAAACAAATAATATCCGCATTCACAGAACGCATGTCCTCAATAAATGATTTACCTACAACAGCACGTATTCCGTTGACATTAAAGGAGATGATTTTCATTTAAACCTGATTTTTTAACTATTAAGCGGCAACGGTATCACCTTTACACTTTTCCTCAGGACGAGCACCACATAATCCACAAGCTTCCCCATCTTTGTTGAGAAGTGGATTGTTACTTGCGCAAGTTCCAGCGAATTTTCCGTCCTTTTTTACAATTAATTTGATTCCAATTCCTGCCACTGCGAAGGCCATGATTCCCATGGATAATAAAACAACTTCCATCTGCTACAATTTAGGGTGCAAATTTACGGTTCGCGATTAGAATAACGTGATTCAAAAAGTTAATTTATTCTTTGTACACCAAATTCCCTTCTCCGAGCTCTATTTTCTTTATCGATAAAGGTTGTCCGTAATAGAAAATGTCCCCTTTTGCAAACAATTGCGCTTTTAAAACACAATTCGTAGCATTCACCCTGGAAACTATAGCCGATTTGGAAATCAAAGAAATTGAATCGTTAACTAGCAGATTTCTAGAATCGAAATACCCGTTCCCCTCCAATTTTGCGCGAAAAAAATTAGCACTTCCTGAAAGAGTTACATCGCCCCAACCAACTGAATTCTCAACATTTATTCGGTTTCCTTTCAAGAGTAATTTCACGCTTCCTGCGCCTTCATTGAGTTGTAAATTAAAATCATCAACGAGCATAGTATCTTTAAAAACCAAGGAGTCGGAACCATGAAAATAAATGGCTGTCAATTTTTTAGCACGAACTTCAATTGTAATTCGATCAGATTTATAGCGCAAGAAACGACATTTATTTTTACTTTTTAGAATTAGCTTTCCATTCACCACATCGGCCTCAACCATGTTAATCAAGTTGCTTCCACAGCGAATTTTTACGCTTGAAATCGTGTCGGGAATTACGTTTACGTGTAGCTGTTCATTCACCTCTAACTCCTGAAAATCTGCCAATTGAAATTCTCTCTCTGTCACACTACCACTCGATTTCCAACAGGTACGGTCTTCCGCTTTTTTACAACCGAAAAGCAGAATAAAAGCACTGATGAATAGCCAACTATTTCTTCTTCCCATGATTAAAAATATACCCGATTCCATATTCAAAATAGTCCGCTCTTGCGAAATGCGTTTTTAGTGTAAAATTGCCCACCAAACCATTTTTAAAGTGGTAGCGCATTCCGATTCGGTGGTAAACAGGTGTATCTGTCTTATATACATCACGCACATACGCGCCCATACCAAACACAAAATGAAAGCGATCAAATGGAACTAAATACGCAGCATAAATACCCGCTTGCCATAAACTCCACTGTGTTTTCGGAACTTCCGGCTCATACGAACGAATGGCTTGATTGCTCAAAAAATCCACACTCAATTCCAAGCCTGCTTTCGGTTGGAAAAAATTACGCGTGTAAAAACTCAATCCAAAAATCGGGTATTTTTTTCCACCAATTGGCGCAATCTCTTTAACCGTAGTTATTGCCGTTGCACCAAAATACCATTTTCTATAATCCATTGAATTTTCAGTGACCTTTACACTCGCTTTTGCGGGAACGATCGTGCGCGCATATCCTAAAGATAGATAAGGCAGATTGATCCCGAAATTCGGTACTTTGAATGCTGCATTGCTGTAATGTGTCAAGTCTAATCCTAAAGAAATTGCATTTTTTCCGAATAAATAACGACCACGAATTCCTATAAATATAGAAGCATTGACGCGCGAACCAATGGCATTTTGCTTCGGATTCAAAACGGCATCAAACGGTTTTGACGTGTAACCGCCACCACAACCCAATTTCCAATCCAATTCAAAATGGGAACGCATCACTAAAGGTAATTCGACGAATCCATAAGCACCTAAAAATCTACCTAACAGTTCATTATTTCCAACAGAACCGTAAAAAATCGTCACACCCATTGTCGGAAAACGATACTTTTCGTGCCACATTTTCGAACCGCGTGTTTTTAAAAAACCAGAAATCTCCGTTGCGTTTGCTATTTCTTTTGGTAAATGAGACATAAAACCATGATGCGCAGCTAGAAAACCTACTTTTTGACGCAACTCAACTCCTAAATCGTAATTCGACAACTGACCATAATAACTATTGAACGCCAGTTGCACGGTGAAAAGTAAAGAAAGTATAAGCCGTTGTTGCGTCAAAAGCGAGAATTTGAAAACAAAAATAATCGAATAGAACTTGGAAAATCGTTGAATGTCAATTTTAACTGTTTTGTCGCCTACCTTTGTGGAATGGATGCACGACTACAAGCCTTTGAGCGCTTATTGAATATTATGGACGAACTGCGGGAAAAATGTCCTTGGGATAAAAAACAAACCATGACCTCGTTACGCAATTTAACCATTGAAGAGACCTATGAATTAGCTGATGCGATTTCTGCAAACGATTTGGAAGGAATCAAAGGAGAATTAGGTGATTTATTTCTACACCTTGTTTTTTACAGTAAAATCGGACAAGAACAAAGTGCTTTCGATGTAACGTCGGTGCTCAATGGAATTTGCGACAAGTTGATTCATCGCCATCCGCACATTTATGGTGAGGTGGAAGTTGCAAACGAAGAAGAAGTGAAAGCGAATTGGGAAAAACTGAAGTTGAAAGAAGGAAAAAAATCTGTTTTAGAAGGCGTTCCTGCTTCATTGCCCGCTTTGGTGAAAGCCACTCGTATTCAAGAAAAAGCGAAGGGAATTGGCTTTGAGTGGGATAACCGCGAAGACGTTTGGAAAAAGGTGGAGGAAGAAATGGCAGAATTAAAAGTGGAAGTTGAAAATAATACCGATCACATCGAAGAAGAATTTGGCGATTTACTTTTTTCCTTGGTTAACTACGCTCGATTTCTGAACGTTTCACCCGAAACAGCACTTGCTGCCACCAATCAAAAGTTCATTACCCGCTTTCAGTTAATGGAACAAAAAATCCGTGAGAAAGAATTGAAGATTGAAGACCTTAATCTAGCAGAAATGGACGTTTTTTGGGAGGAAGCGAAGAAGGAATTAAAATCCGCCGAAGCGAGTAGAAATTCAGATTAGTGAAGGGTTACGCGTGAATAGGCATTAGTTAAAAGTTAAGAGTTAAGAGTTAAGAGTGAATAGTTTTTTAATAATAATCCAATCCGCAATCTGCAATTCGCAATCCACAATCCGCAATCCGCACCTCCGAAGGCGGCAGCGAAGCTAATCCGCAATCTGCAATCTGTAATCTGTAATCCACAATCCGCACCGCCGAAGGCAGCAGCGAAGCTAATCCGCAATCTGCAATCTGTAATCTGTAATCCTCAATCCGCACCTCCGAAGGCAGCAGCGAAGCTAATCCGTAATCCGTAACTCATGACGCTCCCTTTCAGTTCGGTCAGAGCCTTCGGTCCGCAATCCGCAATCTGTAATCCGTAATCCGCAATCCGTTATAAGTAATCCGTATTCCATTTTTTACCTATCTTCAAGCCAAAAATTCAACATGTCGAAATACATCCTTTCCATTGATGCAGGAACAACAAGTTCACGCGCACTTTTATTCGATAAAAACGGTCAACAGATTTCCCTTGCGCAACATGAATTCACACAATATTATCCGCAAGAAAGTTGGGTAGAACACGACGCGGAGGAAATTGCTCAAACTCAAATCCGTGCGATTCGTGAAGTCCTTGCGCAAAAAGGTATTCAAGCGAATGAACTCGCTGGAATTGGGATTACCAATCAACGAGAAACAACCGTCGTTTGGGACAAAAAAACGGGGATTCCCGTTTACAACGCCATCGTTTGGCAAGATCGCAGGACAGCTTCAATTTGTGATGAATTACGAGAAGCGCATGCAGATACATTTTTACAGAAAACAGGATTAGTTCTTGACGCTTATTTTTCTGGAACCAAAATCAAATGGATTCTCGACCAACATCCTGAATGGCGCGAAAAAGCCGACAACGGTGACCTTCTCTTTGGTACTATTGACACGTGGTTGATTTGGAAACTTTCTGGTGGAAATTTGCATGTCACCGACCCATCCAACGCAAGTCGTACCTTACTTTTCAATATTCACTCCTTGGAATGGGACGACGAATTGTGTACCTTACTTGAAATTCCAAAAGCGATGTTACCGAAAGTTGTTCCTTCCTCTGGAAATGCAGGTACAGTTTCGCTTCCTGAATGGAATGCTGAAGTTCCAATTTCTGGTATTGCGGGCGATCAACAAGCTGCACTTTTTGGACAGCTTTGTTTTCAACCCGGAGAAGCGAAAAACACCTACGGTACGGGATGTTTTTGTGTGATGAACACGGGAGAAACGCCTGTTTTCTCGAAGAATAAAATGTTGACCACGATTGCTTGGCATTACAATAACAAAACAATTTATGCCCTCGAAGGCAGCGTTTTCATCGCAGGTGCTGTAATTCAATGGTTACGCGACGGTTTAGGCATCATCAATCAATCGTCGGAGGTAGAGGATTTGGCAGCTTCTGTGGATAACAATGGTGGTGTAACTTTTATTTCCGCTTTGGCAGGTTTGGGCGCACCGTATTGGGATCCTAACGCAACGGGTGCAATCATGGGAATAACGCGTGGGACAACGAAAGCACACATCGCACGAGCGGCACTCGAAGCCATTGCCATGCGTTCACGAGAAATCATTTTTGAAATGCAAAAAGATGCTGGTGTCGTTTTTCAATCCTTACGTGTGGATGGTGGTGCTTCTCGAAATAACCTTTTGATGCAAATTCAGTCTAACCTACTCAATGCGAAAGTAATACGCCCGAAAACAACAGAAACGACTGCCATTGGAGCAGCATTTTTAGCCGGCTTAGGAACAGGATTTTGGAAAGACGAAATCGAACTTCAATCTTGCTGGGAGGAGGAGCGCATTTTTACCCCTGAATCGAACCCAAATACAGAAAGAATTGTAGAAATGTGGAACGAACGTATGGGGAAAATCACGCAGCTATGAACCGAAATTCGGTAATTGAACAGTTTGAAAACAAACAATTTGACCTCATCATTATCGGTGGTGGCGCAACAGGTTTAGGAACGGCACTTGAAGCGGTTACACGTGGCTATTCCGTTGCATTAATCGATCGCTCGGATTTCGCAAAAGAAACGTCTTCGAAAAGTACAAAATTGGTTCATGGTGGCGTTCGTTACTTGAAAAATGGCGATATTAAACTTGTAAAAGAAGCTTTAGCTGAAAGAGCTTTTCTTTTAAAAAACGCACCACATTTAAGTCATAAAACAGCGTTCATTATTCCAAGTTATTCTCATTTTCATCGACTTTTTTACGGTATTGGACTGAAAGTGTACGATTTACTTTCAGGTAAAGGTTCACTTGGAAGCTCGCGGATTTTATCCAAAAAATCTACTTTAGAGCTGCTACCTCGGGTAAAAAAAGAAGGGTTGAAAGGTGGCGTTTTATACTTCGACGGACAATTCGATGATGCACGTTTCGCCTTGACCTTGGCACGAACCGCTCACCAAAAAGGAGCCGTACTTTTGAATTATTGTACTGCAGAATCTTTGAAAATAGAAAATGGAAAAATTCAAGGATTGAACGCAAAAGATACACTCACCAATCAAACGTTCACGATAGGTGGAAATTACGTGGTAAACGCAACGGGAGTTCATGGTGAAGAGTGGTTACGACAAGCTGAAAATCAAACTCCTAAAGTAAAATTGCGGGCAAGTCGTGGTGTTCATATCGTATTGAATAAAGAATTTCTTCCGGGCAAGAATGCTTTAATGGTTCCTTCCACAACTGACGGACGTGTATTATTTGCCGTTCCTTGGTACGATCATTTAATTGTGGGTACAACCGATGCCGAAACTAAAGATGTTGACATTGAACCACTTGCAACCAATCAAGAAATCGATTTCATTTTGGAAAACGCAGGGAATTATTTAACTAAAACTCCAAAACGTTCGGATGTATTGAGTGTTTTTTCTGGTTTACGTCCCTTGATTTCTGCAGAAGGAAAATCCTCCAAAGCCTTATCGCGCTCACATCTAGTTCACATTTCCAAAACAGGGTTAATTAGTGTTTTAGGTGGAAAATGGACAACATATCGTCACATGGCAGAGGATGCTATCAATCAAATGGAAATGTATTTTCAATTGCAAAAAACGACATCTGTAACGCAACACCTCACCTTGTTTGGCGCGACTTCGAAAAGAAATGATAATTCAAATTGGAAACAGTATGGTACAGAAATCGAAAATGTCAAGCAATTTGGAAATTCTGATTCATTAACTACTGAATTTTTCATTTCAGAAGCGCAAATCCGATATGCCGTTGAACACGAATGGGCACAAAAACTTGAGGATATTTTACTCCGAAGAACACGGGGTGTCTTTTTAAATGTAGAAGTGGCCAAGCGAATTGCACCCAAAGTAGTTGAAATTCTGGCTGATGCCTTGGAAAAAGATGCAGAATGGGCAAAAAACGAACTCGAAGAATTCCTAACTTTAACTCAAAAATATACCTTATGACCGCTTACATTGGAGAATTTATAGGCACAGCCATTTTACTTATTTTAGGTGCTGGCGTAGTGGCTAACGTTTCATTAACTAAAACACTTGCCAACGGAAATACACCGTGGTTACTAATCACAACTGGCTGGGGATTAGCAGTTTTTGTAGCCGTTTATATTACTGGTCAATGGAGTGGCGCACATCTGAATCCCGCTGTCACACTTTCCTTGGCATTGACTGAAAAAATGGCGTGGAGTTTAGTTCCGGGTTATATTATAGCTCAAATTTTGGGTGCTATGACAGGTTCTGCCTTGATTTACCTACACTATCGGCCACATTTTGACTTAACAGAGGACGAAGCTACAATCAAAGGTTGTTTCTGCACAGGACCTGCTATTCCAAACACGTTTCAAAATTTATTCAGCGAGGTTTTTGGCACCTTTATTTTAGTGTTTGCTATATTTTATTTATCCGGACCGAAATTGGTGGTAAATGGAATTAACAGTGATCAATTTGGCTTAGGTTCGTTGGACGCACTTCCAGTAGGTTTATTGGTTTGGGTAATCGGTATTTCACTCGGAGGAACAACGGGATATGCCATCAATCCCGCACGTGACTTTGGCCCGCGTATAGTGTATGCTTTACTTCGTGGTAGAAAAGGAAATCCGGATTGGTCGTATGCTTGGATTCCGATTGTCGGTCCAATGATTGGCGCTGCATTGGCCTCTGGAGCGTATTTACTTTTGGAGAAAATGAATTAATAACCTGAATTCATTTAATTACGCAGGAAGTTTTCTATGCTAACAATTGTTATCCACTTTCAGCTCAATCAATAAAAATTCGTCCTCAAAAAAGCAAAGAATTGAGCATTAAAAGCAAATGATTTGATGCGCTATATACCATTCATGTAGCACAAAAAATACTTCTCTACGGGTTGAGCTAATGCGGAAATATTAAGGTTATCTGATGCTTTGGTTAAATCCATGATTTCGCCATTCTTCATGAGCATGTTGATGTTTTGCTTGTGTTGGTTGTAGGCTTTATTGGTCAATCCGTCGGTGTAAACAAAGAAATCAGCGTCGTCATCCGAAAGATTAAATCGCGCTTTTATCATTTCCTTTTCCATTAAAATTCGTTGCTCGGAAAAGGGTTCTTTCGCGATTTCAATTTTAAACAATTGTCTATTTACCAATGCCTTTGATAAGGTTGCGAGAATGAAATCGTCGTGTTGTTGCCACACCTTTATTGCACCTAAAATATCAAAATCGTCCAAGGCAGCAAAAGTGTCCAAAACGCTTCTGTTGTTTTTAAAATCATCGAACCCCACATCGTTTTTCAAAAAGAAAGACAAAGCTGGACTCGCGAACAGTTCTACACCTCTTTTAGATAACAATTTCGCACGACGCAACACGTGAATCAACATGTACTCGGCACTGACCACCGTTTTATGAAGATAAACCTGCCAATACATCAAGCGGCGAGCAACAATAAACTTCTCAATCGAATAAATTCCTTTTTCCTCTAAAACCAAATGTCCGTCTTTCACGTCCAACATCTCAATCAAACGATCGCTACCAATCACGCCTTCACTGACACCAGAATAGAAGCTGTCACGGTTCAAGTAATCCAAACGATCCATGTCCAACTGACTGGAAACCAATTCATGGAGAAAGGGTTTTGAGGTATATTTGTTTGTAAAAATCAATTGTGCGCGTTCCAAATCTTCTCCAAATTCTTCGGAAAGACGTTGGATGAAAAAAGAAGAGATTTCTTCATGCGTCACGCCACAGACGATGTCGTATTCTAAAGCATGGCTGAACGGTCCGTGTCCAATATCATGGAGCAAAATTGCCAGTTGAACCGCTGTTTCTTCTTCTTTCGTTATTTCATTTCCTTTCCGTCGAATGACCGCAACTGCTTGTGACATAAGGTGCATGGCGCCCAAAACATGATGAAATCGCGTGTGAATAGCTCCCGGATAAACCAAATGACTTAATCCCAATTGCATAATTCTACGCAGACGTTGCATATAAGGATGTTCGATAATGTCAAAAATTATTTCATTGGGAATCGAAATAAAACCGTAAACAGGGTCGTTAACTATTTTCTTCTTATTGTTGTGCATTTGTAATAGACAGTAAGTTTTAAATTTTCAATCACATGCAAGCAAAAATCCTTTGGGCCGACGACGAAATTGAACTTCTTAAGCCACATATACTTTTTTTAGAGTCAAAAGGTTACGTCTTAATGCCCGTCACGAATGGCTCGGACGCAATTGATTTGGTCAACGAACAAGACTTCGACATCATCTTTTTGGACGAAAATATGCCCGGATTGAGTGGTTTGGAAACATTGACACGGATCAAAGAATTGCATCCGCATCTTCCTGTGGTAATGATCACCAAAAGTGAGGAAGAAACAATTATGGAAGAAGCAATCGGAAGCAAAATTGCTGATTACCTCATCAAACCCGTAAATCCAAATCAAATTCTTTTGAGCATTAAAAAAAACTTGGATCACAGCAAATTGGTGACACAAAAAACCAATGCCGGTTATCAACAAGAATTTCGTCAGTTGGGCATGCAAATCAACGGAAACTTAAATGCAGAAGAATGGAAGGAGGTTTTCAACAAATTGATTTATTGGGAATTACAACTCGACAAAGTGGAAGATTCTGCAATGCGCGAGATCCTCGAAATGCAAAAAAAGGAGGCAAACAAGTTATTTTGCGACTTCATCGAGGACAATTATGTGGATTGGCTAAACGGCACGGAAGAAGCTCCGTTGATGATTCACCACCTAATTAAGGACAAAATCGCGCCGAATCTAGGACAAAAAAAATCGGTCGTTTTGGTCATTGACAACTTACGTTTTGACCAATGGAAAGTGCTCGAACCGATATTTTCACGTTACTTCAAAAAAGAAAAAGAAGAGGTAGTTTATTCCATTTTACCGACGGCAACGCATTATGCCCGCAACGCTTTTTTCTCAGGTTTACTCCCTTCTGAAATCGAAAAACGTTTCCCACAATTTTGGAAAAACGAAGAAGACGAAGGTGGAAAAAATATGTTTGAAAAGGAACTGTTGGAAGCACAATTGAAACGTTTGGGCAAAAATATCAAATGGTCGTACCACAAAATCACGAATGTGGAAGCAGGTAAGAAATTAGGCGATCAATTCCACTTAAACAAAGAAAACGACGCCACATTCATCGTTTACAACTTTGTGGACATGTTGTCGCACGCTCGCACGGAAATGGAGGTGATTCGCGAATTGGCGGACAATGAATCGGCCTATCGTTCCATCACCACTTCTTGGTTGGAGCACTCTCCCCTACTTGAAATCCTGAAAAAAACAGCAGACTTTGGCATGCAATTGTTCATTACCACCGACCATGGAACGATTAAAGTGAATAATCCGGTGCGCATTGTGGGAGAACGCAACATCAATTCCAATTTGCGTTATAAAGTTGGTCGTGGAATGAGTTACAAAGAGAAAGAAGTTTTTGTGGTTAATCCACCGCAAGACGCATTTCTTCCTAAGCAAAAGCTATCTTCAGAATTCGTGTTTGCCCGTGAGCAAGATTTCTTTGTTTATCCGAACAATTACAACCATTTTGTGAATTACTACGGCAATACCTTTCAACATGGTGGTATTTCGCTTGAAGAGATTTTGATACCGTACGTGGTTATGCAGGCGAAGGGATGAAGAATGGGTGGAAACTAAAACCCCACCGCGGCGGAGAAATTATTGTAAACAATGTACCGTTCGGGATGTCATTAAATAGTGGTACGGTTAAAAATGATTTCTATCGCCGTTGATTTAATGGAATGTCAAACGACACTTGGATTTCAGGTACCGGAAGCCAAAAGGTCAAAAAATCTAACTTCTATAAGGATTTGGAAGGGGTTTTGGATAGGGCTGATTCTTTTGTGGATTTACCTATTGACGAACTGAATAAAATTGTGTTCAATTGTATTGGTGCAATTTTCATTCAGGAACATACCAAAGAAGAGAGAAACGAATTATTACGGGAATATTTTTCAAAATACACCCAACACGAAAAACCTATCTTTATTGATTAAGGGGATTTGAGCGTTTTATAATTTCACCTTAACCCCAACACCATTTTCATTTATGAGTAAACCAGCCTTTTTTATGTGATTTGGTGCAGTTAAAACCACAATTGTTCCAATTGTTGATATTGCACTACCAATAAGAACACCAGCGATAGGAGTTTTTTCTTTTGCAACAAGTGTAGAAATTAGAACTACAGAACCACCAACCATTTGTAAGGAATAACCTAAATACATTCGACGTGTGTACAAAATAAGTTCATCACCTGCAGAATAGTTCTTTTCCTTTTCTATTAAATCAACCACAAGAGCGGTTCTTTGCCCTTCAAGTATCTCTTCATCCCGAATCTCAACATTTTTTTCAGCGATTATTGAATACTTGTTTAAAGCAGAAACATTAATTTTTGTAGGTTTTTGTTTTGGTATGAAACTAAATCTAAAAGATTCAAAAGAATTTAAGTTTGTTTGATAACTTACTGAATCTGTTTCTGAATAAAACACCTTAACCAAAATTTTGTAATCGTTGATGTTTTTGAATTTAATGTCGGTATGTAATGAATTAAATTTTAAACCACCCAAAACAATAATGGAATCATTGACTTGCTTTTGGGAAAATAAGACAGAAGAAATGGATGAAAGTAAAAGTGCAATGATTAAATTTTTCATAAGTTTTTTGTTTCAAAATTAGACAATAATAAATAATCTCTCATTCAATCAAAATTTGAGCGTTTTGGAGTAGATTTTTTAAGATGTTGACAAATGGTTGACAAACAAAAAAGCCAACCTATTGATTTACAAAAGATTGGCTTCATTAAATGTGACCTTGTTAGGATTAAAATTATCTTAATAAAAACAACTACATTTAACTTTCAAATTAACTTCAAATCCTTTACTGGATAAGGTTTTCAAAAGTATAAGTATCTTTTTTAGTTAAGTCAAATTAAGATGAATAAATAAAAAATGGGGAAAATACGGGGATAAATGGGGAAAGAATGGGGATAAAAAGCTATCTTTGATTTATCAAATTATCAATTCATGGCGACCATTAAATTTAGACTACAGTCAGAAAAAGAAATTGCGAATATTTACGTTCGTGTTCGTGACGGAAAAACCGACATTGAAACCCTTACTGGTTACACAATAAATCCAATTTTTTGGAGTAAAGCAAAAGGTGAACCGCAACAAAAAGCAAATAATCCTGAAAAGCTAAACTTGAAAATACAACTGGAAAAGCTGAAAACAAAAATTCTCGAATCATTGAATACAGACAAAGGGAGCGGAAAACCTATAAATAAAGCATGGCTAATTGATGTCATTGCTAAATTCAAAAATCCCCTACTGGAGCAAAAAACAGAATATTTGATTGATTTGGTTAGGGAGTATCAAACCGAAATGAAAACCAAAGCCAACTCAAAAACGGGCAAACCTATTTCTAAACTTACAATCGTAAACCTCAATACTACTTTGATGAGGTTAGAAAAATTCGAGAAACACAAAAAGAAACGTTTTCTAATTAGCGATGTTGATTTGACTTTTAAAGCGGATTTTGTAAAGTTTGAAAACGATGTTTTATCACTCTCTCAAAATAGCATTGCAAAGGACATAAGACAAATTAAAACCGTTTGTTTGGATGCCAACGACAAAGGATTTACAATAAATGAACAAGTACGTTCACGGAAATTTTATTTGAAAGAAGAAGAAACGCTTTTCGTAACCATTACGGAAAATGAGATTGAGCAAATCAAACAATTCACGGGAGCAGATTATTTGCAGAATGTTCGGGACTGGTTAATTATTGGTTGTTGGACGGGATGCCGTGTAAATGATTTAATGCAGTTAACGAATGCAAACATTCAAATTCATGTAAGCGGTCAAAAGTTCATAAGATACACCCAAAGCAAAACGGGAAAACAAGTAGATATTCCTATTCATTCGGACGTTTCCGAAATACTGGAGCGATTAGGGGATTTTCCAAGACCGATCTCCGACCAACGTTTTAACGAATGGATGAAAATAGTTTGCCGTGAAAGTGGATTAACTCAAGAAGTTTACGGAACGCGCCAAAATCCAAAAACTCATAAAAAAGAAGTAGGAATGTTTCAAAAATGGGAATTGGTACGTTCGCACTCATGCCGACGTTCGTTTGCTACAAATCATTACAACAAGCTACCTAATAAGCTAATAATGGCGGTTACTGGACATAGCACGGAAAAAATGTTACTCAATTACATAGGTGAAACCGAAAACGACCATTTGAGCGACTTTTTAAGCGTTTGGAACACACCAAAAGCAAAGGATGATAAAATTATTCCATTGAACGAGAAACAAGGTTAAAACCTAACTTTACAACAAATTACAAGACTGGCGAAAAATGAATAAGAACTACAAACTTATTGACAAAGAAATTAATGAAATAAAGGATTTAATCGAATTAAAACAATTCCTAAATAAAACATTTGATAATCAAAACAATACAAAAGAAAAAGAAACCTTTTTAGACTATTTAGAATTAGATTATTTATTTAATAAAAAAGTACGTTTTGAAGCGGATAAAATTAAAATAGACCAACTAAAAACAAATTTCTTTATTCACTTTTATTTACAAGCTAAACATAAAATTGAATTTATTGAAAAATGGATTATTGAAAAAAGAAAAGAAACCTTAGAAAAACAACCCGAACCAAAATTTAACGAAAAAATACCTACTAAAAATTTAGATGAGTTTAAAGGAAAATGCGAGGGGATTTATTGGAATTTAAAATTCAATAGTAAAGACAAATCAAAAATGTTTAAAATTATTAATGAAAATTCAGAGTACTTGTATTTGTCAAGTTATTTAGCAGTTCAAGAAATTAAAAGATTACACCATTCAGAAAGAAAAGAATTTGCAAAATACTATTTGGATTATGTAAAAAAGTATAAAAATCATACCAATGAGTTTTTAAATGATTTGATAACAAAAAGCGTATTAATTCCATTTGACTTAAATCAATTCAATATTGCTGTTTTTATACACTTTGACTTTTTTATTGATGAGGTAGAAAGACTTACTGGACTTTCTGAAAGTAAACTTCATCCACAAAAAGAAACGGGAAAAGAAATATTTGACCCTAAAATATTCCAAGACCAAAGAAGTTTTGATTTGTTTCTTTTTTTAGTTGAGGAATACGCAACTACAAAACAACCCAAACAATTCAGTCAAATTTTCCATTGGATGCAAGAAAATGACAATTCAATAAAACCAAATACTGGAGTAAAATTTAGAGAATTTGTAGTAAAAAGATTTCCAGAAATGGTTGCTAAATTTTCACGAATCGAAGAAAAAAAAACCTACGAAATGACAACTTTAAACGGAAAATTAAAAGAATTCAACTCATTGAATAAAGTTTGATAACAATGATAAAAATGAGATAAAAATGAGAGTTAAGCCTTGACAAACATTTGCATAAACAATTAAATATCAATGTTTATGCAACAAATTCAATTCATTCAAGTAACGCCAAATGAACTGGCAACATTAATTTCTGAAAGCGTAAAAACGCAAATTCAAGAACTGGTAAACACCACCACCGCGCCGAAAACACCAACTGGAGAAAAGGAACTTTTAACAAGAAAAGAAACAGCCGATTTTTTCAAAGTTAGTTTAGTGTCAATTCATGCGTGGATGAAAGACGGAATCATTAAACCGTACAAAGTAGGAAACAAGACCTATTTCAAGAAGTCCGAATTGATGCAAGTTGTTGAATCTTCAAATCGTTTTTAGGTATGGAATCAACAAAAAAAGGGATGCCCGAAAGCACCCCAATTTTATCAAATTATCGTTCGACTGGCGAAAGTTTCACGACTGGACAAAGTTACATTAATCAATCCTTTTTTCAATCGTTTTTCAGTCAATTTAATACAGCCGACGAACTTTTTTATTCAGGTGCAATTTCTCAATTTAAAAGCATTCTCAATGACACCGCAAAGTAAGAAAACACAAGAAAAACGCATTGCGGATGTCTTTATTGGTGGAATGTTCACCATGAAACAAGCATCCGTAAAAACGGAAATAGACCGATCGAACATTTGCAGATTTATTGCTAAATGGAAAAAATCGAATACAATCTATAAAGTAAGAACGGGAATTTGTCCGATTACGAAAGATAGGGCGGGATTTTACACCATGAACTACAATTTGTATTTAACTCAAAAAGGTTGTAGCATTGGAAAATGATTTATCAAATATCGGAATTGATGAGGCACAAAGTGAAATTGATAGTTTGATTTCGGAAACCTCATCCCCAATTGAAACCCTTATTCAAAAATGCAAGGTTGATTTATCGAAACAATTAGAACCGCCACCAATTGCCATGAAGATTTTGAGTGGTGGAAAACCAATAACCTTATTTTCAAAGGGGAATTTTTCAATCATTACGGGAAAAGCGAAAAGTAGAAAATCATTCCTTGTTTCTACTCTTATGGCAACTGCAATAAGTGGAGAGTTTGAAGGTCACTTTTTTTGTCCTACAAAGGGAATGAATATTCTATTCGACACGGAACAATCTGAATACAAAGTTCAACAAGTGAGCAGACGAATTTGTAAACTGGCAAACGTTCACAATCCCGAAAATTTTATTTCCTATCATTTACGGACATTAGACCCAATTCAACGCCTGGAGTTAATTGAAAAGGTTTTGAATGAAACCCCAAACTTAAATTTTGTAGCCATTGACGGAATCATTGATTTAGAGATTGACCCAATTTTACAAGCAGACCAAGCCCAAAAAATCATTACAAAGTTGATGCAATGGACGGACAATTTTAATATCCACATTGTTTGTGTTTTGCATTACAATAAGACTGTTAGCACCTTGTTAGGACATTTAGGGAGTTTTGCACATAGAAAAGCGGATGCGGTCATTGAGGTTGAAAAGGACACGGAAACGGAAAACACTTCATTTGTCAAAGCAGTTGACTGTAGGGAAATGGAATTTGAACCGTTCGCATTTGAGATTGATAAAAACGGTATTCCAAGAATCGCTAAAGAAGTAACGTTTGGAAAGAAAATAAAAGCACCTAAACCCGAAAAACAACCCCGAAAGACCATTTCACCCGACGAAATTGAAAACGACGTTCACGGGCAAATTTTGGATGAGGTTTTCAAATCTAAAGAGAACCTATCTTATGAGAATCTTTGGAGGGGAATAAAATTAGCGGTCAAATCAATTCTTAATGAGAAAATTGGGGATAATAAAGCAAAGGAATTCAAACATTATTACGACCAAATAGAATTGATTAGTTCAATGACCATTGGAAAAAAAATACTGTTCACGTTGAACGGTCAAAAAGAACTCAAATTAGACTAATCAAAGAACGGGTTTAAATTATCAGTTTACTAATTTAATGGTTTAAACCCCTATAGATAATAGGGGGTTTTAAACTGGTAAACTGGTTTACAAAAAGTAATTTAAATTAAACTGTTAAACTGTTAAACTGAAAGTAAAATCAAATGAACGAATCAGAATATCAACTTGTTAAGGGGAAAAATCGTTTTATAGCAAAAGAATGTCCATGCGGAAAAAATAACAAGGACGGGAAATTTGTTCCATTTATGGGATTTGAGAAATTTGGTTATTGTCACTCATGCGATAAGACCATTTTTCCACCGATTGAAAACAATGAGAGCAAACAGCAAATCGAACCTCAACCCAAAGTAAAAAAGGTTATTCCACCGACAACTTTCATTCCGTTGGAAATGGTGAAAACTACCCTCGCAAATACTAACCAAAACAATTTTATTTCATTTTTGATAAACAAATTCGGGGAAACAGCCACAAAGAATTTGATTGACCGTTACAAAATTGGAACTTCAAATCGTTGGAACGGTGCAACGGTATTTTGGCAAATAGACCATGAGGGAAAAGTAAGGACGGGAAAAATAATTCTTTACGATGCCATAACTGGAAAACGTATAAAAGAACCGTTTAACCATGTTTACTGGATGCACAATTCAATTCAGGAATTTCATTTAAAGCAATGCTTTTTTGGTGAACATTTATTGCGTGACAAAGTGAAACCCGTTGCAATTGTTGAAAGTGAAAAAACCGCTATTATTTGCAGTTATTTCAATCCTAAATTAATATGGTTAGCGACTGGAGGAAAAACACAATTAAAACCCAATAAATTCGATGTTTTAAAAGGTCGAAAAGTATTTCTTTTTCCCGACTTAAATGCCTTTGAAGATTGGAACGATTTTAAAACCAAAGTAACTGGATTGAATGGACTAATAGTTTCCGATTTACTGGAGAAAAAAGCAACGCAACAACAAAGAAAAGACGGTTTAGATTTAGCGGATTATTTACTATTTAACTTCAAACCTCATCCAAAAGAAACCGCACCTTTAAACCTTGAAAATCAAAAGCTCGTTCCTATCTGTTCGCGTGTTGATGAGGTACAAACGTGGACGAATGAAATAATTGAATTGGAAAAGTACTTTTCTCAAATTTCAATTCCACAGCAACCAATTAAACTAAATCAATGTAGTATTATTTCCGATTGTTCCCTATTCATTGCGACCCATTTAAGCACCGTAAAAGCCAACAACGGAAAACGAAAATTTAGTCCGTATCTTCAAAGATTACTGGATTTGAAAACAATACTATCTAAAGTAGATTAAATTAGAACTTATGCCAAAAGGAATAAAAACTGGTGGACGAACCAAAGGAACACCGAATAAAGCAACAAAGGAATTGCGTGAAAGATTTTCCGACTTATTGGAATCAAATTTTGAATCCATACAAACCGACCTCGAAAGTTTAGAACCAAAGGAACGGATTAAAACACTTTTGGAAATTTCAAAATTTGTTATTCCAACATTGAAAGCAGTTGACAATACTATTGATTTAGACAACGTTCAAAATGAAAAAAGACCTAATATTATCTTTTTAGGTAACGGAATAAAACCAAATTAAGATTGAGCAAATGGAAAGTTTACCGATAATTTCGGACGAATTCGGACGGGATGCAAAAGGACGTTTTGCAGTTGGAAATACTGGAAAACCAAAAGGAGCGATCAATAAGACTACTAAGGATTTAAAGCAATTCATCACTAATTTCCTGAATGAAAAAGCCTTTGAAATTCCATTAATTTGGGACACCTTAGAAGATAAAGACAAGGCAACCTTATTTTTGCATTTAGCTAAATTAGTAATGCCTAAAAATCAAAGTGAAAGCGAAAATGAAGAAAACTTTAAACCCGTTACCGTTGAAATTGTTTTGCCCGACGGTCGAACTTTGGATGATGTCATGAACGAATTGAAACCCGAATGAGTTTGTGAACTTTGTTTCTTTTGTGGATTTACCTATTGACGAACTGAATAAAATTGTGTTCAATTGTATTGGTGCAATTTTCATTCAGGAACATACCAAAGAAGAGAGAGCCGAATTATTACGGGAATACTTTTCAAAATACACCCAACATGAAAAACCTATCTTTATTGATTAAGGGGATTTGAGCGTTTAGTTTACTAAAACAATCCATTTATTGACCGTCAATCTTAATTTCTTCAGTTTTATAATTCACAGCCAACTCAAACGATTTTATAACAATTTTATCCAACTTGTCTTTTTTTCCAGACTTAATTTTGCCAACAAAATCTATTAAATCCTCAATTGACTTTTCCTTACTTGTTATTACTTTTTTGTAGTAAAGAATATCGGTTACAAGTTTCAAATGATCCTCACTCTCTATTCTATAAAAAGTAGCTAATTGACTATTAATCATTTCAGGAGTATAACTACTAAAAGGCGATTTCTCATCTTTAGTGTCGCATTTTTCTAAGAACGACATACATAAGTCTTCAGGTGAAACAGAAATTAATTCCTTGTATCTTTTCTCAAAATGTTCGGTTTTGTCGTTTTTAGAGTTACAAGCGACGAATAAAAATACAAGGAATAATAAGTTTAAATTTTTCATGTTTTTTTTCTCAAAATTAGAAATTATTGAAACTCTTAACAATACTTAAAAAATAAGTGCCATTTTGAGTTAGTTTTCATAATTATGGGGAAAATACGGGGAAATAAAAAAGCCAATCTATTGATTTTCAAAAGATTGGCTTCACTAAATGTGACCTTGTTAGGATTCAAACCTAAAACCTCCTGAGCCGTAATCAGGTGCGCTATTCAGTTGCGCCACAAGGCCATTTTTTATTTCAGAACTTGGTGCGCTATTCTCCCGATAGCTATCGGGATGCGCCACAAGGCCATTTGCGGGTGCAAAAATAGTTATTTTCTTTTATTTAATAGGATTTTCAATGAAAAAGTTTGACTTTTTTCCTTTTATTCATCTAAGTTTTTCGTTTACAAAGTTTTAAAAATACTAACTACCCATGTTGTAATCCGAAAAACTTTGCTCGTCCCCGTAATAATACACCCGAACTTGTGCCGTATCATTCAAAAAGTCAATTTTACCGATTTCAAAACGGTTGATTTTTAATCCCGTACGTTTCTCTAAATCACTTTTCATGTCTTCATATCTTTCAGGAAAAATCAAATCTATACGCTCATACTGAATAGTTTTGCGTGTTTCATGTTTCATTAACCATAAAAATTCAAGAATAAACGTGATTAGAATTGAAATTCCGTTGATGAAAATCATGTGTGTTACACTTATCAGATTAGAAGACAGAGCGTTAACTACACTTAAACCAATCACCAAGAACAAATAGGTCATTTCCTTTATTTCAATGGCATCGGTGCGATAACGGATGATTCCAAAAATGGCAAAAAGTCCTAATCCCATTCCGGTGTCGATATCCAATTTACTTAATCCAAAACATAAGAAAAAGGTAATTATACCAATCAAATAGTACGTAAAAAGATAATCCTTCCGCTTTGATTTTTGATAATATAAAAAGCGAATTATAATGGTGAGGACTACGATGTTGATTGCAAAACGCAAAAGAAGCACATAGAAATCATCATTGAACCAAGTTATCTTCTCCGTTTCATTCAAAAGTCGTTGTGAAGGTTCGTTCACAGAAAAATTTATAAAATCAAGCAGCATTATTCTCTATTTTTTTTAAGTGTAACAATTTCTTTTTAAAGCGATTAAATTTAAGTTGTTCCTCACCAAATAATTCAATGGAACCAAGACAGTATTTACTGAGTCGGTAAGGTCGAACCATCTTTTCTTTCATCAGGCGATAAAAGGTCGAATTGCGATTTATTTTTTCTTGTTTCAACTCCGCAATGACCAAATTTCTGAACTTCCGCTCTTTGTTTTCAACCGAAAAAGTAATATCAAAATCAAGTGTTAAGCGTTCATTTTCGGTTTTATTTACAAAGGTTAACCTATGAAATTTATTCCAGATTTTTGGCTCCAACTTTTCATTGTTTTCTAATTGTTCAACGATGAATTTCTGAAATTCTTGAGATGAATAATCATTGAAACTCTTTGCCTTTATTCGGTTCTTATCCGTTCGTCCTTTCGTTTTGTGTTTGACCTCAAAAAAATATATATCCGATTCAACATAACGTCTTATTCGAACTTTAAAACGGTCACTTTTTCGCTTGTGATGATCATGAAAAAAGGAAAAATCCGCATCGTCAAAATACAAACTTTCATACGAAGGCATACGCGTGTTTTCAACTTCGAGTAGAAAATAATTCTCTTTTAAAAGTGGGAGAATTTTTAATAAAAAATCGAAGTTAAAGGCAAACTTTGTATCCACCCGATTCATGAGTTTCACCCGATCCATTCTGGACAGGTCAATCGGATCAAAAGTATTTAAAAGTTCATCTATTCGTTGCGTCATTCTTAATTCAAAGTTAAGGTAATATTAACTTGCGAAACGTTTTGACGACGAGGTTAGTGAAAAATTGCGGTTTAAATCACAATTGAAAAGGGAATTATTCCACTTGCTTTTTAAAATTCCATTTATATTTTTTCATAAAATGCCAAAATAAAAGCGGCAAAATCACGAACAAACCAATCCAATTTTCAATTCCAAATTGGGGTTCAGCTCCATCTACAAAAAGTGCGTCTGTTTGGAACGCTTGCCAGTCGGTTGTAACCAACAAGGCGGTAATCAAATTGTTAGCAGCATGATAACCCATTGTCAACTCGATACCGTCGTCAAAAATTGCCACTAGGGAAAGGAAGAATCCAACTAAAAAATAATAGGGTAAAACTGACCAACCTAAGGTTTCAACTTCGGGATTTCCACCGTGGAGTATCATAAAGAAAATTGATGATAAAATAGCGCTCATTAACCCACTTCCAGTTCTCGCAAACATTCCTTGAAGTGTATAACTTCTGAAAATAACTTCCTCGAAAGTGGTTTGCAAAGGAATCAAAGGCAAGGAAACCAACAATAAAACTACGAATTGAGCTGGTTTAAAACGAAATTCCAAGTCCGGATTCAACATGAAATTTATTCCAAAAAGTACTAATGTTATCGCGCCAAAAAGAAAAAAAGAGTAGAAAAATCGTCTGAAATCAAACTTATCGCGCTTCGTAAACCACGACAGTAAATTGCGCTGATGAACTTTTGGAGCAAGAATGATGAATGTGAGCAAACCTAAAGCAAACGGCACCAAAATCCAAAACAAAAAACGGTTCGCGCCCATGATTTCAACAGCTTCTTTATCAGTAAGGAATAAATCAGGATACGCATCTTGGAAACTGATTTTCCAATCCAAAACCAACAAAACCGAGGACATAAAGAACACTCCTATAACCAACGAAAGTACCTTGACATACGCCAAGATACTTCGTTCACCTTCTTTTCCGTTCGCTAAAAATTGCATTACGAAAACATATCTTTCATGCGACTGAAAAAGCCTTTTTGTTTCTCTTGCGCTGATGGATTAAAATTCTCATGACCACGCAGTTTTTCTAATAACTCGCGCTCTTCTTTCGATAATTTTTTGGGTGTATATATATTGATATGAACGAATAAATCACCCGTTGCATAACCTTGTACACTCGGTAGTCCTTTTTGTCGTAAGCGCAGCACTTTGCCGCTTTGAGTACCTGGTTCAACGCGAATTTTAACACGTCCGTTCAATGTTGGTACTTCAATTTGTTCACCTAAAGCTGCGTCTGCAAAATTGATTAGCGCATCATAATGAAGATTTTCACCTTCACGACGCAATTCAGCATGTTCTGTTTCTTCAATGACCACAATTAAATCTCCAGGAACACCACCAAAAGGACCGGCATTTCCTTTACCACGAACGCTTAATTGCATCCCCTCTTCTACTCCAGCAGGAATTTCAATTTCTATCACTTCCTCTTGACGTCGTAATCCTTGAGCGTCTGCGTCAGAAGGCTTTTGATCGATGATTTTTCCAGCACCGTGACACGAATTACAAGTCGTTTGTGTTTGCATAGGACCTAAAAATGACTGCGCCATACGGGTAATCACTCCTGATCCATTACAGGTAGAACAGGTTTTAAAGGTGACTCCATCAGCATTCACCAACTTATTCACCTTGATTTTTTTCTTAACCCCTTCTGCAATTTCCTCAAGCGTCAGTTTCATTTTTACGCGAAGATTTGTTCCCCGAACCACTCGTTCTCCTCCGCGACGACCGCCAAAACTTCCGCCGAAAGCACCGCCGAACATGTCACCAAACTGACTGAATATATCGTCCATGTTCATTCCACCACCACCAAAACCAGCACCGCCCATTCCAGCGTGACCAAAACGATCGTATTGTGCCCGTTTTTCGGAGTTACTCAGAACTTCATACGCTTCGGCTGCCTCTTTAAATTTTTCCTCAGCAGATGCGTCCCCTGGATTTTTGTCAGGGTGATATTTGATTGCCAATTTACGGTAGGCTTTTTTAATTTCTCCTTCGTCAGCGTTTTTTGCGACGCCAAGCACTTCGTAATAATCTCTTTTTTGGCTCATTATGAAAGTTTGAATTATTGACCAACAACTACCTTAGCGTAGCGAATTACTTTATCGTTTAAGAAATACCCTTTCTCCACATCGTCGATAATTTTACCTTTCAGACTTTCTTCAGGAGCAGGGATATTGGCAATTGCTTCGTGTAATTCACTATCAAATGTCGATCCTTTAGCCTCCATTGCTTTTACGCCTTTGGATTCTAAAATCGAACGAAACTTATTGTGAATCAGATGAAATCCTTCTTTTACAACTGCAATATCCTCAACTTTTTCATTATTGGCTACTGCACGTTCGAAATCGTCTAAAATTGGAAGTAAATCCTTCAATAAATTTCCGTTTGCACTTGCTATATACTCTAATTTTTCCTTTTGTGATCGGCGTCTATAGTTGTCAAATTCCGCATACAATCGTAAAAAACGGTCATTCAACTCTGCATATTTTTCTTCTGGAGTTAACTCTCTTTCAGTTTCAAGAGTCGTTTCAGTTTCTTTATTATCAGTTGATTCCGAGTTTTTTGATTGTTCAGACGCTTGTTCCTCGTTCAACATTTCTTCCTCGTGTAGTTTATCTTCTGCCATTTTATTAGATTTTTTTCTCTTCTTTTCAAAGATGTTGCCAAGTAGAGAATACCGCCAGCTTGTCATTTAAGATGCAATAAATTAGGAAGAAATGTCATAGTTTGTCAGTTAAACGAAACGTGTTTATTTGCGTATTTGATTGACGAAATTCAAGCCACATTCTAAACCATACCGATAATCCGTAATCAAACTTGACACCTGAAACGTATAAATATTGGAGTTAAGTGCTTGTTCAGGAGCGATTTGCTTTAAATTAATTTGTCCTTGAATGGATTCCGCAAAGTCAGCACTCTCTTTTAGTTTTAATTGGAAATTTTCAACATGTTGACTTATAGCAGGATTGGAACGCAATAGCCGTGCAGCAAATGTTTCGGGGCGAACGTAGCTTGGTTTAAAATTAAATTGAGTAGTACGGATAAGAACAATGTCATCCGCTCCATTTTCATACGCCCAACGAATTGGAATCGGATCACTTATTCCACCATCTGAATAGGGCACTCCATCCAAAATATGTTTCCCTTTGGTAATGATTGGAACTGTACTTGCTGCAATTGTTACGTCCACCCAATCGTTAGCGGTAGGTTGACGATAAACTGTTGAACCATCAACCGAATTCGTCAAAACAACATAAAATTCTTTATTCTCCAATTTTTGAAGTGCCTTTTCCATGTTGAATGGCGTTTCTTTTTCAGCGATATCATAAAAGAAATCGAGGTTCATGAAGCCTTCTGAAAACGCTTTCGTAAACTTTATAAAACGTGGATCACGACAAAGTTTGCGCATCGATTCAAAGTAAGAACCGTACTGCTCACTTAAGAAATAGGAAAGTGCTAATGAACCTCCTGAAACCCCAATAAAAACGTCGAAATCATCGTATCCAGTTGCTCTAAATGCATCTAAAACACCAGCGGAAAAAGAGGTTTTAAAGCCTCCTCCTTCAAGAATTAATGTTTTCTTCCCGTGAAAATTCATCGTAGCTTAGTTTTGGTTCGTAAATGTAGGGATTTCAAAAACAGAGACTTGTGAAAATTCTGTTAAGAAGACTTTTTTTACTTTTTTCTCGAAAAACTTGTTCAAGAAAGAATAAAAGTTTAATTTCAGTCCGAATTTCGTTCCAAAAACCTGCTATTATGAACGGTCAAAAATGTACTTCCTTCCTTTTTGTTGGCAATCGTGCGCAACTCGTATTTGAGCAATTAAAGGATATTTTTCAATTTCCAGTTGCGTGCCATCACGTCAGTTTTTCTGGGGCTTCACCCGTTATCGAAGCACCACATTCCGTTTGGGTGGACGAACACAAATTCGAATATTTCGGGGATTACGAGCAAACTCCGATGTTAGATTGGATGAAAAAGGATTTGGAACTTCCATTTGAATTATCTTCAATAGACTACATCGTTTGTGATCCCACGGAGGTCTTTAGTCAAGCCTTTGTTGCCTTTTTGGTCGAAAAGACGAATCTAGAATTAGTGATTGGAAAAATGACGCATTCAATTCCTCAATTATGGCTTTATCCAATGGGAATGCCAGGTTACAATGTTCGCCTCGAAATGTCAAGTCTCTTACATTTTCTAAAGACAGAAGACCATCAGGTAGTGTTAATGCGAAATGACCAAAGTTCAATGCACGTTTTGTTATTTGAACTTATGGAAGCTTTAAAAATAAAAAATCTCAACACGGTCGTAAGTGAATGGGCAGGTTTAGAAATTTTAATTGGTAAAAACAAAAAGTTAGTCAATGGATAAGTTGCTGCAGGACGCAGTTTTTGCAGAATTAATCAATCGCTACGGAAAATTCATTTTTTCCATCATTCGTTCTAAATTCCCTGATTTAGACGACGCTAAGGACGTTTATCAAGATTTTTCGATTTACCTCTATCGAATTATTGGTGAAAAATACTCGGAAACCGCAGATTTATTTGATACCAAAGCTTGGATTCGTGCTGTCACCTCGAACTATTGTATTTCACAATTGCGAAAGAAAAACGCGAAAAGAAAAGTGCAATTCGTCTCTGAGGAAAAAAGTGAAATTGCACGAATGCATTATTCTGAAATTGATGAATCCATTCACAATTGGGATTTAAGCGATTCAAGCCAGGATTTGAACGAAGCTATAGAACGCTTATTTAAAAACTTCTCTAAACGCGATGCGCTGATGTTAAAAATGAAATATTACTACGGAAAACCGAGTAGCTACATCAGTCGAAAATTAAATGAAACCCACGTTGACGTGTATATCAATCGACTAAAAGAGCGAGTTAAACGTCGTTCAGGAATAGAAGATGTGGACGATTTTTTGTCCCGTTTTAATACATCTTTAAAATAAACATTTTTGAAAAATGTCGTATTTGGAATCTGTATTTATCCCTTCGTTTAACGTACTTAAAAATCCGAAAATTTGGGTTTATTTTATACCTTCTCTACTGGTTTGGTCGATATTCAAAAGTATTGCTGAGCTTTTCGAATGGCTCTTCGGTTGGATGAGTTGGTTTTCAGGTGACTTTTTTAGTGAGCTCTATTTTCAATTACAGTATCTGACAATTCTCACTTTTCTTTCTCCCGTTTATGGTCTATTGTCCAGAAAGTTAATTGCTCAATTTGGCGAAAAAACAACCGAAGACTCCATCTTGCAGTTCTTCAATGATTTCAAACGAATGGCTTTGTTATCACTCGTTTTCTTAGCAATACAATTCTTAATCATCTATCCTCTTTACCTTGTTTTCTGGTTGATCGATCTCACGTTCATTTCTCAAACTATTGGTTTTCTTTTAGATGCGCTACTTTTAGGCTTTGCTTTTTTCGATTATCCTCTTGAAATACAAGGAGTGGACACCGATAAAAGTTTACGATTTTTAAAACGATTTTGGTATTGGTGTTTGCCACTTGGAGCAGCATTCTTAGTTGTCGTAAAAATTCCATTCATTGGTCTGGTATTCTTTCCAATTTACTTTACCATCCTCGCAACAATGTTATATTTGAAGCTTCAAAAATCATGATATGGCACCAATCGAGTTGGATTTTCCATCAATTTCATCAGAAACTTGGAGAAATAAAATTTTTAAAGAACTCAAAGAAAACACACACCTACTAGAATTTTACGACACAATTGAAAATCTTTCCTTCGATGTAACCAACCGTACAACATCAACGGGTAGTAGCAAAATTAAAAGCACAACAAACGATTGGAAACACCTCACTTCAATTGATGTAACGGATGAAAAAAAAGCCAATCAAGAAGCTTTACAAATTTTAGAACACGGTTGTGATGGTTTGTATTTCATTCTTCCTTTCAAGGCAATTGACATTAATGTATTGTGTGAAAAAATTGATTTTCAATACATCCACTCGATTTTTTGTTGTCGTAATCAAGAGCAAGTTGATCAGGTTCGTCATTTACAAAATCAATTCGGCGAAGAGCATATCCAAATTGTAGGAGATGAAAGCAACTCTGTTTTTGACTGGCAACAATTGGGAGCAAATGTAATCCAGCAAGTCGTTTTGGCACTAATAAAATCTCACCAACAAATACTTCAAAACGAAGGAAAAACATCACAATTAATTGAATTTGGAATTGGTTCAAATTACTTTGTAGAAACCGCAAAATTCATCGCTTTTAGAAAACTAAATGACTTCCTTAAAAAAGCATACTCCGCTAATTGTGATACAGTCATCATCGGAAAAACAGGATGGATGAATAAATCACTAAGAGACCCTTACACCAACATTCTCCGATTGACCACTGAAATTATGAGTGCTGCAAATGCAGGTTTAGATTATATTGTGGTGCAAGCCTATGACCAACTTTCAGAAAAAGGAGCTGATTTTTTCAGTCATCGAATGGGAGTGAATATTGGACACATTTTAAAAGAAGAAAGTTATTTCAACATTGTTCAATTCCCACTCGAAGGAAGTTATGTACTCGAAAATCTAATTGAAGAAATTACCAAAAAAGCCTGGGAACTTTTCCAAACCTTAGACCATCTCAACGAAAAAGAATGCATGGAAAAATTTCAAAGTTTAGTTTTGGAAACACGACAACTGAGAATTGAACAATGGAATACAAGTAAAGACGTACTTATTGGCGTGAATAAATTTCCGAATCCTGAAAAAATCGAAAATGCTTGGAAAAACATTCCTGAAATCAACGGTATTCCATATCTTATTTACGAAACACTTTAAGCATGAAAAAAATAGACTTTAGCCATGTCGAATTCTACTTTGAAAACCAATTCATTCAAGGTGACGAAGTGTTTGAAACTGCGGAAAAAATAACCCTTAAAAATCGCTATTCTCCCAAAGATCTTGACGGAATATCTCATACAGAAAGTAAATCTGGATTCGCGCCATTTCTCGGTGGTCCGTATGCCTCTATGTATATCTCTAAACCATGGACGATTCGTCAATACGCTGGTTTTTCAACAGCAGAAGAATCGAATGCTTTTTACCTTCGGAATCTGGCGGCTGGTCAAAAAGGACTTTCTGTGGCGTTTGATTTAGCAACCCACCGTGGCTATGATTCAGATCATGAACGAGTAAAAGGAGATGTAGGTAAAGCCGGAGTTGCCATTGATAGTATTGAAGATATGAAAATTTTGTTCCGAGATATTCCTTTGGATCAAATGTCTGTGTCAATGACCATGAACGGAGCAGTTCTTCCAATTTTAGCTTTTTACATTCAATCTGCTATAGAACAAGGCGTTAAACCCGAACAGCTTTCAGGAACAATTCAAAATGATATTCTTAAAGAGTTCATGGTTCGAAATACCTACATCTACCCGCCTACTCCATCAATGCGCATCATTTCTGACATTTTTGAATACACGTCGAAGCACATGCCAAAGTTCAATTCAATTTCGATTTCTGGCTATCACATGCAAGAAGCTGGAGCTACCGCGGCAATTGAATTGGCTTACACTTTGGCGGACGGTTTGGAATATATCAGAACAGGCATCAAAGCGGGCTTGAACATTGACGATTTTGCACCACGACTCAGTTTCTTTTGGGCAATCGGAATGAACCATCACATGGAAATTGCTAAAATGCGTGCAGGACGTTTATTGTGGGCGAAGTTGGTTAAACAATTTGAACCGAAAAACGAGAAATCCCTGGCCCTTCGCACCCATTGTCAAACATCGGGTTGGTCCTTAACAGAACAAGATCCTTTTAATAACGTGGTTAGAACCTGTATCGAAGCATTAGGTGCTGCCTTCGGTGGAACTCAATCTTTACATACCAATGCCTTAGATGAAGCAATTGCGTTGCCAACAGATTTTTCAGCTCGCATTGCAAGGAATACACAAATCTACCTTCAAGCAGAAACGGGAATCACCAGTTATATTGACCCCACAGCAGGAAGTTATTATATTGAAAGTCTAACCAATGCCCTTGTTGAAGAAGCATGGACACTTATTCAAGAGGTAGAAGAATTGGGTGGAATGGCAAAGGCTATTGAAACTGGACTTCCAAAAATGCGCATTGAAGAAGCTGCTGCCAGGAAACAAGCGAGAATTGACTCTGGTAAAGATATCATAGTAGGGGTTAACCGTTTTCAACTGAAAAAGGAAGACGAATTAAGTATCTTAGAAGTGGACAATGATAAAGTAAAAGCGGCTCAAATTCAGCGTATAAACGATGTTAAATCCAAACGAAATACTGATAAAGTCCGAGAGTTACTCAACGAACTTGAAGCTGCTGCTCGTGAAGGAACCGCAAACCTTTTGGAAATCGCAGTAAAATGCGCCGCAGAACGGGCTACCTTAGGCGAAATTTCATCCGCTTTGGAAAAAGTTTACGGGCGTTATCAGGCAACAATACATTCAATCAGCGGTGTTTATGCCAAAGAAGCCAATATGGATCAAGATTTTAACACAGCAAAAGATTTAGTCGAAACTTTTACGAAATTAGAAGGACGACGACCACGGATTATGGTAGCAAAAATGGGTCAAGACGGACACGACCGCGGCGCGAAAGTAATCGCAACATCATTCGCTGACATTGGTTTTGATGTGGATATTGGACCTTTATTTCAAACTCCTGAAGAAGCCGCAAAACAAGCTGTGGAAAATGATGTTCACATTCTTGGAGTATCATCGTTAGCCGCTGGACATAAGACACTTGTTCCTGCGGTAATTGCTGAGTTAAAACGCTTAGGGAGAAGCGATATTATGGTCATTGCTGGGGGAGTAATCCCACAACAAGATTATGACTTTTTGTATCAATCTGGAGTCTTTGGTGTTTATGGACCAGGAACTAAAATTTCAAAAGCAGCCCAAGAGATTTTGTCATTATTAATTCAGAGCAACGAATAATTTGTAAATTCGGCACAATAATTGAAATCCGCCGGAAAAACCGATAATTATGAAACTAACTATCTTATTGAGTTCAATCTTGTTTTTAGGGAGCACATTAATGGCTCAAAAACCAAGTGTAGCAATCAATTCAAACAAACGAATCTTAACATTAGACGACGAAAAACCAAATGCCAACATTACCAAATTAGAGTCAAAATTTGTTGCTGCTGGAACCAAAAAAATATCTACGGCTTGGTCCATTTCTGGAGTTCAAGACAAAGATTGGGTCATTAAAAGTGGTGATTTAAGCTCGGGAGAAATTGAAATTCAATTTAAAAAAGTAGGAAATTACACAGTTGCGGTAACGGTTGGCTACTCCGAAAAGGTGAAACAAAAAAATGGCACCTTTGAGGATGTTGAAAATGATGTTGAAGCAGAAGAAGAAAACTTTATTACCGTTACCAATAATCTCGATGAATTGACACAAATTCACGCCGATAGTAACTTCGTGAAGTTGGTGAAAAAGGCAGCGGATTACGTCGCTAAACCGAAATTCGCAAACGATCCAACACCTACAATTTTCCTTGCAAAAGGTTATTTTGGAATGTATCGAAAATCCTTGAAAGATGCACTTATAACTGATCCATATGAGGAGGCAATTGTAGCGACTGCGACAGCGATTGAAATGGACCAAAATGGCATTTTTTACACACCAGTTCACAGAATGTGGTTAAACGGATTTCAAACTGAAGTTATTAATAATGAAATCGTTTTCAAATTAGACGATTTGGATGGATACCCAGCGTTTTACACCGGTAAAGACCTCGCAAAAAAAGCCCAACTTATTGAAGAAATGATGGAAGGTGTTGAAAAATATTCTACCATCACTAAAAATCCAATTGCAGTTAAGTTGTTAGAGGCTGCAATTCGCTACAATGCAAAAGATGTGAAAGGTGCGAATTTGATTTACAAGACTGAAATACCTAATTTACTTAAAATAGAAAAAATTGATAAATTCTCGGACGCAGACAAACAAGCATTGAAACTTGGTGTCATTTTATCCGCTCAAATTCTTCCAATTATTGACAAAAACAATACAAATACGTGTGCCATCATGAAAAAAATCGCTCCTTGGTTTGAGAAGGATAAAGATTTTATCGCCATCTTCGAAAAAAAGTATAATAGCTGTATGAAGGAATAATTGTTACAAACTTAACCTTCGTTTCAGATTATTCTTTTATGGATAATTCCATGACATAAAAACATTTATTATATTTACCGCAAATTCATTTATCGCTATGAAAAAAACTACATCTTTTAACAAATCAAAATTAGCTGGTTATGCTGCAGTTGCTGGTGCAGTTGTAACTGGTGGAGCTGCAAACGCTCAAATTACTTACGTTGACGTAAATCCAGACGTAACTGTGGATTCATTGAATCCGTATGTTTTGGATTTCAACAACGACCAAACTCCAGACTTCGCAGTTGCTGTTCAACACATTGAAGGTTCTTTCACAAATGGTGGTGCAACATATACCTATGTCGGTGCTTTGGCTTACGCTTATCCTATCGGTGGTGGTGTTGTAACAACTGCGGCTGATAATGATAATGCTGCTACATTGAATTGTGGAACTGCAATTGATGCTACATCAGTTTTTGGTGCAAACGGATACGGTAACTTAGGATACGCTGCTTTAATCAATGGTTCATTTCCTTTCACAAGTTCAGGCACTCCATTCTTAGGAGCAACTGATAAATACATGGGCTTTAAAGCAAATTACGGCGGTGCTGACCACTATGGTTGGATTAAATTATCTGTCGCTGCAAATGCTGAAACTATTACCGTAAAAGAATACGCAGTAAACTCTGTGGCTGGCGAAGGAATTAATGCATGTCAAACAGCTGGTTTGGAAGATGTTAAAATTGAAGATAAAGTTTCGATCAATACATCTTTAAATGGTGCAACTATCAACGTTACTCCAGACTTAATCGGTGGATCTGTTTCTTTAGTTAGCATGTCAGGACAAATTGTTAAAACTGTAAAAATTGCTGACGTTAACACTTCTATCGCATTTGACGGAGTTGAAACTGGAATTTACACTGTTAGTGCAAAATTCGATGGTGGATTAGTAAGCAAAAGAGTTTACGTAAAATAAGAATTTCAAATCTAATTCAGAAAGACCGCTTTATTGGCGGTCTTTTTTTTTACCTTTATTCTGCTAAAACCATTTTATGTACGTTCTGATAAGTAATTTTTCAACGATATTTTTTCTGATTTCATTCGTTTTATCCAGCCTTACAGTCAAAGCTCAACTGTCTATAAACGAAGGATGCAATAAAAACTATCTTTCCCTTCTCGATGAAGATTACGATGCAAAAGACTGGATTGAGTTGTTTAACCCTTCAATGTCTCCCATAAATCTGAATGGATACTTCCTAACAGACAACTTAAATGATCTCAACAAGTGGGCATTTTCGGACCATATTCTCGCTCCGAATTCGTATCTAAAAGTCTATTGCAGTAAGAAAAACCGACTCAAATCAAACCCATTTGTTTCCGTAAAAAATGAAGTCAATTTGACTCCTACAACTGGTTGGAACGCGCACCAGTTTTCCGTGCCATTTGTTTGGGATGGAAATAGTAATTTAATTATCAATGTTTGTTCCTATAATTCAACACAATACACACAAAATTCAGTTTTTAGGCAATCTTCAACATCCTATCCATCTACCAACGTAAGTTTCGTTGACAATAGCGATGCTTCTTGTTTTTCAACTAATGGACAAACCTACTTTCAACGTCCGAATATCAAATTAAATGATGCAATAATTGGAACGGGAACAATTCTAAATGGTACCGATTCTTACCCTGCACCTTACGGGAATTGGTACTGGAGTGCACGTCATCAAATTTTAATTCGTAAATCTGAACTTGTCGCCGCTGGATTGACCGCCGGTCCGATAAATTCACTCGCTTTTCAAGTTGAATCCACCACAGGCGAATTTTACCATCAATTTGATATTTCCGTTTTACCTACAACATTAAACGAACTCAATTCTGATTTTCTACCTTTGACTGGTTTTAATTACCATACTAATTTTTCTATTCCATCTAAAGGTGGAAAGGTATATCTAACCAACATTCAGGGTGAAATTGTGAGTGAACTATTCGTCAAAAGTCCATCAACGGATATTAGTATATCTCGCGTGCCCGATAATTCAACTTCCATCAAGTGGACCCTTCCAACTCCAAATTCATCCAACAATTCTGCAAATTCATTTATCGATTCCCTAACTACTCCTCGATTTAATAAAAATAGTGGAATATATTCACAATCCTTTTACTTAAAGGTTATCCATAATTCGAGCATTCCATCAAAAATTGTCTATGCCACGGAAGGAAATATTCCAACAGTAAATTCACCTCAATTCCCTGATTCTATTTTAATTAGTTCCAATCGTGTTATTACAATTAAAGCATTTCCTTTAAACGGAACAACTCAAATCCTTCCTTCTGAATCAAATGCCGCAACCTATCTGTTTAATGTTGACCACACCACTCCAATTCTACTTGTTTCTACCGCTAATGCTAATCTATATGGAACAAATGGTATTTTCGATAATCCCTTCACAGATTGGGTGAAGCCTGCCCAAATGACTTTACTTTCAGAAGAACAAGGTCATCCTCAATTTTTCACTTCTCGAAGTGCGATTCGAATGGACGGTGGAGCTGGTGGAAGCCGTTCTCAACCGCAACGATCTTTTCGCTTATCGATGGATCATAGCGCTTTAGGAGAAAGAAGCTTGGATTATGCAATGTTACCTTTTAAAAGTAAACGCGATAAATTCAGTGATTTTTATCTTAGAAATGGTAGTAATCAATACTTGAAACTGCCTTATAAAGACGCTTGTCAGGTGTATATGTTGAGCCAAGGTACAAATAACTATTTCTCTGGATTCCGACCTGTAAGTGTCTATATTAATGGAAATTACCACGGACTTTATGAAATGCGTGAGAAATTCAATACTGAGTTTTTCAATGAATACGATGGTGCAAATCCTGACTCAACTGAGATACTTTCTTTGAGTTATTATTACAACCTTGTACTTCGTGCTTTGGAAGGAAAAACAGAAAACTTTTTTAATAGTTACAATCAGTTTCTTGCCCTCTCACCAAATCAAGCTGATTTTATGGAAAAGGCAGATATTCATTTTGATTTGAAACATTATGCTGATTATATAATTGCTGAATCATGGGTTGGAAATACCGACTGGCCGCATAACAACATAAAAATTTATCGTTCAGATAAATCCAATCAACGTTGGCGTTTTGCCTTGATTGACATGGAATTATCTTTACAACCAAATGGATGGACGAACTGTACAGACAATCACATTCGTTACATGTTAGAACGCGATCCAAATATTCCTTATATTAACATTTGGCTGAGAAGTATCCAAAATCAAAAATTTAAAAATTACTTCATTAACCGTTTCATGGATTTAATGAACACAAGCTACGCAACGGATACTTTATTGGCTATCGAACAACAGTTTTTTAACCTTGTAAGTCCTGAAATGCCTGTTTACTTCCAACGTTGGGGACAAGGAAATGTATCTCAGGAAATGCAGCAATTTGTCGAAAATCACGCTGTTTTTAGGGAGCAAATTGCATGTCGTAATAACAACGTAAAAAACCATTTGAAAAATGAATTTGGCTTAACAAAACGGATTACATTACAACTCGATGCGGAACCAATAGGAAAGGGAACAATTGAAATCAATTCAATACATCCAACAAATTATCCGTGGTCAGGGGAGTACTTTGATGGCGTTCCAATTCAACTTCGCCCGCAAGCAATTGCTGGTTGGGAGTTTTCTCATTGGAAGCCGAATATTGCAATTTCAGACACTTTAACTAGTATTTTCGATGGAAATGTCAGCACCAATAATTTAAAATTTACTGCGGTCTTTAAACGGCAACGCAATTTTGTGGAAGGGGAAATCGTCATTAACCTCTACCCTAACCCTGTAAAAGAATGGTTGACAATCAGCTATGACAATTTTGAACTGGCTGGAAATGTCAACTATTCTATATACGATTTGAACGGTAAAATTCTAAAATCAGGATCCCTAATCAAAGACGAGTTGAGCGCAACTTGTTTTGTGGGTGATTTAGATGCAGCGATATACCTCATTCGTTTTCAATCAGAAGATCGGATTTTTGAAACGAAGCGATTTTTGAAAATTAATTGATTTTAAGAACGAAATTGCTTCAATAAGTCCTCTGCAGCTTGATAACCTGATTTCAGATCACTTTCGATGGCCGAAACTTCCTTTTCGAACGCGGATTTCCACTGTTCATTTTCAAAAAAATCAGCAAGAATCAATGTTGTAAAATGATCTCGTAACAATTGAATTTCTTGCTTTCTTCGATTATGAGCCCACCAACCAGTCGTCTGAATATGAACAAAATAATGCATCATTACTTCCATGAACTCACTCAATCCCTTACCTGAAACACTACTACATATCGAAGTATAGGGTGTCCAATTATTCTCCTTTTGAGGAAACAAATGTAGGGCTGATGCATATTGAGATCGGGCTCGTTTTGCTTTTAATTCATTTTCTCCATCTGCTTTCGTAATCAGCAAAGCATCTGCCATTTCCATGATGCCGCGCTTAATTCCTTGTAACTCATCCCCTGCTCCCGAAAGCATCAACAATAAAAAGAAATCGACCATCGAACTTACAAAGGTTTCACTTTGTCCTACTCCAACCGTTTCTACGATTACAATATCATATCCAGCTGCTTCACACAACACAATTGATTCTCTTGTTGCTCTCGCTACTCCGCCCAACGATTTTCCAGCAGGTGTCGGACGAATAAACACATTTTCTTGTTGCGAAAGCCAATTCATTCGCGTTTTATCACCTAAAATACTCCCTCCGGTAACTTGTGATGATGGATCAATTGCCAAAACTGCTACTTTTTTACCAGCCTCCAAGAGCAGCTTTCCAAAGGCTTCGATAAAGGAACTTTTACCTACACCGGGAATACCAGTAATTCCTAGTCGAAACGATTTTCTACCTGATGCATAACACGCAGAAACCAATTTATTTGCTTCCAATTTATCTGCTGGTCGTTCGCTTTCAATTAAAGTAATCGCTGAACTTAACGCTTGTTTATCACCAGAATAAACTTTATCATACAAGGCATCTGACGTCAATGAGGCACGACGTAACTTTCGCTGTTCAAACCAATTATCCAAATGTCCTTTATCCGGCATGGAGCATCTCTTTCAGAGCAGTTATAGCTTGACGCACATTGCACAAAACTTCCACCATATTGGCTTCCATCATATAACATGGAGCCGTTATCACCTTATTTACAGCATCTATTTGAATTTCAGAAATTCCTTTTTCAATCGTGGAGCTTCCTGTTGCTTGTAAACCAGCTTCAAACCCTGAAATGTCGTAAGGGGATGCCGCTTTTGAAGTACCAATAGTCATCAAAATTGATTTTCCAGAATTTTCCATTGCTTTTGCGAGCACCACAGGACTCACGCACAAAGCTACAATTGGTTTTCCTGAAGCATTGAGAGTAATGAGTAAGTTTTTTACCTCTGGTAAAATCTCTCCTTTTGGCCCATTGAACGCCCAAGTAGTGAAGTTTTTTGCACTTCCAAATCCACCAGGAATTACTAAAGCATCGATTTCGTTGGCGGTATTTTCGTTTAGCTTCACGATATTTCCTCTTGCAATTCGAGCGGCTTCTACCAACATATTGCGCTGTTCGGTTAACTCCTCGCCTTTTGAATGGTCGATAACATGATGTTGCAAACGATCGATACCAATGCATTGATATTCCATCCCAAGTTCTTGTATGGACAACATTGTAAAAACCGATTCGTGAATTTCGGCGCCATCATAGACACCACAACCTGATAATAATACTCCGATTTTCATTTTTTTTATTTTAGGATTTTAGGATGCTGGGACTGTAAGAGGGAATGCGAGAATGAGGAATGAGAGTTTGACATTAGTGAAGAGTGAATAGGCATAAGTTAAGAGTGAAGAGTTAAGAGTGAAGAGTGAAGAGTGAAGAGTGAAGAGTTAAAAGTGATTAGGCAATAGTAAAAAGTGATTAGGCAATAGTGAAGAGCTAAGAGCTAAGAGTGAAGAGTGAAGAGTTAATAATAATCCAATTTGTAATTAGCAATCCGCAATCCACAATCCACAATCCGCAATCCGCAATCCGTAATTTTCCAATCCACAATTTTTCATTTTAATTTTCAATTACCATTCTATACAACTTTTCATACATCGGCAAAACGAACTCCAAATCAAATACTTTCGAGCGTTCCAAAGCGTTCTTCTTGAAGGTAGGTAGATTTTCGTCTTTCAATAACTCAATCATGTTCTTTGCCATATCTTCTACATCACCCACATCAGACAAATAGCCCGAAAAACCGTGTACATTGACTTCCGGAATTCCTCCTGTATTCGAAGAAATCACAGGAACGCCCATCGCCATAGCTTCCAACGCTGCTAAACCAAAACTTTCCGTTTCGGATGGTAAAAGGAAAACATCGGCCATTTCTAAAATATGATTTGTGTCTCGCACTTTTCCCAAAAAAATAACCTGCTCACACAAATGCAATTCACGGCATAACTTTTCAACAGTAAACCGCTCTGGACCATCGCCAACTAAAATCAATTTCGAAGGAACCTTTTCATTTACCAAAGCAAATACGCGAAGTACGTCCTCAACCCGTTTGACTTTTCTGAAATTAGAAACGTGACACACGATTTTTTGGCCGTCGCAAGCATATTTCTGACGCATTTTTTCGTAATACACCTCACGCTCCATCGGCACAATAAAATTCGGGATTACATGAATTTCGCGTTCCACTTTAAAGTGCTCATAGGTCGAAGCTTTTAAACTTTCAGAAACAGCAGTCACGGCGTCCGACGAATTGATGCAAAAAGTAATGACTGGTTCAAATGAAGGATCGCGCCCTACCAAGGTAATATCGGTTCCGTGTAAAGTAGTGACAAACGGAATTTCAACTCCTTGAGAACGCAAAATTTGTTGTGCCATAAACGCCGCTGACGCATGGGGAATCGCATAATGCACGTGTAACAAGTCCAATTTCTCGTACTTTACAACATCCACCATTTTGCTCGCCAAAGCCGTTTCATACGGTTGATATTGAAAAAGCGGATAGTCATTTACTGCGACCTCATGGTAAAAAATATTCTCTTGAAAAGTTCCTAAACGAACGGGTTGAGAATAGGTAATAAAATGTACTTCATGTCCTTTTTTGGCCAAAGCTTTCCCTAATTCCGTTCCAACAACACCACTCCCTCCAAAGGTGGGATAAAGTACCATGCCTATTTTCATACTAACTATTTTTGACCCAAAGGAAACATAAACGTAATGCGATAAATCATTGGCAAAATGCGCACAGTTTGACCATTTTGGCTTTTAATTTGGAAATTATAACTGCTTCTAAACGGGCTGTTCGGTGCATTTATAACATCATAAAAAATAGCCGCATTCAACTTTACTTTTTCCCCTAATTTCACTGTAAATCCTCCGCCAAGAAACAAAGCAGGTGCCCATTTTTTCGGAGCAGTTTGAGTTAAATTTGAAAAGTTGAAAGGACTTCTAAGAAATTCAAATTCAGCGCCTAAAAACAAGGCGTCTTTGATTCGATAATGACCAAAAACACCCGGTCCATACATGTTAAATCCGAATTTATTACCCATGTTATTCGCCCAAGTGCGATGAAAACGAAACGACGGTCCGACGAAGAACTTTTCTTGTAAAACAAAGCCGTATTTCAGTTGACCACCTACGGATCCACCTAGATTAGAACCACCAGCAAACACCTCAACACCAATCTCTTGATTACTCAAGTCAAGCTGCGAAAAGGTAAAATTAGAAACAAACAATAAGACAAATAAATAAACTTTTTTCATTTTTTCAGTTTTAGCAAATGTAGTTATTTAAGCAAATAGTACAATTTAGCGCTCAAAATTTGAGTTGTTCAATAAAAATTGGGATTTGTCAACCTAGTTATCTCAGTTCGATATTAAAATGAAATCAGCATAAAATGTTTACTTCTCAAATCTAAAAATTAGACAGACGGGAATTTGTTTGAAGTTGGTTTCTTTCATTTCGATAGTCATTGAATTTTCAAATCTAGAAATAGTTCCATGTGAATTACATCCAATCATCATTCAATTAAAAAACTTTGGGTGGAATGCAGAAAAATTGTTGTTTGCTTGGAAAATTGATGCCCAATCTAGAGTGATTTCTTCATTTTTCAATTTGAAATTGACTCTTACCAAACAATAATTACTGTCTAGTATATCAGTTGTAAGAGAACAAAAAAGCATAAAGCCTTCATAATCAGAAATTAATCTTCGAAAGAAATTATAAGTTTTGATTTTAACTTTAAGAGGATTTTCTTGATTTATACTTACTTTGTTTGAACAGCTATCTAATTCTACAAACCTAAAATCAACAGAAAACTGACTATTCGCTTTTGATTGACTCATCCCTAACACAGCAAAGAATAAGTAGAAAGATACGAGAGTTGATTTCATTTTTTCATTTTTTACTATCCTGAAGCGAATTTGTTTTATGTCCAAGTTTAATTGCAATATTAGGGAAATGATAACGGTTCGCAATTTGAGGCAAGCATCGTTCAAGATTTTCTAAAAACCAAAAGCATAACTCAAGAATTTACCAAACCGGCAACTCCTGAGCAAAATGCGCACATTGAATCGTATCATTCCATTATGGAAAGTGCTGTTTGTCAGAGATTTGAATTTAAAAATCTTGAGGACTTTAAAGACACTATGAATCGTTGGAGAAATTTCTATAATTTTGAACGTATTCACGGTGGGATTAAATAACAATCCGCTAAGAACCTCCTCCTTTCGCTGAACTTTGAAGTTGAAGAAAAGTGGAAAAGTATAACTAAACCAGTGTCCAATTAATTGCGTTTAAGACGAAAACATGTTATGGAATTTGAAAAGGATCAAATTATTATCGTTGAGAAAAAAAAGATTCCATTTTTATTAAGGTTAATTTTTGTTAATAGTTACATGTTCTTTATTCTGGTTTTAATGATCACTTCCGGTTTAATCAGTTTAAAATTTCATCAAATTCTTATCATAACCTCACCAATTCTAATAAAGTTTACTATCAATACTTTGACTGTGGCAAGATACCATATAAAAAGGATTGAAATAAATCAATGTAATGTTATCATTTCTTACGAAGATTTTTTTTTCAAAAGACATCAAATTATCGATATAAAGGATCTGAAGATTAAATTTAAAAGGAGAAATGTTTTAGGAAGAAAGTACTATTTAATTTTTCAATCTAATAAAGGGCAAGAAGTAATTCAATATGACGAAATGGTATGGAGTGAGGATGATTTTAGGGAATTTATAAATCATTTTGAAGAAAGAAATAATCAATTGAACCCAATTTTTTTAGAGATTCTACCCCCTCGACAAACTTAAAATAAGACTTTCGATGCATCGTATAACTATTGTAAATGTGGTGTTTAGAGGTTTTGTAAATTATTTCGATTTGAAAAAAGAAAGCTAAAGTTCTTTGAAATGAATTATTACCGAAGCAATGAACCCACGCCCCCGAAAGAAGCGGCATCCTCCGACTAAGCAAAATGAGAGTGGAGAATCAGAGCGAAAGCGGAGAAAGAGAGTGAGAGCGGAGAAAGAGAGTGAGAGCGGAGAATGAGTGTGAGAGCGGAGAAACAGAGTGAGAGCGGAGAAACAGAGCGAGAGCGGAGAATCAGAGTGAGAGCGGAGAATCAGAGCGAGAGCGGAGAAACAGAGCGAGAGCGGAGAATCAGTGTGAGAGCGGAGAATCAGAGTGAAAGCGGAGTCCACCAAGGCGGAGGATGAGGCGACCAAAATCAAAAAAAAAAAATCGAATTTACTAAACTTCCCAGGTTCGGCTGCTATCTTCAAAGCATGGCTATTCTCGATTTATCGACGACATACTCAGTTTGAAAAATGTACTTTCCACTGCAAATGCAAACTCTTTGCCTGAATCCAATTCGCTCTTTGAGTTTTTAAACCAGATTGTTGAACTAAAAAATGTAAGAATTGTTTATCATTCAAATTCTTTAGTAATTTTAGACGCTTTTAAAAAAAACAAACATCAATTAAATAACAAACCTATGGGGGAAACAGCTAAATTAGAACTCGACGGGAAGGTCTATGAGTTGCCAGTTATCGTTGGAACGGAAAACGAAAAGGCAATTGATATTTCTAAGTTGAGAGATTTATCCGGTTACGTGACTTTGGATACAGGTTACAAAAATACCGGCGCGACAAAAAGTGCTATCACTTTCTTAGATGGTGAAGAAGGAATATTGCATTACAGAGGATATCCAATTGAACAATTAGCGGAGAAAGCTTCGTTCATTGAAGTTGCATATCTTCTCATTTATGGCGATCTTCCTACTCAAGCTGAATTAAATGGCTTTGAATCCTCTATTAAAAAACACACCTTAGTGCACGAGGATATGAAACAGTTTTTTGAAGCCTATCCAGCAAAAGCGCATCCAATGGGTGTACTTTCTTCCATGATTTCTTCTTTATCAACATTTTATCCAGAATCTTTAGACCCAAATAGAAGCGCGGAAGCTAAAAATTTGACAATTCATCGCTTGATTGCTAAGTTGCCAACTTTGGCGGCATGGGCTCACAAAAACTCTATGCGTCATCCATTCATGTATCCTAAAAATGATTACGATTACTGTAAGAATTTCTTATACATGATGTTCGCAATGCCGACGGAAGAATATCAAATCGATCCAGTTATTGTTGAAGCGTTGAATACCTTATTGATTCTTCATGCTGACCATGAACAAAACTGTTCAACATCAACTGTTCGTATCGTTGGTTCTTCTCAAGCGAACTTGTATTCTACTGTGTCGGCTGGAATCAGCGCACTTTGGGGGCCACTTCACGGAGGTGCTAACCAAGAAGTAATTGAAATGTTGGAAGCAATTCACAACGACGGTGGAAACGTTGACAAGTGGGTAGCAAAAGCAAAAGATAAAGACGACCCTTTCCGTTTGATGGGCTTCGGTCACCGCGTTTACAAAAACTTTGATCCACGTGCGAAAATCATTAAAAAAGCATGTGACGACGTTCTTGAGAAATTAGGGGTGAACGATCCATTATTGGAAATTGCAAAAAAATTGGAGCAAGTTGCGCTTGAAGACGAATATTTCAAAGCACGAAATTTGTATCCAAATGTAGATTTCTATTCAGGAATCATCTACAAAGCAATCGGAATTCCAACGGAAATGTTCACGGTTATGTTTGCAATTGGACGTCTTCCAGGATGGATTGCGCAGTGGAAAGAAATGACGGAAAACAAAGAACCAATCGGTCGTCCACGTCAAATCTATGTTGGAAAAACAAATAGAAACTACGTTGATATCGCTGAGCGTTAATTGACTTTTTCATTATGTAAAACGACTATCTCAACAGATGGTCGTTTTTTTTTACTCATTTTATACACTTTTGAAATGGATTTTCTTCCTGAAAACATCAATAAATACGTTGAAAAACACACCAATTGTGAATCAGATTTACTACGACGCATTAACCGTGAGACGCATTTAGAAGTCATGCAACCGCGTATGCTTAGTGCTCATTTGCAAGGGCGAACGCTAAGCATGTTTAGTAAAATGCTACGACCGAAACGCATTTTAGAAATAGGAACATATACAGGATATTCAGCATTGTGCCTTGCTGAGGGCTTGTCCGAAGACGGGAAATTGATCACCATCGATATCAACGAAGAATTAGAATCGAAAGTTCGTGCCTATTTTAAGGCGAGTCCTTTTGCACACCAAATTGAGTTGATTATTGGTAAAGCCTTGATCGTAATCCCAACATTGAATGAAAAGTGGGATTTAGTTTTCATTGACGCCGACAAGCAAAATTATCCTGCCTATTACGAGTTAGTCCTTCCGTTGGTAAAGGTAGGAGGGTACATAATTTCTGATAATGTTTTGTGGTCTGGAAAAGTGGCCGACGAATCGCATCAGGATAAAGACACCGTTCTTCTTCGTCAATTTAACCAAAAAATCCACCAAGATGAGCGTGTGGAAAACCTATTACTTCCAATTCGAGATGGGTTAATGATTGCTAGAAAAATCGTGGAATGATTCCGACGATGACAAACTATGTTTTCATAGTAAAAGATTTAGTTTTTAAAGACTGTCATGTCAGAATTACACCTCAATAGAAAATATAAACTGCAATAAACATGAGATTTGGTATAAAACGGGAGTTTAAAAAAACTGGCGACGGTTCACAAACGATCTATCTTCCTGATTTAGACGAAACCTATCATTCCGTTCACGGTGCAATTCAAGAAGCAAAACACGTTTTCATTCAACAGGGATTGCAACATTTTCATGAAAAAAACCCGAACAATGATCCTATTCACATTCTTGAAATGGGTTTAGGAACAGGCTTGAATGCTTTCTTAGCCGCAATATGGGCAGCGGAAAACAATAGACAAGTGATCTATTGTGGCATCGAAGCGTTTCCAGTTGATATTGAAATGAACCGTGCGATGGACTATCCCAAAAGTTTAGGGCATTCACAACTTTTTGAAACACTCATTACTGCGCCTTGGGAGGAATCAATTTCCCTCTCGAACAACTTCCAACTATTAAAAATTGAGCGTCATTTCGAGGAATTTCAAGCAGAAAACGCATTTGATGTACTTTTTTACGATGCCTTTGGACCTCGATCACAAGAAGAAATGTGGAACGAGGCTGTTATAGCTCATGCCAGCCATTTTCTTAAACCTGGTGGAATCTTTGTAACGTATTGTGCTAAAGGACAGTTACGACGTGATTTGAAAAATTTAAACTTGCTAACAGAACGATTGCCAGGTCCGCCTGGAAAACGCGAAATGACGAGAGCAACACGTCCTTTCTACCCTATTTCATGATTATTTCAATGTTTTGAATGAGTAAATAAAGCTCCTTAATGAAAATTTAACATTTTTTTTACATCAAAAAACTTGCAGAAAAGAAAATCACCTTTATCTTTGTACTCGAAAATTACATTTCATAGTTGTAGTTTTTGAGTTTTATAGTTTTAGCATGGTTTAGCAGAAAGAGGAACAAACAACGGGTTGTTCCTCTTTTTGTTTTTTAGTCGTTTTAATTTGGTTTCGGTCATTTTTATTCGCATTCTAAACATCCCTCAACCAATTCAATCTGGCACATTACATACTAATTCAACCGTTCAACATTTTTCATTCTGTTTGATTTTGGGATTCTTTCTACTTTTCACTCTTTAAATTTTAAACATTTACCATAAATCATTTTTATTAATTGGTGTAAATTCCTACTCAATAATGAAGTTCATAACACATAAAAACAGGTCCATGAAGCGCTTCCTTCAGTTTGTCTGCTGCTTTCTTTTCGGACTCAGCTTCCAATCCTTTAATGCTCAACAGATGAAAGTAACGGGTCACGTAATCGATACGTCTGGAAAAGTAGCTCTTCGCGATGTTAATGTGATGGCAGTTCGATTGAAAGATTCACTTTTACTTAAATTTACCCGAACCAATCAACAAGGAGATTTTACGCTGACCAATTTCCCAGCTGATACTTTTAGCTTGATTGTGGAACATCCTGATTTTGAACCGAAATCCTATTTCATCTTTGGAAATGAAAACAATAGTGAAATCAATATTCCTAACATTCGATTGAATATGAAAACCAAAGAGTTGGAGGAAGTGGTCATCTATGCTAATAAAAATCCCATTTACTTCAAAGGCGATACTTTAATCTATGTTGCTGACTCGTTCAAAGTAGGACAAAACGCTGTAGTTGAAGACCTTTTGAAAAAATTACCCGGTTTAACCATTGACCAAAACGGTAAAATCACCTCACAAGGAAAAGAAATCAGTCAAGTACTTGTTGACGGTGACGAATTTTTCGGTTCTGACCCAACAATTGCTACAAAAAACTTAGCAGCAAAAGGGGTTGAGTCCGTCGCGGTTTACGAGAAGAAAAACGAAAATGCCAAAGCAGGTGAAAACGACAAAATTCAAGTACTCGATCTACGCCTAAAAGAAGACGCCAAAAAAGGTTATTTCGGAAAAGCATCAGCCGCTTCTGATTTTGCATTGAACGGCACCCAAAAACCCTTTTATGAAAGTGAATTATTGTTTAACAGCTTTAGCAGTAAACGTAAAATTTCTGCATTTTTCTTGGGTTCTAACACACCTCGATCCAATTTCGGATGGGGCGACATGAATAAATTCGGCTTGGAAAACGAGCGCAATAACAGTGGAATGTCATTTTGGGATCAAAGTTCTCAAAACAACACAAGTGGTCTTCCACAAACCATTAAAGCAGGAATTTATTATTCCGATAAATTTGGTAAAACAGGTAAAGTTGGTTTTAATTACGCCTTCAACGACAACCGTTTAACAGCAAAAACAAGTAGCCAAACGCAATATTTCTTACAAGACAGTTCCTATTACACCCGTGACTCTGCCAATAATTCGTCCATCAACCAAAGTCACCGTTTGAACGCTAATGTTTCCGCTAAAATTGATTCCTTGACCTATTTTGAAATAAAGCCTAATCTGCATTTTGACAAAGGAATCACCGACAACATTTCCATGAACAGTTTCCGAAACAATTCCTTCCAAGAATACTTGTTTACGCGTATCGAAAACAGTAGTGAAGCCACTGGAATTTCTAGTAATTCAGAAGCATTGTTGCGTAAAAAGTTTAAAAAACCAACACGACAAATTGATCTGAAATACAAATTATCCTACTCCTCTAATTCCTCTGAAGGAAAATTAATCAGTGCCTCACAGTACAGCACCTTCACCGATTCCTTGGACCAAAAGAAATTGAACAATAACGGTTCAACAAGTCACATAGGGATTTTGACTTATACCGAGCCCCTTGCCGCAAAATGGCGTACCCAAATCGAGTATTTATACGAATTTGGAAAATCGCGTCAGGACAAAAAAGCATACAACCGTGGTGACGGAACCTACTCTGATTTGGTTACTTCACTCTCCAACAACTTCGACAACCGCCGCAACCAACACCGCGGAACGGCACAACTAATTTATGAAAACAGTAAGCATTTTGTCTCTGGTGGACTTGGTTTCCGAACGATTTCCATTAAAAACCATAACCTCGTTACAGACACCATCATTCCACAATTATTGAATAATTTCTTACCGCAGTTTTCATATCGCTACCGTCCCGCACCGGGAATGAATTTATCGTTCAACTATAGCACGAATTCCGCACCTCCGTCCATCAATGACTTGCAACCCGTTCCGGACAACAGTAATCCTAATCGCATCCAAAAAGGAAATCCGAATTTACAGCCGAATTACATGCATACCGTGAACTTTAATTTCAACCGCTGGCAGGCCTTAACTGGCCGATATGTTTGGACAGGGTTCTATGCTTCTTATACAAACAATGACTTTGCCAACTCAACCACTTACAACAACTTTGGACAAACCGAATCACAAACTGTAAACGTGGACGGCAACATCAGTTCATCCGTTTGGGCGGGAGGAGGAATTCCAGTTTTCAAAAAGAAACTGAGTATTAATCCTAATTCAAATTTTTCCTACTTTAAATACACCAATTTTATCAACAGTCAAACCAACGTAACACAAACCATGTCGGCAAGCGTCGGTCTTGATTTCAGATTGGAATTGGATTCATTAGAAGTGAATTTCGGAAATAATTTCACCTATAACAATCCGAAGAGTTCTTTGAATTCGATTTCTAATTTGCCGTATTCTTCGCAGCAATACTACGCACGAATGGAATGGACTTTACCACTACATTTCGTTATCAAAGCGGACGCTACTTACACCATTAACTCTCGTCGTGCCCAAGGATTCAACCGAAACATCTTCATCATCAATGCGGAGTTCCGTAAAATGTTCTTTAAAACAGAAAACTTATGGGTATCCATTATGGCGAACGACATTTTGAACCAAAATATCAATGTTTTACGTCAAGTGAATGGCAACCAAATCACCGATAATTTCACTAAAATCATTTCTCGTTACTTCCTTTTGAAAGTGACATATAAATTCAACAACAACAAAACTAAAGAAGATGAATTTCAAGGCTGGCATTAAATTACTCGCGTTCTTCGTTCTGCTTTTCAGCAACGTAAAAGCACAATATGTTCACTCCGGAAAAATCACTTTCGAGCGACGAACCAACCTCATGAAGCGCTTCAACGATCCTAGAATGCGCCGAATGATCAACGAGGACAACAAAATCAAAAACGAAGGATTCTACTTGTACTTCAACGACACCGCGTCGGTTTTCAAACCTATTCCGAACGACAAACCCGATGAAACGTCGTGGATGACAACCAAAAATTCCTATCAACAGAATCTTTCTAATGGAAAACAGTTGACGGTGCTCGCACTTTTTGGACAAAACGTTTATATCGTGGATTCTTTACCCGTTCGGAACTGGAAGGTAACTGACTCCAAACGAACAATTTGTGGTTATGAATGTCGAAAGGCAATTTATGAAAAAAACGACAGTACACGTATCTACGCATGGTACACTTCAGCATTGGTGCCGTCAGTGGGTCCTGAAGGATTTTCCGGACTACCCGGAACGATTCTAGGTGTAGCCACAGAAGACGGCGGGATCATTTACTTCGCAAAAAAAATAGAAGCCATCGCTCCAACCAACGACGAACTAAAACTCGAAGTAGGAAAAAACAAGACCTTCACTTTAAAGGAGTTAAAACTAAAAATCGAAAAAGAATACGGCAATACCCCTTGGGGAAAACGGATGTTCGACGACTTGTTTAGGTGGTTGTAGCCGAAATAACTTATACAACGTGCTTAATACAAAAAACCAAACATCCACAAAGGAATCGTTTTCTCGCTTCCGATTTCTAAATTATCCGCTGCAACATAGGCTTCTGAAAGTCCTTTGAGTTGTTTGCGTCCTTTGTTTAAGCCTCCAATTTCAAAGGTGAATTCATTTTCCACTAAAAAATCCGACTGCGGTGAAGCGCTTACTTCGTACACATTTCCAACCTGATTGAAGAAAAAACTCTCCCGAACTGTACCACTTTGCACGACAGAACTTCCGATAGCGTACATTAGGTTCGGATGGTGTAAATACACTTTTTCTGGTTTCGCCAAATTGGATTCACTGTTCGACTTCGCATTCAAAAGATTGAACAATTTTGCATCTTGTAAATAATTCAAATACAACATGATGGTATTTCTAGCAACTTCCAAATCTCCAGAGAGTTTTGATACATTCGGTTGGTATGGCAACGCGTTAGCTACCAAAAACAACAACTTTTTCAACTTGTGAATGTATTTAATTTCAACGTGTCGCAAATATGGCAAATCTACTTCCAACATCAAATTAATGGTGCTGCGAAGTTTTTGATGATACGACTGTGTACTTTCCAAAAAATACGGATAATAGCCAAATTTGATGTAGTTGTCATAGTGTTCCAAGGGTCGAATTTTTGCGTTTACTTTTCGAGCTATAGCTTGGTGATTTTGCAATAATTCACGTAGGCTCACCTTTGGAAATTCAATCCCTGTTTGAATTGCAATGAATTCACGCAAGGACAATCCGTTCATGTGATAAACCACTGCGCGACGACTCAAATCCGCTTGTCCTGAATTGATGTGTAATAAGGAAGAACCCGTAAACATGACCTTTAATTTCGTATATCGGTCATATATATTTTTCAATTCCTGACTCCAATTGGGATACTTATGAATTTCATCAATACACAGGTGTGTTCCTCCACGTTTTACCCAATTATCAGCCACTTCAATTAGTGAATTAACGGTGAATGAAATATCATCCATACTGATATACAAAGATTTAGAACCTTCAGGTAATTGCGTTTTCAAATGATTCAGAAAGTAGGAAGTTTTACCAACGCCTCGAGCACCTACCAAACCAATCAAACGGTCATTCCAGTCAATATCTAAGCTTCGATTAAAGCGCGATTCAAAGTTCTGAAGGATGCGTTCATAATTTTCAATAAGCTCTTCCATTGTGATAATTTTTCAATTTCAGTTCAAAAATACAACTTTTTGCAATGTTAACATTACATTTTATGTTATTTTTTGAAATGTCTATTTATCATTTTATATTTTTAATTGAAACATATATATTACATTATAATTCATATTATGTCATTTATACATTTCATTTTTAAATACTTTTTGAAATGTGAAGATTGCAATTTATTCAAAAATAACATCATAATGACCAGTGAAGTGTGAGAATGAATTAGAAAATTGCTGTCCAATCTCAAGCAGGTACAAAGATTGCATTACTTTTGTGCCATGTCGGTAAAAGAACTCAACATACGAAACAAAAAGGCGCGATTTGAATACCATTTGGAGGAAAATTACAACGCCGGCATTCAACTTTCAGGAACCGAAATTAAAAGTATCCGAAACGGAAAGGCGAGTATTTTAGAAGCTTATTGTATTTATTCCAACGGCGAAGTTTGGATTCGCAACATGCACATTACCGAATACGAAAACGGTTCTTTTTACAACCACAAACCACGTGCGGACCGCAAATTGCTTTTAAACAAAAGGGAAATACTAAAAATTGAAAAATTCCTAAAAATAAAAGGCAACACATTGATTCCCTTACGTTTGTTTCTTTCTGAAAAAGGTTGGGTGAAGGTGGAAATTGCGTGTGCTATTGGTAAAAAACTCCACGACAAACGACAAGATTTGAAAGCGAAAGACGATAAATTGGAAATGGCTCGTGCGATGAAGCGCTGATTATAAATTATTTCACACTAACAAACGACAATTTCAAATCAGACATTTTATCGGTAATCATTCCCGTATCGTCTTGACTGAAAATCGCAAGTCCTTTTCGTTTATCTTTCACCGTACCAACAATCGTTTCATTCGGTTTTAAACTCACCGAATACGTGTATTCATTGTTTTCGCAAGTTCGGCAATTTCCATCGTAATAAGCATCGATGTGGTAGGTGATTACCTTTGGAGAATTGGTGGTATTTGTCACAGTAAACACCTCATAAACATAACCGTTATCACGGGAATTTGGATCAGTACACTTTTCTGTCTTCGTTGAAATTTTGATTCCGTCGTAGGAAAAATTATGTTGTGAAAAGGAAATTCCTGTCAACAATAAGAACGACAAAGAAGCGACGATTTTTTTCATGATTCAGTTTTTGTGTTTCAAATATAAACATCTGACGGCGAACTAACGCGTTTCGATGCATTTAATGTTGACCATTTTTCCAACCATACAAACACTTGCTGCGCCCACTTCTTCATAAGTCAACCGCACACGTTTGTTATCAACCGCAAATTCCGAAAACTCGGATAGGTTTATAGGTTCCAATTTATCACCATTTGAAAGTTCAATGACGTAACCACAACCATCTAATCCAGTGTAGTTTCGAACGGTACCTGTTACCGAGCCATCACATTCTCCCTTGTCACAGGAATTCAAACTAAAAACTAATAACGAAGCATAGAAAATATTTTTCATAACTCTCTGAATTATTCATTATCAACACACAACTTGTTTTCAACGAGCGCATTGTAAAATTGTTGTATCTGCGCCTGCATTACCCGCGCATTTCTTCGGAATTCAGGACGTTTTGGCTCCCAATTTTCTTCCCGAACCGTCAACCACTCCTCTCCTACTTTCATCAATTGATTTCCTTGTGAATAAATCCATTTCGGATATTTCCTCGTCTCAAAATACGAAGAACCAAAAGCGACATATTTCTTCGGAAAATGGACCAAATCTAAAACTGTTGGAAGAATGTCAATTTGCTGAAAATCTTCGTTTTGTTGATACTTACTTAAATCAACTTTGGGATGATAAAAAGCGATTGGAATCTGAAACAAGGACGCAATATCGTTTTTAAAAACCTTTTTACTCGGCCCTACGTGATCGGCTGAAAAAACGAATAGTGTGTTCTCAAACCAAGGTTGTTTTTGTGCTACTTTCCAAAATTCTTCCAGCGATAAATCGGCGAAACTTATCGCAGTTGCCAAGGGATCGTTACTTTTTATCACCTGATTTTTGAAGCGTTTAGGAATCGTATAAGGATGATGCGAAGAAATATTGAACATTCCGACACAAAACGGCTGAGGTAACTCCGACATTTTTTTTGCTGTCCAGGGTAAAAAGTAAAAATCAAAAATCCCCCAATTGCCGTCGTAATGCGCTTCGTTAGGGTATTCATTTCGTCCGAAATACTGCTGAAAACCTGCTCCAGCGGAGAAAGCATCAAAGTGCATCGAGCCGTTATTCGCACTGTGAAAAAATGCCGAACTATACCCCGTTTCCCCTAAGAGTCCAGCGATTCCATTGTAACATCCACTACTGTAAGACGACAAAATAAACGTTTCATTGGTCCAAGCGGGAATCGAAGCTGTAATCGCCGCCATTCCGTCCATCGAGGTCGAACCGTTTGCTAACGCATTTGGAAAATAGAGTCCGTGAGCAAAAATCGAATCTAAGAATGGCGTGTAGCTTTTTTCCTCCTCGGGGCCGACATAATAACCGCTAAAGCTTTCCAAAATGATAACGACTACATTGGTTTTAGGAGGTAGAATCTGCAATGAGTTCGGTTTTTTTTCCGGATTAAACAATTCATCTGCACGGGTTTGGGAGTAGAAATGTTTCGGTTCAATCCCTTTCAAATTTTGGGTTTTCACTAAAACGAAAGGAGCATTGAGAACGGCAGGAGCATTTTCCAAACTTGCGAAACGTGTCGCATCAATCACATTCAACGGACGCATTTGAAACGAACCTCGTCCAAAGCCAATCATCAGACCAATGATTAACACCCAAAATGCCCAATTTTTCCAATTGGAAGGTGAAATCGGATATTTCGGAATCCCTTTTAAAGCCCAGAACAAAAACGCAAAAACAGTTATCACGCTGGCAATCAACCACCAAAATTCCAGAATAAAATCATCCGCAAGCGAACTCGTGTCTTCATTATTCAACATAAAAATCCAATAATCGAATGAGAGGCGTTTGTTGATGTAGGAAAAATAAGCTATATCAAAAGCCGAAGTAAAGAATAAAAAGAAGGCTATTAAAAATAAGATTATCAAAACGATACCCCTTCTCCATTTTTCAAAAACAAAAGGAATCGGAAGAAAAAGAAAAGCTGCAACTGGAAGTAAAAACAAATTAAGCGTCACAAAATCGAAGAACATTCCAGAAAGATGATCTGAAAAACTAAAGTTCGGAAATGCTTTTTCATTTACTATCAAGAAGTAAACCCTAAACAACTCAAGCATTACTTGAAGCAATAAAAAACGAGAAATATACCAACCCAAGGCAGTGGTTTGAAAAAATGCTTTCAGCCTAAAAATCATACAGCGAAGTTACGATTTGGATTCGATTCTTGGCTTCAATTATTTAGTTCGTTGGCTGATTCCCGATAAATTACTTTACTTTAGTCAACAAGAATTAAACACGGAATCAATGACAAAAACAGATTTTTTCAAAATAATATTGAAGGTACTTGGGATCTATTTGATTCTATTATTTGCGGTATCCTTTATTCAAATTGGAGTTTCTTATTATTACGATCGAAGTGAATTCTCTAAATTCTTCATGATTTTTTTGCTGTTGTTAGCTATTGTCATTGTTTATGTAATGGTATTAAAGCCAATATTAATCATCCGTTTATTTCGTTTGGACAAAGGATTTGAAAGTGATGATATCTCTTTAACATTCAACGATGGCAAAGGACTTATAAAAATTGCCTTGACTTGTACCGCGATTTATCTAATCGCGAGCAATTTAGGAGACTTTTTGACTGAGTTATTTTTTTGGTTCAAATCGAGTATTCCTAAAAACAAATTAGAAACAGTACTTTCAACTTTCGACGCTTATCAAGTCAACTATGTTAAGCTTATTTCTTCTGGAGTCCAAATACTCACTGGATTTTTGTTTCTTTTCAACGCCAATGCAATTAGTACATGGGTGGAAAATTTAAATCAAAAGAAGAAATTATAAACCTGAAGGATAAAATTCAAAGTTCACTTCACTATTTTCAATTCCTTCAAAGCCTGAAAACAAAAATCATTGGCATCAGTAATTTCAGTGAATGAAATCGATAAGGGCTGATTCACAAACTTGTCTGGACGAGCGAGTAACAGTTTTAAATCTCCTGAAATTCCATCGTGATACGCCACGGTGGACGATTGTTTGTCGGTTCCTACAACGATATACTTTTTGCCCATTGCTTCGGAAAGATTCAAAAAGTTCGTTGCGAACTCCCCTTTTTGATTGATGATTTCCATCGCTTTTTGTGGATCCATCACTCTTCCTGCTATTTTCTTCCATGGACGTTCTTCCAGCTTCGTTTCATCAGAAGCACGACGCTCGCCGGTAAACAAAACAACGCCATTTTCATCGTAATACGTACGAATTTCACGCAAGAAAAATTGCTCGTTTTCAAACTTTTTACGAAGTTGCATACTCAAGAAAATCGTTCCATTTTGAAAGTAATAGCGCGTTTGTAACTCTACTCCTTCCTTTGGAATGAGGACATGTTCTAAGCGACTAATATTTAATTCCTCATCTATTAAACCAAACACCTGATTGACATCATCTTCCGAAGACAAATACCGCAAACTATACACTTCACGCAAACCGATTTCACTGTCGATTTCAGCCTTCAAAGAATCGAGTTCCGCTTGTTCTTTGAAACTTGATGTCGACGAAATTTGCTGTTTACTTTCTTCCTCCGTAGTAGAAGAATGGCAGGAAGTCAATAAAAAACTCCCTGCCATTATTATATTGAACCAAAATATCCACTTCATGGTTCGCAAAGTTAAAACACTTACTCGGTTTATTGTGGATTGCGGATTGAAGATTGCGGATTGCTAATTAATTCGTAATTCGTAATCCGCAATTTCCATTAATCCTCAAATTTTAATTCAATCTTTAAAACTCTATAAATCATGATTTTGAATTTATAAACTAATAAATAAATTACCGGAATGATGACCAAGGTTAAAAAGGTAGCGACCGTTAATCCATAGATAATCGTCCAAGACATTGGTCCAAAGAATAAGGCATTGTCACCTCCAATGTAAATCTTTGGATCATACGTTGCAAAAAGACTAAAGAAATCAATATTAAAACCAATCGCGAGCGGAATCAAACCAAGCACAGTTGTTATGGCCGTAAGTAAAACGGGACGCAAACGCGTTTTTCCTGCTTTAACGAATATCGACGCAAGCATATCATTTGGAATAGCCTCGGTAGGTGCTAATTCCAACTCTTTCCGCTTTTCTCGCATCAACTGCATTGTAAAATCAATGAGTACAATAGCGTTGTTCACCACAACCCCCGCAAGAGAAATAATACCAATCATTGTCATGATAATCACAAAACTTTGGCGAGATATAACTAGACCAAGGAAAACACCAATAAATGAAAGTAAAACGGAAAGCATAATTACACCTGGAGCAGAGAAGGAGTTAAATTGAGCCACAATAATCAACAACACCAAGAAAACTGCAATTAATAACGCTTTACTTAAAAAGGCTAACTCCTTCGCTTGTTCATCTTGTTGTCCAGCAAAACGATAATTTAAATCCGTCTTTAAACGACCTTCTTTTTCAAAACTCTTCATTTTCTTTTTCAAAGCACTTACTACTTCATTTGGATTAAATCCTTCTACCACATTGGAAGTAACAGATACAACGGGCACCTGATCTTTTCGAATCACCGCTGTGTAAGAAGAAATTTCTTCTGGATTTTGAATAACTGACCGAATTGGAATGTTCAATAATTGACCTTTATTATTTCTGAATATTAGATGCTGTTCCAATAATTCTTCAATATTTCCTCGAGCATCATGATTGAATCGAACAACGATATCATACGACTCTTCTTCGACATTATACTTCGTTATATCTTGTCCTAATAAGGCTTTTCTCAATGCCATTCCAACTTGATATGTCGAAGCGTTCAATTTGCGAATTTGCTCTCGATCCACTCGAATTGGAATTTCAGGACGGTTGAGCTCAACATTCAATTTCAGTTTTTCAACACCCGGAACAGCGGCTCTTTCCAAAAATAAACGAATATCATCCGCTTGCGTAATTAAATCACGATAATCTCCTCTTCCTGTGATTTGTATGTTAATAGGCGCTCCTTGAGGTGGTCCATTTTGGTCTTTCGCAGCAGTTATTTCGATATCGGCGGCATATTTACCTTTCAAACCAGCTTGAATTTCTTTAAGGATGTCGGACGTTTTAATTCCTCCACGAAAAGGAAATTCGCAGAAATTCACCGTAATCCTAGCTTTATGGGGTGTGCTTCCTAACACTACTCCTTGTTGTGGATCACTTGTCCCCTCACCAACTTGACTAATAATGGAATTTATCATTCGTTCACTCTGAGGAACTCCAAGCGTATCCTCTTTTTCCATGTACTTCGCAAGTATTGACTCTAAATCTTTTTCGACTTGCAAAGCCGTTTGATTGGTCACATTTATATCTGTTCCAATAGGATGAGAAATAAAAATATTCACGTAATTTGGCTCGTTATTCGGGAAGAATTCCACTTTCGGTGGAAACAATGCCATTAAACCGATTGACACGATTAAAAGAGCAATTGTTCCAAATAAAAACATTAACGGTTTTCTCCCATTCAAAGCGTACGACAAAACTTGCTCATATTTCGATTCCAACCAAGGTAAAAAGCCATTTTGAAATTTAATCGTTCCAGGATAAAGCAAGTATAAGTTGACAATACTCATTACCGCAAAAAACAGCAGCAAATTACCAATTGATAGCGCATTCAAAAGTACCAACAAGGTCCCCAATACTCCTAAAATCAAAGAAATAACAAACACGCGTTTTTTATTCGGCTTTTCTTGTTCAATTTTCATGTATGTCACCGCCAAAACTGGATTGATGACTAATGCCACAAACAAGGAACTAGACAATACAATCATTAGCGTTAATGGTAAGAACTTCATAAACTCACCAATCATACCCGGCCAGAGTGCTAATGGAACAAAAGCTGCAACCGTGGTAGCTGTGGATGAAATAATCGGCCAAGCAACCTCACCAACTCCTTCAATAACCGCACGTTTAGCTGAATAACCTTCGTCCATAAAACGATAAATATTCTCCACAATTACGATACCGTTGTCAACCAACATACCAAGGGCTAATACGAGAGAAAACAATACCATTAAGTTCAAGGTAACCCCCATAGTATTTAATATCATGAAAGACATTAACATCGAAAGCGGAATGGCTACCCCAACAAACAACGCATTTCTTAAGCCTAAGAAAAACAATAAAACTCCAACAACCAGGATGATTCCAAAAATGATGGAATTCTCCAAATTGGAAACCATATCTCGCGTTTTGAACGATTGATCATTCGTCAAAGAAACATTCACGCTTCTTGGTAATGTACCATCTAATTTTGCTTCTTCAATTAATGCGTTTATTTTATCTGAGGCAATCAACAAGTTTTCGCCACCTTGTTTTTTCACATCCAACATCACAACCGACTTTCCAAACTCACGAGCAAAACTAGTCGTGTCGGCATTTCCAAAGAAAACGTCTGCAACATCTTCTAAATAAACAGGCATCAGTTCATCTTGCTTTACGATAATGCGTTTCAATTCTTCCGCATCCTTGAATTCACCTTCAATACGAACGGATTTATTCATGCCATCCATCAAAATTTCACCACCTGGAATCGTTTGATGTTCGGAATTGACTGCATTTTGAATATCATCCAAAGTCACGTTAACCGACTGTGCTTTAACAGGATCAACTTCAATACGCATTTGTTGTTTCTGCACTCCGCGGATATCAACCTCACTAATTTCTGGTAAGTCTTCAATTCGCTTTTCCATAATCTCCGCGATTTCTTTCAACTCCGCAGGATTATCTCCGCGCAGGTTGATGTTCATAATCGGCATTTGAGATGGATCTAACTCGAAGATATTCGGTTCGACCGGCAATTGTGGAAAATCTGATTTCGAACGGGCTTTATCGACCGCATCTTTCACCTTTTGAAGCGCTTCGTCAACAGGCATTTTAAAATCAAATTTCACACGAATGGTGGTGTAACCGAAAACAGAATTAGAATTGATTTCATCTACTAGTTTAATTCCACCCAATTCTTTTTCAATGGATTGCGAAATTTTCTCCGACATGTATTGCGGCGAAGAACCAGGTTTTGCTATCCCGATATAGATTTCAGGGATTTTTAGTTCAGGGAAATTTTCCTTCGGCATCCCGTTATAGGCTATTAAACCAGCAACGAAAATGATAAAGGTGATAAGGAATACCGTCTTGGTATTATTGACCGAAAAAGTGGTCAGTCCAAATCCTTTTTTAGTTTCTTCCATGGGATTATTTTACGCGTACGCGGTCATTTTCTGTAATACCTCTTGCTCCGTCCACAATGATTTTCGATCCTTCTTTAATCATTTCATTAGGAACAATCATCGCTTCACCATCTTGTTTTTCAATCAAGGTAATTTTCGCCTTTTTCACGATAAACTCACCTTTGTCAGCTGCTTGAGCCGTCCAGACGTAATCCGTGTTGTCTTGCCCTTTCAAAATACTTTTCGATGGAATAACCAAGGCATTTGCAACTTCTTGGTCAGTTATACGCACCTCTACAAGCATATTAGGCAATAAATCTTTATTACCACTTACCTTCGCCATGATACGGAAAGTGCGGTTTGTCGGTTCGATGACACTTCCAACATTCGTTACCTTCAAGGTCAAAGGTGCCTTTTCAAAATTTGGGAAATGTGCTTCCAATGAAGTTCCCAATTTCACAAAATTCAAATGTTTCTCAGAAATTTGAGCAACGATATCGAGATTGGAATTATTCACTAAGCGTACAATAGGAACCTGAGGTCCAGCCATTTGTCCTTGCTTTGCCAAAACTGCATCAATCACACCTGAAAAAGGCGCTTTGATCACCGATTTCGATTTTTGTGTGTTCAAGGAATTCAATTTTGCACGAAGCGCTTTCACTTGGTTTTTAGCCGTTTCGTAATCGAATTCGGAACCCACTCCACGGTTTTTCAACTCTTCTTGTTTCTTGAACATATATTCTGCGTAGTCCAATTGTGTTTCCAATTCTTGTGCACTTGAATTGATAATAGCTACATCTAAAGTCGCAATTGTTTGTCCAGCGGCTACACGATCGCCTTCTTTTACCATCATTTTAGTAATCATTCCGCCAGTTTCAGCAGTTACCATCACATCTTGGTCGGTCTCGACATTACCTTGTGCGACAATGATGTGACGAAACGTTTTGATTTGCGCCGGCTCAAATTTGACAAGAGGAACGAAAACGACCTCTTTTTCTTTTTCTTCTTCTTTCGGCGCTGAACAAGACGTCGCTACTGCTATCGAAAACAGTGCTGCACCTAATAAAATTGCGTTGGATTTCATGTTTAAGGGTTATTTAAGAATTTGATTATACAATTTATCGAGGTTCAATTTTGCCTGGAAAACCTCAACCAGAGAACCAACGTACTGCGCTTGAGCAATCATCAATTGGTTATATTTTTGTGTAGCGTCGATACTGTTTCCTTTTCCGATTTGCTCTTTCAAAACAGCATTGTTGTAAATCACACCAGCAAGACGTATATTTTCTTTTTGCAAATCCATTTTTTGCTTCGCGCCATTCAAGTTGTTCTGCGCTTGGATTTCTTGCATTTTTAACGCATTCTCGGTGATTTTCACCATGTTTTCATCCTTCATCAATTGGATTTTCGTCTGTTGTAATTGCGCGTAACGTTGTCCACTAGAGAAAATTGGTACGTTCAATTGTAAGCCCCAATTCGTTTGAGAAAACCATGGCTTTTTACCAAAGAAATCAAAATCGTTTCGGTAGGCATTGTATGCTTGTTGAAAGTAACCTGAAAGGGTTGGATAGAACGCAAACTTTTTATTCTTGATGTTCAATTCATCGAGGTCAACTTGTTGGTTTAACAACTTTAAATTCAAGTTGTTCCCAATGTTTCCGCTTTGGCTCAAAGTTGCACGTGCCAACAAGGTTTCAACGCCTTCTTCTACTTCTAAAGGCTGATCAAGCGGATAAAACATGGCCATTTTCAACAATGCAATAGAATTATCCAATTGAATTTGAGCACTCATCGCAACGTTTTTCGCACTCAATAAAGCGTAATTCACTTGATCCACATCTTCCTGGGTTATCATTCCGAGGTCAAAGAAGTTCTTTTGTTTCTTCACCAATTGCTCGGTTACCACTACCATAGAATCCGAAAAACGCTTGTTCTCTTTGGAAACTGCGGCTAAATGATACGCGTTCATTACGTTGAAAACTACCTCTTCTTGTGTTTGCACTAACAATGTTTTTTGCAAATCAATCATTTGTTTAGCGGCCTCAACACCAATAAAATAGGAGCCATTAAAAATTAATTGTGATACTTGTAAGGTTCCGTTGCCGCTGAAATTTGTACCAGCACGAAAGGAAACCAATTCATCATCACCCGCCATAGGATTGAAGAATTTTGCAGAAACCACCTGCACAGGAAGGTTGAGAAAATTATTGAAACTACCTGTCATGTTTACTTGTGGTAATCCGATTGCGCGGTATTCCTTTTTCAATTCCTCTGCTTTGGTAATATCCAACTCACCGTTCTTTAATTTAAGATGATTTGTTGTGGCGTACTCAATCGCCTTGTTAAGTGTGTAAGACGTCTGTCCCCACAAAGTTCCTCCTGTGAGTAGGAGGAGAATCCATACTTTATTCATTGATTTCTCTGTTAATGCGTTCTTTTAAATATGCGATACCTTCTTCGCTTGCCATTCCTCGAATTTGAAAACGAAAAACTTCCAAAAATACCGTTCGGAATTCGTAATCGGGCCAAGGGAAAACTTCTCCCCCCATGATGACATCGGTCATTGCAACATGCATTTTTGCTATCACATCCGGATCCATGTTTTCACGGAAAATCCCTTCAGTTATGCCACGTTCGATGTTTGATTTGTAGGTATTATAAACAAACTCTTTTTTATGGTTTACTATTTTTTGGTAGGCCTGTGGGTAATTCTTTTTTAGGTCAAAAAAAACGGTTGGATTAATTGACCCGATGTTCTCCATAATAGTACGTGAAATGCGTAAAAGCGCGTCGATAGCATTTTCGGCAATTTCAAAATCTTGAGCACACACCTGTTTATCCATTTCCAAACGCTGTTCGATAATGGCATTAACCAGTTCATTTTTATCTTCAAAATGTTTGTAAAGTGTTTTCTTTGAGACACCTAACTCATTGGCAAGCGTGTCCATGGTTACACTTTTTAATCCCAAACGAAGGAAAACCCCTGCGGCACGTAATAATAAAACGTCTTTTCTTTCTTCCATTTCGGGGACAAAAGTAGAAACGTTTTTAAGATTGGAAACTTTTTACATCATAAAAGTTTCCAATGGTGGCGTTTTTAAGAAATTTTCACAATTGACCTCAACCTTATTTAACGAAAATTACATCCCACGCAGCCGCACCGAAAGTAGAATTCGACCAACATGAAATTAGCTTACCGTTCTCGGAAAGGCTGTATGTTGGATAAGCTCCTTGAGTAATTTCTGATATGTAAACGGATAATGATGTTTGCTCAATTTTCACCTTTTTATCGAGTTCCTTTCTATAAAAATCTGCGGCGGCGGTGTCTGTTGAAAGTACAACGTAGCGAATATCGGTCTCTTCCCCTTTATGCTTTACTAAACGATTAATTTCTTGTATTGATTCGCGGCAATATGGACATTCTGGAAGAGCGAAAACGGTTAAAGTTCTTTTCACTGGAAAGGATAAATGGCTTGTCGGACGCGTCCCGTAATTGGCAATGTCACCTTCATAAATAGGAAACAAACTAAAATAAATTGTAGAAGGAATCAATCCAACAAAAAGGATAAACACCCAACGCATTAATCTATTTTTCAGATTTTTGAAAGAAAAGTAAGCGGCAGATATTCCTAAAATTAGAAGAATTAGTAAGGGTAGAAATTTGCTTACCGTAAACGAAAATCCGAGATCTAAAAATAGGTTTTCCATGTTTTAAATTGTTTCTAAACAACGAACTAAATCATTCCTCCGTTGACGTTTAGAACTTGACCGGTCACATAATCCGTCTTTTCATCAATGAGATAATTCACTGTTTTACAGATATTTTTAACATCACCCAATTGTTTCATCGGAATGGATTCAACCACATTCTCAAGAAATTCTGGACTTACTTCGTGAATCATTCCAACGTCCATGTAACCAGGCGCAATGCAATTAACAGTAATGTTGGAAGTCGCTAATTCCGCAGCTAATGTTCTTGTCAAACCTATCAATGCGCTTTTGCTCGCCGAATATGCCGACGTCCCTACTATTCCCTTTTGTGCGACCACCGATGAAAAGAAAATAATGCGACCAAATTTTTCCTGACGCATCGAGGGAATTAACCGTTGAGTTATTTTAAAGGGAATAGTTAAGTTTAATCGCAGACTTCGTTCCCAAATCGATTCAGCAATTTTCCAGCTCATTCCTGCACTTGAAACGCCCATCGCGTGGATAACCGTATCCACATCTACAAGGTGTTGTACTAAATCTTCCAAGTCAAAATCGTGATCAAAATCAAAGGGCAATAAAACCAATTTCCCAGGGAACGTTTTTTGTAATCCGTCCAAACGGCTGATATTCTTATTGCCTACAAGGTACAAAAAATGACCTTTGCGCAATAAATCTTCGGCTAAAGCTTGACCAATTCCACCAGACGCACCTGTAATTACAATTTTTCTCATTTCAATTTCCAAATTTTTCCAAGCATTTTTCCTGTAATCCCTTTCAAACCAACTTGTTTTATTCGGAAATACTGAAAATCTTTCGCCCCGAATTTACGATTAAATGTGCTCAAACCAGTCTGATGCGAACCACCAAAATCAAAAAATCGCTTTTTCATAGCACAAGATTCTTGAATTGCAGTGTCGAAAATGGCTTGTAAAGCGCCCGATTTCCGTCCTGCTTCATTGGCAATACCTTTCAAATATAAGGTCGCCGTTTCTTCAAAAATGAAAAAGGCCATCGCTTCCATTTCCCCGTTCATCATAGCGGCAAAAAGTTTTCCTTTACCATTTTTTAAACTTGCTTGCATCAAGGTAATCAGCGCATTATAGGCTTCGTCCGTCATCGTTTCATAAACGTTTGCTTTTTCGGATTGAAAGAGTTGAATCAATTTCTCAGGTTCAGAATGTAATGCAATCGTTCCGCCTTGTTTCTGAAAGTGTTTGACCTTACGCCGAACGTTTTCTGAGTAATTTTTCCGAACGCCTTCATATCCCTCTTCCAACGGAATGACTTGAAAAACAAAGGATTTAGCATCTATTTCTCCCAATTTATCCTTTAATTCAGCAGTGAAATTCAAATCAATAAGGGTGAAAATGGATTTTAACTCAGTGAATAAAACAGAAGAAAATTCTTTATTTCCCAACACGTCCACAGAACGGAGAAACAAGGGCTGCAAGGAAACCGATAAACCAAATTTTTGTTGTGGAAAAATGGGGAGAACAGCTTCGTAGTCGTTGATTATCAAGGCTTCCCAATTGGGTGAAACGGCATCGAGATACGACAAGGACATGAAATAAGGAAAATCCGATTGGGCTGCCAAAGCGCTCAACTTGACCTCATCGAGTTCCTTTCGAGAAATTCTTACAGGTCGCGCAGACATACGAATTGGTGTTTTTTTGAATTTCGAGCAAGCACTTTTTCCAAATATCCTAATGAAAAATGTGTACAAGCTTTCGGATGCCCAATGATGACCAATTTATCCCAACCTCGTCGTTCAGCAGCTTTTATTGCTCGTTCGATTTGGGTGACAAAATAGCCATCGGCACTGACACACAAGTGATTGTACTTCGTTAAAAAATCCATTCGACTTCCGCCTCCCTTTGCTGGTTTCCCGTTTCCAAGTGGTTTGTGGCGATCTGGAAACAAACGTCCAAGGACAAATAGACGCCAAAAAAACAGCGGTGAATACCTTTGTGCTGCAATCGGAAATTCGGTGAAAGTCCCATCATTTTCCGGTTGACAAGGATCGTCTTCAAAGGTCCAATCTTGCGAGTTTGGCGCTTTACTAAAATCATATTGATAGGGCGAATTGTCATTCCTTCCGCCGTGAAAAACGGAACTTTCGCGTTGAATTCCTAACGTTTTAAATGCGGCTTTAAATTGCGAAAATGGTTGAATGCACCAACCTCCTGCGCGATACGAAACAAGCGGTTTATCCGTCAGTTGTTGCAAGCGTTCGCCGTATTTTAAAATTATCGAATGTGCTTCATCTGGTTCAAAATCAGCAACTTTATACCGATTTATATTAAATTCCCATTTATTGTTTTTCCAAATAGCGTCTTCCCAGTGCGGATGAATGTGTAAAGCAGTTTCGTGTCGATTTTGCCAAGTGCGGATTTGATTTTCAACCTTCGTCAACTCGTCTTGCATGACGTCCAATTTTTCAGCTTGCGTGAACATACCAATATCCACAAAAAAGGTAAAATTTGCCCCGTGTGTCTCCCCTATCTTCAGCAATTCATTGGTCGGAAAAAGAAGGCATTGTTCCACTGTTCCAGACGTTTCACCGAAATATAATTCATAGTCCCAAGTGATGGCTATTTTCATGCTCGACCGTGTGGAGTGTACATTGTTACGCCTTTTTCCTGATAGGCTTTTATCATCCATTCGCGCATTTTCGCAGCGTCAAACAACCACGAATTCGCTTTTCCAATTGTAATTTTTTGAGCAATACCATCCCGTTCAAAATAGGGAAGCAATTCATCGCAACGGCGCAATTTAGACACTTCTGGGTTGTGTACTTTGAATTTTCGTTTTATCACTTCACCGTTGGGCTTCTGAATTTCAACTTCAAATAATTCGTCAAAATAGACTTGAAAATCAATGGAAATAGCGTCTTCGAGGACGTGTAAACTCGTTCCTGCGTTGTCTAAGGTTACTCCGACGTACACTATTTTACCCTTTTCATCTGCCAATTTTGCGAAGGGCGAATGGGCAGCGTAAGGCGTTTCGTCGAGATGATGATTTTCGGTGTAAAATTCCGCCAAGCGTCCCCAAGCAGCTACTGGTTCAGTCGGACTCCAACTTCTTCGCACCCCTTCCATTGTTCGGAAAACCTCAGTTATTTTCCCCAAGCGCGAAGGTGAATTTAGCACCTCAAATCGCTTTAATTGACGAATATAATCGAGCTGCAAACGGTCATTTGGTGAAGTTGGCATTAACAAAGTTCCCTTTTCTCCCAACACATTTTTTAAAGCCTGAATAAAGGTCGAAGCTCCATTTTCAAGATAACCCAATTTACTCATTGACGAATGAACCAATAAGGAATCACCTTGCTTTATCCCGCACATTTCCAGCTGTTTCACCAACATTTCTTCGGTGATGATTTCACCATTTTGTTTCTCAATTTCTAAGGTTTTACGCACCTGATTTTTCTTTCTTCTTCGATATACATCTAAAAGAAAACTCGGTGTAAGTTGGCGTAACCAATCGCGTAGTGCCATTTTAGAAATTAATGGTTTTCGTTTTATCCGGTCGGCAAGTCGTTCCGTTTGTAAAGTGAACGCGTAGGATTTTTACATCAATTTTGTTTGCTCCGTCCATCCAATTGGTTCCACCGTCATTGATAATCATGTTCGGTTTGATAGGACCAACAATGACACTTGCTTGCCATGTGAAAGTTTTTGTCCCAATAATTTCGTCAAAGGCATTTTTAAAGGTAACGTCGTATTCCAAGGCATCAATTGTTTTATCGCCATCGTTTTTAAAGCGGACAAAAAAACCGACATTTTTCCCAAGTACTTGTTGCGTGTACGCCTGAACCGTTTCTATACCACAATTATCTGCTCGATTTACTTTCGAATCACGGGTTGAAACTGCGTCTTGTGACCACGAAATTGAGGTGATTAACACAAAGAATGATACTATTTTAAGCGAAAAAGTTGAATAGAAAATTGATTTCATTGGACGAAATTTTTGTATGAAGATAAAAAAATCATTCATGCCAACAAGTCGAGCCTTTTCCCAATCGGAACGCTAAGGTGCCGCCGAAGTAAACGTACCAATCTTTCGTGGCTGGATTTCCGCGACGACCAAAACGGGAATTATCCAAGCTTTTATTCGATAAATCTGCTGCTTGTTGTCCGTTTGCTTGTGCTAACAAGGCTGGATCAAGATAGTAGGCAGATTTTACGTCGTCTAAATAATCCGTAAAGGTTTTGCGTATCGCCATTTCGACATTGAAGGATGCTACTTTTCCTAAAGTCACTTTAAAACCCAAACCGAGCGGGACACACAATTGATAATTGGAATATTTTCTACTACCCAATGGTGATCCTTGTCCTTCTGTACCCAATGGTTGTAAATACACTTTATCGCCGTCAACAACGGTGTACGGATTCATATAAAAACCGCCTATTCCGACCAACATATAAGCCGTTGCAGGATACTTTTTACTTCCTACTTGAAACGGCCAATAATTAAATTCTAAACCAGCAGAAAGTTCAATAATTTGCGATTGAAAATCAAGATTTCGGTTCAGTAACAAGGGAATTTTAGAATCACTATCGTAGGCTTCTACATTTCCGATGGTAAAATTTCCGCGGAATGCTATGCGTGGTTCGTGGTAATAACGGTACATGATTCCTCCCGCTAAATTACTTTTGTAAAACGGTTTAAATTGATTCAAGTCGCCCAAATAAAACATACCGCCAATGGTAGGTCCCAATTCGGAGCGCGAAAAGAAATTGTGTTGCCCTTGTCCGAAAGTAATTCCGAAAAGGAAACCAAAAATTCCAATCAATAAAAATCGACGCATGACGGAGAAACGGTAAAAACTAGAAAATCGTACAGTTGACCAATAAATACCTAGTAATTTCTCTTTCTAAAAAGAAATTACGCTTGTAAACGGTCTTCAGAAGTTTGAGAAACCGCACTTTTTTCAACACGGATTTTAGCTCCTTCGATTTGAAGTAACACCGTAGTGTCGTTCACTTCTAAAATGATTCCATGGATTCCTCCAATTGTAACCACTTTATCCTTTGGTTTTAAACTCTCACGAAATTTGCGCAATTCTTTTTGCTTTTTTTGCTGTGGACGTATCATAAAAAAATAGAAAACGAGTATCATCGCTCCTATCATTACTAGACTTTGTGTTCCTTGATTCATAACGTTTATTTTATTTTTCCTTTGATGTAGATTACGTGTAAATTCGGTTCAGTGTTCGTCATAACCGTTACCGTTTTGATTATATGTGAAGTTGGATTATGATCCGTTTTCACTTGTGCAATGATTTCTCCGCTTTCTCCTGGGGCAATTGGTTCTTCCGGTTTTTCAGCGACAGTACACGAACACGACGGTTTCACTTCACCGAACACAAGCGGATATTCTCCCGTATTTTTGAATTTGATGCGTGCGTTGATCACTTCTCCTTTTACCACCGTACCTGCGTTGATTAAGGTGTCGATTTCCATGGTTGTTTTTTGACCAACTTCCACTGAATTATTCCCTCCGCAAGCGAATAAACCCAAAAATAAAGGGCTGATAAATAATAACTTTCTCATATTTTTATTGCATTAAACCGCGACCGATTTTAACGATTTTCTTTTCAGCCGTAAGACGTTGGATTGCTTTGTCCAAAATACCATTGATGAAAACGTTACTTTTCGGTGTACTGTAAAACTTAGATATTTCAATGTATTCGTTCAGCGTCACTTTTGTCGGGATGCTAGAACAAACTTGTAACTCGGTGATTCCCATTTTTAAAAGCAGGAAGTCCATTTTTGCGATACGATCCAACTCCCAATTCTCCGCCAATTCATTGATCAGCGTTTCGTTTTCAGCATCGCGTTTGATGGTTTCTTTCAACAAGGTTTTCACGAATGCCTCTTCGTCATCGTTTGGCTTGTATAAAGGTAGAACCGAGAATTCCTCGTTTTCTTGCGCCGCTTTCAAGGTTTTAATCACCATCGAACAGCATAAATCCAAATCGTCTTGCCAAAAAATGTGATTCTCCTCGAAGAAATGGTGTAGTAATTCTGAATTAGCTACCTCGCTTTTGAACAATTGAACCGCAAAGGCTTTGTCTTCTTCGTAGCCTTCCACCTCGTTTTTCATGTGTTCAAAATACACTTCGCTTTCTTCGATTTGCATGAACATTTTACGAAAAATCTCCTGTTCCTCAGCACCTAACCAATTCACTTTGTTTTCTTTCAATTCAGCAATACGACGCAAAGAATCGCTGTCTTCAATCTGTTGAACCAAAGCGTTATTGTACCACTTCAGGTTTGGATTCAAGTCCTCTGGTGTTGGCAAGTATTTGTTTTTTCGGTCTTCGATTTTGTTTCCTGCAGCTCGTTTTAATTCTGGCAGGGTTAAAATCAAGTACAAATACATGTGGTACATCAAACGGATACTTTTCTCCAAATCCTCTTCCGCTCGTAGTCGGTCGTTGTTGCCACTTTGAAAAAAGGCATACAATACCTGCAACGCTTTAATCCTTAAATGTCGTCTGTTTAGCATATTCTTACATCGGCAATTTCACACGACCGATAGCCTTGATGCGTTCTTCTGCCATTTTATTTGCAATTTGATAGGTTGGGATATTTTCCTCTTTTGAACGTTTCACGATATTGAAAATCGTATCGTAAATTTCTTCCGCTTTTTGATGTGACCATGAAGCTGCTAATCCTTTTACTTCCGAAAAGCAATTGATGACTCCTCCTGCGTTGATAGCATAGTCGGGAGCATAAATGATACCTCTTTTCATTACTTCAACACCATGTTTAGCTTCCATTTTCAATTGGTTATTAGCTGCACCGGCGATAATTGAACAATTTAAACGCTCTAAAGTCTCGTCATTAACTGTTGCTCCTAAAGCACAAGGCGCATAAATATCCATGTCCACGTCGTAAATATCGTTTGGCGCTACAACGGTTGCATTGTATTCCTCCGCAACGCGCTTCAAGGTTTCATGATGAATGTCCGTGATATACACTTGCGCTCCTTCTTTGGTCAAATGTTGCACAAGGTATTCTCCGACGTGACCCACTCCTTGAACTGCTACTTTTTTACCATTCAAACTTTCAGAACCGAACTGGTGTTTAGCACACGCTTTCATGCCCATATAAGTTCCGTAAGCTGTAACTGGCGACGGATCACCACTTTTCCCAGGTAAACCAACAACATTATTGGTTTCCATGCTTACCCAATTCATGTCTTGTGGGTTGATACCAACGTCTTCTGCGGTGATGTATTTTCCAGCTAAACTTTCTACGAATTTCCCAAATCGACGGAAAAGTGCTTCCGACTTCATGGTTCGCGCATCGCCGATAATTACCGCTTTACCACCACCAAGATTCAAACCTGAAATGGCATTTTTGTAAGTCATACCACGCGACAAACGTAATACGTCATTCAAAGCTTCCATCTCGTTGTTGTATGCCCACATACGCGTTCCTCCTAAAGCTGGTCCAAGAACGGTGTTGTGTACAGCGATAATCGCTTTCAATCCGGTTGCTTCATCGTTACAAAATAGGATTTGTTCGTGGCCTAAAGCCGACATTTGCGCAATCACTGGATTCTCTGCCAGTTCTGCTGCTGATTGAATGGTAATTGATGACATATAATAAAAACGCGTTCGTTAATGCTTTTCATTCGTTACTTTTGCAACCTTTCAAAGCGCGGCAAAATTAGGAAATAATCCATGAAGTCTCTGAGCTACCTTAATAAATATTTTATCCGATACAAATGGCACTTCGCCGGAGGAATCCTCTTTACGATTGTGAGTAATTACTTCGGAATCCAAATGCCTATGTACGTTAAACATACGGTAGATGAACTGATGAACAATTCCGATTTTGGCAAAAATGCAAACTTGCTTTGGTTGTCGGTGCAAATTGGTTTGATGTATATTTTGTTCTCCATTGGGAAAGGATTTTTCTTGTTTCTAATGCGTCAAACGATTATTGTCATGTCGCGTCACATTGAGTTTGATCTTAAAAATGAGATTTTCCAACAATACGAACGCTTGGATTTAGCTTTTTTCAAACGCAATTCAACAGGTGATTTGATGAACCGAATTTCCGAGGATGTTGGATTGGTGCGAATGTATCTTGGTCCCGGAATTATGTATAGTATCAACCTCGTGGTATTGTTCACGATGACCTCTTCAAAAATGTTGAGTATTAGCCCAAAGTTAACTTTGTTCGCCCTCATCCCACTACCAATCATGTCATTTCTGATATATAAGGTCTCCTCTAAAATGAATGCACTTAGCAAAAAAGTGCAAGAAGAACAGTCGTTTCTATCCACCATTGCACAAGAAACTTTTGCTGGAATCCGTGTGGTAAAAGCCTACAATCGTGACAATGAAACTGCCGAGAAATTTGAAAATTCCGCCAACGAATACAAAGCACGAACGATGAAATTGGTGCTCATCAATGCCCTTTTCATGCCAACGATTTTGTTTTTAATCGGAATGAGTACCTTGATTACGATTTACTTAGGCGGTAAAATGCTTCACACCAAAGAAATCGCTGATTACGGTACAATCGTCGCATTTATTTTCTTTGTCAACAACTTAACGTGGCCTTTCGCGAGTATCGGTTGGGTAACAGCTATCATTCAACGTGCATCAGCATCTCAAACGCGCATCAACGAATTTTTAAAACAAGAACCAACTATCTCTAATCCAACAAAATCCGAATTTGATTTTCAAGGCGACATTGAATTTGAAAACGTCAGCTTCACCTACCCTGATACTGGAATTGAAGCGATTAAAAATTTGTCTTTCAAGGTGAAACGTGGCGACACTTTAGCTGTAGTGGGTAGAACTGGAAGCGGAAAATCGACTTTACTTCAATTGTTGATGCGCCAATATGACCCTTCAAGCGGTCGCATTTTAATTGACGGAGCGGATTTGAAAACCATAAACTTGGAGAAATTCCGCAATCAAAGTGGCGTGGTTCCACAGGACGTTTTTCTTTTCTCAGAAACCATTGCCGACAATTTACAATTCGGTGTGAAAGGCGAAAAAGTTTCCGATTCGGAATTACAGAAAGTCACCGAAATGACGCACGTATATCACAATATTCAAGAATTTCCAGATAAATTTCAAACCGTTTTAGGGGAACGTGGCGTAAATTTAAGCGGAGGACAAAAACAACGAATTAGCATCGCTCGAGCCTTGTTGCGTCATCCGAAACTGCTCTTACTGGACGATTGTCTTAGCGCGGTGGACACCGAAACTGAGGAAATAATCCTTAGTAACTTGAATAAAGTCGCCTCAGGACGCACTTCGGTTGTTGTCAGTCACCGAATTTCGACTATTCGCAACGCTAATCAAATCCTTGTTATCGACCACGGACAAATCATCGAGCAAGGCACCCATCAACTACTTCTTGCGAAAGAAGGCGTTTATGCTGAAATGTACAGAAAACAGTTGACGGAGGAGTGATTTTTTAAAATGGGAATTGTAGCATTCAAAATGTAGAGCCGAGAGTCGCAGATACTGATTCGAACACAGTGGAAGGTCTTGTATAAAGTATGGAGATTCGCTTAAGTATAAAAGCTATAGACCAAAACGATTTGTAACGTAAGTAAAGCGTCAAGCAAGGAGAAAAAAGTTTAGAGAAAAATTCTCATTCCTATCCTTTTCATCCCTATTTTAAAAATGCACCTTATCTTTGGGCAAACTAATTTTTTATGCAATTATCCTACGAAAAGATTGAAGAAGCTGCCAATTATGTTGATGGCTTGAACGATGACGATATGACAACCTTCGCAGAAAACTATATGGAACAACAAACCGAATTGGTAGGTTATCTGATGTCAGCAGCTGAAGAATTCAACGACGAGGATTTGGGCTGGACAACTACCTATTTGTTCACTGTTGCTTACAAAGCTTTCGAACTTTCAGGAGTGCGCATCAACAAAATTAGCGAGGCGGAAATCAACGACTTTTTAGAGCCTTTTCAAGAACTATTAATCGAATACAACCGCACCGAAAACGACGAACTACTCTACGAATACCTTGGTCAACAAGAGCTTATTGAATTCATGGCAGCAGAAATCGACGCAATGATTGAAAGCGAAGACATCAGCGAAGATACAGGTGACGCGCTTTACATGGTGACACTTTCTATGATTGGTTTACTAAACAAAGCGATAGCAGCATGAGTACACTAAAAATTGACATGCACACGCACATAATCCCAAAGCAACTCCCAAAATGGACGGAGAAATTTGGGTACGGGAAATTCATAGAATTGTACCCCAATATCGATGGAACGGCGGATATGATGCAAGGCGGTCAATTTTTTAGACGTATCAAAGAAAACTGTTGGGATGAAAATTTACGCATTGATGAATATGTTGCGTATAACACGTCCGTTCAGGTGGTTTGCACGATTCCTGTATTGTTTTCGTATTGGGCTCAACCCAAGCACGGATTGGAGGTGAGTGAATTTCTAAACGACCATATTGCCGACTTAGTGACGCGTTTCCCGAAAAATTATATTGGTTTAGCCACCCTTCCGATGCAAGATACCGAATTGGCCATTCAAGAGTTGGAACGAGCAAAAAAGATAGGACACGTTGGCATTCAAATCGGTTCTAATATCAACGATGAAAACCTGAGTGAAGAACGATTTTTTCCAATTTTTGAAGCCTGTGAACGACTCGGAATGGCGGTGATGATTCATCCATGGCAAATGATGGGCTTCGACAGTATGAAAAAATACTGGTTGCCTTGGCTAGTCGGAATGCCTGCTGAAACTTCCCGTGCGGCGTGTTCATTGATTTTTGGGGGCGTTTTGGAACGTTTACCGAAATTACGTGTTTGTTTTTCGCATGCAGGAGGTTCCTTTTTACCCACCTTGGGACGCGTTGAACACGGATTCAATTGTCGTCCGGATTTAGTGGCAATTGACAACCCCCACAATCCTCGTAGTTATGTTGGTAAATTTTGGGTGGATTCGATTACACATGACATTGATGCGTTAGAATACATTTTGAAATTACAAGGTTCAAAACGCGTTTGTTTGGGTTCGGATTATCCTTTCCCGCTGGGTGATTTGGAAATAGGAAAATTCATTGAGGACAGCTCATTTTCAGCAGAAGTCATAGAAGATATTTTCTGTAATTCGACGCTGGAGTGGTTGGATTTGAAAAAGGAACAGTTTATTTGATCCGATTCGTCACCTTTTCAAACTGGAAATTGTTTTTGACAACCCCTCTTCTATTTTGGTGATTCGATAACCAATTTCATTTACAGCCTTTTGCGAAGAAACTTCCCAATTGTAAAATGCCTTTCCTAACCATTTTGGAGTAATAGTAGGTTCAATTCCTAAAATATTCGCTCTAACTAATTGAAAGTTAGCAAATAAAAATTGAATCCAAATTGGAATCTTAAGCATTCTTCGATTCACATTTGACAACTCTGCCATTTTTTGAAAAAATTCAAAATACGTACAATTCTCACCTCCCAAAATATAACTTTGACCTGATTTTCCGTTCTCCATCGCAAGTATATGTCCGTAAGCAACATCTTCAATATAAGCATAATTACCAATTTCCTTTCCTGAACCTGGAAGAATTCGCCAGTTCTTATTCAAGTATTTTTCGATCAATAAATTTGTGGAGGCCACCTCGCCAAAAAGAATCGGCCCGTAAACTCTAGTTGGCGAAACGATAACGATGTCCATCTTTTTTTCAGAAACAAATTCCTTGATTTTAAGCTCTGCTAGCAACTTTGAACTTTCATATTCATTAAAAAAATCGATCTCTCTAACCTTTTCCTCATTGACAACATCGTTAATAGAGGGACCATAGACTCCTGCTGAACTAGTGACCACGATTTTTGAAACCTTGTTTTTCCATGCTAATTCTAATAGATTAATAGTGCCTTGTACATTTACTTGAAAAAAGTCGCTGGGATCTTTCAACCAAACTTTTGCTATTGCAGCTAAATGATACACCTGTTGACAATCTCTCATGGCGAAGTCAATACTATTTCGATCTAAAATATCCCCTTCAAAAACACGAACATTATCTTGTTTAAAAAACTGAAAATTCTCTTTTTTGCGAACAAGTACATGTACAATATGCCCCTTCATTAGCAATAAATTAACAAGATGTGCACCAATACTACTTGTGGCGCCAGTTACTAATATTCTCATTCGTAAATACGATTAATTATGAGCCAATTTTTAATTTGGATTGCAACCCAATTTGGTTCATCCAGAGGGAGACAATGTCCAGCGGTTTCATGCCAGATTAAAGTTCCACCAAATACATTATGTACTCGTTGAATACATTGAGAGCATACTAATTTATCCATTTTTGATCCTAGCATTAAGAGTGGAATTGGTATTGATTTTTTTGCGACCCTATAACGATGACCTGCTATTGCCTGCATGAATATGTTCCACTTTGACATTTTGCGCTTTTCTTGAATATCTACCCATTTTTCAATCAGTTCAATCGGGATTTCAGCTTTATTAGTATTAATTTCCAGAACCATTTTTTCCCTTTTCAACACCTTTGGATGCAACAAAATTTTCAAGAGTTTGAAGAGGACTTTTGGTTTTACTCGTTCTGTATTTTTACAAATTGGCTTAAACGATGTATTCATTAAAACTATACCAGAAAAATAGTCTGGAAATCGCATAACCCATTCATATGCAACTACTCCACCCAATGATGATGCTAGTACAATATTAAAATCTGACTCATTGACTAGGTACTTATTACTTATAAAATCGACAATTTTTGGAATTGTAGAAGGTGAATTATTTGCTCGATTTTCACCCGAACCTGGAAGGTCAAGAAGAAAAAAATTTGCAGTTGGAAATTCTTTTGATAAATACGTAAGAAAATCCCCCCAATGCCCTGATTCTCTGGATAGACCGCGAATTAAATAAAAATTAATTTTCACTGTTTTTTTCTTTTAATATATGTCATATCAGGATGAAATTTAAATGCTGTAAAACAATTCGTCCAAGCCATGGCCACATGAACAAAAAAGGCTATCCAAATTGTTCCAGAATAAAGTGTCAAAAGACACAATACCAATCCCAAAGGCACCGCGCCAATCGTTTCATCTAAGCCTTTTGGAATATGAGTAGCTGAATAAAGTGCAATATTGATGGCAATAGCTGGCCAAACGCCAATACTTTCTACTAATGGAAAAAGTAGTATGCCTCGAAATAATAGTTCATAACCAAACAAATACAAAAACCAACCCAAAGCACTTTTAAAAACAGTACTTTTTGTCCAAACTTTCGCCCTAATTTGAGGGTAATTAACCCAATTTTTTGGTTTTTTAGCACTTGAATACGCAATTGGAACTACTAACATGCAAAGAATAATAGTCCAAAACAATGAAAATAAACTTGTCTTAGGGATAAACGTCAAACCAAAATAAGCGGGTGAACTTCCCTCTATATAGACTAAACAAATCATCAACGGAAAAATACCCATTGTTAAAAAACCGAAGTACTTCGTAAAGAAAATATGTTGAACGGATGCTTTGTCTGCGTCTTGTTGTTTATAAAAAAAGGATTTAACTTTCCCTGAATTAGCTGTAAACCAATAAATCACAAAGAAAACAATTGTCAAAAGAATGGGTAATACAGTTTTTAAATCAGTTGTGTCCCACGAGATATTTACATGAAGAGATTTTATCATTTTGAGTTGTTTAAATAATTATTTTCTTTGAACCAATCGTAACATTTTTGAATTCCAACCTCAATCGGTTGTTGTGGCATTTGAAGGACTTGAACTGCTTTATCTGCGGAATAAACTTGTTGAATTATACTGGTTTTTGCCATAGAATAACTTAACAATGGCGGACGTTTAGTTAGATATGCAATGACAGACTGCATGAACCCAACCGACAAGGTCAACCATGTTGGCACTTGTTTTAATCTGAACGGTTTATCAACTGTTCTTGCAGCTTTTTTTAAGAACTCCCCGAAACTCAAATTTGCATTTCCTGCTATGTAGCTTTGTCCAATTTCACCCATTGTCAAGGCATTTACAACCGCCACAGCAACGTCTTCTGTATTTACGAAGTTTTTCCCTCCTGCGGTATATGCGGGTAATTTTTCATTGAAGAAAGTCTGTAACATCTTACCTGAAGAAGGCAAGGCATCATAAGGACCTATCATAAAGGTAGGACATATAATCACCACTGGAAAACCATTCTTTTCGTTTTCTTCCAATAACCACTTATGCGCTAACAGTTTACTTGTTACATAATCCATGGTATCCGATTGAGGTACAAAAAGTACATCCTCATTTCCTGGGAAACCAAAATGCCCATTTGTAAAAGAACTTGCCGAACCAATATGCACCATTCGTTTGATTCCTAATTTTCTGGCTGTATTTGCTACGAGCTGTGTCCCCGTTAAATTAACCGCCATAACTCGTTCGTTTTTTCTTGGCCAAACAAGTGTAGAAGCAGCTATATGTATGACATAATCAGCTCCTTCCATCCCCTTTTCTATCGAGGATTGATCCAATACATTTCCGATTTTCTGGTCAATCGATAATTTAGAAATGGTTGAATTTTCATTGCTTGCTAAAACAAAGGCCACTACTTCGTAATGTCGCTTCAATAATTCAATACAAACACAAGTTCCTAACATTCCATCTGCTCCGGTCACAAAAACTTTCATTCTTTTTTTTGACAAACATCAGCAGTTGTGCATAAGAAGGAAAACTGAAATAAAAGGTCAAAAGGATTTGATTTGCACGAAACCGTAAAATCTAAAAAGGGAAGTCCCTCGATTAGGTTACTAGTTGCAAAAAATGCCAATTGTCAATTCCATCGAGTTGCGAAAAATGCAATTCAGAATAATGCTTTTGTGAAATTCACTACTTCTAAATCGGATTTAAAATTGAACTTACCTGAACTACTTCTGCTACATGGAAACTATTCTTTGCGTTCGTCAAATTGTATAAAACAAATATAGGTTGGCAAGGAAGTCGCACGAAGAAAATCAGACGAAACACAACGAACCCTTAAATCCATAATCTTCCTTATCTTAGCCCACAAATTCAAGTTATGAAATACGCTTTCCTATTTTTTGTTTTTATCGGGTTCTCAACTTTTGCACAGAAAACTTCGCTTACGTTCAACACGCATCTTCCATACTGTGGCGGCGCTCGTCCAACTCCTGAAATGGCAAAAGGTACAACTGCACCTGCTGCTGGTCAGAAATTTGCATTAATCCGTGTCGGAGGAACAAAAGTGAAATGGATTACTTTAAACGATAAAGGACAATGGAAAGGACGTTTGAAAAAAGGTACCTATAATATCTATCGTGAAGAAAAGCGTATGACAATCGTTGAAATCAAATCCAAACACAAATTATCAAGTTCTGAATTAGTTCAATATAAAGGAGATGAATGTATCACAGAATATTGCAATACACCCGATTTTAAAATGGAAATAACTGGTTACGCAGAATTTACCTTTACTATCAACGGAAAATGCAATATCGGTTTTCGTCCGTGCTTGGAATATGTTGGTCCACTTGCGCCCTAAAACAACCTCATTTTAATTTTTATAATTCCAATTTTATGAATTTAAAATCACGAAGCCTTCTTACAGGGCTTTTGTTTTTTACCACATTTTCGTTCGCTCAATTCGGGCCAAATAATGGTGTGAAAACATCGAAATCGGAACGTTTTTTAATCGAAAATGCAACGGTTTATATCAATCCTACCACGAAAATGAGTCAGGCCTATTTACTCATTGAAAATGGAAGAATTGTTGAAATCAGCGAACGTCCCCTGAAAACAGACAACGCAACAGTAGTTGATTTGAAAGGAAAAACCATCGTCCCGTCGTTTATTGAACTGTATTCCAATGTTGGGCTTCCGAAATACGAATTGAACAACCGTTCTGGATATGGTCCACAATTGGAGACTTCAAAATCAGGCGCTTATTATTGGAACGAAGCCATTCACCCAGAAAACCATGCAGCGCCATTATTTGCAAACGACGAAAAAACACAAGAAAAACTCTTAAAAGCTGGATTTGGATTTGCCTTAACACACCAACATGATGGCATTGTTCGTGGCACGGGAACACTAATTTCCTTGGATGGCAATTCAACTCATCAACAGTTAATCAGCAATCAAGCGGCACAATTTTATTCGTTTTCAAAAGGTGTTTCTAGACAAACTTATCCCTCTTCTCAAATGGGAGCTATTGCACTTTTGCGTCAGGCGTTATATGATTTAAATTATTATTCCTCACAAACCATACAACAAGAAAAGAGTGTCTCCTTAGACGCATGGAAAAGCCAATTGCAACTTCCAGCATTTTTCAAAACGGAAGATAAATGGGAGATTTTACGGGCATTAAAAATTAGTGACGAGTTCAAAATTCCGTTTATTTATGTGGGCTCAGGAAACGAATACGCCGCGATTCAACAACTTGCAAAACGAAAAAATCCATTAGTTATTCCTTTAAATTTCCCTGATGCTTACGATGTTAAAGATCCATACGTAGCCCGTCAAATTCCATTGAGTGATTTGAAACATTGGGAATTAGCGCCAAGTAATCCGTTCATTTTGTTTCAACATCAAGTTCCCTTTTCGTTGACCACACATGGTTTATCTTCTCCCGACGACTTTTGGAAAAATCTACGCAAAGCACTTACTCATGGACTTCCAATTGATGCTGCTTTGAACGCATTAACCTTGTATCCTGCTCAATTGTTACACCTTGAAAATGAAATTGGTAGCCTTGAAAAAGGACGTTGGGCAAGTTTTTCTGTTTATGAAAAAGATCCGTTTTTATATGAAGCCAACGCACTGGAAACGTGGTCGCAGGGAAAACGAAAAATTTGGAAAGAATTGCCTCAAAACGATTTATCAGGAACTTATAATTTAACTATTGACGGCAAAAAATATCCTCTTGAATTACAATTGACACAAGAAAAATACAGTGCGAAAATTACAACCATTGAATCCAAAGAAGACCTCCAAACAAAGCAAGTAAAGAAAGACTCTATCCTACAAAAAGGTACTGTTTGGACACAAGACAACGATTTCGTTTTGCAATTCAATTGCAACGATGCCAATTTTAAAGGAAGCCTACAATTACATGGGAAAATAAAAGGAAACGGTGGCGTTTTTGAGGGCGATGCATTGTTGCCAGACGGAAGAATGGTGCCGTGGGTTGGCGTCCGATCTGCTGCACCAAAAACCTGGACGAAAGAATATGAAACCGTGAAAATTGATTCCACTTTCAAAGGAAATGTTTGGTTTCCTAATTTGGCTTATGGACTCGATTCAACCTTAGCGCCAACGAATTACGTTCTAAGTAATGTAACGATTTGGACGAACGAAAAAGAAGGTATCATCAAAAATGGAATGATCATTATCGAAAATGGTAAAATCAAATATGTAGGTGCTTCTACCCGAAATTACCCCACAAAAGCGGTGGTTATCGACGGAAAAGGAATGCACTTGACTTCAGGAATAATTGACGAACATTCCCACATTGCGATTTCAAAAGGTGTCAACGAAGGCGGACAAGCCATTTCGGCAGAGGTAAGCATTGCAGACGTGGTCAATCCCGACGACATTAACATTTACCGTCAACTTGCGGGAGGAGTTACCGCCGCACAGTTGTTACATGGATCAGCTAATCCGATCGGTGGTCAATCCGCTTTGATAAAACTAAAATGGGGAGGCGCACCTGACGATTTTTTAATACCAAACGCAAACGGTTTTATCAAATGTGCGTTGGGAGAAAACGTAAAACAGGCGAATTGGGGCGACTACAATACGGTTCGTTTTCCGCAAACACGAATGGGCGTGGAACAAGTTTTTGTCGATGCATTCACTCGTGCAAGAGCCTATAATAAAGAATGGGAAGACTATCGTAAATTAGGCAAAACCAAAAGTCCTGCTCCTCGTTTCGATTTGGAATTGGAAGTATTGAATGAGATTTTGGATAAAAAACGTTTCATCACCTGCCACTCGTATGTGCAGTCAGAAATTAATATGTTGATGCACGTTGCCGATTCCTTTGGGTTCAATATCAATACGTTTACGCATATTTTAGAAGGATACAAGTTAGCTGATAAAATGAAGGCACATGGAGCAAGTGGATCGACCTTTTCCGATTGGTGGGCCTATAAATTTGAAGTAAATGATGCTATTCCGTACAATGCAAAAATGATGGCTGATCAGGGTGTCACTGTTGCCATCAACTCTGATGATGCCGAAATGGGACGTCGATTGAACCAAGAAGCGGCAAAATGCGTGAAATACGGCGGAATGTCGGAGGAAGAAGCTTGGAAATTGGTAACCTTGAATCCTGCTAAAATGCTCCATTTAGACGATCGAATGGGAAGTGTGAAAGTTGGAAAAGATGCCGATTTGGTACTTTGGTCTGACCATCCATTAAGCATTACAGCAAAGGCGGAACTCACCTTCGTGGACGGAAACCTCCTTTATAACCGCAGCGAACAAGATAAATTAATCAAACGAAATGAAATTGAACGAGCTCGTATCATTACCAAAATGCAGTCGTCCAATGATAAAGGCGAACCTGTTAAACCGTTTGTGAAAAAAGGACGCAAACATTTCCACTGCGACACTTTAGGAGAAGAAGGAACGGAAGCAGAAAACCATCATTAATAGAAAAATGAAAAACGTTATACTCATACTTTTTGTGGCTTGCAGTTATTGGACACAAGCACAAAACCGCATCTTACTGACTAATGGATTTTTACACATTGGAAACGGAAACACGATGCCAACTGCCGCCGTTGGAATTGACAAAGGAAAAATTATTTTAGTCCAAAATTCCTTGGCAATGACCGTTCAAAAGAAAGATTGGGACACCATCATCGATTTGAAAGGACAACACATTTATCCAGGTTTGGTAGCGCCAAATTCTACTTTAGGTTTGACAGAAATAGACGCCGTCCGTGCTACTCGTGATTACCAAGACGTTGGGATTTTCAATCCACATGTTCGTTCACAAATCGCCTTTAATGTGGAATCGAAAGTGGTGGAAACAGTCAGAACGAATGGCGTTTTGATTAGCCAAGCCACTCCGCGTGGCGGCATCATTTCAGGCACCTCCTCCCTACTCTTTCTCGCAGGATGGAATTGGGAAGATGCAACCGTAAGAGCCGACGATGGAATACACCTGAACTGGCCTTCGAGTTTGTCAGGTGGCGGTTGGTGGGCGGAACCTGCTCCAAAAAAACGCAATGAAAACTACGCCAAAGAAAAACAAGAAATTGTTGACTTCTTCAACTTAGCGGCAACTTATGCACGTGCCAAGAAACCCACTTTAGATGTTCGATTGGAAGCAATGAAAGCTTGTTTTTCAGGTGAGAAACGCGTTTTTATCCACGCAGATGAAATGCAACAATTATTGGACATCATGGATTTCTGCACGCAGTTTCAATTGAAATTCCCTGTAATCGTTGGCGGCCGCGATGCGTATTTACTAGGTAAGCGCTTCAAAGATGCCAATATTCCAGTGATGTTGCCACGCTTACACAGTTTACCCGAAATGGAAGATGATGCTGTGGATTTAATGTTCAAACTTCCTTATTTATTACAACAACAGGGAATCAAATTCTGCCTACAAAATGAAGGAGATATGGAGGCTATGAATGCTCGAAATCTTCCTTTTTTGGCAGGAACCGCTATGTCGTATGGACTTTCAGAAGAAGATGCATTGCGAAGTGTTTCATTGAGTACTTGTGAGATTTTAGGAATTGACAAGCAGTTTGGCTCCATCGAAGTTGGTAAAAACGCAACACTTTTTGTTTCAAAAGGCCCTGCTTTAGACATGCGTACCAACCAAGTTACCACATTGATTGTCAACGGAAAATTTGTTTCAACTAGCAACTTTCAAGAACAGTTGTATTTGAAGTATCAGAAAAAATATTCCGAAAAACAGTAATTGCTTGTAACTTTTGATTTGTAGGAACGTCTCACGGACAACTTATGACAGTCAACGATTACAATTCCTGCGTAGATGCCTTTGCTGACGGTCTTTTCCGATTTGCGGTGAAATGTACGTCCGATGCTGAAAATGCTCGTGATTTAGTACAGGAAGCATTTGCGAAGTTATGGACGAAAATTCATGAAGTAGATGCTGTAAAAGCGAAATCGTATTTGTTCACGACAGTGAATAACGCCGTAATTGATCAAAGCAGAAGGCTACAGCACCGTCGGAAATTTGAAAATCAGTTGGAAGTGGGTAGCGTAACCACCGAAAATTTCGATTTAAAACAACATTTAAACGATGCTTTAGCTCGACTTCCAGAAATTCAAAAATCGGTTATTTTGCTCCGCGATTACGAAGGTTACTCGTACCAAGAAATTGGTGAAATAACAGGATTGAATGAGCAACAAGTCAAAGTTTATATTTTCAGAGCGCGTAAGACGTTGAAAGAGTATTTAACCAACATTGAACTTTTAGTAGGATGATAAACGAGCACAACATAGAGGCCTTTCTACTCGACTATGCCGAAGGTCGTTTATCCGCCGAACAAGTAACCGCTTTGATGGTCTATTTGGCGCAACATCCTGAATGGCAATTGTTAGACGAACTCCCTTCTTTACGTCCCGAAACAGCGGAATCGGTTGATTTTAGCTTCCTTAAAAAAAATAATGTATTTGTTCCTTCCGAACTGACTCTTGAAAACGAACATCCTTATGATTTAATGGCGGTTGCAGCCGTAGAAAACCTTTTAACCTCCGATGAAAAAGTGAAATTGAACCGCGAGGTGAAACAAAATCCAAGCTTTGAAAAACAACTTTCTACGTATCAATCTACTGTACTCAAATCAGAATTAGAAGTCGTTTTCCCGAATCCGAAAGTACTCAAACGCAAAGGTGGACGTACCATTCCGTTGACCTTAATTGGACTGTCATCAGCTGCAGCAATTGCATTCTTCATTTGGATCAAAACGCAACCAAGTGCACCTAACTTTATTGGAAAAAAGCCAATAGAAAAAGAGCAAAACGACAATTTAAATACACGACCAAATACACGACCAAAAACACAAGAAACACCTGATTTCGTGGCAAAAGACTTAACGAAAAAATCTCCAATTAAGTTTATTCCAGAACAGAAACAGGAAAATGAAATCCTTCCAATTCCAAACATTGCTGAAACACCAACGCCCAAAATTGATCTTTTACCAGAAAACGATGCACAAAAAGAAGACCTCGCATTACAACCTGAGCAAACGCCTGAAAATGTGCAGTTACCTTCAGCAAACACCTCGGACTACGCTGCTTTACCGACCTTGACGCCGAAAGAATTTATTGTGCGTAAATCCAACGAGTTCATTTTTGGTAATCCTGCGCCAAGCGATGAGGAAAAGTTATCTTCCTTCTCTAAAGCAGTTGCATCTACAACGGGAATGGATTTCGAAGTGCGTCGTTCACAAAAAGGTTCAGCAAGTACTTTCTTCTTGAAATTAGGATTTTTCTCAATCGAGAGAAAGAAGTCGGTTTAGGAAATCAACTTTTTTTTCTTGTAATTCCAAATGTTGTTTTTCTTGTAAAAGAGAATTTTTTTAATTCCCAGAAATTTTTGCACTATTTTGACTTGAACTAAACATACCAAAAGTGATTTAAAAATTGACATCGAAAAAAAAAAGGAAAAATTTAATTACTTTCTGTAACATAATTCAAGCCCGCTCGTCTTACGGCAAAATCACACAAAATGAAAACAATATTACTATCAGCAGCTATGTTCACGTTTGGCTTTCTAGGCGCACAAGTGAAGTCAACTGAAAAACAAATTATTGTAGAAGGAAAGGATACAACTACAATTATTAATGACCTTTTAGAAGGAGATTTTAAACGCCAAACCATAATCCGCACAGCCGACAAAAGCAAAATGACGATTGAAGATTTGGCAGATGGAAATCAAAAACAAACCATTATTCGCGGAGGAGACACGACAGTAATTATCTCAAGTAAATCTGATAAAATTTCACTTGATGATTTAGGAGATCTTGAAATCGACGAAAAAAGCGATTCAACCAAAATCAAATTGGGTAAAATGAAAATCGTAGTGGTGGAAGACAAGGACAAGAAAAAGAAAGTTATCATTGACGAAAAAGTAATCGTTGAAAACGACGAAATCGTCACGAATGAAAATGAAGAAGACCTTAAAAAATCAAAAGGAGGCAAGGGAGAAGGACATTGGAGCGGATTTGGAATTACTGCTAATGGCTTTTTAAATGCCGACGGAAAAGTAAGCTCTGGTACAGATTCGTATTTCTTACAACAAGATTACGCTAGAAGCATTGGTTTTAACTTCAACTTATTTGAAAAACGTTTCCCAATATTTCGCGAATACGTTGGATTAACTACTGGTTTAGGATGGCAATGGAACCGCTACGGCTTGAAAAATAATGTTGACGTGGTTTATTCTTCTGATTCAACTTATGGGGTTGAGAACACCACCTTGGATTACAAAAAAAATGTGTTGCGTGCTTCCTATATTCAAGTGCCACTTTTGTTGGAATTCACTACCAACAGCGATAACGATAAAGCTTGGCATTTATCAGCGGGTGTTGTTGGAGGAATACGTGTTGCATCAAGCTGGAAGACAAAGTGGGAAACCGACGGAAAAACAAGTAAAAACAAAGACAAATCAACTTATAATTTCCAACCATTTCAAGCCTATGCAACAGCAATGATTGGATACGGCGATTGGAGTTTGTATGTAAACTACGGGTTGACTGAAGTTTTTGAAAAAAATAAAGGACCGAAATTTAGTCCAGTTCAAGCAGGTATAAAATTTGATTTTTAAGGTCAGTATTAAATTTTAAACAGTTTTAAGTTTAGGGATTTAGGTTTTGCAATATACTTCTTCCTTGATTTAGTTCACAAAAGCGTCACTTTAATCGGTGACGCTTTTGGTTTATTGATAATTGAAGCAGGTTGTGAAGAATGAAAACTTAGAAAATATTTAATTGTAGATTTTCATACAACTTGTGGAACGAAACAACATGTAAGACTTTTGAAATTCAATACATTAAAACTTAAACTTTTATATTTTGCAATTCTAATTTTAAAGCAACTTAACATGCATTTTTTCGTAAGTAAAGCAACCAGCTAATGTTATGAAAATTAAAGCACCTAAAATTGCTTTCAACCTCTACACTTCTATATTTTTTCTAACCGCGACTCTTTTTGTTTTTGGACAACAACAAATGAAGCCGGGGAAATCAAATTTCACTACTTTTTCCTCCAGCAAAGTCAATAATCTTCAAGATTGGCGTTCGTTAAACAGTGAGGAATATTGGTCACATCCCGAGTTTGGAACCTTGCCTGATGATGCGCCATGCACAAGTTGTGTGGAAATTTTATCTAAACGAAAAGAAGACGAACGGTACTTTGTTGATATTAGCGACAGGAAAATCGTCTACAATCAAAAAGCATTAGGTGCTTTACATTATCGTGAAAACAATCTTTGGCGTCGAATTGACATGCGATTAAAGCAACAATCGAATGGAATTTATGCCGCAACACAACAATTTGACCCAACCCAAATTAATTCAGAAGAAGGGTTTACCGCAATAAACACTCCTTATGGAAATTTCAAATTCAATACTTGGAAACTTTATGGTTTGCGTAACGGACAAAAAGAATTTCTGAGCGAAGCAAATTGGTCTTCAAAAACGGTGGGTGACGATGGAATGATCGTTTTCAATTATTTCCCTGGAATTGATTTGAAATTAGAAGTTTACCGCGGAAGAATTAAATCCAGTTTTGTAGTTCATCATAACTATTTTCAAGATTTTTCAACGCTTTGTTTTCAAGATGAAGTGAACAATGAAAACGGGCAAACACCTATTTTACATTTTGAAGATGGAACTGTAAATGGACGACAGCTCTCCGAAATCACTGTTAAACAAGGAATGGAAGATGCTTTGTATATCGGTCAGGCATTTGTATTTTCGGAAGGCGACGAAAAAAATCACTCTTTGGCAGAATATGAAATTCAAAACAATAAATATCAAATCATCATTCCAAAAAATCTGATTCAAAATTCGTTGGATTTAGGAAAAAAATTCATCATTGATCCAACGGTTACCAGTTCTAATACCTTAGCGCAAGCATCAATTGCCGGTTCTGGATATAATGCCACGTGTTTCAATGGCTTTTGTAGTTATAATTTATCAGTTCCAACACCTGCGAATGCAACGGTCACCAATGTTCAATGGACCTTTAACTACATTGCTACCTCGCCTTGTTGGATGTCTGATGGTGCAAATACTTTTTATTTGGGAACATGCAGAAGTCCGAATCAGACGAACTTATTTTGGTTTTGTAATAACAATTCAAGCGGAACCTGTAATGGAAATGCGATTTCAATTTTCTCGGATGTTTCCAGTTGTTTACCAGCACCAAGTTGTACACCACAAAACTTAAATTTCACCATGCGTTTTCATCGTTGCTACACCTCAGGAGGCTGTAGTAATTCATGTATCGGGGCGAATTCACCTTGGACGATGACCATCACAGGGAGAACGTTAGAATATACGAATGCAACCCCAATAACATTAAGTGCTACTACTATTTGTGCTGGACAATCTGTAACAGCAAGCACAGCATCCACATTTGGAATTCCAGCTTACACCTACAATTGGAGTTTATCAGCAGGAATGACACCATCCGTAGGAACTACTTCTAGTGTTTCGATACCTTTTCCAACAGCAGGTTCATACACAATATATAACACCGTAACTGATCAATGTGGAACGGTTGTCAATTCAAGCCGAACAATTACAGTCAATGCTTCTCCAATAATTACTGCCACACCAAGTCCACAAACCATTTGCAGCGGACAAGGAACGGGATTATCTTTAAGTTCTTCCATGGCAAGCACTTCTTATTCTTGGACAGTTGTTCAGAATGGCGTTACAGGTGCAACAAATGGATCAGGAACTGGTACGGGTGCAACTTCTACCTTATCGATTAATCAAACATTAACCAATTCAGGTGCAACACCAGGTACCGCTACATATACCATAACTCCAACTGCAAGTGGTTGCACAGGAACACCCATTACCGTTGTTGTAACCGTCAATCCTGTTGCAACAGTTACCAATCCGGGAAACCAAACTGTTTGTGCGGGACAATCCACCTCAGCGGTCACCTTTACAGGAACGAACGGAGCCACTTTCAATTGGACGAATAATAATACGGCAACAGGATTAGGCGCCAGCGGAACGGGGAATATCGCTTCATTTGTGGGAACGAATTCAACTGGAACGGCGATAACTTCAACAATCACTGTGACACCTTCTTATGGTTCATGTCCAGGGACTCCCCAAAGTTTTACAATAACTGTTAGTCCTCTTCCGACTGTCAATGTCATTAGTTCTCAAACGGTCTGCGCAGGACAGGCAACAACCGCAGTTACTTTTTCAGGAACCGCAACAACGTACAATTGGTCCAATTCTAATACGACTATTGGTTTAGGAGCAAGCGGAACGGGTAATATTACTTCCTTTACGGCTACAAATACATCGACATCTCCTATCACAGGAACCATAACAGTTACACCAGTTATCGGCACATGCACAGGAACGTCTCAGACATTTGATATCACAGTCAATCCAAGCCCAGTGTTGACTGTTCCTTCCAATCAATCATTGTGTGCAGGACAGCAAACAACAGCAATCACATTTACCTCGTCACCAACTGCGACCGTGAACTGGACAAATGACAACACAGGAACAGGATTAAGTGCTAATGGAGTAGGAGATATTGCTGCATTTACCGCAACGAATTCCACGGGCGCAACAATAGTTTCAACAATAACCGCTACGCCAACATTGAATGGTTGCAATGGAACACCAATAACCTTTACAATTACTGTAAATGTTACTCCAATAGTTTCGTCAGTATCATCTCAAACGGTTTGTGCGGGTCAACTATCCACCTTAATTACCTTTGCTGGAACGGCTACTACTTACACTTGGGCAAATTCAAATCCAAGTATTGGTTTAGGATTGAATGGAACAGGTAATATAAATCCATTCACAGCGACAAATACCACAGCCCTTCCAATTTCAGGAACCATTGTTGTAACTCCATCGAGTGGTAATTGCGTTGGAACACCAACAACATTTACAATAACTGTCAACCCAAGTCCTTCCATCACCGCTCCTTCCAATCAAACAATCTGTGCTGGTCAAACGACAACCTCTGTTACATTTTCCACCATTCCAACATCAACCGTTAACTGGTCAAACGACAATACAGCAAGTGGTTTGGGTGCTAGCGGAACTGGAAATATAGGTCCATTCACAGGAATAAATGCTACTTCGTCACCAATCATTTCAACAATAACAGCAACTCCTACTGCGAATGGGTGTCTTGGTACACCTGCCGTATTTACAATTACAGTAAATCCAACGCCAACAATGACTGCACCGGCAGATCAAACAGTTTGTGCTGGTCAATTAACAAGTGCTGTAGCCTACACAAGTAATGGGACTTCTTTTTCATGGACCAACAACAACACAGCAATTGGTTTAGGTGCAAGTGGTACGGGAACAATCAATGCATTTACAGCAACAAATACCTCTACAATTTCCATAACGGGAGCCATTACTGTAACACCATCGATAGGATCATGTAATGGAACACCAGTAACTTTCAATATAACCGTAAATCCCACCGTTACTTTAACTCCACCTTCGAATCAAAACGTTTGCGCTGGTCAAACAACATCTGCTGTTAATTTTACTACAACACCTTCTGGCTCCGTTTCTTGGACGAATGATAATACTGCCACAGGTTTAGCCGCAAGTGGTAACGGAAACATTGCTTCATTTACAGCTACAAATACAACTTCAAGCCCAATAACTTCTACAATTACCGCTACACCTTCCGCAAATGGATGTACCGGAGCTCCAGTAACTTTTACAATCACGGTTAGTTTGACCCCTACAGTAAATGCGGTCACTTCTCAGACGGTTTGTGCAGGTCAACAAACGACGGCAGTTACTTTCAGCGGAACAGGAACTTCCTATGGTTGGACGAACAGTAACGCAGCAATCGGATTGGGAGCAAATGGGATCGGCAATATCCCCGCCTTCACCGCAACGAACACAGGAACATCTCCGATTTCAGGGACTATTTCAGTAATTCCAACAATAGGTACTTGTGTAGGTAATCCAATAACATTTACCATTACTGTCAATCCGAACCTTACTCCAACATTTACACAAATAGGCCCACTATGTCAAGGAGCTACGGCGCCAACCTTGTCCACCTCATCAACGAATAATCCACCAATTATTGGAACTTGGAATCCATCCACCGTGTCAACAGCAACAGTTGGATCGACAACGATTACCTTCACACCGAATGCCGGAACGTGCGCTACCACAGCCACAATGACCATTCAAATAACAGCACCAACTGTTCCAGCCTTTACTCAACTTGGTCCATATTGCGTTAATGGAAATGTTCCAACCTTACCAACTAATTCAACCAACTCACCGGCAATCACGGGCACTTGGAACCCTTCAACCATATCAACAATAACAGCTGGAACTACAACCTACACTTTTACACCATCAGCGAATCAATGTGCAGTCAATGCAACTATGTCCATAACTGTGACTGCTAATCCAACAATTGGTTTAACCGCTCAAACCATCTGCGCAGGACAATCAGTTACTTTGATTCCAACAGTTTCCCCATCGGGAGGAACTTATTTATGGTCAAACAATCAAACAGGTAGTTCAATCACTGTTTCACCAACCCAAACAACGAATTATTCAGTTTTATACACCGTGAATGGGTGCACAGCTAATACAAGTACAAGTGTCACAGTAAATCCAAATGTCACACCTACCTTCACCAACCTTGGACCTTATTGTAAAAATGAAACTCCTGGAAACCTTTCAACTACCTCAACTAATGGCATAACAGGCACTTGGAATCCATCAACAATTAGCACCACAACAGCCGGAAATCAAACCTACACTTTTACGCCAACAGCTGGAATTTGTGCAACAACTTATTCCATGACTGTTTTGGTCAATGCGCCACAAACTCCCAACTTTGCGAATTTAGGACCGTATTGCGAAGGAACTGTTCCCGGCAATTTAGCCAACTCGAGTACAAATGGAATCAATGGAACTTGGAATCCTTCAACGATTAATACCACAACAGCAGGGAATTTTAACTTCATTTTCACACCTAACGCTGGGTTATGTGCAACTCCAACTTCTATGAATGTCGTTATTAACCCAACACCAATTGCGACTTTCATCACCGATAAAACACAGGGTTGTTCACCACTTTCCGTGACACTTACCGCAACTTCAAATGCTGCTGGCACTTATAATTGGACAGCAAACAACGCTACTTTAGGAACAGGAAACCCACTTTCCACTACTTTATCGGCAGGAGGTTGCTATACGATCGGTTTAACGGTTACACAAAATGGATGTTCTGCAAGCAGTTCGCAAAGTAGTTTGATTTGTGTTGAATCAGCACCGAATGTTTATTTCACCGCTTTTCCCAATTCAATAATGAGCAGTAATCAAACGGTTACTTTCAACAGTATGAATAATGCCTCATTAAGTTATTCTTGGAATTTTGGAGATGGAGGAACAAGTACGGATATGAATCCAACGCATAATTATAACAACGTGAATTCGAATATGACAGTGACCTTAACCGCATCAACCCCTTTAGGTTGTACCGGAACTTATAGCATTACCTTGCCATACAAAGACGAAACCACTTTTTATGTACCGAACTCATTTACTCCTGACGAAGACCAATTTAACCAAACTTGGGGACCGGTTTTCACCAAAGGATTTGACCCTTATAATTTTAGTTTGTATATTTACAACCGTTGGGGAGAACTAATTTGGGAAAGTCATGATGCGACCGCAAAATGGGATGGTACATATGGACTCAAAGGAATTAAAGCCCCATCAGGAATTTACACTTGGAAAATAGAATATAAACCTCTCGACACTGACGAAAAATTATTCGTTAAGGGTCATTTGAATCTACTACGTTGATATGATGAAACATGTCTTAACCCTTGCGATTTTTACCAACCTTATTTGGTCTTTGAACGCACAAATTACCATTACTCCAAATGGATCTGCAGCAACTTTGGTTAGCACCTTAGTCGGTAATGGCATTACCACTTCAAATCCAACACTCAATTGTGGAGCTGGCGCATATGGAACATGGACAGGAAATCTACAAGCAGGTGGAGCACAATTATCGAATGGTGGAATTGTTTTGACTACGGGCTCAGCTGCAGGTGCAGACGGACCAAATAATTCAGGATCAACATCAACTATCGTTACTGGATATGATTTTACTGACCCTCATTTAACCACGCAACCGGGTGCAGGTAATCCAGCTCCTGCAAGAGATAATTGTGTCTTAGAATTTGATATGACACCTGTATGTAATCAAATCACTGTTAGTTTCGTATTCGGTTCAGAAGAATATCCCGAGTTCGTAACTGGATCATTTAATGATGGTTTCGGAATTTTCATTTCAGGTCCAAATCCCGCAGGTGGAAGTTACAATAACTACAATTGTGCACGTTTACCAAATGGACAATTAGTTAGTATTGATAATGTTAACGCGAATACGAATGCTACCTATTACAATACCAACCCAACTGGAAATGCATCGATTCATCAATATGATGGTTATACAGATGGATTGTCAGCAAGTTTGGCAGTTGTACCGTGCTCAACCTATCATGTAAAAATAATTATTGCCGATGCTGGTGACGAATCTTGGGACTCTGGTCTGTTTCTCGGTGCATTCAGTTTTGCTTGTTCCGCTCCAGCATTAACTATTGCTCCCGTTCAACCAATTTGTGCAGGACAAACAGCTACTTTGACAGCTACACCTACACAAACAGGCGGTACTTATGCTTGGTCACCGGGAGGAATGACTACCCAAACCATCACTGTAAACCCATCAGTAACCACTACATATACCTGTTCCTACACTTTGGGCGGAAGTGGTTGTAGTGCAGCGACAGCAACAGCAACAGTCACGGTAAATCCTACCCAAACACCAACTTTTACTCAATTAGGACCATATTGTGAAAATGCAACACCAGGTGCCTTACCTACAACTTCTACTAACAACGTAGTTGGAACATGGTCGCCAACAGCTGTAAGTACAACAATTGTCGGACAAACAACCTATACTTTTACACCAAACGCAGGTCAATGTGGCACAACAACTACCATGAACGTAACCATTAACCCAGGAATCACACCTACTTTTAATATTGCGAATCCATTGTGTCAAAATAGCACCCCACCAGCTTTACCAACAACATCAACCAATTCGATAACAGGTACTTGGTCTCCATCTACTATTTCAACCGTCACAAATGGAACCACAACCTACAACTTTACGCCAAACGCTGGACAATGTGCAGCAAGTGTTGGGGTTGATATTACTGTTGCAAGTCAAATTGTGCCCACTTTTACCCAAATTGGACCTTTGTGTCAATTCTCTACAGCACCTAATTTGCCAGCAACTTCAACAAATAATATAAATGGTACTTGGACACCATCAACGATTTCAACGAACACAGCAGCAAGCAATACGTTTACATTTAATCCACTTCCAAATCAATGTGCGGTTCCTACCACAATGAATATCACAATTGATCCTCAAATCACACCAACTTTTACTCAAATTACTCCGATTTGCCAAGGTGCTAATGCCACTGTTTTACCTTCAACCTCTAATAATAGTGTTGCAGGAACTTGGAATCCCGCTTTTATCAATACTGCATCACCTGGGACACAAAACTTCACCTTTACCCCTTCAGGTGGTAATTGTACACAAAATGCAGCAATGAGTGTGGTTGTTATTCCCATAAACGCACCTACCATTTCATCTAACTTGACAGAGGGCTGTACACCATTGGCAGTTCAATTTAACGCTGCAAACGTTCAAGGATATTCGGTAGCATGGACCATAAACGGTATGGCAGCAAATACGAATTCAAGTTTTAGTTACAACTTTACCACTGCAGGTTGTTACGATGTGACTTGTGTAGTCAGCAATCAAGGCTGTACCGCATCGGCAACAATAAATGATATGATTTGCGTTGAAACAGCACCTATTGTTAATTTTCAACCAAGTAGCAATCAATTTTTCAATGATCCACAAACCATATTCTTTACAAATAATACAACAGGTGCAACCAGTTTTGTTTGGGATTTTGGCAATGGGACTGTTAGTGATTTAATCAATCCAGAATGCACTTACACGAACATCAATTCAAATCAAATTGTCACTTTAACTGCAACTACAGAAATGGGCTGTGAAGGAGTAGGGTCAACCTTAATTAAATTCAATCCAACTCCTGTCTTCTATATTCCGAATTCATTTACGCCAGATGAAGACGAATTCAATCAGACTTGGGGTCCAGTTTTCACAAGCGGTTTCGATCCTTACAATTTTGAATTAATTATTTTCAATCGCTGGGGAGAGGTCATCTTTGAAAGTCATGATGCAAAAGGTCGTTGGGACGGCTCTTATGGCAAAAAAGGAATTAAAGCACCGAAAGGAGTATATACTTTCAAAATTGAATTCAAGACGCCTGACAATGATGATAAAGTTGTCGTTAAAGGTCATGTCAACATGATTCGATAATTCAGTTTCATTCTGTTAAACTTCTATTTATGCGCAACCTACTTCTTTTTTTTATTGGTTTCTTATCGCTATTCGTTTCATGCACTATACAAAGTGAATCGGCGGTTAAGAATAAAATTATGGTAACGGGAAGTGCCGAAATGAACATCGTCCCCAATGAAATCTATGTTGTCTTTACACTGAGTGAGTACAAGGATAAAAACAATAAAAAGGTTGAAATTGAAGGTGTTAAAGGTGAATTTATCGAAACTTGTCTTTCAGCAGGAGTGATGATTAAAGACATTGAACTTTCAAGTTACGCCGGTTCGCATGAATGGGATTACTATTACTGGCGACGAAAAAAAGAAGGTGATTTTTTGGCAACGGTATCATACAGCGTCAAATTGAATAAAATCAAAAAATTAGACAAAATCGTCAATAAATTAAATGGAAAATCGATTCAACATTTTTACATTGAACGTACAACCCACTCGGATATTAAGAAATTCAGAAGAAAGGTGAAAGAAAAAGCTGTAATTGCAAGCCGGAACAAAGCCCGATATTTGGTGGGGAGTATTGGTCAAGAAATTGGGAGTGCAATTTTGATTGAAGAAATTAACAGTGACGATTTAAGCGACGTTGGTTATTACAATTTAAACAAAAGAGATTATTATTCAAATAGTATAGCAAGCGTTAGTGAATTCAACAATTCAGCTTCCTCTACTCCATCCATTCAGAAAATCAAACTCAGATACGAAATTCGCGCTGAGTTTGAAATTCTTGAAAAATAGTACTTATCTCTTTAACGGTTGGTCCAAAAACAATTCCAAACTATATATTTGGTCTTTTGAACCTTTTTGGAATTCGTCCCAGTTTACGTTTAATACACCAATTTGAGGATTCGATTCCAACCATTCCTCCACTAATGCAATCTCTTTTCTGATGCTTTGTAGTGCGTCCATTGGGACAACTTTACGCTTTTCCGAGCGAATATCTTTACTGGCCAATTTCTCTAACATTTTTTTATCCGACTGGTAGAGATATATCACTTTGTAATTAAATTCGGCGGGCAAATCACTTAAAAACCGAATAGGCACATAGATCACCTTATCTTTATTCTCTTGAAGGAAGTTACCGTGAAACATCATTCGAGCAGCTTCTTTGGTCTTTTCAATATCCGTCAAAGTATCGATTCCTGCTTTTTGAAGTTCCATCAAAAATTCTTCGTGACAACCTTCTGAGAAGCCCGTACAAATGGTGATTTCTCCTTTAATTCTATCTTTCAATACACTTTCAGAAAACGCTTTCTTCTCTGGATTTTCAACTTCACTACTATAAATCTGTACTAACCATTTATGAGCTTTTGACATTCCTGGTCGCAATTTAGTCGCAACTTCAAAAGCATTCACTGCATCATTCCATAAACTTAATTTAGCAAGTGCCTCTCCGAGAAAGTAATGGTATTGGGCCTGATAAAAATCTTGTTCAGTGGCTATCAAAAATTCATCTATTGCTGCCTCGTATTTTTTTGAACGAAGGAAAGTTAAGCCTAATCCAAAATGGGCAGATGCATTCCGATCATCAATTGAAAGTGCATGAATAAACTGTTTTTCAGCTTGCTTATAATTCCTTCTATTCAAGTGAATTTGCGCGATGTTCAAGGCTAATTGAATGTTACTTTCATTTCGAGATTGCACTTTCTCTAATAAGGGCAAAGCCTTTCTAGGTTGATTCATTGCCAAGGCTAGTAGTCCTTCTATGTATTCAATGTACAACGGCTCTTCAACATCTGAATTATTCAATGGATCAATCAAGTTGGGTTTGGAAGGGTTTTCTTTTACCTTTTTACGCTCGATTTTATCCAGTTCTTTCAATTTTTCTAAAACCGATTGACATTTCATATACATTCGACGTGACAAATAGGCAAAAGCCAAACGTTGTCCATACCGCAGTATTCCTGATTCACTAAAAATTCGCTCTAATATTTCGATTGCACCGTTGATTCGTCCTCCGTTAATCATATTTCGGGCAACGTAATAATCGTTTTCTCGACGTTGCGTTTCCACCAAGTGCGCTGCATCTCCGTCAATGGCATCGATATATCCTAAATCCACTAATTGCTGTAAAGCCTCTTGTGCTGCCCAAGGATCTTCTCTTAGGGAGGCATCATGTTGACCTGAATCACCTTCGATATTTTCCCATGAATCAACGAATTGCGCTTGTAGGGGAGTTTCAAAACATTGATACAACACCTTTCCTTCCATGTCCTTTCCTACTGGTAAACCAGCGTGATACAATAAGGTTGGCGTCACATCTAAAACGGAGGCTCCTGAAATCGTTTGATTCTTACGGATTCCTGGTCCCGCCATCACAAAAATTCCATACGGACTATGTTCCACAGCTAATCCGGATGGTTCATTCGGAATATACAAGGGTCGTTGATGATCAGAATGAAACCCATGATCCGAAAGAATTAATATCGTTGTATCATCGTCAATCATTTCTAAAGTTCGCTCCAACATCATGTCTTGATACCGATATCCTGCTTCAACCACCCCCTTGTAAAATTCGTAGTCTTTTTCTGAAATTTCTGGTCGTCTCGGTGGATAATAGCGCATGGCGATATGACAGAAATGGTCGATTGCGTCGTGATAAACAGCCATAAAGTCCCATTCTGTTTCCTGCATTAAATAGGTGCTGGCTGCATGAACTGAAGCTGCCTGGGAAATTGTTTTTGCAATCATGACCGTTTTTTTCTCACGTCGTAATTCCACATTTTCCATCACATCAGGCACAAATGGGTACATCATTGCCAAAGTTATCTCATGCGGATGGACACGAAACTCTGCCATTATTTCGTTCATCGATTCTGGATGAATAGTACCAGCTGGCATTTCCCATTCTTCCATTTTTTCCTTGGACGCCATTTGGTACAAATTGGAAACCATCACACCATTAATCGGTTCAGCAGGGTTACTCGGCCACCAAGCCACCACATTGCTTTTCCAACCATTTTGATTCAATATGTTCCAAATTGCCTTTACTTTTCTAGAAGTTGAAGTCACAGGTCGAATGCCATCTCCAGTCGGTGTTGGCTCAACAAAACCAGTAATGCCGTGTTTATCAGCTCGTACTCCTGTAGCAATACTCGTCCAAAGCATCGGTGACAATGGAGGGTCAAGAGTTTGAATTTTTCCATGCACACCACGATTCATAACGCTTTGTAAACCGGGTAATTTCCCTTGTTCTAACAATGGATTTATTACTTTCCAATCAGCAGCATCCCAGCCAATTACAACAATTTTATTTCGTTTTTTTTCCATTTTTCTTTACCGTAGTACCTTCTTTTTCTGAGCGTTCTTTTTCCTCTTGAATAGCCTTTCTCCAAGCTCTTAGACCGATATGCCCCAATGCCAATGCACCTAAAGAGCCATGATGTCCTATTTTATGTTCCTTTGCCATTAGTTTCTATTTCTGTATAAATCAGGTTTTACCACGGAAATTAAATCTTCCACGGATTTATCAACTTCCAGAAAATCAATTAGTTTTTGTATCTCAATTTCGGGATTTTGAATCAAATCACGGTGCTGTACGTCTATAAATGGAATACTATTTCCGTTTAAAAAAGCATACGTTTTTGCGAGATGTCCTTCGTAAATCGTCGCAAACTTTTGACGTTCTGCTGATTGATCTTTCTCCAACATTTTTTCTTGCGAACGCAAGATTTCTTCCATATCACGACGCATGAAAATCACTTTGTATTTCAGCGACTTATCCAAAAACATCGGTAATGGAGCAACAACTTTCAGGGCTTTACCTTCCCCTTCTTTTAAAAAAGCATTATTCTTAACAATACCTTTGACAGCCTCCAATTCGTAGTATCCTTCAGGGTTGTTAATGTCTTTTTCGCGTTGAAAATCAGCGTAAATCGGAATATTACATTTCTCAAGTAACTGCATCATCAAGGAAGTTCCTGAGCGTGGTAGTCCCGTAACAATAATTATCATCGATTGATTTTTAAGTTGCGCGAAGTTACCAAAATCAACGTTAAAGCCAATCGCGCAGAATCTTAAAATTGTTTCAAGATGATTTTATTGCGATGTATTTCAATTACTCCTTTGTTTTCCAATTGTTTAAGGAGTCGAGATATTACAACACGAGAAGAATGTAAATCGTCTGCAATTTGCTGATGGGTATGCAAAATCTCTAAGGAACCCATCAATTTCACTTGGTCGGTCAGGTACTTTAAAAGACGTTCGTCGAGGCGCATAAATGCAATAGCGTCCACGGTTTCCATTAATTCCATCATGCGACTGTGGTACGAAGAAATAATAAAATTGCGCCATGATTTATACTTGTCCATCCATTCTTCCATTTTTTCAACGGGGAACATCAGTAGTACAGAGGACTCAATTGCTGTCGCTTTGATTTGACTGTCCACCTTTCTAACACAACATTGAAGTGTCATCGCACACGTGTCACCTCCTTCAATATAATACAACAACAATTCGTTGCCTTCAACGTCCTCACGAGAAACTTTAATTGAACCTGAAATTACAATAGGAATCATTAACAATTCATCTCCAACGTGAATAATAATTTCGTCAGCAACAGTTTCACGAAGTTTTGCAACCTCGCTCATTTCGTTGATTAATTCTTCTTCGAGGAGATAGCCAACTGAATCAGTGAGCAGCTGTTTTTTGTTGAGTAAGTTTTGCATCGGGGTTATAATGAATGAAGAAATTTGCCCAAATTATTTTAGATAAAGCAAATAAATAGGGACTTAAAACTATGGAGAAAAATACTACTAAACCAATTTGAATCCAAACATTGACGTCATCGAAAAACAAATTGCACGAAGTCCATATCGTGACGAAAAGTGCCACACCAAGCGCATAAGCCACATACATGGCTCCGTAGTAAAAACCAGGTTCACGAGAATATTTCAAACCACAAACCTCACAATTCTCACGAACATCTCCTGCGTGTCTTAAATCGTAAATTCCAGAGACCAAAAACTTTCCTTCGTTGCATTGTGGACAAGTGAAATGACTGATACTGTATAGTTTACTTCCTTTTTTCATTGTTGTAATTTTAACATTAATCGTGGGGTTGACCTTCGTTTAGAATCGAAATTCTTGGACAAATGTAGTTGCTATTTCAAAAGAAAAATGTGACAAAAGTCACGTTCGTGCAAATGCTTTTTCCAATTTTTAAAATCAAATTGAATCAATTAACTTTTCTTTCCAGGAGAAACGGTATTTAATAGATATTTGCTGAAGAAAAATTGAATAGAAATGGACATTACACTCATTACAGGCGCATCGTCAGGAATCGGATTATCCTTAGCATATCGCGCTGCAAAAGAAGGACATAATTTATTGTTAGTCGCACGAAAGGCTACTGTTTTAGCAAATATAACCTTGGAAATAAAAGAAAAATTTGGTGTTCATTGTTCGTATTTGTCAGAAGATTTAAGCCATGAAGGAGCTGCACTACGCATTTTCACGTACACAAAAGAAAATGGATGGAATGTATCAATTTTGATCAATAATGCGGGTATCGGCGCTTTGGGAGATTTCACTGCCATTTCTTGGGAAAAACACCAAGAATTAATTCAGCTTAATTTGGTCAGTCTTTCTGAAATGTGTCATTTGTTTTTGCCAGAAATGCGTACTCGAAAAAAGGGAAAGATTTTAAACACAGCAAGTACAGCAGGATTCTTACCCGGTCCACTACAAGCCACTTATTTTGCTTCTAAAGCTTTTGTGTTGAGCCTTTCCAATGCCTTACATCAGGAAAACAAGCGATTTGGAATTTCAGTGACAGCACTTTGTCCGGGTCCAGTGAATACACAATTTGAACAACGCGCTGGTATGGAAGGTATTGATGCCTTCAAATACGCTGCCTCCCCCGATTTTATTGCACAAAAAGGTTTCAACGCATTAATGAATGGGAAAAAAGTGGTGATTCCAGAAGTTTTATTTCGTTTTTTAATTGGAATTTCGAAATTAATTCCTCTAAGTTTGAAGTTGCGTTTGATAGAAAAAATGCAAACGAAATAAAAAACCCTCACCGATAACTTCGACGAGGGTTCACAATATATTCAATGAATTCTTAAGCGTTCAATACGCCACGAGAAATAACGATTTTCTGTACTTCAGAAGTTCCTTCATAGATTTGAGTAATTTTTGCATCACGCATTAAACGCTCAACATGGTATTCTTTCACGAAACCATAACCACCGTGGATTTGAACCGCTTCGACAGTTTGTTCCATGGCAACTTTTGATGCATACAATTTCGCCATCGCGCTGGATTGGTCGTAGTTTCTTCCGTTGTCTTTGTCTAACGCTGACTTATAAACTAAAAGGCGAGCAGCTTCAATTTCCGTGGCCATATCCGCTAGTTTAAACGCAATTGCCTGGTGTTTGTAGATTTCTTTTCCAAAAGCTTTTCTTTGTTTTGCGTATTCCGTAGCCAATTCAAAAGCTCCACCTGCGATTCCTAAAGCTTGAGCAGCGATTCCGATACGTCCTCCGCTCAACACTTTCATTGCAAATTTGAAACCGAATCCGTCTTCACCAATACGGTTTGCTTTCGGAACTTTCACGTCGTTGAACAATAACGTATGTGTATCACTTCCGCGGATTCCCATTTTGTCTTCTTTTGCACCTACTACGAACCCTTCCATTCCCCTTTCAACAATCAATGCATTGATTCCACGGTGTCCTAATTCTGGATTTGTTTGCGCAATAACCAAATAAGTTGAAGCGGATGAACCGTTCGTAATCCAGTTTTTTGTTCCATTTAACAGGTAATAATCACCCATGTCAACCGCTGTGGTGCGTTGCGAAGTAGCATCCGAACCTGCTTCTGGCTCTGAAAGACAAAAAGCTCCAATTTTCTCTCCTTTTGCAAGTGGAACTAAGTATTTCATTTTTTGCTCTTCTGTCCCGTATTTTTCTAATCCCCAACAAACTAGAGAATTATTAACCGACATACAAACTGAAGTTGAAGCGTCCACTTTTGAAATTTCTTCCATAGCTAAGACATACGAAAGCGTATCCATTCCACTTCCTCCGTATTTTGGATCAACCATCATACCCATAAAGCCCAATTCAGCCAATTGCTTGATTTGTTCTGCTGGAAATTGTTGTAAATTATCTCTTTCGATTACTCCTGGTTTCAACACGTTTTGAGCAAAATCGCGCGCCGCTTCTTTCACGGCAATTTGTTCTTCGGTTAATTCAAAATTCATGGTCAGTTAATTAAATTTTACTTTTGACAAAAATAGTTGAATTACCGATTTAGCGATGACAAAACAAACAAAGAATCTTCAAATCATTGGACTTATGTCGGGAACCTCACTTGATGGCTTGGATGTTGCACATGTTCAGTTTCATTTTGAAGAGACCATTTCCTTTGAAGTGCTTCATGCAACAACTTATCCTTATCCCGACGATTGGAAGCAGCGATTGAAAGCGGCAACTGACATTTCTGTTCCGGAATATTTGAAATTGGACAAGGATTTGGGTCATTTTCACAGTGAACTAGTCAGTCAATTTTTAGAAGAAAATAAAATTCCAAAAAGTAAAATTGCAGCGATTGCTTCCCACGGACACACTATTTTTCACCAACCAGAACGTGGTTTTACGAGTCAAATTTCTTGCGGAATAGTACTCGCCTTTGAACTTAGTATTCCTGTAATCAATGACTTTCGTACTTTAGATGTTGTAGCAGGAGGTCAGGGTGCGCCGCTTGTTCCCATTGGTGATGAATTACTTTTCAACCATTTAGCCAATGCGTTTTTGAATCTCGGCGGATTTTGCAATGTTTCTTTCGATAAAAACGGAACGCGTTGTGCTTTTGATATTGCACCGTGTAATCTTCCCTTGAACCGTTTGGTGGCTAAACTTGGGCTTTCTTATGACGAAGGAGGAAAAATCGCTGCAACTGGAAAATTAGATCTCCCCGTTTTTGATGAATTGAACGCTCTTCCATTCTACACACAATCGTCGGCAAAGTCTTTAGGGACAGAATGGTTAGACAAAGAATTCATGCCGTTACTTTCAGAATTATCGGTTGAAGATTCCCTACGAACGGTAACTGAACACGTGGCTTTTCAAATTGCTCGAACCTTGAATGAGAACAACCTAAAATCTTGTCTTGTGACGGGAGGTGGAACATACAATTCGTTTTTACTTGCTCGATTACAAGACCATTATCCAGGGGAAATTGTAGTACCAAAAAAAGAATGGATTGACTTTAAAGAAGCGATTATTTTTGCATTTTTAGGTGCACGATTTTTACGCGATGAAATCAATTCATTAGCATCAGTGACAGGTGCAAAAATGGATTTAATCGGCGGAACATGGCACAAACCGGGTTATTAAACAAAGAATTTAACATCTCGTCAATAAGCAAATTGACTACCTTTAGGGCAAAAAAATAACCGATGGACGTAATAGAACAAACTGAAAATCCGAAAAGACCCACTTTCTTATTGGTACTGACCATTCTAACTTTTGTGAACACTGGATTCACCATAATTGGTGGAATTGCGGCTGCATTTTCTGGCGGTCCTACCGATGCAGAAATTAAAGCGAATCGTTTGGAATTAGCCAAAAGTATCGATCAAATGAAACAAATGAAATCGGAGTTTGGAATCAAATTAATTTCCCAAATTCAGAACATGACCGATTCCATGTATGCCAATTTTATGGCGTATAATTTGGTGGCAGTTGCAGTTGCAATGGTTGGTGCATTAGCGGCATTTTTCATGTTTCAAGGTCGAAAAATTGGGTTTCATATTTACATCATTTACTCCTTTCTTTACATCCTTCAAAGTTATTTATTCATAGCTCCACAGGATATTCCAATGTTGTTTACCTTCTTTTATGCCTTAGTTTCAGGAGCGTTTATCTGGATGTATTCCCGAAATTTGTTTTGGATGAATTAAACTTGAGATATGAAAGAAATTTCACATTTAACATTTAACAATCAATACTTCGACGTATTAAACCGTAAGTGATACAGCAAAAATACTATTGCTAGCATAGCGCTACCTGCTCCAAAAAGAAACGCGTATTTCACTCCTTCAAAAGTGTCGGTGTAGGTAAATCGAGTGGATAAAGAACCGACAATTATTCCTGCTTCTAAGGCAATAAACATGGTTCCCGAACCTACTCCTCGTCGCGATTCATGGGATAAATCAGCTGTCCATGCGAATAGCGTAGGGCTGGTGACACCTGTCGCAAAACCAAACACAATTGCACTCACCGTATATGCTGTTTTTGAACCCACGAATGCAATTTCCAGCATACTGAAAAATAATATGATACAACCAATTAATAAGGTTTGTCTTCTACCAATTTTATCGGATAAAGAACTCGTAAACAAACGAACAAGCATGGTAGAAAGCACATAAATCCCGAAGAAAAATCCTTTATTTTCAATTTTTAAAAACTCAGAAATATCGGGGGTAACCACGAAAATTATCCCAGAACAAGTTGCTGTCATTAACATCACAATTGCGGCGGGAAAAACGCTGGGTTCAACAACATCGTGTAATCCTACTCGCAAATGTTTCGATTCAAATCGACGTTGATTTTTCAATGTTTCTTCGACCGAATAAATCAGTAGCAAGCTGATAATCGAAAAAACGGCGGACAACATGAACAAAGCGTCGAAGCCTAGTTTTCCGTATATCCATGAACCTAAAGGTTGTCCAGCACCAATTCCTAAAGAGATAAAGGTTCCCCAAATTCCCATTGCTCTTCCTCGATTTTGAGGTGGAATCAAATCGGTCACCAAAGCAGTTGCTCCTGTTGGATTAAATCCTGCACTCAAACCATGAAGCACACGTAAAGCAAGAAAAACGACCACGGAATCCGCCAAAGAATAAAGCAATGAAACTAAAGTCGCGACAATTATTCCAGCATACATGACTCTCTTGCGCCCAATAGTATCTGCCAGTTTACCTGAAAATGGACGTGAAATGAGCGCAGTAATTGAAAAGAAAGTAATGATTAAACCTTGTTTTTCTGGCGCACCGAGTAGGGTAATAAAATTGTTGAGTTCAGGCAAAATGAGGTTGAAACTTGCCATGAAAAAGAACATGGAAGTACTCACTAACCAGAAATTTTTGTCTAAACCCAGGTATCCTGAGTGAGTCGTTGAATGGTCTATGGACAAACTATTTTTTATAAAACGGCAACTTCACCACTTTCGCTTTCAACCCTTTCTCTCGCACTTCGATGAAGATTTCGCTATCAACAGCCGTAAATGGAGTGGTCACGTATCCCAAACCGATTGCGATTTTCATTGATGGCGACATGGTTCCAGAGGTAACTTTTCCGATTTCGTTTCCTTCGGCGTCTAAAATACGGTAGTCGTGACGAGGAATCCCGCGATCTACCATTTCGAATGCTATTAATTTTCGAGAAACACCACTTTCTTTTTGTGCTTTTAAAAATTCACTATCCACGAAATCTTTGGTGAATTTTGTAATCCAACCTAATCCTGCTTCCAAAGGAGAGGTTGTGTCGTCGATATCGTTTCCATATAAACAAAAGCCCATTTCTAAACGCAAAGTATCCCGAGCAGCTAAGCCAATTGGTTTGATTCCATAAGCGGCACCTGCTTCGAAAACAGCATTCCAAATTTGTTCTACTTCCGTATTTTTACAATAAATTTCAAAACCTCCAGATCCGGTGTATCCAGTTGCCGAAATAATCACATAATCAATACCTGCGAAATCACCCACTTCAAAATGGTAGTATTTAATTTCTGATAAATTCACACTTGTCAACGACTGCATGGCTTCGGCAGCTTTCGGTCCTTGAATTGCCAAAAGGGAATAATCATCCGACAAGTTACGCATTTCAACGCCTTCTGTATTGTGAGAAGAAATCCAATCCCAGTCTTTTTCAATGTTTGAAGCATTCACCACAAGTAAATATTGCTCTTCTTTCATTCGGTAAACGATAAGGTCGTCCACGATTCCACCTTTTCCGTTCGGAAGACAGCTGTATTGCGCACGTCCGATAGTCAAAGTTGATGCATCGTTGGTAGTTACACGCTGAATTAAATCCAATGCTTTCGGTCCAGTCAATAAAAATTCACCCATGTGGGAAACGTCAAACACCCCTACGCCATTGCGCACTGTTTCATGTTCAGCGTTCACACCTTCGTATTGTACGGGCATGTTGTAACCAGCGAAAGGAACCATTTTAGCACCAAGTTCGATGTGTTTTTGGGTAAGGGCAGTGTTTTTCATTTTTTTCTTTTTGTTTTATGAGGGAATGAGAGCTAGGCATTGGTGAGTAGGCATTAGTTACAGGCATTAGTTAAGAGTAAATAGTTAAAAGTGAAATAGTTTTTTATTAATAATCCAATTTACAACACATTACGCTCTACATAACGTTCCACTTCGTTTCAGTCAATATCTACGACATTTCGTTTCAGTCAGTATCTATGACATTTCGTTTTGGTCAGTGCCTTCGGTCCGAAATCCTCAATCCTTAATTCTTAATTAATTCTTTACTCTCTCCACGTAAACTCCTGTTCGTGTGTCGATTTTAATTACTTCTCCGTTGTCGATAAACAAAGGAACACGTACCTCAGCACCTGTAGCGATGGTAGCAGGCTTCATAGTATTTGTCGCCGTATCCCCTTTTACTCCTGGTTCTGTATAAGTTACTTCTGAAATAATATACATCGGAAGATCAATAACTAATGGCATTTCTTCTTCAGCATGGAATAAAATATTGACGATCATTCCCTCTTGTAGAAATTCAGGTTTTTCTACCATTTTCAAAGGAATATTGACTTGTTCATACGTTTCGTTGTTCATGAAAACATACGAATCTCCTTCTTGATAAAGGTATTGGTATTCACGATTTTCGATACGAACCGTTTCAATTTTATGTCCTGCTGAGAAGGTATGATCTAATACTTTTCCAGATTCGATTTGACGCATTTTCGTACGGACGAAAGCAGGTCCTTTACCTGGTTTTACATGTTGAAATTCAATAATTTGAAATAATTTTTCGTTGTGCTTGATACACAAACCATTTCTAATATCTGCCGTAGTTGCCATTCTAAAATTTTTGCGCAAAAATAAGGTTTTGAAAAGATTAACAGTTAGGTTTGAAGAACTTTCCGCTTGAAATTCATTACTTTTGTTGCACGTTCTTTGGGGTCGACATTGGATTTGACAGCGATAGCAGTAGTCAAGTGTCAGCATGCAGAGGGTTGTGGTGAACCTCTTAAATATCTTGTCACAAACAATAATTGACAATACGTCATACGCACTTGCTGCCTAATTAGCTGAATGTTAATTGGCTTAATCCGACTGAAGCACAGTAAGTTGGACAAGTACTTCCAGTAAACTGCCGCCCGTTCGGTTTACTACACGGAAGTTCATCCCATCGGGCTAGTGAGGATGAGGTTACTAAGTTCTTGCGAAATTTTAGTAGCTAAGTTGCAGGTTTGGGTGTTCTTGTCCGTCTTGCAATCGAAAATCAACCGAGAAATAAGCATGTAGAAAGCTTGAAAACTCGTCGTTTGGACGAGGGTTCGAACCCCTCCGACTCCACTCCACTGGTAAGCACACCGAAATCGGTGTGCTTTTCTTTTTTAGAATCGCTAAAACCTTTACCAGTACTGAAAACTAATGAAGCTACTTTATTCAAATTTAAGGTTCGAACTGAATTTTTTTCGTAAACTATTTTTTCAGAGAATATCGAACCAATTATCCGTTGTTTCGTTGCTGTATCTCTTGACTGATAAAGGTTTTTAAGGTTTGAAATTGCATTTATAGATTCATCTATTTTTTTATTCAAATTAAAAATATTTGCTTCGTACTTTTCCTGTTCAAATGTCAAATTTGTAATGGCCGCCTGAATATCTACTTTTATTTCTTTGTATTCATCGGCAGAAATTTCACCGTCTAGCATTAAAGTTCTTGCGTTTAACAATCTATTTTTTAGCTTTTGATTTTCTCTATTAATACGATCTATTTCAACGTTGTTAACCTTGTTGTTTTCTGAGATCTTTTCCTTAATAATCTCAGAAAGTAATTTAAGTCGATTTGATCGAAATGAGATATCTCCTAGTAACTTTTCAAATGACTCGTTTATGATTTCTGCCTTGTGTCTTTCGGGACATTCGCGAAGACAATGATAATACGGGTATCTATTATTTCTTCCTTTCGATGAAGAAGCTGTTAGCTTCCTTCCGCATTTTGCACAGAACAAATATCCTCTTAATGGAAATTCGTCACGTAACTGTTTAAACGTTTGTGGAACTTTCTTTTTTCTTCCTTCTAATATTTCCTGACATTTATAAAATGTTGCAGAATCAACTATTGGCTCATGTTGACCTTTAACATACTCAGCCGGTTCGTTTTTATAGGCTGGAACAAAAATTTCACCAATATAGACCCTGTTTCGAATCAAATTATAAAATGCATTTCGGCTACATTTTAATCCTTTTCTATTCATTTCCTTTCGTAAGTCTTCTGTAGAATATAAGCCTGTTGAAAATTCTTTGAAAGCCAATTTCACGAGCCGTTCAATTTCTCCACCCTCCGGCGAAATAATCGGTCTATTCAACTCGTTTCTTCGATTCTTGTAACCCAAAGGGCAACCACCCAGCCATCTCCCTTCTTTTTTACCCCTTCGAATACCGTAGGTAATATTCAATGCACGACGATCGTTGTCAACTTCTGGCGCAGTCAAATACAACGCCAACATAACTTTCTGTTCTGGAATTTCAAGGTTTAATGGCTGTTCAATCGCAACGGCTTCTACATTGAGCTTTTTTAACTTCGTTAATTCTGCATAAGCTTCGGTCGTGTTGCGTGAAAAGCGATCCCATTTTAAAAAATAAATCGTATTGACCTTGTTTTTGTTGCGTTTTAAAAAGTCCATGATCTTCTTCCATTCTGGTCTGTTAAACGATTTTCCGCTTTCATCGTCGTGATAAAATCCAACAACTTCAATGTTTCTATTCTCACAATATCTGTATAGCTTTTCTTTTTGGTCAGCTGGACTATACCCATTGTTTTGTTCATCAGTTGAAACTCTCGTGTAAATGATCGCACGTTCCATTTTTTTGGTCTTTATGGTTAAACAAATTTGAGGTTTCTGCTGAACCAATAAGTATTTCAGCATATACACCAAGCATATCTCTAATTTCTAATATTTCAGCATCTGTTAATTTTTTAGATTCTTCTTTTAAAATCAATTTACATTTTTCAAGTGTTAACATTCTGTTGCATAATGCAACCAAAAGCCTTTTCGAGGGTTTTAATCTGTATTTTTAATTGAGCCTTTTCAAGGGTCTTATAATTTCATTTTGTTTCTGACAAAAAGATGTTTTTCGTTCCTCAGTTTCAGTGTAACCTCTGAATAATCTTTCATTCCAAGAATACGTCGAATTTCTTTTGCTTTATCATTCATAATATCATTCTCGATCGTTGCCTCAATATGAAGTTCATCTTTGTTTTCTTTTCTTTTGATAGTAATTTCTTTGAAATCTTTATTTCTGATGGCCTCCAATATCTTCCTTTCTTCTTTTCGAATAAAACCCCAATCTTCAAGATGTTTTTCGTTCAAAGGTTCCTCTAAAAAATCATAAACTAAAGGCCGTAAGGGAATACTGATGAATGGGAAATTCAATTTATCAATTCTATCATCTTGAAAGCTGTTAAAACTTTTTGATTCATAAAGGTCAAAAACAAAATCATCTTTCATTTTTACAATTCTCAAATGAATGTCAATGTTTTTATGGATTATCGTTATAACGATCAGCCCAAGTTGCGAAAAAAGGAACTTGTCTTCTTTTTCGATGCTTTCTAAATGTAATTCATTGTATATCTCTTCGAAGAATTTTAATTCATTTTGTACTATTCCTTCGTCTTCAAGCAATATTTTGGTTTTGACCTCGAGATACTCTTCTTGATTCTTTAAAATTTCTAGTATAGGATTAATCTCAAGGAATCCTTTTAAATTTTGTAATACAGAAAGTCCGATACCAAATTCTCTCGCATTCTGAATTATTCGCAGCCACACAAAATCTAAAACATTTAGTTTTACCCAACTTCGTTTTTCCACATTTTCCTCAGATTCAGTAATTAGTCCCTGTGATTTCCAATGAAAGTAATTTCGTGTGCTAATTCCCGAAATGGAAAGATTGGATTTTCGTTCGGTAATTTTGGAAAAATAACGATCGATCAATTCAAAATTTTCCTTCATGCTAACAAAATCAAACAATTCATCCATAGCCAACTATTGTTTAAAATAAATATCCAACAAATGTAATATATATTAAATTATAAAACATTAATAAAACATAAAATTTAAACGACCTTTTCTATGGTATTAAGGAATTAATCTATTGTTGTGGTTCCAATTGACAACTTATCAATTCTACGACCCTTAAGAGAAACAAAAATTGAATTTACTGTAAGTGCCATTTGTTCGAATAACCGCAGATGAAAAGTAATAAAATAAACCGAAAAATGGAAAGATAATGCATGAAATTTCTCCTTTTCAAAAATGTAAATTTTCAAAGGACTTTAATTTGAAATTCAAATAAAAAAAGATCCTTAAATGTTTACATTTTTTCATTCATTCGGCTTTATTTTTCAAATAAAAAATTGCTTTACACTTTGTTTAGTTAAACAAGCAAATGGACTTCAAAATTTCATCTTAAAATGATGCGTGAAAACAGAATATTTTGTTTTGAAAACTCTTTGTTTGGAATTACTATTTGTGTAAAGATTTACGATCATGTTACACGCAAAAAACACAAACAAAAAAAAAACTAATTCATTCTAATTTTTATTATCGACGAAATCCTTTCATGAATTATTGCGATTCAATTTTTTTTACATGATTTAAATACACTTTCAAACTTGTTGTAAAATATATTTCTTTTTGTCTAAAATATATTTTTTTACTCTAAAACATCAACATTATTTTAAAAAATAAGTTTGATATTTTCTACAATATAATCACCTACTTTTTCACACACTTTTTCCAGCACTTTTGATTTTTCACACCGAAAATCAGCTAATAACCGCAAAATTTAAATCTTTTCACGAAAAAAATCAGGGTTTACCCTGATGCATAGGTAGAATTTTATCCCGTACTTGCACAGCAAAAAGAGCAGTAATTTTTTAACCTATGAAAAAGCACATTTTGAACGAAAGAAGGAGACTGAAATTGAAACTTGAAAGGCAAAACAACCTTGAAAAAAAATATGTTTCTTTTTCTATTACTTACAAGTGCATTTACTTGATTCATCTCACCAAACTTTCTTTATCATGACACTCCAATATAACTACTTTACTGGCCATCAAAATACGGTTGAAACTGCCTTGAAAAAAAGTGTAGCCGTTTACTTATCGAATTATGAGCGTGTAAAAATTGGCATTACTAACAATCCAGAACGCCGTGCCAAAGAACATGAAAAGGGGAATTGGAAACGAATGATTGTGAAGTATTACACCACTTCAGTTAAATACATAAACGATATGGAACGAGTCATTATCGACCACCACTGGGATCGCGTTGAAAACCTTGTGGGAGGTGGCGGCGGACCAAATGGCGAAGGGCCTTATTTTTTGTACGTTTTGGTGGGGTGAGTTAAATTAAAACTGAATTAACTAAAATGAAAATACTAGACAACGAAAAAGTGATTTTGACTTCAAATAATGACAAGGTCATTTTAACCGATCATCGCATTCACATGAAAGTGAAAGATTGGGGAATAGATTATTCCATCGGGATATTTTTGGAGGACATAAGCTCCATTGAAGTGAAATATAAAAGCAACTTGATTTTGCTTTTGGCAGGCATTCTTTCCATCGTTGGAAGTGTATTTTATGGCTTGTCTGAAAATCAAAGTAACATAATGGTTTTGGGTTTAATCCTAGGTTTGATTCTTCTGGGTTTATGGTGGTTTAGTCGTCAACATATTGTTTCCATTAGTCCAAATGGCGGTGAAAAATTGAATTTCTCCATCCAAGGTTTCGATGCCGAAAAAGTGGAAGATTTTGTTTGGAAGGTGAGTAAGGCAAAGGCGGAGAGGGTGAGGAACATTTATAAAATAAGTTAAGTTTTGGAAAAGATAATAAGTTCGAAATTCGAGTTTAGACCAGTGGGACAGGGATTGTTTTTTACAGGCCTTTTCGAACATTTAGTTACAGGAAAAAAATTCTCATTAGTTTATGATTGTGGGTTTCATAATCAAAGTACGTATAGCCAATTTATTGATTATGAAATAAGTGATTTTCACCAAGATTTAAATGGTGAACAAATTGATGTTTTAATCATATCTCATTTTCATTCTGATCATGTCAATAAAATTGGTAGTTTATTAAATAAGTGCAACGGTGCTAAAACTGTCTTTTTACCATACATAAATGAAGACGAGAAATACTTGTATTTAATGGATAACTTGATAAATGGAAATCAAGGAGATAATGATACTCTAGAATCATTTATTAATGATCCAGTTTCTTTTTTACTTGAGAGAAATGTTGAAAAAATTTGTTTTATACATCATAATGATTCGAATGATTCAAGTGGTTCTGGTCCAGATTTCATCAAGGATAATCCAGATTTTTTCAGAGAAATCGAAAATAACACATTTGACTTTGGATTTGAATTGAATATTAACCTTTTAGAAAATACTGAAATTGAAACTTCCAATGATAAGGTTGAACACTTCTTTGATGATGGAAATGTTAGTATAAATCAGTTTTGGCAATTTAAATTTTTCAATAAAAAGCTTGATTATTCTAAGCTATTAGATTTAAAGTCACAATTAAAAAGTTTATTAAATACAAAAATAGAACCTAATTACAAGACTGTTTCAAAACAACTAAAGCAAAACCATGTTTCGATAGAACAAATTAAACAATCATATTATTCTGTTTTTTCACCTTCTGAAATAAATGACACTTCTTTATTAGTTCTTAATACTCCAATTTATTTCCCAAAAGTTGAAATTTTAATTTGTAATTGTCAACGTAACCAAATACATCATTGGCATCGGAGATATTTATGTTGTAGAAATAGTTTCCAAACAAGAAATCGTTCGATTAATAATTCATTTTTGTTAACAGGAGATATCAAATTAAATGATGATTGTATAGATCAGATCAAAATTAAATGGGATGATAAAAATTTAAATAACATTTTTATGATTCAAATCCCACATCATGGTGCTGGAAATTCAATAAATAACTACGCTTTGAGTTCTTTCAGAAACCTAGAATATGGAGTTATAAATTATGGTTTAGGAAATATCTTCAAACATCCACATCAAAATATAATCGCTTTACTTGTTAACCAAACAAGAAGGATAAGAATTAAAAGTTCAACACAGGTTGAGGGTTTAAGATTTATTTATTTTCTAGGGAAAAGATTGAATTAAAAAATGGTAAATTATTGATTGATAAATACTTAAAATGAAATTAAGGCAATATTTAAAATAAAGTAATAACTAAAAAAATTCACTATGGCAATTTATGGAGCAGGTTCAAAATGGGACGAAGATGAAATGAAAGTTGATTTTATAGCCAACAATAATTTCGTGATTGGTTGGGATTACAATCATGCAAAGGATTTGTATGACATTGTTTCTTCATTAAAGGCAGGTGATATTATTTATCTAAAAGCCAATCAGGTTGGTTCTAGAAATTTGAGAGTTAAAGCTATTGGAATAGTTACTCAATCATTTGTACACACCTTAATTGAAAACAGTTTAACTAGGGAATTAATTACTAATTGGAATAGTTTTACTATAAATGTAAGGTGGATTGTAAGAAATGAATTTCAAATTCAAATACCAGAAAGTGAAGGTAAATTGACGAATGTTAGGGCAGCAACATTCTATGAAGAAAACTTACCTCTTGTTCAAAGTCGAATAATTGAAAATCTTATCAATCAGATATCATAAAAATTAAATATGTGGGCAGATAATGAAACATCAGAAGACCTTTTAGGCTTTAAAGTACACGCTGATTTACTAATTGACATTGTTAATGATGAATCTGTTTTACCAATTACAATTGGAGTTTTTGGAGACTGGGGAAGCGGTAAATCCAGTATTCTTCAAATTGTAAAAGAGAACTTTGACGAAGATGAAAACAAAGATTCACTTTGCATTTACTTCAACGGTTGGACATTTGAAGGATATGATGATGCAAAAGCAGCATTACTTAACTCGATTTTAAAAGAATTAGAAAACAATAAAAAATTATCAGCTGAAGTAAAAGAAGCTATTAAAGAAAAGGCAAAAAAACTATGGAAATCTGTTGACTGGATGCGTGGAGCCGGAATGTTATTAAAAAACATAGCTCTTCCTGCTGTATCAGCATACTTTACTGGAGGTGTAAGTTTAATCCCCTACGCCACACAAAAAATATCTGAATGGGGTGATGACCCTGAAAAAATAATTGAAAAATTAAAATCAGAGGAAGGTAAAAAGGTTTTTAAAGCTTTTGTTAAAGAGAAACAAGAGGAAGAAAAAAGTGATGTAAATGCAGTTGCCGAATTTAGAAAGGATTTTGCAGAACTATTAGAAGCTACAAAATTTAAAAGGCTAATTGTAATTATTGACGATTTAGACAGATGTAGTCCTGAAAGAATTATTGAAAATCTTGAAGCAATAAAACTATTTCTAAATGTTCCAAAGACTGCGTTTATTATTGGTGCAGACCCAAGAATTGTGAAATATGCAATTGAACATAAGTATAAAAACAATAAGGAGATAGAGGAAGATAATAACAGAATTATCATTGATTACTTAGAAAAACTGATACAATTGCCGTATGCATTGCCAAGGCTTTCAGAGTCAGAAGTTGAAACTTATATTTCAATGCTTATATGTAAGAAAGAAATTGATAGCACTGGCTTTATTAAAGTACTTGAAGAGTTTAGAAAATATAGAGAGAAAAACAAGTACTCTGCATTTGGGTTATCAAATTTTGAAAGCATCTTAGTGACAGAAGATTTTCAAAAAGTAAAGGACAACGTAATTACAATCCCATCTTTAGTTCCACTAATTACAAATAGTTTGTACGGTAATCCGAGACAAATAAAGCGTTTTTTAAACACTTACACCATCAGAAAGAGGCTAGCAAAAGTCGCTTCTTTGCAGAGTTTTAATGATGCTGTTCTTGCAAAAATGATGATATTAGAATATTCAGAACCAAAGTTATTTAAGAGATTATTTGAATGGCAAATTAGCCAAGATGGAATGCCAAAAGAAATTATAGAAATTGAAGCCATATGCAAAGACAAAGGAATTGAAGATATTCTTTCAGAATTGAAAGATTCAGAATTCAAAGAATGGAGTAAGCCGAAAATTATAAAATGGTTTCAAATCGAACCCTTAATATCAGGAGTTGATTTAAGAGATTATTACTGGATTGCACGTGATAAATTGGAAAATTCTATTACAGCTACAAGTATGATACCTCCTGTTGTAAGAGCATTATTCAATGAATTATTGCCTGATAGTATGACTGCAACGGTAACTAAGTCTTTGCTCAAAGAAAAGTTTGTACCTTTTAATGTTTTAGAAAAAGATGCATTTTTTAATCTTATATCATCTAACATCAAAAGAAATCCGCAACAAAAAAGGCTTTACGACATATTCAACATAATGTTAGAGGAGAAAATTGAAAATACCGCTTATTACTATAAAGAAGCTCTTAAAATAGTGAGCATAAATGATATTGAACCAGCAGTAGCGACAAGGCTTGCTGACTTTAAATCAGAACCTGAAATTGGAGAATTTTTAAACGAATACTTCAAAGACGGAAATTCAAGAGCTAGTAAAGCATTTAAATTGAAAAAATAGATTATGGGAACTTCAAAATCATTTTCAGATGTAAAACATTCAATGGTTCCAAATTGGGGAAACCTTAGCTCTTCTCTAACTTCCAATTGTGATTCATCTACTCTCCCTGCTCATAAATTACAGAGCATAATGGGTAATTTTGTATCAACACTAGGTAGTGCATCGGTAGGTGGTCGAGGTGGCTCAAGAGTTGGTGGACGGAGTAGTATAAGAACTGCAAAAAAAATTGGGCGAGTATTTTCAAAATTCATTGGTTCAGGAAACAACATCAGAGAAACGCTTGAATCTACAGGATTATCTGATATTGACAACAAAACTGTTGGCGACATCATCAATCACTTAATTGAATATTGTTCAGGAAGTGCTACATCTATTGATGATATTGCTGCAAAAGAAGCAACCCGTCTATTGTTAGAGGAGTTGATTGGTCAAGCAGAAAGTATTGATGAAGTAGAGGTTTTGTTACAAAGCACATTTAACGACAATTCATTAGAAGATATTATCATAAAATACTTCGCTTATTATATTAATGAGTTATTATCAAAATGGTTCTATGAGAATCTAATAAAAAACAAGAATGAGAGTGACTGCAACAACCTTTTCACTCAAATAAAAAACTATATAGTTGAAAAAGTTACTGATATGCACAGAAGGAATCCCTTGCAAAATGTAGATTGGAGTTCTAATGAAGCAGATAGATTACTTAAGAACATTCAACAAGACGTATTAACCATATTTGAATAGTTATGAGAGTAACCGTAATTTTAGAAAATGCAGATACAGGCAGATTTTCAAATTTGAAACTTTGCTACAACGATAATGACACGATTAAAAACGTTCCGTTAAGTATCCTACAATATGAGAAAGTTTATGACTTCACGACTGATTTCAGCTCTGTAAAGTTTGATTTTTTTCTCGTTTCGTCAATAGTTTATGGTGTTGACAATCTTCTGAGTCGAGCGATTTATTCAAATGATGGTTGGACAAGAGATATTGAAGTAGAATTTCCCGTAAATAACTTGGCTACTTGGACTGGAAAAGAAGATAAACTAAAACAGATACTAGATTTTTTGACTGGTGACAATTGGCAAGTTTCTTTCCGAGCAGCAGAACGAATAAACTTTTATCAACCTCGAACAAACAGAAGAAGAAGTAAAATTCCTCATTATGATAAAACAAGCATAGTGTCAGCCAGCTTGTTTTCGGGTGGTTTAGATTCGCTGATTGGCGTAATTGATGAATTAGACAAATTAAATGTGAATGAAAGGATTCTATTAGTTTCACATTTTGATTCAAAGTCACCAGGCCCAAATGGTGACCAATTAAGATTGTTAAATCATCTTCATTTAACTTATCCTAATAAAATATATTGGGTGCAGTCTAAATTGGCTTTGTCCCGAAAAGACACTAGTGGCAATAGAATATCAATAGAAACTAATTACAGAAGTCGCTCATTGTTTTTTATTGGCTTAGGATGCTATTTATCACCTTTAGACAATTTAATAATCCCTGAGAACGGTACAATTTCTATAAATTACCCACTAACACCATCAAGGGTAAGTTCATTGAGTACAAGAACAACACATCCTTATGTTTTAAAAAATATACAAGAATTACTGATCCTTTTAGGATTACCTACAATAATTCATAATCCCTACACATTAAAAACTAAAGGAGAAATGTTTGAAGAATGCACGAACCAACCTTTAGTGCGAAGAATTTATACCGATTCTGTTTCCTGTGGAAAAAGAGGTAGACGACAATTCCACTTTGATAACCCTTCTGAAATACACAATTGTGGTAGATGTATGCCTTGTATATATAGACGTGCAGCCTTGAATAAAGCTAATTTAGACAATGAGAATCACTATGGAAACTTTATAACTCAGGTTTCATCATTAGGGGATAACGATTTACCTGCATTATTTAGTTATTTAAAAAGAACCTTATCTCTTGAACAGATGAAAAGAGATTTATTAGTTAATGGAAATATTGACATGAATAATCTTACCGCCTATGCGGAAATGGTATTGAGAAGTAAAGAAGAAGTTTTACAACTATTTCAAGAAAAAGGGAATAGTTTTGTAAAAAGAGAACTTGGAATTTGATGATTATAGATACACATTGTCACATTGACCTTTATTCTAATCCGTACAGTATTCTTAAAGAATGTGAAAGTAAAGGGATTACTGTTATTTCAATGACTAATCTTCCTAGTCATTTTGAGTTAGGATTCCCACATTTTCATTCTTTAAAAAAGATCAGAATAGCTTTAGGAATGCACCCTTTAATGGCTGATTCTCATAATCAGGAATTTGAAAAATTTATAAAAAACATCAATAATACCTCATATATCGGAGAGGTTGGTCTAGATTTTTCTAATGAAGGTATTGGTACAAAAGATATTCAAATTGAAACGTTTACTAAAATTCTCAAATTGGTTTCTGGACAAAATAAAATCTTAAGTATTCATTCTAGAAAAGCAGAAAAAGAGGTATTAACACTACTGAGAAAATGCAAAATTTCAAATGCAATTTTTCATTGGTATTCTGGACCAACTTTATTAATAAATGAAATTGTTGAATCTGGTTATTATTTTTCAATAAATCCAAGTATGATTAATTCAAAAAATGGACAAAATATAATATCTAAAATTCCATTAGAAAATATACTGACAGAAAGTGATGGACCGTTTATCCAATTAGGTAACAAGGTTATAAAACCTTGGGATGTTTCTGAGGTTATAAACTTTATTTCAGCTACCAAAAAGATTAAAAAAAATGAAGTTGAATTATTAGTTAGAAATAACTTTTTAAACTTGATAGCAAAAATCAAATAAAAACTTCATTACAATCCCCAACCCCTTTCCCACCATAAAACCCTAAATTAGCAAATTATAAATTTGATAGAATAGGTACTTACAACTATGGCAAAACAAAAACCCAACCCCGAAGAATCGCTCGAAAAACAACTCTGGAAAACAGCTGACAAACTGCGTAAAAATATCGACGCAGCGGAATACAAACACATTGTGCTCGGGCTTATCTTCCTCAAATACATCTCCGATGCCTTCGAAGAACTTTTCGCTCGTCTTCAAGCTGAACAAATCAACGGCGCTGACCCCGAAGATAAAGACGAATATAAAGCCGAAAATGTGTTCTTTGTGCCTCAAGATGCACGTTGGAACTTCCTCCAATCCAAAGCTAAACTTCCCGAAATTGGAAAATTTGTGGACGATGCAATGGACGCCATTGAAAAAGAAAACCCTTCCCTCAAAGGCGTTTTACCTAAAGTTTACGCCAGACAAAACCTCGACCCGACCAGCTTGGGAGAACTCATTGACCTCGTTGGAAATATCGCCCTCGGTGATGCCAAAGCAAGAAGCGCCGATGTTTTAGGACATGTATTCGAATATTTCTTGGGTGAATTTGCACTTGCTGAAGGAAAAAAAGGAGGACAATTCTATACACCAAGAAGCGTTGTTGAATTGCTCGTTGAAATGCTTGAACCTTATAAAGGACGAGTATTTGACCCTTGCTGTGGTTCTGGAGGTATGTTTGTGCAAAGCTTAAAATTTGTCGATAGCCATTCTGGACGTGTAAACGACATTTCTATTTATGGGCAGGAAAGTAACCAAACTACTTGGCGCTTAGCGAAAATGAACTTGGCGATTCGCGGCATCGACAGCTCTCAACTCAAATGGAACAACGAAGGGTCTTTTTTAAACGACGCACACAAGGACCTGAAAGCCGATTTTATCATAGCCAATCCACCCTTTAACGTGAGCGATTGGGGCGGCGATTTAATGCGGAATGACGGACGTTGGCTCTATGGAACACCACCAACAGGAAATGCCAATTTCGCGTGGATGCAGCACTTCATCTACCATCTTGCGCCAACGGGACGAGCTGGTGTTGTTTTAGCAAAAGGCGCTTTGACTTCCAAAACTTCGGGGGAAGGCGAAATTAGAAAAGCCTTTGTTGAAAACGGACTCATTGATTGCATCGTTAACCTCCCGGCGAAGTTGTTTTTAAACACTCAGATTCCTGCGGCTTTGTGGTTTTTGAGACGTGGTTCGACAAGCGACAAAACATGCGCGAGAAATGGTGAGATTTTATTCATTGATGCCCGCAATTTAGGACATTTGATCAACCGACGCACCCGCGAATTATCTGCTGAAGACATCCAAAAAATAGCGCGTACCTACCACAATTGGAGAAACATAGACGGCAAGTATGAAGATTTTGCTGGCTTTTGTGCCTCAGTCCCGTTTAGCAAAGTCGCAGAACTAGACTACGTACTCACGCCAGGACGTTATGTAGGCTTACCCGATGAAGAAGACGATTTCAACTTTGTGGAACGTTTTTCTGCACTGAAATCTGAATTGGAGGCACAACTCAACGAAGAGGCAATTTTGAATAAAGCAATTGAAGAGAATTTGAAAAAAATCCAATTATGAGTAATCTTCCAACAAACTACGCCACACTTGTTAGTGAGTTAAAAGAACGTATTCGCGGTGCACGCTACAAAGTGTCCTTGTTGGTTAATCGCGAAATGTTGTTTTTATATTGGGAAATTGGCAATACGATTTCAGAGCAACAAAAAACAGAGGGTTGGGGTTCAAAGGTGATTGACCGTTTGTCTGTTGATTTAAAAACGGAGTTTCCTGATTTTAAAGGTTTGTCTGTAAGGAATTTAAAATACATGAAAACCTTTGCAGAAGCTTATCCAGAATTTGGGCAAGAGCAGCTTGCACAAATTCAAAATATTGATAAACAAGACAATACAATTATGCAACAAGCTGTTGCCTAATTAAAACAGAATTACATTTTTTGAATATGAGTAATCAACCCAACACAAACTACCAAACAATCTCCTTCAATGGACTTGCTTTGCATCCAACATTTTCGGTGTATTTATTTGAGATTGAAAAGGAAAAACAAAAATACTTTTATGTCGGAATGACGGGCGATTCACATTATCCTTCTGCACGTTCTATTTTGCACCGTTTGGCAGGACACATAGATTTGAGTTCACGTAGTACACAAAGCCAATTTATCAAGGCGTTAAAGGAAAAAGTTTTTGATAAAGAAGAACTTAATCGTGAAGATTTAACCCAACTAACGATTCAACTACATTATTGGCCGGTTGAAGGTTTTACACCTTTTAGCGAAGACGCATTTAAAAATTTAGACAAAACTTCTGCTGATTACAAAGCCATTCAAACGAAAGTGTTGGCATTAGAAAGTAAAATCATCGGAGAATATCATGATCGCTTATTGAACAAAACGAAGGGTGATTCAAATGCCGAAATTGAAGTGGGATTTCAAGGAATTTATGATGAAATAAAAAAAATCACTGAAGCATGAGCGAGTGGAAGGAATATAGATTTTCAGATTTCATAAATTTAAATCCTATTGTTAAAATCCCAAAAGGAATTAAAGTTTCGTTTGTTGAAATGAAAGACCTTGAGAATGGAAAACGATTTTGTGAACCTAGTCAAAAAAGAGATTTGAGTGGTGGAAGCCGGTTTGAAAATAATGATACCTTGTTTGCAAGAATTACACCTTGTTTAGAGAATGGAAAAATTTGTCAAGTCAGAAACTTGGATGATGGTATTGGGTTCGGTTCAACAGAATTTCATGTTTTTAGGGAAAAACAAAATATATCTAATTCAGATTTTATTTACTATTTATCTAGATGCCCTGATGTAAGAGACCATGCAGAAATTAATTTAGATGGGACTTCTGGGCGACAAAGAGTACCAAGACAAGCATTTGACGATTTAATCCTAAATCTCCCACCACTTCCAGAACAAAAAGCCATTGCATCCATTCTCAGCAGTTTAGACGACAAAATAGACCTGCTGCATCGCCAAAACGCCACCTTAGAAAAAATGGCAGAAACGCTGTTTAGGCAGTGGTTTGTGGAGTTTAGTGAAAACAAAGGCGAAAAAACTTATAACTCGGAATTAGGTGAAATACCTATTTCAATCAGAATAGATCAAATAAAAAATTTAAGTCATATTCTTGAAAGCGGTAAACGACCTAAAGGTGGTGTTGGAAGCTTAACTACTGGTGTTCCGAGCATTGGAGCGGAAAGTATCAAAGGGTTAGGAAATTTTGATTACACTAAAACCAAATTTGTGTCAGAACAATTTGCAGGAAGTATGAGTAAAGGGTTCGTTAATGGGTACGAGTTGTTAATTTATAAAGACGGTGGAACTCCAGGGCATTTTATCCCAAGATATTCAATTTTTGGCGCTGGCTTTCCTTTCGACAAAATGGTTATTAACGAACATGTTTTTAAACTCGATTTTGGAAGTAAGGCCTATAATTTTTTCATGTATTATTTTTTTCAAACGGAAATAACGGAATCAATTTTAGTTGCAAACGGAGCTAAAGCAGCTATACCTGGAATAAATCAAGAAGACATAAGAAACTTGTGGGTTATTACACCTGATAACTCATTAATCGAATCTTTCGGTGAAATTACCTTATCCTATCTTGAGAAGGTCTTATCAAATTGTAAACAAATCCGCACGCTCACTTCATTGCGCGATACGCTGCTGCCGAAGCTGATGAGTGGAGAGGTGAGGGTGAAATTATAAAAAATAAATTATGTACATTACACAACCTAAAATATTCATAAGTAGCACGGTATTCGATTTAACCAACGAGAGATCTGCTGCATACAATGCCGTAAATAAGGTTGGTGGTTTCCCTGTTATGTCTGAAAAGACAATGGAAGCACAAAGCACAGATTCACTAACGGCTTGTTTGAGTAAGGTTATGGAATCGGATATTTATGTGCTAATTCTTGGAAGCCGTTATGGCTGGCAACCTGAAGGAAAGGAATCTATAACCGAATTAGAATATCAAACTGCACGTAGCAAAAATATTCCTGTGTTGGTTATTAATACAACCTACCCAAAAGAGGCTTTACAAAAAGATTTTGAAGGACGAGTTGAGCCAAACTATTTCCGAAAAACAGTTTCAGATGCTTTTGATTTGGAAAAGGAACTAGAAAAAGCATTAAAAACTGAAATTGATAAGAAGCAAAATGAATACTTCAATAGAACAGAGCCAGTTTACTCCAACCTTGTAAAAATTCAATTTCCCAGTCATTTATACATTGCCGATTTGGATATTGATAAGAAGGCAGTTAAGCAATACAATAAAGAAAGAAAACGCCCTTTTTTCAAACCAAGTTTACACGATTATGCAGTTTCTGCTTTGTATATGCAGGATATTTCTTTCCCTCACGATTGGTTGGTTTGGGATGGGAAAATCATCACCTTTCACAATCTTCAAGATGATTCGGTTGGCTTAACCAAAATAATTGATAGAGGAACAGCAGAACCTTTTGCTTGTGATGAGTTTTATGATACATCAGCAGACCATTTATCTCAATTCAAGTATCTCTTAAAGAAATGCCTTGAAGCTAAGTTGCATAAACTGAAAATTAAGTGGATTAAAGATGCAAGAATGTTTGCTTTCTTACCTATTCAAAAAGATGATTCTGATAGGTGGCAATCAAGATCAATAGAATGGACAAAAACAACCAAACGTGCGACTAGAAAAGTTGTTGAAGTGAAAAGAAACTTAAAAATTAAAGAAGAGGTATTTAATATGAAATGTCTTGGGTTTAAAACAGGTTTTGAAAATTTTGACAACGACTGGTATATTTCTATAAAACCTGAATGGATTTTTCTTTGGAGTGATTTTCGTGTTTGCCATTTAGCCTTTAAAAATATTCAATGGTTAAAAAAGACTGAACGAAATATGCACGTGTTTAACCATTTTAATTTCATACTTCACTACCTTCAACCCTCAAAATCTTTTTCATTATTTGATGAAAACAACGACTATCCATACATTAAGTTAAGTAAAATAGAAAAATTTGATTTTGCTCCTATTGTCCCTGATTCTGTGTGGAGTAGTTTAGAAGCAGTTGGTAATCAAAAGAAAATGACTGACGAAGATGGTAATGTAGATTTATTCGGAATATGAAAGCGGAATATATACAAGAACCATTTTTATTATTTGGTAAAGGCAAAAGCATTTGTCCAAGAGAAGGTATTTCCGAATTAAGCGTTTACGACACCGTAATTGAAGCAAGAAAAAATCAATTATTACTTGGAATTATTGGCATTGAAGAAGATGTTGAAAATCTGAAAAGTTGGCTTAAAAGATTTGAAAGTTACATTCCTGCAAGTCCAAAAGGTAAGCAGAAAGGTCTATTTAAGTCATTTCCCGGCTTCAATCAAGATAAAGGGTTTTGTGCTAAGTTCATTTACGATTCAAATTACGAACGAATCCTTTCTCCGAATGATATTAAGAAGATTTTGAAAGAACCTGATAGGGATAAGAAAGTATTAGATGCTGTTGACTTATTTGGTGAAAACATCGGTTTCCTTTCTGATATAAAGAACTGTGATGTTATCGTTTGTATTATTCCTAAAAGTTTTGAAGGTAAAATCGTAAAGGAAAATAAAGATGATGAACCAGTAGAGCAAAATGCAGAAGATAATGGAGAACCAGAAATAGAATTAAATTTTAGACGTGCATTAAAAGCACGTGCAATGAAATACAATACCCCAATTCAACTTCTCAGAGAATTTGTTTTACACGACAATAATAAATCACAAGATGCAGCAACAAAAGCTTGGAATTTTTGCACGGCACTGTATTACAAAGGACTTCAAACAATTCCTTGGAAATTAGATGTTGATGAGAATAAACCAAAGGTTTGCTTTGTTGGCATCGGTTTTTACAGAAGTCGAGATAAAAAGACAATTCAAACAAGTTTAGCTCAAATCTTTAATGAAAATGGTAAAGGTGTAATTCTTCGTGGAACACCTGTAATGGAGGACAAAGACGATAAGAAGCCCCACTTGACCTATGACCAGTCATTACATCTTTTGAAAGATGCTTTAACCAAATACAAATTTGCTACTGGCACAATGCCAGGCCGTGTAGTGTTGCATAAAACTTCAAAATATTATGAGGATGAATTAGATGGATTTATTCAAGCAATGCAAGATTTAGGAATTACGGAGTACGACATCGTAACAGTAATGGAAACCGATTTACGTTTTTTTAGAAATAATCTTTATCCACCAGTGAGAGGTTCTGTTTTTACATTGACTGAAAAAAGGCACATTTTATATACAAGAGGTTCTGTTCACCAATATCAGACATACCCCGGAATGTATATTCCTGCTCCTTTGGAAGTTCGAATAGTAGAATCAGTGTCTTCTGTAAAAACAGTTTGCAAGGAAGTTCTTGGACTTACAAAGATGAATTGGAACAACACCCAATTCGACAATAAATATCCAATTACAATTGGTTGCGCAAGACGAGTTGGAGAAATCATGAAGTATATGGGTGAAAATGAACAACCAAAGGAATCTTATGCTTTTTATATGTAGTTCTTGTAAATCAATAAAAACCAAAACTCCTTGTAAATTAATATGTCTAAAATCAAAATTATACATATTTAATTTCAACCAACACTTGCTGTTAACTAAAAAATTCTTAACCTTGTAATGAAAATAACCTTCGATGATAAAAAACTTGCAAAATTGGCACTTGATCCCAAAAAGTGTCAACAGGAGTTGGGACAAATTCGTGCCAAGCTCTTCAATAAACGTCTCGGTGATCTTTACAATGCACTTACACTTGAAGATGTGCGCAACCTTCCCGGTCGCTACCATGAGTTAATTGGTACTCGTAAAGGACAATGGGCTTGTGATCTTGACCATCCCTTCCGATTGATTTTTGAACCACATGAAAACCCAATACCAACAGATGATGATGGAAAATACATTTGGCTCAAAATCAAAGGGGTAGAAGTTGTTGAGATTGTCGATTACCACGGTAAGTAAGAAAACACACACGAAAAAACAGTATGGAAACTACAATTAATTATTTTCAACCACAAATCGCATTTCATCCAGGTGAAACTCTGGAAGAAAAGCTAGAGGAATTGGGCATGGGTTCTAAAGAATTTGCAATTAGAACTAATAAACCTGAAAAAACAATAAGCGCTATTCTTACAGGAAAAAGCAGTATTACACCTGAAATGGCAGTTCTGTTTGAACATGTTTTAAAAATTCCAGCACATTTTTGGCTTAATATGCAGCGTTCTTATGATGAGTATATAGCTCGTGAAGAGCTTAAAACTATGTTAGCAGAATCAATAAGTTGGGCAAAGAAATTTCCATTTGCAGACATGGTTTCAAAAGGATGGTTGAATGCTAAATCAACTTATGAAGAAAAAACTTCAGAATTGCTTGCCTTCTTTAGCCTTAGCAATCATAAAGCATGGGAAAACTACTATTTCAAACAACAATTAAAGGTAGCTTTTAGAATTTCATTGGCACACATGAAAGAACCTTATGCGATTTCTGCATGGCTAAGACAAGGAGAAATTCTTGCGTCTCAACTTTCTACAAATCCTTACAACGAAAAAGGTTTTAAAGAAATTCTTCCAGAGATAAAAAGAATTATGGTTATTCATCCAGAAAACTTTTTTGAACTATTACAAGCTAAATGTGCATCTGTTGGGGTCAAAGTTGTTTACACACCTTGTATTTCTAAAGCACCAATTAGTGGAAGTACAAGATGGATTAACGATATTCCTTTAATTCAATTATCTGGTAGGTACAATCGAAATGATAGCTTTTGGTTCACTTTCTTTCATGAAGCTGGACACATATTATTACACGGAAAAAAAGAAATTTTCCTTGAACAGTCGGAATATGCTGATAAAGACGATTCGAAAGAAATAGAAGCAGATAATTTTGCCATAAAATGGACTTTGAAAACCGAACAAGAAACTGAAATTATTCAAAATATGCCTTTAACCGATAAACAAGTTATCGATTTTGCAACTAAATTTGAAACACATCCTGCTTTAATTATTGGTCGTTTACAACATAAAAAACTATTACCTAAATCAGCAGGAAGAAAATTCATCAAATCTTTAGATCTAGAAAAAAATTGACAAGAATCACCGAATCCACCATCGAAGCCTTTGCAATTGAGTTATTTACCCAATTGGGTTACGAATACCTCTATGCGCCGACACTTGCACCCGATAGTGATGCGCCTGAAAGAGCGAGTTTTGAAGAGGTGCTCTTGCTTCAACGTCTTCACACTGCCCTTCGTCGTATCAACCCTACCCTTCCCGATTCTGCGCTTTCTGAGGCAATCAAAGAAATTCAACGCATTGCTTCACCGGATTTGCTCGCGAATAATGAGGCGTTCCACCGTTTGTTGACAGAAGGGGTTCCTGTTTCGGTGCGCATTGAGGAGGAAGACCGCGGCGACCGTGTGTATTTGGTGGATTTCAAACAACCTGACAACAACGATTTTGTGGTTGTTAATCAGTTCACAACCATCGAAAACGGCAACAATAAACGGCCAGATGTAATTCTTTTTGTGAACGGTATTCCACTTGTTGTCATTGAGTTGAAAAATGCTGTCGACGAAAAAACAACGGTTTACTCCGCCTTCAAACAAATTGAAACCTACAAAAGTGTTATTCCTAGTTTGTTTACCTACAACGGTTTGGTGGTCGTTTCGGATGGTCTCGAAGCTAAAGCGGGCACTGTTTCGTCGGGTTTCAGTCGCTTTATGACTTGGAAATCGTCGGATGGTAAAATGGAAGCGTCCCGACTGGTGAATCAACTCGAAACGCTCATCCAAGGCATGTTGAATAAAAAAACCTTGCTGGATTTGATTCGTCACTTTATTGTATTTGAGAAGACCAAAAAAATAGAGCAGGTTCCATCCGCGGCTACCAACAACAATAAGTACGAAAAAGAAAACGGTATCATCACCCTTTCGACTGTGAAAAAAATAGCGGCGTATCACCAATATTACGCGGTCAACCGTGCTGTGGAATCCACTCTACGCGCTACGGGTTGGGTTGAACGATCTCATAATTCCAATTCAATGGTCGAAGAAGATCCTGTGGTTTATGGTTTGCCTCGCGTACAAACACAACCTGTTGGGGACCGTAAAGGAGGAGTGGTTTGGCATACACAAGGAAGCGGCAAATCCTTGTCAATGGTATTTTACACTGGGAAAATTGTACTCGCACTCGACAATCCAACAATTTTGGTAATCACCGACCGCAACGATTTGGACGACCAACTCTTCGACACCTTCGCGGCTTCCAAACAGCTGCTGCGTCAAGATCCGATACAAGCCGAAGACAGAACCCAACTCAAGAACCTCCTGAAAGTAGCTTCCGGTGGCGTGATTTTTACCACTGTTCAAAAATTTCAACCGGAAGAAGGGAACATTTACGAGACACTTTCTAACCGAAAAAACATCATCGTTGTCGCCGACGAAGCGCACCGCACACAATATGGATTCAAACCTAAAACCGTTGATGACAAAGATTATGAAGGCAATGTGATCGGAAAAAAGGTGGTTTACGGTTTTGCCAAATACATGCGTGATGCTTTACCTAATGCCACTTATTTGGGTTTCACGGGTACGCCAATTGAAACGGCTGATGTCAACACGCCTGCGGTTTTTGGAAATTATGTGGACATTTACGACATCGCCCAAGCGGTTGAGGATGGCGCCACGGTACGTATTTTCTACGAAAGTCGCCTGGCAAAAGTGAACCTCAGCGACGAAGGAAAACAGTTGGTGGAAGATCTCGATGAGGAATTGGAACAAGAAGAACTGAGCAATACCCAAAAAGCCAAAGCAAAATGGACTCAATTGGAAGCGTTGATTGGAAGTGAAAATCGCTTAAAAAATATCGCCAACGATATGGTGGAACACTTCGTGGCACGTCAGGAGGTTTTTGAAGGAAAAGGCATGATTGTGTGCATGAGCCGACGAATTGCAGCGGCATTGTACGAGTCTATTGTTGCGATTCGTCCCGAGTGGCATTCCGACGATTTGAACAGAGGTGTTATCAAGGTCGTGATGACTTCATCCTCTTCCGATGGACCCGAGATTGCGAAGCACCACACCACCAAAGAACAGCGACGTTTCTTAGCCGAAAGAATGAAGAATCCGAACGATCCCTTGCAATTGGTAATCGTACGCGACATGTGGTTGACAGGCTTCGATGCACCAAGTATGCATACGCTCTACATTGACAAACCAATGAAGGGACATAACTTAATGCAGGCAATTGCACGGGTGAACCGAGTTTACAAAGACAAGCCTGGGGGACTCATTGTGGATTACCTAGGCATTGCGGCGGATTTGAAAAAAGCCTTGTCGTTTTACTCGGATGCTGGAGGAAAAGGTGATCCAACTATTTTGCAAGAACAAGCTGTTCAATTGCTTTTGGAAAAGGTGGAAGTGGTCACACAACTGTTTCATGGCTTCGCTTACGAAGATTATTTCGATGCCAACACGTCCCGAAAGCTCTCGTTAATTTTAGCTGCGGAAGAGCACATCCTCGGTTTGGAAGACGGTAAGAAACGCTATATCAACGAAGTGACAGCCCTTTCGAAAGCCTTTGCAATTGCTGTTCCGCACGATCAAGCCATGGATTTAAAGGATGAAGTTTCATTTTTTCAGGCAGTAAAAGCACGATTGGCAAAATTTGAAAGTTCGGGTTCAGGAAAAACCGACGACGAAATTGAAACCACCATACGTCAAATCATAGACAAAGCGCTCATTTCGGAACAAGTCATTGACATTTTCGACGCCGCAGGAATCAAGAAACCCGATATTTCCATCCTTTCCGACGAATTTTTATTGGAGCTCAAAGGAATGGAGCATAAAAATGTTGCCTTGGAAGTATTGAAAAAACTTCTCAACGACGAGATAAAATCACGCTCCAAAATGAACCTTGTTCGGAGTCAGACTTTTTTGGAGATGTTGGAAAATTCCATCAAAAAGTACCACAACAAAATCCTCACTGCTGCGGAAGTAATCGAAGAACTGATTCATATCAGTAAGCAGATTGTGGACTCAGACAAGGAATCTGAAAACATGGGGTTAACGGATTTTGAGTACGCTTTCTACGCGGCTGTTGCTAATAACGACAGCGCATTGGAATTGATGCAGCAGGACAAGCTACGTGAATTGGCTGTGGTGTTGACAGAGGTCATCAGGAAAAACGCTTCTATCGATTGGACAATCAAGGAGAGTGTAAAAGCTAAGTTGAAGGTTGCTGTGAAACGAATTTTACGCCAATACGGCTATCCTCCTGATATGCAAATGCTAGCCACCGAAACCGTCTTAAAACAAGCGGAGCTAATTGCGAATGAGTTGGTGGGTTAGGAGAACTAAGGGTTTGTTGGTAGGGTACTCTTTTCCAACGTCGGATAAAGGTGGCATAAGAGGTTTTTAGTTATTTGTTGAGGAGAAATTTGTTTATACTTCATATTCGTTTCATTTTCCTCATGTTTTTTACAATTGTACCCCATTCGCTCACACGAAATTAATGAAACTATAAGGATCAAGAAAGTAGTAATAAAATGACTAATTTTTTTTCTTTCATATTTTATACGTTTTGTTACACCTTTATGTCCATCTTCAAGAAGTTTTCGCTCTGTTCCGAAGGCTGGCAATTAATTGATTAACTGGATCCATACTCCACCATCGCCCCACCCTACTATCATAAATCCTCGCCCCGAAATCATAACTATTCCCACTTCCTTTCATTTCATCGTCTTTTTCAGAGCCTTGGTAGCCATCCCTATACCCCGCCGGACTCCAATTTTCCAACGCGGTAGTGTAGCCGTTCAGTACAAAATCATCCATTCTGAAAGTGCCTTGCGTGAGTGGTCCGACGCGGTTGTATAAGTCTAAGCGCACCGTTACCGTTCCGGAAATTCCTGCGATGGCGTTGGCTACGTTGACCGTTCCTGTGGTTTGCAAGGTCGTGCTCGATGATACGAAAATTGACCCTGAACCCACGAAAATGTTGTTGATGTTGCCATTGGGTTTCTTTGTTAAAGTCCAAAAAACTTCACTCAAATTCATACAAAAACGCGCGGTGTCTTGTAAGGTGTTGCAGTTTGAGTAGGCGTTAGTTAATTTCATTGAAAAGATTAATTTTCGTTTGTGTCAATTTCTGTTACGAGTATGGATATCGCTTGTAATCAAATTACTGGCATTATTCTAATTTTACCACCTCACTTAGAACGTATTTTCCATTATGTTCTCTCTTTTTAAATTTATAACATCCTCCACTGTAACTTATTATTGGATCACTTTTCCCAACACACAAAACAAACGATGAACTTGTCAATTGGTTAAACTTTATACCATATCTACATTCTTTAATTAAACCAAATTGATTAGGCTTCTTTAGACTGTCGGTAATTATAAAAATAAAATTTACAACGGAGCTGTCTGCGTATTCATAAATTAATTTAGTATCTTTTCTAAGTATTAATAATCTTAAGTCATTAAAAACCTTATAATCTTTATTATTTCCAGAATACTTACAACTTTCCTCTTGAGTGCATGACAAAATGCAAATACAAGTAAGAAGTAAAAATAAACTACTTCTTATTAAGCTTCCCTTGTTCATATGCTTTTATTGCCCATTTTATTTGAAAACCTTCAACCTTTGTTGCTACTTTTCTGTCTTTATAAAAAGCTCTTCCACTTGTCATTAAATTATTTTTATGTTTCGATGCATGATCACTTAGATATTGATAGTTGACATCACCTGTTCCTTCCGACTTTTGATCAACATGACGAAGATTAAGAGTATGTCCAATTTCGTGTGGTATAGTGTTGTTATTTGTTCCATTCATCATTGCATCCAAACTAGATCTGTTAATAAGAACATCTTTTCCTCCTAACTTATTTGCCATCCCATTAATAGATACACCACCAGCTGCACTTGTTGCAACAGCCTCATCTTCAATATGTATCAAATGTTCATTAGATTTAAGTTCATTAATGTCTTTAATTATCCTTATATCAACATCAACTACAACATTCACTTTATGCATCTCCAACATCGGAATTAACAAATCAGGTCTATCACCAGGTTGTTTAGAAAACTTCATTTTACTTTCAAACTCCATATAAGAAATTGAGAAAGTCTGTTCAACTTGACTTTTTACAGTAGCACAAAATGCATTCATGTCAACAGGTTGCACACTATTATTTATTGCAGCAGCAGTCAACTTTATGAAAATTGTTTTTGTACCATCTTTTGCAACCGAAGTACTTATTATCCAATCATTACCATCCTTATCTAGGGCAATGATAGGCGAGTTATTCACAAGAACATAAGGGCTTATTGAAGGATATTTATTCGCTAATAAGTCTCTTGTGAACCATCTCCCAACCCGACTATCATACATCCTCGCCCCGAAATCGTAAGAGTTCCCACCACCTTTAACTTCATCATCCTTCTCCATTGAGTTAAACCCATACCTATACCCCTCTGGACTCCAATTTTCCACCGCGGTGGTGTAGCCGTTCAGCACAAAATCGTCCATTCTGAACGTACCGTTAGAGCCGTTGCTACCGCCGAACAAATCAAAACGTACGGTGATGCTTCCTGATAAACCTGCGATGGTGTTGGAAAAGGTGGTTATGGGCATTTTTTAGCGTGGTTTATGGGTTATTGAAGTTAGTTCTTCGATACATCGAAGGTCTTGTTTTAAGTTTTTCATAGGTGAACCAACGTAAATGTTTCTTTCTTTCTTTCAAGTTGTATTGAAAATGCCATGTACTATACGGATAGAAATATTCAATCATATTTTTCACTCTTGTTGTAAATTCTGATTTTTTAAGGTCAGTCATTTTTATGAATAACTATCTCCTTTAATGAACCGTCCTCATTGTAATATTTCCATTCACCACTTTTTTCCGTATAATAAGTCTTTGTGTTTTTTTTCAAACTATTGTTGCTTTCAACCTCAATCTTGATATAATTTCCTTCTTCTTTTAAATTACCGTTCGGATAGAAGTATTGCCAATATCCAATTTCTAATCCTCTTAAATTTGAACCAACTGATTTTATTTTTCCATTTGGATAATATTTTATCTCTTTGCTGTTTAATTGGCCATCATAATATTCTCTAGTTATTAGATTGGATGTTGAATCAAAATCAAGAAATTCACCGAATAAGGCTCCATTTTTATAACTCCTGATTGAAGTAATCATTCCTTTCTCATTTTTTATGTAGCTTAATCCTTCTAAAATTAACTCACCACTAGAATTTAATTTTAGGCAGTTAGTTTTGTACAAAAGAGAAGGATTCTTTTTGTTCAACCCTGAAACTGTTTTTTTTAGCTCAAATAAACTATCACCTAGATAAATAATAATTATTGATTTAGAATTTTCCCCCTCTATGGTTCTACTTTCTCCGGCGCAGTAGATATTTTTTTCAAATTCAACGCAATCTCTTTGGCTAAAACCAATCGCTGAAATCAAAAATGAAATGGCTGTAACGCTAAATAGATTTTTCATTTTTTTAATTTTTCTTAATAATTTCTGCTTCACCAGTAATCTCAAATTTGTCATGATGACTTTCTCCAGAAATAGAAATTGTAAATTCACTATTTGCTGGCACTTCAAATGTTATTGTTTCATTTCCCGTGAAAGTCATTTTACCATTTTCAAAATAATCACTTTGAATTTCAAATGTATTTGGAGCATCAAATTGGTGTAATCGTAACGTATATCTGACCAAACCGTCTGCCGAAGCAGGTGAAATGAAACTATATTCTTTCTTTACTAATTTTACAATGTCAATATCAGCTTCAATGATTGGAATTATTGGAATTCTCACCAAAGGTCCCATTGAATTTGTTTTGCTCTCGGTTAAGTCTGCGATTTGAAATGCGAAACTTTTTGGAACTAAACCATCCTGTTCATTGTAACCATTTACGTCTTCCTTTATCCAACATTTATCTTTTGTTATACAGAAATAACCTTCAAATGACTTGGCATTTATTTTTTTATTTAACCCCTCGTAAAGAAAATTAAATTCAGAATCTCTATCCCCATATATTACTTTTCCATCAGGATATCGACTGTCCAAACCAGGAGCCAATCTTAATTGAAAAGGACATGATCCGTTATTTATTATTTCTTCATCTGGAACAAGCTTTATTATATACCCATTTTCCGTCGGAATAATATCGTCTATCAGGACAGCTTCTAACCCCTCCAACTCGATTGCATCTAAAACTCTATTTTCACTGAAAGCGTAACAGCTATTCCAAGGGTATTTAAACCCCAACGGATCCACCGCAAAAAATCTTCCAACTCTCGGATCATGCATTCGGTATTTGTAGTTCACCAAACCAGTTTCCGAGTCTTCTTCTTGGTTTTGGAAACCGTACCTATACCCCGCCGGACTCCAATGCTCCACCGCGGTGGTGTAGCCGTTCAGCACAAAATCATCCATTCGGAAAGTGCCTTGGGTGAGTGGTCCGACACGATTGTATAGGTCTAAGCGCACCGTTACCGTTCCGGAAATTCCTGCAATGGCATTGGCTACGTTGACCGTTCCTGTGGTTTGTAAAGTCGTGCTCGATGATACGAAAATTGATCCTGAACCCACGAAAATGTTGTTGATGTAGATGTTGTTTAAGTCTGACCAACGCCAGGTAACGCCACACAAATTTCGGTGCAAACGCGAGTTACCTTGTACGGTTTTTATCTTTTCTTCGGATGGGAATACTTTAATTGAATTTAAGTTTCGATTATCTATCGAATTCTTCATAAGAGTTACTTCAGTTGATAATTGAACGTTTTTAACTATTCTTTGTTGATTTCAATTATATTAGTTTCTAAGAGAGTATTGATAACTTCATAGTTGTAAAGGTTTTTTTCTTTACGTAATATATTAATAATCATATCGAAACATATTAATTTAACTAATTTTTCCTTTTGGGTTTTGAAATATACTCGACACTCATAAAAGTCTTTACCGTCAACCATAAAAAGGCTCATCAGTTTTAAATCCTTCTTTTTCGTGTTCTTCAGAATTTCATATTGTGAAAAAGAATAATTTTCAATTCGAAATCGTTTTTCTAGAATATATTCATCGTCTTTTTTGTCAATGTCTTTGAAAACTAATTCTTCGATTTCCTTTATATTATATTCCCCTCGAATTTTATTTTCAATAAAGAAAAATTGAAATTTAATATCTTTTTTTTTGAAAAATATATCAAAAACAACAATATTTTTAAATTCACTTTCAGCTTCTTTCGGAACATAAAATTTATAGCTTTTATATTTCTTAAGGTACCATGAAATCCCAATCTTGTTATTGCCAACTTTATAATACCAGTTATTCTTATTGTGTTTTTGATCGATTTTTCCTTTACATAAGACTTCATTTTTATCATTTTTATAGGCAACTGTTGTTATTTTTTTAGTTTCTAATTCGCAACCCAAAAGCACAATAATCAAAATAGTTAAAGATATTAAGAGAATATTTGATTTCATATTTTTTTTATTATAGTTTCACAGTAACTTCTGTTTTATTGGAAAACTTAAATCCGCCTCCACGGACTTTGATTGTTTCAACGCTTACTTGCCCACCAAAACTAAGTTTCTTGCTTTTTATAAAATTAGATTGTGCCTCTTCTGAAATAGATAAAAAGAACTTATTCCCTTTAATTCCAGCACTCATTTCTGAGTCTTTTATTTTTTCACCTTTTGAGTTTTTAATTTCAAAAATTTTCATATTCACAGGTACTCCATTAATATAATACTGTCCCTCCACTGAATTTTCATCTTTTGTAGTTTGTTCTCTAGAATTTACCTCAACTTCTTTGGAATATTCGTAAGTAAGATTTTTCACTTTTAATTGCAATCTGGCACCAGTAAACAACTTTGTGCTAACCTCTACTATTTCAGTTAAATCAGTTTTTTGGTACTTAAAAAAGTCTTCAAGATTCGTTTGAACCTCTAATTCAACTCCTTGATAAACTTCACCGTTACCAACAATCCCCCCTACATTTACCTTCTTATTTTGAGTAACTTCTAATTTAGTTGAATTCTTTGCCGAAAAAACTCTTCCAAAAGCCTCACCTAATCTTCTGAACCCTTCAGCAATTGCATATAAAGGATTATTTCCCAAAGGATTCCATTCGAGTCCTTCCAACTCTACCCCATCCAAAACTCTATTCTCAGAAAAGTTATAAGTTCCATTATAAGGATACTTACTCGCCAACGGATCAACCGCAAAGAACCGCCCTACCCTCGGATCATGCATGCGGTATTTGTAGTTCACCAAACCGGTCTCCGAGTCTTCTTCTTGGTTTTGAAACCCATACCTATACCCCTCTGGACTCCAATTTTCCACCGAGGTGGTGTAGCCGTTCAGCACAAAATTGTCCATTCTGAACGTACCGTTCGAGCCGTTGCTGCCTCCGAACAAATCAAAACGCACTGTGATGCTTCCTGATAATCCTGCAATGGCGTTTAAAACGTTCACAGTTCCAGTGTGTTGTAAAGTGCTGCCTGAACTTACAAAAATACTTCCATTGCCAATGAGTATGTTATTGATATACAGCTTGTAGTTGGTGTATCCCGTGCTAGAACTGCGGTGGTAAAAACTATAGCTCGAAATGTCCAATAAATACCCTGGGTTCACCGTCAAGTTCAAATATAATTTGGTTGTGTCGGGAGTTGCTGAATTGATCGCAATCGCCCGTCCCGTGTGCCCTGTGTAGTTTGTCCAAGCGTTAAGGGAGTTCGTCCAACTGACTTGCGTTAAATTCGGGTCGAGGTTGCTTGGCGTTCCGGTGTACGGATGCGCATTCGGGCTGTCGTCGAATTTGTGTTGGTAAATCACGCCCGGCGTTCCGTTGGTCACAATTGGAATTTCGTAATCCTTTGTTCTGCCGTCGAGTGTAACGCCAAAAGGCGAATAATCTGCCGTGCGTACAATGCCAATTTTGTAATTGTCCACCACGTTGTTGTTGTCGGTGTCTTGTGGGATTTTGAGGTCAGTGAAAACGGTGAGCACGTTGCCCAAGTGGTTGGTGAACTCGTAGAATTTTCTGCCCAAAATCAAGGTGTAATTGGCTTTCGGCGAAGTGTTCAGTACGTTCATCGAATCTTGTTTGCTGCCAATGCGGGAAGAACCGAAAATGTTTCTTTCTTTCAAGTTGAACTGCACGGTGTTGTTCACTACCTCGTGGTCGTAGGTCGAAATTTGGTTGCCT
>JBDKEM010000041.1:0-8618 GCA_039795265.1 Bacteroidota bacterium | reverse complement strand
TTCCCACCCAAGGCGTATTCTTCGATGGACAAATTTTTGATGCGTATGAATTGATGTCGCGAATAATCCGCTCAGCCACTAAAGAAATCATTCTCATTGACAATTATATCGACGAAACGGTATTGGCGCATTTGAGTAAACGCGCTGAAAGTGTCGAAGCTATCCTATACACCAAAACTATTTCTAGGGTTTTACAACTCGATTTAGAAAGACACAACAGCCAATATCCGCCCATTCAAATTCGGGTACTCCGAGAAAGTCACGACCGCTTCCTTATCATCGACCGAAAGGAATTGTATCATATTGGCGCATCCATAAAAGACCTTGGTAAGAAATGGTTTGCATTTTCAAAATTGGATGAGGTAATGTTGGACTTTGTATTGAATCGATTGGATTGAGTGAAAGAATTATTCAATTAGTTAGACATTAATAAACTAAGTTGTCTTTTCAAAAAGAATAGGATTTAATGGCGAATCAATAAGGCTTCCAATTTCAACACCTGGACACCATGTTTTCCAATCGTTTTCTTGCCCCTTGTTTTCAGGTTGTTTTAAAGTCATGTTTTTGTCCATGTATATAATGGTCATCACCTTGCGTTGTTGCTTACTGGTATTTGCTCCTGCCCGATGAAAAATCCATCCGGAATGAAAACTAACTTCTCCTACATCAAATGGTTCAATAATATGCGGTAGATCGTTGATTTTTAGATTTTCATTGATAAATGATTCACTTTCGTCACTAATTGACAATTCTCTTCCTGAAATTATTTGTTGACTTCCAGCGCTAAATTCTAATGGTCCCATTTCCAAAGGCGTTTTTTGTAAGGGAATCCATACTGTAACGGTTTTATTGGAAGCCAAAGGCCAATAATGTTGGTCAGCATGCCAAGGGGTAATTCCACCGCCACTTTCTTTAAACAAGGCTTGGTCGTGGTACAAGCGAACACCATCAACTCTCATTAGATCCGAAGCAAGTTTTGCAAGTCGTTTACTGAATACAAGTTTTTTAATTTCCGGTTCAATCGTCCACAGGTTAAATAACTGAAGAAACGCTTTACCATAGGTAGATCTGTCTTCCAAAGGACTGGTTTCTTGATTGATCTCTTCCACTTTTTTGGAAATCACTGTGTTGAAATGAGCAATAACTTCTTCCGAAAAAACGGATTTTATTTTAATAAAGGCATTCTTTTCGTAGAAATCAAGTTGCTCTTCTGTCAATTCAAAGGGTTCGTCAAGCTGCGAAAAAACCATAATCTAGTGTTTTGAATTACCAAAATTAAATGAAAATTCAGGTCAACGCGACAGCAAACTTGGAGCTATTCCAAATACTTGCTTAAACGCTTTTGAAAAGGTGGGCAAATCAGCGTAGCCGATTGAAATTGCTACATCAAGTAATTCTTTTCCCTCTAAAAGTTGTTGTTTCGCAAATTCTAATCGCATTCTTTTTTGGTATTGATAAGGTGAAATTTCAAAGGTGTTTTTGAACAATCGAATAAAATGATATTTTGAAATTCCAGCTGTCTGACTAATCGTTTCTAAAGACAGATTTTCCAATAAATGTTCGTCAATTAAGGATTTTGCCATTAAAAGCGAACGAAAAACTTCTTCGTTGGTAATCAATTTTTTAAAGGACATTTTGCTTAAATGGTTCAAAACAAAACGCTGGTCGGTGATAATTGACTCGGCTAAACTGTAAAACAATTCATTTTGTTGAATATCATTAATAAGGTTTCCTGAGCTTATCTTTTGGTTGATTTCTTGCAAGGAATACCCCAAGCTAGTGTTTTTAGCGTTGTAGCGATTGACAAAAAACTGATCAGAGAGTAAAAATTCTTTGAGATTCTCACTTTCTAAAGCATGGTAATCAGCTACTTCATGAATAATTTGGGGTGAAATATCGATACATAAACCATGGACATCTTCTTTTTGATCAATGGTGACAAATGAATTCGTAAAGTCATTACCAATGATGTATTCGCCTTCTTTGACGATGTATTTCTTTTGGTTGGCGTAATAAATTTCTTCTCCTGAAGCGACATATTTCACACCTAAACCTGAAAAAACAACTTCCCCTTCAATACGTTTTATTTTCGAGTACCGAATTTCATTTTTGTCGTTGTCGCTGTAAATTGTTTTGTTCATGAAAAGAAAGAATTAGTCTAAAGTGGAAGTTTTTTGCTTCTTGAAGTTTAATTTTTTCCATTCCAACAAATATAAAACAGCCAACGATTTCCCAACTTCCCATGTTTCGGAAATTTCAAGCATTTGAGCTTTCAGTCGGTGGTTAGGATTTAAACCATATAAAGTCGTCATAACTTGTTTCAAGTGAAAGTCATCAACAGGAAAAATATTAGGTCGTTGAAGTGTATATAACAAAATCATGTCCTTAGTCCAGTTTCCGATTCCTTTTACTTTCGAAAGTTGTTCACGAACCTCGTTGTCGTCCAATTCGAGCCATTTAATTGAATTGTCCCGCGTAAACAGTTCCCATTCGTGCAAGCAATTTAATTTGTTCATTGAAAGCTTTAGGGTAGGAATTGCTTTTTCTTCAAAAGCAGCAAAATTCTCGAGGTGAAGTTCTTTGATTTCTGATTTTTCTAATAAGCGATGAAAAATTTTCTTCGTACTGCGATAGTGAATTTGTTGTTCAATTATGCAGCCGATTACATCATGAAAAACGTTCTCCGTGGAAAGGAACACCGGTAATTTCACTTCATCCATTACTTTTTTCAAAATTGGATCTTCAATTTTTAGCAACTGAGTGGAAAAGTGAGTCATTATGCGGTCAAATTTTTACTCAAAACGAAAAACAACTTGCTTTGTTCTATGACCAAATGATGTTTAAATCATTTTTCTTTTGTAAATTCAAATCCACTCCAAAAGATCGTACCGTTTTCTTGAAGTTGAAACGTTTCTCCATTTCCGCGTCCAATTCCGATGGTTATGGCGCATTTTTCTGATTCACAAAAGGCAAAACAATTATCTCCTATTCCAACGCCTTTCCCTCCCAGTGAGAAATAAAGTAAACCGTCTTTTTCTGACACATTCAATGTGAGATTTTTGAAATCAACTCCCATTTTATCACATTCTTCACAAGGAATAGCATTGTTTACTTTGTATTTCCCGAAGGCATTTTTCCACGATTGTGAAATGCTTGTTTCCGTTATTTTGTAGCCAATATATTCTGAGGTATTGGTTTTTAAGTCTATTCCTTTGATGTAGGTTTTTCCGCTTAATTTCTCAAAAAACAAACTTTGATCTTTGATTTTAAAGGGAATAAATCCGAAAATAAAAGCCTTCATTGTGTAGTAACCAGCTTCGTGTTTTTGAGCTACAATCTTTGCTGGTCCTTGTTTGAATTTCAATTTTTCTTCATTTTCTACATCAAAAACAAAGTTGGTAATACAATATTTCCCTTTTTCAAAACTTGCTTCAATTTTGGGTATTTCTTTTGGAGAATTTAGCACTAGACTGGATTCATTTTTGGCTTTTAAATAAGTTTTTAAAAGTTTTTGTCCCGAATTAATTCTATTACCACCACTTGAATTCGTGAGTACAACCACTCCAATACCAAGTTCAGGTATGTATTTCATGTCGGCATGGAAAGAATAGGTATCGCCACCGTGACCAATGACGTTCACAAGTGAGCTGTCTTTTCCTGTTTTCAAGTAATAACTATTTGAATACAAGCCAAATCCAAAATTGCTATTGTCAGCCAAAGTCAAGTCAGTTGTTTGATTTTTCTCCATTTCTAAAATCGAAAGGGAATCTAAAATTTGTTGATTATTGAATTTACCACGGTTAAGGTAAAGCAGTAAATACTTTGACATATCTTCCACATTGCTATGAATTAGTCCAGCTGGGGCATCTCGAATAAGTGGTTCGTTGATAGTTTCTTTTCCGAAATAGGAAACTGGTGTTTTTTTGACCGTTGTTGGGCAAACAAACGAAGCGTTCATTCCTAAAGGTTTAAAAATGTTGTTTTGAACATACGTCTCATAATCTAAGTTTGATTTTCGTTTCACAACTTCACCCAAGAGGGCATATCCTAAATTAGAATAAGAATGAGAATAGCCGTTGGGATAACTCATTTTCATTTTATTCGCTTGTGCAATTGTCCAATCAACTGTTGGTGGATTTTCGGTAAAAAAACCGTTCATAATATCGCTTGGCAATCCAGAAGTATGTGCCAAAACCTGACGTAAATAAATTGGATTTATTTGCTTGTTTTGAAAGCCGATTGAAAATTCCGGAAGGTGTTGTTTTAGCTCATCGTTAACGCTTAGTTTCCCTTCAGTTTGTAATTGCATAATCGACAAGGCCGTGAAGGATTTTGTTATTGAACCGATGCGGTAGATAGAGGTAGAGGTGGCTGGAATTTTATTTTCAAGATCAGCAAATCCATAGCCTTGTGCATAAACAATTTCACCATTTTCAACAATTGCCAAACTTAGACCTTTTACCTTACTTTCTTTTATAAGTGCGTTGTATGTGCTATCAATTTTCTTTTTTACGGTCGAATCAATTTTACAAATTGATTGTGCTTTTAATCCAATTGTTAAGAGCAAAAAAAGCATGAAGGTGTAGGTTTTTATCATAATTCAGACGGTTTAAGTTGACTTAAGCATTGATAAATAAGGTGTATTAAAATTAGCAAGAAATGATATGCCGTTCACCTTAATCTTCCATAAATTTTATTTCTCACACACAATACATTTTTTGTACAATCAATTTCGCCAGCTTGTAATCTTCAAAATGTTGCTCTAAGGTATAGCCGTTTGGCAAGTTCCTAAAAGAATTTCTCACGTTTTCCGCTACACCTGAATTCACGAAAACAATCTCAAAAAAGCTATCCAAGTATTTGAAAAATGCGGAGTAAAAAACAGTAGCCGAACATTGAATTTCTTCTCGTTCGGAGCCATCGTGGAATTGACTGTAAATACTGACGGTGTCCTTATCGAGTTGTTCCACATATAATTCCGCATAGTCGCAATACGTGTAGGCTTTAAAAGAGAGGTCTTTCGTCATAAAATCCGCTTGTGAACCGAAATCTATGATTGCTCTAAAAATGGCTTGTTCCAAAATAAAAGACTCATGTTCACCACCGTCACCTAAGCAAATAGTGTCTTCTCCATAGTCGAAACTAAGGCCATAGATTGTGAGGTTTGTGACATGTTTTACCATTGTCTTATTTTAAAAATTCAAAGTCAGGTAATGTTTTCAATGTAGAAAAATCCACAATTTCAGCGCCTTCGATTCCTTGAATATCCAAATAGTGTAGGCTTTTCATCGAATTTAATTTTTCTAGATCTGAAATTGGATTGTGAGCGAGCACCAAAACGGAAAGATTAGTCAAGCCAACAATCGGGCAGCAAGAAGATATTAGATTCACATCTACTTGTAATTCAGTTAGTAAGTTCATGTTCCTTAAAGTCGAAAGCTCATTGATTTGATTTTTGCCAACATCTAAATAATTTAACTGAACATGATTTTCCAATGCATCAATGTTTTTAAGCTTGTTCTCACGAAGGTTAAGTTGTGTTAGATTATTCAATTGCTTTAGTGCAGAAATGTCAGTGATTTTATTTTCTTCAGCTAGCAAGATTTCCAGGGATTTACAATTTGCTAAAAAATTAAGATTAGTAAAGTTATTGCAACAAATATCTAGATTTTTTAACTGAGATAGTTGCTCCACCAAAGGGATTTCATTTAGATTCAAATCGGCTAAAAACAAGGTTTCCAGTTGTGGTAATAAGGAAATTTCCTCCTCGATTACATTGTTTTTAAACTGCTTTCCGAATGTTGCTTTGTAACAATCAAAGGGATTTTGTCCGAATTGAAATATTTTTTCACGTTGAGCTGGGCTAAGACGAAAGTTGGCAATGAGATTAATGCCAAAGATTTTTTGCCATTCTGTTGAAAGGCTATTCCAGAATTCGATTGTAAAATTAGTGCTCATATAATTTTGTTTTGTTCTAAATTTCGCCATCCCCAAAATCCTACTTTTGGTTTTTTGTAAGCAGTTTGGGCATGACAAATCTCTAAAAATGCTGAATTACTCGATAGTCGTTTTCCTGCTTTTTTTTCCATTTTGCGAATGATAATTTCACGATTTAACTTTTCTAAAAAAGAATGACGATCTTCTTTCAAGAAACTAGCGCAGCGTAAAATAGTCTGGATGTCCAATGAATTGTTTTTTCTTTCAAAAGTGAATTTTGCTTCTAAGACTTCAAAAGTTGCCTGGAATGACTGACCTTTTGTACTTGCGCAAGCTTCCACACAACGATGTAAAGCAATCCAAGCATGAGAGGTTGCCCCCATTTTCGCAAATTTTACTACTAATCGATAACTACAATTGAACTTTGACATTTTTTGTGATGAAATATAATCTGAATATAGGTTTGATTTTAAGACATTGAGATGCTTAATTCTTCAAATGCAATACAATCCCAAACGGATAAATCGGCATTGGGACTCAGTGCTACAATTTCCTCCAATGCCTTTTTACGCATAGCAAGTGTAGCTTCATTTTTAGGCAAGTGCGTCTCACTTTCTTTGCCTTTCCAACAAGTTTCAATAATGTCTAAAATTTTATTCAAAACGGTATAATCTTCAGCAATAAAAACGGGCTCAGGGCTGAAAGGAGTGCATAAATTTTGCCTCTTTCATTAGAACAAACTATTTGAAACGCTAATGCATAAGGAAAAGAGTAGATGTACTTGTAATTTTCATCGTTCATTAGTTGCAATGAGCTTTCTCTGCTGAGTAGTTCAATTTGTCGCAAGGAGCCAATTTGAACCTGTCTTTCTATTTGTGAAAAGTGTTCCATTTTTTTACAGTCCATTAATACTTTTACTGATTTGACAAGGGACTAAATTCAAAAGCTTTACTTCCATCAAATAATTTTCTACGATATTCTATAGCTCCCTTTGATAGAATTAATTTCTCCAAATAGTTGGATAGCGAACAAGATTTGGAATAACGAATACTGCTGTAATAATCTGAACCCATAATGATTGAATTTACATTGTTATCGTTATTTGAACTAAAAAATCCAATACATTCCTCTTTAGAAAATAAATCAAAAGGCAAAAACTTCTTTTTAAGTTCTAATAAAGTTGTTTCCTGCTGATTATAATTGAGTTTTATTTCGCGTTCTGAATCAAAGTAAACACTTTCTTCCCATGATTCATTTAAAACATCTCCTAAAGGCCAAATATTAATACATCCGTCTATTTCAAGTTCACTTTTTCGTGGCAAATCAAAAGAGAAGGATTCAAGGGAAAATACATGTTTATCGGCGTCGAATTCTGGATTGTTTTTGTCAATCCACATCAGTTGAAAACAGTTTAAATCTGCATAGAAGTTTTTTATTTCATCATTGAATCGCAGTTTTTTTTCTTGCTCAAGCCATCGAACATAATCTAAGCTTTTACCAGATTCGTAATAGGCATAAAGCAATTGTTTGGTTTCATCTTTTTCAATTTGCTCTGCTAAGTCAATTAATTTAAAAATGAGGTCTTCCATTTATTTATATTTATTTTCTCAAACTTTAAGATTTTCATATTAACACGTTTTCAATTTGGGATCCAGCTCCATTCGGTTAAATCAAAATTACCTTCTAAATGTTTCACAATTTGATTTACAATAGCGGGAACTTCTTCGGTATAACCAAGACCTTGACTAGCTAATTCTATTACATCCTGAATGATAGCTCGGTTTCGAGTTGTTAAGGTGAATGCCACATTTTCCCAATCCGTGTTTAAAATACATAGTTGATAAAATCCATTTTTAGGATCGCCATCACCCTTCCAACTCACATCCAAACAAGGCCAATTCTCGTAAGTATATTTTTGTTCAATTTGGTTATAAGCCATTTTATACATAAAAAACAAATCCTCATGTAATTCGTACCATTGCCGCTGTGGGTCTCCGTTTTCTGAAATATCGGTTTCCACAAAATTGTTTGTGCTAATAAACCAACCACTTGCAATTTTTAATGGCACCAAATTTGTTTTCTTAACTATCATATTCCAATCGATTAATTTTCAATTTTTTACCTAAAGATTTTTCTATTAAACCAAGAGCAGTTTGAATCGAAAAATCAACAGAAACAGTTATGATTAGGCGATGTTGTTGGGTGAATTCATATACCAATTTCAGTTCATTGGTTTCAATTTCAAATTCATTATAATCGTCCAATAAATGTGAGTGGATAATGACAAAGTTTTTCTGTTTTAATCGCTTTTCGAGTACCTGGAAAATTTCTTGATAACCACAAGTTGAGTCAAAATAAAGGAAAGCTGTGGTTGACATGTTGTTCAATTTAAAGTGTGCTCTTTTTGTTCCTTTTCTATTCGAAGTCTAACATTTCAATTTCTGTTCTTACTATTTGGAAAAAACTTTCCACCTCGTGCAAAAGGACATTACTCCCCTCTAAATTCAAAACAAGCTGCCCGTTTTTGAAAGTAATGAACATGGGATTTGGTTTGTAAATCAGCGAAAAGGAATTTATTACCCGTTCCATTTTTTGCTCCATTTCGTCCTGATGCCAAAATTCACAGGCTTGAAGTTCACAACTCAACGACAGAAAATTGTCTTTCAAGAAACCGTTTACTG
>JBDKEM010000059.1:0-48335 GCA_039795265.1 Bacteroidota bacterium | reverse complement strand
TATATCTACTCCAAAAATCGCTATGTGTCAACGCTGTGGCGTCTATCCGATTTACTCAACCTATGACCTCTAAAAGAAACTATGTGGTTTTCAAATTTTTTAACCACATAGAAACATAGTTTGCTAGCGCGAAGAATAGTGTGGGTTACATTTTTTCAAGAAAACAGAGGTTCACATAGCAATTTATATTTACTCCAAAAATCGCTATGTGTCAACGCTGTGGCGTCTATTTCAATCTCAAATCTAGATAATCTATGTACCTATGTGGTTTCCAATTTTTTTAACCACAATAGTGACATAGTTCGTTTTCGGCGAATCACAGTTAAAAGCCCTAATTAATGTAATAAAACATAGACATCACGGTGTGATACAGAGGCATTTTTGATTAATTGGAAACATTCGTTATCTAATTTAAATTGGTGGTATGATTGAGGATATTCAATTAATTTTTAATGAAGCCGTCAATGCATCTGCTGTTGAATGCCTTGACCTTGGGAAGAGTTTATTTCGCAAAGTGGTTAAATTTTGCTATGAAAGACCAGTGAAAAATTGATTATTCTTCATGAAATAAACAATTTGATTTTAAATGAGGAAGTAAATAAAAATCCACTATCTGTCAATTTGTGATGTCTCTAATTTAATGCACAATGAACTTCAAAATGTTAAATTCGATCAATTAATAGGAAAGAAGAAGAATTCAAATGAAAAATAAAAATTACATTTCCTTCTTTTTTACGTTAAACCACATAAAATGCTTGGAAAATTATTGCTGTTATTTCTTTCGATTTTGATGTTTCAAAGTTGCCAACCAAATTCAACCTCCATGAATGTTAACAAGGGTATAAAAAAGAAGATAAGGAAAGAGATTAAAGTGTTAAATGACCAATTAATTAAATCAATTAGCGACAAAAACATCAATGGATTAAAAGTTTTATTATCCGATAATTTACTTAAAAAAGAAGGTTTTGAAATCGAAAAAACCATTAATGAGTTAAATGCAACGCTACAATCAAACAAATATAAAATTCTCAACGAATACCAAGTAAAAAGTTCGTCAACAGGTAATCTGAACACCATTGATTCTGGAGATTCGGACATCAATGACTACTTGTTAATGTATCAAACCCTTAACGAGGAAATGTACGTTTCGGTTCTAATGACAGAAGGTAAGATCATAGAAAACTTGATTATAGTAGTTTATGGAAAGTATAACGACAAATGGAAAATAAACATCCTTAAAATTGGAGATTATAAAATCAACAACAAAACAGCACCTGAATATTACCAATTGGCTAAAGACTGTTATGAAAAAGAGTACCTAATTGATGCTGTAAATTACATTGGCATTGCAAAGTATATATCAAGACCTGCCGACAAATTTTTTCAGTTTAAGAAAGAAAAAAACATCAATGAATTTTATGACAAAGTCATGGTTGAAGTTCAATCAAAGTTTAAATTACCGATGACTCTTGAAAATATTGAAACAAAACCAACTTTACTTAGAATTTCCCCCGAAATCACGAATGATGGTGTTTATCCAGTAGTTTATTATTTATCTAAAATCAAACTGAAAAACTCGAAAGAATCAAAAGCTGAAAATGAACAGATTAAAAAAGAAATTGGTCGAATTTTCAGTGGAATTGATAAAGACAAAAAATATGTTGTTTACAAAGTATTCAACGAAATGCCAAACGATGAAGGAGAAGTTGACAATTTTGTTTTTATCGATGAGTTACAAGATTAGACCACTATTTTCAGTTGTATACAGGCTGTAGTTGTTACTGCATCAAACAAAATGTATATTCAATTCTTTTCCTATTCGTTCGATTTTCTTCAAAAACTACTTACTTTTCCTCCCGAAAAATTTAATCATACTATGGCATCAGGATTTTTTGCAATTTTAGACGATATCGCTGCATTGATGGATAACGTTTCGGTAAACATTAAAATAGCAACAAAAAAAACAGCAGGAATACTTGGCGATGATTTAGCTGTGAATGCGGAAAAGTCCACTGGATTCGTTTCATCGAGAGAATTACCTGTTTTATGGGCAATCACAAAAGGTTCGTTTCTCAACAAACTCATTATAGTACCAATTGTCCTTGTCCTAAATGCGTTTTTACCTTCGGTGATTACAGTTGTTCTTCTCCTTGGTGGTTTTTTCTTGGCGTACGAGGGTGTTGAGAAAATTGTAGAATTTTTCTTTCATCGTCATCACGAAGAACAAGCTGCGGAAGAAACGGAAAATCAAGACAATGCAGCTCTAGAAAAAGCAAAAATTAAATCTGCAATTACCACCGACTTTATTTTATCCATTGAAATTGTGATTATCGCTTTAAGCACTGTCTTGGAAAAAAACCTGACGACACAAATATTAACGGTTTCCGCCGTATCTATTATTGCAACAATAGGTGTTTATGGCATTGTTGCTCTGATTGTTAGAATGGATGATTTTGGCTTGCTTATGATTCGAAAAGCGAAAAGCAAAGGATTATTAAATGCCTTAGGTGCATTGCTCGTCAAATTACTACCCTTAACTATTAAGTTTCTTGGAGTTGTTGGCACCATTGCTTTATTACTTGTTGCTGGTGGCATCTTCACGCACAGTAGCGAATACTTACATCACCTCTTTCACGAATGGCCAGATTTCATAAAAGAATTTACGTTTGGAATCATCGGCGGTTTATTGGTATTAGCCTTGGTTTCAGGTGGTAAATTCGTTTATTCCAAAATCAAGAAGGCTTGATATTCGGTTCAGAAATAGTCGAATGAGATAGAAGAAGTTGGTGAAATAAAAAGCGTTCATGATTGAAACGAACAGAAGAAAAGCAAGTAAATAGCATCATAACATGACAAAAAGAAAAATTATAGAAGGAATCCCCATATTATGTGAACTTTTATTACTCTTTAGAGAATGTTACAACCTCTTACTCCTTCGAAAACAAGACATTAATTTTGTTTTAAACGACGAGGTAATGAACGCGATTGTTTTTACATTTTTGGTTTTAATACTATACCTTTTGAATAAAGCCACATGGCATATAGTTTTTGTTTTCTCATTGGTATTGTCATTTTTTGGTTACCTCAGTTTTTCTAGTGTCGAATATTTTATCAACATAGGTTTTGGCGAAATCAATTTGCTGTCAGTTTTAATTCTAACCATCTATTTGTTCACTAATTTCTCATATTGGTCTGAATTTCAAAAGAATGTGTTCAAAAATAAACAAGGGAATTAAGGTCATGAAAACATTTCTTGTTTCCTGTTTTCGTTTTTGAACAAACCAAAATTTCTCTCAAACCCCAAGAACAAATTACGATACAGTACAAAGGATAAAAAAGAGTAATTATAAAATTGCAATGACTAAAATGGATTCTTTATTACTTAATTCATCGTCATTTGCTTATTTCAAGTGTCAAAGCTTAGATCCACTCTAGTTATATTGATTAAACCGTAAATTCAAAAATCTAATTCCTTTACTGTATTCTCAATAATTATTATGATAGTTTGCTAAATTCGAATGCATTCAATGAACACGGTGATTGATACTAAGGTTTTCGATTTTAATCCAAATATCAAACATTATAATCCTTTTTTTAATTCCACAACCTTTAAAGTTTCAATATTTCTTTTGGCTGGATCAGATTTCAGACAGGAACTTGTCCGATCAATTAACTGGGTACTTACTTCTAAACAATGTTGTCCAAGGTGATAACCTACTTTGGATACAGATAAAAAACATCTTTCATTTGAACCTATATACCGATTGGTATTTTGACAAATTCATAGATTCAAAAATTATCAATTGCGATTTTTGAGAAATAATCACTTACTTTTACAAGATAGATAAAAACACATTCTACTGTTTAACAAATACTTAACTCTTGCCACCCATGAAAAAACTACTTTTACTTACTGTCGTTGCTGCGGGAATATATGCCTGTAAATCCTCAAAAGATACGCAGTTACCTCCTCCTGCCGTAGAGGTGGAATTGACTCCACTTGAAAAAGGACAAAAATTGTATCCAGGTTACACATCGGCTGATTATGCCACAGGAAAAGAATTGTATGGAAAGAAATGTTCGACTTGTCACGACCTTCCGAAAGTGTCACACGAATCGGTAGAAGGTTGGAAAAAAACCGTTCCTTCAATGGTTGCGCTTTCAAATAAGGAAGGAATGCCAATCACAGCATCGGAAGAAGATTTGATTACGAAATATTTGGTTGCTACGAGAACAAAATAATGGCAACTCGCTCGCTTCAACGTAGTATGTGAAACGTTCCTGTTTGATTAATCTGTTAGGTCGTACAGAAATGTCCTTTCACATTCCAGAAGTACGTTGCTTTTATTCCTGATAATTACTGATTTTATAAAATAAAATAGCAAGACAAATACAAAAAAAATCAAAAGGCTTAGTTTTTCCTAAATTCCAAACTCCAAATCCGTTTCGATTTTCTTTTTGAACGAGCTGATCATTTTCTCGAAATTATAGAAATAATTGTTGCGCTCTTTTTCGTTTACAACGCTGATTTTACTGGAATTTGCCAACTGTTTGTCCATTACTTTTCGGGTATCGCGCACGTAATCCGCATCGTTGGTTTGTAAGTAATTCAACACGTTATGTGGGATAAAAATGCCTTCAAATTCTTTGCTTTCGATGTAAAAGGTTCCATCCGCATTAATCGTTTCGTTGAGGTATAATTCAAACTCGTTCCCGCTTGCAGGAGCCTCTGTTCCATAAATGAACTTTTTTCCAATCGCGGCTTGCTCCTTAAAATGTTGGGCAAACATGGAAACCCGATCGCATAAAAACAGGGCATATTCTGGATTTTCTAATAGATGGGCTTTGTAGTAATAAAATATATGACGCATAAAGCCACGCATCAATTCAGGGTCAACAATTTCAATTGATTTCATTTGGTTATATCGCCAAAGAATTTCTTTACCAAGGTCGAAAGCCCGATCAGTTGTCTTCTCGTGTTTAAATTTTTCGTCCTTGTAATCGTCAATTTGAAGGTGGGTTTTTGCCCAAAAGAATAAACGGAAGCGCACCAATTGAGGGAAATTCAATAGCTGAAAAAAGTGCGTATTATTCACTGAAAGAATCAAGGTAGGGTCAGACAATTTTTGAACGCGCTTCACCGATTCTAAGATATTGGCCAAATAACTTTCCAAGCTAAAATCGTAGCTATTCAGTGGCGTATAATTGAACAAAGCTGAATTTCTTTCCAAATGCATAAGGGCATCTAAAGAAATGTTGAATTGTTGACAAAGCTTTTGAACTTCATGAATCGTTAATGGAGTTTCACCACGCAATCGTCTGTAAACCGCGTCCTGACTAAGATTTAGAATATCTGGCAAAAGATGTCCAAGGGTTTCGTTTTTAAGTTGTTCCTTTATTTGTTGGAAAAATATAGCTTGAATGTCTGGTTTCATGTTGTTCAAATGTAGAAAAATAACCGTAAAAGCGACTATTTGTTTGAATAATCACCTCATCCAACACGCGAATTCAATATAAAACTGCGCTCACTGAACGCTGGTAAACTCGGCAAACTTTCGTAGAAAAAATGCAGGTCATCTTCCTTGTTCATCAGACCTAAAGCATAAAGAACCGGAACGAAATGATCAGGAGTTGGTGCCGCTAATTTTCCCAATTTGTGACTGTTTTCGTAGTTCAAAAAAGCATTCACATTCCGCGTTTCCAGTTGTGTTTTTAACCACGCGTCATATTCCAATTCCCAACCGTATGGTGTCATGTCGTTGGCACGCATCTTTGAAATAGCAAGTTGAAGGTTGTGAATCAAAGAACCACTTCCGATGATTAAAACGCCTTTTTCACGAAGTTTTGCCAATTCTTTTGCTAATTCGAAGTGGTAACTCGGTGCTGCGTAATAATCCAAACTCATTTGAAAAACGGGAACATCCCCTTCTGGAAATAAATGCATTAGCATCGGCCAAGCCCCATGATCTAAGCCCCAATCGGTGGATGGCGCAATGTTTTTAACAGTCGCAGCGATTTCCTTGGCCAGCTCCGGATTTCCAAATGCTTTATATTTTGGGTCGTAATAATGCGGTGGAAATCCGTAATAATCATAAATCTGTTTTTGTTCCTTGTTGACGTTGATGAAGGTTCCTTTCGTACACCAATGCGCTGAAATCACCACCGCGGCTTTTACCTCGTAATTGGCTTTCAACTCCACGCCTAAATCATAGAGCGCCTTCCAAAACGGACGTTCATCGCGCGATAACGGAATGTCCATCGGGTTACCGTGAGAGGTAAACAAAACAGGCATTCGTTTGGACTGTACTGCAAGTAAATCGGTAAAAGAACGAAACGACGACAAAGTACCAAGAGCGGACATAGCAAAAATGGATTTTACAAAATGACTTCTTTCCATCGGGAACAAATGAGATGACGAAGCTAAGAGGAATTTGGGAAGAGGCAGTTGATGTAGGTTAATAGAATCCTTGGTATTATGAAAACCAAAAATATTTCTTTATTCTCCTTCCTTAGCCTCTGGAAACACCACCGATGCAATTACCGATATTAATAAAACGCTGATAATGACGATTAACGAATGAACTGATTCGATGTGGTAAAAAGGCGCTATGATCATTTTCACACCAATGAAGGATAAAACAATTGCCAAACCATACGGTAATTTACTGAATAAATGAATGAAATTATCCAATAAGAAAAATAATGCTCTCAACCCTAATATTGCAAAAATGTTAGATGAATAAAGAATGAAAGGGTCATTTGAAATCGCGAAAATCGCAGGAATACTGTCCACCGCAAACAATAAGTCTGTAAACTCAACCACAGCTACCACAACAAGTAATGGAGTTGCGAATTTTTTTCCGTTTTCGTAGGTGAAAAACTTATTTCCATCGTAGTTTTTTGAAATCGGGAAAAAGCTTCGAACGAGTTTGGCACCACGAGAATCATTGAAATCTTGCTCTTCATCTTCATCATGAGCGAACCAAGATTTCACGCCAGCATAAATCAAGAACAGACCAAAAAGCGTCATGATAATGTTGATGTCGTACTTCAAACTTTCCATTCCGAAATAATTCAAAATTTTATTCAAATAAGTCATTTCAATTAAGAAAGTTCCCGAGAAAATAAAGATTGCACGTAACACCATTGCGCCAATAATTCCCCAAAAAAGGACTTTGTGTTTGTTCTCATTAGCAACATCAAAGAACTTAAAAACCATAATGAACACAAACAAATTATCGACCGAAAGTGACTTCTCAATCCAATAGGCTGACTGAAATTCAAAGAACTTGGCGGATCCGGCAAAATAATACACGAAGCCACTAAAAATCATGGATAGCGAAATCCATACAATTGACCAGCTGAGTGCTTCTTTATTGGATACCTCGTGACTTTTTTTATTGAATATACCCAAATCAAGCAGCAACATGAACACGATTGAAATTGAAAAAATTGCTATTAAAGTAGGGTTGTTGGTGAGTACTGAATTTTCCATTTATTTCTTAAATTCAAGAGGTTTCTGCAATGATAGAAATTATTTTGATTGCACTTCATCCGAAAAATTCTTAAAACTTTCAATCCCTTAGGTCTTAATTTATAAAGCACATAAAATTATTATTGGAAAACAGCAGTTTGACGTTACTCCTTGACAGAGGCACCCACAAGAATTCTAATTTGACCTAAAAGGATCTCACTTTGAGCATTGCTGATAGACATTATTTGGGCTTAACAAAAAACAAGTACTTGATTAGGATATCTTCCCTTTTGTTCTCCTTCTCTTTCTAAAAAAAGTGCTCAGAGTTTCAGAGGGAGAAGCAGAGTGAGAGGGAGGAACAGAATGAGAGAGAGGAATAGAAATTCAGAGGGAGAAACAGAACGAGAGCGAGGAACAGAATGAGAGAGAGAAACAGAGTGAGAGCGAGGAACAGAATATCCTCCATTGCATTTCGGATGGACGTTAAAGGGGGCATAACAAGGAAAAGCTCAGACCGCTTCGCGTTCTTCTTCGCTCTCGTTCTCTTTCTGTTTCTAAAAGAAAAGCGCTCAGGATTTCAGAAAGAGAAACAGAATGAGAATGAGAAGAAAAAGAAAAAGCGCCATCAGTTCAGTGATTGCGCTTTTCTTTTTAGTAGCGGGGACAGAATATCCTCCATTGCATTTCGGATGGACGTAATTGGGGGGCTTAACAAGGAAAAGCTCAGACCGCTTCGCGTTCTTACTTTTTGCATTCCTATTGCTTTTGAAAGTACACTTTCAACGCTTCTAGAAACGCAAAAAGCCAGTCATTCTGACTGGCTTTTCCTTGTAGCGGGGACACGACTCGAACGTGCGACCTTCGGGTTATGAGCCCGACGAGCTGCCAACTGCTCCACCCCGCAATATATCTTTAAAATCTGTTTTTTCTATTGAACCTTCCGTTGAAAGCGGTTGCAAATATACAGCTAAAACTGAATTTAACAAGCAAATCGGTAAAGTTTTAACGAATTTTTTATTTTATCGTACCTCGCCACCGAATCCAAATCCGCGCTCTGATACCATAAAGCTTAATTTACCTTCCTCGTTCTCAGCCATTAATATCATTCCTTCCGACTCGATACCACGAATTTTACGTGGCGCTAAATTCAACAATAACTGAACGGTTTTCCCAATTACTTCTTCCGGTTGATAATGCTCTGCGATTCCTGACACAACGGTACGGGTATCAATTCCTGTTTTTACCGTCAACTTCAACAATTTATCGGCTTTCTCCACTTTTTCCGCTGCGACAATTGTCCCTAAACGGATGTCCATTTTACTGAAATCTTCAAAGGAAATCGTTTCTTTCACTGGAGAAAAGTTAGAACCTGCCTCTTGCTCTTCGACCTTTGTCGCCATTAATTTATTGACTTCATTTTCAATCATTTCATCTTCAATTTTTTGGAATAAAATCACTGCCTCGTTAATTTGATGATTGGGCAAAACCAAATCGTCACGACCTAAATCGTCCCAATTGTTGAGGTTTAAATCCAACATTTTTTGCAATTTTTCCGCGGAATTGGGTAAAAAGGGCGCTGTCGCTAACGCTAAATTTGCCGTGATTTGTAAACCGATATTCAAAATAGTTTCCACACGTTTTGGGTCGGTTTTAACAACTTTCCAAGGTTCTTGATCGGCCAAATACTTATTTCCCAAACGCGCAATGTTCATCATTTCTGTTTGTGCTTCGCGCAATTTGTAGGCATAAATCAAGGTCGAAATTTTATCTTTTGATAGTTTTAATTCGTTCAAAACACGCTCATCTTCTTCTGTCAAAGTTCCTCTTTCAGGTACTTTTCCACCGTAATATTTATTCGTCAACACCAACGTACGATGAACGAAATTTCCGTAAATATCCGCTAATTCAGAATTGACACGCGTTTGATATTCTTTCCACGTAAATTCAGAATCCTTGCTTTCCGGCGCGATAGCGGACAACACATATTTCAATTCGTCCACACGATTTGGGTAGTTTTCCAAGTATTCGTGCAACCACACCGCCCAATTGCGCGAGGTGGAGAATTTATCGCCTTCTAAATTTAAAAATTCGTAAGCAGGAACGTTGTCAGGCAAGATGAAATCGCCGTGATCTTTTAGGAGTATTGGGAAAATGATGGCATGAAAAACAATGTTGTCTTTGCCGATGAAATGCACCAATTTTCTGTCCTTCGCTTCGGCTTTACACCAGTAATTTCGCCAGTCTTTTCCGTTATCGGCTGCCCATTGTTTTGTCGCTGAAATATAGCCGATTGGTGCATCCAACCAGACGTAAAGCACCTTTCCTTCCGCATTGGGTAGCGGTACTTTCACGCCCCAATCCAAGTCGCGGGTCATCGCACGGGGTTTCAATCCGCCGTTGATCCATGACATGCACTGTCCGTTCACTTGATTCCGCCATTTTTTCGGGTCGTGCTGCTGTTCACCGTCCAAAATTCCCTTTTCAATCCACTCTGTCAACCACGTTTCGTGCTGATCCATTGGCAAATACCAGTGTGAGGTCGATTTCAAAACGGGCTGTTTCCCGCTCAAGGTTGACACAGGATTAATCAAATCCGTTGGACTTAAATCAGAACCGCATTTCTCGCATTGATCGCCGTACGCATTGGGATTGGCACATTTTGGACACTGTCCTGTAATGTATCTATCGGCTAAAAACTGCTTAAAATCCTCGTCGTAATATTGCTCCGAAGTTTCTTCGATGAATTTCCCTTTTTCGTACAAAGTTTTGAAGAAATCCGCGGAAGTTTGGTGGTGCAAGTCCGATGAAGTTCGATGAAAAATATCGAAGGAAATATTAAAATCTTGAAACGCCTTGCCGATGATGTGGTTGTATTTATCCACGATTTCTTGCGGCGTAATTCCTTCTTTTTTAGCACGTAAGGTAATCGCAGCACCGTGTTCATCGCTTCCACAAATGAAAGCAACATCGTGGTGATTCAAACGAAGAAAGCGCACAAAAATATCGGCAGGTAAATAAACGCCAGCGACGTGTCCGAGGTGTAAAGGTCCGTTGGCATAAGGTAAAGCGGCGGTAACTGTAAATGCGGGTTTGTTTGTCATAATTTTCAAAGTTAGTAAGAGATTGAAAAAACAGGCGAATTTGACCTTATTTTTGGTAAAAACGAAGGAAAGAAAAGATTTACCTTTTGCAACCAATTGCAGTAATGGAGTTGTAACGAAGCCATTTAAATTTATTAACTGCACGCTTCAATGAAAACACGAAAGATACCTGCTCAAACGCTTTTACTTCTTTTCTTATTCTTCGTCTACACTTCTTGTAAAACTCCAGTTGAGAAAAATAGAAAACCAGTTCCAGTACTCACGAAGCTTGACGGAACTTACCTTGTGGACAATTTTTTCTTTCCGCAAGATACTCTTATAATGACGCGATTAAGTCCGATTAATGTGTGTAAGAAGAGAAAATTACTCCTCCAATTCAGCAACGACTCACTTGTTTTGAGGAGGTATAATTTCGATCCTTGGAATGGGAAATGGTTTTGTGATTTCTATAGTGCAGCAACGAAATTTAAAGGAAACAAACTGCGGATTTTTGCCAAAGCTGAAAGTTACGCCTGGACTTTTGAGCGGGAAGAAAGAATTACAATTGTTTACCGCCTAAAACACGTCTCCACTGATTCTTTGGTTTTTATTAAGCTATTGAACACGTCCGAAAAACTTCACAACTCGGCGAGGATGAAGCAATTATACCACGAGGACATCTGGAGTGATATCCAGCTAAAATGAGGATTAATTTTATAATTCTTTTGGGCGTTCCCTGAAAACCGGGTATTTTCCGACAAGGTTCACCTTCGTCGGTGGCATTTCGCTTCAATCCCTAACGCGGGTTCTGGGTAGCCTGTAAAATTTCTGTTATGAATGGCGTCTATCTCTGCCATAGGTTGAATTTACCAGTTATTCAATTCATATTTCAAGCATCCGTCAAAAAAGCGGGAAAAGCGAAGCAAGTTACGGCGCAAGGTAAGCGACAGTTATGCCACGTTCCGATAGCTATCGGGATATTAGAAAACGGTACGGATATACGCCAAATTCAAGAGTTGTTAGGACCTTCAAGTAGCAGAACAACTGAGATTTATACACACGAGATCACAAGAAATATACAAAACATCGTTTCACCTTTTGACATGTTGTGAGAAATTTTATATTTGTAAGAGAAACCATACTAAAGGTTGGGTTATACAACAAAATGATGTAGTTTAACACTACTTTTGGTAAGGTTATAAGTAAGTTAGCAGTAATGGTAGGACGACCCAACCGATAACAATAGACAATGCAGAAAACGACATTTAAAATATCAAAAATGGACTGCCCATCCGAAGAACAAATGATACGGATGAAACTTGCCGACTTGACAAACATCAACTCGTTGGACTTTGATATACCTAACAGACAACTGACCGTTTTTCACACCGACAATCACGACCAAATTTTTCAGCGACTTGACAACTTAAAATTTGACACTTCACTTATTGACAGTGTTTCGGCAGACAATTACGAAGCAACAACCATTAACACAGACAAGGAAAGAAAATTGCTTTGGCAAGTTTTAGCCATCAACTTTTTCTTTTTTGCACTTGAACTTACGACAGGTTTTATATCAAACTCAATGGGACTTGTAGCCGACAGTTTGGATATGCTTGCCGACAGTATTGTTTACGGACTTGCACTTTTTGCAGTCGGTGGGACAATGACACGAAAAAAGAACATTGCAAAATCGGCAGGTTATTTTCAATTGACACTTGCGGTTTTTGGTTTTATAGAAGTTATCAGACGATTTGTTGGAACGGAAACAATTCCAGCATTTCAGACAATGATAATTATTTCAATTCTTGCACTTATTGGAAACGGACTGTGTTTGTATTTACTGCAAAAAAGTAAAAGCAAAGAAGCTCATATGCAAGCAAGTATGATTTTCACATCTAATGACGTAATTGTAAACCTTGGAGTAATTGTAGCAGGCGGACTTGTTTACTTGACAAACTCAAAATATCCTGACCTTATCGTTGGGACAATTGTATTTTTCATCGTTGGACAAGGAGCATTTAAAATCTTGAAACTATCGAAATGACGGACGAACAAAGAACCACTACTGCTAACAGCACCTACCCAAAAGTGGCGGTTCAGTGGTTAAATCAAGCTTTGAGCTTCTATCAAAGTTTCTACTTGGTTGACAGTGAAGTGCTTCGAAATCGCCACCTTCGGGTAGCTGCAAAACGTTAGGCACAATTATAACAGACAAGACAATGAATCATAACAAGAGACCACAACCCCAATTACCAAAAAACATTTCATCGACCATGCTTGATAAAATGGTTGATGGTAGAGAATTTGAAAGTTTACTCAATTATCAATATCAAAACCTTGACTTAATTTGTGAATTAAGGAAAAGCATTGCAGAAATCAGGGCAATAAGAAATAGACCAGTAGTTTGCTATGTTGCAAATGTCGTAAAGCCAAGAAGTTCATCAATTTCAATTGAAGATTCTGATGATTTACCTTTTAATGAAATGATAGCTTCTTTACCAGCTGACTGCAAAGAGATTGATATTGTATTGGTGACACCAGGCGGTTTTGCACATCAGGTTGCTAAATTTGTAAATAAGTTACGTCCGAGATTCGATAAAGTTGGGTTTATTATATTAAACAAAGCAATGAGTGCTGGTACAATATTTATTATGTCAGGTGACGAAATAATAATGACAAATCAATCACAGATTGGACCTGTTGACCCACAAGTAAGGACAAATACGGGTGAATTTGTTCCTGCACAATCAATATTAACTTTGATAGAAGAATTTCGAATTCGAGGTGAGGAAAATATTAAAAAGGGGCTGCAACCACCTTGGACAGACCTTCAAATTTTGAGAGGAATTGACCCAAAAGAAATTGGAAATGCCATGAATGCAAGTAATTATTCCATCCAAATGGTCGAGGAGTATTTATTTAATCATAAATTTAAAAACTGGACAGTTCATTCTGACGGAACAACCGCTGTTACAGAACAAGAAAAAAAGAGTAGAGCAAACGAAATCGCAAAACTTTTGTGTGAACATTCTAAATGGAAAAATCATGGACATGCAATTACAAGGGAAGCAGCATGGGAAGTTTGCAAATTGAAAATTCATCATGCAGAAAATACAGCAGGACTTGACAGAGCTATGCGAAGAATGTGGGCACTTTTTTACTGGATTTTTGAAAACAGTACCCTATCAAAAGTATTTATTTCAGAAAACTATTGCATAATGAGAAATGATTCTCAAAACGGACAAAAAAAATAATATGGAAACTAAAAGTCAATTATTAGAAAAATTGGGCTATTCAAAAGAATACCTTGAATTATTAAATGACGACAATGGTAAAACTTTTTTTGAAAAAGACAATTCCGTTACTATTTTATTTCAACCGCAAGTTGTTGACACTAAAATGACGACACTTATAATTGAAATGACAGAAAAGCCTATAAATAATCATTTCATATTTAATGAGAAATAAATAACTGTGCCCAATAGCGGTTTTGCGTTATGGGGGCTAACGTGCCTCGTAAAAACATTTGTGCAAGGTTCAACATTTGTGCTTCGTATGAACAGAAGTGCTAAAAATCCCCCACAACGCAAAGCCGCAAAACGTTAGGTGCAAGCGTAAAAGACGACACAACCGAAATCAAACAAACAATAAAACAACAGACAAAATGCCAACGCTTCGTAAAATTAATAGAGCTGCAATGCCAACGCACAAGCCGACCCAAATTGCAGCACATTTGATTTTACCCAACCGCACCCAAAGCCCACCCATCACCCAATCAGTGGACATTGGAAAACTTGAGTGCAACTTTTGACATTAACAGAGTTTTAAAAATTAACTTTACGAACGACAAAAACGAAATTGAAACAGAAGAATGAGCTTTAAAAAAATACTTGATAAATACCGCAAAATTTCCTTCTCTGAAAGAGATAAGGGCGACCGCTTTGAACGTCTAATGCAAGCATACTTGCTGACAGACCCAAAATATTCATACCAGTTTAAAAAAGTTTGGTTGTGGAATGAGTTTCCCGGAAAGAAAGATTTAGGCGGTAGCGACACAGGTATTGACCTTGTTGCAGTAACACACGACAATGACTTTTGGGCCATTCAATGCAAATGCTACCAAGACACGGCAACCATAGACAAACCTGCCGTTGACAGTTTCCTTTCTACTTCAAGCAGAGAATTTAAAGACGAAAGCTTAAGAACAACAAGTTTTGCACAAAGACTTTGGATTTCTACGACCAATAAATGGGGGCCGAATGCTTACGAAGCAATAAAAAATCAAAATCCGCCTGTTACAAGAATAAACCTGCATGACTTGATTGATGCTCCCGTTGATTGGGAGAAATTGGAGCAAGGTATTCACGGTGAAAAAGGAAGAACGGAAAAGAAAAAACTTTATCCGCATGTGCTTGAAGTGTGTGATAAGGTTTTTGATTATTTCAAAGAAAATGAACGTGGTCGTTTGATTATGGCTTGTGGTACAGGCAAAACGATGACTTCACTCAAAATTGCCGAGAAACAAACCGACAATAAAGGAACTGTTCTTTTCCTCGTTCCTTCCATTGCACTCATCGGGCAGACTTTGAAAGAATGGTCATCACAAGCCGATGAACCCATCAATCCAATTTGTATTTGCTCCGACCCTGAAATAACAAGAAACCGAACAAAAGACGACAAAGACTTAACCAGCACCATTGATTTGGCTTGGCCTGCTTCAACGGATGCCAATTATATCTTAAAGCAATTTCAGCATTACAAAAATTCGAACAATGGAATGACGGTGGTTTTCTCTACCTATCAATCCATTGATGTAATTGCAAAAGCACAAAAAGTTTTACTCAAAAATGGTTTCCCTGAATTTGATTTAATCATTTGCGATGAGGCACACCGCACAACAGGCTACACAGAGCCGGGCATGGATGATTCTGCTTTTGTGAAAGTTCACGATGCTGATTTCATCAAGGCTAAGAAACGCTTGTACATGACAGCCACACCAAGGTTGTATGATGTAGAAGCACAATCTAAAGCAGCGAAAAATGACGTGCCACTTTGGTCAATGGACAATGAAGCTTTTTTTGGTAAAGAAATTCATCGCATTGGTTTTGGAGAAGCCGTTGAAAGAGGATTACTCACCGATTATAAGGTTATTATTCTTACACTGAATGACAAAGACGTGCCAACCGCAGTTCAAAAAATGATAACCAATGGTGAAGCGGAAATTAAAACAGACGACCTCACTAAACTGATTGGAACTGTAAACGCCTTATCAAAACAATTCTTAGGCAATGAATCCATAAAAGTTGAGGGCGATGAAAGTCCCATGAAACGTGCCGTTGCATTTTGTGGCAGCATTGCCAACTCAACCAACATTGCGGCGAGTTATAACCTTGCTTCCGAAAATTATTTGGAATCGCTTCCCGAAGAAAAAAAGAAAAACATGGTTACCGTTCAAGCTATGCATATGGACGGAACAATGGCTGCTCCGCAACGTGACCAAATGTTGAGCTGGTTAAAAGAAGAAACGCCAGGCAATGAATGTAGAATTATTACCAATGTTCGGGTATTAAGTGAAGGTGTTGATGTTCCTTCTTTGGATTCAGTTCTTTTTCTTTCTGCTCGTAATTCTCAGGTAGATGTGGTGCAATCCGTAGGTCGTGTAATGCGTAAAGCAGAAGGCAAGAAATACGGTTACATTATTATTCCTGTTGTTGTTCCAGCGGATGTAGAACCCGAACATGCTTTAGATGATAACGAACGCTTCAAAGTAGTTTGGACGGTATTGAACGCATTGCGTGCCCATGACGACCGTTTTAATGCGACTGTAAATAAAATTGAACTCAATAAAAAACGACCTAATCAAATCGTTGTTGGTGGTGCCGAATATGGATTTGATGGCGATGGAAACCCAATAGAAAAAAGTCGTTACGGTTACGAAGGCACCGACCCAAGCAAAGAAATAGGGCGACAAATAGCCATTCAGTTTGAGCAATTACAAGATGTGGTATTTGCACGAATGGTGCAAAAAGTTGGCGACCGCAGGTATTGGGAACAATGGGCAAAAGATGTAGCCCATATTGCCGACAGGCAAATTGAACGCATCAAATACCTTATTAACGAAAAGAAAGACCAACGAACGGCTTTTGATAAATTCCTTAGTGGTTTACAAAAGAATATCAACCCAAGCATTAATGAAGAACAAGCTATTGAAATGTTGGCTCAACACATCATTACGCAACCAATATTTGATGCATTATTTGAGGGCTATTCCTTTGTAAAATCCAATGCCGTTTCAATGGCTATGCAAAGCATGATTGAATCTTTGGAAGAAGGCAGCAACCTAGCCGAGCAAGACGAAACCCTGCAACGATTTTATGATTCCGTTCGCAAACGTGCCGAGGGTATTGACAATTCAGAAGGCAAACAACGCATCATCATTGAATTGTACGACAAGTTTTTCAAAACTGCTTTCCCAAAAATGGTGGAGAAACTAGGTATTGTTTATACACCGGTGGAAGTAGTTGACTTTATCATTCATTCGGTGAACGACATATTGAAGAAAGAATTTGACCGCACTATTTCCGATGAAAACATTCAAATTCTTGATCCATTTACAGGAACAGGTACCTTTATGGTGCGTTTATTGCAAAGCGGGTTGATTGATGTTAAGGATTTGGAACGAAAATACAAACACGAGCTCCACGCCAACGAAATTGTATTGCTGGCGTATTACATAGCTGCCATTAATATTGAAAACGCCTACCACGATGCTACACCCGACCCCGATGATGGTTTAGGCAAAGCCAATTATACCCCTTTTGACGGTATTGTTTTAACCGACACATTTCAATTGAGTGAAACCACTGAAGGCGAAATTCAATATGAAGAAATGTTGAAGAAAAACTCTGATCGTGTTGAAAGACAAAAGAAAGCACCACTTAGAATTATTATGGGCAACCCGCCATACTCAAGAGGTCAAGAAAATGCAAACGATAATGCACAGAATCAAACATACCCTAAATTACAAAATAGGATATTAAATACATATGCTGTTGGTAATGAATCCTCACTGAGTAGGGACTTATATAATAGTTACATCAAGGCATTCAGATGGAGTACCGACAGAATTAGCAAAGATGGTGGAATAATAGCATTTATAACCGGAAATGGTATTATAGATAAACTTAGTTATGCTGGTTTCAGAAAATCTATAGAAAATGAGTTTTCAAGTATTTATATTCTTAATCTCAGAGGTGATGTAAGAGGCAAATCACGAGAGGATTCAAAGCGTGAAGGGCAAAATGTATTTGACATAATGACTGGCGTTTGCATAACGATACTCGTTAAAAAAGACACTAAACATAAGGCCACTATTTGGTATCAAAAAACTTTGGACTATGCAAGCAAAAAGGATAAACTCGATTATTTGAAGTTAGAGAAATCAATATCTACAGTCGCTTTCACCAGACTAGAACCCAATCAAAATGGAGATTGGATAAATCAAAGGTCTTCAAACTTCGAAAGTTTAATACCAATAGCTCCTGAAAAGAATTTTACAATAAAATCGAATTCTTTTTTTATTGTTAATCCAATAGGTGTTAGTACGAATAGAGATAACTGGGTTGTAAACCTCTCTAAAAAGATTCTTAATAATAACATAACATCATTAATCAAATTTTATAATGGACAGGTTGACCTTTTATTAAATGACAGAAACCACATTTTGGATAATGATTCAACAAAAATCAAATGGAGTGCTAATTTGGTTAAATCAGCTAATGGTCTTAAAAAGTTAAATTTCAAATCAGAATGTATTACCCAAACACTATTTAGACCATTCAATAAGGCTAATTTTTATTATGCGAAAGAACTTATTGAACGACCAGGTTTATTTCAAAATATCATACCTAATTCAAAATGCAGTAATTTAACTATACTCATTCCAGGAAGCGGTGGTCGAAAAGATTTTTGTGCAATGATAACAGATATAATTCCGAATCTAAACAATTTTGATGGCGGAACTCAATGCTTCCCACTATATTACTATGAGGAAAACAACGCAACACAAAAAGGCTTATTCGATACAGATGAAAGTCAGAAATATGTTCGCAGAGATGCTATCAGTGATTTCATTTTAGAAAGAGCCAAAACACAATACGGCAAAACCGTAACCAAAGAAGATATTTTTTACTATGTGTATGGCTTTTTGCATAGCAAAGAATACCGAGAAACCTTCGCCAACGATTTAAAAAAAATGCTGCCACGCTTGCCATTGGTAGAAAATGTAAAAGACTTTTGGGCATTCAGCAAAGCCGGTCGCCAATTAGCAGAACTGCATTTGAATTATGAAACCGTTGCTCCTTCTCCAGTTGTAACCGTAAGCGGAGACGATGGCAAAACCTACACAGTTGACCAAATTCGTTTTCCAAAAGGGCAAAAAGCTAAGGACAATCCAGACACCATTAATTACAACAATAAAATTTCCCTCAATAATATCCCGGCAAAGGCCTTTAAATATAAAGTCAATGGTAAGAGTGCAATTGAATGGGTCATGGAACGTTATGCTGTATCCACGCATAAAGAAAGCGGCATTACCAACAACCCGAATGATTGGGCAAAAGAAGTAGGCAATCCTCGTTACATTTTGGATTTGTTGTTAAGCATTATCAACGTAAGTGTTCAGACAGTTGACATTGTAAACAATTTGCCAAAAGTTGACTTCGGAGCAGAGCCAACAGAAACCAAAGTGGTAAAAATGTACGAAACGAGAGAAGACGAAAATATAAGTATTGCAGCAGAACCAGACCATGATGAATAATTAGCCCACGCTATTGGTGGCACATTTGCCAAACCGCACAAGCCCAAGCCAAGTTTTGCAAAAGAGCCACCACGCCAACGCACAAAAGACACAGTAAACAATGAACAACAGAGCAACGATAGACAAAACGCCAGCACCTAACATATAAGGACTAGTCGCCGCGGCGACCGAAGCGCAACGCAGTGAAGGTTCGTTCGCCGCGGCGAATTAGTCTGTTGTTGATTCCGTTCCGACATTTATCGTTGGAAAGAAGTCTTCGATAGCCAATTTCGGTTAACCATGGGGATTCAATAATTAAGACTTGTATTATATTGATGTCACTCTGATTTTGGGTGACATTTTTTATGTCTTTGCTCGGCAATTTATGGTTTCCCGACGGTTTTTAAAAGCGACTAATTCTTCCCGAAATCCCGAAACAAGCATTTTTACTTTCTTTAGGATCGTCGTGTAATTTTCTTTCTTAAAAGTCAAACCTAAATTTTTAAAGTTGACTTTCGTTTACGATAAATACCTATTTTTAAGTCATGAAAACACGATGCAGGCTAGCGAAGCTTTTGTTCAACACGGGTTTTGCTTCAGGCGGGCTGACGTGCAAACTTGGAGCGTTGTGCTTCTATTCAAGTTCAGCGCTGGTTGACAGTTTGGTGCTGAAAATCGCCACCTTCGCAAAGCCGCAACCCGTTAGGTGCAAGTTTGAAAAATCGCGCTTCGAACCAATAAAAAACTCTATGAAAGTCTTTATTTTATTAATTGCTTTTTGCCTATTGCAGAATATTATTTTATCACAAAAAATAGACAATAAACTGACTTACATTTGCAAATCCATTGCTAATATTGAAGATTCATCTGTTTTTAGAATCGACACTTTAGAGATAATAATCAATGATTATGTTTTATTTTATAAAAAAAATGGTACTCCAGTTTCGATTATTGACTACAAAGAAAAAATATCATACAATTTTCAAGAAAGACAATGTGTTGTAGAATTGCTTGAAAACGAAGAGAAAATTAATTCAGAACTTTCAAAGAAAATTAATAATAACTGTGTAGATGATTCGATAAAAAGCCAGCTAGAGGAGAAGAATCTAGCAACAAACATTTTCAATAAATGTGGTAACATCTATATAAATTGTGAAAAAGATTCGACTCTGAAAATAAATCAAATGTATCTGGTTAGTTTTGGCGACACTCAATATTCGCAATATTTTGGGAATAAAATAATAAATGAGCTGAAAATAGAAATAAGTGGATTGAAGTTAGAATTTATACTAATCAAAAAGGAGACAATTCACAAGAACCCAATTGAAATTCCAAAAAAAATAAAAATTTGGGACAATAAAACTGGAAAATACGTCAAGTATCAAAAAACCAGCACCTAATAGCACCTACAAGAAATTGGCGGTTAAGTGCTTTGATAAAGCTTTGTGGTTCGCATCAAGTTCAGTGCTGGAAGATAGGTTAGTGCTCCAGACGCTTTGGTCTGGACAGATCCGAAACCCGCTTCGTCGCCAAGCGCCAACCCGTTATGTGGGATTGCCCATACCCGAAAAATACCCAAAATATATTTTTAAATAATACCAATATTTGGTATGTTTGCTAAAATTAGTTGTTATGAGTAAAAACACATCAATCACTTTGGGTAGTTATTTTGATCAATTTATTCATAGTGTTTTAAAAGAAGGACGCTACAAAAATGCAAGTGAGGTAGTTCGTGCTGGATTGAGACTACTTGAAGAAGAGGAACAGAAAATTATTACTTTGCGTCATGCTATTGATGAAGGTGTAAATAGTGGTTTAGCCGAAGATTTTGATCCTGAAGAGCATTTAAAAATGATGAAAGCAAAACGAAAATAAATGGCAAAGTTTAAGTTTACAAACAATGCTGTTAAGGATTTATCTGACATTTGGAGTTACACAGTTGAGACTTGGTCTGAAAGCCAAGCGGACAAGTATTATAAACTAATAATTAGTGCCTGTTCAACAATCGCTAAGAAACCACAAATTGGCAAAGAATATCCGGAAATTTATCCTGATTTGAAGGGAAAACTTACCTCAAAGCATATAATTTTCTATCGTGTAATGGAAGATCAATCGATTGAAATAACAAGAATCCTACACGAACGAATGGATTTGAAGAATAAATTGAACCCCACATATTCGAGTAGCCTACCCAGCCAAGAATAGACAGAAGAGGCACTCCACAAAGCGAAACGATTTCATTACCGTAGGGCCTTAACTTTCATGTCCAGAAGGTTCCGAAATCAACAGGAAGGTTAGAGTGAACTTTTCTCACGAACATATTCAAAATAAAAATTAAAAAGTGAGCAAATTACCTTGCTTGACTCTTATTTGGTCAATAATATTTTAGTTGACAGCCTTGAAAAAAGTTATTTTTGACTTGTGAAAATTGAAAAACCGACAATTGACCAAATTCAAGAACTTTGCAAAACAAACAAAGTGAAGACCTTATTTGCCTTTGGTTCAGTGACTAGGGAAGACTTTAACGAAGAATCTGACATTGACCTTGTTGTTGACTTTGACGAGAAAGACCCATTTAAATATACCGACCTCTATTTCAACCTAAAGTCAAAACTAGAAGACATTTTCAAACGTCAAGTTGACTTACTCGAAGAAAGAGCCATAAAAAACAGAATTTTCAGACGTGAACTTGACAAAACCAAAGTGAAAATTTATGGATATTAAAATTCAAGCCTGGTTGTTAGATATTAAAATTTGTATAGAAGAAATATTTGAGTTTATAGGTGACAAAAGAGATTTCATTGCGTATCAAAACGATAAAATGAAGAAGAAAGCAATTGAAAGGAATTTGGAAATTATCGGAGAAGCGGTTAACCGAATACTAAAAGTTGATGCAAATTTTCCACTTGATAACGCAAAAAACATTGTTGGGACACGAAATCGAATTATTCATTCGTATGACAACATTTCAGACGAAGTTATTTGGACTATTATAGTTCGAGAATTGCCATCATTAAAAGTACAAGTAGACGAACTAATAAATGAAGATAATTATTAACACATTAGGATAACCAGCCAAGAATAGAGAAGAGGCGATCTACTTAGCGAAGCGATCTCTTGAATACCTTTAAAAAACAAAGCTAACTATTCAAACACCACTGAAAGTTCCGACGTTAAAGTAGGAATACAGCGGTTTCCCGAAAAAAAACGGAACAGGCTCAGAAAGGATGGGTTTAGTTTTTCGTAGCGTTCGTGAATGAAAACTTTTCCTCTTTGTTTCGAGCGTTTTAATGAATGAGTAGCACGAGTCAAAAAACAAATCACTAAATTTGAGTTGACTAAGGCTGATTTATATCTTATTGATTATAAAAGTACTTTGAAATCAATAGTCTTAAATTAAAAGACACACACAGAATTATGAAACTTGAATTCCTTAACGATATATGCAACGGTGGACAATTTAAAGGGGTTGTAACAGACCAGCTTGTTCGACTTTATGACTTTGACCAAATTCAAGCGGACAATTTTAGAAAGTTAATTCAACAAACAATTTTTGAAAACGGCAGACCACTTGACTTAAACGAACTAGATTTTATAACAGCTATTAATTGCAACCTTACCTCACGCATTTCAGAAATAGACCTTGGTATTAAAAGTAGCGACAATTCGACTTTTTTCTGTGATCTGACAATAAACAGCTATGAAAATATGATAAACTTGATTAAACCCTTTTGTAAAAAAGACAACAATGGTTATCAATGGCTTTACGACATTGACACACCTATCGCACTTTTATTCTCACCAGAAGGACAATAGTGATGGACAAGTATAAAATATTTGAATTTATCACCGAAGTAATTGGATGGTTACAAATTGTTGCCTCACCTCTCTTTATTGGGCTTGGAATTGGTGCTTTTATATATATTACAAACCCAACATTTGAAAGGCTTATTTTGGGAATTTCAATTGCTTCTTTAGGTTTGATTGTTGGCATACTTTGGGCAACCAAAATTTGGAAAACAAAGGAGGGGACAATATGGTTTTTATCAAGAATTATGGCGACACCATAACTTGACAAAAAAGAAATGGATACGCATAATAAAGAAACAGACGACAAGAAAGGCAGTCACCAACATCAATCCATATAGTCGTACCTCCTTTTTGAATACTTATCGAAAAAAAGTGTCAAGAAAATAATACAGCAATGCATAAAAAAGGCCATCTTTCGACAGCCTTCCCTTTACTAAAAAAAGTAAATTCAAGACAATTGAAAAAGTTCTTAATCGAGGTTTTTGAAAATTTTATTCCGCAGTTAACTGATGTTAATGAGGAAATCAAATATTCAGAATAACGATGAGAAAGGGCTTTTTCAGAAGTCTTATTTTCTCTTATGCTTCGTCATCATCATCGTCTGCATCAGCGCCTTTAGAAGCACCACGAGCCATTTTCACCGCAACAACAACCGCATTCGCTGGATCCAAAATTTGAACGCCAGGAATTTCGATGTTTTTCACACGGATAGAGTGACCGATGCGCAATTTAGAAATGTCCAAAGTGATTGCATCTGGCAACGCTCCTGGAAGTCCAACGCATTGTAAGTTACGGAATACCGTCATTAACTTACCACCCGCCATAACACCACGAGATTTTCCTGTGATACGTACTGGCAATTTCACACGCACTGGTTTGTTGTCGTTCAATTCCAAGAAATCTACGTGTTGTAACGTGTCTTTCGTTGGGTGTTGTTGTAACTCTTGGATAATACCTTTCGATACTTTTCCGTCGATGTTCAATTCCACTTGAAAAACTTCAGGAGAAAAAACGATTTTCTCTAAAGCCGTCAACTTTACCGCGAAGTGTGTTTGCTCACCTTGACCGTAAAGCACACAAGGAACCATTCCTGCATTACGCAATGCAGCAGCGTCCTTTTTCCCTACGTTCGCACGAGACGAACCGCTCAATTGTGCTGTTTTCATTTATTATTTATTTAAGAGATTACAAAATGACTTGAAATCGATTCATTGTTTAACAAACGCTTAATCACGTCGCTGAACAAATGAGCCGTCGAAATTACACGAATTTTTTCACTTTTCTGCTTTAAAGGAATGGTATCCGTTACCACCAACTCTGTTAAACTGGAGTTTTCAATGCGCTCAAATGCAGGTCCAGAAAGTACTGCGTGAGTACAATAAGCGCGTACACTTTTTGCTCCTTTTTCCATCAATAAGTCCGCAGCTTTGGTTAAAGTTCCCGCTGTGTCACACATGTCGTCTATTATGATCACCTCTTTTCCCATGACATCACCAATCACCGTCATTTCAGCGATTTCATTTGCTTTTTTACGGTGTTTATGACACAAGGCAAGACCACAATTTAAATTTTTAGCATACGAATTCGCGCGTTTTGCGCCACCAACATCTGGTGCTGCGATAATCAAATTGCTTGTATCCATGTGCTTCATATCCTCTAAAAACAAGGTCGAAGCATATAAATGATCTACAGGCACTTCAAAGAATCCTTGAATTTGGTCGGCATGTAAATCCATGGTGATGATGCGGTCAATTCCAGCTGCCATTAACATATTGGCAATCAATTTAGAACCAATTGCAACACGAGGTTTGTCTTTTCTATCTTGACGCGCAAAACCAAAATAAGGAATCACCGCGATGATTTTTCGAGCTGAAGCGCGACGAGCTGCATCAATCATTAACAACAACTCGAAAAGGTTTTCAGTCGGAGGCATGGTAGATTGAACAATAAACACATCTTGACCACGCACCGTTTCTTCAAAGGAGGGTTGAAATTCACCATCACTGAAAACAGTAACATTCACGTCACCAAGTGAAACACCGAATTCGGTTGCAATAGTTTTAGCTAATTCTTGTGAAGCTCGACCGGAGAAAATTTTGACACCCACAATGTAGAAATTTGAAAGACGCCGCGAAGATAGCACTTTTTTGGGAATGGAAGGGAGAATTGAAAATGTAGAATGGAGATTTAGAATTGTACTTTTCTGAATAGAGTTGACTGTTTGGGCTAATAATCTACTTTTTTACATTTTTCAAATTCCAATCGGATAATTATGATTTTGAGGTTCTTCTCTTGGGCAAAACTCGTAGAGGTTGGATGCCTTTATGAGTTTTACTTTTCCCTCGGCGTAAATAATCATCCTCGGTCTTTCTTGGGCATTCCAATTTAATAAACTTATCCGAAATTTGGTTGGCGAAAACTTATTTTATAATGCTTTATGTTTTCTTCTTTTGTTATAGTTGTGACAGCTTTTCTAAGTGCAGTTTTCAACTCTTTTTTTGTTGTAATTTTCCATCTTTTTAAGTACTCATTTTTTATTGTTCCATTTATTCTTTCTGCATAGGCATTATCGTAGGCTGTTAATCCCATACTAATTTGTATTCCATTTGCTTTTAATTCTTTAGTGTACAGATTACTTCCATATTGACTGCCTCGAGCCGAGTGATGAATTTGAATTTTATTCTCCTTGCCAGCCGTTTTTATTGCCATTTTCAATTCATTAAGATTCATCTCTGCATGTATATTATCACCTGCTTATTACCTATAATCTCCCTTGTATAAACATCGATAATGAAAACTGTGTAGTAATTTTCTCCATTCATTTGAAAATAGGTAATATCACTTTGGACAACTTGATTAGGACTCCAAAGTTCCATTCCCTGAATCAAATTTGGATGGTTAAGATGAGATGGTATTGTTGTTCTTACATAGTTTTTAAGCGTTCTAACTCGATAGCCTAAATCCATGAAAATTTCACAAAACTTATCGCGACCTAAATACTTCGGTTTCAAAATATGATACATTTTTTCAACTCCACAACCCGGGTGATCTTCTCGAATTAAATCAACTTGCTCTACCAACTCTGCTAACTCTTGTTGAAATTGATTATGCCTCCTGCAGCAATTAAAAACTACTTGCTTCTTAATCCCTAAAAAACGATACAACTGATTTAACTTGAAGCTTATTTTTTTCTGATTCATTTGGAACCACCAGATTGTGAGGTATTTGATTTTTTTTTAAAAGTCTATTTTAAGCTCTTTTTCAGCAAGTTCAATCATTTTTTCCAAGTAATCTTTAGTCATTTGTTTTTGACCAACCGCTTGACCAACCGCTTCATACGAGCCTCTAAATCTTTGATTTTTTGAAATTAACTGTCCTTCATTTCTACTACCTGAATCGATTTTTATTATACGTTGAGTACTTTTAAATCCAACGATATAATACACTGTTCCTCATATCGTAAATTTTTTCCAATTCGACAATTGTATTCTGCCCAGACTCATGCTCAGTTACAATTTTTCGTTTAAAATCTTCTGAAAAGCGACGAAGATGTCTTACTTGTTTCCCGTTTTTTATCATTATTCTATGTTTTAAAACGGTCAACCTATTTCAGGGAATGAAATTATGCCTCCGCTGAGGTGGTTGAACTTTCGATATAAATGATTCGAAATTATCATCGTGGGTATATTTGATATTGTGGTATAAATACGGATACTCATAAAAATTTAATATTGGATTTCGAAAGAAGATAAACCCAAAATCAGCATTTTTGTAATATGTTGTTAACAAATCGAGAATTAAGCTGGTTGGCTTTTAATGATAGAGTTTTACAAGAGGCGTGTGATAAAAATGTCCCGATTGTCGAACGGATGCGTTTCCTTGGAATTTACTCCAATAATATGGATGAATTTTACCGCGTTCGAGTGGCAAATATCCGACGAATGATCGCACTACGCAAGTTGAAAGTTGCAGGTTTTGAGGGTTCCCCAGCTGAGCTATACCAAGAAATTCGCAATGTGGTACTGCGTCAACAAGATAAGTTTGAAATTGCTTACGAGAACATTGTCAAGCAATTGGATAAGGAAGGAATTCATTTGATTGATGAAACCAAAATCGACTTAAATCAACAACGCGAATTGTCCGTTTTTTATAATGAAAAGTTAAAACACGCGATTTTTCCAATTATTTTGGATAAGAAAAATCCATTTCCGAAGTTGCGGGATTATGCGATTTATCTCGCTGTGAAAATCACCGAAAAAAAGGAAAAGGTGAAATACGCCTTGATTCAAATTCCAGGAGATTTTTCGCGGTTTTACCAATTGAAAAAAGAAAATGAAATTCAGATTTTACTGTTGGACGACATTATTCGATTGTATTTAAAACACATCTTTTCCATTTTTAAACCCGTTAAGGTCGAAGCATTTACTTTTAAATTTACCCGTGATGCCGAGTTGGATTTGGACGATGATTTGACACTTTCTTTCATTGAAAAAATTGAGAAAAGCTTAAAAGAACGCAAAAAAGGTGTTCCAGTTCGTTTTGTGTATGACGAAAAAATGCCTGAAGATTTGTTGCAATTCCTCCTTAAATCATTGAATCTTAAAAAAGGCATAAACACTATTCCCGGCGGACGTTATCACAATTTCAAAGATTTCATGTCTTTCCCAGATTTTGGTCGTCCAGAGTTCGTCTTTTCAAAACAAGTACCCTGCAAAGTTCCTGAATTGGAAACGAATAAAAGTATCATTGCCGCCATCTTGAAGAAGGATTTGTTGTTTCATTTTCCCTATCAACGTTTTAGTTATGTAGTGGATTTGTTGCGTGAAGCAGCAATTGATCCGCGTGTTAAAGAAATTAAAATCAACATTTACCGCGTGGCGCGAAATTCGGAAATTATGAATGCATTACTCGCGGCAGTCTTCAACGGAAAACAAGTTACGGTCGTGATGGAGTTACAGGCGCGTTTTGACGAAGAAAACAATTTGTATTGGGGAGAACGTTTGAAAGAATTTGGAGCGAAAGTGATTTATGGTTTTCCAAACATGAAAGTACATTCCAAGTTGTTGCAAATCAAAATGGTACACAATAAAAAGGAACAGTTTATTACGTATGTTGGAACTGGAAACTTTAACGAAAAATCAGCACGTATTTACAGTGATTTGGCATATTTGACAAGCAACGTATCTATTTCTCAAGAGGTGAAACGCGTTTTTCGATTGTTGGAAAATCACATTGAAAGTCAAGAGTTTAAAAAGTTGTTGGTTTCACCATTTAACTCAAAAAAACGCATTCTTTCCTTAATTGATCGGGAAATTAAGCATGCGAAAAAAGGTTTAACAGCAAACATTCGAATTAAAATCAACAATTTAACTGACGAGAAAATCATCGAGAAATTATACGAAGCGAATAGGGCAGGGGTGAAGATTGAAATGATTGTTCGCGGAATTTGTTGTTTGGTTCCAGGAATTAAAGGAGAAAGTGAAAATATCACAGTTATTTCTATCGTAGATCGTTACTTGGAACACGCACGTTTTTTAATATTCCATAACAACGGAAAACCAGAACATTACATCACAAGTGCGGATTTCATGGAACGTAATTTGGACAAACGCATCGAAGTGGGAGTGCATGTTGAGGACAAAGAGGTGAAGGAAGAATTGGATCGAATTTTCAATTTCCAATGGTCAGGAACGGTGAAGGCACGCTTGTTAACCCAAGATTTGAGCAATACCTACCGCAAAAACGATTTACCACCTTTCCATGCGCAAAATGAATTGTATCAATCCTATAAAAGCAAAGAGGATTTGATAAAATTGGATTGATTCTCAAAAGTGAACTTTTCGGGTCTTTATGTTGAATGGAACGGGAAAAACTTATTTTGAGGTGCTAGCTCTTTTTGTTTGATTTTTTTCTAATTTGGATTCATGGAAAAAAAGAGCGAAGATCAAGCATCAATTCAATCACATTTGTACAGTTTATTTGTACCGCAAGAAATACTAAATTCTTTTACAATAGTCTCTATTGAAGAAAAGGATGAAGATTTGTTTATCTATTTGGTTGAAAAAGAGGATTGTATACCAGAAGACAAGAGTTTAGATTTAGTGCAAAACGGTTACATGAATCCAATTGAGCTAAATTCGTTTCCTGTGGTAGGAAAATGTTGTTTTTTACGACTAACAAGACGAAAATGGAAGATACGCGGTTCAAACGGTTCCAAAAGCTATACTAACACCTACGATTTTGCATTAGAAGGAACTAAAGCAACCAAATTATTTGGTTCTTTTTTAAAAGAATTTGGTTTGTAAATGTCCCTTTGATATTTCTGTAATATGTAAGGTTCTTGGCTTATCTTATGATAAATTTTATCGTTGGTTTAAAGAATGTCTAACTGATTTTAGCACACAAGGTGGACAAGAAACTTTGCATCAATATGACATTGACCTCACAAGCTCCAATGGGAAAAAAATTATTCACGTTCCGATATTTAGACCTGAGCATTTTGACAGCCACATGGCCATTGATGAAAAGCATATCAACAGTGAGTTTTACACGGTCATAACCAATGCTTCAACAGGAAAAGTAGCACTATTATGTTCAACAATTAAAGCATCAGAACTCAAGATTTGCTTAGCTAAATTTGAAATAAAAATCCTCGATAAAGTTGAATATGTTACCCTTGATTTATCTCCAACTTTTGAGAAAGTTGTGAATGAAAACTTTCCAAAAGCCATTCAAATAGCAGATAAATTTCATGTTGTTAAAAACGGAATAGAATACCTTCAAGCTATAAGAATACGATTGAAACAACAGGAACTGAAGAACCAAAGAGAAGAACAAACGGTGCATGATATAAGATACAAGGAGAGCAAAGACACTCGGTTTATTGGACCAAAAATGATAATTTCTAAAACATACTACCCAAAGAAGCTCTCAAACGGTGAAACTATACCAGAATTACTTTCTAGAAGTCGCTATTTAATGGTTATTGAACCTCAAAAATGGAATGAATATCAAGCTATGCGAGCAAAATTGTTGTTCGAAAATTTTCCAGAACTAAAACAAGCAGTTGATGAAATAAATTGTTTCAGAAACTGGTACAAACCTAAACCGCCTGAAAATGAACCGTTTGAAAATGAACGAACACTAGGGAATTGGATTGATAAAGTTGAAAATAGTGTAACTAATGAAATGAAGAACTTTAGAAATCTAGTGGTTAATCACGAACAAAGAATACTGAATTATCATCGACATGGAAATAAAACAAACGCTATTGCTGAAAGTGTAAATGCGAAGATAAAAGAAGCTATCAGAAAAAATAATGGTTCCAGAGATTTGGATTTTTTTCACTTCAGATTAGGCATGATAATTTAACCCAGCACCTCAAAATAAAATTAACCCAATGGAACAACAAATAAGTGGCATTGCAAGGGAATCCTTATCTTTGCACCTCATTTTTTAAAATTCCAATGAGTCATTTAGAACTTTCTGAACAAGAGATTTTACGAAGAGAATCTTTAAGCAAATTAAGAGATTTGGGCATCGAACCGTATCCAGCGGCACTTTTTCCAGTGGATACGTACACCAACGAAATAAAGGAAAATTTTATCGATGGAAAGGAAGTTTGTCTTGCAGGAAGAATGATGAGTCAACGCGTAATGGGAAAAGCTTCTTTCGCTGAAATTCAGGATGCTAACGGACGAGTACAAGCCTATTTTAACCGCGATGAACTTTGCCCTGGAGAAGATAAATCACTGTATAACGACGTTTTTAAAAAATTACTCGATTTAGGGGATTTTATCGGTATTAAAGGGAATTTATTTAAAACGCAAGTTGGCGAAATTTCTGTCAATGTGAAAGAATTGACGGTGTTGAGTAAATCCTTACGTCCGCTTCCTTTACCGAAAACCGATTCAGAAGGACAGGTTCATGACGCTTTTACAGATCCTGAATTACGCTACCGTCAACGATACGTGGATTTAGTAGTTAACCCGCACGTGAAAGAAACGTTCATTCGTCGTTCAAAAACAATCGCCTCAATGCGTCGCTTTTTTGACACTTACGGCTATTTGGAAGTGGAAACGCCGATTTTGCAACCGATTCCAGGTGGAGCAGCGGCTCGTCCGTTCATTACGCATCACAATGCCTTGGACATTCCGTTGTATTTGCGAATTGCGAATGAATTGTATTTGAAACGCTTAATCGTCGGTGGTTTTGACGGTGTTTATGAGTTCGCGAAAGATTTCCGTAACGAAGGAATGGACAGAACCCACAATCCTGAATTTACCGTCATGGAAATTTATGTGGCGTACAAAGACTACAATTGGATGATGGATTTCACCGAGAAAATGATTGAAAAAGTCGCTCTGGACGTTTGTGGTACGACTGAAATAAAAGAAGGCGATAGAGCAATTTCCTTGAAGGCACCTTTCCAACGGGTAACGATGCGTGATGCAATTTTAGAATTCACGGGTCACGATATCAACGGGAAATCTGAGGAGGAACTGCGCGCTATTTGTTTGAGTTTAGGAATTGAAACGACCCCTTCCATGGGTAAAGGAAAACTTATCGACGAGATTTTTGGTGAAAAATGTGAAGGAAATTATATCCAACCGACTTTTATCACTGACTATCCGATAGAGATGTCGCCACTTTGTAAACGTCACCGTGACAATCCAGAGTTGACCGAACGTTTTGAGTTGATGATTAATGGAAAAGAGGTGGCAAACGCCTATTCGGAATTAAATGATCCAATTGATCAACGTGGACGATTTGAAGAGCAACTTAGTTTATCTGAAAAAGGAGACGATGAAGCAATGTTTATTGACCAAGACTTCTTGCGAGCATTGGAATATGGAATGCCACCGACTTCTGGAATGGGTATTGGAATCGATCGCTTAGTGATGTTATTGACCAATAATGCGTCGATACAGGAAGTATTGTTTTTCCCTCAAATGCGACCAGAACAAAAATCGGTGAAAATCGAATTGTCGGAAAATGAAAAACAAATTTTTGATGCGATGAAAATAGCGGAAGAAATGTTGTTGCCTGACTTACGTCAAAAGTTCGATATGTCAAATAAAGCGTGGGATGTCAGCCTTAAAAATTTGACTAAAAATCAATTACTAAAAGTGTCCAAAGAAGGTGAAAACCTATATGTTCGTATAGTAAAGTAAGCCTATTTGAAGGGGAATTCCCTCTACTTTTTCGGTAAAACTTATTGAATATTCAAGTTATGAACTATTTTGTTCATTGCGTCTAGGTTGTGTTAATAACTCTTCTACATTTGAATTAGAAATAAGGAGAGATACAGGTCAAGCTTCTTATGTGAAAGTTGACAACTGCTTGGAGAGGCAGTTCGTTTTTTCTAGTTTGATAAGAGTTTAATAGTTTTCGTCAACTGACTGCTACTACGGTCAACACATAAGAAGCCCCTGTTTCAAGACTGTTTCAAAAGCTGTTTGTCGAGGCTTTTTAAAAATTCAACTCCGCAGTTAACCTATGTTATCCGCCGCGGCGGAAGGAAGGTGAATTTTTGAAATAACGATGAGAAAGAGGTTTTGCAATTGTCTTGTTTCATAGAAAATGCACTACTCAGACAACCTAGTCTACTAAATCGAAGGGCTCTACGGCCCTTTTTTTATTTCAAATAGGTTAATATTATCATTCAATCGTTGAAAACACGTACCCGCCAATGATTCCAATTTTGTATTAACCCTATCTTTGCAGCATGGAACAAAATCAAGACAAACTAAAAGACATTATTTCCCATGCGAAAGAGTATGGTTTCGTTTTTCCTTCTTCGGAAATTTACGACGGATTGGCTGCCACTTACGATTACGGTCAGTTGGGCTCCGAATTGAAAAATAATATCAAAACGTATTGGTGGAAATCCATGGTGCAAATGCACGAAAATATTGTTGGAATTGACGCAGCGATTTTTATGCACCCAACCACTTGGAAAGCTTCGGGCCACGTGGATGCGTTCAACGACCCTTTGATTGATAACAAAGATTCTAAAAAAAGATACCGTGCGGATGTGTTGTTAGAAGAACACATGGAGAAAATCCGTCAGAAAATCGAGAAAGAAGTTGAAAAAGTTAGCAAGAAATTTGGTGAATCGTTCGACGAAGCACAATTCCGTGCGACGAATCCAAACGTATTGAGAAACCTTACGAAAATCGAAGAAATCGAAAACAGAATGCGCACCGCGTTGGAAAACAATGATTTGGAAGGCGTTCGTAATTTGATCATCGATTTAGAAATAGTTTGTCCGATTTCAGGTTCTAAAAACTGGACAGAAGTACGTCAATTCAACTTGATGTTTTCAACCGAATTAGGTTCCGTTGCAGGCGATGCTTCCACGATTTATTTGCGTCCAGAAACGGCTCAAGGGATTTTCGTTAATTTCTTAAACGTGCAAAAATCAGGAAGAATGAAAATTCCTTTTGGAATCGCACAGATTGGAAAAGCGTTTAGAAATGAGATAGTTGCGCGTCAGTTTATTTTCAGAATGCGCGAATTTGAACAAATGGAAATGCAATTTTTTGTACGTCCAGGCGAAGAAATGAAGTGGTACGAATACTGGAAAGAGACCCGTGCAAAATGGCACAAAAATCTTGGTTTAGGGGATGATTTATACCGTTTCCACGACCACATCAAATTAGCACATTACGCCAACGCGGCAGCAGACATCGAATACAATTTCCCAATGGGATTCAAAGAATTGGAAGGAATTCACTCACGCACTGATTTCGATTTGAAACAGCATGAACAATACTCAGGTAAAAAATTACAATTCTTCGATCCAGAAATGAATCAAAGCTATGTTCCGTATGTCGTTGAAACGTCTGTAGGTTTAGATAGAATGTTCTTGTCTGTTTTAAGTGCTGCTTTCCAAAATGAGAAATTAGAAGACGGTTCGGAGCGCGTAGTACTAAAAATTCCAGCGGTTTTTGCGCCTTACAAAGCAGCGATTTTACCGTTGGTTAAAAAAGACGGATTACCAGAAAAAGCACGTGAAATTCTTCGCGATTTACAATTCGATTACAACGTTCAGTACGACGAAAAAGACGCAATCGGAAGAAGGTACCGTCGTCAAGATGCAATTGGAACACCTTTCGCTATTACAGTGGATCACCAAACTTTGGAAGACAATACGGTAACTATTCGCGATAGAGATACGATGCAACAGGAGCGCGTGTCAATTTCAGATTTGAAAGCAATAATTGATAGTAAAGCAAGTTGGAAAGCAATTTTAAGTCAGCTCGCTTAAGCGTTCATTTTATCCTATTTTTTTGCACTTTCTTCGGAGAGTTGAAAAGTCAAATTATCCATAATCTTGATGGTGGATGTTTTGGCGATAAACCTTTTTTTGACACTGCTTTTATTCATCGAAATCACATTCAAGAAATTCGTGGAACGTATTCCATAAAGAAAGATGGTGATATCGTTCGTGATGTGCCGGGTTCTTTTGTGTACCGTTTTGACAGTCTTGGACGATTGGTGTTAACCATGGATGCTCGTACTTTTTCGCAACGACAGGACACACTTTGGAACCGCTATAAATACGATCGCAATGGAAATTTAATGTTGCACCAACGCAGCGATGAAGGAGGATTTACCACAACCGAATACCGTTTTGATTCCATAAATAGGGTAGTGGGGGTGGAACAACGAAGAGAAATCGTGGATTCTAACGGGCTTATCGTGCAGAGTACAATTTTGAACCGCGAGACAATGAAGTATCAAAAATATGCTTTGGGAGAGCGAAAAACCGTTTATAACAATTACAACCTTCCTTACATGGAGGAAACGGAATTGCGTAACAAAGAAGGTTATTTATTGGAACACACCCAACGTTTACGCATGGCAAATTCAGATTATAGAAAACAGTTTGTTTATGGTGAAAAAGGTTTGCCAGTGAAAGTACTTTTCATTCACAATACAGAAGAACCTTATGAAGAATGGCAATTTCGGTACGATAAGTTTGGAAATGTAATTGAAAAGTTGACGCTAAGAAATAATAAAATCAACCACAATTTACAAATCATTTACGACTCTCAAACGGGATTGTTAGGCAGCACGATTCAAAAACACGGTGATGAGACCTATCTGTTGATATTGCGATTTAAGGAATACAGCTATATTCGTTAGGTGTAAAATTATTTTTTGAATTTTCCGTTCCAATTTTCCATTCTCAATTTTCTATAATTCAACATCCTACAACCTGCACATTCGCCAACATTTCACGCACCATTTTCTTTAAATCGAATTCAGGTTTCCAATTCCATTCTTTTTGTGCGTAACTGTCGTCAATTGAATTCGGCCAACTATCAGCAATTGCCTGTCGAAAGTCAGGTGCATAACTTATTTCAAAACTTGGAATTTCTTCTTTTATCGCTGCAGAAAGTGTGGCAGGGGTAAAGCTGATTCCGGCTAAATTGTACGCCGAACGAATTTTAATGTTTTCTGAAGGCGCTTGCATTAATTCAATAGTAGCGCGAATTGCATCGTCCATAAACATCATCGGTAGCGCCGTTTCGGAACTTAAAAAACAATTAAAGGTTTCTCCCGCTTTTGCTTTGTAGAAAATATCGACCGCGTAATCCGTTGTTCCGCCACCGGGTAAACTTTTGTACGATATCAAGCCTGGATAGCGAATACTCCTCACATCAACTCCAAACTTGGTATGGTAATATTCGCACCAACGTTCTCCTGCTTGTTTCGAAATTCCGTAAACCGTTGAAGGTTCCATTATCGTATGTTGTGGCGTGTTTTCCATTGGTGTAGTTGGTCCGAAAACCGCAATTGAACTTGGCCAAAAAACTTTTTCGAGGTGTTTTTCTTTCGCTAAATCTAAAATCGTAAACAGACCTTCCATGTTCAATTTCCAAGCGAAATCAGGATGTTTTTCCGCCGTTGCACTGAGAAGAGCCGCTAGTAAATACACCTCTTTCACACCTTCGTTGATGATGTAATTACGAACCGCCTCTCGATCAAGAATGTCCATTTTCACGTAGGGACCATTCAACAACATGTCAGGACAGGTTTCTTTTACATCGGCAGCGATAACTGCTTCATTTCCATATAAATTACGCAATGCCAAGACCAATTCCGTTCCAATTTGTCCGCAGGCACCTATAACGATTGTTTTCTTCATTTGATTGATTGAGATGAGCAAATGTAAGCGTTTATAAATATTTTGATAACCTTAAAATGGGCATTTTTTTGCAAAGTTTAAAAACTGACAAAAGTCATAAAATCTAATAAGTCAAGATTTTACATTTGTCCCACTATGTGGACGAACCTCAATAATTTGTTAAAGAATAAGTTGAAACGTAATCCAGAGTGAAATTGATTTATTTTACGTTCATTATTTTTACAAAACCAACAAAAACTAGTTTATGCCTTTTTATCACAGATTGGGGAAAATCCCACACAAACGACATACTGTTTTCAGAAAACCAGATGGTTCATTGTATCACGAACAACTTTTTGGAACAGTCGGTTTCGATGGTATGTCGTGTTTAATGTATCATTTACAACCACCCACAATCGTTAAAGAAATTCGTGGACAAAAAAATATTGCCCCGGAAGTTGCTTTGAATAAAAACATGACCATGCGCTCCTTGCAAGGCTTTAATGTGGAACCTAAAAACGATTATTTAGACAGTCGCGTACCGGTATTGGTGAACGGTGATTGTTACATCGAATTGGCGGCTCCCATACAATCCATGACCGACTATTTTTACAAAAATGCGGACGCTGACGAAATTATCTTTATCCACAAAGGATCGGGAAAATTGAAAACCCAACTTGGAAACATTGACTTCGCTTACGGAGATTATTTGTTGATTCCGCGCGGGATGATTTATCAATTGCATTTCAACGATAGCGACAACCGCTTGTTTATTGTGCAATCGTTCAGTCCGGTTTACACGCCAAAACGCTATCGCAACTGGTTTGGACAATTGTTAGAGCATTCACCGTACTGCGAGCGCGATATTCGTCCGCCGTATGAACTGGAAACGCACGATGAAGTAGGTGATTTTTTATTGCGCATCAAAAAGCAAGATGAATTGTACGAATATGTTTATGCAAATCACCCGTTCAATGTAGTTGGTTGGGATGGTTACAATTATCCGTATGCCTTCTCAATCCATGATTTCGAGCCGATTACTGGGCGCGTACATTTACCACCGCCGATACACCAAACATTTGAAACGGCTGGATTTGTGATGTGTTCTTTCGTTCCGCGAATGTATGATTACCATCCCGATGCGATTCCTGCTCCGTACAACCACAGCAACATTGACTCCGATGAGGTTTTGTATTATGTGGATGGAGATTTCATGAGCCGCAACAACATCGAAAAAGGACAAATCACCTTACACCCAGCGGGAATTCCTCATGGACCACATCCAGGCGCTTACGAAAGAAGTATCGGTAAAAAAGACACACAAGAATTAGCAGTGATGGTGGACACCTTCAAACCGTTGTCAATCACCAAACAAGCAATGGAACTCTTGGTTAAGGACTATGAAAAATCGTGGATACATTAATCGAAAGCAGTTTTTAAAGTACATTTAAACAGAATTTAAACCCCTTTAATAAAGCATTATATCATGTCAAGTGAAGTAAAAAAAGAAGTTTCAAGTGTCGAATACGGACTTGAAAAAATATTTGAAGGAGCACAAGATTTCCTTCCCCTTTTAGGAACAGATTACGTTGAGTTTTATGTCGGAAATGCAAAACAAGCGGCGCATTACTACAAAACTGCCTTTGGTTTTCAGTCTTTTGCGTATGCAGGCTTGGAAACAGGAATGAAAGATCGCGTTTCGTATGCCATTAAACAAGACAAAATCGTTTTGATTTTAACAACGGCTTTGAATAGTACTTCCCCAATTGGTGATCACGTTAAAAAACACGGTGACGGCGTAAAAGTTATTGCACTTTGGGTGGACGACGCGACTAAGGCATGGGAAGAAACGACCAAGAGAGGTGCGAAATCCTACATGGAACCGACGGTAGAAAAAGATGAAAACGGTGAAGTCGTGCGTTCAGGAATTTATACGTATGGCGAGACGGTACATGTTTTCGTGGAGCGCAAAAATTATAAAGGAACCTTTTTACCAGGTTTTGTAAAATGGGAATCAGAATACAATCCTGAGCCAGTTGGCTTGAAATTTATCGACCACATGGTTGGAAATGTAGGTTGGGGAGAAATGAATACGTGGGTAAAATGGTACGAAGACGTGATGGGATTTGTGAATTTCCTTTCATTTGACGACAAACAAATCCATACGGAATACTCTGCGTTGATGTCGAAAGTGATGTCGAACGGAAACGGACGGATTAAATTCCCAATCAACGAACCGGCGGAAGGGAAAAAACGCTCGCAAATTGAAGAGTATTTGGACTTTTACGAAGGACCAGGTGCGCAACATATCGCTGTGGCAACAGACAACATCTTGGACACCGTTGCTAAATTGCGAGCGAGAGGAGTGGAGTTTTTATCTGCGCCACCACAGGCTTACTACGATGAAATTCCAGCACGTTTGGGCGAACACATGTCGATGATGAAAGAACCAATTCCGGAAATTCAAAAGTTAGGAATTTTGGTGGATGCCGACGAGGAAGGTTATTTGTTGCAGATATTCACGAAGCCGGTGGAAGATCGTCCAACTTTGTTCTATGAAATCATCCAGCGCATGGGTGCACGCGGATTTGGTGCAGGAAATTTCAAAGCATTATTTGAATCGATCGAGCGCGAACAAGAGAAACGCGGTACCTTGTAACAGCAATAAAAGTCGTTTTATACGATAATTAAATGCTGAAATAATCTAATAATTTTGAAAGGAATCCCTTTGAGCAACATCTCAAGGGGATTTTTTTTTTGAAGTGAACTCAAAAGAAAATTCTCCATGTGGCGAAAGTCATTTATGTCACAAATAATGAAATGAAACCAAGTATTGCATTAAAAATGACATAAATTGACTTATCATAGTAAGGCACTTTTCATTTTTAATTTTCTCCGTGATTTTCTATGTCGTAATAGGATTCGTTAAACTTTCAAGGCGGTTCATCGTGTGTTTTTCTGACATGGACGAACCAACTAAACATGGTTATCAATCACAAAACCTCCACTTAACCGAAAAATAAATCGTCCTCGGACGCACAGGACCATAAACGTATCCTGCATCACGTAAAGCACCAAAATCAAAATCACGTTGAAAACTGTTGCCGAGATTGTAAATTCCTATTGAAATATCCAAGCGATTTTGCTTCTTGAGGAAATAGGAATAACTCACCTTTACATGATGTTCCCAAAAAAATGGCGTTGTCTTGATTGCTGGAAATTCAGTTTGTGGATCGATTACATGTAAGACTTGCATTTTTCCTGTCAAATTGGAATTGTAGTTAATCGTCCAATGTTTTGTTGGATTAAAAGTAAGGGTGTAATAACCATAAAAGTTGGGTGTTTTTAAGACGTTTTTAGTGCTTACTAACGATAGGGAAGAACTCGAATCGCTTGGTTGCCATATGATTTCGTTGTTTTGATATATGGCTTGTTGAAGGGTGATTCCACTTTGAAAAATCAATTTTCCACCCAAAGCAATGTTACTTTCTAAATTTCCTCCAAGTACGTGTGAACCGTCTCCATTTCTTTTAGTTAGCACTGAAATTCCATTGGGTAATTGTTCTGCATTCGTGGTCATAAATTGCTTGTTTAATCGGGTATAGAATCCGTCTAAAACGAAGTTAAATTGCCAACTTTTATGGAATGCAGTATAATTCAAACTACTCGCCCAGCTATTGGAACGCTCAGGAACTAAATCCGGTGCCAATTGAATGAATCGAGCAGCTCCACCAACCGTTTCTACGTGTAAATCTTCATCAAAAGCTTGTGGCGCACGATAACCTTGAGCAAAAGAAACACGCCACTTTAATTGTTCGTTAAGCGCAATCATCGAGGTGAGTCGTGGCACGAAAACAGGAAGCATTTTTTCATTCATAAAGGAGGTCGTTTGAAAATTATATTGTCCGTTTAGAAATACAAAGTCCATGCGCCCTCCCGCTAATAGTGTCCACCATTTCAAAGGTTTATATTGCAATTGAAAAAAGGTTCCGTTCTGCATAACGCGCTGATTTATGGAGCGGGAATATCCTGGCATTTCATCCGCAACTTGATTGATTCCGAATTCATTTCCACAAACCAAATTGAATTTTTCATGCGGTTCAAAAACATATTGAATACCCAAAATTCCAGAATAATCCCTTGATTTTCCGTAAGCATTTATTGCCGAAAGTTGAGTTGGATCTATGGTGTCATTTTCGCTTAAAATTTTTCCGCCACCACCGTAGTAACTCGCACGTCCAACGGTTTGCCCAGAAAGGTAAATGGCAGTTTTGTGTTTGTAATCCGCACTTGAATTTTCAAAGTTGAGCGATAATCCGTTCACACGATGTTGCAATTGTTCTGCTATCGCGCTTTGATGTGGTTCTTTGTCAAAATCGCTACCGCCACGACGAAATTCTGTAAAATTCCAAGAGTTAATTTTTAACTTGGAATGCGTTTTGATTTTAAAAAAAGCATCGAATCCGAAGGTAGTATTTGCCAATTGTGTCATTTCTGAAAATCCATCGTTGTTGGCGTCCCATTCTTTTCTATTGCGCTGAAAACCATACATGTTAATTCCTTTTCGTCGCGCAGAATCGACAGCGGAAGCATTGACGGTTAGGGAAAGGTCGGGAGTTTTAAATGCCGTTAATGCGCTGTTTAAACCAATTTCAGCACTGTTTTCCATGGGTTCTTTGGTTAGGATGTTTATTGTTCCGGCAATTGCATTGCCTCCATAAAGTGACGAACCACCTCCGCGCATGATTTCAACACGATCGATCATCGATGCGGGTAACATTTCTAAACCATAAATCCCTGCTAAAGCTGAAAAAACCGGACGCGAGTTGATCAGAATTTGGGTATATGGACCTTCCATTCCATTCATGCGGATTTGTGTAAATCCACAGTTTTGACAATTATTCTCTAAGCGTAGTCCTGGGGAAAACCGCAAGCCTTCAGAAAGTGTAAGGGATTGGGTAGCTTCAAAGGTTTTATTTGAAATTCGATTGACGACAATAGGGGAGAGGTAGGTTTTTATTTCACTCCGAGTTGCCGATACGATGACATTTTCCAACATGAGTACGTCCTCTTGTAGTTCAATAATTAGTGCCTTGTTGATTGTAGAAGCTAGAACTTGTATTCTCTTTTTTTGAAAGCCGTTAAGATTGAAAACTAGCATGTTATCGCTATTTTCGGTGACTTGAATTGTGAAATTCCCATCTTGTTGACTAAGTACTTTTTGTCCGTTTGTTTCATTTTCGATTTTAACCCCCACCAATGGTAATCCTTCGAATTGAACGCGGCCGTTCACGAACTTTTGACCATAATAAACAAAGGTTAAAAGAATAATTAGTAAACTGAAAAGGAAGCGCATAGGTTGTGTTTAGGTCGGTAAAATTATAAAAGTTAGACTAATCAAACAATTAAATTTTATTGGTGTAAATATATTTGAAATTTAAGAGCATAAAATGTACTAGATTTGTCTAAAAAAAAGTACCGTTAATGGCAAGTCCGACTGTAGAAAATTACCTCAAAGCTGTTTTGCACCTTTCTCAAAGCTCTTCAGATATTGCACCAACCGACATTGCACAATTGTTAGAAGTTAGTCTCCCGACTGTGAACAGTATGGTGAAGAAATTAGCGGAATTGGGGTATGTACATTATGAGAAATATAAACCCTTAACTTTAACTGAGGGAGGTAAATTAGCGGCAGCCTTGGTAGTACGTAAACACCGATTGGCAGAAATGTTTTTAGTGGAAAAACTCGGCTTTGGTTGGGAAGAAGTACATGAGGTTGCTGAGCAATTGGAACATATAGAATCCGCATTGTTATTTCAACGAATGGATGAGCAGTTGGGCTTTCCGAAGTTTGATCCGCACGGTTCGCCAATTCCGGATGCGGCAGGAAATTTTGAATGGAACTCGTATCGTCCTCTTGCTTATTATTCCGAAAATAGCACTTTTGTTTTGAAGGCACTAGAAAAAAGTGGAGACGAATTTCTTCGATTTTTGAATGCTAAAAACATGTTTCTGGGCATGCGTTTCGAGTTGATTTCCCGTGAAAATTTCGACGGTAGTGCGCTCATAAGATTCAACGAGAATACCATTACGTTAAGTGAAAAAGTTTGTGAGCGATTATTGGTCGAGAAGGTTTAATGTGCTAATGGTTTAATGTGCTTCCGCCGCGGCGGAGATTTAATGTGCTAATTGTTTAATGTGCTTCCAATGAAATCAGTAGCTTAGCTAATCCGCAATTAGTAATCCATAATTAAAACCGCAAAGTTCGCCAAGATGAGAATTGAATCAGCCAACACAAGAAAACCAATCTGTAATTTGCAATCTGCAATCTTCCAATCCGTAATCCGCAATCCACAATCAGTAATCCGCAATCAAAAAAAAAGAAACCCCCAAAGAACAAATTCGCTCCAAAGGGGTCTTCAACCTACAACTAAATCATTTTTAAAACCTTCCATCCACGACGAATTTAGACTATGAATGGATTCGCCGCGGCGTGGAAGATTCTGTAGTGGTGGCTAACCTATCAACCCACCTCGACAACCTACAACTTCTTTGATTTTTTTATGCTGGGTTTGAACGAGACAATGCTGCCTAAAAAAAGCTCCAAATTGGCGTTCTTGCCTAATTCGAATTTACGGCGCAATTTGTGTTTGTACACGCGTAAGGTGCCGTTAGATAAGCTTAAACTATTGGAAATATTGACAATAGAATCACCAATCCACAATAAATAACACAACTCCAATTCCACATAATTCAGGCTTGGGAATTGGTCAAACAACTTTTTTTGGAAATGCGATTTCTCAAATTCCTTTGTTTCTGTTGCGCGTTTAACTGCAAGAAGGCGTTTCATTTCTTTCGTTGCTTCTTCAGTAGGATCTGATTCCAAACTTTCATTTAGTTGCTCTAGTTCTTCTTCCGTCAGTTTCTCATCTTCCAGGTCTTCTAGCGCTATCTCTTTTTCAATGGCAGTGGTCGTATCTTTTGCATTTTCGCCCAAGAAAGCGTGAGCGGTAACTTCCTTTTCGTTTGACTTTTCCTTTTGTTGAAACGAATTCAATAACAGCAAGCGATCGGTGATGATACGGAATTGTCGAATGTTCCAAAATACCAAGACCATCATCCCCAATAAGGGAATGCCGAGTAAAAAAATCATCAATTGAGTTTCCATAATTTCAGTTATTCTTTAAGATAAAAAGGCAAAGGCTAAACCCACCACAAGAATCACGATGAAAAAGACCAATTTCACCACAAGAAATAGTGCTTTTGTATTGTCCATTTTTACAACTATTAGTTCGCTACAACCACTTTAACCGCATTCTTTTTACCGTTCGCTTCAAAATTCACGAAGTACATTCCCGGTTCTAAAAACAAGGTTATCAAACCGTTCACATCACCTGCTTGAACCAACTTTCCATCAGCTGCGTAAATGGCGAAGTTGCTCACTTCACCCGTCGCAACGATATTTAACAAGCCGTTGCTAGGATTTGGGTAAACGTTCACCCATGCTTCTGGGCCAAAATATACCGACCGCAAATCGGAATATTTCGAGGTGCCATCAAAGTCAGTTTGTTTGAGACGGTAATAATTGTAGCCATTTGCAGGATTTTCATCGAACAAGGAATACGACAACAATTGATTGGAATTTCCCGAGCCATCTGCAGTTCCAACGATTTCAAAATGCTCGCCATCGAAGGTGCGTTCTACGGTGAAATAATCGTTGTTGTGCTCGGAAGCGGTCTGCCAATCGAGTTTCGTCTTTCTTCCGAAAGCAACAGCCGTAAAGTTTAACAATTCGACAGGAAGCGGATTGGCATTGGTCAAGGAACCCAAAGTGATTGGATTGAAAGTTCCACAAGACGAACAAGTTACCCCTTTTATGATGATACCATCGTCCACAGTTCCTGAGGTTCCACCATTCCCCAAGTTTTCCCATTCCGTTCCCGTCCAACGTACGACAATAAGTTCGGTTGGATCAGTAATTCCACAGGAGTTGATATCAAAATTCAAAGAAAAGGTGATGTCAGGCGAACCGCTCGTTGGGTTCAAAATCCAGTATTCACAACGGCTGACGTTATTGATTCCTGTTTGAAAAATCGTTGGATCGAAGGAATCATTCAATGGGTCGGTCCAGTTGTAATAAGTGGTGTAACTGTCCGTTGCGTTGCTCGGTGCTTCGATGGAAATCGGTTGTACATCGTTGAACTGCCCAACTGGAAAAACGAAAGCAGTATTCCCTGTTTTGCGTACAACGCCGTCCACAAAATGCGAATTGTCAACACCAGTGTAGGTAGCGCCTGCCAAGAAATTGAGGAATTCAGTGGTGTAATCGCCCCGGTCAGTGAACACTTTTCCGTTAATGAATTCAAAATCATTACCAACTTCCAATTGATTGTCTAATTTTAGACTATTGGAATTGTTCAAGATGACTTTGTATAAATTCACAGGACTGTTGCCACTCACATTTTGCTGGGAGGGACCCACGAAATAGACGTCTCCGCCTGTACTTTCAAAGTTCCCTGTGTTGACAATGTCGCTGAATACGCCCATTTGTGCACCGGGAAAAATGTAGAAATTCCCTTCAATATTGAGCGTTTCTTGAGCGGAAAGTCCAAAACTTAAGCAACACATTCCCGAAAAGCTTAAAAAAGCCTTTAAAATTCTTGTTTGCAACATGGTGTTTTGTTTATATACTATTTTTCTCAGCCCAGATTGACATATAACCTAGGCTGATTTTTCTTGATTATTTTTTCGTTTTCAATGCTTCAATAGCCGACTTGTTCAACTTAGCTGCTTCAAAATCAGGCATAATTTTCAAGGCTTCATCGAAAGCTTCTACGGCTGATTTCTCATCTTTGAGTTCATAAGCCACCATGCCTTTTAAATTGTATAAAGCTGCATTCAAAGGAACTTGTTGTGTTTTTTCTTTGTCCACCGCGAAAGTGATTTTGCCCTCTAATTCAGCAGTATTGTTCAGAGCTTGATTGATGCTCACTAACGATTCTGCTAGGCGAGCGATACCATATTGCAACTGCGCCAATTCATACGCGTGGTACCGATTTTTGGTTAGCGCAAACAAACTTTCATACGCAGCAATTGCCTCTTTATTCGCTCCTAAGTTTTTCAAACTCGCTGCATTTAGAACCAATAAAGTGGTATCGGTGTTCCTTTTGGTCAACAGCTCTTTGCACAGTAAATGACAACTCAAGGTTTGGTTGCTATTAAAGTATAACATTGCCAAACTGTCTTTGTACGTGCTGTTTTCTCCTTGCTCGGCGATGAGTTGGTGAGTTGCCATTATAGCAGTTGAAGCGTCACCGTATTTCATCGCATTACTATAAATAAGCGTAGAAGGATTGCTGACTTTTTCTGCCTCTGATGCAGTTGTCTTTCCTTTTTTTTGCGCTGTTGCAGCTGTTGCAAGCGCTAAAATTCCTATTGATAAAACTATTTTTTTCATAAACTATTTCTTTATTGTTAATGCTTCTCCCAATAGCTATCGGGACTTAACTCTTCACTTTTAATTCTTAACTCTACTGTATTCTAAACCAACTCGTTCCGTTACTGATAATCATAATTGAACCGATTGCAGGTGTTAAGGTGAAATTAGCAGCACTAGTAGAGTTATGGTCAATAACTGAAGAAACTGTGACATTCGTTGTTGTGGAAGTATTACGAATGATGTAAATACGTCCAGAAACAGTACTTGCTGTTGGAGGAGTAAATGTCCCTGATGCTAAGAGTATCACCGAGTTAGAAGAGGTGGTGCCTGTGTTAAGAGCGAAGGTACCAGCACTTTGTAATGTACTAGTTGGGGAAGAGGTGCCTACACCTAAATTACCAAAACTATCCAAGCGCATTCTTTCAACAATAGAAGCACCAGCTCCTGGTTTAAAAACTAGATCAATTCTATTATTATTTGTTATTGTTTGAACGGCAGAAATGGAAGCATAGCGGGCCTCAGGAGCATTTGATGGAGCAAAATTTAAGGCTACCTCTGTATTTGCATTTCCATTTCTATTAGTTAAGGTCAAGGCTGTAGTAGCAGCACCTGCACTAGTTGATTCTACAACTAATTTTGAGTAAAATGGATTATTGGAACCAATACCTACATTTCCGTTTCTGTAAATATTTTTTCGTTTAGCCGCTCCCGCATCCGTTGTAGATTTGGCTAAATACCAAGCTGTGGCGTTTTTCTGTCTGAATGTAACGAATTTAGAACCATCCCATGTGTATGTGATACCGTTTGGGTCGATAAAAAGTGACGTTGAAGCATTTCCTGGCAATGTAGAAGTGTTAACACCATCATCATCCGTATATTGAGTTATTCCACTAGTGCCTGAAACGGGAGGCACAGCATCAATGTCATAAATATTATCAAAATCAATTTCCTCTGAGCTTCTAACCCATTTAGAACCATCATTATAATAAAACCCTGGGTAAACTGCAATAGTGCCAGATCCTGCAGAGGCAGTATTGTAAACCATCATTCCTGCAACATGTGCTGATAAGGGTGAAGCATTATTAATATTACTCAAAGATAATCTAGGGATTAATAGACCACTATTAGTAGAGGTGACGTCTAGAGCGGCATTCGCAACTGGTGATGACGTACCAACACCAACCCTATTGTTAGCGGCATCAACTGAAAATGTGGCTCCATCCACTGAAAAACCATTTGTGGCTGTTGAAGTGAAGGATAATGTGTTTGCGCCTTGGGTTACAACTCTGTTTGCTGATAAGGTACCGTCAGATGTGTATAAGTTAGTTGAAGATGTGGCGGTTGAAACACTGCTCCAAATTGGAGAAGTAGTTGTTCCCGTATTAATCTCCATCGCATTACTTGTTGTATTAAATATCATTAAACCGTTTTGGGGTAAACTAATAGCATTGCGTTGCGTTGATGTCATTCTTGGAATTAATAATCCTTTTTCGGTGCTAGAAATATCTAAAATTGCTGAGTTATCTGGAGTGAGATTATTTATACCAACATTTTTTGTACTTCCTCGCATCGACATTAACGTTGTATTTGCACTATGAAAATTACCAGTACTTACTGAATTATCACGAATTGTAATATCAAGATATCCTGAAACACTGTTTGTACCAACCGTTTCAACTCCAGCTTGTAATTGAGCTAGGCGACTCGTTCTAACTCCACCACTTCCGTTGCTGTAAACCATATCAAAAACATACTCACCCACCATTGTATTTGAACTTAAGGCTGTTAAGGTCATTGCATTCGTCCCGCTTGTTCGATATCTAACAGCTCCAATTGTAGAAGGAGTATTTATTGTATTTAATGTCAAAAAATTAAATCCACCGCTTGCATTATCTTTCTTTCCCCAAAAACCAAAACCATTTGAATTACTTGTACCCACCGTGTGAAAATTCATTCCTGATCTTGCGTTTCTTGTAATCAAAGTATCTGCATCAACTACATATGCATTTTTCTTACCAGTTAAAAGGCCTGCTCCTCCTCCAAGATTGGTGCCTGTAAATGAAGTGGTTTCAACCCAACGGTCATCAAGAATTGAATTCAAAGATCTTCTATTTAAAACTCCAGTTGCTCCTACAGTAACAATGCTATCTGTACTCGCACCACTTGCCATTGTTTCAATGCGTGCTGTACCTGCAATATGTAAAGTATTTGAGGGCGTTGTCGTTCCAAGACCTATACGGTTATTCGCTGCATCTACGCTAAAAGTTGTTCCATCAATTGAAAAACCATTTGTTGCTGTGCTTGTGAAACTTAAACTGTTTGCACCTTGAGTTACAGTTCTGTTTGCTGATAAGGTACCGTCAGCTGTGTATAGGTTAGATGATGTCGGTAAAGTTGTCCAAGTCGGAGCAACTCCTGCTCCTGAGGATGTTAAAACTTGACCTGTTGTTCCAGCTAGGTTGTTTGGCATTAGTGCTCCTGAGAAACGAACATTACCAGTTACATGAAGGCGTTCGGTCGGATTTTCTGTTCCTAATCCAACTTTTCCTGTTGTATCTATGCTTAAGTATGATGACCATGTTGAATTTCCATTA
>JBDKEM010000030.1:0-25262 GCA_039795265.1 Bacteroidota bacterium | reverse complement strand
TACTAGGTTCAATGTATCTCGGAATCTTGATGGATCAACACCAAGAAGGTGAAGTACTGCGCCTTGACAAAGTACTTGTTCGCTACAACCAAGGCTATTTCTTTAAGCCAGGAACGGGAAGTGTGGAGCAAACATTGGATCTGGTGAAAGGTAAAAGCAAGGAAGCTTATTCCTACATCTTAAAAGTAGTGGGTAAAAACGGACTTTTGGAAACTCAAGGTAAGTAGTGAATCAACATGCGCTGAATACTGAAATTGAGGCTTTTATCCATCAAAAAGACAAAGCCAAAGAAGCGTACAGCGCGGCTGATAAGAAATACATTGCCCGTTTTGGGGGAGCTGGAGGCCAAGGCAGTAAAGGTGCTTCGGGTGAAGGCTTGCTTTATGAGTTTTTTACCCCTGACTACATCTGTGAACTCATGTGGATACTAGCCGAGCGTTACGGCTACAACTCCAATGGAACAGTATTAGAGCCAAGTCTCGGAACAGGGAACTTTTTAAAATGGGCACCGGATCTTTCGAAGTGCTATGGTTTTGAGATCAACCCAACTTCAAAGCGCATTTGTGAAATTCTCTATCCAGAGGCAAAGATTTATGAAGGCTATTTTGAAACTGCCTTTTTACAAGCTCCACGTTTCACGCAGCGTTTGAAAAGCCCTTTGACTTGGCTCGTTGGTTATCCTTTTTCACTTGTGATTGGAAATCCTCCTTACGGCAAATACAAGAACACTTACAGCAGCTATTTTCCAAAGCCGAAGATGCATCAAATAGAGCTGTTTTTCATGTATTACTCCCTACAACTCTTAAAGCCCGGTGGGCTATTGGTGTTTATTACGGGTAGTAATTTTCTAAGAAACGGCATTAGCTACCAAGGAGAGAAAATGGAACTTGAAAAGCTCTGTGACTTGGTAGATGCCTATCGCTTACCACCGGTATTTAGCAGCACCAAAGTCCCAACGGACATCATTGTATTAAAACGAAAATAACATGGCCTACAAAACAAACCAAGCAAAACCGCAGATGGTTTTTGACAAAGACACTTACTCCGAACTCGAGAAGGAGTTGGATGCCATTGAGGCGCAGTTCAAGGTGCGTGAAATTGAAATCACCTTCAATAAAGAAGCGCTTTTCTTTGGTGACATCAAGTCCTCAATGGATGTCTACATGTTCTTGAAAAATCGCATTTTGAAAGGCATTGAAGTCCAGGAGCACTTTATTGCCATTTTTTTGAGTCAGGCCAATAAAATCATTGGCTATTACCACCATTCAACAGGAACGATCAATGCTACGATGGTGGACGTGGAATTACTCACAGCCGTGGCTGTCAAAACCTTGGCCAAGGCAGTGATCATCTCGCATAACCACCCAAGTGGAAATCTTACCCCGTCTGATGCCGATAAGAGCCTCACAAGAAACATTGTCAAGGCGCTCAAATACTTTGATATTTCACTTTTGGATCACATCATTGTGACTAAAAACGGCTACTATTCCTTTAATGAAAAGGGAGAAAGTAGTATCATGGGATACGTCCCAAAACTAAGCCCACAGGAGCTTAGACTTCGCGAAGAAATACTTACTCAACTAAAACGAGTAACTGAGGCCAACGCGCCTAACTTGTTTGAAATGATGCAGTCGCCACAAGGCTATGAGCAAGTGGAACAAATGGTCATTGACAAAGTGCTGCACGATCAAATGGTGCCGGCAGCCGTCATTCCACTTTTAGAAACTGAACTTACGATGATCTAATGCACACATTAGGTCCGACATATCTTCGTGCGCGTCTGGATCTCATTCGTGAGAAACTCACGAGTGCCACGGACATGCAAGCTGCCTTGCTTCGAAATGGTGTGTATTATAACCAGAAAGCTATTGAGCAAAAGGCAAAGTCGAAAGCTTATCCGCAAACGCCATTGAGTTTCACGGAGCTTTGCACATTCAATACCTGGTTTGTGCTGCATCCTGAAAAAGTATGTGGCCAGGAAGTCGTGACTTCCAGTAAAGAATTCCCGGTGACCATTCAAGGTGACAAGGCACAAATTCTTTCTATAATCCAAAAACAACAAAGCTATTCGATGATCGAAATAGAGGCCTTGGCACTCGAATACGAACTTCAAATTAATCAATTATGAGTTACTTAAAATCAGTTGCTAACATTCAGAATTTAGGCGCTTTAAACGCATATACTTCAATGAATATAAGAAGTAAATCACAGGCTCTTGACAACGTACTCAAACAGGTTGATGCACTCAAAGGCTTGGGCTCGACAGAAAGCAAAAAACTCTCTTTTGAAGAAGTTGTGACCAAGTACAATGCCGGCATCACAGAGCCTGAAATCAAGGCTTGGGTGTGGTACAAACAGCACCAAGGTATCCCGATGAACGGTTGGGAAGGCTATCATCTGGAGGGTACTGGCAGGGTCTTGATTTCACAACTGCATACACTGGTGAGACAAGGCGCTTTGTTTTATCATGCTGGTGAAATGATGCCTTTTCCTATTTATACCTATGGTAATATGTATGACAGGCTTCAGCAGCTCGAAGTAGACAAAAATGAAATACTGGAGTATTTTGGTGAAGAAGTGTACAATCAACACAAAGAAGCACTGGAAAAAGCAAAGCCAGAGCTGCTTTCAGTTGAAAACCCCGATGAAAAGGAGCGCCCAATTATTACGGCCATTTCTGATTTTGCAGTAAATCCAGATCTATTCGGCATTACGGGTGTTCGTGAAGAGTTCATGGATTTAGAAAATTCAGAAGAACTTAGAAAAGTCAATGGAAAAATCGAGCGCAAAAAGGACAGTGACAAGATTCGCATTCGCTTTGATGGAGAGACGAAATACACCTTGCAAAACGTGTTTGTCAAATGGTTGTTTACCCTCAATCCTGATACAGACTTTGAAAAGAGTTCCTCAATTGACATCGCTGATTATTACATTGCCAATAAAGCCCTCAGAGATGATCGCCTCACCAAAGAAGAAAAGGCAGAGCTCCGGGCTAATGCACGCATAGAAGGTGAGAAGCTCTTTTCAAGGTTCTTACATGAAGTTTTAGCTTTTGAAGATCAGCAAAAATTGAACTTTGCTTGGAACCGCGTTTATAACGGGCAGTCGGATATCAATTACTCAAAAGTTCCCATTGGTTTTGAGTGTTCTGCTCGTTTTAAGTCTGGAATCCTTCAAATCACAGATATTCAACGCCAGGGTGTAGCTTTTATGGAAGCGATGGGTTCTGGGATCAATGCCTTTGATGTAGGAGTTGGAAAAACCATGACAGCCATCGTAAACCTTGCTCATAACTTGTATTCAGGCAAATGCAAACGACCATTGGTAGTCGTTCCAAAGCCAACTTACAAAAAGTGGATGAACGAAATCATTGGCTACACGGATCGCAAAACCGGTGAGTTTGTTCCGGGTGTACTTTCCCACACCGGAATTACGGTCAATGACTGGTTCAACTTAGGAACAGACATCGTAGAGAAAATCAATCTCAATAAAGCCGTTCCAGATAAATCCATTACGATGGTGACTTACGAAGGCTTTAAGCGACTTGGGTTTGGAAAGTCCGTATCGGATGAACTCTTCACAGAGCTTGTCAATATCCTTGGGCAATCCAAAGAGAAGTCCAATCGTGACAAGGAAATCGAATACCAGAAGTTTCGAGAGATGATCGGAGTAGGGCTCAAGAATACCATTGCAGATATTGATATTCTAGGTTTTGACTATGCGGTGATTGACGAAGCGCACCGATGCAAGAACGTCTTTAGCCAGGTGAAAAGTGATGATGAAGGAAACAAGCGCTACAACATTCAATCAGCTACTTCTGAAACTGGTCAAAAAGCCTTTTTGATCCTGAGTTTTATTCAAAGAAAGTATGGCAGAAACACCATGCTTTTGACCGCTACGCCGTTTTCGAACTCTCCTTTGGAAATCTATTCGATGTTGTCGCTTGTGGCCTATGACTCATTAAGGGATAACGGTATTTTGAATCTGGACACTTTCTTTGATTTGTTTGTGCTGCCAACCGTGGAATGGACAGCAAACTACAAAGAAGAAATCGTCGAAAAGGAAGTGATAAAAAGCTTCACCAATCGAAGAGTATTACAAAAGCTCATTTACAATCACATCCTGTACAAAACAGGAGAGGAAGCAGGAGTAGTTCGGCCAAAGAAGATCAATCTGCCTTTGCTCTATGACTTTGAAAATTCAAAGCAAAGACTTCCAAAGGACAAGCAGGTGCTGACCTACATTAACATGACACCTAAGCAGCGTACAAACCAAGATGGAATCGTTGCCATGGCTAAGAAATCAACCCAAGGAAAGTTGGACATGGGTAATTTGTTCCGTGCACTAGCATACAGCTTGGATAACGCGCTATCACCGTATTTACTCAACGGAACACCGGAAGACTACAAGGAGTTTGTGACAGAAAGTCCAAAGATTGCCTATGTTATGGATTGTATTGCTACAGTCAAGAAATGGCACGAAGACCATAAAGAAACAGCCAGTGGACAAGTCATATACATGAACCGTGGCAAGCAGTTTTTTCCTTTGGTGAAAGAATACCTGGAGAAAGAGATTGGCTACAAAAAGGGCGTGATGTATGATCGTACCCGAGTGGATGAAGTGGAAATCATCAGCTCTGAAATTAACGACACACGAAAAGAGCTCATCAAGGAAGCATTCTTAGATGGTGTGGTGAAAATCATCATCGGGACAGCAACTATTCGCGAGGGGATTGATCTTCAAAAGCGTGGAACAGTGATTTATAACTGTTATCCGGAGTGGAATCCAACGGACATTCGCCAATTGGAAGGCCGTATCTGGAGACAAGGAAATCAATTCCAATACGTGCGCATCGTCATGCCTTTGGTGCAAGATTCCATGGATGTATTTGTTTTTCAAAAGCTCGAAGAAAAGACTTCGCGTATTAATGACATTTGGTTCAGGGGAGATAGAGGAAACGTCCTTGATTTAGAAAGCATGGATCCAGAGGAAATCAAACTGGCCTTAATAACAGACGTGGATCGTTTAGTAGCCATGTTCTTTGATCAAGCAAAGGAGAATCTGAACCGTGATTACAAGCGCGTGAATTTAGCCATTGACACCCTAAAAGCGGTTCAAAATGACATTCGTGACTATACCACTTACAGAGAAAAGTCCTTGAACTGCATCAAAGCGTTTCATACCACTTTACTCAATTCCACTTTCTTACAAGAAACACCCAAGGTGGCCAACGACGGCGAGGTGGTCAATAAAAGCGTCAAAAAAGCAAAGGAGCTCAAAGAAGAGATTGAAGCACTTCTAAATGCCACAGACCAACAAGACAAGGACATCATTTCCTTGGGAAGAAAAATTGATGCCTCCTATGCCTTATTGGGATTGTATTTCTCTCAAGGATACTATGTATCGTACTTCAAAGAATATGTGAGTAAAGTCCGCAAAACTGAGCGCACCTTGCTTAAACCAAAGGGTTATTCGCTAACAAGTGACCTAAGCCCAGTTATGGCACAATACGAAGCAGACAAGCAAGCTATCATCACTCAGTCAGAACTTTATAAAGGAGAGCAGAACTCGCCTAAGTGGCAAGAGTTGAAGGTAGAAATCCAAGCCAAAAAATCAGCATTGCAAGTCGAAGGACGAAGTGCTCAGGCGCGAGCTGAAGAATTCAATCGCCTGAATTACTTATTGGAATACAGAACCAATTTAGTGCCTGTAAAAGCTTCACCATCAATTGCCTTAAATGAACTGGAGCTTGAAGCACTAGCATTTGAACTCGAATTAGAACTATTAAATTTTTAGACCATGTTAAACACAACAAACTACTTTCAAAAAACATCAAACATTGACTGGGAAAACATTCCAGAAGCACTCGCAAAAGGACATCGTTTGGTGGAGGGAGCATCACAGGAAAACTGGAGTCCATACCGTACCAATGAGAACATCAAACGGGTGGTGGATGCCTACATGCTTAAGCTCGATGAATACATGGTTCAAAATCCTGCGAAGCCAACAACTGAAAAGAAAGCGCCGGTGAAAACTGCTACTTCAAAGCCTGTGAAGAAAGTTAGTACTCCGGTTAAAAAAGCAGCTCCTGTAATTACATACAAAACTGATAATGTTGAGCACCTTGATACCGACGTTCAGTTCATCAAACGCTATGCTGCCATGCATGGAAAGGTCAAAAGCCAGGCGCAGATTTTAACCTTGATCCACAGCCTTCAAAAAGCTATTTTGGAAAGACGGATCCGTAAAACGTCAACCTATGCCAAAGAAATCGAAACCATGCAGCAGCAATTGATTTCGTGCTATGAGCAAATGGGGGAGATGGCCGAAATCAAAATTGACTCAAAGAATCTCAAGCGCTATTTAGAGATTGCGCATAGTCAGGCAGGTATGCTGTCAATTTCACTCTTAAAAGCCTACGTTTCCTTAAACGGCAAACGAGACATCAAAGACAAGGCTGAGCGCTTGTTTAATCGCATCAAGAAGGCTGTAGAACAAGGAAAGATTACAAAGTCCGACAAATACGCGACAAAGCTCGACGATGCCTTTCAGACGCTCAAAACCTACATCGACGGAGATTCTAAAATACTCAACATTAACAAAGCTCAACTCAATGGACTTATGGGTATTGTCGGTGGTGAATTGTTTCCAAAGAACAAAGGTGTTTCCGGTATTGAGGATAATGGTATGATTGTAAACTCTGGAGAGCTTCTAAAAATGGACTTTCAAACTATTGGTCTTCAAGGGAAATACCGCGAGCTCATAGGGGATCCAAGTGTCGGGTTCTTCGCCATGGTATTTGGACTCCCAAAATCTGGTAAATCAACCATGTGTTTAGACTTTGCTAATCACTTAGCCTCAAATCATGGTAAAGTTTTGTACTGCGCTATTGAGGAAGGATTTGGCTACACACTCAAAGAGAAAATAGAGCGCCTAAAAGCCAATCACCCGAATTTGTATGTCACAGATCGTGTTCCGGATCATTTGGATCAATTTGACTTCGTATTCATTGACAGTGTTTCCAAAGCTGGCTTAGAAGTTAGCGACATGGACGAAATGCGCAAGATGAATCCGAATACTTCATTCATTTTCATTTACCACACAACTAAGGAGGGGAAATTTAGAGGTGTTAATGCTCATGCGCATGAAGTGGATGTGATTATTGAGGTAGAGAAAGGTAAAGCAACTTCTACGGGAAGGTTTAATGCAGGGGGGAGTGTGGGGGTATAGAAATAAATTAAATTGAAGTTTCTTATGACAAATTGAAAACTGATTGAGAGCGCCTAATTTGTTTCGAAACTCTCAAATATTTTTTTTTTTTTTTTTGAAAATCAACTTAGTAGTTAGAAAACGCTAATTAAAACAAACTTTCATATCGATTTTCGAGTGAAATTTAGAATTCATAGCATATCTTTACTTTTCCAACTTTATTATAAAAGTTTGATTTATGAAAAAATTTATATTCTTAATCATTTTAGCTTCATCACCATCATTTTTTTCACAACGATGTAAATTTGAAAAAAACGAAATTGATAAGTTCACAAATAAAAAGGTGGTTATAAGTAAAAAAGAAAAACTTTTTTCAACTTTAACATCTTCTGGTTACTATTCAGTTAAACAAACAGGTGACAATTATTATTTGATTTTTGATTTTATAGAAATTAAACCAATCACTGAAGCTGTTTCTCCAGGTGTGATAAAGTATGTCCAAATTTTTTCAGGAGATAAACTTCAACTTCTATTGGCTAATAATGAAATAATAACACTTCTATCATCAAATTCAGTTCAATCTCAAATGAAGCCAGGTGTTAGTTTTGGAACTGTAAGTTGTGAATTGTACGATGTTGAATATCCAATAACTAAAGATCAACTTGAATTATTAAAAAAAACATCGATTTTAACTTTGCGAATTTATCAGTCGTTTAGCATTGATATTTTGAATTCTTTAAACACTGATCAAAAGAAATCGACATCGGTAGAATTTCATGATGTAGATTTGAAAAAAATGAATCAAGACGATATTCAATTGTTAATCGAATGTATCTTAAGTAATTAAATTCCAATAAAATTTGATTTGACTAAAAAATACGTAGAGAATTTCCTGTATTCATATAGCACAAAGATTTCGCCATATATATATATATATATCAGTGTTAAATACAATTTTGCTTTATTCGATAGACTATGTAAAAAATTCAATTACATTTTCAAAATCGCTTCTTCTCAAAAGTTCTATCCATTTATCGTAAAATCGTTTCATATTATTAGCTTCAAATGCGAGCTGGTCTTCAAATGATTTTTTTTTGAGTTTCTTAATATTATATTGTTATTGAGTTCGAGTGTTTATTAATTCAATTAATGGCAAATTAAATGTTGGAACATTTCTTGTGTAGATATATACAATATTATCACCGTTGAAAACAGCTCTTTTAAGACTATTGTAACTTACGATTGGAAAAGCAAATTTATTATTGTCAACCTTCGAAAAATTTAAAAGGTAATATTCTATCCCAATCAATGCATTTTCAATAAGGAATATTTTATCTGGCTCTTGCCAATCTACCAAAGAAATCATAATGAAATCGTTTAAATCTACATTTTCCTCTAAGTCTTTAAAATCATTTATGTTTGCGCCAAAGATTGAAAAGAAATTGCGATCAATGTTGGAAATAGTATGCCGAATCTTAGAATTCATTAGATTGAGTTTAGTGTAAAATTAAAGAATATAGATTTATACAATAATTAACTAATTCGCTTATTGCTAAATTTTTTGAATATCGTTGTTTTTGAGTTTTATTATCGAGTAATTATTTCCAGGTACATATACTAAAAACATGAGTACATGTACTCAGAATAAAAGTAAATCTAAACTTAATGTAATTATGTTCAATTAATTGAATATGATTATTTTAGTTCGAATATAAATAAAAGGTGAAACTACCTTGATCACAAATTCCGAATTCAGCGCAACTTAACTTTGCTCAAAAAAGCAAATGTCACTCGTAATAAAAAAGAACGCTCAAAATGAGTTTCCAACCAGAGAGGAACTAAATTTTTATTGCCTTTGTCAGATGGCAATTGAGGCAACGAAAAGTGAAAAATTTAATGATTACTTGATTAAATATTTAAAGAGTAAACAAATCCGCTGTGAAAATACTTTGTTGACGGATATTAAATTTTCTTCAACTGTAAAAAACATCCTTATTAAGAACGGAGTTCATACACTTAAGGATTTGACCAAATTACGCATTAGTCAAGTTTTAAAAATGGAGGGTATTGGGCGAAAGAACCTGAAGACAATTATCAAAATGATGGATGAGCAAGACATATATTTTGATACGTACATTGAAGGGCTTGATAATCTATAATCCTTCGCTGTTATGCGTCTTGTAATTTTATACCAAGATTTTTTGATTAGAACAATTTCTAGAAAATTTAGAACTTTATCTAGAATTGAAATGGTTCAATTGTTTCGAAATGTAGGCTCAGTAATGAATTTAGAAGATTTTGGTATGAATACCTTTTCTTATGAGTATTAATACCATTTCAAAATTTTTTTCATTTGAATAATTTCGTCGAAAATTTGAACTATTCAGAATGGAATTACAAGAGAGAGAAATTGAAATGATTCATATTCCATCTAAGGATGAAATGAAGCTCATGAATAATTATGAATTATTTAATATTGCAAATCAATATGAAGGATTCAGAAGAGTAATGATATCTTTTATTTCCAGTTTTGAGGTCAAGCCTATCGTATTCATTCCTGATGTGGAAGGTAAATACAATGTTAGAAAAATTGGATTGCCAGAAAGAATTAAAAATATTTTACTTCAAAATGATTTTGAATATCTAAGTGATCTCACGTTTGTAAATTCAGAGGATCTATTAAAAATGAAAAATTTTGGAAGTAAGAGTTACAAAATGCTTCTTGACATTCTGGATATCTATGGTTTTGAATTAGCAGATCACAAAAAAAACCAACCTAATGAATAGATTGGTTTTCAAAGACCTTGTTTCTTAGCTTATTGCATCTTTAACTTCGCTTGTGCAAGTAAATCGTAAAAAGTTGTGAGATCGTCCTTTTCAATCCAGACATAACTTTTGCCGTCAAATTTTTCAAGTTTTAAATAACTAGACCATGCGCCTTTACTGACAAAACATCCAGCTTCAAAACCACCACGACTTTTGAAAGATACCTCGGTGTAATCAGTTGGGACGGTCAGCATTACTTTGTCTTGCATAAGTTTAATTGACTTCATTAAACCATCAATTTCATCGGTATCAAGTACTGCGGTTTTTGTATCAGTTGAGTAACTAGAAACAACATCATAACTCAATTTTAAAGCTTTGGTTTTTGTGTTCGAGATTAAATCAGTGTATTCAATGACTTGCATTTCACATTTCTTAATAGTCCCAATTGGCAAAAATACTTTTTGAATGAGTGTTCCAGACTTTGCTGAAAATTGTTCAGCGTTGCTTAACTGCTTGTCGTTGTTTTGTTGTCCAAAACCATTGATTCCAATCATTGAAATCAGTAACATGACATAAATTTTCTTCATAATTTTTAAATTTAATTGGCTACAAATTTCAAGTTGCTAATTGACAATTCAAGTCATTCATTTTCAAGGATTAAAATTTCACTGACAACTAAGGTCAAAGATTTGTTATCCAATTTCATTTTTTGCTTCTTTGTGCCGTCGTCAAGAAACAATATGTTAAATCAAAGGAAAATACTACGTGTATTACAATTTATCGCATACCTTGAACAAAGGCCGCCGAAAACGGTCAATCAATTATCGGATATGCTAGAAACTACTGAGAGAACGGTTTACCGTTACCTAGATCTCATAAGAGAATGTGGTTTTGATCTCCAACGTGATAAGTATTCACGATTCTTTATTCATGGTGAAAATGTCCAGGGTGTTCGCTTTAGTTCAGAAGAAGCGGAGTACCTCAAAGAACTTGTTTTAACCAGCGGTAAACGCAATAAGCTTAAAGATTCAGTTCTCAGTAAAATCTATCTTGGTTCTGATATCAATATTGTAGCCGGACATTTGGTCAATGCAAAAAACGGTCGAATCGTTGAACGATTAGCTCAAGCCATTGCTGACAAGGAGCAGGTTATTCTAAAGAGATACCATTCAATAAATTCAGAATCAATTTCAGATCGTTTGGTAGAGCCTTTTGGCTTTACTGATAACTACCATACAGTGATGGCTTTCGAGGTTGCCAGTGAAAAGAATAAAACCTACCATTTGGACAGGATTACTGCCATCGAATTTGCAGAAAAATCTTTTGAATTTGAAGATAAGCATAAGCAACAAATTCCAGATGCATTTGGGTTTAGTTTTTCTGGAAAACAGCATCTGATACATGTTGAATTGACACTAAAAGAGTATTTGCTATTGAAAGATGAGTATCCATTGACGATTCCGTATATTAAATACAATTCCAAAAATGATAGATATGAATTTAAAATACTGGTAAATGATAAAAAACCGATTGATAGATTTCTAAAAGGACTAAATGTTGATATAAATACAAAATAATATAGTGTATAAACTCAGCTTTTTTACTACTTTCATCCCAACAACAATAACTTTTCATGAACAGAATAAAAGAAGTACTTCAGGAAAAAGGGATTAAGCAAACTTGGTTAGCCGAAAAGCTTGGAAAAAGTTTCAATATAGTTAATGATTATTGTAATAATCGGCGACAACCGACTTTGGAAAATTTAAATATTATCTCTAAAATTTTAGATGTTGATGTTATTGAGTTAATTGTATCAAGTAAGAGAAAGTGAAAAAAAAGAAGGACAAATTTACTTTTATAGATTTATTTGCTGGCTGTGGTGGCTTATCAGAAGGGTTTTATAGACAAGGCTTTAAAGCATTAACTCATGTTGAATTTGACCATTATGCTTGTGAAAGTCTCAGGACAAGAATGAGGTATTACGGGTATCCTGAGAATAAAATAAGTGTCCTTGAAAAGGATATTACTAGTGACGACATACTAGAATGTATAGAAAGTGAAATAAAAAACGAAACAGTCGATTTGCTAATTGGAGGTCCGCCTTGTCAGGCATATTCATCACTAGGACGAGCTAAGGACGAAAACGGCATGCAAAATGACCCTCGAAACTTTTTATTTGAAAGTTACGAGAGAATTTTAACCCATTTCAAGCCTAAGATTTTTGTTTTTGAAAATGTTACGGGCTTACTTACAGCCAAACTTGGAAGCAAAAAAATCGTAGGAACAATTCTTAAAAAGCTTAGTCAAGAATATAATCTGATAAATAATCCAAATGATATGGTATTGAACTCTTGTGATTACGGCGTTCCTCAAGTCCGCAAGAGAATAATTCTAATAGGGGTACGTAAGGACATTAAACTAAACCCAAAAGAAATTTATGACAACATAATAAAAACTCACTATAATCCAGAAACATCAGAAACAGAAAGATCGAATAGAAAAAAATATTTAACAGTAAAAGATGCAATTTCAGATTTACCAATTTTAAAGCCTGGTCAAGGAGAGAAACAAATAAATCATAATGTTGAAAAATGGAATGAATTTTTAGAAAAGATAAGAACTAAAAATAACAAAATACTTCTTGATCATGTTGCAAGAAACCATAATGATGCTGACAAAAAAAGGTATCAAGAAATGAGCAAAAATAAATGGACCTTTAAAGATTTGATAAATAATCGACCTGAACTAAATCATATTAAGCAACGTGTTTTTGATAATAGTTATGTTGTTCAATTTTGGGACTTGCCTGCGCGAACAATCATTGCTCACCTTTACAAAGATGGAAATCAATTTATTCACCCGGATAGTAGTCAGGAAAGAACTTTAACACCAAGAGAAGCAGCAAGATTACAATCTTTTCCAGATGATTTTGTATTTGAAGGCTCAAAAACTCAACAATATAAACAAATTGGAAATGCAGTTCCACCTCTAATGGCAGAAGCGATTGCAAAAAGCATTAAAAAAGTCCTTACAGAATTATAAACATGTTTCAGAATATTAGCACATTAAATAAAAAGTATAAAAGCTTTTTCATTGAAAAAGTCAATGTATTTATCAAGCTGATAAATGCTTTTGCTTTGAAAAACAATATAGAAGTATCTATAAATAACAACAAACTTTCTATTCAAACTATTGAACGACTAAAACAACTTGAGATTTTTGAATCCGGCTCAAAAGAAGAACAAAAGCAATTGTTATCGACATTAAAAAGCTCACTTTATAATGAATTTATATCAGCAATAAATTTTAACATTGAATATAAAAAAGAAATTGGTAATATACTTGACAATCTAGATCCAAGTAAAAGAAAGGCAATTCAGAAAAAAGAAGAGAAAAGTCTAAAACCAAGAACTATTGATTTCTTCTGCGGAGCAGGAGGTTTGAGTCTTGGTTTTGGACTTGAAGGTTATAAAATTGAGCTTGCTAATGATTATGAGGAGGTATGTGTAGAGACATTTAAATACAATCATCCGGAAGTGAAGGAAGATAGAATTATATGTGAAGACATTCGTAAAATTGTAAATCACATTGAAAAATATATTCATCATGAAATTGATGTCGTTGTAGGAGGTCCACCATGTCAAGGATTTAGTTCAGCAAATCAACAACGAATAATTGATGATCCAAGAAACGAACTTTACAAATACTTCATCAAAGCAGTAGGGAAAATAGCACCAAAGTTTGTTGTTATGGAAAATGTTCGGGGAATGTTACCATATTCAGAACAAATAATTGAAGATTATAACAATATTAAAATAGAAAAAGGTGGAAAAATTCTCACCTATAAAACAAGTTGTAAGATCTTAATCTCTCACAATTTTGGTGTAGCTCAAAAAAGAGAGCGTTTAATTTTTATTGGAATACGAGAGGATGTTTTGAAAGAAAAAGAAATATCTCCAATGCAAATATTTCATGAAATTGAAACTAATTGCAGCGAAACAAATAAACATGTGCTTAAAGATGCTTTAGCATTTATCAAAAAACTTGATGCTCCTAGAGAAAAGAATATTACCGAAATTGATGATGAAAAAACTGGCAAGAAAGTAGACATTAATCAATATAACGGAAATGAAAATTCCTATTTAAAATTGATTAATCAAAACAGAAAAATTGATTATGTCTATAATCACAAAGCGCGTTATGCAAATGATGTTAATTATGAAATCTACAAAACTCTGAAACAAGGTGAAGATGGGACTAGTGAAAAAGTAAGACATATAATGCCATATTTACATCGCAACCATATTTTTAAAGACAAGTATTTCAAACTTATTGAGGATAGACCTTCACGCACTATTACAGCTCATTTAAAGATGGATTGTCATTCTCATATTCATCCAAATCAGGCAAGAAGTATCACGCCAAGAGAAGCTGCAAGAATACAATCTTTTCCCGATGATTATGTTTTTCTTGGAGCATATTTGAAAACGTATATGCAAATTGGAAATGCTGTTCCTCCCGTTATGGCTAGAGGAATTGCAAAGGTGATTAAAAAATATTTATAGTAATGAAAATACAACAGTTTATAAAATCGCTCAATAATACTGAACTCGGAAAAAGTGGCACAAATGAAACTTACGTTCTTGTTTCAAAGAATGTAAAAGGAATCGAAACCCTTTTTGATTCTCAAAACAGAAAACCTAGTTTAATAAACTTAAAAAATGGAGGTGTTCTCAGTACAGTACACATCACAGAGGGTGGGGAATTTAGAATAAATGGGCTTGGTGATTTTTACCGAGCAAATAATGCAAATGCAGGGGATGAAATTATTTTTGAGAGACGAGGTGACCAATTTTTTGTAAATCTCCTGACTAAAACTAATACAATTATTTTTCAAAAAAACAGTAAGGGATTTGAAGTACTGAACATTGACAGATTAAAAGGATCATCATTTTATAATGTTCATTATAATGGTCAATTAGGTAAACTAGAAATTGACTTCAAAATATCCGACAAAAAAAGAAGCGATTCTCCATCTAATACTGATTTTTATACTTTAAAATTTAATAATACTGATTTGCTAAATAGCATAAAGAGTAACGAATATTTTGAGCTTACAATTTTAAGTAACAAGACAGAATTAAAAAAAGTTCTTGTTTGGCAATTCTATGAATATAAAACGCAATAATTATTATGGCAAAATACTATCAAATATCCGTTAGCCAACTTGTTGATACCTTTTCAAGAATTGAATCTGGAGCAGCATTTGACTTTATAATCAACACAAGTGAAACTGATATAACCGATTTAAACATTTCAAAGGGGGATATTTTAATTGCTTCAGTTAATGATTTTGTTTACTACAAATTTGATGTCGTAGACAAAAGCTCTAATGAGCTTAAATTAAAAAAATCATTTGAAATTCAGAAATCTATTAACCAAACAATCAATGAAATTGGGTTGATTGAAGAAATTTCAGAACGCGAATACAATTCAATTTGTTCTAAGTTATTTTTGGATTTTAAAGGTGATGTACCCTCTGAAAGTTCAGAAATAGAAAAAATAAACGATATTATTACCTCAAATAAAATTCGTGAATTTCTTTTTGATGTTTTTAATTTTCTTCACAAAGAATTTGGAGATGATTTCCTAATTGAAAAGTCAGCGATTGCAAAGAGAAAATTGGCAGAAACAAATTACGATGCTTATATCTTTCCTGACTATTTTAAAACTCATCCTATTTTAGGTTCATTTGAAGACGAACAGTCGGAAGAGAGTTTAAAAACATCAAATACATTAAGATTCTTTACCCAGAACTTGAAAATACTTGATCAAAAGTATATCTATTTTACTACTCAATGGGGTTTTCCACAATTTCAGTTCAGCCCCTCTTTTGTTTCTTTTAATGAATTTGTCCTTGACTATTCTAAAAACAAGTATAGAATAGTGTACGATGAAATTTCGCAATTATACAAATTAGTATTAAACCGCAATCATGAAGTGATACCACAAATTACTTTTGATATAGACACATTTCAAATTAAAACAGAGGAAGCAGGTTTAATCTTTTCGAATCAACTAATTATACGCTTTGTTGCCTCATTATGCACGAAACCATTCGTAATATGCAGTGGTCTTTCTGGATCTGGTAAAACAAAATTATCACAAGCTTTTGCTCAATGGATTTCCGCAGATGAATCTCAATATTTAATTGTGCCAGTTGGTGCAGATTGGACAAACCGGGAGCCACTACTGGGTTATCCCAATGCTTTGAAAGATGAAGAGTATGTTAGCCCTGAAAATGGCGCATTAAATTTAATGATTCGAGCAAAACAAAACATTGAGAATTCAGAAGAACCAACAAAGCCATACTTCTTGATTTTAGACGAGATGAATTTAAGTCACGTTGAACGGTATTTTGCTGATTTTTTAAGCACCATGGAATCTGGTGATAAAATACATCTACATAAAATTGAAAATGGCTCATTGAATGTTCCTTCTTCAATAAAACTTCCTAAGAATTTATTCATTATTGGAACCGTAAATATTGATGAAACTACTTATATGTTTAGCCCTAAAGTTTTAGATAGAGCAAATACAATAGAATTTAGATTAACAGATACAGATTTAGGGGAATTTATTTCTAGTGATGTTAAGCTAGATATGGATTTGTTGAAGACTCAAGGTGCAAATATGTCGGAAGGTTTTATTGCTATGGCAATGCAAGAAACTGAAAAGAATTTAAAAACGGCAGAAGCAGATTTGAAACTATTCTTTTCTGAATTAAAAAAATCAGGGGCTGAATTTGGTTATAGAACGGCAAGCGAAATTGGAAGGTTAATGTATATGCTAAAAGAACTTGGTGAATCAGGCGACAACTTACTAGATATTGCAATAATGCAGAAATTACTTCCAAAATTGCACGGTTCAAGAAACAAATTGACAAAAGTACTCCCAATTTTAGGTGGATTTTGTCTTACAGATCATTCAAAAATTAAAGAAGATTACCTGGATAAGTTCGTAGGTAATAGTTTAACCGAAGAAGAACTAAAAACTGACACAAATATCAAATACAAAATTTCGTTCGAAAAAATTTGTAGAATGTATAAAAATGCCGTTGAAAACGGTTTTGCAAGTTACGCAGAAGCATAGAAATGAAAATTGAGCTTTCAAATATTAAACCAGGTTTGGTATTAGAAATAAAAGGTGATGTAAATACACTTTTTGAAATTTCTGATCAAGATGCAATGCAATATGGTGAAGCTAAGATTCAACTCAAAGAAGGTTGCACTTATGAATATCAATTTTCGGATGAAACTATTTTTTTTAAAGAAGGAAGCAAAAAAAACGCGATTGTTTCCTTTTCTAAATTTGGTAAACATAAAGGAAGTTTTAATCCCAATATTCTTGTAGGCACTCATTCACTTGAAATAAATAACTCACCCATCTTACTTCCAATTGAGGTTCGTTCTGTAAAAAGTGAATATCGATCTGACTATCGCTTTATGCTGGAGAGTATCACCGAAAGATGCACTGATTTAATAATGCAGATCGATTCTCCAATTAATCAGCATTTTGAGACAGATTTTAATAAAAACCCTGAAACATTATATCAACGCTTTTCTTTTGTAAAATCATTAATTGATTCCAAAGAATTTGAAGAGGCAATTCAAAAAATAGTTTCCAATCCAACTACCAAATGGGAGGAAGAACATGAAGAAAAAGACATTCGACGAATACGAAGATTTAATCAAAAAAACATAAAACAATTGGTTACCAAAAGTAACCGATTGCAAATAAGTAGTAATCATTTTTTGAATAAGTCTTATGGCTTAACGTCTATTCCAACTAAAATTGATAGTACACGAAAAACAGAATCAATTGACACAGCTGAAAATCGTTTTATCAAACACTCGTTAGAAGAATTTCTTTTTTTCTGTGAGAATTGCGAGCTAAAATTTGAAAAATATTCAAATGCGAAATTTGAATCTGGATTGTTAGTGACTAAAATTTCAACTTTATTAAATCAATCATTTTTCAAGCAAATATCTCGGCCTACCTCTCTAAAACTAAACAGCCCAGTACTTCAACGGAAAAGTGGTTATCGAGAAGTGTTAAATGCCTGGTTAAAATTTGATCTTGCAGCCAAATTAATTTGGAATGGTGGTGACAATGTTTATTCAGCTGGAAAAAAGGATATTGCTACTTTATATGAATACTGGTTGTTTTTTACATTGTTAGATTTATTAAAAGAAGTATTTGAAATAGAACCAAAAAGTATTGAAGAATTAATTCAATACGATAAGGGCCAATTAACTTTAAACTTAAAACAAGGGACAGCCATTGCATTAAAAGGTATATATAAATCTGAAACTAGAAACCTAAATATTCAATTCTCTTATAATCGTTCTTTTGGTGGGGGTAAAACATTCCCAAAATCTGGTAGTTACACAACCACTCTTCGTCCTGATTATACACTTTCTATTTGGCCAGAAGAAATAAAAGAAGCAAAAGATGCAGAGATTACTGAATTAATTACCCACATTCACTTTGATGCAAAATACAAAGTCAATAATTTCTATGAGCTAATTTCCAAATCTAAGGACGAGGAGTTGTCAGAGGAAGAGAATATCGAATTAATTAATGAAGAGTTAGAAGAGGTTAAGAAAGGTACTTTTAAAAATCAGGATTTGCTTAAAATGCATGCTTATAAAGATGCAATAAGAAGAACAGCTGGTGCGTATGTCTTATACCCAGGCGAAGGAAAGGATGAGCCATTTAGAGGTTTTCATGAGTTAATTCCTGGTCTAGGTGCATTTGTAATAAAACCCAATAAAGACGATAAGGATAAGGAGCACTTAAAGAACTTTATAAAAAAAGTTGTTGCAAATTTTATAGATAGAGCTTCTCAGAGAGAATATACTGCTGTTAAAATTTATGATATTCACAGAGATAAGAAAGACGATGAAAATCTTCTCAATGAGCCTATGCCTGAGTATTTAGACGAGGCGAAAAAAGTAAAATTAATCCCTGATGAAACGCACATAATTATTGCCTATTACAAATCCATTGACCACCTTAAATGGATTCAAAAAAGGATGAAATATAATGGTAGAATCGGAAATGTTCGAGGGGCAATGAATTTAACACCTGAATTTATTGGTGCGAATTATATTATTTTACATAGCAAAATAGACCCGAGACCGATTGTTTATAAAATAAATCAAGAAGTTGACTATAGACCTACAGTTGTATCATCAAGTGATGATGTTTTTAAATTGAATTCTGAATTTCCTGAATATCCAAATCCATCACAACAATTTTACCTTTTGTTTAATTTATTGGAAAAGGAAGAAAATTTCTTAGATGGAACAATTAACGTTGAAAATTTGCCTGGATATGATTCTGCAATGAAAAATACGTTGCCATTTACTTGCACATTGACGGAATTCATTAAATTTTCAAAAGTACTTTAATGCCTCAATTCAAAGTCGGAGATATTGTCATTTACGTAAATTCCAATGAAAAAGGAGTTGTCACCGAAGTGTGTCCGCCTGCGAGAGGAAGACAATTATACAAAGTCAGCATTGATAATTCTATCCGCAACTGTTTGGAGAGTAATTTAATAGCAGATGTAGATTTATCGGATCCGTTTCAAAGATTAGAGCAAGGGGTCTTTGGTAGTTACCTTGATTTTTCCAGGTTGAATACGAGTTTCAAGATTAAAAATACGAGCAATAATACTATTTCAACACTAAAGGCTTCCAATACCGTTTTCAAAGCATATCAATTCAAACCACTTTTGAAATTCTTGAATTCTGAAAATCGAAGGATTTTAGTTGCAGATGAAGTTGGTCTTGGAAAAACAATTGAGGCAGGACATATCATGCTTGAATTAAAAGCAAGAGGTGAATTAAAAAACGCGATAATAATTAGTCCAAAATCCCTTCAGGAGAAGTGGCAAGATGAACTCAAATTAAAATTCAATCTAGATTTTAAAATCTACGAAAACACTAAAGATTTTTTAACAGATTTAAAAGAAAGACCAAGTACAATAAAGGCGATAATTAATTACGAGAAAATTCGTCCAAAGAAAGAACCGAAGGCAAAAAAAGAAATTGAAAAGAAGATTAATAAGTTATCGTTTCAATCTCTTCTAGAGGAGAATAATATTCATTTTGATTTCGTATTGTGTGACGAGGCTCATAGATTAAGAAATTCAACAACTCAAGTTTATAAAGGCGCTACATCTTTAATTTCTCATAGTAAGTCAGTTGTTTTTTTAACCGCAACGCCAATTATGATAAGTGAGCTTAACTTATTCAATTTGCTTTCATTGTTGGATCCGATTAAATACAACGAGTACTCTACATTTCAAAATCAAATCGGAGTAAATAGACCTTTCATTCAAGCATTATCGTTATTAAATCGAAATGCTTCGTTTGAGGATATAACTAATGTACTAGTTGAATCAAAAGTGAATATTCACTATTCCTATGGGGATGAATTTCAAGTGAATTATGATCGGAACTTGTTGATTTCAGAATTGTTTGCAGACATTCCATTGTTTAACAAAATAATCAACGATTTAAAGAATAAACAAGACAATTCTGAGACCAGAGTGCAGTTGCAATATGACTTGTCAGATATGAGTGAGTTAAATAAAATTTTTTCAAGAACAAGAAAAGTCGATGTTACACAAGATTGGTCACAAGCTAAAAGAGAACCAAAAACTACCTTAATACAGTTAGAAGATGAGGAACAAGATTTTTTTGACGAGGTAATTGATGATTATATTGATCAGAATTCATTCATAGATTCTAGTGGTAACACCTCATTTTCTACTGGTGTGGCATTAGGATTAGTTCAAAGAAAAAGGCAAATTTCAAGCAGTGTCTATGCTTTTTTGAATTCGGAAGAAGCTCTGGATAGGGGAATTGATGAGTACGAAGAATATGAAGATGCTAAACTGAATCAATTACAAAAGATCATAGATGAAGTTTGTCATAAAAATGGTAAAAAACTGATCGTATTTGCCATATTTAAAAAAACGTTGAAATATCTGCAAATTAGACTTTCGAAAGCACGCATTGGTTCTATTGTAATTCATGGTAGCATTCAAGATCGTTACAATGAAATTCAAAAATTTAAAACTGACGATTCAATAAGTGTTTTACTCTCATCTGAAGTGGGAAGCGAAGGATTGGATATGCAATTCTGTGATGCCTTAGTTAATTATGATCTTCCTTGGAATCCAATGGTTGTAGAGCAAAGGATTGGTCGTATTGATAGATTTGGCCAGCAATCTCCGGTAGTTAACATTTACAATTTCGTAGTTAAAAATTCAATTCAAGAAGAAATTTACACCAGATTATTAGATAGAATCGGAATATTCAGAGGAACAATAGGTGATTTGGAGGCTATTTTAGATAAAGAACTAGATGAAACATGGAATTCAAAATCTAGAAATTTAAGAGAGTATTTTTCTGCTTTAGAAAATGAGTTTTACAGTACGAATATTTCAAAAGAAGATAGGGAGAAAAAGTTTGAACAAATTCAGCGTGCTATACTTATAGAAAAACGAAATTTGGAGGAAATTAGTGAGGGTTTAACCGATACACTAACGAATGACGTTTACTTCAAAAATGAGGTATTAAATATTGAAAAAAATCATAGATATGTAACTGAATTAGAGCTGGTTCATTACTTAAAAATGCTTTTTGAAATTCATTTAACAACTTGTGAATTTAGCGAGCTTGATAAAAGCAGACTATTATACCAAATTAAGGTACCACAGAGTTCACCTAAGGTTATAACAAACTTCTTAAACACTTATCGTCCAATTGATAATGAATCCATTGAGCTTTTTCAAAAATTTAGTAGTCAGATCATGGGCGAATCATCGTTTAGGATTACTTTTTCGCAAGAAGAGGGTTATAAAGATGACAAACTTATTAGGATAAATGCATATCACCCAATGATAATTGCTGCATTATCACACTTTTCAAAAATTGAAAAGAGCCATGAAAATACTTTTAAATATAGTTTAAACAAAGAGGATTTGTCAATTGAACTTCGACAAACCAACAATCTAATTTTGGCTCAGTATAAATGTACAATCATAAAAAATTGGTTAGGACGTGAACAAAAGATGGAACTACTGATTCCTTTACTGTTCGATACTGAACATCTAAAAGTCTTATCCAACAAAGATTTATGCAATGAAGTTTATGCAAAAGTTCAAGTAGGAGCAAAAGCAACATCTTCGGCAATTCAATTGTCAAAAGAAGAAATCCAAGAACTATCGTATTCATTAACAGAAGAAATTAGCTTCATTGAATCTGAAATCCTGGAAGATCACAAAATGAGATTAGAGACTTCCAAAAAAATGCAAATTCAAAGGATTTCAGAATTTTTTGATAACAGATTAAAGAATCAAGAACGCATTCTTGAGAATTCATTGCAAAAATTGGAATACCTTGATAATAGTCAAGAAAGAAAAAATATTGAACGAATATTACCCGTTCAGCGAAAACAAATTGATAATTTGACAGAAGAGAAGACTGAAGCTATTCATCAATTAGAAGCTGGAAAAATCACATCGAAATCACCTGAACTGATTTCATTAAGTTTAATTTCAATCTCATAAAAATGAGTATAACAGTTGGTCTTGACTTTGGAACTCACCAAACAAAAATTTGTATCCAGGATGCTACAAATCCAAATCAAAAAACATATGAGTTTTTTGAGTTTTTCGATAATGGGAAAAAGTCATTCTTCTTGCCTTCTGTTGTGCAAATTAATATTAATGGGACATTGAGTTATGGTACAGTTGATGAAAAAAAATGTAAAATAGTCAATGATGGATTTATTATTAATTCTATCCCGAATTTAAAAATTCCAATATTAAAAGAAATTCCGGAGCCCATATTTAACGATTTCCCTGAAATACCATCGAAGACTAATTACCCTTCAAAACCTCAAAAACAAACATATCCTAAAAAACCAACAACTTTTAGTGATGCCAAGGACTGGAAGTCAACGCTTCAAGCATTGAAAAATAAAATGCTAAATAAGGATGATGACAGAATAAATGAATGGAAAAATGAAATAAAAAAGATTGATCATAAGTTTTCAAAAACGCTTTATGAATGGGAGTTAAAATGCGACGCAATCGATGATCAATATGATAAAGAATTAAAAAACTGGGAAATAGAATGTAAGTTAGTTGAGAAGCAAAACAAAGATATTCAGAAGGAATTCGAGAATGAAAAAGCTAGAATTTATAGGGAATATAAAAATGAGAAGCATCAGTATAACTTTAAAAGAAATCAATTTCACTACTTAACAATTGATGAGAATGGAATTGTAAATGAAGAAAAGCTGATATTTCATTATTTTAAATTCGCCTTATATTCAAAGAAAGTAAATTGGCTTCATCAAATTGATCCTGAAATAATCTCTATTTGGTATGTTGCGAACATACTTTTTTTACTACGAGAAAAGTATGGCGTTGACTTTTATGTTCAAATGGGTATTCCATGTGGTATCGAAAAGAAATTTCATGACAGTCAAAAGACAATGGCTATTTCTACACTTATTGCTTCTTATGACTTAGTGGAAAAATACCAGGATCACTCGAAGTTTTTAGCGGCCACATATGATGAACTTCTGAATGAAACGGTGAAAATTAATAGTTACACTGGAGACGCCCTATTAACTTATGGTGTCAATGCTTTACCAGAGGCTTATGCAGGTTTAGTTTCCTTAACTCAAAAAAAGAAACTTGAAAAAGGAATGAATCTTTTGGTGGATATAGGTGGAGGTACTACTGATATTGCCTTCTTCACCATCACCGAAAATAATTTACCCGATATCCATTCAGTCCATTCCCTTTTTAAGGGTTTAAATTACATTTACGAAAATGTTGCATCAACATCGAATGAATCGGACATTGTTAAAATTCAACAAATAATAAATACTTCCCATATTCGATTTGAAGACTTTGAAAATTCAATTTCTTTGTATAAAAAGGATCTTCAAAAGGTTGTTAGGGATATAATTGGCTCCATTAAAGCATCATTTATAGAAAGTACAAAAAATAACGGCTTAAATATTAGCCAATTGAACGAGGCATTGTTAGGTCGACCAATAATTTATTCTGGAGGTGGCTCTACATTTGATTCGCTTGTAGAAGAAGGGATTGGATCTTTTTCAGACGCCAAGAGAATTAGCAAAGAATCATTGTCAATTTCAACTTTAAAGTCAGATATTCAAGATGATAATCTATTTTCGATATTATCGACATCTTATGGATTGTCTATTCCATTAGAAGAGGATGAAAATGAAATTATTCTTACAGATGTTAGTACATTATTCGATCACATCGATACTGATAAAAATGATCAAGGCTCGGGATATGATCATGGATTAACTGATTATTAGTTAAAAAACAAAGTCCCACAGGAAAACCGTGGGACTTTTACCAGAAATGGGGGTTTAAACTGGTAATTCTACAGGAATCCTGTGTGATTCTGTGGGAATTTTATGAGAAATCCATGGAAACTTGACTGTATTCCAAGGAATTCAGGTGGTTTTTCTCAATGATTTGCTTGTCCTTCATGAATTTGATGTAGTTTCTTGCCATTCTTTCTTTGACATCTAGTTCTTCCATGACTAATTTCACTAATTCGCTAGGTGAAACAGATGGTTTCTTAGAGAATATGAGTTTTGCAACCTCGGTGAGTTCGGAATGCTTGCGTGTTTCTGATGCTTCTTTGCTTTTTTCACCAAGAAATACATGTCGTCCTTCTGTTTTACTCCAGCCAAATTGTACTAATGGAACATCTAGCGGTGATCCATCGCGAACTTTTAGAGCTTTGACCACACTGCAATTAACATTGGTTTCTTTTTCAATGAGTAATATCCCAGCAGCCTTTCGTTGAACCTCTGATCCTAGGTGTCCACGAAGTTTCATTCCTGATGGCGCCATGTGAACCACGCAAATAATACAGGTATTGTAGATGGCAGCCATTCTGAATAGTTCTTCTATTAATTTCACCGAGCTTTCCTCATCATTTACGCCGTTAAGTAGATCCGCAATACCATCAATGACCACCATGTGAATGCCGCCATGCTCGTAATACAAGCGATCCATTGATTCCAAGATAAGATTCATACGTTCATTTCGTGATATACCAACCAATCCGAAGGTTTTAAACCATGATGGAGGGCTGTTTCGAGTTGCACGTTTGATGATGTATGAAAAGTTCTTATAAAGTTGGTAT
>JBDKEM010000024.1:0-118601 GCA_039795265.1 Bacteroidota bacterium | reverse complement strand
AATGCAGTTATTGTCTCTCACGCCCTTGTTTTTAGCGTTCCTTAGCCAGTCGTTCAGAATTCTCTTTGTGGCTGTTCACTTGTTTTCTTCGCCTGTTCTTCGGGCGTCCTCAGTCGCAGCTACTTCATCCCCCTTGAACCCAATAAGGTTGCTACGCAGTAAATAACAAGGGGTCTGCCGCTGCTTGTGTTTATGCTCGCCTGCTAAAGCGCCTCAGCTGCGGTACTGTCACAGTTTTTGAGCCATGTGCTAAAAGCAACTTCCTTCATTTCTCCTACGGTGTGTCCGCTATCGCTGGATCCCCTCCGTATCATTCAGTCAGTACCTTTCACGCACTACACACAAACACTTTGTCAGCTCGTCCCTCATGCCAAACAGTTTGTTTTATCTAATGCTAATCAAAAACATGCGCCAGTCCCTTGTGCAACTTGCAGAGGTCATTCCCACTTCCTCCGGTTGTTCTTCATATCCCCCTTCGGCGCTAACTCGCGGTCGGCTCGCGCATGTCGTTCACCTCCGTACCTACGGTTTCTCTCCATGCTCCCACACTACATTTCGCCATTTCGCAACCCTCATGGCTTCATTTCGTTTTCCCATCGCTGGCTCTAGGCAGTTTTCCCTTTTTTAATTTATGGGTTTTGGACTATAGATTATAAGCAGAACAACACTTCTATAGTTCTTGTGAAAATGACTTCCTGCTGGTGCTGTGAATACATTCCCCGTTTTTTCCAAAAGGTCATGTATCACATCAATCCAGCAGTCATCAAATCCATTCTTTCCTCAATGCCAAAAGAGGAGTTTTATCGTCATGCACGTTACATCCATTCACAAATGCTTTCTTTGCCTGAGGGCACCAATCGGCAGGCCATGTTTTTCAATCTTTGGCAGTGGTGTCTTCGTCTCCATCGGGAGCGTTTTGATGGGTAGTTTAGGCTGCTCATTCTTAAGAAATTAGTTTTTGATTTACCTTTGTATTTGTTGCCTAAATGCTTTTATGGCGGTTATCAACGAATTAAATCCATTGTCAAAATGAGCAGAAAAGAGCAAAAGGAGCAAGAAAAAAAAGACATTAAACTTTTCTTTTCCCTATGCGATATTAACTACGATATATTTGATCTTGAATGTGAAAAACCAGATTTTGACATTCAGGTAAATCACAAGAATATTGGGATTGAAATAACGGAATTTGTGAGATCCAAAGAGTATTGTTCAAAGGTTAGATCGGTAAATGCCACTCTTGATCGAATAAGAAGAGAAACAAAACATGAAATCAAAGAATTTACAGATATTAACTTGACCCTTAACTTCTCACAATACTGTTCGCCTCCAAGAAGAATCAGCGCTAATGATCGTTTAAGCATAACCAATTTTTTGGTTAGTCATGTGAAAAAGCCAGAAATACAGACTAAACTTGGAACAGACCTGTTTCACGTTGAATATAAATACTCTAAGGACGAAAGTGAATTCATTGAGTCAGTCAGAGTTTCAACCTATCCTGGTAAACAAACGTTAGATGTTACTGAAAACAAATTCTTTATGACTGGGGTTATTCCTAAAGCAGATATTGATTATATAATTAGGGAAAAAGAACCTAAAATGGACTTTACTAGAAATGATGAAACTTGGTTATTAATGGTTGTTGCTGAAACTGATTATTCTTCGGGCATTATTAGTTCAGATGTTCTGGAATATCAGTTTGATCCTTGCCTTTTTGATAGAATATTTTTGCTTGAACGATTTTCAAAAAACCTTCACGAGTTAAATAAATGCATATAACAGCACTTACACCTTATTCAGGTTTTGTTGTGCAACATAAAGTTCGCTTTTGAAGAAGTACTCCTAACATACAACCATTGAAGTAATCCGAAAGATACGTGGCTGCCAACCATTAATCTCTGCCATCTCCCTTATTAGAAAGAAGAATAAAAAATAAATGCAAATGTAGGGCACTGTATTCGTTCATTCAAGGTCTAGCCCTATCGGGTTTTGATAAAATAATCTCCACCCTTTCATTTCTCTCATTTCCTCGTAATCATTAATGAGAATCCAATTCATGATTATTCTTTTAATTCTTTCTTTAAAGTCGGGTAGTATTTTTTTACCAAAAACCTTGCATTTCCTCATTCCGTAGCCCTTGTCGGGCACTTTCTTTTTTTTCCTTTTTTTTCTTTTGGAATTATTAGTGTGCGCGAAGCGCTAACCCCCAGAGCATAATTTTTAATCCTAAATTATGTTCACTTTTCAAATCAAATCGTTTCGCTTGGAACACCAAATTACCCAACCCCATTTCTTCATCCTATGCAAAGGTCTCAACAGCGGAAAACCACTTTCCGAACCCTGTCCGAATTGCTTCATTTGTATCTGCCAGTCGGAGCAGGAAAAAGAAAACTTGTACTGGATCCTCTTTGCCCTTTGGCAAGGTCGCAGGTTTCACCAAGTTTTGTGCGGTTCAGTTATTCCCTTTATTCGCAAAAAAGAACTTTCAAACCTCATCCACCAGGGACAGAAATACGCTATCCATTTCCCGGATAAGTTCCGAAAAAATGTCCAGGCTCTGCAGCTGCTCCAACAAAAGGAAAAAGAATATGCCAAACTCACTCAATCCATCAGAGAATTGAAAGTTGTAATCGGTCACCAAATGATTAGATAAACAAAAAACGCCACCCGATGAGGTGGCGTTTTGTTCATGGCTTTCTTTTTAATTAACTTCGTAGTTAATGCTATTATCGATTTATGGCGGTTAGCAACAAGTTAGCGGCAAGTATAACCGACACTACCCAAGACTTTCTAACTGCTTAAAGACAGGAATTAAAGACTTCCCTTTTTCGGTAAGATTATATTCTATATGCAAAGGCTTTTGCTGAATGACAACTTTTTCTAACAGCCCGACTTCTTCTAACTCTCTTAAAGCGACAGACAAAGTTTGTTTGTTAGAACCTTCAATTTGACGCAACAAACTACTAAAACGCAAAGGTGCTTCAACAGCCAAACGAAAAATTTCAGGTTTCCATTTGCCAGACAGCGACTTCAAAAGCCCTTGTGCAGGACAAGTTTCGTTATCAATAATTTCTTTTTTGGTAGTCATAATTTTCTGACTTATTGCGTAGTTGAATTTAAGTCCTCAACTTTGCACAAAGATAAACAAATGGTGTAAGACACTTTACAAAAAATGAAATTAACTTATCTTATTTTAATCACAACATTCACAATCGGCAATACAAGTTGTCATTCTCAAAACAAAAAAAATATGCAAGAGCAAAACAATCCTTTAATGTGCGACCCAGAAAGTGGTATTTGCGAAATACCTACTAACAAAATAAGTTCAGCAGAAAGCAGTTTGATAAAATCAGACAAGAAACCAGTAAAAATAATCTATTACACCGACCCTATTTGCTCTTCTTGTTGGGGAATTGAGCCACAATTACGAAAACTCAAATTGGAATATGGAAACAATATTGAAGTTGAATACAGAATGGGTGGTTTGCTACCTAATTGGAGTTATAATATTGGTGGCATTAGCAAACCTTCTGATGTTGCTCACCATTGGGACGAAGTAAGTGTTTATTATGATATGCCAATAGACGGAAATGTTTGGCTTGAAGACCCATTAAATTCCTCATATCCACCTTCAATTGCTTTTAAAGCAGCACAAATGCAAGACAATGAAAAAGCAATTTTGTTTCTTCGTGAAATACGAGAAATGGTATTTCTTCAAAAAAAGAATATCACAAAATGGGAACATTTAGAATTAGCAGGAAAAAAAGTTGGGCTTGACATTGTTAAGCTCAAAACGGATTATGAAGGAAAAGCAAAAGAACTTTTTGAAGAAGATTTAAAATTAGGCAGAGAATTAGGTGTAAGAGGTTTTCCAACAATGTTTTTTACAGACACAACAGGACAGAAAGAAATGGTTTATGGCTCAAAACCATACAGCACATTTGAGAGTACTTTGCTTAAATTGTTTCCTACTGCTACCAAAACAAGCTATGACAAGACTTGGAATGCTGTATTTTCAAAATACAATTCATTGACAGCAAAAGAATTTTCTGAACTAACAGGAACACCACGAAATGAAAGTGAAAAATATTTGGACGACTTAACAGCGAAAGGACAATTAGAAAAACTGACAACAAAAAATGGAGCAATGTGGACTTTGAAGAATACCAGCCGCTAACAAGGTATTGGCAAAAGCAGGGCTGACGGAAGTATATCAACATTTGTACTTCTATCAGCTTTTGTGCAATATTTGAGCTGACGTTTTTCAAAGCCCTGCCTTCGCCAATACCCAAACCGTTCAATAAAATAATATATACCATAATTCTTTTTTACAAAGAAAAAACGCCACCCGATGAGGTGGCGTTCTGCTGTTCTGTTTACTTAATTTGAATATCGTTCAGATGTCAGCATCAGCGTGATTTTCCATTCCTGTGCTTCGTCGGTGATATCCTCATCAACGGTCACATCCATTTTATTCACCTTACCGCTTAACTCGGCACCGGCCTTAAAACGTGTCACATCTCTTTTGGTCTTGACATTCAAAATCAAATCGGAGCTTGTGCAATCTCCTTCTTTTAGATTTTCCATAATTTACTTTTTTTGCCTTGGGCTCATCGCCCAGGGCTGATTAAACTTCAACTTTCTGTATGCACTTCTCCGAGCGTATCACAATACTGATTCCCATTGTTTCATGTGTGTCAGTGACATCTTCTACCAAATCCACATCCATTCTATTCACGCTCGAACTCAACTCCGAACCTGCCTTAAACCGAATGGTATTCTTTTTCACATTCAACACAAAATCCGAATGGGTACATACTTCGTCAATTACTTTTTCCATGATTTTCTTTTTTTGCCTTGGGCTCTTCGCCCAGGGCGGTTAAACATCTGCTTTCTGTTTACACTTCTCCGAGCGCATCACAATACTGATTCCCAAAATTTCGTGCGTGTCAGTGAAATCTTCCACCAAATCCACATCCATTTTATTCACGCTCGAACTCAGTTCAGCACCTGCCTTAAAACGAACAGATTTCTTTTTCACGTTCAACTCAAAGTCAGAATTGGTGCATCCACCATCAATTACTTTTTCCATTTTTTCTAAGATTTAAAAAATGCCCCCGGTTTCCCGAGAGCATTCGAACATTTTACAATAAATCATTTTTCTTTGGATTCCCGAAGGAATCTCCATACCCATTTCCAAAACAAGCTCACGCAGAAACTCACGCTGGCACCAATAATGGCCAGAACCACGGTTTTAATGATATCCATGGAATCAATCGTTGCTAAAACTGTCAATACAGTTCCCGACAGTGTTCCCCAAGCGGTGGTATGGTCGTGTGCGTGTGGCATAGTGTTCTGTCAATGGATATTAATTACTTGCTATCGCAGGATCAACTTTCGGGCAGTTCTTCGAACCCAATCGAATGCTGATGCCTAAGAACTCGTGCGTTTCTGTCACGTCCTCATCCAAGCTCACATCCATGATGTTCACGCTTGAGCTTACGTCAGCCCCTGCTTTGAAACGAATGTTTTTCTTGGTTTTTACGTTTAACAAAAAGTCGCTGTTCGTGCAGCCATTTTCCAAAATTCCAGTATCCATTTTTCTGAATTTTAAAGGTTAATACTTCTGTTCATTCCCCTGCTTCAACCGTGGCTTGACTGATTGCAGTAAGCACCGAACCACCTACGATGAGGTAACCCCCAATCGTTGTAAGCAGTGCCGGTAAAGCCACCGGTGCCATCACAATGGATGTTCCGATAGCCGCTACCACTAAACCAATCGCACGCAGTTTTTTGAAGAAAGGCGGTGTTTCTTGTTGGATGCGTTCTCCCATAGAAGAAAGTTCATCCCATCGTTTTTTCAGTCCCATAGTCTAAAAAGATTACGCTACATCCACGATGGAAAGGGCGTTGTATGCTCCGTTATTCATCGAATACTGAACGCCATTCACTTCTTGGAAAAATTCCACCATCAATAAAAACACATCGGTTCCTGTTCCCGTTGGTGCAGTTCCTGCAGCCAACAACAAGTCCGTTTGCGTTGCATCGATCACTAGGTTTTCCGTGTTCGTCAATTCCACGCTGTAGGTGTCCGTTGCAAAATCAACTTTTGCCCAGGCACCCGAGAAAGCCATGTGCGTTGCTCCCGAAGGATACGCCACATGCAAATTCGGAACAAGCCCTTGAATTGAGATTTCACCCGCACCTGTGTTCACAGAAAACGGTCGGTACAACACAGCTCCCAGAATTGCTCGGTTGTTAAAGTTGAACCCCTTCAACAAATCCTTTGCAGCAGGATCTACAATTGCAACCGCTACGTTACGCTCACCACGAGCACTCATTGTGTCCAATGCGCGAATGTCAGACATCAGCTTCGTCAAACGAGCCGTCACCCTTCCATCCGAAGAACGCATCATCAACGTTCGAAACGCATCTCGCACCAATTTCCCGGATTTCGCAGCACTTCCGAACTCAGCTCCGTTTTCACGAGTACGCTCAAACGCAGGATCATTTTTGATACGCTCCGCATCCACGCCACCTTTTTCACGAGCCAAGTGACCGTCCTTCGTTTTGTAGAAAGACAAATCCCCGATGGTGCCTTTCAACTTAATAATGCCAATTTGCTTTGCCATTTTTAAAGTGTATTTTGATTAATAATTCACAGCTGAGACCCTCTCAACCGACATCCTTTTTTCCTCGCGAGTTGAAATCAGATGAACCAAAAGTACAGCAGCACAAACACCTCAGCACCATACCCTTGTCCGTGTGGAAAGAAACGTGCATAATTGTCCGTAAACGACCATATTATAGCAGAAGTAAAACCCTAACTTTGCAGAAGACATTAGATAGATACTTCCTAGATAGTGTATGGATAAAGCATAGATAGTGTATGAAAATACCCAAACGAGTATGTGTCTATCCAAAAGATGTACAGCGAATAACCGGAAGAAGTGAGAAATATGCCAGGCGATTGCTCCATACGATCAGGCAAAACCTGAACAAGCAATCCTATCAATTTGTAACGATAGAAGAGTTCGCCCAACACGTTGGAATAGACACAGAAACAGTCAAACAGTTCATCATAGATTAGGAAATCCCTAACCCTTCAAAACACAAGCAAACACGAACTAAAATGATACATTTTGAGCGTAAATGAATTTACCAAAAGGAAAATGATTAAATTTACAACTCAAAGTTCTTTCAAATCAGCGCAAAAAAGTTTAAATGTTCGGTCACTAAATCGGTCACTTTTTGAAGCTTAAGAAATATGTAACTTATTGATAAACAAACATATTAAGGGTTAAAGCGGAAATGCCGTCCAGACCGCAAACGCTACGTTAAAAGTTCGAAAGCCTTGGTTAAGCCAAGGCTTTTTTTTTGAATTAGAGTATTAAAAACGCCATTTATATAAGAAGAAACACCCATATGGCTGTGGGGATAGAAAGCCTCAGAGAGTATCAATTTCTTTGAGGTTTTTGCTTTTAAAATCAATCATGAAACGCATCAACGAATACAAAAAACTTTTTCAAATCGAAAACGAAATCGATTTGGCTGAATTGAAAACAACTTACCGCAAATTGGTAAAACAATGGCATCCTGATAAATTTCAAGATGACGATCCCATGAAAGAAGAAGCCTTAATAATGGGACGACAGGTAACCGATGGCTACCATTTCTTAGTAAGCATCGCACCGGAAACTAAAGCTGCGAATCTACCTGAATACCAAAAAACGATTATGGAATGTGGTATCGCGGATTATAAGCACAAAGGACTTTTATTGGAAATCACTTTTACCGACGGCTCGAGTTATGAGTATTTCGGTGTGAATGCGAATGTGTTTAAAAAACTCATCTACTCCGATAAGCAAGTCCGCTTCGCAAAACGCTTCATTTATGATAGTTATTTGTACCGTAAGTCAAAGAAGGCGGTTGAGGAAATGGTTTAATTTGTGTTCTGAACTCAATTTGATTATTTCAGATGGCCAGCTTTAGGAAAGGTCATTGGTTTAATGCATAAAATGATGTTTTATTTGGGATTAGAATAACTTGATGCGCCTCACGTTTTGTGTTAATTTCTCTTTCTACCTCCCTTCGTGTGGATTTTCTCTCCTTACTCAAAAAATTCACCTATATTAATTCTATCTTTGCACCCTAATTTTTTAAAACTATGTTTGAGAATCTAACCGACAAGTTTGAACGCGCGTTTAAAGTATTAAAAGGACAAGGACAAATTACTGAAATCAATGTGGCTGAAACACTCAAAGAAGTGCGCCGTGCCTTACTTGATGCCGATGTTAGTTTTAATACTGCAAAACAATTTACGAATACAGTAAAAGAAAAAGCACTCGGTCGCGACGTACTCAAATCGGTTTCTCCCGGACAGTTAATGGTGAAAATTTGCCACGAAGAGTTAGTTGAACTGATGGGTGGAAATGAATCCGAAATTAACCTAAAAGGTAATCCAGCTGTGATTTTGATGTCTGGTCTTCAAGGTTCGGGAAAAACTACATTCACGGGAAAATTAGGAAATTATCTCAAAACGAAAAAAGGTAAAAAAGTCCTTTTAGTTGCCTGTGACGTTTACCGACCTGCGGCGATTGACCAGTTGCACGTTCTTGGAGAACAGTTGGACATTGAAGTGTATTCCAATCGTGACACCAAAGATCCGGTTCAAATTGCGAATGACGCCATTATTCACGCACGCAGCAAAGGTTTTAACGTTGTCATCGTCGATACCGCTGGACGTTTGGCAGTCGATGAGCAAATGATGCAAGAAATTGCACGCGTTAAAACAGCCATTCAACCGTCTGAAACTCTTTTCGTGGTAGATTCCATGACTGGTCAAGATGCAGTAAACACGGCAAAAGCGTTCAACGAACGTATCAACTTTGACGGTGTTGTTCTTTCCAAATTGGACGGTGATACCCGCGGTGGTGCTGCCCTTTCAATAAAATCAATTGTCAACAAACCGATAAAATTTGTCGGAACGGGTGAAAAAATGGACGCCTTGGATGTCTTCTACCCGAACCGTATGGCAGACCGTATTTTGGGAATGGGTGACGTTGTTTCCCTCGTTGAACGTGCACAAGAGCAATTCGACGAAGAAGAAGCACGCAAATTGCAAAAGAAAATCCTAAAAGACCAATTTGATTTCAACGACTTCTTAGGTCAATTGCAACAAATCAAAAAAATGGGTAACGTCAAAGATTTGATGGGAATGATTCCAGGAATGGGGAAAGCAATGAAAGATGTAGATGTACCCGACGACGCGTTTAAAGGTATCGAGGCAATTATTCTCTCCATGACACCAAAAGAACGTTCTAATCCGGCTTTGTTGAATACTTCACGTAAAACACGTATTGCAAAAGGAAGTGGAACATCGATTCAAGAAGTCAATAAACTCATCAAACAATTTGAAGATATGCGCAAAATGATGAAATTGATGAGCAATCCTCGCAACATGATGGGTATGATGAGCAAGCTGAAAGGAATGGGTGGAATGCCCGGAATGTAAGCCATGAGCGATTACAGTTTATATCCTGAAAAACCACATATTGAGAAAGTTAAAGTCGAAAGTAATTGGGGCTTGACCGCATTTTCAATTGTACTTTTCGCAGGGACTTTTCTCCTCGTTTTCTCCGACCAACTCACCTTTTTATTATTGCTTATTGTTGTCCTATTCGTTCATGAATTCGGGCACTACATCGCAATGAAATCTTTTGGTTATGAAAACGTTAGAATGTTGTTCATTCCGTTGATGGGCGCATTTGTACAAGGTTCCAAGGAAAAATATTCGCAAAAACAATCCCTCATCGTTTCTGCCGCAGGACCACTTCCCGGAATCGCTTTGGGTATCTTATTTTACTACCTTTCCTACCAATTTCAACTGAACTGGATGGCCTTATTGGCATTCCTTTTCATCTTTTTAAATCTTGTTAATTTGGTACCTGTCGATCCTTTAGACGGTGGACAATTGTTCAAATTATTGGTCTTCCAGAATCAGGATTTACTGCTCATGATTTTCTCATTGACCTCTTCCCTATCCATGATTATCTTAGATTTTTTTATTCAAAGTTGGGTCTTAATGGGATTTGGTTTTTTGATGGCGTTTAAAGTCAGAGGAATGCAAGTAAATTACCAGATGCGCAAACGATTAAACGCGGCTGGTGTCAAATACATCTCAACCTTCGACGAGCTAACGAATGAAGAATACGCCAAATTACGCGAAGTGGTGATTGAAGAAACTCCAGCACTTAAAAAGTATTTGGAACTCGCTCCTGAAAATAACGAACAACTTGTCGCATCGTATGTAAACAGTGTTTTGGTGGCGCCAGTTTCTCGCGATGCCTCAACAATATTTCGATTGATTCTCGTTATAATTTGGTTAACGGTATTGCTGACTCCGTTTGCCCTTTACTTTTTTTCAGACCTTCACTTTGTGGATTTGAATCTTAATTGGTATTTCGAGCAGTTTTAATTGGATTTCAAAACTACGAACATGCGATTCATTTTATTTTTATTTTTTGCCACTTCGTTCGGTTTAGGAGTTGAAGCACAATGCGATAAGGTTTATCTTACGGGTAAAGTAGTGGATACACTTCGTCCTCAAAATTTCTACAATTTAATGGTTATCAACCGTACAACTGGACGTGGCGTTTTCGGACATCCCGACGGTTCGTTTTCAGTGTATACTAAGATTGGTGACAAGATTGCCCTTTCAACAAAAGGATACCCAATTTACGAATTTAATGTTGTCGCGGATTCCAATTGCCAACATCGGGTCGTGGCGTTCATCGAACAACTTCCGCAAAACATTCAAGAAGTTATCGTTCGACCGATAAAAACACTTGACCAGATTAAAGAGGAACGAAAGGCTTTGGCGATGCGAGAAACACGAATGGTAACGGGAATAGAGGTAATGCAAAGTCCGATTACTGCGCTATATCAAGCCTTTTCCAAGAAAGAACAAAACAAACGATGGATTGCAGAGCAAAAATTCAAAGATGACCAGCGGATGGTTGTGAAGGAGTTACTGCGCTTGTATGTCGTTTACGAAATTATTGATTTAACAGAGGAAGAATTTGACGATTTCATTACCTTCCTGAATGTTGATGTGGATTTCTTGAAAACCGCTGCAGAAATGGAATTAGTGGTTTTCATCAAAGATAAGTTTGAGCATTATCAGTATTTGAAAAAAAAGAGGTAGAAAGGTCGGATTTAGACTGAAGAATTGAAAAATGGATGATGTTAACGCGTATAAGTAATGTTTTCAGAATTGAAATTGCGCAATGACTGGTTTTTATTCAAAGCGATTTGCTATACCTATTTGATTTCCCCATTCATCGGTTCGAAAATTCTTCAAAATCCTTTCTCGTAACTACCTTCTTCGTTGTCCTTGTTTCCAGGCGTTTTGACAACATCGCAGTCGATCCTATATTAATTATCGAACTAAGAATATTAATATCCTTCCTATTTCAACTCCTTCTCAAACAATTCCAATATCCGACGGTATTCATCGAACCAAGAATCCGCATTTTTGAAACCGTGTGCTTCTGTTGGGAAAACGGCTAATTCCCACTTGGTTTTGTTCAATTCAATGAATCGTTGACTCAAGCGCACGACATCTTGAAATTGCACGTTGTCGTCCACCATCCCGTGTAAAATCAACAATGGTTTTTTCAAGTTGTCAGCGAAGTAAATCGGTGAACTCCGTCTGTACGCCTCTGGATCTGTTTCTGGTGCGTTCAAAATATTGCTAGTGTATTCGTGGTTGTAATGCGCCCAATCGGTTACGGAACGTAAGGCCGCTCCACAAGCAAATTCGTCGGGGGTGGTGAGTAATCCCATTAGTGTGATAAATCCGCCGTAAGAACCACCATAAATCCCAACACGCTTTGCATCAATGCCTTTATTTTTGACCAACCACCCTTTGGCGTCCACGAAATCGTTCAAATCACGTCCACCCATGTGACGATAAATGGCCGTTCGGTAGTCGCGACCATAACCTTCACTCGCACGGTAATCGACGTCCAAAACAGTGTAACCCAAATCCGTTAAGAGGTTGTGAAACATATACTCCCGGAAATAAGTACTCCAATAATGGTGGGCATTTTGCAAATATCCAGCACCATGCACAAACAAAACTGCTGCTCCGTTTTTCTTTTCGGAAGAAGGTTCATATAAACGTGCAAAAACCTCCACACCATCAGATGCTTTAAAGGAAAATACTTCGGGTTTACGCCATTTATACGCTTGAAATTCAGTGGTTGTAGAACGAGTTATTTGAATTGATTTGGAAGGTAAAGTATTGCTGCAATAATACAGTTCCCACGGTTGAGTCGAAGTGGAAAAACGATACGCTAATTGTTTTTCGTCAGGTGAAATTGCGACTTCAAACGCACCCTCGGTTTCTAAAATAGGCATCCACTTTACTGTAGCGATTTCCAAACTGTAGAATCCGCGGTTTCCCGGATGAGTTTTATTGGCAGAGAGGTAAAACCGTTTACCGTCATTGGAAAGGGTAACTCCATGAATTTCAAAGTTTCCAGAAGTTAATTGTGTGCGTTTTTTGTCTTCGACTGAAAGTAAATACAGTTGCGAAAAACCACTACTTTCCGACTGAAAATAAATGGATTTGCCATCGTTGAGCCAACCTAAGGTTCCGTTTTCCATGTTCCAAGATGAAATTCCAGGACCTCCAATCCATGCTTCATCGTGTTGGTGTTCGAGTTCCGTCATTTTTCCAGTAGTCAAATCTAAGTGAACTATCCAACGGTCTTTGTTGTCCGCACTACGAACGTCAAAAACTGAAGTTGTATTCATTGGATTAAATACCTGTTGATGAATAAAAAGTGGACGATTTTTTGGAAAAGTATCGTTCTCGGAATTACGCATAAACGTGGGCTTTTTACGGATATCGGTCAAAAATGAAAAGTCCAGTTCCATCAAGCTATTTGCTTCACTTTGAAACAATAACAAGCGGTCATTGGGTTCGTTGGCGCTAACCTTCGAACGGGCTTCTCTACTCTTCGTAAATCCATTCGCGGTGATATGATCTTCGTAATGCGTGGACGGCTCATTCGCTTCTTCGTGCATGCGCACTACCACAAATTTACCACTCGGATCAACTTGCATTTCCTCGATTGTTCCCGCTCCCAAATAGCACGTCATATCTTTTTTCGCAGGATTCAATAGTTTTCGATACGCACTTTGCTCATTTTTCAAACGGACGAATTCAAACAATTCAGTTTGCTGTTTCTCCAAAAATGTACTGTCTATTTCTTCTGATTTCTTAGCTTTTCCAGTTTTAAAACGTGTCAATTGAAACAAGGAAAACATTTCACCTTTCACTTGAAGTAAAAATACATTATCATTTATTAATAAAGCGATTGTGTTTTCATTTTTTAAACGTTGGAAATTCAAAATTGGCTGTGGTAATTCCAGTACCAAAACTTTTTTTCGCTGGACTTTTTGATAGACGAACAACTTTCCATCTTCCAAAAAATAAACGTCGTTAAATCCTTTCTGAACGGGATCAAAATAGACGATTTCTTCCGAATTAACTGCAATTGTTTTTCCCGTTTTTATCGAAAAGGCGTAGGTGGAAGCAAGTGGTTTCTTTTCCGGATTCCAAGTAAAAATGATGCGTTCACCGTGCACGTCCCAGCGTTGATTTTCAGGAAGATACCCCACAAAATCGGAACCTTTCATGATTTCTTTTAATTGCAACTGCGCCGATGTGGAAAAACAAATGAAAAGTACAAACAGAAAAACTGCCTTGTGATAAGAAAATTTCATCTTTAAAAAATTGAAAATGAATCAATATGTTCCCCAAAAACGTCGAAGGAACCACTCAACAATAGCCAATGAGGCCAAGATAAACAACAACCATTTCACATCTATCAGCGATGCAAAACGGGTTTCTTCAAAAAGTACATTGGCGATATCTTTACGTTTGTCTAATTCTGTTAACAAATCAGCGTAACGATTGAATGCCAACGATTTACCACCACTTTGTTTTGCCAATTGCGCCAATAATTTGTGGTTTGCATTGGTCACCGATTTTTCCAGTTGAATGTCTTCTACCAAGAACGTTCCCGATTTGGTGTACGTTTTTCCGTTGAAGGTAGAAGTGGCTTTCCATGAGTATTTTCCACCTTTCAATTTACCTAAATTCAACTTATACCCGTTTCCTGAAACTGCGAATTGGGTGGTGTATTTTTTTCCGTTTTCACTGGTCAATGTCAAATCAATCGCAGGAGTGGTAATAGGTTCTAAATTGGCATTGAAAAACGATGCATTTAAAACTACTTCATCTTCAATGGTAAATCGTTTGGGTAAATCCACACGCAAACCTGCTGCCTGCTGTTTGACCGTTAGATAAGAAAACACTTTCGAGAAAAACGTTCTAAATCGTTCGTGGCTTCCATTTCTAACGTAATCATTTAATTTCCAACGCCATGCACCCTCACCGTAAAGAACGCCTACTTTTCCGTTCGGCGTATTTTTGTAAAACATCAAGGGTTCCGTTTTCTTGATGATGCCAACACGTTGAAACAACACAACTTCCGCATCACCGCTAATTTTTAAAGCACCAAAACGCGTTTTTAACGGAGGAAAATATTGAAAAGCTTCCTCCATTGCGTTATCAGTTTCAAATCCAAGGAAGGCGGTATTGAGTCCAGCTTGAATTTCATCCGTTTGATTTCCAGCTGGAACGGACAATCCGATGTTTAGTTTTTGAAGTACGTTCGGAGAAGTATTTGGTCCAAGAACGTAAAAAATAGGAATCTTTTTAGATTGAAAAATACTCAATGCGGCAGGATCGAAATTGATTCCAGGTTCGTGCCAAATCACGAGGTCAATCCCTTCAATTTTTTTATCCCAATCCCCAATTAAAGACGATTGCACTTCCAAATTCGTGTTTTCAGTCAATACCTCTTTAAAAGCTGCGATATCTGGATGTGGCGCACCACCAAGTAATAAAATTTTACTGCGCGAATCCACGATTTCCATGTAAAAACTGCGGACGTTGTTCTTTACAGAAAATTCACCTGCTAAGGCTTCAACCTGAACCGTATATTTCTGAAAACCAACTTTCTCCGCAGGAATTTCAAAGATTAATTCTTTAAATGAAGACGCCGTATTTCCAAATTGAACCGTTTGCTCTGCCAGTGTTTTTCCTTCATTTGCAATGCGCACTTTCACTGATTTCCCTGGAAATTTATAGGCCTCCACATCCACTTCAACGGGAAAGGAATTGTTAAGGAAAGCGAGATCGTTGGTTTGAACATTTTTAATAAACACATCGCGTTTAGTTGCCGTATCACCGACGTTTAGCGTAAAGATTGGCGTAAGATTTAACTTTTCAGCCGCATAAATGGGATTAGCGCCTGTGTTGTAATTTCCATCCGAAATGAGAACGATTGCCCCAACATTGCGGTGATACAATTCCGTTTGGATTTTCTCAAAACCTGCTTCGAGGTGCGTGCTTGCTGCCTTAAAGTTAACCTTTTCATTTCCAGCGTTGCTTCCAACAGTGTAGGTTAACAAATCAAATTTTTCAGCGAAACGGGATTGTATCGCGTCAGAATATTGTTTGTAAAGCGTCGGAATTTCAGCACTGTCGCCGTAATTTTTCATCGAAGCAGAATTATCCACAAGTGTCACAATTACAGGACGTTCCTCGCGGAAATGTTGCCATTGAAAAATGATTCCGAGCAACAAAACGAGTATTAAAAACAAGGTTGTGGTGCGCAAAGCCAGTAAGGTCCAGCGTTTTTGTTTACTAATTTCTGCGACCCACGCTTTCGGAAGATACAACCAATACGCTGCTGCGAAGGCAATGATAAAAAATGGAATAAGCAACCAAAATGAACTATCGGATAGAAAATGCATGTTTCAAAATTAATATCTTGCGAGGAATGACGGTGTTTTTAGATTTTAATTGTATTTGGATGTTATCAAAAGAGTTGTATTCTTTTTCGAGTTTCATAGAAATTTCAATCCTTCGGCATGCGCTTTTGAATGACAAGAGCCGATAAAAGCGTCACAAAGGCAATGCTGAAAATGGCGTAATGTATTCCAAAAAAGTCGGCTATAATTCCTGACAATAAGGCACCAATTGCGTAACCCAAATCGCGCCACAAACGGAACACACCCATTGTTTCCGCACGTTGTTGAACGGGACTATAAAACGCAATTGAAGAAAGAAAGGTAGGATACACCAAGGCGGTTCCTAATCCTAAAAAAATAGCGCAAAAAAGTTGAAAAATGAAATTGAGGGAAATCACAAACCCCATTATCGCCAATCCTTGTAATACCATTCCAAAAAACAACAAACGCTTTTTTGAAAATCTGTCAGAAAGTCCACCCGTAAAAAGTTGACCCAAACCCCAAACAATTGGATAAAGCGCTGTAATGATAGCTGATTGCGCACTGTTTACGTTTTGCTCTACCAACCAAATTGGCAATAACCCCCAAATCATTCCATCGTTCAAATTATTAACCAATCCCGCTTGCGTAATTGAACTTAGTGCTTTATTTCTGAAGCTTGTGTCTAAAAAAACGTGTTCCAATTTCGCAGAAGATGAATTATTTTGTTCTTGATGTAGAAAATGTGCGGTGTCTTTGACAAAAAATAATGTGGTCAATAATCCCATTACCGCTAATACCAATCCGAGGTAAAACGGATAAGGAACTACGCCATAAGTAGTTGCAATCCAAGCGGTAAGAAAGGCGATTAATCCCACCGAAAGGTAGCCTGCAAACTCGTTTAGTCCCATTGCTAAACCGCGTTGTTTTTCGCCAACTAAATCAATTTTCATCACTACCGTACTGCTCCACGTCAAGCCTTGACTGATTCCGAGTAAAGCGTTAGCCACAAGAACCCACGACCAGGAATTAGCTGACAATAACAGTAAAGGAACAGGAATAGCGACACACCAACCGATAATTAACAGGTTACGGCGACCAATTTTGTTTGCCCATTTTCCAGTGTAATAATTGGCAAGCGCTTTTGAAATCCCAAAGGCGACAATGAAACCTAAAATTGCCGTTTTGGACGCCACATGAAACGATTCTTCTGCGAATTGAGGCAAAATAGAACGTTCCATTCCAACCATTCCGCCAACAAAAGCATTGACAATTACCAGAATAGTGAATTGTTGCCAGTTTTCTTGTAGTCCCTGTTTGTACTGATTTGCTGTCATTTACACCTCGTAGCGCTCCAGGTTTTCCTTGCGAAGATCGTAGACAAAAGAACCCAATTCCACCTCAAATAATTCCAGAAATGCTTCCAAATCAGAACATTCAGGCAAAGTGGGATTTTCTTCTATGAACGGATCACATTCTTGCTTGAAAATGCGTCGGTAATACGCTTCCAAGACTTTATCGTCTTCCCAAAATTCTTCTTCAATTAAGTAAATCGTTGCCTCAGGTTCTTGTTCAAAAAAAGGCGTTTCTTCAGCAACTGACTTCGCCCAAGACATAAATTTTTCAGTGGGCACGATACGGATAAAACCGCGGTTGACTACGTTCATAATGTAATTTTTTGATTCCCCCATTTCCCTTTCGCGTCGCGCACTAACCAACTCGATGGGCGATTTTTGGGTTGAGAAATGACATAAAATGGAACTGTGATATTTCGTTGAAAACGTACACAATTCCACCAAATTTCTGGTTCGATTTTTTGGTTCGACTCAATTCTGTCCATTCCATTTTTGGTGATAATCCAAAGTGTGAAATTGCTCGTTTTTTTCAATTTTCCACCTAAACGCGTCCCTTGATCTTCATCGAGCCAATTGTAAAACGCATTCATTGTCGCGATTGAATCCTTGAAGTTCCAAGTGGAGTGGCGTATGTACAAAGCAGTATCAGGAGTTTCCAACTCAAAATCTAAATAACTTTTTGAAAAACGATTTAAAAATTCTGTTGAAGTGATCGGTATTATTTTTATGATTTCCAGCAAAATGGAATCGTGTTTATAGGTTTCGAGGTACGGAGCTAAGGTATCCTTTTCTTGTTGATTTTTTACTTGTTTATTCTCTTCATCTTTCGGACGTATGGATTCCCAATTTTCGACTTTATCCTTCTTATCCGAACCACAAGAAACGAGCAGCGCAACAAGAAACAACAAGTAAATCCACTTCATTTTTATCATAAACTGCAATTTTTAATTCCAAAAATCCCAAGTAATTCCTGCCTTCACTTGTATCGACGGAAAAGTATATCCTTGCGTCCAATTGATGGCGCTGTCCGACCAAAAATAACCCAAATTGTCCACCATAAAAAAGAAGCGAACGGTGGAAACCTCAAAACTACCATACACTGAAAGGTTCAAATAACCTTTTTGCATATTTTGATTTTCAGTAGCTTGCCAGTCAATGAACGTTCCTGAAGGATTCCATACAATAGGACGTAAGGAACTCGTATAAAACACGTGCACTCCCCCACTCGCTTGCAACTTTTTCCCTTTCATGATACCGCCTCTAAAAGTGGTAAAAATACCTGTCACGTGCATCGGAAGCACTTTATTTGGCGACGTGGTGAATTGATAATGCGCTTTCAATTCCAAGAATTTGTAGTTCCAACTTGCATTCGTACCTAGTTTAAAAACCGTTCCTGTTGAGGTACTTAATTCGTTGTTCCATTCTTGTAAAAAACTGTCAAAGCGCAATTGCTTGCCGAAGAATAAGACCTCTCCTTTCGCTTTGATTTTCCAATTGTTGAACAAATATTTTGCTTCACCTGAGACGAAAGCCGAGCGCTGTAAACGCAATTGATTCAAGGAAAACCACAACACATTTCCAGCTTGTTGTCGGTACATCGGTGCGCTTAAACGGTTCTGGACTTCAACAGCTGCACTCAATTCTAACTTAGTCCAAGCACCTGCTGCATCCCAACGTGTTCGCCATTCGCGATTCGCGCCCACGAGATTCAAATAACCTTCATGACGGAGGAGATACTTAGCTACCTTGAATTCCAAACGGTGCTCCAAAAAGACTTCAGCTGTATCCCGGAAATACGCTGTGTCTTTGTATTGCCACAAACGAGCGCCCACACCCAACTCTTGTCGCAGCATTTTTCCTTGCTGGCGCCAACCAAGGGCGTTTGTCAATTCCCCAAAACGGAAGCGTTCATCGGTTTTCAGTGTATCGAAATAAACAGTTGAATATAGGGAAGTTAAATCACCCGTTTCGTAATTTCTTCGTGTGATTGAGTTGAATTCATGACGTAAATAAAGTGCTTGAAAACGCAGTGAATCACCCAAAATTCGATGTGCATGTTTCAATTTGATTTTAAAATCCGATTGTCGCGAATAAGCATCTTCTTTATTGATGGGAAGAAAAGCGGGGGAATAATAGTAGGAAAGCGTATCGCTCAAGACACCACCGTTCCATGCTTTTTTTGCTCCTTCATACGCCAATCGAAGATCGTAAGTGCTTCTTTTTCCAATTTTACGCATGTTGAAACGATAGGAGTTATCCGAAAAAGCAGCGTTTCTGTGAAAACCTTGAGAACTTTGAAGATCAATAACAGCATTCAATAACCAACCATTGTGCAAGGCTTGTTGATAATTGGCATGAACGAGTTGAGTGCCCTGATTTCCGAAAATATACGAGAAACCAATATGCGGAAGTGCGGAAAAAATATAGGCATCTTCTTTCCTTGAACGTTGGTGGTAAAATGCATTATTCTGCAAAAAAACGCTGTGATTCAAATCCGAATAATCGAACACGAAAGGAGCAGAAAAACGCACTGCATTTTCTTGAATTTGTTGAATGGAACCCAAGGTGCGTTGGGAAAAAGTCAAGGTATCGGTAGAAAAATTAGATTGTGTAAAAAAAAAGGTCATCGAAGAGCAAAAAACGAACACTAAAACCACCTTTAAACGCCGTTTCAACCACGAATGAATGAACTTTATATTCAAATGGTTTGAAGTAAATTGGTAAATAAAAAGTACGTTTTTGTCCGAATGCATCAAATTGGAATCGCTTATAAAAACGCAAATTTATTTTATAATTGCGGAGGCAGTGGTTTTCGAGTTAAATTAACTGAATTTATTTTGAGTTTGGAATTTTACAGCTTGAAATTTATATAGCCCAAAGTCGATTAGACCTAATTCGTCACAACTGTGGTGTCCTCATTAGTAAAATTTAACTCATAACAATATGTGCCGAAAGTTGTCCATGTCAATTGAAACAATTTTTCAGACATTTACTTGAAAGCTTTATTAAATTAATGGAGTTCGATTCAATTTTTAGGGAATAAAACCATCTTTTGTAAGAACGAAACCAAATCCAAAACTAATTAATAAACGATGCAACGTAGCGGATTATCAATTTTACTTTCTGCATTTTCAATCCTCAATTCCAACCACAAATTCCTCGCACACACCCAACACGACTTCTGGAATTTCTTTATGCGGCGTATGTTTCGCGTTTGGAAAAAGAAACGACTGCTTCATCTGACTTTGCACCTTGTTCATAATCCCAAGAACTTGTAAATCAGAACCAAATTCATCGTTTTCCCCTTGAATCACTAAAATGGGGCGCGTAATCGTTTCCAATTGTCGTTCAATGTTCCACGTTCGAAAAGCGTCACTTAGCCACGTATCGATCCAAGCGTCGAGTAAGGCTTGGGTTTTAGCTCCGTGATAACGTTCGAGTTTTTGAAACAAATTGGTGGTTTCTAAAGCAAGTTTCGCTTCTCGAATGCCTTCTAATGTTATTTCTTCGACAAAAATATGCGCTCCTTCAACGATTAAGGATTTTAAATTAGATGGAAACTTGGACGCATAAAGCAAAGCAATCGTTCCGCCGTCACTGTGACCAAATAAAATTGGTTTTTCAATTTCCATAGTGTCCAGTACTTCTTTCAAAAAATCAGCTTCGGCGTCCATATAATTCACTTCACGCACCGAATGAATAAAGGAATCCGATTGTCCATAACCTAAACGATCGTAGATAAACACGTTCATTTTCAGTCGTTTTGCCAATTTTTCAGGGAAATCGCGCCACAATTCAATACAACCTAAGGAGTCGTGAAGAAAGACCAAATACGGTCGATTTGGAAAGAATTCCTGTTTCACAAAAGCTACTTTTTTATCTCGAATAGAAAGAAATTCTGGTGTCATTATCTATCAATTTTCATGGAAAAGTTTGGTTTATCGTCCAAAACGTCGAACAGTTCTACCTAATTTCCTCACCCACAATGGCGACTGGTAATAAAAACAATGTATCCGATGAAGTAGCGCGATGTGCAAACGGAAATAGCCAATCAATAGACGTTCTTTTATGGGAATTGCCCCGCCAGGTACTTTTTCGTAACCCAACTTTTCAGCTAATTCGCCACAAATGTGATGTATGGCCGCAACTTGTGCAGGTGTAAATGGATGTTCCTTTTTTCCAACAGCAGCGGCATCAATGGGTTGAAACACTTTTCCATGCATTTTCATGAAATACGCTTTTTCCTTTTCATCGGTGATTTTTTCCAACAAATGCGACATAAGCGCTTGTTCATCTGAATTTTCCCGTTGTTCGTTCAAACCAAAAAAATGCTGTAAATCAACTAATTGTTTTTCAGAATTTTGAACAAAATCTTCATAGCCTACCAATTTCAAGCGTGTTGGAAATTTCTTCGCTTGTTGGCGCAATTCGGTATTGTATTTCACCCAAATCAACGCATGGTACAAGGGGTGACGGATAGCGTCTAAACGGTATTCAAAACGGGAAAGAATGTTGTCCCAATAATGCCGATAAATTCCAATGGCTAAGCCGTTATCAGAAAAAGTTAAGAGCTTTGGAATGTGTAAGGTATGTGGTGGATTTTTATCGAAAATGACCTGCGGATGTTCCACCTTTTGGCCGGCTTTCGAGAAACGGTTTATTGCTTCAACGAGCGTAAAAAAAGTAACATTTTCTTCCTGTTTCAAATAAGAGCGCAAACCAATTTTATCAATATCCCACAAATCAAGGGAAACGAAATGTCCGGTTTTCAAGGCAAACATGCGCTCTAGTATCGCATCAATTTCCGTTGAAGTAAGTGCTTTGTTTTTGGGGATTCGATACAAAAACTCCAATAAATATAAACTTTCAGGATTCGCGATGACGCCGTTCATTTTTCCTAACTCCTTCTGAAGTAAGGTAGTTCCAGAACGTCCTAAACCAAAAATGAAGTGTAGATTCAAGGAATTCATTATTCTTCTACAACAGGCATTGGCACAAGTCCAGATTTGATGCTAGCAACATACGAACGCAAACGCAACATTTCATCCTGTAACGCTAAAATACGCGCTTTCTCCTCGTTCGTTGGTGCTTTTTTCGTTTGTAATTGCTGCATCTCTTCTCCCATTTCATCCATTCCTTTTTTGAAATAAAACTTTGCTTTTTCACGATTTCCTAAATTAAAATAACAATTCGCCATTTGGATATAAGTCGGAGCATTGTACTTCTTTTTAAAATGCTTTAAGTACTTGAATTGCAAGTCCAAAAGTCCTTTATAATCTTGAAGTAACATGGCAAATCTATTCACAGAAGCGTAGTATTCCTCCATTTTTGGACTCTTTGAATAGGTCAAATTATAATAAACTGCTGACGAATCGATGTATCGTCGTTTCAATTCTTTAACATCCGCAGCGAACTGTTCCGGGCTTAATTGAAGTTGCTTTTGTGTGATAACAACGAGCTGATTACGCACTTCATTAAGCACTTGTAAATCTGGTTGTCGTTTGCGCTCCATGATTTCCTTGATTGTTCCATCAATTTTAGCGGAAAATGCAATTTGTTTCAAATTTTGATCCTGTTGTTCCACTTGTTGGGCATACGTTTTCAATAGTTGAATTGTTTGTTGATTCATGCCTTTTTTCAACAATTGTTCGGCTGAAATTTGATATTGACGCAATAAATTAAAGGATTTAAAAAGGTTTTCATTTCTAAAGAAAGCATCTAGTTTTTTATTGACTTGTTTACTTCTTTTCACCGCAGGAAGGAAGGGAATTACCTCATGATAGCCTTCCGCAAGTTTGGAATAACCATTTGCTATATTTAAATAACCTTCAGTGTATTTTTCATTGAAACTCACAGAAGCTTTGAAGCGTTCTATGGATTTTGGGAAATCAAAATAGTAAGCGTAATATATTGCTCCTGAGTTATTTAAATTCGATTCATATTTCCAAAATACCGAAAGCGCACGGTTATACAACACCATAGCTGAATCGACTTTAACTTGAAGTTCGGGTGTGATAAATGGTAAATTGCGCTTCATCATTTCTGCTTCATTGTGGTATTCTAAAGCGGCCAATGTCAGCAATTTAACCGACTTTGGTGTCGTTTCAGCATCTTTGAGAAATAAGGTCGTTTTGTTTTTCCAATCCTTATTACGTTGCCAAGAATACAATAATCCTGGAATACACAACGCAAAGGCAACCAACATGATTTTATTGGGAGACAATGGATTATCTTCCTTTTTGAATTTGAAAAAATGAAACAACAAAGCAGCAAGACCAAAACTAAATCCAATCGACGCTGTAAATGCCGCACGTTCGGAAACTATTCCCACCATCGGAGTCAGCAAATTCGCCGTTCCACCAATCGCCATGAAAAAGAAAAGCAAGGCAAAACTCCATTCACTTTTCGATTTTAATCCTTTGATAATAAAGTATAAAGCCACCAAACAAAGGGCGAAAGAGATGAAAAATAAATAATGACCAAATCCTACCAAAGGCAAGGTGTTAAAACCGTAATAGCTCGTTAACGGATACGGAATCAATAACTTATAAAGATAAAACACATTGGAAAAGAAATACATTGGAATTCGATCGACGAAGCCCATTTCAAAAAGTGGATTTTCATAATAGCTAAAAATACGTAAGCTAGATTCCTTTAAAAAAATCGTTTTCACCATACTCGCTCCGAATTGCGCCAGACCTAATAGTAGAACGGTGTAGCCGAGTTGTTTCCATTTCACCTCTCGGAAAAAATAAAGCATCACGGGTAAAATGTAGATGAGCGGCAAGTTGGACTTTTTACTCAAAATCGATAAAATCATCGTGAAAATCCCTAAAGCGATATACTGCCATTTTTTGGTATCAAACCATTTAAAGGTCTGAATTGCAGTCATCATAGCAAAGGCAAAACTCATCAATTCATCGCGATTTTTTAGATTATTAACCACCTCAGAATGAATGGGATGCAACATAAACAAAGCGACAACGATAAAGCTAAACCACGACGCTTTTTGTTCAAAAAATTGCATTAATAAACGAAAGAGCAGGAAGCCACACAATGCATACAACAACACATTTATGAAGTGCGAAATCGAAGCGCGGTTTGGTGAATCCTTGAATAATTCCCACTCCAACGCGTAACTCAAGGTCACCATAGGACGGTATTCGTAATTCTGTTTTCCGTCGTGGGCATAACTTGAGGCAAAAATTTCCGGAATCCCAGAAAGGCCTTTTTCAACAATTTTATGATGTGAACGGTCGGTCGTTGTGATGAGTTCATCATCCAAAGAAAACGCATTGGAAAGCGAATTCCCGTATTGAAGAAATGCCAACAAGGTGATGAAAACAAAAGCCAATCCTGCTGAAATCGATTGAATTTTTGCTGTCGTAGGGGTGGTTTTTATAGCGGTAGTTTTAGCCAAAACATCAATTTTTAATAGACAAATTAACGAAAAATCAACTCATCGAGAAACAACCATGTTGGATTTCCTTTTCCTAAATGCCAATCGGGACAAACCCCTGAATTTTTCACTACATAACGGATTGCCTTCACAGTTGATGTCGCGTTGCTGTCCACCACAAATTCCAAGGTTTCGGGATTTTTGTCCTTGCTATTTGGCTCAGCAATCTTGATTTCAGGAAGCGCTTTAAAGTTGGTTCCATCTTCCGAAATCTCAACAGAAATTGCCTTTGGGAAGAAAATCCAAGAACGCTGGTCGCGAATCATGGACGCACCAAATTGACTGAGTTGACGTGCTTCATCAAAAGTTACGGTAGCCACAACATCCGTTCCGTAGTAGCCTTGCCAATCGCCTGTTCTGAACTCCTTTCCTCCTTTGATTCCGTCGATTAAGGCATTGTCACCCGAAGCGGCATATTGTGAAGAATACGCCTTCGCCAATTGTAAATGTACACTCGGATCGCGTTTGATGAATTGCTGCTCGATGACTGCTCCGTTGGCGATTTTTTTATCGCCCGAACGACGCTGACCACGAAAACGAATGGTACATGATTTGTCAATGAAGAAGGGTTTTTCGTAGGTTTCCCACGTTTCGTCGTCAATTTGGTAGAAAATAAAATTCAAATCGTCACTGTTCACGGAAACCATGTCAAATCCAACTTTCAACTTATCCTCGAAAACGCGTTCGGTCGTCGTGATGAAAGGAGCAGGCAACCACTTCTCAGGAACGTCAACCTTGAAAAATTCAGGTAAGGTTTCGGTAATTTTAAGGGGCGAATCGCTCAATACGAACACCAAGGTTCCGCCTTTCATCAGTTCGTTGTGGTCCAAACGCTTATCCACTCTCACACCGTTCCAAGTTACTCCGTGGACATAGGTGTTTTTCGGGGAAAAATTGCGCGCGCGTATTTGAATCGTGTTGCCATTTTCCAAACGTATGGTTGAAGCTTCAAATAAGGGAATTCCTGTTTCATAAAACGGTGTTCCGGGAGTAATGGGATAAAATCCTAAGGCGCTTAGCACGTACCAAGCACTCATTTGTCCGCAGTCTTCGTTTCCAGAGAGTCCATCGGGTGCATTGTGGTACATTTCTTTTAAAATCTGACGAATGTACCGTTGCCCTTTTTCGGGATGTTGGGTGTAATTGTACAAATACGCGATATGGTGCGACGGTTCATTTCCGTGCGCATATTGACCGATTAGTCCCGTTATGTCGGCTTGTTCGCGTCCGCTTAAACCAGCAGAAGCTTGAAACAAACTGTCTAATTTTTTCTCTAATCCCGAACGACCTCCAAATAAATTCGCCATCAATTCAACATGTTGTGGCGCTGCAAAGGAATATTGCCAACTGTTGGCTTCAGTATAGTTGAAATTCACTTCCGTCGGGTTGAACGGCATGAACCATTGGCCACTTCTACGCGCCCGCATGAACTGCGTGGAAGGATCAAAAACGTTGACAAAATTGAAACTGTGCGGATAAAAGGCTTTATAAATACTGTCTTGACCCATTGCTTTTGCCATTTGTGCGATACAAAAATCGTCGTAAGCATATTCCAACGTTTTCGAAACGGATTCCGGTTCTTCCGCTGAACTGATGTATCCTTTTCGGTGAAATTCATCTTTGGCGTATTCCTTCAAACGAGCGGTATTTTTCATGGCTTCCAAGGCCAAATTCGCGTCGTAATCTTGAATGCCTTTCACGTAGGCGTCAGCAATTACCGAAACGCTGTGGTAGCCAATCATGCATTCTGTTTCGTTTCCTGCCAACTCCCAAACGGGCAAGTCGCCACCTTCTTTATATTGACGTAAAAAAGTTTGAATGAACTCATTGGTGCGCTTTTGTTGGGTGATGGTAAACAGTGGATTGGCGCCGCGATACGTGTCCCATAAAGAAAAAACGGTGTATCGTTGTCCGTCAGAAACCGAATGGATTTGGTTGTCACGTCCTCGGTAACGTCCGTCGGAATCGGAGAATAAATTGGGTGCGATAAAGCTATGATAAAGCGCGGTGTAAAAAATGGTCATGTTTTCCGGATTTTCCGTGCTTACCAAGATTTTACTCAATTCTTTGTTCCATTTTGAAACTGTTTTAGCACGAAGTCCGTCTTTGTTCCAATCCGTTAATTCCGCTTTTAAATTCGACATCGCTCCCGCTTCATCCACTGCGGAAATTCCAACTCGAAGCATCACCGTTTTCGCCGATTTTGGAAATTCAAGGAGCCACTTGTTTTGCCCCTTCCCTCCTACTCGTTTGGCTTTTTTGAACGGAATAGAAGTTTCCAATGCGAAATAAAAATGTTGTTCGTTAGCCCACGATTGCGAGATACGTTTACCTTTAATCAGTTGTTTTCCAGATATTTCAAGCGATGCTTCAAGTACTCTATCACGATGATCGAGATCAATAAGAACGAATTTCTTCGCTTTCTTGTCAGGAAAAGTATAAACGTGGTAACCCGCGCGATCACCTGCAATCAATTCCACATGTGTTCCATTGTCAAATTTCACGGAGTAGTAGCCCGGTTTTGCAACTTCATTTTGGTGGGAGAATTTTGCCCCATAACCATTTTCACCAACTTGGTAACCCGGTTGAATTTTCGCTTTACCGTATTGGGGCACGAGCAACAAATCGCAATAATCCGGCACCCCCGTTCCGCTTAGATGTGTATGACTGAAACCATAAATCAACGAATCAGAATAATGATAACCAGAGCTACCATCCCAATCGTCGCGGCGGGTATCGGGAGAAAGTTGTATCATTCCAAAAGGTGCTGTGGCTCCTGGAAAAGTATGCCCATGTCCACCCGTACCGATAAAAGGATTGACGTATTCACTCGGTGAGAAAGTCGGGATTGAAGAGCGCACCTTTTCAAAAACCGCTTGGGATTGGTCACTGGCTTGCTGGATAGATCCTTGTGCGAAAAGGGAGACCGAAAAAAGGAAATGAAGAGCAAAAAAGGCAAAAAATCGAAGTAAGCGCATAATTCAAATTAAGGATAACAAAGTTAACCCGAAATGTTTACGTGCTTTCGTTCAGAGGGAGACAAAATGAAAAGGAATTTTTGATTTGTTTCACTTCATTCGAGTTCTACAACAATGTTAAACGTGATAAGGTCAAGTCCCAAACGAACTTGGTTATAAAATTAGCTAACCGATAAAACTACCTTTCCATTTACACCACCTGCCGAAAGAAATTCTTGGGCTTGTGCTGCCTCCTCGAGTTTAAAAACTTTGGAAACAATTGGTGTAAGTTTTTCTTCTCTAACCAATTGTAGCCCGCCAGCTAAATTTTTTGAGGAGAGATCAGAAGAAACAAATCGGGCTTCGACTTGATATTTATTTGCTAATTCCACCGAAGGTATTGCCGCAATACTCAATAATTTTCCGCCTTGTTTTAGCACCTCAAATAACTTGTTTTGTGAAGGTCCGCCAGCACAATCCGCCACTAAATCAATATCATTAACTAAAGTCGTAACATCATCTAATTTGTAATCAAGGACTTCATCGGCTCCTAATTTATTGACCAATTCTAGGCCTTTTCCTGTTGCGGTGGCATAAACATAAAGTCCTTTTTCTTTTGCCAATTGAATCATAGTCGACCCAACTGCTCCAGCTGCACCTTGTATTAAAACTTTTTGCCCTTTTTCTAACTTACCCTCACTAAACAAAATACTTTCGGCGGTTCCTATGTTCACGGCCAATGAAGTAGCTTCTTCAAAAGAAATGTTAAGTGGTTTATGAGCAACAAAATGCTGATTAGCCAATACATATTCAGCATAAGCATTGGCCATCGTAACTGCCAAGACTTCATCACCAATTTTAAAATTTTTCACATTCTCTCCAACAGCGACAACGATTCCAGCGGCATCCAAACCAGGAGTAAAAGGTAACTGAACTGGTCGCACTTGTTGTAAATATCCCAAACGAATTTTAATGTCCATAGGATTTACACTTGCTGCTTTTACTTGAATTAGAACGTCATTCTCCGTCGCAATTGTGGGTTTTTGAATATCACTGAGCTTTATTACTTCCGATGTTCCAAAGCTTAAATATTGTATTGCTTTCATTCTTATTCTGGGTTAATTTATTGAGGCAAAATTATTACCTTAGCCTAATTAATTATTATTGACTAGAATTATGTGTATAGGCTAAAATAATAGACTAATGGGTAAAACAATGGAAAGAAAGACAAAAGAATTTACTCCAGGTAACTGTCCTGTAGTGTTTTGCATGAATATAATTGGTGGTAAATGGAAACCAAGCATTATTCACATGATAAGAACGGATCGAAACCGTTATAGTATATTACTAAAGAATATTACAGAAATAAGTAAACAGACTTTGACAAATCAATTAAGAGAGTTAGAGACAGATGGAATAATTGAAAGAATAATTTTCCCTGAAATTCCGCCAAGAGTCGAATATAATATCACCGAATATGGTAAAACATTGTTACCAATAATCGACAGTATGTATGAATGGGGAAGAAAAAATATGAAAACAGATAACAAAGGATACTGCGATGTAAACTAAAAATGTGTACCTCATCCATTCTAAATTGGCAGCAGCATTCTAGACACTATAGAAAAAGACTTCAAAAAAAATAACAGTAAAAAACGATTTAAAAAAATGTTGACCGCAATAAATCCAAAACTTCCTATGCGCGATTTAAGCCAAACTAAGGACTATTATTTGAATGCGCTGAAATTTGAAGAACTTGGAAACTATGGAGATTATCTAATCGTTGGTAAAGACAACATTGAAATTCATTTTTTTCAATTTAAGGAACTTGACCCAAAAGAAAATTATGGTCAGGTTTACATTAGAACAAATGACGTTGATAAACTCTACAAGAAACTTTTAGAAAACAAAATTTCAATTCACCCAAATGGTCATTTAGAAAATAAACCTTGGGGACAAAGAGAATTTTCACTACTTGATCCAGATAATAATCTTTTGACCTTCGGACAAAGTCTTGACCTTGGTTCCATTATCGAATTGTGAAAGCACTCAATTGCAGATACATATCCAAATTGAACTTAATCAAAACTTTTTAGCCATACCCCAATTTGGAATTGGACAATTATTCATTTTGGAACAGCGCTCCGCGAAACCTTTTCCAAACAACTATACACCTTTTAAAAAACAAAAATTAAACCCAACACTTTTGTACAAAGGACATAAATCATTATTATTAATTTTCTTCTCCATAACTATTATTAATAAAAAAAACTTATATGAGTTTTGTACGTTTGTCCAAAACTAAAACCATGAAGAAAATCAAGATTATAACCCTTCCAATTCTTGCCCTGCTATTGCTTATAGGGTGTACCAATTACGAGCCTAAAGTATATGGCCCTGTTGAGTTTGAGATTGAATTAGAAGGTCCATTTTTTAAAGATGGAGTTTGCGAAGGGATTACAACCATTCAATTCAAGCCAGAAGATTTTGGTATTGAACGCAGCGAAATTTTTAGTATGAAAATGAATGAAATCGTTCTGGAAACGGATGCTGTTGACGGGTTTAGCACTTTTGAAAACCTTGTTTTTTCGGTGATGACAGATAAAACGGAAACGAAAGAAGTTGCGACTATTAAAATTAAGAAGAACTCCAAAAAGCTCGTCATTAAAGGTTTACAAGAAGCAGAAATAGAAGGATTTAAAGATATTAATAAATTCTACTTCGAAGTAACTGGAATTACGAAAAAGGATAGTTTCGATAAAATCAAATTGAAAGGAACTATTAAAATGGACATCATGATTCCAGATAAAAAATAATCCATTTAAGGCTTTAATCGATTAATTATAAACCAATAAAAAAATCAGACATTATGAAAAATTCACTTAAATTATTTGTTTGGTCATTTGCATTAATGGCTTTGTTTTTTACCACCTCTTTTACTTACTCAGTTTTAACAAGTGATGACGGTGACAAACTTATTGGAGTATGGGAACCAAGTCATGGGAAGGCAAAAGTGAACATCACAAAAGTTGGAAATAAGTATTACGGTAAAATCGTTTGGTTGAAAAACCCTACCTACGAAGATGGTTCCAAAAAAGTGGACAAAAATAATCCTGACTCCAAAATGCACAGCACTCCCCTTTTAGGTTATAAAATCTTGAAGGACTTTGAATATGTTGGAAACAAAACTTGGGAAAACGGAACTATTTACGATCCAGAAAACGGCAGTACTTACAATTGTGTTATCAAATTAAAAGATAGCAAGACCATTGAAGTTCGTGGATATATTGGAGTTTCTGTAATTGGAAGAACCGATACTTGGAAAAGACTTTCAAAAGATTAATTAGTTGAAAGAAAAAGAATTAATCGTTCACTAACTGAATTTTTAAATTATTTCATAAAAAGCAAAAGGCTGTCAGAAAAAACCTGACAGCCTTTTTTATTGATGTTCTAATTTGAATATCCTTGATATACCACAGAATGTTAATCCAACACGGCGGAGGTAAGATTATACTAAATCAAGGCTTTAGCCTTTATTCTTCCTAATCGCACTATGGTTTACAACTAAATCTCATCATTGATTACTTACCTATATTCAAATTCTCTTAAATTAAATTGTTAGAAAATCGTAATCTTTAATTAATGATTTCATCAGGTTATTAATAATCATCAAGGGCTTACCAAATTCAAACTAATTTGAAAGTATGGTGCGCTTGTAACACTGTTTTCCATAACAAAAGGACGACTACTTCCGAAACCGCGATAGAAATTACCGCTGTCCACATTAAAGTTATAATTGACAATATATCCAGCTTGAACGCCCACCCAAATGAAATCCGTAATCGCTTGTTGGAAATCCAAACGTGGACGAATTTCAGAACGACGCAATTCAATTTTTTGATTGTCATAATCGGCCTCCATTCCCGCAGATCCATTCGAAGGAAATAGATTGTCTGAATTCGCTAAATGATAACTCGAACCGACAATTTCAAATCCCGCTAACAATAAGGTTCGCTTACTAAATCCATATCGGAAATGACCTCTTGCTGGCAATAAAGCTTCAATACCCCATTTCTCATTTTTTGAAGTGTAATTGTACATCACAACAGGAAGAAAACTCTTACCGCCTGCTCGATATGTTTGAGTGGCTCCAAAACCTAATTGATAACGTTCGTGAAATTTCCAACCAAAAACAGCCACCCATGTTAACTTGGTAAAGGAAAGGGACTGCATATTTTTGAAAGTATAATCACCACTGTAATCGCCTTGAACAAAACCGAGTAAAAAGTTTTTTTCGTTCAACGGTTTGAAAATGGTGGTATTCAATTGTAAGGCTTTTAATCCACGACTTGCAGACGTTAGCAATGGGTTAAACAATGAATCGTTTCCAAAGGAGTAATTGGATTCAACATAGTTTCCGCCAACATTAATTAAAATTTTATTGTTAGAAATTAAAGGAATATTCAAACCCAATGCAATTCCATTATAGTTGTTTACTTGCCCTTCTTGTGCTGGAACGGCCCCTATTCCGCTTGAGTTTATACGATGTCCAAGAGCAAAATCGTAACCTATCGAAACCAATTTTGCAGGTGTTAACCCTATAATTTTTGGAGTGCAATAGCGTTTGATTTTTTCATCGGTGGTATATTTTTCATATTGAGAATAGTCTTCTTCGTCACCAACTTGAGCGTTTAATTGAGAAGGCATGGCACCGAAAATGAGCAAAATAGATAAAAGAAATTGATTTTTCATAGAACTTAATTGGTTTTAAAAATTAAACGTTTTTATTAATTTTTCCTTGATAAAGCTTGAATAAGCTGACCAAAATAATTAAAAACCAACTTCTTAGGTTTATAATTTTTTAACTACTATTGATAAAATAAATTTATGAATTCATGTTTCCGTTTTTTTAATCAAAAAGGTGCAAGGAAGTGGTGATTTTGGAAAATTGATATCCCCATCTGCATTCGATTGGTAGGGTTAATCAAGTCGTTCATTCCAGTTTTCCCATTGAAAGGGAAATGAAATTATCAAACTGAGTTCAATCCTATTCTTAATTTCGTGTTTAATAACTGAAATCAGCAATCAAAATAAGCATGCTAACTTTTCAAAAAATCAAATTAACAGCAAAAGAGTACAACTCAAAAGTCCTAATTGGTCTCGCGTTTTATTTCGATGCTCATAATTTCATCTTAAAAAATAAACTAGGTAAGTATCTTCTTATTTCTGGAATTTTATTTCTTCTTTTATTTTCCATTGGCATTAATGTAATTATAAATAAAATTGAAAGTTCTGAACCATGGTTAACAAACTGGATTATTAACCATTTAAAAGGCTACGTCAATATAAGTATTGAGGATTTTAAGGTTGGAATTACAGCGGCATTTTGGATATTAAAAACTACAATTAACTCCAACAAGGACAGTATTTTCACTTCTCTTTTTATGATTATTGGGACCCCATATTTTTCATTTATCAGCGAGAAAGTACGTAAAATCATCACTAAAACGTCGAAACCTTTTACCTTTAAGAGCTTGATTTCGAACCTAAAACGAGGGCTTGCTCTTTCTATCATAAACTCGTTTAAACAGTTGGGTTTCGTGATTTTAATCACATTGATTTCATTAATCCCTTTCATTGGAATTATTTCGCCTTTGCTTACTTTCATAGTGTTCGCCTATTACAATGGGATATTAATGACTGATTATTCATTAGAAAGTGAAGGTATTAATCGAAAAGAAAGTACGCAATTTTACATTCAAAACAAACCTATCCTTTTCTCTATTGGTTTGGGATTCATGTTTTTATTACTCATTCCAGTAGTAGGCTGGTTTCTTGCTCCTACTTATGCTTTAACGGCTTCATCTTTGTATTTTTTCAATCAGCAAAACAGCATTGAGGTAGAAAAAGCGTAGTTTTGAAATAAACCAAAATGAAAAGAAAACATGGAAAAAAATAGGCTGAAATACATCCAGATTTTAATCGTAATTTCTGTTCTTGCAACACTTTTTCACGTATTGATTTTAGTTGGTGTTATTCCGTTTGAAATTACTTGGGGAGGAAGATTGAAAACAGTTAACGAAATGTATGTTTTTGAAACCCTTTCAATTCTGATAAATTCATTTTTCATTTTTGTTTTGGCGCAAAAAGCCGAGATTGTAAGAAACATTTTCGGAAAAAAAGCTGTGACCATTATCTTATGGATCTTCTTTGTCATCTTCGTGTTGAATACTATTGGAAATATTTTTGCTGAAACAACCTTTGAAAAGCTTTTTACAATTCTGACTTTGGTAAATGCACTCTTAATTTGGTTCATCAATAAACCATCGAAATAGAGTAAATGTTAAGTTTTGATTACGCAACTTAGCAAACTCTTCATATTCGATCATTGTGTTTTCTCACCTAAGTCTGAAAAGAATCGGAATTGAATTACTTCTTCTACAAATCCAAAATATTGACGAAAGAAATTTTGTTAGTTTTAATCAAAACCAGATTTCAAGTCACAAACTATATTTTTAAACCTACCTTTGCACCAATGGGTATTGTTCAAAAAGACGCTTTTAAAACCACACTAATTTCCTTTGTAGGATTGGGATTAGGCTACTTCAACAAGGCGTATTTTTTCATTCATTTCATGACGCAAGAACAAGTTGGATTGGTGAATCTCATTCTCACCGTCGGACTTTTATTTGCCACTTTATCCAACCTCGGTACCGTATTCGCTGCTTGGCGCTTCTTTCCTTTTTTCAGAAATGAGGAACGGAATCATTATGGTTTCCTGTTGTTAAATGTGCTTTTCGTCCTGCTCGGAATCACCTTATTCACTGGAATCTTATTTCTTTTTAAAGAACCCATCGTTGCGAAATATTCCAAAGAATCGGCACTATTTGTCAACTATTATTATTGGATTATTCCGATCGGCGTTGCTAACGTTTTTTTCTTCCTCTTTGAAAGTTACATGCGCGGAATGTTTGAGAATGTACTCCCTGTTTTTTTACAGGAATTCGTGCTTCGCGTGCTTGTTTTTCTTCTATTAATGGGATTGGGTTTCGACCTCATTTCGTTCGATACTTTTTTTATTGGTCATGCCTTGGTGTACTTTGTTCCGTGCTCGATTTTATTGATTTACCTCATCCGAAAAGGTGAGCTTAAATTTTCCTTGTCTTCCATTTCGGTGCCAGCGCGTTTCAGAAAAATTCTCGTCTATTTTAGCATGATTAGTTATTTCAATACCCTAACAACAATGGTGGTGATTTCCTTGGATGCGATGATGATTTTTGACGCTTTGGGACTGGCAGCCACAGGAATTTATACGACTGTAGTTTATCTGTCCTCAGCATTAATGGTTCCCTATCGAGCTATTAATAGAGTGGCGTCTCCTCTAATTGCGAAATATTGGAAGGAAAAAAATCTTGCCGGAATTCAAGAATTATATCAAAAATCGTCCTCAGTAAATTTGTTTATCGGCTTGTCTCTTTTCGGCATGGTTGGTCTTCCGATTTATGAATTGTTTTCCTTCATTCCAAAATACGCAGAAGGCGCACCAGTTTTCCTTGCATTAATGGTTGGGAAAGTCTTTGATATGTATGGCGGTATCAATGGAACGATTTTTTCGACTTCTAAAAAGTTCAAATACGACATTCTTTTTACCATTATTTTATTGAGTTTAGTTTTCCTTTTGAATTGGTGGTTAATTCCAATTTACGGTTTGATTGGCGCCGCAATTTCAACAAGTTTTGCCTATACTTTCTATAATACCGTTCGTACAGTTTATGTCTATCGGCTTTTTGGCTTGCATCCTTTTACGGTCAACCAAATAAAAGTTTTAGGAACTTTTTTAATTTTCGTGGCTTTTTCGTATCTCCTATTTAATTTACCTTTTTGGTTCACATTCAATCCGTTATTGCTAATTATCATTAAAGAAATAGTAGTTTTTTCCCTGTTCATTTTCCCTGTTTTATTCTTCAACATGGAACCCGAAGTAGTAAATTACTTGAAAAAATGGCAACAAAAAATCCCATTCATCAAACGATTTGCTTAAATCCAACGTTATTAAGTCATGAAAAAGTTAATTTTAGTTTTTGGACTTTTATTTTCGTTGAATGCTTTCGCTCAATCCATTGATCCTGACGATTCTTTCACTTTTGACATCGGTTTGCCCAACGCATTTGTAAACAAGCCTTTCAAAAACATCATGCAAGGACTTTGTAGTGCCACGGCAACTTACCAATATGCGACAAAATCGGGCTTGGCATTTGGTGTTGGAGGAACTTACACCTATTTTGCCATTAATGAATTTCGCTTGCCAACACGAATTTATGGAGGGATGCACAATGTTGGTGTCTTCATAAAAATTGGTTACGAAAAATTTTGGACAGAACGTATAGGGACTGATATCGGACTGAAAGTTGGGACTGTTCAAAGCTGGACGGTGAGCGACACCTTGAAGAGAAGCGGGATTTGGGCAAATCAAAACCGTGCACTTTACATTGAACCGTGTGTTTCCTTCGTCATCACTGCAGACGTTAATAGTTCCTTCCGCTTGACATTCGGATATCCACTTATGGGTTTCAATTTCACGCCACAACTTGTCGGAGAATCTTCAACAATGGGATTTGATATAAATGAATTAGCTAAAAACTGTTCTTTTCTAACGGTTGGATTTGGTTACACTTTTTATTTCAACGGGAAGAAAAGTTCCAATTCGGGTTGGGACGAGGATTAGAAAAAAACTTAAACGATTTAAATTCAATTGGCTGAACCTCTGTTCAAATAACCTTTAACGAGATAGTGCGACAAGTAAATGAACGGCGTTAATATAACCGCTATCAGTAATTTTAACAGGTAATTTGTTGGTGCTATTTGCATGAAATTGGCGAAACTCATTTTTCCGGGTAAAACAAATCCGATGTAAAGTACCACATACGAATCCACCAATTGTGAAATAACTGTGCTTCCGGTAGAACGTAGCCAAATGTAACGATCGCCCGTCTTACTTTTTATCCATTTAAACAAAGAAGCATCCAATAATTGGCTTAAAAGAAAAGCGCTTATACTACCGACAATGACCATTTGTGCTTGACCAAAAACCGAATTATAAGCCGCATCGTCCGCTAAACTTGCTCCAGAAATTTCAACAGCAGGAATTGCCATGGAAACGCCCACCACTACGAAGCAATATGCGATTAAAATGGCGGTAATCCAAGAAATTCGACGCACCACTTTATAACCGTAAAACTCATTCATTAAATCCGTTAAAATGAATACGATGGGCCAGGGTAAAATTCCCACTATTGTCACAAAAGGACCAAACTCCTTACCAAAGAAATTTATACTCAAAGGAATGGAAATCAATTTATTACTAATCAGCTCAGCGGTTACCGCATTGGTGATAAATAAACCGGCTAGGAAAATGAGCAACCAGGCAGCTCGAGGATTATCGTTAAACTTCAACATATCGGGTAACAAATAAATAGCGTTTAAGGTTGAGAAGAAAGATGAAACTATCGACCTCCATAATCTAAGCGCTTGGTTTTCACATAACGTGCAATATAATATTTACTCGTTTTAAAATTGGTAATTTGAACTCCACCGTTGGCCGAATGGATAAAATTGAGTTCGTCGGCCTTCACTTCGATGACCATTCCTACGTGTCCAACCGTTGAAGAATTGACATTACTTCCTTTAAAAAACATCAAATCACCCGGTTGAATTTGCGAAATAGGAACCGTTTCACCTAATTCAGCCAACTGATAACTAGAACGCACCAAACTAAATCCAAAATTCCCGAAGATAAAGTTGATAAAACCGCTACAATCAAATCCTGACGGCGTTGAACCTCCATAGCGATACGGAACACCTAAAAACGTTTTTGCAAAAGATATGAGCGCATCAACCTTTGGGTCATTTTTTACTACGACAGTCGAATCAGGAGGGTTGGGTGAAATAGTTTCTGGATTGCCGGTCTGCGTTCGTCCTAGTAGGGAACAAAAAAGAAAAACCAATAGAAAAACGACACTTCGTACCACTTAAATTTTCAAGGATTGCAAAAATATAATTATTTTCGAAAATTATTTAAATGAAGTTATGTCAACAATTGATTTTCAACAGCTTACAAAATTATACTATTCAATTGGCGAAGTCGCTGAAATGTTTGGAGTAAACACTTCATTATTAAGGTTTTGGGAAAAGGAATTTGAACTAAAAGTTTCAAAAAAGAACAAAAAAGGAAATCGCCTTTACTCCGTTAAAGAAATTGAAGAAATCAGTCGCATTTACGATTTAGTGAAAGGTAACGGATTCACTTTGGACGGCGCAAAAAAAGCACTGAAAAAGAATAAAACGGTAGAGGAAGTTCAGCCAGTAAATGAAATTGTGACGCGTTTAGAAAACGTCCGTTCTCGCTTATTGAAGCTAAAGAAAAGTTGAAAACCGTTATTTGAAATGGGAAAAGTAGATAAGACTAAATGAACAACTTACAAATTACATTCTCAATTTTCCATTTTTAATTCTAAATTCCCTATTTCCCCGCTCTTCTTTTCAATTCTTTTTGAATCAAGGATAATTCTCGTCCCGTTTGACCTGCTACGGAGGTGTTTTCATCTGCACGACGCAATAAATAAGGCATCACCTCTCGCACTGGACCGAAAGGAACGTATTTCGCGACACGATAGCCAGCATAAGAAAGATTGTAGGAAATATGGTCGCTCATTCCAAGTAATTGCGCAAAATAAAACCGTTCGTCCTCTTTTTCAATTTGATTTTCAGCCAATAAAAGCGTTAATTTCTCAGAACTCAATTCATTATGAGTTCCCGCGCAAAGTGCGAAAACGTCATTGTTTTTGGTGATCACTTCCAATGCAGCATCGTAATCACGGTCAGTTGCTGCTTTATCTGGTTGAATGGGAGAAGGATAACCTTTCTGAGCTGCACGTTCCCGTTCTTTTTCCATATATGCACCCCGAACAAGTTTAATCCCATAAAAAACTCCCGCTTCTTTCGATTGCGTCAACATTTTTTGCAAAAATTCCAAGCGATCGTGACGATACATTTGTAAGGTATTGTAAACGATTGCTCGTTCACGGTTATATCGTAACATCATTTCCCAACACCAAGTATCGATGGCGTCTTGAATCCATGTTTCTTCTGCGTCAATAAAAAGTGGTACTTTGTTGTCAAAAGCTGCCTTCGCGATGCGATCTATACGACTGTGAATTATGGCAACATCTTGTTTTTCTTTCTCGTTGAGTTGTTTTCCAGAAGCTGCCAATTCAATTGTATCAAAACGACCGATTCCAGTCACTTTAAAAACTGCAAAAGGAATTTGCGGGTCATTTTTGGCGCGAAGAATCGTTTGAATAATTACCTCAACCGTTCTATCAAAATCATCATCACTTGTTTTTCCTTCTACTGAATAATCAAGTATCGTTCCCACATGAAATTTTCCAAGCTGGTCAATAGCCGTTTTACAGTCCTCTATACTTTCACCGCCACAAAACTGTTTGAAAATTGTTGCTTTTACCGGGCGACGAATTGGAAGATGTAATTTCAAGGCAAGGTTAGTGGCCCATTTACCAAAACTCACCACTTTAGGGGAACCGATAATTCGAAATAGCCAATAAGCGCGTTTTAAATCTTTGTCGGATTTGGATTGGAAAGCTATTTCAGTGTTGTCGAAAGAAATCATGTTTCAAAATTAATTGTAATTTGAAATTGGCGTAATAAATCAAAAATGAAAGCAACAAAAAACCCTTCCAAACTGAATTGAAAGGGTTAATTTCTTCGGATATTCCGAGGTCTTACGCTAACTTAACGTTTACAGCGTTTAAACCACGTTTTCCTTGTTGCACTTCAAATACTACTGTATCGTTTTCTTTAACTTTATCCACTAAACCAGTAATGTGAACAAACACATCCTCGCTTCCGTTGCTTGGGGTAATGAAACCGAATCCCTTAGATTCGTTGAAGAATTTGATTTTTCCTTCTTGCATTTTTATTTGATTTTGATATTTACTGATAATAAAGTTCCATGATGAACCGAACGGTTTACAAAGATGGGACTTGGTGTTTAAATTGCATTTTCTAATTTTTGACTACTGAAAATGCACATACTGAAAAAGGAAACTCAATTTACTCACTCAGAACAAGCAGGCACAGAAGCCTGATTAATATGATGCGAATTTAGGTGAATATTTTGAAACGCATTCCTTTTTACCAATTCTTTTACAATTTAAATGTTAAAAAGCCCTGAAACTCGAAGAATCAGGGCCTTGTTTAACTAAAAAGTTGAGGTAGGGAATTATTTTAAATCGATAGAAAAGAAACGTTGGCTAACATTATATCTACCGTAGATAATCATTTTTTTGTCCTCTATTTGCACTGCTTGTCTTGGAACAACCAACACCTCTGACTCCGTAAACGGCATCAATGATTCGCGTTTGATATTACCTTTCGGGTCAATACTCACGATCGAAGTTGTAAGATTCTTTCTTGTTCCGAAAGAAGGATAAATTTTCCCATTACTTTCAGCGTCAGAATTTCTTTTATTATCATTGAAAATCAAATAAATCATGTCTCCATTCAAAAAAGTAGCAAAAGACGAATTGTAACCACCATCGTTTCTAGTATGTTGAAATTTAGGTATTTTTCTCGCCCACAATAATTCACCTTTCTCGTCCAAATTGACAATGATGATATCGTTGTACTCGTAGTGATAAGTAGTCCTTGTAGTTGTTCTTCCCTGAGAATCAGTGGTTGTGGTCGTCGTCGTGTAGAAATAGTAAATTTCAAAAAATGCAACAAGTCCTCCACCTTCTTTGTAAACAATTTTTCTCAGGTCGTAAGAATAATCAAAACTATTTGCTTCACGTTTTTCTTTTCTCTCTTCTTTTTTTGTTTTTTCCCCATCATCATTGTCATCAGCTGTTTCGTTCACTTTTGCTAAAATTTCAGCAGCTGGATAGTATTTCTTTTTAGCGACCGTTAAGTTCTTTTTGTCAATGATGTAAAAATAGGCACCATTCAACTTATCTTTTTTATCTGGAGAAAGGTAAAAACCTGTGGCATAAATCTCTCCTGTTGTACCGTTGACAAAAAAGTTGAAATCTTTAAGTTTATAGTTATCAACTAAATTACTTATAATCAATTCTTTACCAGTATCATTCTTTTCATCAAAACGAAATATCACGTAATCAACCTCTTCTGCTCGTTTAGAATCCTTAAAACGACCCACATAATAGACATTAAACTCTTCATCAATTTCCACTTTCAATCTTGCAATTTTCATTGCCGGATATGGAATTTCAACCTCCTTACTCCATTTTTTATTCAGTTGATCATCATAAACCGAAATCTTAAAACGTTCTACATCATTCTTATCCCCAGGAATTTCAGACAACACTAAAAAACGCGTACTGTCTTCGCTCATTATGATGTTGGCAGATCCTGAATTTCCTTTCATCCCAGCTAATGCCATTCCTGGAGAAACACGCTCTACTCGGGTATAAGTTATATCTTCAATTACAGTGTAACTGTCACTCATTATTAGTGAACCCAAATCAATGTTATACAGTATATATTGATGCCTTTTTTCTTTTTTACTGTGTAAATCGTAAAAAGCATATAATTTCCCGCCTATTGCAATGCAATACTTATACTCCGCAATACCCGCTTCTAATTTCAATTTCAACTTAATAGGCATTGATGTTTCAAGATTCATACTCATGTTGTATTTCTCCAGAGACACCTTCGATTTTTTGCGAATTGTTGCAATTACTCCACTTTTATCTGAATATACAATATCATCCAAATAGGTGAAGAACGATGCTTTTGTTTTCGTTCCCATAGTCACTGTTGCCATGTCCGATTGTGCCTTGTTATTGAATACCGCTCCCGCAATAAACAAGGTTAAAAAAAGAAGTTTTTTCATAAATAATGGTTAAGCGCGAACGATTCAACTTTGGGTTTAAAACCGCCCGTTAATTTTAAAATTATCTCTAAAATAAAGTTAAAATCAACATTAGCTTTTTATTTTAACAATTAATTTTTCCTCAATTCGATGATTACCTTTGCGGCGTGAACCAATTACCGCCTCTCGCTGAACGCCTACGACCAAAAAAACTAGATGATTATATTGGTCAGGAACAGTTACTTAACCCTAACGCACCGCTTCGAAAAGCATTGGATTTGGGTTTTGTGCCTTCTCTCATTTTTTGGGGACCTCCTGGAGTTGGAAAAACTACGCTTGCTCTATTAATTGCTGAACTTTTACAACGACCCTTCTTCACCCTTTCTGCGGTTTCTTCCGGAGTTAAAGAGGTACGCGAAGTCATTCAAAAGGCAGAAAGTGGCGGTATGTTTCAACAAAAAGGGGCCATTCTCTTCATCGACGAGATTCACCGTTTTTCCAAATCACAACAAGATTCGCTGCTCGGAGCTGTAGAAAAAGGTTCAGTGACGCTCATTGGTGCGACCACAGAAAATCCTTCCTTCGAGGTGATTTCCGCTTTACTTTCTCGTTGTCAGGTTTATACCTTAACAGGACACACCAAAGACGACCTTGAAAAATTGCTGCAACGTGCTGTAAAAGAAGATGTTTTACTTTCAAAAAAAACAATTCATCTAAAAGAAACCGACGCACTTATACGTATTTCTGGCGGCGATGCAAGAAAGTTGCTGAACGTTTTTGAAATTTTAATTGGCACTTTTGGCAACCTTCAGGAAATTGAAATCACCAACGAAATTGTACTCCAAAATGCGCAACAAAGTTTAGCGCGATACGACAAAGATGGTGAACAACATTATGACATCATTTCCGCTTTTATCAAGTCGGTTCGTGGAAGTGATCCAAACGGTGCGGTTTATTGGTTAGCGCGTATGGTAGAAGGCGGTGAAGACCCCAAATTCATCGCACGTCGCTTGTTGATTTTAGCCGCAGAAGACATTGGATTAGCGAACCCAAATGCCTTATTAATAGCCAATTCATGTTTTCAAGCGGTGACTACTATCGGTTGGCCTGAGTCGCGTATTGTGTTAGCTGAATGTACGATTTATTTAGCCACCTCCCCAAAAGGAAATGCAGCTTATATGGCAATCAATCATGCGCAAGCCACTGTACGTCAAACGGGTGACTTATCGGTTCCTGTTCATTTGCGCAACGCTCCTACGAAATTAATGAAGGAATTAGGTTACGGCGAAGCCTATCAATACGCGCACGATTTTCCAGGGAATTTCGTCAATCAAGAATTCTTACCCGACGAATTAAAAGGAACGAATTTTTTCTATCCAGGAAGTAGCTCGAAAGAAAAAGAAATCGCGCTTAGTATCGACAAATTATGGGGCGAAAAATACCAAGCAGCTTCGGCTGTTTCAACTCCTAAAAATTCAACTGAAGAATGAATCGAATTCTGTATTACGGCATCGTTTTGCCACTTTCAAAAATGCCAATGTTCTTTTTATATGGTATCAGTAATTTACTTTATCTTGTTCTTTATAAACTCATTGGCTACCGAAAAAAAGTGGTAGAGGCCCAATTACGTCGTTGTTTTCCTGAGAAGTCAGACAAAGAAATTTTAGAAATACAACAACGATTCTACCGACATCTGGCTGACATTTTTGTCGAAGGAGTAAAAGGTTTAAGCATATCAAGAAAAGAACTTAAACGTCGCATGATTGTCAAAAATCCAGAGTTAATTCAACAGATTTACGACAATGGAAAATCGGTCGTAATGACGGGCGGACACATCAACAATTGGGAATGGTTGGCGGCTTCAAACATGTATTCTCAACACAAAGCCATCGCAATTGGAATGCCACTCAGCAATAAATTTTGGAACGAAAAAATCAATCAACACCGTGAACGTTACGGCGTTACTGTGGCCTATTCCAAAAATTACAAGGAAGAAATTGCCGCACGTGAAAATCAATTGATTGCCTTGCTCAATCTTGGTGATCAAAGTCCAGGGAATGCTCATACAGCCTATTGGACCACCTTCTTCAATCAAACTACTCCTTTCTTATTCGGGACAGAAATGATGGCCTTGACGTACGATTTAAGTGTAGTTTATGGTGTGGTTCAAAAAGTAAAACGCGGATATTACACCTTGGAATTTTTTGAAATTCAATACGATAAACATAATTACAACTATGGTGATATTACGGAAAAGTACGTTCAATTATTAGAAAAACAACTCCGAAACGATCCTGCAGGTTGGTTATGGTCACACAAGCGTTGGAAACTGTCTGTGCCAGAAAATTTGGAAGAATTGAAGCTTACTCAAATGGAGAATTTTAAAAAGAAATTTGGTGAAAACTGAATTTCCTCGGACCAATCCTTACCTTTAGTAAAAATTTAATCCCATGAATGCTTTAATTATTGTTGCCGCAGTTAGCTTAATCCTCTTTTTCAGCTCACTTCTTACCGTAAAACAAGGAACAGTTGCTGTCATTACTTTGTTCGGAAAGTATCGCCGCACTTTACATCCGGGTTTACGCCTGCGAATTCCTTTTATCGAAGCCGTTTACAAAAGAATTTCTATTCAAAATCAAAGTATTGAGATGGAATTTCAAGCCGTTACGATAGACCAAGCGAATGTCTATTTTAAAAGTATGTTGTTGTTCAGCGTAATGGACGAACAAGAAGAAACAATTAAAAAAGTAGCGTTTAAATTTATCAGCAATAAGGACTTAATGCAAGCTTTGATACGCACTATTGAAGGTTCGATTCGTTCCTATGTTGCCAGTCAACGGCAATCCGAAATTTTAGGTTTGCGCCACGAATTAGTGGAAAGTGTGAAAGGACAAATCGACCATACTTTAGAGAGTTGGGGATACCATTTATTGGATTTACAAATTAACGATATCACTTTCGATAAAGCGATCATTGAAAGTATGGCGAAAGTGGTGGCATCCAACAATTTAAAAGCCGCAGCAGAAAATGAAGGTCAAGCGCTATTAATCACGAAAACCAAAAGTGCAGAAGCCGAAGGTAATGCGATAAAAATTGCAGCGCAAGCCGAAAAAGAAGCAGCCATGTTGCGCGGTCAAGGAGTAGCTTTGTTCCGTCAAGAAGTCGCAAAAGGAATGAGTGAAGCTGCTTCCGAAATGAAACAAGCGAATTTAGATACGAACGTTATTTTATTCTCCATGTGGACTGAGGCCATTAAAAATTTCGCAGAATACGGAAAAGGGAATGTAATTTTCCTAGACGGTAGTGCAGAAGGTATGGAAAGAACGATGAAACAAATTCAAGGAATGTTAACTGAAAAAAAACTAAACAATGAATAAAATACTACCTATTTACCTATTTACCAGTTTAGTAGCTTCTGCACAAATCTCCATTGATCTAACGGATATGCCCGTAGTCGGCGATGTGATTTACCGTAAAGCGGATACGATGACCGTTCTTGCTGGCCCTGGAAATGCTGGAGCAAATCAAACGTGGATTTTTACACAAACCAGCAACTATGTGAACGATGAAACATCTACAGCAGTAGCGCCATCTGCAACACCTTACGCCAACCAATTTTCAAGTTCTAATTTAGCCTTAACTGACGGAAATGGTGGTTATATTTTCTTCAATCAATCTGCCAATTCGATAATCGTGAAAGGAATTGCAGGACCTTTACCAGGAACAACAAATACCATAACTGCGCCGCTCAATCCAGATCAAACCTTACACAATCTTCCGCGAACATACAATTCAAATTTTATTGATACCTACAGTTCAGAATTTGTGTTTGACGGAAGTTCATTTTCATCATTGGTAAGCGAGATTAAAGTAAAACGCTCGGGAACTGTACATGACACTACCGACGCTTGGGGAAGTCTCACCACACCTTTTGGCGCTTACGATGTAATTCGTGTTAAGAAAATTGACTATACTTTTGATAGTGTTTGGGTTAAACCCGTATTCCCTCCGACTTGGTCGTTGTTTCAAACTTCCTCTGATACTGTAACTACCTATCAATGGTTGGCAAAATCGGGTAAACTTCCTGTTGCTGAAATGACCTTTGATAGTTTAGGAGCACCGAAAATTTTCCGTTGGAAGGTGGATGCTCCAGCTAGTTTGAACGATTTACTGGATTCTGAAAACGGTCGCTTCTACCCTAACCCAGTGAATGACCAACTCACAATAGAATTGAAAACGAATGACTTACAAGGAATTTTAGTTGACTTCATCGACTTACAAGGAAGAACCATAGAAGTTTCTCAAGTTGAAATTATTGATAACCAAATCAAGATAAACACGCTCCATCTACCAAACGGACTCTATCACTGTGTCGTTTCGGACAAAAACAAACAACTGTTGCTTCGTCAAAAATTAACCGTTATTCATTGATTGTAACGCGCAAATCGAATGATAATACCGTTTTCCTTTTCAAGAATAGAAGTCAATTCTTTAGCTGAAAGTGCATTTCCTGAATTATTAGCTCAATTTTCCGAACACAAAAAAGTTATTGTTGTGGACGAAAACACCCACGACTTTTGTTTGGAATACCTCATCACCACCTTTTCTGAATTGAAAGACGCCGAAGTGATTTTGTTACCTGCAGGCGAAGAAAACAAGGTGATGGAAGTGTGTTACCAAGTTTGGCAGGCCTTGACAGAATATGGCATTACACGACACGATTTAGTCATCAATTTAGGCGGTGGCGTAGTGACCGACACGGGTGGTTTTATTGCTTCGATTTACAAACGCGGTTTAAATTTCGTGCACCTTCCAACAACCGTTCTCGCTATGGTGGACGCTGCAATCGGTGGAAAAAATGGCGTTGACATGGACGGACTTAAAAACCAATTAGGTGTTTTTCGACATCCTTCACACATTTTCATTGATTTGGGATTTTTGGAAACCCTACCACGCGAAGAATTTGTCAACGGCTTAGCTGAGATGCTAAAACATGCCTTGATAACAGGAACTTCCGAATGGCAAAAAATGCTCGAATTACTCGCTGGAAAAGAAGAACTCTTATCCTCCTGTATCGCTTCAAGTGCAGCAATTAAATGCCGCGTTGTCGAGCAAGATCCTGAAGAAAAAGGTTTACGTAAAATCCTAAATTATGGTCACACTTTAGGACACGCATTAGAATCCCATTTTCTAATGAACGTACCCATTTCGCACGGAATTGCTGTCATACATGGAATGCGATTGGAAAATTACATTGCTGTTCAGAAAGGATTTCTTCCTCAAGAAATGTTTATAGAAATTGATCAGGTACTTTCGCAAATTGTAGCCTTTCCTCCTATCGACGAATTTGATATTTCACAAATCATCTCCATTGCAAAAAACGACAAAAAGAATACCTCATCAGCGATTCGTTGCGTACTGTTAAAATCTATCGGCGAACCACTAATTGATGTTTCGATTAGCGAAGATGAAATTCGGGCAGCGTTGGTTTGGTCACAGGGAAGTTTATAATTTCCTTTTCTAATTAAGAAAAAAGCCAAAAGAGTCCTCCTAATTGTTTTTAAATCAAGCTCTTAATATCCTCTATAATCCGTTGTGCAAAGGCGTCTGCTGATGCGGCATCTTTACTTTCGGAGTAAATTCGGATGATTGGTTCCGTATTACTTTTTCGCAAATGAACCCACTCTTTACCGATATAAATTTTAACGCCGTCTGTCGTATCCACTTCTTCGTTCGCATATTTCGCTGCCATATCCGCTAACACCTTGTCCACGTTGATTTCGGGAGTTAATTCAATTTTATTCTTCGAAATAGTGTATTTAGGATAACTGTCTCGCAAGGCTGAAACGCTCATTTTCTTCTCCGCTAACAAACTCAAAAACAAGGCAATACCCACCAATGAATCACGTCCATAGTGTAACTCAGGATAGATGATTCCACCGTTTCCTTCGCCACCAATCACTGCACCTAATTCTTTCATTTTTACGACAACGTTCACTTCGCCCACCGCTGAAGCAGCATAGGTTTGTCCAGCTTCTTCTGTAATGTCTCGTAATGCTCTTGTTGAAGATAAATTGGAAACCGTTGCTCCAGGAGTATGTTTCAATACATAATCTGCACAAGCTACCAAAGTATATTCTTCACCAAACATCGAACCGTCCTCGCAAACAATCGCCAAACGATCCACATCAGGGTCCACGGTGATACCTAAATCGGCTTTTGTTTCACGAATTTTATCCGACAAATCGGTCAAGTGTTCAGGTAAAGGCTCTGGGTTGTGCGGAAAATGTCCCGTTGGAACGCAATACATTTCAGTGACTTTTGTAACGCCCAAAGCACGCAACATCGCTGGAACAAAAACGCCACCTGTTGAGTTTACCGCGTCAACAACTACCGAAAAATCAGCTGCTGCAATCGCTTCTTTGTTTACTAATGGTAAATTTAAAATGGCATCAATGTGTTTTTGCATGTAGGAATCATCGTTGGTCACTTGTCCCAAATCATCCACTTCTGCGAAGTTATACGCCTCACGTTCAGCAATAGATAGCACTTCTTGACCATCCTGACCAGAAATAAACTCGCCTTTTTCGTTTAACAATTTCAAGGCATTCCATTGTTTTGGATTATGGCTTGCCGTCAAGATGATACCTCCTTGAGCGTTTTCTAAAGGGACAGCAACTTCGACAGTTGGCGTAGTCGAAAGTCCCAAATTCACCACATCAATTCCTAAACCTACCAAAGTAGAAACCACTAAATCAGAAATCATTTGACCTGAGATACGTGCATCACGACCAATAACAACTTTTAACCGTTGATTAGGATTACGATTTTGTAGCCAAGTTCCATACGCTGCTGCAAATTTTACCGCATCGATAGGAGTCAGTGCATTGTCAACTGTACCGCCGATCGTTCCGCGGATTCCAGAAATTGATTTGATTAGTGTCATGTTGATAGGTGTTGTATGCTTAGTTTTAAATCCTATAAATAGATTTTTTCAGTTCCATCATTTTGAGACAGGCGATGGCGGCTTCAACGCCTTTGTTTCCGTGCTTCCCTCCTGCTCTATCGATGGATTGTTGCTCGAAGTTATCTGTCAATAAACAAAAAGCTACCGGACGATTGTATTTCAAATTGACATCCATGATTCCTTGTGTAGTCCCAGAACAAACGAAATCAAAGTGACGCGTTTCTCCTTGTATAACAACACCAATTGCGATTACTCCGTCCACTTTTCCGGATTCCATGAAATATTGTGCGCCAAGTGGCAATTCAAAAGCACCAGGAACGCGTTGAACGAAGATATTTTCATCGTTGACGCTGTTTTCTAAAAGTGTCGTCAAAGCACCTTCGAGAAGCTTATTGGTAATGTGATCGTTCCATTCAGAAACAACAATGCCGACTTTGAAATCGGCACCGTTTGGAATATCATTTTTATCGTAAGCTGACAGATTTTTGCCTGCAGTAGCCATAAGGGAAATTATTTAGCAGTCGCTACTCGAGCGATGTAACGTTCAATAGTTTTTTGTGCTCCAAATCCTGGATAATCATCTTGGATACGCGTGTAATAGGTATTTGCATCCTCCAATTTTCCTAATTTCTCAGCATGAAGACCTGCTTTAAACAGATACATTGGAGAAGTAAATTCATTGTCAAAATTATCAGCAGCTTCCAAATAGTAAGTAATTGCTTTTTCGTAGTCCTTCATTTCGGAAAAGCAGTCGCCTTGTAAACCGATGGAAAAAGTACTTAAATAGGTATCTGATAAATCAACACCTTCAAATTGTTGTTGCGCTTTTTTGAATTCACCTTTTTTCATGTACTGAGAACCCAACAAAAATTGTCCGATTTCTCCACCTGTTTTACCATCGTAATTTTTAACGAAAGGCTCTAAGGTTTTGATTGCTTGGTCTGTAGAATCTTTTTCAATGTAGTTCATTGACTCCCACCAACCGTCGTTTGATTTCTCATTTGCAGGCATCCAAACAAATTGACGGTACAAAAAGAATAAAATTCCTGCGGCCAAAACACCACCAATTGCGTAGGTAATTAATTTGAAGTTTTTATCGTTGTTAAATTTCGATTTGAGCTCGTCAACACTAAAATTTTCGATCATTTTTTAATTTTTAGGTTGCAAAAATACACTTTTTTCAAAACCACCGTCAAGCGAGCAAGGATTTCGACCAATGGTGCAATAAAATTCCTGCGGCAACTCCAGCATTTAAGGATTCAGTTTGACCAAAACCGGGAATAAAAACGGGATGAGATACAAACTCTACTGTTTCTTTTCGAATTCCGTGACTTTCGCTTCCTATCAACAAAACACTTCCTGTTTCCGGTCGAATCGTGAAGAAATCCGTCGCTTTGTCATTCAAAACCGCACCATAAATTGGACTTTTAATTGTGCTTAAAAAGGCATTTAAATCCAAATAATGTACTAGGACACGAAAAATGCTACCCATCGACGACTGAATTACTTTCGGATTAAAGCAATCTACTGTGTCTTCGGAACAAACAACATGCTGTAAACCAAACCATTCCGCTGTACGAATCATGGTTCCTAGATTTCCTGGGTCACGAATTCCGTCGAGCGCTAAAACGTAAGGTTCCAATTGAAGAGTTGATTTTTTTGGGTAGCGACAAACCGCTAAGGCAGAAGAATTGCTGGACAATCCAGTCATACGTTCCAACTCTTTTTCATTCGCAATAAAGGAATCAAATGAGGAACAGTCATTTTCTTGAATGAATTTTTCCGTGGCAACAAGTGTATGAATATTGGCTGAAAAGTAGGTAATTGCTTCTTTGACTCCCTTTTCTCCTTCCACCACAAATAGTTGCTCATTTCGTCGGTTCTTGAGCAATTGCAGGGACGAAATCCACTTAATCTTATTGAGAGAAATTTTTTCCAAAGTTTTATCGCTTATTTTTGTGACCTTATAATGTTTGGTAGCGCGAAATTAACGACAACTTTGGTATTAGTACTTATTTTGAGTGCATGCAACCTCACGCGAAACGTCCCTGAAGGAAAATATCTGTTGGCAAAAAACAAAATCGTATTGGATAATGATGCCATTGATTTGGACAACGTAACGGCTATTGTCCGGCAACAACCCAACCAAAAAACAGCTGGAATGCGGATTAAGTTGCGCATTTACAATATGGTGGACACGAATTACATCAATAAATCAAAAGCGAAATCGTTTACCAAGTTCAATAAGCGATTGATAAAAAAACGAGCTCGTGCGCTGAAGGTCAACCAGCGTCGAATTGAAAGAGCACGAAAAAAAGGCAAGGGATTTTACACCGAAAAAATAGTCAAAGACACTACCTATTCAAAAGTACTTTTTTCCGAACGAATCAAGTATAAATTTGGTCAAAAACCCATTGTATTTGACTCGATTTTGTTCAATAAAAGTGTGCAACAGCTTGGATTCTTTCTGAAAAAGTCGGGATATTACTACGGTTCGGTTACAGGGAAAGTGGAGTACAACGAAAAAAAACGTCTCGCTATCCCAACCTATACCTTAAAAACTGGTCCTGTTTATATGATCGACACTGTACGCGTAATCGGGCAGAAATTAATTCGAGAAATTTATAACGACTACGTCCGAAAACATAAGACGCAGTTTGGAGAACACCCACTTTCGGGCAAACCTTTTGATGTTTATTACTTAGATGAATTTCGTGAAAATGTTGCGAAATACATGCGCGATGAAAACATCTATAAATTTTATTCCTCTACCATTTCATACGTTGCTGACACTTTCAAATCGGCGATGAAAGTAAATATTACACTTCGTTTTGAAGACCGATTTATTCCATCACCAAATAATCCTGACTCATTGATCAAAGTTCCTTTTCAACCTTATTACATCAACGACGTTTATTTTCATTTGGCAGACACTTTAATTTCGAATAGTAAAGACCGAAAGAAATTTGATGCAAAAGACCCAAATTCAATTCAGTTCATGAGCACTTTTGATACAATTCGCTACGCTGAATTACCGTATAATCCAGACAAAAGAAAAGAATTGAAAGTGGGAAAAAATGTACCCGACCCTTTCCGAATGACTATTTTGACCTATAACGGTAAATTAGTTGAAAGAAAAGGTAAAAAACAAGCTATTCCTTGGTTAAATCCGGGGATTTTGGAACTGCAAAATTACTTGGAGCATACCAATAAATACAAGGAATACTACTTTGACCGTTCCTACCGAAGTCTTAATCAATTGGGAGTTTTCGCTACTATCAAGCCTATTTTGGTAGAAATTCCGGGAACTAATAAAGTGGATGTGCATTATTTCCTTGAACCGACTAAAAAACAAAGTTTCGCTGTCGAACCGAAATTCACGACTTCTTTTGGTTTACTTGGTGTGAATGCATCCTTGAATTACACCAATAAAAATTTATTTCGTGGAGCTCAAAAATTAACCCTTGCGTTTGGAGGTGGTTTTGAATCACAACCACAAGTCTTTGAGGATAATACAACGAAAAGAACTTTCAACACCTTCGAAATAGGTCCAAGTTTAAAATATGACACGCCGGGCTTGTTCCCTATTCCCGTAACGTTGATGGGAAAACGCCAAAAACCGAGAACCGTAATGACATTGGCCTATAATTTTGAAAATCGAGACATCTTTAATAGACGTGTATTTCAGTTCAATTACATGTGGAAATTTTTCGTTGGTAAAACCCAAATCTTTCAAATGGGACTTCCTACAACCTCGGTTATCAAGTTCGTCAACATTACCAAAAGTCAATCATTTATCGACCAATTGAACCAAATCAACGATCCGTTTTTGAACAACACTTATTCGAATCAGTTCATTTGGCAAGATTTCAAATTCAGTTGGGAATTCAACAATAAAGACAAAGATTTCCGAAACGGAGATAAACGATTTTTAAACGCTTCGATTTATTATATCGCTAGCCTTGACGCTGCAGGAAACACCTTATCACTATTCAAATCGCGTCAAGACACCTTGGATGGACAAGCTCTGTTCAACGGACTTGCTTATGCCCAATTCGTTCGTTTGGACAATCAGTACATTATCAGTCGCAAGTTCAAAAACAAAACTTCTTTGCATTTACGTCTCAATGGTGGCGGTGGTATCCCTTATGGAAATTCAAGACGATTGATGCCTTATGATTACAGTTTTTTCGGAGGAGGTTCGAATGATAACCGTGGTTGGCGAGCGCGTGCTTTGGGACCTGGAGCCTATCAATACCACTTAGATACCAATCGTTTGGCGACTCAAATTGCTGATATTCGTTTAGGAGGTTCTTTAGAATACCGTTTTTCCCTTGGTTCTTCGTTGAAAGGAGCGGTGTTCACAGACTTCGGAAACATTTGGACGTATCGAGAAGATCAAAGTCGTTTGGGAAGTCAATTCAAACTGAACAGTTTCTACAAAGAATTCGCGGTTGCGGCTGGTGTCGGTATTCGCATGGATTTAGATTTCTTCGTGGTGCGGTTGGACTTCGGTTTCCCTATTTATAATCCTGCTTTAGGAAAAGATGCGCACTGGGTCTTCCAAGATTTATTTACCAAAACGAATTTCCGCCAATCCTACTACCAGGAAGGAATGGATTATTGGGGGAAAACATTGGAAGAAGTGAAAGCCATCATGCCAAAACCTTTCCGTCCAACCATCAACTTCGGAATTGGTTATCCATTCTAAAAATTCGTTTAATCATTCTATTATGTATCGTCTTTTTCTTTTTGTACCCTTGTTCTTTCTTTCTTGTATGAAAGGCATTAAAGTGGATTTGGTTGTCTATAACGCCCGTATTCATGTAATGGACGACAACAATACGATTGCGCAGGCAATGGCCATCCGCGATGGAAAAATCATTGAAGTAGGTCCCGAACGACAAATTATCAATAAATACAGTTACGACGAAGAAATTGATGCCGGTGGACGCGATGTTTTTCCTGGATTTACGGACGCGCATGGACATCTGTTTTCGTATGCTGCGCAACGGTTGACGGTAGATCTAACAGGAAGTAAATCAATGGAAGAAATCATGGTGCGTTGTGAGAAGTTCGCTGGAAGAAACGATTCCAAATTCCTAATTGGTCGTGGATGGGATCAAGCGGTTTGGAACAGCAACGAACTTCCTGATAAAACACTATTGGACAAAGTTTTCCCTACGATTCCCGTTTGTTTATATCGAGTGGATGGTCATGCTGTTTTGGTGAATAGTGTCCTTCTGAAAAAAGCAAAAATTGATGCGAATACACGTGTTGTCGGAGGAGAAATTTTAATGAACGAAAACGAGCCTACGGGAATATTAGTTGACAACGCAATTCAATTGGTGGAACCCTTTTTACCAAAACCAAGCGACAAAAAAATAGAGAAAGAAATGGAGGCCATTCAAAGGGAATTGTTGCAATATGGAATTACAGGCGTGCATGAAGCTGGGGTTACGCATCATCAATTGAGACTTTTACAAAAGTGGTGTAAGAAAAAAACTTGGAACATAGACGTTTATGCGATGTTGATGGACGGGTCAGCGAATCGTGAATTTGCGAAGAAAGGCCCATATTTTCAACGGCATCTAACTGTTCGAAGCTTTAAAGTTTTCACTGATGGCGCTTTAGGTTCACGTGGAGCTTTATTAAAAAAACCTTATTCCGATGCTACTCACACGCACGGCTTGAAGCTGGTTACCACCGAAAATTTAGAAGATTTAGCGACATTCTGCTTGAAACACAACTATCAAATGAACGCACACGCCATAGGAGATTCAGCCAATCGATTGCTACTAAAAATCTGCGAGCGCGTTTTCAAAACCAATGCTGACCACCGTTTTCGAATTGAGCATGCACAAGTAGTTGACCCAATAGATTTCAAACTATTTTCGGATTATGCCGTTTTTCCATCTGTTCAACCTACTCATGCGGTTTCTGATATGCGTTGGGCTGCCAATCGAATCGGAAAGGAACGTTTGGCGGGTGCTTATGCTTACCAAACCTTGTTGAATCAATACGGCATGATAGCTTTAGGCACTGATTTTCCAGTTGAAGCTATCAATCCTTTTTTAACCATTCACGCTGCCGTTCATCGCAAAAATGCAGATGGTCAACCCATTGATGGATTTTTACCAAAGGAAAAATTGACCTTAACACAAACCTTAAAAGGAATGACGATATGGCCAGCATTTGCAGCATTTGAAGAAGGGAAAAAAGGCACCTTAGAAAAAGGAAAAGTTGCCACCTTCGCCATTTTTGTAAAACCAGTTAATGCACCAGAGGCCTTCGTTCCTAATTTCGCTTGGAAGACAATTGTAAAAGGTAAAGTTGTTTATGCCGCTGATGAATTGGTGAAGTGATTCTATAAATTCAGCATTAGATGAGCACAAATTCAATGGAAAATCCCAATTTTCGCTCGAAAACAGTAACTTTGCACCCCAATTATGACAAAGGAAATCACAATTCACGATAAAACCTTCACGCTTTTCATCGAAGAACCTCGCATTGAAGCAGCAATTAAAAACCTTGTTGAAAAAATCGAGCACGATTACAAAGGAAAAGATTTGGTGTTGCTTCCTATTCTTAATGGCTCATTTATGTTCGCATCGGACTTGATGAAACAATTGGAAATGAATGTTGAAATTTCATTTTTAAAAGTGAGTTCTTATCACGGCGGAACACAAACCACTGGACGTGTTGATGAATTGATTGGACTTAACAAAAGTCTAGCTGGTAAACATGTTTTAATTCTCGAAGATATCGTCGATACTGGAATTACCATCGACAAGGTGATCAAAATTCTTTCAATGCATGACCCCTTATCAGTGGAAGTTTGTACCATGCTGTTTAAGCCCGAAGCCTATTCTGGAAAACATGCACCGAAATATGTCGGTATTGAAATTCCGAACCTTTTTGTTGTTGGTTACGGTCTGGATTACAACGAACTTGGCAGAAATTTAAAAGAAGTATATCTACTAAAAGAAGAACAGTAATGTTAAATATTGTATTATTTGGCCCTCCAGGAGCAGGCAAAGGAACGCAGTCTGAGAGACTTATCGAAAAATATGGTTTGAACCATTTGTCTACAGGTGATATTTTCAGAGCCAACATCAAAGGCGAAACAGATTTGGGTAAATTAGCAAAAAGCTATATGGACCAAGGTCAGTTAGTTCCTGATGAAGTGACTATAAACATGTTGAAAGCTGAAGTATTAAAAGCTGAAAATCCAAAAGGCTTCATCTTCGACGGATTTCCAAGAACTAATGCTCAAGCCGCTGCTTTAGATGAATTATTGACCTCATTAAATACTTCGATTACTTTAATGCTCGCTCTTGAAGTTCAGGAGGATGAATTAAAAGTGCGTTTATTGAAGCGCGCTGAAGTAAGTGGGCGTGCAGACGACGCCAACCCTGAAGTTATCGCAAAACGTATTCATGTTTATAACTCGGAAACGGCTCCCGTAAAAGAGTTTTATCAGGCTCAAAATAAATTTGTTTCCATCGACGGAATTGGCGAAATCGACGAAATCACACAACGATTATTCACCGCTATTGACGGACGTAATTAATGGCATCAGATAATTTTGTTGACTACGTAAAAATTCATTGTACATCTGGAAATGGTGGAGGAGGTTCTACGCATTTTCGTCGTGAAAAATACATTCCCAAAGGTGGACCTGATGGAGGCGACGGTGGACGTGGAGGCCACGTTATTCTTCAAGGAAATAAACAATTATGGACCTTACTTCATCTCAAATACCACAAACACATCAAAGCGGGTCACGGTGCGCACGGTGCTGGCAACTTAAAAACAGGTTCGCAAGGTGAAGATGTGATTATTGAAGTGCCATTAGGAACGATTGCACGGGATGAAGAAACAGGCGAAGTATTGTGTGAAATCACAGAAGATGGCGAAAAATTCATTCTACAACGTGGAGGTCGAGGAGGATTAGGAAATAACAATTTTAAGTCGGCAACGAATCAAACGCCGCGTTATGCCCAACCGGGAGAAGAAGGACAAGAAGGCTGGAAAATTCTCGAGCTGAAATTGTTAGCTGATGTAGGTTTGGTTGGTTTTCCGAATGCTGGAAAAAGTACGCTATTATCCGTAATTTCTGCCGCAAAACCTGAGATTGCAGATTATCCTTTCACCACTTTACGCCCCAATTTAGGGATGGTTTTATACCGTGATCACCGTTCGTTTGTAATGGCTGACATTCCCGGAATAATTGAAGGTGCTCATGCAGGTAAAGGTTTAGGAATCCGATTTTTACGTCACATTGAACGTAACTCATTGTTGCTGTTTATGATTCCTGCTGATGCGGACAACATTAAAGAACAATATCGAATATTATTGAACGAGTTAAAGTTGTATAATCCTGAATTGGTACACAAACAACGCTTGTTAGCAATCACCAAATCAGATATGTTGGACGATGAACTAATCGCTCAAATGAAAGACGAACTGCCAGATGTGCCTCATATCTTTATTTCAGCAGTCGCACAACAAGGAATCGTTGAACTCAAAGATTTGATTTGGAAGTATTTGAATCAAGATGCAATGGCTTGAAAACTTAGATGTTCAACTCCTACTTTGGATTAACGATCATCATTCGTCTTTTTTCGATGCATTGTTTTGGTTCTTTTCCGGCCGTTTAACTTTAGTTCCTCTTTACCTTTTTATTCTTATACTTTCGTGGAAATTTTTCACGCGTAAAAAACTAATTTATAGCATTTTAGCTGTTTCGCTTTTAGTTAGCGCATCTGATTTAATTTCTACACGGCTGATTAAAGAAAACGTAAAAAGATATCGCCCTTCTCACCATTTAGAACTCCAAAATAAGTTGCGCTATCATTGTGAAACACCAAAAGATTGCTATCGCGGTGGGACCTACGGATTTGTTTCCTCTCATGCTTCCAATATTGCCACATTTGGAGTTTTTTTCATCCTACTTTTTAAGCACTTAAAATGGCTTCAAATTGTACTCGGATTAGTCGTTTTCCTAGTAGGTTACAGTCGCATTTATCTCGGTGTCCACTACCCTAGCGATGTTCTGGGCGGCTACATTCTCGGATTTACTTTAAGTAGTTTAGGAGTTTATTTACTGAAAAGAAAATTCCCCGATGATAAACAAATTAAAGACAGATGAAATAATTAGGCTCAAAAAACAATGAAACTCCTAAAATAAATTTTCTCGCTTTTAGAAAAAAAGTTAACACAACCTGTAACTTTTTGAAAACTACCTGCGTTAAAGAAACCACAAACAACAAAACAAACAAAATATGAAAACAAAAGTATCTTTCTTTTTGGCGATTGCAGTGGTTGCCTTGGTATTAGCTTCATGTGGTGCAGGTCGTTCTGCTAGTTGTGATGCTTACGGTAGCGTTAAATCTACCAATCAAAGCGCTGACTTCGCCTCAAAATAGGAATTCCACCAATTCCACTTTACTATTTTTAAAAATGCCGGCTTGTCCGGCTTTTTTTGTATATTCGATTTTCTAAACTCAATCCAATGAAGTGGATAAAACGCATTTTAGTTACAATTTTCGGTCTTTTTGCCTTTTTATTAATCCTTGCGATTTTTGTAAAAAAAGATTACGTCGTAGTGAGAACAGTAGTGATAAACGCACCAATAGATTCTGTTTTCAACTACATTAAATTCGTGAAAAATCAAGACAATTACGGTGTTTGGTTTTCAAAAGATCCTAAAATGGAAAAATCCTATAAAGGCACTGATGGAAAAGTTGGTTTCGTCTATGCGTGGAAAAGCACAAACGAGGAAGTAGGTGTCGGCGAACAAGAAATTGTAAAAATTGAGGAAGGCAAACGCATCGACATGAAATTGCGGTTTAAAGTTCCTTTTGAAGCCGAAGACGATTGCTATTTATTAACCGAAAAGGTTGGATCCGCTAAGACAAAGGTAAGTTGGGGATTCTCTGGATCAATGCCTTATCCAATAAACATTATGAATCTATTCATGGACATGGACAATATGGTAGGAAGCGATTTACAAAAAGGATTGGATAAATTAAAGGTAGTTTTGGAAGAAAAGAAAGGGAATTGAAAATTTAGAATGGAGAATTTAAAATGGAAAATGGAGATTCGCAGCGAAGGAGTAAATTGTGGCGTCTGCCCTATGCGGAATAATGTAAAAAATCCTTAAGGGTGGTTTAATTAGAAATTGAGAACGTAGATAAGTAAATGATTTTAAATAGAATTTGGACGGGAATGATCCTCATCGCCATAGTGATGGGATTTTCAAAATTGATTTTTTGGGAAGACACGGTCATTTTACAAAAAATGGTCGATAGCCTATCGGATGCGGCAAAAAATGGTTTTGAAATCTCGTTGTATTTAACTGGAACTCTTTGCGTTTGGATGGGAATTATGAAAATTGGTGAAGATGGCGGAGCTGTGCGTATTATGTCAAAAGCAGTTGCGCCTTTGTTTTCCCGTTTGTTTCCCGAAGTTCCTGCTGGTCATCCTGCTATTGGTTCAATGATGATGAACATTTCTGCGAACATGCTAGGCCTCGACAACGCTGCCACGCCAATGGGTTTGAAAGCTATGAACGATTTACAAAGCTTGAATGAAGATAAAAAAACGGCTACTAATGCACAAATTATGTTTCTCGTGCTCAACGCCTCTGGACTGACCATCATTCCGGTAAGCATATTCGCCGCGCGTGCAGCTGCCAAATCAGAACACGTTACCGATGTTTTTCTTCCAATTTTAATTGCCACCTTTTTTGCCACTTTAGCTGGAATTATCTATGTGGGAATCCGACAACGGATTAACTTGTTCAATAAAGTAATTTTGGCCTATATCGGTGGACTAACAATCCTTGTTGGCGGTTTAATTTTTTATTTAAACCAATTTCCTGAACAAGTAAGCCTTGTCTCGAGCATATTGAGTAGCACCACAATTTTTCTTTTCATTGGTGGATTCGTTGCGTTAGCGGCCTTTCGAAAAGTGAATGTTTACGATAGCTTTATCGAAGGAGCAAAAGGAGGATTTTCAACCGCCATTAATATCATGCCTTTCTTGGTCGCTATGTTATTAGCCATTGCCCTTTTTCGTTCCTGTGGCGCATTGGACGAAATTTTGAAACTACTTAAAAACGGATTGCTAGTGCTCGGATTGACTGCGGTTGAATTTATCGATGCTTTGCCCGTAATGTTGATGAAGCCATTTTCAGGAAGTGGTGCCCGCGGACTAATGATAGAGATATTTAATAATCCTAAGTTTGGTCCCGACTCCTTTACTGGTTATTTATCTTCTACTTTTCAAGGAAGTACGGAAACAACATTTTACGTCCTGGCAGTTTATTTTGGTTCTGTTGGGGTTTCAAATACCCGTTACGCAGCAACCGCTGGAATTATTTGCGATATTATCGGTGGAATTGCAGCAATATTCATCACCTACTTATTCTTTAGCTAATGTTTGGATTATTCAAAAAAAAAGAAACCAATAAAGAACCTGTCCATACTGGAGTTCTGAAAGATGTAAATTATCCATCGCTTGTCATTTTGGCTTGGGCAAAAGCCATCGAAGGAGATAAAGAAATTCAGGACTGGCTGAAAGAAAACGGTTATTTGGAGTTATTTTTTTCTGTTTTTGCCATTTATTTAGAAGACAAACCACGAGAATGGTTGATGCAAAATGGATATGCACATTTAATGGCAATGATTCAAACTGCAGAGGGAAATGAATCTGCTGGAAAATGGCTACTGAATAACGGTTTTGAAATGTTGTATCACATCGGAAAAGCGGTGGACCACGAAATGGAAAGTTGGCTTTGGTTGCGTAAATATGGTACCGAGGACATTTTTATGTTGGCGAAAAGTATGCAATTCATCAAGGATAAAATCGAGGAAAATCACAACGATCCGCATTCTTTCAGGAAAGATTTGTAATTGGAAAAAGTTAGAGATGGAAGGAAACAATGAATCAAATTCCTAATTCAAAATGCTTTTTTTTCTGAGAAAAATCATTCTTTTCAAGAGCTACCTCCTATACTTTTGACAAAAAAAAGATATGCAACTCACCTTTAACAGTTCACAAACTTTGGCGGAAACAGCCACACAGTTTTCAAGTTACTTCTCCTTATTAAAAATCGAATTCTTTAATACCAATCATTCCGCACATGAAGGGACCTTACCTTCAGAAATCTTGGACAAAAACTTGACATGGGAAAGTTTAGGGGTGAAAAAAGAACTTGTAATAGAATTTGATGCCGCTTTCAGTGTAGTCAAAATGGAAAGTTTAATCAAAGAAATTACGGGTGTTGGTGCTCAAATTTACCGCAATTCTCACGGTACATGGCTTCAAACCACCGCAACGGATTCCTTGACATTGGCGGAACAACAAGAAAAAGCAGAGGAATATGCGCATTCTGTGGACGACTCCGAAGAAGTTGGAGATTATCACGAGCAGGAATAAGGTTTACTGAATCGCTTCCGTATCCTCTGTATCCCAGCGCGTTACTCGTTGAACACCATCAACTTCTTGGAATTTACGCGTTAATTGCTCCAAATGATCAGTATCGTAAACCATTACTTTTATACGTCCTTCAAAAATTCCATCGTTGGACTCGAAAGAGATGCTTTTCATGTTAACGTTACTTTCCTTAGAAATGATTTCGGTTAATTTATTCACCAAACCTAATTGATCTATTCCCATTATTCGGATGGCTGCAATTCGTTCGATCAATTGCTCTGATTTCCATTTTGCTTTTATGGTTCGATAAGCGTATTTCGACAAGAGATGTACTGCATTCGGGCAATTGCTACGATGTACCTTGATACCGTCATTAATGGTAATAAATCCGAAAATATTATCTCCAGGAATTGGATTACAACATTTTGCTAACTGATAATCAAATCCTTTGAAATTTTCTCCGATAATTATGGTGTCAGATTTGGTATCAATCAATTTGGCAGGTGGTAAATCATTTTCCTCATCCTTCACCTTTTTAACTGTATCTTTCTTAATCACCAAGATCCCATTGACTGCTTCCAATTCCCGAATTTTATTCAAATCAATTTTACCTTTCGCAATTCGGAAATAGAGTTCCGTAGCCGTTGGAATAGCAAAAAATTTCTCCAGAAAAGAAACGTTTTCACTACTCATTCGCAGGTTAAATTGCTTGAATTTACGTTCTAGAATTTCCTTTCCGTCTTGCGCTATTGCCTTGCGTTCCTCATTTAAAGAAGCACGAATTTTTTGTTTCGCTCGAGCAGAAACCACGAATCGCAACCATTCTTCATGCGGCTTTTGCTTCGTACTTGTAATAATTTCGAGTTGGTCGCCGTTCTGAATTTGATAACTCAAAGGCATCAAACGATTATTGACCTTCGCACCGATGCACTTATCTCCAATTGCCGTATGAATATCGTAGGCGAAATCCAAAATTGTGGAGCCAACAGGAAGCACGCGCAATTCTCCTTTTGGAGTAAAAACATAAATCTCGTCGTTGAAAAGATTGAGTTTGAAATCGTTTACAAAATCCAACGCCGAGGAATGTGGATTGTCCAACAACTCCCGAATTTCGGAAATCCAACGATCAAATTTACTATCTTCTCCTTTTGATTCTTTGTATTTGTAGTGCGCAGCTAAACCTTTCTCCGCTATTTCATCCATGCGTTTGGAGCGAATCTGAACCTCAACCCATTTACCAGTTGGAGACATTACCGTTGTGTGCAAGGATTCATAGCCATTTGCCCTAGGCGTTGAAATCCAATCTCTTAGACGTTCTGGACTAGGTTGATAAAAATCAGTAACTAAACTATAAATGCGCCAACAATCCGGTTTTTCCAATTCGATGGGAGTATCAACAATTATTCGAATAGCAAAAACATCAAAAACTTCTTCAAAAGGAATTCCTTTAGTTTGCATTTTTCGCCAAATTGACGAAATGGATTTTGTTCGCGCCTTAATGTCAAACACATATCCCTCGTGTAAAAGCGCATCACGAATTGGCTGTACAAAACGACGAATAAAGCGATTACGAACATCAGCCGTACTTTTCAAACGACTTTCAATGTCCATGTACACCTCGTTCTCGCAATACAACATCGATAAATCTTCCAATTCCGATTTAATGGAATATAAACCTAAACGATGTGCAAGAGGCGCATACAAAAACTTGGTCTCAGAAGCAATTTTAAGTTGTTTATCTTGACGCATACTTCCGAGGGTACGCATGTTGTGCAAACGATCTGCCAGTTTTATCATGACAACACGTAAATCATCCGAAATCGTCAGCAGCATCTTACGGAAATTCTCTGCTTGAATCGAGGCGTTCTCATCAAAAACCTCTGGAATTTTAGTGAGACCGTCAATAATCAAACGAACCTTCGCACCGAACAAATCTTCGACATCTTGAAGTGTGATATGTGTATCTTCGACGGTATCGTGCAACAGGGCGCATACAACAGCCGTAGCACCCAATCCCATTTCTTCCGCACAAATACGAGCCACAGCAATAGGGTGGTAAATATATGGTTCACCACTCTTTCGACGCATGTCCTTGTGTGCATCTAAAGCTACGTCAAATGCTTTACGAATCAAAAATGTATCCTCTCTGGAACGATTTTTCAATGCACGAAGCAATCCACGAAAAGCATTCAAAATTTCTTTTCGCTCCAACTCCAAATCGACGGCTTTTCCAGATTGATACGATTGCATAAAATTATTTCGCTGGTAAAATTTTCGTACTCACTTCTCCAAAACCAACACGTACGCCATCTTTTTTGGCATAACCTCGCATGATAACGGTATCGTTGTCTAGAATAAATTTTCGTTCGGAGCCATCGTTCATTTTCAATGGTTTTGTGCCTTTCCAAGCCAATTCCAACATTGAACCGTAGGAATCTTCTGTCGGTCCAGAAATTGTTCCAGATCCCATTAAATCCCCGCAGCGTACGTTACATCCATTGACTGTGTGATGCGCCAACTGCTGTGCCATGTTCCAATACATATACTTGAAATTTGAACGGCAAACGGTAGTTTCAACAGCGTTTTCCGGTTGAATTGCTACTTCCAATGCTATATCGTAGGATTTTTTTCCTTCAAACTTGAGGTAAGAAAGTACTTCAGGCTCTTGGTTCACCGTTTCCACAGCGAATGGTTCAAGTGCATCCAAAGTAACAATCCATGGTGACATGGACGAAGCGAAATTTTTAGCTAAAAATGGTCCTAGTGGCACATATTCCCACGATTGAATATCACGAGCAGACCAGTCGTTGAACAAGCAAAGACCAAAGATGTAGTCCTCAGACTCAGCCGTTGAAATCGAGTCACCAAGTGGCTTTCCGTCAAAAGTTAAAAATGCCATTTCCAGTTCAAAATCTACTTGACGCGACGGCTCGAAAATAGGATTTTCAGTCGGAACAGGTTTAATTTGTCCTTTAGGGCGATGTACTTCTTGTCCGGAAACAATCACTGAAGAAGCTCGTCCATGGTATCCAACAGGAATCCATAACCAATTCGGTAACAAAGCATTTGCAGGATCACGGAACATCATTCCAACATTGGTGGCATGTTCTTTACTACTGTAAAAATCCGTGTAATCACCAATTTGAACTGGTAACAACATGGTTACTTGATCAATGTCAATAAGAACTTGTGCCTGATGGTGTTCGTTCGTTTGCAAATAAGTTGTATTGACATCAAAAAGTTTTGATAATCGGTTTCTCAATTGACGCACCGCCGCTTTTCCACGCTTCATCATTGGATTCAATACTGCATTATCAAAGTCACTTAATTCGAAGGGTAAGTTTTCCAGATAACCCAGAACAAACAAGGTTTTTAAATCGATTACTTTGTCACCAATTCGAGATGCAACACGTGGAGAAAGTCCATTGGCGGTTACTATTCCAAACGGTAAGTTTTGTATCGGAAAATCAGAATTTTCAGGTACTGTGACCCATGATTTTAATTCGGGATTATTTGCTGTTATCATTTTTTTGTGGATTACGGATTACTTATTGCGGATTACTTATTACGGATTACTTATTGCGGATTACTTATTACGGATTGCTAATTGCGGATTGCTAATTGCTAATTGCGGATTACTTATTACGGATTATTGATTGCGGATTGCTGATTACTTATTTAGGATTAGGGATTATTTTTGATTTTCTTGAAATTTCTTAAGATACTTAATAAATCCACCGAGTTGTTTTCCAGTAATTGATGCTTTTTCATAGATTTCTTCAAACGTTAAATCATTGATATAATTGAGGTTTCTAGCTATTGTTAATTGCGTTTTTAATTCACCACAGGAGCCCTTCGCAATTTTTAAAAAATAGATGAATTGATTTTTACTATCACGTTCAAATCCTTCTGCAATATTTGAAGGGATTGAAACTGAACATCTTCTTACTTGATCTTTCAATCCGAAATCGAAAGAAAAACCTTCCAAATTGGTGAGTGTATAAACGTCGTTACATAATTCCATTGCTTTTTGCCAAACTTCAAAATCTTCAAATGTTTCTATTTTCGCCATAACCTATTTCATTTCATCCTATCAAATATAGTCAAAAATGTAACTAAATCCGACAATCAAAATGAATGACCTTTTTCCTCGCCACAGCTTTACTTAAAATCCGTAATTAGTAATCCGTAATCCACAATCTTATACGTTAAACCTAAAATGCATGATATCTCCGTCTTCAACCACATATTCTTTCCCTTCCACTTTGAATTTTCCAGCTTCCTTTACCGCAGCTTCAGAACCTAAGTTTGTAAAATCGTTGTATTTCATCACTTCGGCACGAATAAAACCTTTTTCAAAATCAGAGTGAATCACTCCCGCTGCTTGTGGCGCGGTCATACCTTTATGAATTGTCCATGCACGAACCTCCTTGACTCCAGCCGTAAAATACGTTTGCAAATTCAATAAACTATAAGCCGAACGAATCAAACGATTCACGCCAGGCTCGTCCAAACCAAGTTCATCTAGGAACATTTTACGTTCGTCATAAGTTTCTAATTCCGTAATGTCGGCTTCAATTTTTGCACCGATAACAAGTACTTCTGCATTTTCATTTTTAACCGCTTCTTTCACCTTTTCAACATACGCATTTCCTGATTTAACCGAATTTTCATCCACGTTACACACATACATCACCGGCTTTGAGGTAATCAAATTGAACTTTTGAATAATTGCCATCTCTTCCTCCGAAAATCCCATTCCACGAACGGAGATACTTTGTTCTAAACCACTTTTTATTTTTAAAGCAAGTTCATTTTCTTTAAGTGCTTCTTTGTCTCCGGATTTTATGACACGGGCTAAACTTTGAATTTTCTTTTCTATTGATTCCAAATCCTTTAGCTGAAGTTCGATATCTATTATTTCTTTATCACGAATTGGATCCACACTACCATCAACGTGGACAATATTTCCATCGTCAAAACAACGAAGAACATGTAAAATCGCATCTGTCTCACGAATATTTGCCAAAAACTGATTTCCTAAACCTTCCCCTTTTGAAGCTCCTTTCACTAAACCTGCAATGTCCACAATCTCCATGGTAGTTGGCACAACACGTTCAGGATTAACAATTGATTCTAACTTTTCCAATCTTGGATCTGGAACAGAAATAGTTCCAACATTTGGTTCAATAGTACAAAAAGGAAAATTTGCCGATTGGGCTTTAGCGTTGGATAAACAGTTAAACAAGGTCGATTTACCTACATTCGGTAACCCGACAATTCCACATTTTAATGACATTCAATTTGATTTTTCGCAAATATAACAAAACACTATTTACGTTAAATTTATTATAATGATTGATCCTCAAAATGTTAGTTGATGTTGAAAAATTTTACGAGTTTTCTCATGGAAAACCCTCGAAATGTGAAATATACTGGAAAAAGTCCTTAAAATGATCAAGGCGGCGTGAATAATGTTTAAAAAAAATTAACTTTGTATAAGAGCCTGTTTAAATTTTATTCAATAAAAGTTTTATAGCGGATAATTTGACCATATTTTCTGCATTTTCCATTAGAAGTTCATAATTCCTGCACAATCTTCTGTCGTTATCAAACCAAGCAAAAGTTCGTTCAACAATCCATCTTTTAGAAATGGGCTTAAACTCTGCTTTCTTTTCATCGCTTCTGACCACTACTTTGATTAAATATCCAAACTTATTTTTTACCTGTTCTATTATTTCACCTCTGTAACCTCCATCTGCAAGAATTACTTTCACGGGAGTTAAGAAGTACACCAAAGTTCTCATGAGAAAATCTACCGCTTTACTATCATGAATATTGGCTACAGTAACCATTATTGCTAATAAAAATCCGTTTTTATCAACCACGACATGCCTTTTAATTCCTTTCACTTTTTTGTTTCCGTCAAAACCATTCAATGAACGATTATTTCCCCATCTTACGCTCTGACTGTCCATTATTCCTAAACTTGGTTCTCTATTTTGATTTCTTTTTAATCGAACTTTTTCAAGTAATTTCGAAAGAAGTAAGTCAAATTCTTCTGCGTTTGCCCATTTGCTGTAATAGTAGTAAACCAATTCCCATTTTGGAAAATCATTCGGCAACATCCGCCATTGGCAGCCAGTTTTTACCAAGTACATAATGGCATTCCAAATGGTTCTTAGATCATATTTTCGTTTTCTGTTATTGAAGTTCAAAGTTTTTTTTATAAATTGCCACTGATTGTCAGTAATGTTTGTAGAATATTTTTTCATCTTAACTTATTTGATTTAACACCAACAAGTTACGAATAATATACGATATAAACAACTGACAATCAATTGTTTATTAAAATATTTTTGTTAAAAAAACACCTTCATAAACATTTTCTAATTTAATTTTTAAACAGGCTCTAAAACTAGACTATGAAAAAAATCATCATTTTCTTAATTTTCTTTGCTCATTCTGTTTTCTTAAATGCTCAAATCAGCATGAATTCAGATGGCAGCTATCAGCAAAATTTTAATAGTCTTGCTACAACAGGGATCTCAAACACATGGAGCAATAATTCTACTATTAATAGTTGGTATGCTCAAATTGGACTTAATAACATCCCGTCATATAGATCCTCAGACGGTAGTTTATCGAATTCCGTTTTGTATTCATTTGGAACTGTTAGTTCAACTGATAGATCATTAGGATCAATAAATGGAAGTGGAACAACACCAAGCATGAGTAATAATTATGCTTATGGTTTATTGTTGGTTAATAATTCAGGTTCAACCATCAACCAAATTGATGTTGGTTACACCATGGAACAATGGGCAAATGCTGGTGTGAATGTGTCACAAAATTTAACTTTTTGGTATAAAATAAGTTCCACTGCAATTACCAACTTGGAGGCTTCTCGTACAAATGGTTGGATTCAAGTAAATTCTTTAACGGCTGTTAGCCCAACTTTTTCCACTACGATTAGCGCATTAAACGGAAACGATAATGCCAATCGGGTCGTGGTTTCTCCTCAACAAATTTCTGGAATAAGTATACCAAATGGGCACTTTATTATGCTTCGATGGGTTGATAGAGATGAAAGTAATCGCGATCATGGTCTTAGTATTGATGATGTTTCTGTTTCTTGGAACACTGATGATAGATACTATTTAGATGCAGATAACGATGGATTTGGAAATGTAAATAGTTCGCTATTGTCAAGTTCTCCTGTTGTTGGCTATGTTTTAAACAGCTCAGATTGTGATGATAATAATGCGGCTATCAACCCGAATACGGTTTGGTATCGTGATCTCGATGGCGATAATTTTGGAGATTTAAACAATACAACAACATCGTGCACACAACCATCAGGTTATGTCTCGAATAGTCAAGATTGTAATGACAATAATGCTAATATTAATCCAAACACAATCTGGTATAACGACCAAGATAATGATGGGTTTGGTAATTTAAATGTAACAACTACTTCTTGTGTTCAACCCGCTAATTATGTGGCAAATAGTTTAGACTGTAACGACAACAATACCAACATCAATCCAAATACAACTTGGTATAGAGATGCCGACAACGATGGATTCGGTGACAATGGAACAACTTCTGTTTCATGTACCCAACCCATAGGATATGTTAATAACAACCAGGATTGTAACGATGCTAACAATCTTATCCATCCTAACACAATTTGGTATAGAGACCAAGATAGTGATGGTTTTGGTAGTCCAAGTGTAACAACCAATTCTTGTTCCCAACCTGCAGGTTTTGTATCAAACAATCTTGATTGTAATGACAACAACAATGTGATTAATCCAAACACTATTTGGTATAGAGACATTGATGGTGATGGCTTTGGGGATCCTAATGTTACAACAACTTCATGTACTCAACCCGTTGGATATGTATTGACTTCTTCACAAAGTGCCTACAGCATGTCTGCCACTGGTTCATATACTCAAAATTTTAATACCCTTGGAAATTCTGGCACCTCTGTAAGTTGGTTAAATAATAGCACAATTCAATTTTGGTATGCGCAATTGGGCTCAACGGCTACTATTTCAAGTTATCGCGTAAATAATGGATCGAACCTTGTTGCTGGTTTACGTTCCTATGGTGTAGATGGAGACTCAGATCGTGCTTTAGGTTCAATTAATGGTTCAAGTAGCAGTGCCTCGAATAATTATGCTTACGGTGTATTGCTTCAAAATAATTCTGAATTAACAATTAACTCATTACAGATTTCATATGTTCTTGAACAATGGAATATCAATAGTAATGTGAATAGCCAACCCATGACAGTTTGGTATAGTATTCAAAACGCGCCAATTCTCACACCTCAAGCTTCCATCAACGCTGGATGGACTCAAGTGACTGGATTGAACACTTCAACACCTCAAACAGGGTCAACATTTAGTACTTTAAACGGTAACCTTTCAACGAATCGATCTGCAAGAAATAATATTTCAGTTTCTAATTTCAATCTACTCCCTGGCCAATATGTAATGATACGCTGGTTAGATTCAGACGCTAGTGGAACTGACCATGGTATCGGAATTGATGACGTTCAGATTTCATGGGAAGCGCTGTTAACGTCGTATCAAGATGCTGATGGTGATGGTTTTGGAAATCCAGCAGTTTCTAATGTTTCATCTTCAATTCCTGCGGGCTATGTACTAAACAATACAGATTGTAACGATGGTAACGCAGCCATTAAACCGAATACGGTTTGGTACCGAGATGCTGACGCTGATGGATTTGGAAACTCAGGTGTTACCTCTGTTTCTTGTTCTCAACCTTCTGGATTTGTCTCCAACAACACTGATTGTAACGATGAAAGCGCTTCGATTAATCCAAATACAGTTTGGTACAGCGATGCTGACGGTGATGGATTCGGAAACCCAAGTGTAACATCCGCTTCATGTACCCAACCTTCTGGTTATGTTTCAAATAATAGCGATTGTAATGATGCGAGTGCTTCTATTAACCCAAATACAGTTTGGTTCAGAGACTTAGACGGTGATGGATTTGGAAGCCCTACCCAATCGTCGGTTTCATGCACACAACCTTCGGGATATGTTTTGAATAATACAGATTGTGATGATTACGATGAAGTAATAAATCCAACATTAGTTTGGTATCAAGATGCTGATGGTGATGGTTATGGAAATCCTAGTTCATCTTCATCATCATGTACTCAACCAATCGGTTATGTTCCTAATAACGAAGATTGTAACGATGCAAATGCATCTTTAAATCCTTCGACAATTTGGTACATTGACCAAGACAATGATGGTTTTGGAAGTTCCTCGTTTTCGACTGTTTCTTGTACACAACCTGAGGGATATGTTGCCAATAATGAAGATTGTAACGACGATCACGCAGCAACTGGAAACACGTCTACATTAAGTTCACCAACTTCGGTTTCAGGATTAAAAAATGGTATTTGTAGTTTAGCTTCTCCTTACACATATTCTGTTCCTTCTATTTTAGGAGCTTCTAGCTATTCATGGATAGTACCTTCTGGAATGACGATTCTTTCGGGGCAAAACACAAATTCAATTACAGTTTCTTTTGATGAAACATTCGCTAGTGGTCAACTGCGAGTTAGGGCAAATAACGTTTGTAGCTCCTCCGACTATTTTGATGTTGCGTTAGATACCACTATGCTAATTTCAGCTAACATTTATGGAACTAGGGTTATTTGTGCTTCGGGAACACAAGAAGAATATACAACAGACGAAATTGAAGGAGCTACAAGTTACAATTGGACTGCTCCTACAGGGGTTACTATTATTTCAGGTCAAGGTACACGAACAATTCTCGTAGAAACGGATGCTAATTTTGAAAGTGGTCCGATTCGCGTGAATGGTGTAAACGATTGTACAAATGGTCCAATTCTTTCGTATTGGATATACACACAACCACGACAACCTAATAACATTCAAGGTATCTCCGCTGGCGTTTGTGCGGCAGCAAATTCAAGCATGACTTACACTTTGACAACAAATCCCTCTGCCTACTCGTACACTTGGACTGTTCCTTCAGGAATGACTATTGCATCAGGTCAAGGAACAAATACAATTGAAGTTAGTTTATCGGGAAGTAATTTTGATGGAACCCTAATTTCGGTTGTGGCAAATAATCCTTGTGGGACTAGTTCACCCCGGAATTTAACATTAAGCTCCACTCCTTCACGACCTGGAACGATAACAGGTCCAACTACTGGAATTTGTTCAGTTGGAAACAACGCACCATCCTATTCAATTGCCAATGTATCAAATGCGACAAGCTATGTTTGGACAACTCCTACGGGAATGACAATTTCATCAGGACAAGGAACTACTACAATAAATACCTCTGTAAATGGATCTTTTACATCAGGTTCGGTTTCAGTTTATTCGTCAAATGCTTGTGCAATAAGTGCAACAAGAACAATCTCACTTGCTTCTTCACCAACTAGTATTCCTTCGTCCATTAACACTTACAGTAATATTTGTCCTTCAACTGCCTCAGAATTTACCTATACCACCTCAACTGTTGCAGGAGCAACGTCTTATACTTGGGGATTTGCTAACATCAATGTTAAAAATGTAGCAATTACTGATCCAGCGATTTATGGGATATCAGGGCAAGGCACAACCTCTTTTACAATTGGAACAACGACCAATTTGAATTCTGCTGGAATAAATGTCAGGGCAACAAATGCGTGTGGTTCATCTGGAATGAGACAAATCACTCAATATACTGCGCCTTCTACACCGGTAATTACAGGTACAGCAGCTCCATGTGGAACAACCGAATACATTGGCTCCGGTAACTCACCATCAAACGCATACACCTATCAGTGGTTCGTGCCTACTGGAATGACCATTAATTCAGGACAAGGTACAACTACATTAAATACAACTGTTTCTTCCAACATTAGTGGAAATCTAATTTTTAGAGCAACAAATACTTGCGGCTCAGCACAAAGAACAATGGCCATTTCAACAACTGGATGCACGGGAGCGCGTGAGCACATTGAAACTATCAACGAAATCACTGAATTGACCAATTTATCCGTTTACCCGAATCCAACGAATGAAAGCGTAAATATTGAAATTAATTCTACTGAATTCAATCAAGCTGAAATATCTATCTTGAATTTAAACGGTTCTATTTTACAAGCAACGTCAAACAGAATCAAAGATGAAATGCTTCAAACTTCATTCGATTTGAGTGCTTTACCATCAGGTGTTTATTTCGTGAAAGTTGTGTTTGAAAATGGTACTTCTAAAGTGGTGAAAGTACAGAAAATATAATTCTACATATACCTACTTTTCAATCAAAATTAAACCGCTCAATTGGGCGGTTTTTTTTATTTACCTTCAGAGGTACTCAATACTTCAACATCTTCGTATCTTTGCAAAAATTTTAAACAAAATGGCAACAAATCGCACTTTTACAATGATTAAGCCTGATGGAGTTGAAAACGGTAACATCGGCAAAATTTTAGACATGATTATTCAAGCTGGATTCCAAATCAAAGCAATGAAATACACTCGTTTGACAGAGGAGCAAGCTAAAAAATTCTATGAAGTTCACGCTGAACGTCCTTTTTATGGAGAATTGGTGGAATACATGAGTTCAGGACCAATTGTTGCGGCTATCTTAGAAAAAGAAAACGCAGTTGCAGCTTTCCGTGAATTAATTGGTTCAACTGACCCTGCTGAAGCAGCTGAAGGTACAATTCGCAAGGCTTATGCAGAAAGTAAAGCTCGTAACGCCGTTCACGGTTCAGATTCAGACGAAAACGCAGCAATCGAAGGAAAATTCCATTTTTCTGACGCTGAAATTTTTTAAGTAAACCTTAACTTATCAACCCCGTTAGCCACTCGCTTTCGGGGTTTTTATTTTTTCATTATGAGCCAACTAGAAGCTATTCAAAAAAGACGAACTTTTGGAATTATTTCTCACCCAGATGCCGGAAAAACAACCTTGACGGAAAAATTACTCCTTTTTGGTGGAGCAATTCAAACCGCGGGAGCTGTTAAAAACAATAAAATCAAAAAAACAGCTACATCCGACTTCATGGAAATTGAGAAACAACGGGGAATTTCCGTGGCTACTTCCGTAATGGCCTTTAATTACAACAATAAGCAAATCAACATCTTAGACACTCCTGGTCATAAGGATTTCGCGGAAGACACCTTCCGAACTTTAACCGCGGTGGACAGTGTGATTCTCGTGATAGACTGTGCGAACGGTGTCGAGGAACAAACCAAAAAATTGATGGAAGTTTGTCGTATGCGCAAAACGCCGGTGATTATTTTCATTAATAAAATGGACCGCGACGGTAAAGATCCGTTCGACTTATTGGATGAGTTAGAATCTACCTTGGACATCAAAGTACGACCTTTAACTTGGCCTATCGGAATGGGTGATCGCTTTCAAGGGGTTTATAATATTTATGAAAAAGGATTAAATCTTTTTGCGGCTAATAAAACCAAAATTTCTGATGAAATCGTTTCTGTGGACGATATTAATTCCAACGAATTGGATGAAATTATTGGAGAAAAACCAGCTCAAGAACTTCGGGATGAATTAGAAACTGTGGAAGGTGTTTACGATCCTTTCAATCGGGACAACTATTTGAGTGGTGATATCGCTCCAGTTTTCTTTGGCTCCGCGGTAAATAATTTTGGAGTAAAGGAATTGTTGGATACCTTTTGCGAAATCTCCCCTACTCCACGCGGACGAGAATCCGACAAACGTAAAGTCGAACCCGAAGAAGCCAAATTCTCTGGTTTTGTTTTTAAAATTCACGCCAACTTAGATCCTAAACATCGTGATAGAATTGCTTTCTTACGAGTAGTTTCTGGCAAATTTGAGCGTAATACGTTTTATCATCATGTTCGTTTGGATAAAAACTTTAAATTCCCAAACCCAACCTCCTTCATGGCGCAAGACAAAAGTGTTATCGATGAAGCTTTTCCAGGCGATGTTGTTGGACTTTATGATACTGGGAATTTTAAAATCGGCGATACATTAACCGAAGGCGAAAAAATGATGTATAAAGGAATTCCATCGTTTTCACCCGAAATTTTTCAAGAATTGGAGAACTTAGACCCAATGAAATCCAAGCAATTGGAAAAAGGAATTCGTCAACTTATCGACGAAGGTGTAGCGCAACTTTTCATTCAGCAGCCAGGAAATCGTAAAATTGTTGGAACAGTAGGACAACTACAATTTGAAGTTATTAATCACCGATTGATCCACGAATATGGCGCAAATTGTCGCTTTGTACCTAGAAATTTCTTTAAGGCGTGTTGGATTACGACCACGAATGAGGAACAATTAGCGCAATTCAAACGAGCAAAAGCAAATTATCTAGCGCTAGACAAAGAAGACAATTTGGTTTTCTTGGCGGAAACCTCTTTCTTATTGTCAATGGCCGAACAAGATTATCCTGATTTGGTATTCCACAAAACATCCGAATTCAAATTGGACAGTTAATTTATTTTAAAGTTTAACAAGTTCCCATTTCTCATTCGATTTTATCTCTTCATAAACTAGGTAACCATCTTGTTTTAATCGTTGAATTTCCACTGAACGAGGTAAATCTTCATAGGCAATAACTTCCTTATAAAACATCCATTCTATGGGCATGTCAGACGATACAATCACAACTTTTTCTTTTTTAAAACGCTGATTTTTAATAAAATTAGTTGCTTCAATTTTTCCGTTATCCAATTGAAAAAACTTCGCGCGTTCGAATGTGTAACGAACCGGTAAAGCCCATAAGAGAAAAGCGACAAACGTCACCAATTTTGGATAAGTGTACTTCTTATGGTTCTCAATTAATTGAACATAAAAAGCTGAAATCGTAATGACCAAAGCAGGAGCTGTAAACAAGGTGTACGCCTGCATTTTCGTCTGTGCAATTGAAAAAAAGAGAAATGGAACCATAATCCAAGTTACGAGGAACCACAGCTTAACATTTTTCTTCTCTTTAAAAGCTCTATAAATCAACATTATAAGCGGTAAATAGACCAATTCTCCAAAAAGAATACGCATTTTGTCAAAGTGATAAAAAATAGATCCACCTTGTTCATCCAAAACTTCTGTTAAATGTCGTGCATTGAAAGATGCTTCCCAAGTTGCCTCAGTTGGAAAATGTTGAAAAATATAAAATTGCCAATATACAACAGGTCCAATTGCAACGATGAAAATCTTAAACAAGCCCAAAATCAATTCTTTTTCAATTCGTTTTTTTCGGTGGATATAGTATAAAATTGCCAAAGGAAAAACGAGTAAAGCAGGCAACCATTTTGTCATTAAAGCCAAGGCCAAAAAGACACCTGAAGCATACCAAAAAAAGGATTTTTCGTCCACCGCACGAACGGAGAAATAAACAGCTATTAATATGAAAATCAGAAAGAAAAGATCGTAATGATCCGTGGCAGTTCGACCACTTCCAACTTCCAAAACCATGCCTTGAATTGCAAATAAAAAACCTGTCATCCATGCCACATTTTTATCAAATAACCGTAAAGCCAATTGATAACAGAACCAAATTCCAATGGTACTCAAAATCATTGACGGTAAGCGCAAAGCAAACTCATTGACTCCGAAAAAATGCAGACTGATTGCCATTGAAAAAATTGGAATGGGCGGTTTATGTACCCAAATATGATTCGCCGACCAATTCCGAAAATCGTAAGGCAATATCGGATGATCATACAAAGTTGGTAACCACGGATGGGATATTACATTCTTTGCAACAAGAGCATGATACCGTTCATCCCAAGCATGTAAAAACGGGTCGGATGACATAAAAAATCGTAATGCAAAACCGCCAACAATTAAAAGTAATAGTGCTTTTTTATCTTCTCCTCGAAAAAACAAAAAACGACTTAAACCGAAGCTAAATAAGGAAATTAGTAGGATTACTGTGGGAAAAATCCAGTTAGATTGCATGTCTCTTTTTAAATCTGTTTTTGATGTCTTTTAAACACTTGTTTTTTAACAAAGATAACAGATAATGTAAAAAATACCACCTGATAAAATGTTATATTTGTGCGCTTAAATCAACCCAATGAAACTAAAGATAACTAGTTTATTTTCACTACTTTTCATACTTCTTGTCACCAACATATTCTCTCAAAGTTATATTAACCGTTGGTCTTTAGAACCAAAAATAGGAGTTAACAACGCTGTCAAACCTTACACACCTGGATATTGGTCCAACACTATTGGCTTGTTCAATGCTGGTTTAGGAACAAGATACATGTTTAATAACCGTTTCGGTATCGCCGTTGATGCGTCGTTCGACCGTCTCAGAAGCGACTCATCTTCTCTGTTTTTTAACAATGGTAACAGTCAATATTTTCGTTCACAATATTTCCGTGGAAGTGCACAGTTAGTTCTAAATATAGGTCGTTTAATGACCTTCGAAAACTTTACGAACAAATTTAGTTTGCTGTTTCATACGGGAGGAGGATTTTCAGTGCTCAAGAGTAAAATTACTCCAGATCCTGATCGAATGTTGAATTTTACCTTCGGTTTTACACCACAATTGAAATTAGGAAATCGTGCTTCTTTGTTTATCGATGGATCGTTTTATTGGCACATTTACCAAAACATGACATTTGATATGAATAATTCTGTTGCAAAACGGGGATTTGATGGTTTTTTAGCCACAATTACAACAGGAACACATATTTATCTCGGAAAGCATAAGTCACATTATGATTGGATTTACACGCCTTGTTTTCCTGACATGTCTTACTTGGAAGATGAAAACAAACGTTTGGATAGTTTGAATGTGGCGATGCGAAACCACTTGCGCGATGATGACGGCGATGGAATCATGAACTTTATGGACGACGAAAAAGACACACCACTTGGTGATCCTGTGAATTGTCGTGGAGTGAGTTTACGAAGAATTGATTCTGACGGAGATGGCGTTCCTGACTTCACCGACCGTTGTCCTGATATTCCGGGTAAAAAAGAATTTGATGGTTGTCCGGAAGATTTGTTTACGATAATCAAAGACCATGAACGTGAGCGGGTTCCTACCAACAATGGTGTAAGTAAAACGAATGACGTTGACACCAATCAATTGGCAGTGAACAATACTGGAGACCCTAAAAATGGTGGAAATAACGGGGAAAACAACGGTGGAAATAACAGTGGTAACAACGGAGAGAATAACGGTGGAAACAATGGAGGAAATAACGGAGGGAACAATGGTGGTAACAATGGAGGAAATAACGGCGGGAACAACGGAGGAAACAATGGGGGAAATAACGGCGGGAACAATGGAGGGAACAACAGCGGAAATAATGGAGGAAATAATGGAGGAAATAACGGAGGGAACAATGGAGGGAACAACGGAGGAAACAATGGAGGAAACAACGGTGGTAACAATGGAGGAAATAACGGAGGAAACAATGGTGGTAACAATGGAGGAAATAACGGAGGAAACAACGGAGGAAACAATGGAGGAAATAACGGCGGGAACAATGGAGGTAACAACGGTGGTAACAATGGAGGAAATAACGGCGGTAACAATGGGGGAAATAACGGTGGGAACAATGGAGGAAATAATGGTGGTAACAACGGAGGAAACAACGTAGGAAACAACGGAAATCCGAATATAATCACCTCTCGTGAAGGACTTTCAAGTCTTACCGACATCAATTTCTTGTTCGATGATTACCGTGTTCAACCAGGTTCACATGCCTTGTTAAAAGAAGTTGTTCGTTTGTTGAAAGCGAATCCTGATGCAAATTTGGTACTTGAAGGACACACGGATAATGTTGGTGATGATCCATACAACGATGAACTTTCCAAAAAACGTGTCGAAGCAATTCGTAAATATCTAATTACTCAAGGCTTAGAACCTGATCGCGTATTGATTGGCAACTTTGGTGAAAAACGCCCGAAATTCTTGAATGATTCTGCGAAAGGTCGCGAGTTGAACCGTCGTGTTGAGATTTATATTCAGGAGAAGTAGTCAAAACATAACAATTTGAACTTTTTCTCATAAATTCAATTAACTAATTTTCCAATAAACCGTTTAATTCTGCGGTTTCAAATCAATAAAATGCTCAACTTCGAAATTCAAAATCCCACTAAAATCGTTTTCGGTAAAGACCAATTGTCTAAGTTGCCGTTTTATCTCAGTAATGCTACTTCCTCAAAAAAAATCCTCATCGCTTATGGTGGCGGAAGTGCTGAAAAAATTGGTTTGTTAGCAAAAATCAGAACTGAACTTACCGATTTTGAATTGACAGAATTCGGAGGAATAGAAGCCAATCCCGAATTTGACACCTTGATGAAAGCCGTTGAACTTTGTCGTGAAAAACAAATCGGATTCATTTTGGCAGTAGGTGGTGGTTCGGTTATCGACGGTGTAAAATTTATTTCTGGTGCCATTCATTACAACGACGATCCGTGGAAAGTTCTTTTGCGCGAAGAAGGAAAAGTATTCACTTCAGCGGTTCCGTTCGGTTCGGTTTTAACTATTCCTGCAACTGGTTCCGAGGCGAATAGTGGTGCGGTTATTAGTCGATCATCCTTAAAAGAAAAACGGACAATGGGCGGACCTTTATTCTTTCCTGTGTTTTCTTTTTTAGATCCAACTTTAGTCACAACTTTACCCAAACGTCAACTGGCAAACGGTATCACGGATGCGTTCATGCATACCTTGGAACAGTACCTCACCTACCCTACTGGAAACTTGTTGCAGGAACGTGAAGCCGAAGCTATACTTTCCACTTTAATCGAAATTGCACCGCGTGTCATGGAAAATCCAAGTGATTACGAGGCGGCAGCGAATTTAATGTGGTGCGCAAATCATGCCTTAAACGGAAATTTGCGCTGTGGCGTTCCCACCGATTGGTCAACCCACATGATTGGTCACGAATTAACGGCGCTATACGGAGTAGATCATGCGCAATCGTTAGCGATTATTTGTCCGCGTTTGTTTGAAGTTAAATTTGAAAATAAGCAAGCAAAATTGGCGCAATATGCTGAACGAGTCTGGAAAATTAACGCAGAAAATAAAGCAGAAGAAGCCATTTTGAAAACAGAACAATTCTTCCAATCGCTGGGAATAAACACCAAACTTTCAGATTATACGAACGATTGCCAAGATGCACCTCAAATTATCAAAACTCGATTCGAAGAGCGCGGTTGGGTGGCAATGGGCGAACGTCAGGATTTGACCTTAGAGGAAGTGGAGTTGATTGTGAAAAACGCAATTTAATTGACAATTAATGCGTTCACAAGGTATATAAGATTAAACCCTTTTCTTCCAAAATTCCACGTTCGCGATCGAGGAACTTAGCAAACTGTACTTTTTCCAATTCGCTTTTTCCTGTAGGTCGGTGGTTCATTGCATGATGAAATTTCTGCACGCGATTTATCCATTCAATCAAATCTTCATGAACAAAAGTTTCTAAAAATCGGTTCCAAACATAATCAATCGCCAATTCATTTGGATGAACATTGTCACGGGTGAAAAACCGATAATCGCGCAATTCGTCGTTGACAATTTCAAACGATGGAAAGTAAAGATAACCAGCATTTTGAACTTGCTCCACTAATAAATGTAATCGCGCTTTACTTCGGTTGTTTTCGACCAAGCCATCTTTGATGTGACGAACTGGACTAACGGTAAAAACAATGTTTAAATTCGGATTAAGTTCTTGTAATTTAGCTGACAATTCTATCCAAACTTCGGACATTTCTTCGATTGGAGTTAATCGTTTCTCGAAAAGTGAGGTGGCCTGTTTATGGCAATTAGCGACCAATTTCCCGTCAGATTTCAAATAATAACCGAAGGCTGTTCCGAAAGTAACAAACAAATGAGATGCACTCAATAGTTTATTTTTCAAAAGCTTACGTTGTCCAAGAATTGTTTCTTTTATTTCCTCCTCAGTTGTACTTTGTAATTTAGCGGCAGCCGACCAATCCATCCAAACATCATCGCGTTGGGAAGGCCGGAAATGTAAGGAATCAGTAATTGAATCTTCGATAACTTCTGCCAAAGCCAGCGGATGAAACAGCGTTCCGAACGGATTGGATATAACATTTAGTCCTCCTAATCGCGCCTTTTCACCGATTTCATCAGAAAAACAAGAACCTAGAAAAACAACAGGTCGATCAAAAGAAAGCTGTTTTTCTTGTTTTTGAATAGGGAAATGTAAACGGAAGCTATCCATTATGATTGAACCAAAAGTCGTGCTGTTTCTATGGCTGCATCTGTGATAGTACTTCCACTTAACAACCGCGCGATTTCTTGAACGCTATCCTCTGAATTCAAGGCTAGTACACGAGTAGCGGTTTGACCATCGATAACTTGTTTTTCAACGCGAAGATGACTATTCGCTTTTGCTACCACCTGCGGTAAATGTGAAATAGCAATAAGCTGACGTGTGCTGCCCATTTTTTTCAGCAGTAAACCGATTTTTTCAGCAACATCGCCAGAAACACCCGTATCAATTTCATCAAAAAGTACCGTTGGCAAGTTCCGCTTTTCTGAAATCAATTGTTGCAAAGCCAACATGAAACGGGATAATTCTCCACCACTTGCCGCCCGTTCAATTGGAACTGGAGCGATTCCAGGATTTGCTGAAAAAAGAAATGCAACCGTTGAACAACCTTTTTCATTCAATTCGTTTGATTTTTCTATAACAATCTGAAGACGTGTATCTTTTAACTTTAATTCCGATAATAAATCATGAATGCGATTTTCAATTTCAACCACCACTTTCTGCCGTTCGGAATGTAATTTATCCGCATCTTCTTTTAAAGAAATCAATTGTTTTTCTAGCTGCGACCGAGTAGCTTTTATCCATTCCTCCGCATTTTCAACTTCACCAACTTGTGTTCCAAGTTCCTCTTGATACGCCAATAATTCCGATTGAGAACGAAATTTATGTTTGTTTAGGATTCGATTGAACTCGTCAATTTTTTCAGCTAACGAAAAGGACTCATGTGGAGTTTCATCCATTTTCTGTTGAATATCTTCCGCATCGTTACCCAGTTCTTTTAACTCCACAAAAATACTTTTTAAACGCGATGACAAATCCGCAAACGTGTCACTTGTCGTTGAAAAACGATCTAATTTTTGTTGGATTTGACGCATTGATTCCAAAACTGGATGCTCGCGTGACACGAAAATGAGTTCCGATAAAACTTCTTGAATTTCCTCTTGTTGCTCAAATAAATTCAATTGCGCTTCCAGCTGATGATAATCTATTTTTTCGAGTTGAAGTTGTTTGATTTCGTCGTAAACAAATCGGTTAAAATCACTTATACGTTCCAATTCTCGAATGGCAAACAAGCGTTTTTCAAATTCGCGTTCAGCTTTTTTGTACAACTGAAATTTCTCTTGAAAGGCATTTCGATGATTTAATAGGCCAGCCAAAACGTCCACAACCCATAGTTGATATTCTTTGGATTTCAGTTCCAGGGTATTGTATTGCGAGTGAATTTGAATCAATTGCGGCGCTACTTCTTTCATCACTTGTAAACTCACTGGCGAGTCATTAATAAATGCACGTGATTTACCGTCTTTATTGATCTCACGTCGTAGAATCAGGTGTTCTTCAATGTCTAAATCAAATTTTGAAAGGAGGTCACCATACGCCTTTCCATTAGAAAATTCGGCTTCCACAATGGCTTTGTTGCCCTTCGAACCAATTACAGAGAAATCAGCCCGTTCACCTAAAATTAAGTTCAAAGCATTCAATAAAATGGATTTTCCGGAACCTGTTTCTCCTGTTATTGCAATAAAACCGTTAGAAAACTGGAGATCAACAGCGGAAATGAGCGCGAAATTATTGACTCGTAAATTTTGCAACATCTTCGTTCAATATATACTAGTTCAATATTTCTTGATACTTCGATGAATTCGCAGAATCAATTTTCTTCAAAAGATCGACAAAATCTGTTTTTTCTTTTACTTCCGAATCACTCAAAACGCCTTTGAATTCGTTTATTTTAGAATACATAAAATTGACAATGTTTATTGTGTTAGGGCGCTGAGTTGCAATCGTTGAAATTTTATTCAGCGCGTCATACATATTCTTTTTCCCATCCGCCTTTTTTTCATACAAATTGTCAATTCCTTTTCGGTGATATAAATAATTACATTCTCTTAAGGGTTCAAAGAAAGGCTGTAAAATATTCTCAATCAACCAATAACGATTTCGTTTTCCTGATTCATTTGCTTTCCAACCGGCTGCACCAGAAACTTGTGCGTTGGTAACAATTTGTTGCGCTTTTGAGAAATATTGCGACCCACCTTTTAACGAAAAGGAATCGTAATCCATTCCAATAAGAAAATACGCATAGAAAGCTAAAATTGAGGTCAAATTATCGCGATATTGATTTTCAGCATATTGCAAAACCGCACCTCTTGAATACGAAATCGCAATATCGTCATCTTGAAAATTAAACATAGGTGAATTGTAGTTCGAATTAAATGCCGGACGTGTCGACTGAATTTGCATATATCCAGTATATTTTCCTGATGAAGGAATCGTTTTAATCTGGATTTGAATATTGCAATTGATGCGCTCTTCTGTTTTGAAATTATCGTTTGTCCATTTGGTACTGTTCATAAACTCGAAAATGCTTTGCTTCATTTCCTTTATGATTTCTTGTTCTGTTGTATTTATCTCAACCTTCGCATCCCATGTCACAGAAACCTGGCAATTCAATTCTTGAGCAAAAGACTTTAGACCAATTAAACAAGCAAAAACAATAAAAATCTTAATCATTCCAAAGTTGTATTAATGTTGTTAAAATATCGTTCGCTACAGCCGATTTCGATTTCAATTCAAAATCGAACTTTTCGGATGCTTTTCCGAAGATAGTAATTTTATTCGTATCGAATTTAAACCCTGCACCTTTTTCTTCCAGCGTATTGAGTACAATTGCGTCCAAATTTTTATTCTTCAGTTTTAATAACGCATTTTCCTTTGCATTATTGGTTTCTAAAGCAAATCCCAGGACTTTTTGATGAAGTGATTTATTCTGAGCCGCCCAACGTAAAATATCAGGATTCTTAACTAATTCCAAGATAACTTCATCTGAACCTGTATCTCGCTTTTTTATTTTTTGAATTTGTTTTTCTTTTGGCCTAAAATCAGCTACAGCAGCGGCAAAAATTCCCCAGTTGCACGAAGCCCAAACCGATTGTACTGCCTCCAACATTTCTTGTGCAGATTCAACACGCGTAAGTTGTAAGTTAGGATGAACCAAATCAAAATGAACAGGACCAAAAATTAACTCCACTTCCCAACCAAGTTCTAAAGCCCGTTTAGCCAATTCAAAACCCATTTTACCGGAGGAGTGATTGCCCAAAAAACGAACGGGATCTAAGGCCTCAAAAGTTGGACCAGCAGTTATTAGAATTTTTTTAAAGGTTTGAATTCCGAGCTGTTCATTGTTAAAATAAGCCTGAATAAATTGAGCAATTTGCTCAGGTTCCTCCATACGACCTTCTCCCTCTAAACCACTTGCCAATTCTCCAGAAGTTGCAGGAATAATTTGAACGCCATCCGCTAAAAGTTGATTTAAGTTGCGTTTCGTTGTTGGATGAGCATACATGTCCAAATCCATTGCTGGACAAACGATGCACTTCGTTTTAAGCGAAAGATAGGTTGCTAAAAGTAAATTATCACAACTTCCATTCGCCATTTTGGAAAGGGTATTCGCTGTTGCTGGCGCAATAACCATTACATCCGCCCAAAGCGCTAAATCAACATGGTTTGTCCATTCTCCGGTGGATTTGTTCCAAAATTCTATTCCGACAGGATTTTGAGACAAAGTTGAAACAACAAGGGGACTTATAAAATCACAAGAGGCAGGAGTCATTATACATTTGACTTCTGCCCCGTGTTTTTTTAAAATACGAATAAGGTAGGCGACTTTATATGCAGCAATACCTCCTGAAATTCCGAGAAGGACGCGCTTACCGAACATGATTATTTTTCCGTTTCCGGTTGACGCATGTAAATTTTGTCGTCCAATAACTCTTGAGTAGCCATTGCTACTGGTTTCGGCATGCGCTCATAATGTCTTGAAATTTCGATTTGCTCACGATTTTCAAAAATTTCCTCCAAATTGTCATTTGTTGTAGCAAATTCCTGAAGTTTTGAATTCAATTCTTCTTTTAATTCGGAACTAATTTGATTAGCTCTTTTTGAGATTGCTACCAAAGATTGGTAAATATTTCCCGTTTTTTCTTCCAAACGAATTGTGTCGCGGGTAACGGTTGTTTTTTCTGCAAGCGTGTTTTTAGCACTCATAGTGAATTGTTTATTCCGATTTTGTTTTTTCCTTATTGATTAAATCCAGATAATTATCTACTTCTTTGAGATAAGCCGATTTATCAAAACGGAGGGCAAAGTTATTGATTCTTTCAATTGTTTGCTCAATACGCTCTGATTTTTTGGACGGGATACTGTTAATAGTCAAGAAATAGGAGTTTTTAACTAACAAAAAGGCAATTTCTTCACTGTAAACCGAATTGAGGTATTTTTCTAAAAAGATTTCCGATGAAGTCACAGCGGCACGGAAATTTTCGGTTCTAGAAAACAACTTAACCGCTTCATAGTCTTTGGTTTCCATCTTAAATCGTAGCTTATCAATAATATTATTGCAGGTATCGACTAAAGTAGAATTTGGATAACGATCAATAAACGACTGAACGCTTGCGATTGCCTGTTCTGTTTCTGTTTGGTCCAAATTGTATTCAGGTGAATTTTTAACATTACTCAATGCCATATAAAAAAAACACTCTTCCGATTTTGGACTATACGGGAAGCGCTGAATGAATGAACTAAAATAATAACCAGACATGTAATAATCCTTTGTTTCAAAATAGGATTTGGCAAGACGGTAATAGGACAACTCCCCTTCTCCCGATTTCGGAGAATGCTGGTAAACCTGTTCATATAAAATGATACAACGATCAAAACGTTTTTCATCATATAACCTGTTAGCTGTATCAAATTTACGTTGGTAATCATCCCCTTTAATCACTTGATTGTAATCGGAACAAGCCAAAAGAACAAATAATCCTAAGACCAAAGAGGCAATGTAACTGGTATTTCTTTTTGTCATTTATTCAAATCATTTCACCCTCAAACTTTTTCCAAGCTGAAGAATTGTTGTTGGTTTAATTCCGTTCAGTTGACAAATAGCAGAGACGGTTGTATGATGTCTGTCTGCAATTTCTGTCAAAGTATCGCCTGAACGAACGCGATAATAGACGGTTTGTTGTTTTTTGACTACAACTTGTTCTACCTTTTCTTCCTCAGGATGAGCTTCGTAGTAATCGGAAGGTTTGGCGCCCGGTCGGAAAAGACCTTTGTGAACGAACAAATTCTCATTTTTCTGCACCTTTTTATCAAAGTCAATGATTTCCTCTGGATTAAAAGGAGCGTCATAAAAACGTGTTTCAAAATGTAGGTGTGGTCCAAACGAACGTCCCGTATTTCCTCCTAAGCCGATAGGATCTCCCGCTTTAACCTCTTGGTCAGGAATGCATAAAAATTTACTTAAATGTGCATAAAAAGTCTCTAAACCGTTGTAATGACGAATGACCACCAAATTTCCAAAACCACCTTCGTTGTACTTTGCATAACGCACCCTACCCGACCAAGCCGCATAAACGGTATCTCCAACATTCAAATCGATGTCAATTCCGTTGTGACTACGTCCGCTTCTAGGTCCATAACGTGAAGTTACAATTCCGGGAACAGGCATGGCAAATTCAGTGTGAACCTCATCATTCAAACACAACCAAATGGTATCACGCAATTTTGATAAATCATTTCCTCGAGACGTAAAACATTGTTCCGTATTCCATGGAGCACTGTAAACAATATCCTGCTGTTGGGTCATAATTTTATGAATACGAGGGTTTAAAACACCATCAAACACATTCGTTCTGACATACGCCCATGTTTTATTGGAATAAAGTACGACTCTTCCAAGCGGGGTTTCTAGCGTATCAACCACACGTTGAGCATACGTTGGACCGCTGAAAATTAAAAGAAAGATAAAAAATAGCCTTTTGATAACTTGCACTCGTAAAAATAAGGAGCGTAAAGGTACTATTTTCTTTTTAAATGATGGGTTGAAGGACTTCAGTTCGTTATAAAACGTTGACTTTCGGCTTTATTTTTGATTTACTTTGCGACATGAAATTTTGGTTTGGCTTTCTTTTCCTTATAAATCACTCTCTTTTCTTCACCCAATCGGTACAAGACGTTGATGGAAATAGTTATTCAACAGTCAAAATAGGTAATCAACTTTGGTTCACAGAAAATTTGCGTGTCAAACATTTCTCTGATGGAACACCAATTTCTGAATTACAAGGAAATAAAGCTTGGACAGAAGCCAAACAACCCGCATTTTGTTTCGAAAACAATAGTTCAAACACAGCTAAAGGTTTTTTCTACAATGCTCATGTTGTCCAAAAAGGAAACGTTTGTCCTCAGGGGTATCATGTCCCGACATTATATGAGTGGGGAATTCTTTTAGAAAATGTTGGAGGTGAAGACCAGGCCGGAAAAATTCTAAAAGGAAATGTAGATTGGAAGGATTTAAAGAAAACGGATTCCATTAGCATTTTCAAGGCTTATCCATCGGGTTATCGGAAATTCACAGGTGAATATGCCGAATTTAGAGAAACTGCTGCTTGGTGGACAAGCGATTTAGAAATAAGCGATCGAAAAGATGAGCAGTACGCCTACTCTATGCAAGTCGTTTATTGGAATGAACATTTTTATCCTTGGTTGAATCGAGTGCGCGAAGGATTTCCGATTCGTTGTATGAAAACAGAATGATTCAGAATAAGAACCTCTGTTCGATTAGCAGCGTGTGCAACGGACTGAATTCCAAATTATTTTATCTTTCAAAATGAATTTTAGCATTTTTTAAAATATTTGTTCTAATTTCGACCCGTTTTTAATTATCAACCAAAAGCGTTTAACACCTTTTATGACGAGTATTTTTGTTGCCAAACTTGACTTTGGCGTAACTGAAGAGCAATTGAAACAATTGTTCAGCGAATATGGAAAAGTACTTAAAGCCTCAATTGCCTTAGACAAAGAAACCAAAAAACCTCGCGGTTTTGGATTTGTCGAAATGGCGGATAAAAATGAAGCGGCTGAAGCAATAAAAAATCTGGATGGAAAAGCGATAAACGGCAGACCCATTGCTGTTAAAGAGGCAGAGGCCCGTGGCGATCGTCCGCAAGGCAACAGACCACAAGGAAATCGTCCTGATTTTAATTCGAATCGTGGTGAAAAGAAACCGAGTGGGAATTCAGAATTTCCTCCAAAAAAGACATCTTCTTTCGTTCCACCAATTTTACCCCCAGAATTACCTCTAAATGATCCTCGAAAAAAAGTAGCTAAAGAAAAAGATAAGAAAATCGAGGACGATAAAACAAAAAAACACAAACTCGATCCCTACAAAAAAAGCGGAAAAAACAATCGGTTCTTTAACGATGACGATGATTTCGACGAAGAAGATTTGGAATTATTGAACTACAAGCGTAAGGACGAAGACGAGGATTTTGACGATGAGGACGAAGACGATTTGGATTAATCGATAAGCATCCTTTTTTTTTGATACAGATAAATTACATCACTTTTTGAATCAAAAGGTGAATGAATTTTATATCAACAAAGAATTTATTGAACTCGATGATGTTGTAAACTACAAAGATTTAAACGCTTTGGTCAACACTTACAAATCAACTTTAAGACCGAAAGGAAAATTCTACTTGTTTATCGACGAAGTGCAATACATCGAACAATGGGAACGATTAATCAACTCGTATGCGCAAAATTTCACTGAAAGTTATGAGTTATTTATAACAGGTTCGAATTCAAAAATGCTTTCAGGTGAACTGGCTACCTTACTGTCTGGAAGATATATAACTATCGACGTCTTTCCTTTTGGATATAAGGAATTTACTGATTTTCATCAATTGGAAAACAATAAAGAAACGTATGTGAAATACCTAGAAACAGGCGGTCTTCCTGGATTGTTTATCTTGCCAAACGATGAAACTTAACGTCAATATATATCTGCTGTAAAAGACACAATACTTTTGCGAGACATCATACAACGCTGTGCAATAAAAGAACCAAAATTATTGGAAGATTTGTTCATTTATCTCATCAATACGTCATCGAACTTGCTTTCTTTGAATAACATCACTAATTTCTTCAAAAGTAAAGGTAGAAAAACGACATTCGACACTGTTGCGAATTATGTGGGCTATATCGAAGAAGCGTTTTTGGTGCACAAAGCTGAGCGATTTGACATACGAGGAAAAGACACAATAGCTGGAAATACCAAATATTACGGTAACGATTTAGCTTTCAAGCATTATTTAAACAACGGCTTTGCAAATGGCATGGGCTATCTATTGGAAAACGTAATCTATTTAGAATTACGCTGAAAAGGATATCACGTGTATGTCGGTCTGTTGCCCAATAAAGAAGTTGATTTTGTCGCCATGAAAGGGGAGCGAATTTTGTACATACAAAGTGCCTATTTACTGAATGATGAATCGACCATAGAGCGAGAATTTGGCGCATTAGAAAGGATAAAAGATCACTATGAAAAAATGGTTGTTTCCTTGGATGATTTCAGTTTTCTAAATAAAAATGGAATCAAACATGTGCAAGCTTGGAAGTTAAATGAGTTGCTTTAACGCTGACAAACTAAATTCTTTCCTTAGCTTTACCTCATGTCACCCGATGAACTAAAAGACTTCTTGGATTTAAAAGCAGAATTTTACGAACAAGCCAAGTTTGTGGAAGATGACCCGATTCAAATTCCACATCGTTTTTCAAAAAAGGAGGATATCGAAATCAGTGCCTTGTTGGTTTCTACAATTGCATGGGGAAATAGAAAAAGCATCATCAAAAGCGGTGAAAATCTATTGAAAATCATGGGTAATCAACCACATGAATTTGTGATGAATTACACAGACAGCGATTGGAAATTCGTGCACCGTACCTTTAATTCCGTTGATCTAGATTTTTTCTTTCGCAGTTTACAAAATATTTACCAGCATCATCATGGATTGGAACAAGCTTTTTCTGCTTCAAACGGCGCGGATTTAAAAGCAAATATCTTGAAATTCCGCAATTTGTTTTTTCAAGTTCCCTTTGAAAATCGAAGTGCTAAACACGTTTCCAATCCTGAAAGTGGCTCAGCGAGTAAACGCTTGGTGATGTTCCTGCGTTGGATGGTGCGTTCTTCGAAAAAAGGCGTTGATTTTGGTATTTGGAAATCGATTCCTACTTCTGCCCTATTAATTCCCTTGGATGTCCATACGGGAAATGTGGCTCTAAAACTGGGCTTAATCGAGCGCAATAAAAACGATTGGAAAACAAATATTGCATTGATCGAAAAACTCAGGAAATTTGATTCCGTTGACCCTGCAAAATATGATTTCGCTTTATTTGGACTAGGTGTTTTCGAGAAGTTTTAATAAAAAAGGCTATCCGAACGGACAGCCTTTCTCAAATTGTATTTTAAGTTAAGACTTACTGTTTAACTACTTTCTTAATTACCGCTTTTTCGTTGGAGTAAACGCCCAACAAATAAGAACCTGCAGCTAATTTTTTACTCATCTCAAAAGTTTTAGAAGCCGTTCCGTTTACTACTTCCATTTTGAAATTTGCAACTTCTTGACCCGCTAAATTGAATAAACGACACTCTACTGATTCGCCACTTACGTTTGTCACTTTCAAATCAAAGATTCCATTGTTTGGATTCGGGAACAATTCAACTAAGAAAGATGCTCCTTCGATTTCATTGATTCCAATTGTTGACTCAACAATGACTGAAGTTGATTGAATACAGCCGTTTGCATCTTTAATGTAACATGTATACGTCCCAGGAGCCAAATTAGAAAATAATGCCGCTGAACCATAGTTTGTTCCGTTGATGCTATAGGTGTAAGGCGTTAAACCACCAGAACCAGAAAGCGAAATCGTTCCGTTGTTTCCAGTCGATGCAGTTGCCACTCCTGTTACATTTACTTGAGTTGGTTGAGTAATGGTAGAATTGAATGTTTTAGTACAACCATTCGCATCTTTTACTGTAACGGTGTAAGAACCTGGCGCCAAGGCATTGATTGTATTTTGACTGTAGAAATTGGTTCCATCAATACTATACGTGTAAGGAGATGTTCCTCCAGTTGCATTTCCTACTAACTTACCATCATTTGCTCCGTTACAAGTTACCATTGTTGGTACAACATTTAAGTTCAATACAGTAGGTTGTGTAATTGTCAAAGTTGTCTGACCGATACATCCATTCGCATCTTTTGCATAAAAAGTGTAACTACCAGCCGCCAATCCTGAGAACGTTGCGCTCGACTGATAATTTGTTCCATTGGAGGAATATGTATATGCTGACTGCCCTCCTGTCCCTGAAACTGTAACGGTTGCAGTACCTGCATTACAAGGAATTGCGGTTGTTAATTGAGCGCTTGCAACAACGTTTCCAGTAGCAACCAAACTAAAAGTACCTGAAACTGTACATCCAGTTGCATCAGTAATTTGATAGGTGTAGTTTCCAGCTGCCAAACTAGTAAAGGTAGCGTTACTTTGAGGCGTCCCATTATTCACCGCGTAAGTGTAAGGAGCTGTTCCGTTCGTTGCAGATAAAGTCACACTTCCATTGCTTGAGGTGCAGGTTGGTTGTGCATTAATTGTATTATTCACATTGAAAGAGCTTCCGCTTCCTGCTGTGATTACCACTGACTTAGTATCGTTACATGTATTGTCATCAGTTCCTTGACCATTCACTGTCAAAGAATTAATTGTAATGGTATTGGAACCAGTTGTTAATCCTGTTACCGTAACATAGATTGTATCAATAGATCCTGTTGTAGTTAAACTCGTTGTGGTGTAGTTTTGAGTGGTAGCAGTTCCATTGCCAACTTGCCAAGTGAAAGAACCGGAAGTAATCGCATTGGAACCAGCGTTTTCAATTACCACACCAATTTGTGAAGAAGAACCACAAGAGCCACCCGAATTGTCGGGAATAATATTCACGATAGAAGCATCACGTGCATCTGGATTAAATCGAATAGCCGCAACATTTGTTTTTGTACCACCAGCTGAGTTCGCGCCACTTTGATAAACACCACTGTAATAGAAAGTAACACCATCAAAATCGTCCATTGCCATGTGGTGATAATCTCCCCAACGTGTATCTCCTGATGTGGTTTTTGAATTTGTTCCAGCAATAATTGTGGTCTCTGCCATTGTCATGGTTCCCAGTGGGTCACATGCTTTTCTTCCCGTCATTTTAATAGAAGGAAAATCGCCTGTTGTCCCGCTAGCTGTTGAATAAGCCATTAAGATGTTACCATTTTTATCAATATTGATAGAAGGCATCCAACGGCTTGTCCCAGTTCCAGGTGCGTAGGTTCCCTCTTGGTACTTAGTCCAAGTAGCAGTCGTTACTCCTGGTGCACGACGTAATTCTACCCAACGAATTCCAGCGCGATCCGCACCATCAACATCGGTTGATAAACAAACAACTATTGTTTGGCGGTCATCAAAAACACGCATTGGAGCTTTAAACATACATGGTTCACGAAGTGGGTCAAGTGTATTGGTTGTTCCAGGTTGTTTAATACAAGCAAAGCTAGTTAAGCCACACAATTTGGAATCAATTTCTGCGATAGCAATATCTTGAATTTTAGTACAAGTCATTGAACTTGCAGTCCAGTTTATATTCAATTCCCATAATTCCAACAAATCCTGTGTTGAATTTGCGGTTGAAGCGTTGTGTGACTCATCATCACGGTGGCGAATGAATAAAGGTTTCATTCCGGTAGGAGCTGGATTATCTCCTTCTAAATCAACTGGTGTTAAGGATTGAAAACCGAATCCATTTAGTTTAGCAACTGTTGTTCGGATTGCAGAAGTTGTAGCACCTGTTAACATTGTACTCAAGCGCATAGCATATACTGCAGGGTTTCCTTCGTTGGTAGAAACAATTAATGCATCTGAACTTTCTGAAAATCCGTATTTCGGATAATCTGGAAAATTAGGACATGTAAAGGTATATTTGTAGTAAGTTCCCTGAGGATTACTAGTTTGAGACACATAAACAATAAGTCTATTTCCAGAACTTGAGAACTCGGTTAAAAACCATCGACGAGCAGGTTTGTAGTATAATACAATTGGATCACCAGCTCCTGTTACTTGACCTGAAGAAACCAAGTTCTTCATTGTGTAAGAAGTACTTCCTACGGTTGCACCTGTAGAACGATTATAAATACGATAAACGGCTCCACCAGATGAATTCATTGCCGCAATAACCACAGAACTATCTGCGTCTCCAGATGGATCGGGTGGAGAAATCCCTACTCCAAGTCCTGGCTTTGACCAAAGGATAGTTGCTGTTGGTGTTTTGGCACTTTGGGTTTCATGTTGTTGCCACACCCAATCTGGATTGTGCGTATTGGAATTATCCACTTCAATAAGATCACGACCTTTAAAGTTAGGCTTGATTACTTGCGTTTTGGATACTTCCATATCTGCCTTAGCCGGAACAAGATGGCTAATTTGTGGAGTGAAATTTCCTAAAAATTGTGACTCTTGAGCCATTCCGTTTAAGGAAAGCACACATCCCAACGAGAATAAAATTCTTTTCATAGCGAGAGTATGTTTAATAGTTTTGAGGGCTAAATTTACATTTTTTAAGAGTTCCTTAACAAATAATAAAAATTATAAATCTTATAATTGAAAAAACAAAACATTGATTATGAAAGTCTTGATATCACCGGCCAAATCGCTAAACGAAGAACCAATAAAGGTCTTAGCTCCAACACTTCCTATTTTTAAAAATGAACCGAAGAAAATCATTTCTTCCCTGAAAAAACTAAAAATTGCTGACCTTGAACAATTAATGCACGTTTCGAATGCAATTGCCACTTTGAATTTTCAGCGTTACAAATCCTGGAAATCATCAGAATTGGAAAATCATGCGCTCTTACAAGCATCAACCGCATTTTCCGGAGAAGTTTACCGAGGTTTAGATTTCACATCCTTGAATTCCAACGAATTAGAAACAGCGAACAATAGGGTGCGCATCTTGTCTGGACTGTATGGAATTTTAAAACCTTCCGATCTAATTTCACCGTATCGACTGGAAATGGGAACCCGCTTTTCCCCTATTGAGGGACAAAAATCACTCTATGAATTCTGGGGAGATAAGGTCACGAAATCGTTCAAAAAAGAATTGAAAAAAGGTGAAGTTGTAGTTAATTTGGCTTCTTCTGAATATGCTAAAGTAATTGACTTTAAACAAGTAAAAGGCCATCCAATTGTTACTCCAGTCTTCAAGGAATTCAAGAATGGACAATATTCCATTGTAATGATGTATGCTAAACATGCAAGAGGAGCAATGACACGATATTTAGTTCAAAATGAATTGGAATCAATTGAAGATTTGAAAATGTACAATAACGACGGTTACCAATTTGACGATAAATTATCGACTGAAAAGGAATGGGTTTTTGTGCGATAGTTCATCCAATTCCATCTATCTTTAACAAGTTCATGAAAAATTATATTATTTCACATTTCTGTTAAATTACCTATAAATCTAAATAAAATCATCCGAAATGAAACCGACTGAAGTTCAAGTTTTCGAAACGATTGCCGTGCTTATTGGTTATGTTATTACACATCAAATTACTAAATTTTTCATTAATAACTCCTTAAAGCAAACCAATCTACAACGACCAAGGAGGAAAATGATTATTAAAATCGTGCATCTTCTTTCGCTTATTACGGCTTCTGTTTTAATTTCGGCTATTTGGGGATTGGAACAAAATGAAATCGCAGTATTTGCTGGGAGTATTTTAACAGCCATGGGAATTGCCTTTTTTGCGCAATGGTCCCTACTTTCCAATGTTACCTCAAGTTTACTTTTATTTTTCAATCATCCCGTTAAAATTGGAGATCGGATTAAAGTTTTGGATAAGGATTATCCTTTTGAAGGTGAGGTTACCGATTTGACCTACTTTTTTATTCACATTCGAACCGAAAATGGAGATGTTGCCACCATCCCAAATTCACTTTTATTTCAAAAATCGGTCACCGTTGGTGAGAAAAATAATTCGAACAAACATACTTCCAATGAAAACTAGATTTTCCATCATTATGTTCCTTATTCTTTCCTTGATTGGACGCACGCAAACAACTGAATTAGGTTCTTGGAATATTTTAAATATTAAATATAATTACGCTGAAAAAATCAGTTTTTTCGGCGAAACTCAATTACGTTCCCTTCGGTTCTATTCTAATTTTCATTATTATGAATTCAAAGGCGGTTTCAATTATAAATTACACAAAAACTTAATTGCAACTTTAGGAGCGGGTTCCTATCAAACCTATAAAGAAGGAGGAAATTTTGTAACTCCTAAAAACAACGATGAATTTCGACTTTGGCCGCAGCTACTCTTGACACAATCCATCGGACGTATCAAAATTGAACAACGATATCGCGCAGAATTGCGTTGGACTTCAAATGGTTATAGAAATCGCTTTCGTTATCGTTTAGGCGTTTCTTATCCTTTCGGAAAGGAAAAAAACACTTATAAGCCTTTTCAAATAAGCGGAAGTAATGAGCTGTTTTTCACCGATAATGAGCCTTATTTTGAGAGAAATCGTTTACTGTTCACTTTCAATTATAAACCTTCTAAAATTACCACCTTACAAGTTGGTTATATCCACCAATTTGATTACAAAATCAACGATGAAATAGGTCGCGACTTTTTTGTGATTGGGGTTTATTTTGACATTTATAAACAAACACTAAAAAGCAGGGAGAGTAGTCCAGAAATAAAAGACAATTATTAACAAAATGGACTAATTTAAAATGAATTGAACCTTATCAAAAACTAGGTGTATTTTTAAAACAATCAAACTATCTGTATCTATAAAATGAATTTCTTCAAACTACTAATTCTAGTTTTTCCAACCTTAGTTTTCGCACAAACCAATTGTGAGTTCAAGTATCACAACAAAAAAGGTGGAAGTTTTCTCTTTTCCATTTACTACGAAACAGATATGAAAACGCCGTTGAATGGTACGTGCGAAAGAAAATACAACGACAATCGCATCTTCGAGAAACGAACTTTTCAAGACGGAAAACTGGTAGAAGAAATACTGAATTACGAAAGTGGAAGTTCAAAAACGAAAGTTAATCCCACTTGGAATACACGCGATTCTGTCATTGCAACAATAGAACTATTTTGGCCAAATGGAAATCGCAAACAAACGAATATTTATTATTGGGATAAAAACAAACGCCGCTGTGAAAAATATACCGATTATCACCTCAATGGGAAAGTCCGATTTGTAAATTTCAACGCCTTTGCGAGATTGTCTGAAATCAATGAGTACGACATCAAGGATTATCCTCCTCACACTATTGATTACGATGGATACACAACTTTACGAGTTCCTTTTGGGTTAGCCCTAGAATACGATGAAGCTGGGGTTTTGAAATCGAAAACGACCCACAAAATGATTCTTAACGGCGGACACGAACATTCTTCAAGGGAAGGCTTGTACGAAGAATATCACCACAATGGAAAACTGAAAACGAGAGGTTATTATAAGGAAGGGAATCAAGATGGCGATTGGGTGGTTTATAATTTCTTAGGACAAAAAATCGAAGAGCAACATTACCAACGCAATATGAAAATCGGAACCTGGAAAGGCTGGCATGACAATGGAAAACTGCGTTTTGAACACGTTTATGACACCTTGTCTAATTTCATTTTTCACCCCAATAAAAAAGAGTGGAACGAAGCCGGTTTACTTGTTTTTGAACGCTATATTGACAGAAAAGGCGTTGGTTTTGAAAAAAAATGGGCAGATAATGGTACTTTGATTCAGCACCTTGAATTGGTTTACAACACAAAAGAACAAGGTTCAGAGAAAAATTGGTATCCCAACGGTCAATTGAAATCGTATTTAAACAATCACAGAAACACAGATACCACTTACGTAAGTTATTTCCAAAACGGAAAAATGGAAGAAATTCACCTGAAAACTAAAATTGAAATGGATGAAGTAATTTCCAATAAAAAATGGAACGAAAAGGGAATTTTAATTTCAGAAGTAAACAAGAAATCACGTCCTGAAAATGAGTTTGTTGAATTGTATGAATATTGGCCAACAGGAAAAACAAAATCACACATTTACCAATTGAATGAAACTAGATTGGAAGAAAAGTATTTTCAGAACGGTAGTTTGAAATCGGGTGTTCGCTTCTTGAATTCAAAACTAGATGGCAAAACCCAACATTTTGATAGTTTAGGAATTTTGCTTTTGGAATATAATTATACGAACAACCTAAGAAATGGCTGGTGCAAACGCTTCGACAAAACAGGTAAATTGATTTTTGCACAATTCTACGAAAACGGCTGTGCGAAAAAAATGTCGGGTGAATTGCCTGCCAAAAAACGCAACTTCGATGAACTTTCAAAAGATGAAAAGGAATCTTTGAGGAGTTTCATTTACAACAATTTGAGTCAATATATTTCCCCGAACGACACACAATTATATTACACAAAAAAACAAGTAGATTCAATGGCAACGTATTATATGCACCTCTTTGATATTTGGTCAAAATATGCACCTTTTCCTTTTCCAAACCGGCAAATCACCGCTCAAGTGATTAGCTTTCGATTGCCAAGCGTTTATTTGACCGGACTTGAAAAAGGCGATACAACAAATAAATACGTTAAAGAAATCATTACTGCATTTGAAAAAAATGGTTGGAAAATCAGTCATTTAAAATCAGAAAGCGGTTACCACAATTGGAATTTAGAAGTAGAAGGGTTTTATACTCAAAAGTTCATTCAAACTCATTTTCCATTGCTTCAGTCCTTTATTTATATTCTGCCACAATCAAAAAATGTTGAGCCATTAGAGACATTCAGCAAGGTAAGTCGTTCACGACCGCTAATCATTGCCCCTTATTCAAATTGTGTGGTGATTGCAACTTGCAGTTCTTATGAAAAGTCATTTCAATTTCTAATTTACCCCGACGGCGAAGTGGATTTATTAAACGGACTTTCCTGGGAAGACATCAATGACATCAACGATTTTTCAAGAGAATTGCCTTATGATTAAAACCAACTATTTCCTACTGTCACTAATTTTCGCGGTTAGTTTTTCAGTAAAAGCAGATCTTCGTCCTGTTTATTTATCAGTAGAAATCAGTGCTCCGAAAACGAAATTCACGACAGCTGAATTGGTTCAGATTAATGTTTCTTTGAAAAATTTAGATGGAATTGACCATTCAATACTAGTTCCGGGTAATCAATCGAAAGGTTTGAAACTAATTTATTTTTCGTGGTATAAAGTCGATGAGAAGAATTTCTACACCGAAGTTCACCGCGATTCAAGAGTGATAGCAATGGACACAAGTGTGAAAGGTTACGTTAGCTTTAACCGATTGGATTCAAATGAATTTACCACAATTCCTTTTTTCTTCAATGATTTTAAAAATGCACAAAGACACATCAATTCGACTTACGAAATCCCAAAATTAGCCCCTGGGAAGTATAAAATAATCGCTTGGTATTACCCGTGGGATGAAGAATTAGCAAAGCATGCGTACAGCAAATACGATTGGAAAGGTCGTAACGAAATTCCAGCTGACAATCCTGAGTTGTTGGATTTACCTGAATCTGGAACTCAAAGCACCTATTTTGATGTGGAAATTATTGCCCAAAGAGAAGCTAAAGAAACTGAATCTATTAATAGTTGTTGGAAAGGATGTCATTTGTGTCGTGCTATTGAACATGAAAATTGGAGAAAAACCAAAAGACTTATTCGTCGCGATTCAAAAGATATCAATGAATACAATATGGGAAATGACTCAAATGGAAATTGGCAAAAAGCACACCGAAACATTGCTTATTTAGGTGATCATCCCGACGCTATTTTAGCTTCTTTGCCGAGTTATTTATCGCGTGAAATTATCTTTCAAAACAAAAATGGTATTCATTATTTCTATCTTACTTGGCAACTCGGAAAAATCAGCAGAGTTGGTTCTCGAATAAATACACTTTTCTATGTGATTGGTTTGAGAAATGTAAGAATCAGAGATTCGAAGTTAAGATATTCGAAATTAAAATGGTTGAGAAGTTATTGAAACAAGAACGTCGTAGACTTCCCAAAACTTGCAAATCGATTAACGTTGAACCTTAATTCCCAGCTTCTAAAATTCTTTTTAATTCAACTTTATTACTATCGAAAGTAATTTCCTTAACCAAAATATTGTAGAGATTTTTCGGTTTACTTGTTAGGTAAGGTAGATAAATTTTTACAACATTAATTTTTTGCTCGTCAAAAGGAATTTCTGAAATTAAAGAAGCTAATTGTTTAGCATCGATTGGTAAATTGGGCGCATTAAACGAAATGATTTCTAATTGCTCATTAGAAAATTTTAATTTAATAGCATCGCGCATGGTCTCAAAATTGGTGTATTTTATACTTTCTTTTGATTTATTATTTAATCCAAAAGTAGATTGATTCTGAAAGTTCGTTGGTGTATTTGAGCCCTGAAACATGGAACGTTCGCTTCTATCGAAAAGTGAATTTGAATTTTCAATGGTTATGGTTAATACATTGGGAGTAAGATTAGTAAAAAGGTTGATGATAAGATTATCTTGAGTTGCTTCTTTCAATAAAGCTTCAAAATTAACATAGACAGATATAAGATATTTCTGCTTGTCTTTTTGCAAAAAAGGATTAGTGGAGAAAATGCATTTACCCTGCTTATCCGTTTGCTGATTTTTACCAATAATTTCTACATCACTTGTTTCCAACTTTAATGGAATATATGACAAATTGGTAGAACCTCGATAAGCCGTTAACTCAACGTTTGATAAGGCCTCAGCTTGATACGTTTTTAATGCAGATTTAGGAGTATAAATATTTATCTCTTTGAATAGCTTTGAAATTTGATTGATAATATCATTGGCCAGATAAATGGATTTTCCATTATCGTTTACAACAATTGTTTCTGATAAAAAGGGACTTAATAAGCTTAGCGCACGCGTGTAATTGAGCAAGGCTAATTGAATTTGATTTGCATAATCTTGGTTCAGAGCATTTTTAAAAATATCATAAGCTTGTAGAGTAACTTCATTTTTTTTTCGTTCTTTATTTTCAAGAAACTTTTGCTTGTTCACCTTAATGAATACCCAATAGTTCTTTTTATCCTCCCATTCAGCGTGAATTTCATAACCTTCGATATAGTTTTTGGTTTGCGTTTTGGTTACCTCATTAAACTCTTCCGTAAATTTTTTGTTGGTCTCATTTTGGGCTAAGACAGACACTACCGAAACATTAACAGAAATGGAATTGGACAGCATGTTTAACGCATTTTGTTTCGCTTGCTCCTTGTAATTGGAATTGGACTTACTCGCAGAAGCAATTCCTATATACTCATTTTCAAGTGTAGGATAATTTTGTACCCAATCAGGCTTCTTTTTTTGTGAAAATGTACTCTTTGTGAGGAGAGTAAGAAAAAGTATGATTAAAATATTTTTCATGGTTTGGTAAATTTGAGAAAAAAAAATGCCTTGAATTTTCAAGACATTTTTCACAAAACTTTAGAATTGCTTATTTATTTTTTTGCTCCAATTTCTGCATTTCTTCATCGAAAGTTTTCTTGAATTTTTCATAATCATAATCTGCCTTGATATTTGGGTCAGCCATGATTTTCTCGTTGTATTTTGCCAACATTTCTTTACCTGAAAGTTCTAGTGCCATGTAACACTTATAGTTGCCTTCTTTCGTTTTGGTGTATTTCTCACAAATTTTTCTTGCACCTTCCAATTGTTGGTTCACAACTGTTCTGGATAACTCTTCGAATCTTTCTGTTAATTCTTCTTTGTTGTTCACTTCAGTGGATTTAACGTAATTATCCGTAACAATTTTCATGGTTGAATTCAGTGTTTTAGCAAGTTCTCCTTGAGCGTTTGAACGTGCTTTTTTATTTGCAGCCATTTGGTCCATACTTTCACCAATTCCAGTTGCTCTGAAATATTCTTTATTATTTAGGAATTCATCACCATTGCAATAAACTTCTAATAATTTTTCTCCCTCAGAACTTCCTTTTGAATGGTTTAAAGAACTACAAGCAACAAAAAGAGAAGCTAAAGAGAATAGACTGAGTGTTTTAACAAGTTTCATGTTTACGATTTAGATTACTTTTTAATTATGTGCTGACAAAAATAAAAGTATTATTCGATTAGCTTCAAAGAATGATAGACAATTTCATTTTTTTACTCATTTATAAATCAATAATTTACATTCTAAATTTCTCTAAGCAAATTGATTAGTTTCAACTATCAAAAACAAATCATTTCAATAAATTACAACTGAGTGTCTTCTTTTCTTCAAGCAAAGATTAAAACTTGGATGAAAATGTTGTAACAATCTGAGCGACAGCTGGACAGATTAAAGTGTTTTCCAAGGTCAAATCCAAGATTTGCTGCATGTTCTTGCGATCGGTATGTGGATATTCCCGACAAGCTAATGGACGAAACTCATAAATTGTACAATAATTATCCGACCCTAAAAAAGCACAAGGTGAACTTTTTAACACAAAATCGTTTTCTTCATCCAATCGCAAATAGGTTTCCTGAAATTGAGACGGTTTCATGCGTAACTCTTTTGAAATCCGTCGTATATCCGCATCGCGAAAAATAGGACTAGTTGTTTTACAACAATTGGCACAACTCAGGCAATCCATTTTCTTAAAAACCTCTTGATGTGCTGCATGAAAGGCATCATCTACCAATTTCGGCTTTGCTTTTCTTAGCTTTTGAAGTAATTTCTTGTTTTCCAATCGCTTTTCTTTCGCTCCTTGCAATAGTGCTTTTGACTTTTCATCCATAGGACAAAGGTAGGGGAAATGGGCTTAAGGATTTTAGGTGAGTTCACCGCGGCGAAGAGAAATGAGAATGAGAATGAGAATGAGAATGAGAATGAGAATGAAAATGAGAAATGAGGAATGAGGGTTCGCCGTGACGGAGAGGGAATGAATTTGGGTTTAATTGCTTATTTTGCACCAAACTTTCTAACAAATGAAAAATGTATTCCTAGCTTCCGATGTTGCTGACTTTGTGACGAGAATTAATAATTTAACTCCTGAATCTCAAGCATTATGGGGAAAAATGAATGTCGGACAAATGTTGGCGCATTGTAATGTCACCTACGAAATGGCTTACGAAAACAAACATCCGAAACCAAATGTTTTTCTACGATTTATTCTAAAACTTTTCGTTAAAAAATTGGTGACAACAGACGCGCCCTACAAGAAAAACAGTCAAACAGCTCCAGCATTCAAAATTTCAGATGCTCGCCAATTTGATGCGGAAAAGCAACGGTTATTGAATTATCTCCAAAAAACCTTAGAACTTGGGGAAAACTACTTCGAGGGAAAAGAATCACTATCATTCGGACAACTTACTAGTAAAGAATGGAATACGATGATGAGCAAACACTTAGATTATCATCTTAGTCAATTTGGTGTTTAGGAGAATGACTCCTTTTTGTTATTGCTTATTCATATTAACTTTTCTTTGCTTATAGACCGTTTCGATGCACTATCTTTGCGCCCATGACATCTGTATTAAACACCATAGAAGAGGCTATTGAAGCCATACAAAAAGGAGAAGTAATCATCGTTGTGGATGACGAAGATCGTGAAAATGAAGGCGATTTCCTTACAGCAGCGCGGAACGCAACTCCAGATGTAATCAACTTTATGGTGACGCATGGTCGTGGTTTAGTTTGCGCTCCGATCAGTGAAGATTTGTGCGACAAATTAGGGTTGGAAATGATGGTTCGCAACAACTCTGCAGCTTACGAAACTCCATTCACAGTGAGTATCGACTTAATAGGTCATGGCTGCACAACTGGAATTTCTACAAGCGATCGATCTAAAACGATTTTAGCGATGATTGACCCGGAAACGCGTCCTGAAGAATTGGGCAAACCTGGTCACATATTTCCATTACGTGCTCGAAAAGGAGGTGTTCTTCGTAGAGCTGGACATACGGAGGCGGCGGTTGATTTATCCCGAATGGCTGGTTTTGAAGAAGCAGGTGTCATCGTTGAAATTTTGAACGAAGATGGAACTATGGCTCGTCTTCCACAATTGTTGGAAATTGCCAAAAAATTTGACCTGAAAATTATTTCCATTGAAGAATTAATCAAATACCGAATTAAAACGGAAACCCATATCGAACATGTCGTTGACGTTGAACTCCCAACAGAATTCGGAGACTTCAAACTTCACGCTTTCAAAGACTTAAATAGTGACATGGATCATGTGGCCTTGGTAAAAGGGACTTGGCAAAAAGACGAACCCATTCTTGTTCGCGTGCATTCCTCCTGTGTTACTGGTGACATTTTTGGTTCTTGCCGTTGCGACTGTGGTCCTCAATTACACAAAGCCATGGAACTCATTGAAAAAGAAGGTAAAGGTGTTATTATCTACCTAAATCAAGAAGGTCGTGGAATTGGATTAGTGAACAAATTGAAAGCCTATAAACTACAAGAAGAAGGCTACGATACGTTTGATGCTAACGTAAAACTTGGCTTTAAACCCGACGAACGCGATTATGGCTTGGGCGCACAAATGTTGCGTGCACTTGGCGTTTCAAAAATGCGTTTGATGTCAAATAACCCTAAAAAGCGCACCGGTTTAATTGGATATGGATTAGAAATCGTGGAGAATGTTTCTTTAGAAATTAAAAGTAACCAACACAATTTGAATTACTTGGAAACAAAAAAAATCAAATTCGGTCACCAATTAAATCTTGAAAAGTGATATTAGAAGCCAAAGGAATTCGCAAAGCTTATCACGACCTCGAAATACTGAAAGGGGTTGATTTTTCAGTGAATGAGCGTGAAATTGTTTCAATTGTGGGTTCGTCTGGCGCTGGAAAAACAACCTTACTTCAAATTCTTGGCACCTTAGAAAAACCGGATGCGGGAACCCTAACGATTGCGGGAAAAAGTCCATTCAGTTTGTCCTCAACGGGATTATCAAAATTTCGAAATCAAGAATTGGGATTTATTTTTCAATTTCATCAATTGTTACCCGAATTTACCGCTTTGGAAAATGCCTTTCTACCTGCATTAATTAATGGAAAATCCAAAAAAGAAGCTCGCGATTTAGCTATGCCCCTACTCCAACGTCTTGGAATAGAGCAGCGTTCCTCTCATAAACCGTCGGAATTATCCGGTGGCGAGCAACAACGAGTGGCTGTATGTCGTGCCTTAATTAACCGTCCGAAAGTGATTTTTGCTGACGAACCTTCGGGCAACCTGGACACAAAAAATGCACGTGAATTGCACGAATTGTTCTTTCAATTAAGGGACGAAATGCACCAAACCTTTGTAATTGTTACGCACAACGAGGATTTGGCAAAAATGGCAGATCGAACATGTGTCATGCGCGACGGTAATTTTATTTAACTCATAAACCGCTAAACTGAAATAACTATGAACTTTTTAAAAGAAAATTTTGCTACGATTTTAATCTCAATTGCAGTTATTATTACGGGTATGATACTTGGAAAATCCTTCATGTCAAAAGGAAAACCAGATGATTTGATCAGTGTAACTGGCTTAGGTGAAGAAAGTTTCGATTCCGATTTGATCGTTTGGCGCGCTAATTTTTCCCGTAAGGCTTATGATTTAAAAGAAGCCTACAATGAATTGAATGCCGATATTCGAAAAGTAAAATCCTACCTAAAATCAAGAGGAATCGCCGAATCAGATATCGTTTTTGAAGCTGCTGACATTCAAAAAGATTACTCATACATTTACGACGACAATGGTAGCGTTGCAAGTACTGTTTTCAACGGTTACAACTTGACACAAAGTTTGAAAGTTTCCTCAAAAAATGTGGATTTGGTAGAAAAAACCTCACGCGAAGTCAGTCAACTTATCGATGCGGGAATTGAACTTAACTCCTTTGCACCAGAATATTATTATACAAAGTTGAAGGAGTTGAAATTAAAAATGATTGAAACAGCCACAAAAGATGCGCACGACCGAGCTGAAAAAATCGCTGAAAACGGTGGTGGTTCATTAGGGAAATTAAAAAGTGCGGACATGGGCGTTTTTCAAATTACTGCTGAAAACTCGTCTGAAGATTACGAATGGGGTGGCTCATTTAACACCACGTCCCGACGCAAAACAGCCAACATCACGATGCGTTTGAAATACGCGATTGATTGATAGATTTTCAACGAATTCTCTGAAATACAATTCGTTCACCTTATGGTTGTATCAAAACAACTGCTGAAATTCCTTTTTCATATAGTCTATCGCCACATCGCTCGTCAACACTTCCAATTGACTCACCATCTCCAAAATTTTCGCTGAAAGCTCCATTCCAGTTGCCGTAGGTGACATTTGATCGCCAGCAAGATTTACCAATTTTGTAATGTCTTCTTTAGCATCTTTCACCATTTTCCATGCTACTGGAGAAACGAACAATTGTTGTGCTACATTGTGGTTATACTCCTCACGAATGGCCTTTAAAAATTCGGCTTGTTGCAACTTCGCAGGCATTCCTGGATTGTGCAAACGCATCACCAAACTGTTCGGATGAATGCGTTCCATCAACAAAATCGCTCGTTGATACGCTTCCAAACGTGAAGGAAGAAAAAACTCTTGTCGTTGCTTCATCAATTCGCCTTGCAAATACCGCACTTCTTTTTGGTTCTGTTGACCTAAAAAATGATACGACAAATACAACATTACTCCCAAGGCCACAAGGGCAACGATTAGCACATAAAATCCTTCCATTTTCTTGTTTTTTGAGCAAAGATAACATCACAAAGAAATCAATTGTAAAATGCTTCGTACTTTCGTGACGATATGTCGAAAGAACTCATAATTGGTGTACTCATAGGCTATTTTGCCATTCTAATTGCAATCGCTTGGTTCACTTCCCGTAACGCCGATGCAGACGCATTCTTTACTGGAAATCGTCAAAGTCCGTGGTATTTAGTCGCTTTTGGAATGATTGGCGCTTCACTTTCAGGGGTCACATTTATTTCTGTGCCAGGAAAAGTTGTTGGTGACGGATTCCATTATTTCCAAGTGGTTTTGGGTTATGTTCTCGGCTATTTGGTCATCGCAAAACTCCTCATGCCCTTGTATTATCGCCTGAATGTCACCTCGATTTATGAATACTTAAACCTACGTTTAGGGAAAACTGCTTATAAAACGGGTGCTGCATTTTTCATCCTCTCACGCACCTTAGGATCAGCGATTCGACTGTACCTCGCGACCTTGGTTTTACAACTGTTTATCTTCGGTCCAATGGGAGTTGCGTATTGGATTACGGCGCTGATTACTGTGGCTTTAATCTGGATTTACACCTTCAAAGGCGGCATTAAAACAATAGTTTATACAGATACCTTTCAAACGTTTTTCCTAGTCAGTTCGGTCATTATTTGCGTGTATGTTATTGCTACAAAATTGCATTTTTCATTTCCCGAATTGTTTCAAGCAATCAAATCCACTAAGACTGCGACCGGACATTCTATGGGTGAAGTATTCCAATTTGCAGATCCATTGGCGAAAAATTATTTCTTTAAACATTTCTTCGGAGGCATGTTTTTGACCATCGCAATGACGGGCTTGGATCAGGATTTGATGCAAAAAAACTTAACCTGTAAGAACATCAATGAGGCACAAAAAAACATGTATTCCTTCACTGTTATTTTGGTGGCAACGAACTTTTTATTTTTGTTGGTAGGAGGTGCGATGTACGTTTTTGCAGCTAAAAATCAACTTACACTTCCTGAGGCCACCGACCACGTTTTCCCAACTTTGGCACTTTCCAATCAATTCGGAAGCATTGCGGGAATTTTCTTTTTGCTTGGCATCACTGCTTCTTCGTACGCTTCTGCGGACAGTGCGCTAGCTGCACTCACGACTGGTTTTTGTATCGACTTTTTAAACTTTAAAGAAAAAGATGAAGCGGTCAAAAAACGACAACAGTTGTTGGTCCACATTGGCTTTTCTATTTTGTTCCTTTTGATTATCATCGGCACGAAAGCGTATGTTGACAGCCACAAAGGAACCGATCTAATCTCCCTAATTTTATCCGTGGCAAGCTATACCTACGGCCCATTATTAGGTCTTTTCGCTTTCGGTATGTTCACTAAACGTACGGTCAATTCTGCGATATTGCTTCCTCTCATTTGTGTCGCCGTTCCGATTGCTTGTTTCTATTTGGATAAATTTGCACCACAACTTTTAAACGGATATAATTTCGGATTTGAGTTGTTGATTTTGAACGGCTTACTTACTTTTTCACTTTTGATATTAAATAGTAAAAAACCTATCTATGAAGAACATTAATCTACACGACTTCGGAGAACATTTAACCTTTGCACCATTGACTTTAACCCGTCCTGTTGGCGACCTGCGCATGGGAATTTTTACCAATAAGGAACGTTGGCAACATTTTCTTCCGGATGCTACAATCGGATTTATTACAGAAAATTATATCGCACCTGCGTTTCCGTCGGTTGATGAAGCCATTACGGTGAATGCAACAGTTATTCCTAACGAAGATTTAGTGGCAACAATTGTCAATTTAGAAGAGAATGAAGGCTTGTTTCTAGGTGATTTATTCCTTGCTGGAAACCTTGAAGCGACAAAAAAGGTGCAATTTAGAGGAGAAACTCCGATTATATTAAATCAACGTTGGGACCTTTACACCAAAAACGGAGCGGTCTTAACCGCTGATTTTCAAACTATAACGACTGGAAGGAAATCTCAAAAACTTTCCAAAACCAATACTGTTATCGGTGACAGCAATCGCATCTTTTTAGAAGAAGGAGCAACATGTGAAGCGTCCATTCTCAACACCACCTCCGGACCGATTTACATTGGAAAAGACGCTGAAATTATGGAAGGTTCGGTAGTTCGTGGTCCCTTAGCCATGAACGAACACAGCGCTTTAAAATTGGCAACAAAAGTTTATGGCCCAACCACTTTAGGACCGCATTGCAAGGTCGGTGGTGAAGTAAACAACGTTATTTTCCAAGCCTATTCCAACAAGGGACACGATGGATTTTTGGGGAATGCGTTAGTTGGCGAATGGTGCAATTTAGGAGCGGACACCAATTCATCGAACCTTAAAAACAACTACGGAATGGTGAGTACGCACTCCTACGAAGCGGGCAAGGAAATCAAAACAGATGTACAATTCATGGGCGTTTGCATGGGTGACCACTCCAAATGCGGCATCAATACCATGTTCAACACCGCGACTGTAATTGGGGTTTCTTGCAACATTTACGGCGGCGATTTCCCACCAAAATTTATTCCCTCTTTCTCCTGGGGAAGTCCTAATGGATTTGTTCCCTTTCGCATTGAAAAAGCAATCGAATACGCCAACAACATGATGGAGCGCCGCGGACTAAAATTAACCGATGCAGAAGAAGCTATTCTGAAGCATTTGCACGAACAGGGACACTGATAATCAGTAATGTATATTTTGGAAATAATTGGGGAAAGGTCTTAAATTTAAAAGGATATGTATCAATGCAATGCGAGTTAAAACATTTAAAAAAGGACAGTAAAACGAATTTAACTTTCAACCATGATAAATCGGAATTACTTTTTACTTTTTGCTATTGCAAGCATTCTTGAACTTACCAGTTGTACTGCCATTCTATCAGGTCTCTATGGTGTTAAAAAAATAAAACCCGTTGATGATAAAATCATTGCTCGCTATTCAAAAAAATATAACATTCCTCCTGCTGATAATTATGAATTAGAAACGACCTATTTTTCATATTTGGCATCACTTGACACCACAAAATATAAACTCGAGATTAAAAATCACTATCAACCTTTACAGGCACTTTATTTCAACAATTCTGGTTCTTTGATTTCGTTTTATGTCAATTGCTATGCTGGAGGTTTTCCAAATTTAAAATGGAACATGAACCAAAATATGGCAACATTTCCACCAAAACAACAAGCCCCAATTGATTCTGTCATTTCGCTGAACAAACTTGTTACTTTTCTGAAACCATTGAATACAACTTCAACATTTCGCGTCGCTGATTTTGACTATGTTGTTATCGTTTTTTGGAATAGATTTATGGGGAGACAAAGTAAGAGGCTCATTCGTTTCGTCCAAGAAAATTGCAAACTTGAAAACGTGAAGAAAGTAAAATTAATCTACGCGAACACCGACAATTTATTTTCAAGGCTTTAGTGCAATTTTCTCTTTAATTGACCCACAAAATCTCCCCCTCCTACTCCATCAATTGAACTAAATTTTCTTCCTCCTTTGCTTTGTTTTTTTACTTTTGATTGATTTTCAATTTAACAATCATGAAAGCCATTCGTACTCTTATAATTGACGACGAACGTTTAGCACGTGAAGAACTCAGTAAAATTTTAGCTCAATTTCCTCAATTGGAACTTATTGGACAAGCCTCTAACGCGGAAGAAGGAATTTCTACTATCAATACGCTACAACCTGACTTGGTCTTTTTGGATATTTCCATGCCGGGAATGAACGGTTTCGAGATGTTGAAACAAATTGAAGATGTACCACAAGTCGTTTTTGTCACTGCTCACGATGATTATGCTTTAGAAGCCTTTGAAAATCAAGCAATCGACTATATTCTAAAACCCGTTGATCCCAATCGAATTGCGCAAGTTGTAAAACGATTAAGCATGGAAATCGAGCAAGATTCTCAATTGCTTGCGTCCAGAAAAACTAAAAAATTAGGTGTCAACGATAGTGTTTTTATCAAAGATGGCGATAAATGTTGGTTCATCAGTTTGAGTAAGGTACGTATGATGGAGTCCGACGGTAATTATGTGAAGGTTTATTTCGACACATTCCGACCGATGTTGTTGCGCTCACTTAACTACTTTGAAGAGCATTTGGACAACGAAGTTTTTTTTCGTGCGAACAGAAAATTCATTATCAATCTGCAACACGTTCAATCAATTGAAAACTGGTTCAATGGCGGATTGAAAGTCGAACTTTCGAAAGGAGAAAAAATTGAAATTTCGCGTCGTCAGGCGATTCGATTCAAGGAGATTTTTAGTTTGTAAAGCAATGGAAATTTATAATGGAATACCAACTTTTTATGCCAAATCAAGAGCGGAATGGCGACAATGGTTAGAACTAAATCACCAAAAGGAAAAAGCAATTTGGCTTATCATTTACAGAAAGGGTAGCGAATTTTCAAGTGTTTATTATCCTGAGGCTGTTGACGAAGCCCTGTGTTTTGGTTGGATAGATAGCAAACCTAATAAACGTGATGAAAACAGCTATTACCAATTTTTCTCAAAACGAAATCCAAAAAGTAATTGGAGCGCCGTAAATAAGAAAAAAGTGGCTCATTTAATCGATTTAGATTTAATGACTTCCGAAGGTTATGAAATGATTGAAATCGCAAAACAAAACGGAACTTGGGATGCTTTGGATGCAGTAGAAAATATTGAAATCCCTACTGATTTACAAGTTTTATTTGACAATAATGAAACCGCTTTTAACCATTGGAACAACTTTCCTCGTTCTTCTAAACGCGGTATTTTAGAATGGATTTTGAACGCAAAAAAAACTGAAACTCGTCAAAAAAGGATAGAAGAAACCGTGACTCTCGCTGAACAAAACATCAGAGCAAACCATTATCGCAAATAAGCTATCTTTTTGATTATTAGTTAATAGACTGATGTTCTGAGTGAATATCCAAAAAAAATAAAAATACTGAACTACAAATAACCTTTCAAGCCGTAAATAACATAGCCGACCATTTCCTTCGAGAAAGCGTCCCAATCACGCAAAACTCCCGCGGAAGGCATTAACCAATCAAAAGTGAATTCATCAGATTTCACATAATAATGATCAGTGGTGAAGGTATCAAATTTCAAATTTTGTGCTTCATAACAAGCCCTCGCCCGTCGCATGTGTAAAGCACTCGTAATCAATAAAAAACGTTTTTTATAACCGATTTCATCCAGTTTTTTCTTTGTGAAAAGTGCATTTTCATAAGTATTTCTCGATTCACTTTCACTAATGATATCCGATTCTGGAACGCCCCAACGCACTAAGGTTTTTTTCAATTGATTCGCTTCGTCTAATCCTTTTTTGATGACGTAACCACTCCCTCCAGAAATTAAAATTTTGTCGATTTTTCCCATCTTATAGAGGTTCAACGTTTGCCAAATTCGATCGGCTCCTCGACGAACGCTAACTTCACCTATATCTTTGTTGTAATCTACCATCCCGGTGAGCACTACGCCGAGTTCATAATGTTGTACATTTTCTAATCTCGTACCAGGAATTTCCCATTGAGAAACAAAAAATCGAAAAGGAATTGATGTTGAAAAAAAGAAGAATTGTATCAACAGAAATATCCGTAGCCGTCGTTTAAGAAAATCATTTTTTGAAAAGAAATAATAGAGCAAGGTTCCACTAAACCAAAAAAATGGTGAAGTGAGAAAAAGTAACGCCTTCGACAATACAAAAAACATGCTTCTTTTCTAATAATTTAATTGAATCAATGTGGTATCAAAAGCCGTTGTTATTGCCGATTTCTGTCCATTATTGGAAGTTCCTAACACCCAATAATAAAAAGAATAAGTGGAATTTCCTTTGTTGATACAATAAAAGGTGGTGTCAATAGGTCCATAAAAATTCGTTTCTGCACTTGGACAACAGGAACTACAACCTTGCATTCCTTGCTGTTTCAAATAACGTAAAGCGTCTCCAGTTTGCGGATTGTCATTTTTTAATCGAATTTTTGCCCAAGACATGGCAGAAGTGGAATAGTTTCGTGTAGTTGTTTTTCCAACCGTTAATTCAGAATAGAAAATGGTAGTATCAATGGAAAAATAAAGCGGTTTGTTCACCTTCAACAAGTACTTTTCCATTTTCTCCCTTGGAAAGGTGAAACTGTATTTACCGTCTGCCCCTAATGTAGTAGTTCCAACCAATTGTTGCGACATCGTTCCGACTGGTATTTTGTATAATTCCACCGTCGCACCTTGCATTGGCGCTGAAAAACTTTCGTCTGTAATCGTTCCTGAAAGTGTAAAATTACCGGTTCCAGTTTTACATGAATTAATCCCAATTCCGACAAGAAACAGGAAAAATAGAATTCTTAAACTTTTAATTTCCATGACTTTACTTCATTTTCACGTTCAGAAGGAACAAATAAAAAATCACCTGGTTCGGCTTGACTTCCCGTTTCACGAATGAGTTCAAAATCTTTGATGCCAAATTGAACATAATCCAGCGAAACAAAAAACGGCAACATGCATTCCACATTTTTCGGGTCGATTTCGATTTGAACCAAAGGACGATGTTGTTTTAAAAGCGAGGTTAATTCTTGAAAAACAACCCATTCATAGCCTTCAATGTCACACTTTATGTAATTGATTTTTGGCAACTTCGACAAAATGCTTTCTGGATGAACGATTTTAACTTCTTGCGTTTTATTGGACTTAAGTTCCTCTTCATTTCGAGCGATGTGCGGAAGTCCTGTTCTGATAAATCCATCGGTTTCAGGAAGCACCATCGTTATCGTTCCTGCGTCTTTACCAAGTGCCACATTGTGTATTTCGACGTTCCTTTTTCCACCCAAAAAATGCTTCAAAATTCCATAAAATTGTGGAACAGGTTCAATCGCAACTACTTTTCCCTGAGCAGTTAAGCGCACAAAGGTCCGACAGAAATATCCCAAATTGGCGCCAATATCCACTACAACGTCTGTAGGTTGGATGAATCGTTGAACGGCATAGTGAAATTTGAATTTATGATTGGACTTCAAAAGGCCCAAACGGTATAGTAAGAAAAAAGTACGGTGTAAGGTTTTTAAGTAAAGTGTTGGTGGAAGAATTTTGGAAAGTAATTTCTTTATGGAATGAATCATGATACGAAAATAAGGAGATTGTGGAAACACACCTTTTTTCAACGACAATTTTTACCGCAACTTTCCAAGAACTAACCAAAAAAAATCTTAAATTTCAAATTCTCAAAATTTGAGGACAAATCGGATTTGAAAATGTACTTTCAGACTACAAAAATCTTTTCAAAGAAAAAATATATTTCAAAACCATATAGCGACATAGTTTTGGATAGATTTTTCAGCGGCACATAGTCCTAGCGAGGAATCGCTCGAATGGAGAAAAAATGCTATGTGTAATTGCCGAAGGCAGTTCTATCCTAAATTTTAAACCTTGGCTAACTATGTACCTATGTGGTTTCAGAAAAAATCATCCTATTTAACCACATAGAAAAATAGTTTTGGATAGATTTTCAGCGACACATAGTCCTCGCGATGAATCGCTCGAATGGAAAAAAAATGCTATGTGTAATTGCCGAAGGCAGTTCTATCCTAAATTTTAAACCTAGGCTAACTATGTACCTATGTGGTTTCAGAAAAAAATCATCCTATCTAACCACATAGAAACATAGTTTTGGATAGATTTTCAGCGGCACATAGTCCTCGCGATAAATCGCTCGAGTGGAGAAAAAATGCTATGTGTAATTGTCGGAGACAGTTCTATCCTAACTTTTGAGCCTATTGTTCACTATGTACCTATGTGGTTTCAGAAAAAAACAAACTCTCTAACCACACAGAAACACAGTTTTGGATAGATTTTCAGCGGCACATAGTCCTCGCGATAAATCGCTCGAATGGAGAAAAAATGCTATGTATAATTGCCGGAGGCAGTTCTTTCCTAACTTTTGAGCCTAGTGTTCACTATGTACCTATATGGTTATCACATTTTCAAAAAAAAAGATTTTTCATGTGGTGAATGACTACATCGGTTGCTAACTGAGAAAGTAATAAGCAATAAACATAACAAATTAACCAGCAGACACTTTTGATTAATCTGGCTGAATTTCATCAACTATTGTCTAGCTAATAGGATTGCAAATAAACAAAATCCAATCCTTGTTTTAATGGCAGTGAAATCGGAAATAGATTCTAAATTTGTTACTACAAGAATTAATTAGCAGCAACACACCATGGAAGATATTATTTGCCCGAATTGCAAGAAAGTTTTTAAAGTCGATGAAGCTGGTTTTGCGGATATTTTAAAACAAGTTCGTGACCACCAATTCGAAGAAGAACTTACCAATCGTTTAAAAATAGCAGAACGAGAAAAGCAAAGTGCGGTTCAATTGGCAGAGGCAAATCTCAAAAATTCCCTGCAAGTTGAACTTTCAAAAAAGGAACAAGAAATCGCTGAATTAAAGGTGAAAAATGAATTGATGCTGTCCGAACAATTGGCTAAAAAAGAGCGCGAACTTTCGGAAAAAGAACAACAAATCAAGGAATTGTCGGTCAAAAATGAACTGATGTTGTCTGAGCAATTAGCAAAAAAAGAACGTGAAATCGCTGAAAAACTTTCTCAAAAAGAAATGGAATTGGCGAACTTAAAAGCTCAGATTGATAAAGCTAAATTGGAGCAAGAATTGTTAGTTACTTCTGCCGTACAACGTATCGAAAAAGAACGCGATGAATTAGCTAACAACATCAAAAACAAAGAATTAGAAAAAGAATTATTGGAAAAATCCTTGGTAGAAAAATTCAACGCGGAACTAAAAACAAAGGATGAAATTATTCGTATGAAGGACGAAGAAATTGCATTTCGTGCCGATTTGAAAAAGAAACTTTCAACCAAAATGATTGGTGAAACGCTTGAAATTCATTGCGAAAACGAGTTCAATAAATTGCGTTCAACTGCCTTTTCAAAAAACGTTCATTTCGAAAAAGACAACGATGCACGTTCAGGAAGCAAAGGTGATTTCATTTACCGTGAAACCGACGACGAAGGAAATGAACTCATTTCGATTATGTTCGAGATGAAAAATGAAAACGACGAAACGGCGACCAAAAAAAGAAATGAGGATTTTTTCAAAGAATTGGATAAGGACCGATGTGAAAAACACTGTGAATATGCTGTTTTGGTTTCCCTTTTGGAAGGAGATAGCGAATTGTATAATACTGGAATTGTGGATGTTTCTTATAAATTCGATAAAATGTACGTCGTTCGACCGCAGTTTTTTATTCCGATAATTACCTTGTTGCGCAATGCAGCCATGAACTCATTAAAGTACAAACAACAACTGGCTTTGGAACGCAAACAAAACATTGACATCACCAACTTTGAGGAAAACATCAATAAATTCAAAGAAGGTTTTGCGAGAAATTATGATTTGGCAAGTCGAAAGTTCAAAGATGCGATTGACGGAATAGACAAAACTATAGCGCAATTACAAAAAACAAAAGATGCTTTATTATCTTCAGAAAATAACTTGCGACTCGCAAATAACAAAGCAGAAGACTTAACTATCAAGAAGTTAACCCACGGTAATCCAACGATGAAAGCTAAATTTGATGCCTTGAAAAATCAAGAAGGTTAATAAAATCATTATACTTATTTTCCTCGAGCGATAAATTCTCTGAACCACCAACCGCTGTTTTTCACTGTTCGCTTTTGAGTAGTAAAATCAATGTGGACTAAGCCAAATCGTGGACGAAAACCTTCACTCCATTCAAAATTATCGGTCAACGACCAAACGAAATATCCTCCAATATCAATACCTTCTTTCTTGGCACGAAGAACTTGCTTCAGATAACGTTTGAAAAAATCAATCCGTTTAACATCATTAACTGTCTCTCCATCAACCACATCAGGAAAAGCAGCACCATTCTCGGTAATATAAATTTTAGGTAAATTAGGATACGCCGCAAACTTTTTTATCAATTGATAAATTCCTTCGGGATAGACTTCCCAGCCCATTTCGGTCATTTCTTCAACTCCTCGTTTTTTAGGCGGCACTTCCAAACCTTTCATAATTGGAATAAGCGCATTTTGCTTCACCAATTCGCGCGTATAATTCTGTAAACCAACGAAATCAAAATCGAATTTCAATTTTTCCATATCACCGGGCTGAACATATTTTTCGATATGTTTTAAAATTGGCCAATCACTTGACGGATAACCCATTCCCAAAACAGGTTCAATAAACAAACGGTTCAACATAACGTCCCATCGTTTCATCGCTTTTTGGTCTTTTTCTTCACTTCGAAAAGGCATAACATACGAGCAGGAAAAAGTAGAACCAACATGTGCATTAGGAACATTTCTTCGTATAATTCTTCCACCTTCCGCTTGACAGAGAGCTGTGTGGTGTACAGCAGGTAAGAAATTTTTAAACCCACGTTTTCCAGGTGCATGATAACCAATAAGATAACCCAATCCTGTAAATGCAGCCGGTTCATTGAGTACCATCCAATTTTTAACTTTATCACCATACGTTTTTGTGACCAAATCAGCATATTCAGAAAACCAATTTACCACTTCCCGATTCGTCCAACCGCCTTTGTCTTCCAGCGCTTGCGGTAAATCCCAATGGTATAATGTAATCCATGGGTAGATGCCTAATCGTAAACATTCATTAATTACGTTGTGATAAAACTCAATTCCTTTTTCATTGACCTTTCCTACTCCATCAGGAAGAACACGACTCCACGCAATACTGAAGCGAAACACATTCATATTCAAGGCTTTCAGAATATTCAAATCGACAGGGTAACGGTGGTAAAAATCACATGCAACGTCACCGTTCTCGTTGTTTTTTATTTTGCCTTCGCGATGAGTAAAGGTGTCCCATATTGATTTTCCTTTGCCATCTTTGTTATGTGCCCCTTCAATTTGATAGGCAGCTGTCGCGGTTCCCCATTTGAAATCGGCTCCAAATTCTGTTGCCAAAAGTTCCATCTCTTCAACGGAGAAAAATGAATTTTGAGCAAGCAATTGGGAAGGTAAAAAATAACCGCCTGCTGACCCAAGAGCCAATAATCGTAAAAGTTCGCGTCGTTGCATGTCGAAAATTTCGTTTAAAAATAGGAAAACAATTGGTATTGAGTTCTAAATTTTAAGGGACATAAAACTATCCTACTATCAGATTGAAATAAAAATGAACGCCATTGAAATAATTTGAATTACCTTTAAATACGATTTAAACCGTAGAAAAGAAAATGTCTGAATTCACCGCTAGAAACCCTGCTTTTTTTTATCCGTCAACTGACTTTGGCTTTTTGAAACCCTTATCTGAAAATTGGAAGATTATTCGTGATGAGTTAAAACAAGTAATGGCAAATGGAACAGAAGAGAGCTGGATGCCAACCTTTCCAGAATATGTAAAAAGTGAAAACATAAAAGCATGGAAAGTATTTACCTTTCTTTTTTTCGGAATGAAAAGTCCTCGACACATCGATTTAGCACCGAAAACTGCTGAACTCGTTCTTCAAATTCCTGAAATCATCTCTTGTGACTTTTCTTTTATGGAGCCTAAAACACATATCCTTCCGCATAAAGGTTATTCAAGAATGGTGCTTCGTTGTCATTTGCCCTTAATCGTTCCAGCTGGTGATTGCGGTATTCGAGTGGGTGATACGGTGCATCAATGGAAGGAAGGTGAATTGGTCGTTTTCGACGATTCGTTTGATCACGAAGCATGGAATAAAACGGATGAACAACGCGTCGTTTTAATGTTCGATATTCCGAATCCCTTGTGGGGTTATACTGCTGAGGAAATTAGTCGGTATAAAATTGAACACATTGACGATCCTTTCTTGCTTTCTTTTGCATCAAGAGAGGAATGGCTTACAGCGTTTTCAAATAAGGTATTGCCATTGGGCTAGGATTGTCCGAAAGCAATTCATTTATTTCTGGAAGTAATTTTTCAGAAGGTGAACCTTTTAAAATCATATCTGAACTTCCTTGAGAAAAAATTGCTGCTGCTTGATTTAGTTTTCTTCCTTTTTCAAAGAAACGTTCTTTTGTCAACTCAAAAAGTAAATCGTGACCGTTTTCACTTTCACCAATCAATTCATATCCTAACAGTTTATTATACTGAATCGCACGATGATTGTCTTTCAAAATTCGTATTCTCGAGTTAGCAATAGTTCCCATCATGTGAAAAATGAAATTTAAAAGACATAAAGAGGCAAATGCGGCAGCAAATGAATGTTCATATTCTTGTTCACCGATAAAAATTCCACCTTCGCCAAATCCTTTTTCAACAGAATAATCTTTGGCATTAATCACCCCTATTTTCTTTCCTTCGAACTCGATGATGAAATAATAATTCCACGGATTATTGATGGTTTCAAACCATTTCAATTGCATTTCAGATGAAATATACTCTCTGTAAATCATAGAATTAGCCACATGAGCAGCATTTCTCCATTGACGAACTAATTCTAAATCGTCCTTTTGTAATCGAAGTAGTCGAACGTCAAACTGTTGGAGAATTAACATATTTTTCAGCAATATGATAAAGTGGTGCGTTATTTAGATTTTTCAACATCGAACGCATGTATTGAGCTATGATTCCTAGACTAAACATGATTAATCCTGTTGAAAACAAAACACTTATAATCAAAGAGGTATATCCCTTAACTTCAATTTTGTCTATGAGGTATTTGCGAAGAAAAAATAAGCCAATAAAGAAATTCACCGTAGCCAATGTAAATCCAACTCGGGTTACAATTTTTAAAGGTATGGCAGTAGAATACAACATTAAATGCCATGTCGTATCCATTAATTTTCTCATTTCGTACCGACTCTTAACTAGGTGATTTGGATTCGTTTCTACGCTAACAAACTGAATACGATCGGTGTACCATAAAATAAACTCATCAATAAAAATAAAATGGCGATGTTCTTGAGCAATTTTGCGTGCTAAATCTCCTTTAATCAAACGATAACTACTACCGCGGCCTTGGTATTTGCCCTCAATTTTAGCTCCTTTTTTGTATATATATTTTAATGTTCGTCGGCTTATACTTTCTTTTCGTTTATACTCCCCGTAAATCACATCGGTCTCAGAGTTAATTTTATGAATCAGCTTTTCAATTTCATTTGGATGAATGACTAAATCGTCGTCCATCGTTAATACATAGTCACCACTGCTCTCAGCTATTCCACATAAGGTTGCTGCATGTTGACCAAAGTTCTTTCCTAAACGGATGATTTTCAAAAACGAATTGTGCTGTTTTTCTTCTAAAATTCGTTTCCACGTTTTATCAGAACTTCCATCGTCAACCAAAATTATTTCGGCGTTTTTCAATAACTCATTCTGCGCAATTGATTCTAGTAGCGATGAAATCCCTGCTTCATTGTTGTAGGTTGGAATTACAATACTTAGACTCAAATTCATGGTTTAGATTCCCGAAGTTAATTATTCTTTACCGCAAAACATTCACATGTCCCCTAACCTCAAAAACGCGCTTGTCCACCCATTCGAAAACGACGATCCAAGTGTAGGTTCCGTCTTGTACTTCGTGACCTTTGTAGGTTCCGTCCCAACCCTGATAGAGGTCGGTGGAAGTATGGATGTTCTCTCCCCAACGGTCAAAAATATTCACGCGGAAGTTGATAACGTTTTCAGGATTGGAGAAGACCATCAGCCACGTGTCGTTGATGTTGTCGCCATCAGGAATGAA
>JBDKEM010000015.1:0-23341 GCA_039795265.1 Bacteroidota bacterium | reverse complement strand
AATGCAGTTATTGTCTCTCACGCCCTTGTTTTTAGCGTTCCTTAGCCAGTCGTTCAGAATTCTCTTTGTGGCTGTTCACTTGTTTTCTTCGCCTGTTCTTCGGGCGTCCTCAGTCGCAGCTTCTCCATCCCCCTTGAAAACCCATTAAGGTTGCTACGCAGTAAATAACAAGGGGTCTGCCGCTGCTTGTGTTTATGCTCGCCTGCTAAAGCGCCTCAGCTACGGTTCTGTCACAGTTTTTGAGCCCCTGTGCTTAAAGCAACTTCTCTCACTTCTCCTACGGTGTGTCCGCTAACGCTGGATCCCCTCCGTTTTCGTTCCATTAAGTAGCTTTTTCACACTGCACACAAAGACATTGTCAGCTCGTACCTCATGCCAAAGACTTTGTTTTATCCAACCCAAATCAAAAAACTTTGCCAGTACCTTGTGCAACTTGCAGAGGTCATTCCCACTTCCTCCGGTCGTTCTTCATATCCCCCTTCGGCGCTAACTCGCGGTCGGCTCGCGCATTTCGTTCACCTCCGTACCTCGGTTTCTCTCAATGCTCCCACACTTCAGTCAGCCATTCCGTCGTGCTACATGGCTTCCTTTCGTTTTTCCCAACGCTGGCTCAAGGCTGTTTTCCCTTTTTTATTTCGATTAAATCATCCTTTAGTGGATTCAATTGTATCAATCAACCATTTAAATTCAGTTTCGGATTTTAAATCAATTCCTTCTTTCCGAGCTAAATCCTTTGCAATACTTATCCATTTTTTAGATTCAGCTAAATCAGACATTTTATAACTCAGCAATGCTTGATATTTTGCAAATACAAATTGTTCTTCTTGTTCCAACTCTTCTTTATTCCATTGAATTGCCTGCTCAAAATGACTTTTATTTTTTCCGTTTTTACTTATAAAATCGACCAACATGATTGCAATATGTTCCGATACAAAATCAGGATTTTTAACTCCTAAATCAATCAAACTATCCACCTCCATTTTCATTTCGAAATAAAATAGTTTAGCATTAAATAATTCCCATTCAAATTGAGGGAAATTACTAGCATACTGATTCATATACGATCGTGCATTACTCCAATTTTCTTGTTCAACTTCGTAATACGTTTTCCAATTTATTGAGGTTGAAAGCATATCAGTTGTAATATCCTTTCCGAACTTATCTGAAATAAGGCTTTTATCTTGAATCATCAGATTAAGTAACGAATCAGGGATATTCCTAGGATAAAATCGGCAAACATTAAAATCTACAAAATTGGTATAATCGCATTGCTCAAAAAATCGCTTCAATTCCTCATCTTTCGGTGTACTGTTTTTGAATTTAGCCTTTAACTCTCGTTGCACAAAATCAGGCCATTCAAAATGTAACCCAGCTGGAATACCTGGTCTTGCCATTGGCTCTGTATCAATACTATCTCTAACATATTGCAGCCAATATTCTTTAGGCATAGCACCGCACCACGTTTCTAAATATTCTCCTTGCGGAGTAAAAAACAAAAAACTAGGGTACGCACAAACCCCATATTTCAATTTTAGCAATTGCCCAATAGAATCTGTTTCAGCGTCTAAAATATATGAATTCAATTTAGGCTGCATCAAAGACAAAACTTCTGGATCAGCGAAATTTTTCTTTTCCATTATTTTGCAGGGTCCGCACCATTCAGTTGACAAATCAACCATAATGAATTTGTTTTCTGCAGTAGCCTTTTTTATTGTGCTTTCCCAATCAGAAATTTTAGGGAAAGGGTGTGTAAGGGTTTTTTCTTTTTGAGAATAATACGTTTCTACTGAGGTGACTAATAGAATTAAAAGCAGATATGATTTTTTCATACGCAAATGTATATATCTAAAACAAAAACTTTTTTCATGATTTATACCAAACCTAGTAAACACGTTAAAAAATAGGGTTTTCCCCTATAAATTTCAGTATAAATACTAATAGAAAATAACAGAATCAAAACACCTATGCGGATGGATACTTGATCTGCCATTTCTGTGAATACATTCCCCGTTTTTTCCAAAAGGTCATGTATCACATCAATCCGGCAGTCATCAAGTCTATCCTCGCTTCCATGCCCAAAGAGGAGTTTTATCGTCATGCGCGTTATATCCATTCTCAGTCTCTTTCGTTGCCTGAAGGCTCCAATCGTCAGATAATGTTTTTCAATCTTTGGCAGTGGTGTCTACGTCTCCATCGGGAGCGGTTTGGTGGGTAGTTTAGTCCGCTTATTTTTTAGGAATTAGTTTTTGACGTACATTTGTATTTGTTATATAATTATTCTTATGGCTCTTAAGAACAAGTTAGTAGCAATTATACCCTAAGAAATTTAATATGATTAAGACAATAATAATACCATTTCTAGCAATATTTACGATTGGAAACATCTTGGGTCAAGACAGAATAACTAGATCAGAATTTATTGATTTTCAAAGTGGGGTTGGAGTTGAAGCATTTTACCAATCTAATTATGGTTTCGGAATTGGTGGATTAATTACCAAAAATGTTGGACATAAAATAAAACCCAATTACTCAGCTGGAATTTATGCTGATGCTATTTTGGTGAATACTCCAATCTATGGACCTAGAGTTAAATTGAACTACAATTATTTAGGAATATTCGGAGTTAATTTGAACTTTTCAAACTACTATAGAACCGGATTGAATGATTTTAGGATTACTCCTGAGATAAATTTTTCAATTTTTGGTGTTGCAAATATCTTTGCGGGATACAGTTTTAAGATTTCTAAAAGCAATTTCTCAGAATTAAATGAATTCAGATTAGGTATGAATCTAAGTTTAGTCCATTTCAAAAAATAGTATTTCAATTAAAAAAAAATACACTTAGGCATAACTCCGATATCTAACTGAATAAAAAATAAATACAAATGTAGGGCATCTACATTCGTCCATTCAAGGTCAAGCCCTTCGGGTTTTGATAAAATAATCTCCACCCTTTCATTTCGCTCATTTCCTACTATTCATTAATAAGAAACCAAATTTTGGTTTTTCTTCTAATTCATTCTTTAAAGTCGGGTAGTATTTTTTTACCAAAAACCTTGCATTTCCTCATTCCGTGCCCTCTGTCAGCACTTTCTTTTTTTTTCCTTTTTTCTTTTGGAATTATTAGTGTGCGCGAAGCGCTAAACCCACAGAGCATAATTTTTAACCCTAAATTATGTTCAGTTTTCAACTCAAATCGTTTCGCCCGGAGAACAGTATTTCCCAGCCTCATTTCTTCATCCTTTGCAAAGGTCTTAACAGCGGAAAACCACTTTCAGAGCCTTGCCCGAATTGCTTCATTTGCATCTGTCAATCGGAGCAGGAAAAAGAAAGCTTGTACTGGATCCTCTTTGCCCTTTGGCAAGGTCGCAGATTTCACCAAGTTTTGTGCGGTTCAGTAATTCCCTTTATCCGCAAAAAGGAACTTTCAAACCTCATCCACCAGGGGCAGAAATATGCTATCCATTTCCCGGATAAATTCCGCAAAAATGTTCAAGCACTGCAGCTCCTTCAACAAAAAGAAAAGGAATACGCCAAACTAACCCAATCCATTAAAGAATTGAAAGTTGTTATCGGCCATCAAATGATGATTTAGCCATTATTACTCTCTTGATATTCAGATGAATATTTTTTGTATTCATCTTTATTTCGTTAATTTGCATTATTAAACTATAATCATGAAAAAATTAATTTTGGCTCTTACATTAATTGCTTCTTCAATTCAAACCGTATCGGCTCAGAAAGACTCAAAAGATTCAACCACGTTTAAAAAAAATCAAGCTCATTTGTATTTTGGTGTGCAGTCACCGGATATTAAGGAATTGAATTCGTGGTTGAATAATTCAACTTTATCGAATAATTACCCCGTTTTAGGAATGAATTTTTTCTCCGCCGGAGTAGGATTTATTCAACTAACTAAAAATAAATTTGTTTCTCATCAAGAGTTAATTACTTACAGCGGAACTGCTTCAAATGATTCTGTTTCGGTTAACTTCAGAAATATCAGTTTTAGCCAATCACTTTTAGGTTATTCGTATCTTAACTCAAAAAACTTTCAGTCTTATTCATTTATGGGTTTAGCTTACAGTACATCCACTTTAAAAATCAATGAAAAAGTAGCAGATGGAACTTCATTTAATAATTACGGTACCGCAGTTGGAAATCAGCTGGAAATGAATACAACTTCTTTTTTATTGAATATTACCACTCAATTCAACTACCTCATCAACATTCGCAAATCGGATGATAAATTTATCATAGGCCTCAAAGGTTCTTATTATATGCCTTTTACTAAATCAACTTGGGAAACAGGTAAAACAAAATTGACCGAAGGTCCAAATATTAATGCAGGTGGTTTATCAGCGCATTTAACCTTGGGAATGACTTTCTAGTATGAGACAGTTTTTCGTTTTTACAGCAATCCTTGTATTAGCAAGCTGCCAGCCTATCATGAAGGCAATATATGGGATTAAAAAACCGGATATTGAAAATCAAGAATCCATAACCAAAAAGGCATTAAAGTTTGGATTGGATACAACAAATATCGTTTCTGTAACGAGTAAAGACTTTCCATACGTCTTAAAAAGTACAAGTATTCCCAACGCAGCGATTTATGATAGTAATGGAAAATACATCGAATACCGTCAAACGGACACTTCTTGTAATGCTGGACTTTTTGATTTTATTCCGAAATTGAGTTTATCTGGGATTTATAACAAGCCGGATAGCTCAAGTTTAGCAGAGGAATGGACAAAATTCCGAGATTTAAAAGGGAAAGAAATGACTTTGCCGAATAATGCCGATTTCTATTTATTGATTTATTGGAATGTTTGGACCGGAAAATTAAACAAAGACCATGTGAAAATTTGGGAGGATCTGGCTCGTGAAAACAAAAATTGTAAAATCAAAGTCATCAAAGTGAATTTGGATATCCAAGAATATTGGGAGCCCAAAGAAAAGGAAATGTATCGCAAGGCAATGCGTAAACTTTAATCAACCAAACAAATATGACTAATACAATTACTAAAGAATCGACGATAAAGTCAATTATTTCAATAAAAAAGAAAAGGTATCTTCTAATTGCTGCTATTGGATTTCTTTGCATTTTCTTGCAAAGTTGTGGAACCGCTGAAAAAGCTTCTGTTTATAAACCGGGGCGAGTTTGGGAATTTGATGTTACGGTACAAGATTCTTCCGGAATTATTGTCGATTCGTTTCAACTGAATATGAAAACAAGAAACTCCAATGTTGCTGAAAAAGCAATCAGACAAATTACCGTTGAATATGAATATTTCAAAAATGGGAAATCGTTTGATACGGAAACTACGGGAATTGAGGATAATTCTGAGCGGATTACAATTCATCCCCCGCGAGATTCCTATTTTGATGTTTCAGAAGTTGTTCATTTCCCATTTATTACTAAACCTATTGGTTTGGGTTTTAAGTCCTCAACCGGAATAGTAATACAGAAAGCGTCCTTTGTTAATAGAAGGACGAATGAAAAAATCAACCTTGCAGGAAAAACAATCAAACAGGAAATAGCCCTTGTAGATTCTACTACAATTGTTTTCAAGAATAAAGAATTAAAATGCTACGTTGTTGAAGGTAAAAACCTAAACTTTATAAACGAGTTGGGTCAGTTTACGGGTAAATTTTATTTCAATGAAAAATATGGATTTGTAAAATTTATTTATAATACTCCTTGGAAGTCAACTATTGAGGCCAATTTAAAAAGTGTAAATTTTAAATAATTACCAAACATATAAAGAAAAAACATTGATTATGAATTATTCAATTATTAAAGAATCAACTATGTGGTCTACTAATTCTCTAAAAAAGAAGGTGGAAAATATACTGAACGAAAAAACCAAAGAAGGATACGAGGTTGTGACTGTGGCTTTTGGTTTAAATATGTGGTGGATGCCAACGGCGTTTATTACACTGAGAAAATAGCTTTTAGTGTTAAAACTTAAAAGAATAACAAAAAACGCCACCCGATGAGGTGGCGTTTTGCTTTTCAATACACTTAATTCGAACATCGTTCAGACTTCAGGACCAGCGTAATTTTCCATTCATGCGCTTCGTCTGTGATATCTTCATCGACAGTCACATCCATTTTATTCACTTTACCGCTTAACTCGGCACCGGCTTTAAAACGTCTGACATCCTTTTTCTTGACATTCAAAATTAAATCGGAGTTGATACAACTCGCTTCATTTAGATTTTCCATAGTAACATTTTTTTGCCTTGGGCTCTTCACCCAGGGCAGATTAAACTTCTGCTTTTTTACTGCACTTCTCAGATTTCATTGCAATGCTTATTTGCAATGTTTCATGTTTATCTGTCAAATCTTCCATAACATCTACATCCATACGATTTACACTTGAACTCAATTCCGAGCCTGCTTTAAACCGAATTACATTCCGCTTCACATTCAAGAAAAAATCCAAATTGGCACAGCCATTTTCAATAACATTTTCCATTTGCTTCTTTTTTAGCCTTGGGCTCTTCGCCCAGGGCTGATTAAACTTCCTCTTTCTTCGGGCATTTCTCTGATTTCATCGCAATAGTAATTTGCAATGTTTCGTGTGTGTCTGTAACATCTTCAATTACATCCACATCCATTTTATTCACGCTCGAACTCAACTCAGCACCTGCCTTAAAGCGCACAGTTTTCTTTTTCACATTCAATTCAAAGTCTGAATTGGTGCATCCTCCTTCAATTACTTTTTCCATTTTTCTAAGATTTAAAAAATGCCCCCGGTTTCCCGAGAGCATTTCAACATTTTACAATAAATCATTTTTCTTTTGGTTCCTAAGGCGCTCGAAGGAACCGCCAAACCCATTTCCAAAACATGCTCACACTAAAACTCACGCTGGCACCTATGATAGCCAGAACCACTGTTTTAAAAATATCCATGGAATCAATTGTCGCTAAAACTGTCAAAGCAGTTCCCGACAATGTTCCCCAAGCTGTGGTATGATCGTGCGTGTGTTGCATGGTGTTTTTTCAATGGATATTAGTTGCTTGCTACAACAGGATCAACTTTCGGACAAGTCTTTGAGCCTAAGCGAATGCTTATTCCTAAAAACTCGTGCGTTTCTGTTACGTCCTCATCCAAGCTTACATCCATGATGTTCACGCTTGAGCTTAGTTCAGCTCCTGCCTTAAATCGAATGTTTTTCTTGGTTTTTACGTTCAACAAAAAGTCGTTGTTCGTGCAGCCATTTTCTAAAATTCCAGTATCCATTTTGTTTAGAATTTATAAGTTTTACAATTGCACATTGGAAAAATTACTTGGGACCCACATGGTGAAGAATCGCAAAAATTTTGAACTGTCTGAGGAGACCCTCTGGGCGACGAGTTTTTAAAATTTTAGATTCAAGCCATTGAAGGGTAAGTGATTTTTCCCAGTGCTAGACCTTTTTGTTACTTTTTAGGGCAATGCTAAAAAGTAAGATTAATTCTTTGCGTACCTTCTTTTTGTCCCACACAAAAGAATAATCATTTCATTCCCCTTCTTCAACCGTCGCTTGACTGATTGCCGTAAGCACCGAGCCCCCAACGATGAGGTAACCCCCAATCGTTGTAAGTAGTGCCGGAAGTGCAACCGGTGCCATCACAATGGATGTTCCAATTGCCGCTACAATCAATCCAAGCGCACGTAATTTTTTGAAGAAAGGCGGTGTTTCTTGTTGGATGCGTTCCCCCACAGAAGAAAGATCATCCCATCGTTTTTGTCGTCCCATTTTCTAAAATGATTACGCTACATCCACGATGGCAAGGGCGTTGTATGCTCCGTTATTCATCGAATACTGAACGCCATTTACTTCTTGGAAAAATTCAACCATCAACAAAAACACATCAGTTCCCGCTCCGGTCGGTGCAGTACCAGCTGCTAAAAGCAAGTCTGTTAGTGTTGCATCGATCACCAGGTTTTCCGTGTTCGTCAATTCCACGCTATACGTGTCCGTTGCAAAATCAACTTTTGCCCAAGCACCCGTAAACGCCATATGTGTTGCTCCAGAAGGAGACGCCACATGCAAATTCGGAACAAGCCCTTGAATTGCGATTTCACCCGCACCAGTGTTCACGGCAAAAGGACGATACAACACAGCTCCCAAGATTGCTCGGTTGTTAAAGTTGAAACCCTTTAACAAATCCTTAGCCGCAGGATCTGCAATTGCAACCGCCACATTTCGTTCACCACGAGCACTCGTAGTATCAAGCGCACGAATGTCAGACATCAACTTCGTCAAACGAGAAGTCACCCTGCCATCCGAAGAACGCATCATCAACGTTCGAAAAGCATCGCGCACCAGTTTCCCGGATTTCGCAGCACTTCCAAACTCAGCTCCATTTTCGCGTGTACGCTCAAACGCAGGATCGTTCTTAATTCGTTCCGCATCAACACCACCTTTTTCGCGCGCCAAGTGACCGTCTTTTGTTTTGTAGAAAGACAAATCTCCGATTGTGCCTTTCAACTTAATAATGCCAATTTGCTTTGCCATTTTTAAAGTGTATTTTGATTAATAATTCCCAGTTGAGACCCTCTCAACCGCTATCTTTTTTACCTCGCGAGTTGAAATCAGATGAACCAAAAGTACAGACCAAAACACATCCAATCTTAGAACCACAGCCGTTCAAAACCCATTGTTACTAAATATGCCGAAGTATGCCAAAGTTGTTCAACTAAAACACCTTACATTTGTAAAACCACGGTAAATCAATAAAGCTTATTTTACTTCATAGTCGCTTCATCCTCAAGATGAAAGCAAGATACTATATGAATTAAGGCAGGATAGAGTATCGTGAAAAGCAAAACAGCATAAAACGAATTAAAGCATGCAACGAGTAGTCATATATCCAAAAGACATCATGATCGTAACCGGGAGAAGTGAGCGCTATTCCAGGAACCTACTTAAGAAGATAAAAGCCAACTTCAACAAAGCCCATCACCAACCATTGACCATAGAAGAATTTTGTCAATACATGGGATTTGACAGCTCACAAATTAGGACAAATTTGAAATAAAAAACAGGGTAGAGCATACCAAAAAATGAACAACAGAGGGATTACATTAGCCTATAAATCCGTACATTTGTTTTGACACGAATTGACCTATTTTGTTATGTTTTATCAGGTGCGTCATTCGGGGCGTTTGCGACTTTTAAAAATAAATCCCTTATGGGGCAAGCAATAGAGAGCATAGGTTCCACACCCTCACTCTCCGCAAAGTAAAAAGCTAGTCAAATGACTAGCTTTTTTCATTTGAAATTAAACCAAATGCTTGCATTTGAGTGAAAATTTCAAATGAAAAAAGATGTCGCTGATAGGCGACAAGCTTTTTACTTTGCATCTCCCCAAAACGGGATCACGAAGTACTCCCTCAAAATAAAATTAAACCAAATGCTTGCATTTGAGTGAAAATTTCAAATGAAAAAAGATGTCGCTGATAGGCGACAAGCTTTTTACTTTGCATCTCCCCAAAACGGGATCACGAAGTAATCCCTTCTTAAAAAAATGAATTTAAATCAAATGCTTACATTTAGGGGATTGGGTAAACAAAAAAAGTCAACTTGCGTAGCAAGTACTTTTATTTCCGCAACTCCCCAAAACGGGATCATGCAGTACTCCCTTAAAAATGAAATTGGTTTCAAATGTGAAATTTATCCTCTTTCCAATTCTTTGGATTGTTTTGAATATACTGTGATATTCGTAGGTAGGATTGGTCATCGCGAATGATGTTGTCGTAATAATTTCGTTGCCAAACATCGTTAACGTCCGTATTTTGTCGCATCCATTTGGTAACCCCAATTTTAAATCCCCGAACAATGGAACCGATGGTTTTTGATGGCGAACGTGGTAATAACCGTCCAACCGTCGGTTGTACTGACCGTTGGGGCGAATGATTATTCGCCCCAACGGTCGTATCGGTCGTCACGTTTGATACAATGGATTTATATTTTATTTCAATAATTCCTTGTACATGATTTGGCATTATTACAAATTCATGTAATTCCACGTTAGGAAAATGTTCAGGAATTTCCAACCAACATTTTTTTGCAATTTCCCCACAATCATTCAAAATCATTTCACCATTGATAATTTCCCCAAATAAATGTGCTCTATCTTGACAACAAATTGTGATGAAATATAAACCTTCTTGTGCATAATCATATCCTTTTAATCGAATAGATCTACGGTGATGTATTGCTGGATTGAAAACTGTCATTTATGAGTCCAATGCGAAAAGTCCCTTTCTTCCAAAGTCTTCCTTGTTGTTAAAATTTTTCATCCTCTTTAACAATGAGTTAACTGCGGTAAAAAATTCACTCCGCGTCGATTTTGATTGAAATTTTCCTTTTCTGACTGAACTCATTTTATTGAATTTTCACCTTAATTTAGTGAAAAAGTTCAGTTTGATGACAACAAAAGATGGATTTTTACTTCGTTTTTGATCAATCATGCGGCAATTCTCTTGAAAAATCGTTGAAGTTGTTAGTTTATTCCCAAAAGAAATTGAAGCATTTTCCATTTCACTGCTTACATTTGGAAAAGATTCAATCACGTTATGAACCGAACTCTTATAATCGCCGAAGCGGGTGTTAACCACAACGGTGACCTCCAACTCGCCAAAGACCTCATAAAAGTTGCTGCCGAAGCGGGTGCTGATGTGGTGAAATTTCAAACGTTTATCCCCGAAAATCTCGTTACCTCATCCGCTCCAAAGGCTAAATATCAAATTGAAAACACAAAAAATAATCACGATTCTCAGTTGGAAATGCTGCAACAACTGCAACTCAAATTTGAATGGCATCACGAACTAAAATCACTTGCAACTGAATTGGGAATTTCCTTTTGTTCAACGGGTTTCGACTTGGAATCCATTGATTTTTTGTGCGATTTAGGCATTCCTTTTTTGAAAATTCCATCGGGAGAGCTCACCAATAAACCCTACTTGATTCACATCGCCCAAAAAAAGCTCCCAATTATTCTGTCAACTGGAATGGCGGATTTGAAGGAGGTCGAACAAGCCTTGAATATCTTGCTTCAATACGGTGCGAATAAATCGGAAATCACTGTCTTACATTGTACGACCAACTACCCTACTCCATTTGAAGAAGTGAACCTGAAAGCCATGCTCACCATGGAACAGCAACTTGGCGTAAACGTAGGGTATTCCGACCACACCAACGGCTCCGAAGTGGCAATTGCGGCTGTTGCCTTGGGCGCAAAAGTTATCGAAAAGCATTTCACCTTAGACCGCAATTTACCCGGACCGGATCACGCTGCATCCTTGGAACCCAATGAACTCAAGTACCTCATTTCAGCTATCCGCAATACAGAATCCGCACTTTCTGGAACGGGAATAAAAGCACCCACCTCCAGTGAATTGGATAACCGCTTAATTGCCCGTAAAAGTCTTGTTCTCAACAAAAATCTCGAAAAAGGTGCAGTGATTTCTTCCAAAGATGTGAGCATTTTACGTCCTGGAACAGGCATTTCTCCGATGGAAATTGATAAGGTACTTGGTAGAAAACTCGCCTTAGACCTCCTAGCTTTTACCGTTCTTCAACCTGAACATTTACAATGAAAATAGCCATACTCAGCAGCTCGCGTGCCGACTTCGGAATTTATCTTCCTTTGTTGGAATATTGGCGCGAGAACACAGCGTTTCAACTGGAAATTATTGCCTTCGGTATGCACTTACAACCACGATTCGGAAATACCATTTCAGAAATTGAAAGCAGCGGTTTTACCATCAGCGAGCGCGTTTTTATTCCAACGGAAAATGATTCTCCTTTTGACATCGCGACGGAATATGCACTTACGGTTCAGGCATTTGCCGAAATTTGGAAGAAACAGCAATTTGATTGGGTTATTTGCCTTGGAGATCGGTTTGAAATGGCTGCCGCAGTGAACGCTGGAATTCCCTTCGGTGTTCGATTTGCACATTTACACGCTGGAGAAAAAACGGAAGGTGCTATCGACGAAATCTATCGGCATCAAATCAGCTTAGCGGCTCAACTTCATTTTTGTAGCATTCCAACATACGCAGAGAAAGTTCATCAACTTATTGGAAAAACCAACACCACAATTGTTTGCGGGGCGATTAGTTTATTGCGTCTTACCTCGTTCAAAGGGCTTACCAAAGATGAATTTTATGCGAAATGGAAAATTGATTTGAAGCGTCCTACCCTACTCGTCACAGTGCATCCAGAAACTATAAATTATCAACAGAACGAAGCATTCGCCAAGGAAATAAAGGTCGCTTTGCAAGAAGTTATCGCTGATTTTCAAATACTGGTTACTGCGCCGAATAGCGATACTGGAGGACATTTTTTCAGATCCGTAATGGAGGAATTAGCACGCGAATTCACTGATTTTCATTTCGTTGAAAGTCTTGGTGCCATTTCTTATTTTTCCGCCTTACAACACTGTGCCTTAGTGGTTGGAAATACCTCAAGCGGTATCATTGAAGCGGCATCTTTTGAAAAATATTTCATCAATATTGGGGAACGACAAGCCGGAAGAAGTGCAGGGAACAACGTAATTCAAGTTCCATTCGTCGCGGATAAAATAATTCAGACTATATTTGAATTTGCTGGAAAGTCGTTTTCTGACGGTAATTTATATTTCCAAGAAGACGGTCTCGAACGCATAACACAACACCTACTTCAACACCATACAACTACTGACTATGACTAACAAACACATTATCAAAGGAGACCATATCATTCGAGAAGCCATTCAGCGCTTTGATGAACTTTCCAATGATGCCGTTCTTTTTATCGTCGACGACGAAAATCGACTTTTAGGGTCCCTGACTGACGGCGATGTGCGCAGAGGTTTGATGCACGATAAAAATGTAACTGATCGCGTACAGGAAATTATGAATATCGAACCCCACAAAATTGTTGATGGGAAGATTAACGTAGAAGAAATCAAATCATTTCGTGAAAATAACTACAAAATTGTTCCAATCGTCGACGAGGAAAACAAGGTGCTTTCCTTCCTCAATTTTCGTTTACAGCGCAGTATTCTTCCTGTAGATGTGGTCATTATGGCTGGTGGAAAAGGTCAACGTTTGCTTCCTTTAACAGAAAATACACCTAAACCACTTTTAAAAATTGGAGAAAAACCGGTTATTGAATATAACATTGACCGACTGATTCATTTTGGTGTGAAGAACATTTATATTTCAGTAAATTATCTCGGACATCAAATTGAAGAATATTTCGGAGACGGTTCTTCCAAAGGAATCAACATTCGATACATTCATGAAAATGAACCACTTGGAACAATCGGTGCAATTACCAATGTAGCAGCATTCGACAACGATTATTTGATGGTACTGAATTCGGACTTATTGACCAATATTGACTTTGAAGATTTTTTCATTGATTTCATGGCTAAGAAGGCGGATTTGAGTGTGGTCGGGATTCCGTATCAAGTCAACATTCCTTTCGGCGTTTTAGAAATGAGTCAGGAAGAAGTGGTGAGTTTCAAGGAAAAACCGACTTATACCTATTATTCCAACGGTGGAATTTATTTATTTCAACGCACTTATCATGAGCGCATTCCAAAAGAAACCTTCTACAACGCGCCTGATTTAATTGACGATTTAATTGCTTCAAACAAAAAGGTGATTTCTTATCCCATGTTGGGTTATTGGCTCGACATCGGCAGCCATTCAGACTATTCAAAAGCGAAAGAAGACATTAAAAAATTGTCCTTATGACAGACAAGAAAATTGCCGTAATCGGACTCGGTTCGATGGGAAAAAGACGTTTACGGAACCTGAAACATTTAGGAATTCAACATTTATTCGGTATTGACCCACGAATCGATCGTCGTTCGGAAGTGGACTCCTCCTTTGGGATTCCCGTATTTCAAAACCTTCAAAGCGCTTTGGAACAGCAGCAATTTGACGCTTGGATTATTTCCGTTCCGCCCGATTTACACGACTATTATTTAAAAATGGCGCTTGATTTAAGTGTTCCCGCATTCGTTGAAGCCAGTGTGATTTCCGACGGACTTCCACATTTAATCGCTGAAAGTCAAGCTAAAAACGTTTTACTTGCTCCGTCCTATACGCTTGGTTTTCATCCGGCAGTCACGTACATCGCTGAGACCTTACGTGCAGGTAACCTGGGAAAATTGTCCAACGTGATGTACCATTCCGGACAGTATCTTCCCGATTGGCATCCTTATGAAAAAGTGAGTGAGTTTTATGTTTCCAATCCGGCAACGGGAGGCGCACGAGAAATTGTTCCGTTTGAATTGACGTGGATGACAAGCGTTTTTGGATTTCCAATTTCTGTCGCGGGAATGCACAAAAAAACAATTCATATTGAAGGTGCGGAAGACATCGACGACACCTATAATTGCTTGTTGGAATATCCTGAATTTTTACTTTCGCTTACGGTGGACGTAGTGAGTAGAAAAGCTCGTCGCACCTTAGTTATCAATGGGGAAAACGGTCAATTGATTTGGGATTGGAACCTTCAAAACATCGTAATCAATTCGAACGAAGAAACTTCTAACGTCATAACTTTCAATATGATGGAAGCCGCTGAGGGTTACAATAAAAACATTACAGAAGAAATGTACATTCGCGAAATGGATGCCTTTTTATCCGCGGCGTTTGACGGAAAATCCTATCCTAATTCCATGGAAAAAGACCTTAAAGTATTGCGTGTCATGGAAGCTTTAGAAGAGAGTTTTAAAACAAAAACATTCATTTCGTTATCATGACAGGCATATTAGTGTTGGTCCGACTAGGGTCGAAACGACTGAACGACAAGCATTTGATAGAAACTGAAAATGGAAGTTTTTTGGAGGTTTTATTGCATCGCATTAAACAAGAATTTCAATCGGAAATAAAAACCAAAAAAGTAACGGTTGTCATCGCCACATCGGACGAAATCCAAAACGAAGTTTTGTTGCAGTTCAATACCTTGGTTTATTTTGGAAACAAAGACAATATTCCTCTTCGTCAATTAGATTGTGCCAAAACATTCGGATTTGAAAAGCTGATTTCCGTTGACGGTGACGATATCTTGTGTGCACCCGAAGCCATGCGTGTCGTGTATCATGCTCTTGAAAATGGCAATCCCTATGTCAGTACAGAAAATTATCCAATTGGCATGAACGTGATGGGTTACTCGACTTCTTTCCTTGAAAGTTGCTTAAAAGACAAGGAGGAATCGCAATTGGTGACGGGCTGGGGACGTATTTTCAGCGAACGTTTTGTGTTTAAAATTGGTTGTGCCTACGCCAAATTTGCACATCACCGTTACACCTTGGATTATCCCGACGATGCCACTTTTTTCAAAACCGTAATTGAAGCTATTCCAGACAAAGAATTGACCACCGAAACCATAATTAAACGCACCGAAGCGGAAGGTTGGTATAAAATCAACAACCACCTTTCCGAAGAATATATGCAGAATTTCAACGCTGAAAAAAACAATGAAAATTAACGACGAACTCCGCCAACGCTTGCACAACGCTATTCCGGGAGGTGCTCATACCTACTCCCGTGGCGACGACCAATATCCGAGTAACTGCCCTGCCCTATTTACCCACGGAAAAGGCGCTTATCTTTTTGATGTAGAAGGAAATAAGTACCTCGACTACGGAATGGGACTGCGTTCGGTGAACATCGGCTACGGTAACGAAGAAATTGCACAGGCGGCTTTTCAAGAAATATTGAACGGTAACAACTTGAGCCGTGCGTCCCTTTTAGAACTGGAAGCTGCCGAAAAATTAATCGAGTTGATTCCCTCGGTGGACATGGTGAAATTCGCAAAACACGGTTCGACAGTGACTACAGCAGCGGTTAAATTGGCTCGTGCTTACACCAATAAAAAATACATCCTTGTTCCAAGCGAACAACCTTTCTTTTCCTACGACGATTGGTTCATCGGAACAACGCCTTTGACCCGCGGAACTCTCGAAGAAACAAGCCACTTCACCATTCGCTTTCCCTACAACAACATCGAAGCTTTGGAGAAAATTGTGGCAGAGTACGACGGTCAAATTGCCGGTTTAATTATGGAAGCGGCAACGCATCTTACGCCTTGTTCAGCAAATTGTGATGAGAATATTATATGTGCAAACTGCCCGAACAACGGCTCAAATTACTTGCAAAAAGTACAAACGTTATGTCAAGAAAAAGGCATTGTTTTTATTCTTGATGAGATGATTACAGGATTTCGTTGGCATTTGAAAGGCGCTCAAACCTTCTATGGATTAACGCCTGACTTATGTACCTTCGGAAAAGCGATGGCTAATGGATTTGCTGTTGCTGCACTTTGCGGAAAACGAGAAATCATGGAATTGGGGAACATTTTAACGCCGGGTCATGAACGCGTTTTTCTTACTTCCACCACACACGGAGCTGAGATGTCGTCCTTGGGTGCATTTATGAAAACGATGGCAATTCTCGAACGCGAAAATGTCGTCGATCATTTATGGCATTACGGCCAACAACTCATTGACGGCGCAATGCAACTTGCGAAAGAAAACGGGATAGAAAAGCACTTGAAATTTGAAGGATATGCGTGTTCACCTGCTTATTCTTTTTTAGACAAAACAGGAACGTCCTCTTTGGGATTGAAAACGCTTTTTGTGCAGGAAATGCTGAAAGAGAACGTGTTAATGTTATACATTGCCACCTCTTTTGCGCATCAGCAAAAAGAATTGGAACTCACTTTAGCCGCCATGAAAAAGGTACTTCCTATCATGGCACAAGCGATTGAAAATGGTTATGAAAACTACTTAGTGGGGCCGGTAATCAAGCCTGTTTTTAGAAAATACAACTAACGCAATGACCGACGACTACAAAAACTACCTCTCCAAGACTTCCAAAAATTACTTTGAAAAATCGGTCGTCAAAACCGAGCAACAACGCTTTTTGGAAACCTTGCTTCCGGCTACGCTATCTGGACACAAAATCGCTGATGTTGCCTGTGGTTCAGGAACTTTGTCCTACCATTTGAACCAAAAATACGCCGATCAGGACGTACACTTCACGCTTATCGATTACTTCGACGATGTACTTGATATGGCAAAAAAGCTCAATCCGAATCCAAACTTCTCCTTTGAAAACGGCAACATTTATCAGCTTTTACAACACGCCGACGATTCGTTTGATTATGTCTTTTGTTGGCAAACCTTAAGTTGGGTGGACGAACCGGAAAAAGCTTTGAACGAATTGGTGCGCATCACACGACCTGGTGGGAAATTATATTTAAGCGCCCTATTCAATCTTGATTTCGACGTGGACATTTACGCCAAAGTATTGAATAAGAGTGAAAAAGCGGTAGAGAACATTCCCGTCAATTACCACACTATTTCGGTGCACACCATCAACAATTGGATAGGAAAATCGTGTAAAAACATCCAATTTCATCGCTTTGAACCCAACATCGATTTCCATTATTCAGGGCGTGGATTGGGAACATTTACCGTCAATTCAGACAAAGGACGGCTTCAAATTTCAGGAGGACTTTTGATGAATTGGGCAATTTTAGAAATTGAAAAATAGCCACTTATGCAATTAGAAAACAAGATCATTTTAGTGACCGGTGGATCGGGACTTTTGGGGCGGGAAATCGTTCGTCTGTTAAGAGAACGCGGTGCAACAGCAGTAAATCTCGACGTTAATCAAGCTACGGACTTCTCGATGGATTTTGTGCATTGCGACATCACAGACAACGCTTCCATTTCAACGGCGGTGGAAGCCATTCATTCCCACTATGGGCGCATTGACGGATTGGTAAACAACGCCTATCCACGGACGAAAGATTGGGGAACCGACTTTGAAAACATGACGGCTGAATCGTGGCGTACCAATGTGGATTGGCAAATGAACAGTTACATTTTTCTCTGTCAAAAAGTGTTGCCAATTATGGTCGAACAAGGCTGTGGAAGTGTGGTAAATATGACCTCAATTTATGGTGTAGTAGCCAACGATTTGACGATGTATGAAGACACGGGAGTTCGAACAGCACCTGCATATAACGCGATCAAAGGCGGACTGATTAATTTCTCAAAATATTTGGCTTCGGCTTATGGAAAGCACGGAATTCGTATAAATTGCGTTTCACCCGGAGGCATTTTCGACCATCAAGATCCGCGTTTTGTGACCCTTTACGAGCACCGTGTACCGCTGAAGCGCATGGGGACACCTGACGATATTTCTCCAGCCGTTGCCTTCCTTTTATCCGACGACGCACGCTATATCACAGGACATAATTTATTAGTGGACGGCGGTTGGACGGCGATATAAGACTTTCTAGCTGGGCATTTTAGGTGAACTGTGTTTATAATTCGGAAGAAAAAAGACCGATTCGCGCCCTTGAGAAAGGAAAACTTCAAGAATGTGGCAGGCGTGTAATTGGACATAGAAGTAGTAAGCAAAAAAGTATATATTTGAGTATTAAAAAAAAAACGAAACAATGTTTCGAGTGGCTCTCTGAGAGTTGGAATGCTATGCGAAGGTTTGTTTCGGGTATATATGAGTTAGCATTAAGCATATAATTAAGATTATGGATTTAGAAAACATAAAAGATGTTTCAACGATAGCATCGCCTTTCACAAAGGTTGTTCTGGAATCGTTTGTAGTTCCTAAACTCAAAGAAATTTTTGCAAAACTTGACAGCAAAAAGATTCAATATGATGACAGCCTAGAACAAAAATTTCAAGATTATCTTAATTCAATTTATGAAAAAAATGCTGTTCTAAATACTATAGCTTTTAAGCACAAACAAGTTTTACTTAATGATGTATACATTCCGCTTACAATTAAATGTTCGGAAAACAAAAAAGAGATCAATATTGATCATTTTAAAGATGAAATATTTTCTTACTCCCACAAAGTATTAATTACAGATACTGCAGGAATGGGAAAATCAACCCTTTCACGCAAACTTGTGATTTCTTGCATTGAACAAAATAAAGGAATTCCAATATTAATAGAACTAAGAAGACTTTCTAAAACAAAAACCATTGTTGATGAGATCATTGAACAATTAAATTCGATAAATGAAAATATTGACAAACAATTTATATTGGATTTAATAAAAAAAGGTGACTTCATTTTTTTCTTCGATGGTTTTGATGAGATTTCATTATCTGAAAGATCATTTGTTACAATTGAAATACAAAACTTTATTAATAAAGCGAGAAAGTGCTATTTTATATTAACATCTAGACCTGAGGATGCTCTTTCGGCTTTTGGAGATTTTCAAAAATTTAATATTCGACCATTAATTCCAGAAGAAGCATTCGAATTAATCAGAAAATATGACGATAGTAATCACATTTCCAAACTCTTAATTGAACGAATTCAGGAAAAAGAGATTTTTAATAATATACAAGAATACCTAAGAACACCTCTATTAATTTCATTATTGTATACAGCATTTGAACATAAACAAAGTATACCTTTTAAAAAGCATATTTTTTACAGACAAGTATTTGAAGCCTTATTTGAGTCTCATGATTTATCAAAAGGGGATTCGTTTGAAAGAGAAAAGTATTCTGGTCTAAGTCAAGATGAGTTTCATAGAGTATTAAGAGCCTTTGGATATTTTTGTCTTAAATCAGAAAATAAAATCGAATTTTCAAGGGATGAATTGAATTTATATGTTCAAAAATCAATAGATTATTGTTCAAACATACAAACTGAAACATCTGAATTTATTAAAGATTTAATTGTTACAGTGCCCCTTTTTACTAAAGATGGGAATTATTTCAAATGGTCCCACAAATCTCTTCAAGAGTATTTTGCAGCTTTATTTGTGTACTATGATACAAAAGAGCGTCAAAAGGAAATATTACAGCATATATGTTTTCATGAGGAAAACGATTCTTTTTTAAATGTAATAGATTTATATAGAAGCATCGACCCACTGGGATTTGATCAAACAATAACCTATAAATTTATCAAGGATTTTGCCTTACATATTGATTTAACTTACAAAGGTTTTGAAGGTGATGAGAAATATATTAGGCAAGTATTGACTTTTGGTCATGATATATTTTTAATAAACTTTCCTTTTGAACCCAAAACCGAAGAGAATCACCCTAAAGAACTTTTCAACATATTGAGAGACCATATAAAATTAAAAAGAGGTGCTTCAATAGGAATAAATGTGGTAAGCGATGAAAATACAATTAACTGCATAAAAGTACCCGAAATAAGAAATCCATATCAAACCTTAGTCGAATTCTATTTTAATAACAAATATAGTTTCGTAAAACGCCAAGAATTAAAAGAATTATCTGAAAAAGTAGATTTAAAATTAACAAAACGAAAACTTTTTAAAGTAACAGATAAATTGAATTCAATTTTAAATACTCCTGAGAATTTCACAAAAACAAATAACATAATTCTTTTATTTCTAGCACGACACAGATTTTTAATAATCGATTTAAATTCCGCATTTAGTGAATTAGAAAAAATTGAAAAAAGTATTAAAAACACAAATAGCGATGATTTGACCAATTTTTAAAGCCAAATGCTAACAGCAAATAAGCGCCAGCTATCGCCGAGCGCCTATTTGCGAAACGTTAGTGGTCAGGCGAGAAAACTACACAGAGAAAAATAATAAAAGGAAAAACAATTTTAATTGAGTATAAAATAAAGACTTCAGAACCGAATAATAAAACCATCATGCATATTAGTTGAATTATGACAAATCAAAGTTTCAAAATAGAAAAATATACAGACATAGACAGAGATCAAATTCTCAACATTTGGGAAAAATCAGTATTAGCAACTCACGACTTTCTAAATCAGACTGACTTTGAAGAAATCAAACAACTCGTACAGACATTCAATTTTAATGATTTTGAAGTATACTGTCTAAAACAAAATAACCAAGTTTCAGGGTTTATTGGTCTTGCTGAAAAAAAAATAGAAATGCTTTTCTTTTCACCTGAATATATTGGAAAAGGTCTTGGAAGAAAACTCACAGACTTCGCCATTACAGAATTGAAAGCCGACAAAGTTGACGTAAACGAACAAAACACAAATGCGGTTGAATTTTACAAAAAAATAGGGTTCAAAACATACGAACGAACAGAAAAAGATGACCAAGGAAGAGAATATCCTTTGTTGAGAATGAAGCTTGAAACATTAGAAAACTAACAACGAAAAAAAGCCCGAACCGCTAATCGCGAGTAGCCTGCCCTGCCAATAATTGACAGGGAGAGGCTCTCAACTTAGCGAAGCGATCTCTCGAATACCTTTAAAAAACAAAGCTAACTAGTCAAACACCACGACTTTTTTTCTAAAAAAGTACGTTCTGTAGTTACAGCCGAAACACAGCGGTTTCCCGAAAAAACGGGACAGGCTCAGAAACGATGGGTTTAGTTGATCGTAGAGTTTGTGAATGAAAACTTTTCCTCTTTATTTCAAGCGTTTTAATGAATGAGTAGCACGAGTCAAAAAACAAATCGCTAAATTTGAGTTGACTAAGGCAGAATTAGGATTTATAACAAATTGATTATGTGTTATATATGAAAACGTTAGTCAGAAGCTATCGGAAGACCGGTAAAATTAAACTGGCTGTATGATTTTTAAAATGAAAACAATTACATATTTACCCAGCGTGCTTTTCACATATGTTTTTAATGTATCGGTGGCAAAAGCTGACATTCCATTTATGCCTTTCAAATTTGAACTTACAACAGAAAAAAGTGAGTATTTAGAAGGCGAGCAAATTAAATTTATCGTTTCCATAACAAATACGGACAAAAAAAACACCCATCCGGTATTGATACCGGCAAATCAAAATACAGGAGCTAAACTTTTCTATTTTGAAATTCATGATGCAGCAAAAAACTTTTCCAGACCCATTGAAACAGAAACTCGTGAATTACAAAACCGGATGGTACACGAAAGTCCCAGATTTCCTGAGGTAGTTATGCTAAAGCCGGGAGAGCAACTAACATTCAATGCTTTTTTGAATAGTCCTTATTTAAATTCTAGGGCAGAATCGCACCACTGGTTTAATTATCCTTTATTGCCTGGAAGATACAGGATTTACGGCCATTATAATCCTTCCAAAACTTTTGTAGGAGATACCCTTTATAACATTTACGATTTTAATAAGGATATGCCCGACAATGGAAAATTAAATTTTAAATCATTTGGAGAAGTCACTTTGCCTTGCGATATCATAATTAGAAGAAGTGATAAGTCCAACATTTCTTTTCCTTTCCACGACTTTACAAAAAGGAACCATAGAGATTCCAATACGGTGGTTTACTACATTGACGACACACTAAATTTTGCAATGCTGAAATTTTCTGAAAAGGGCGAGGTTACTTCTTTGGCACTGTTCGATTACAAATACAAGTATCCTTGGAAATGGGACTTAAACATTGTGTATTTCGAAAATGGAAACATTTGGGGCATTACTAAACGAGATGATTTATCGGGAAAATGCCCAGCAGAATATTTCCGAAATGAATATTATAACGATACGCTTCTTAAAAGTTCAACAGAAACAATGCCCGATAGCTCTGTTCAAGTAATTCAATGGAATGAGAAGGGGGAAAAAACTTGGATGGAGATTTATTCTGCAGACAGGAAGTTACTTACTAGATACAGATATAATCCACAGACAGGAAGAATTAAGAAAAAACAAATAGTAAAGAACCCATGTTTGGGCTATTATGAGAATAAATAGCAATAAAAATGTTAGAGAATAGTAAGCCAGCTGCCAACATATAAGGACTAGTCGCCGCAGCGAATTAGTCTGTTGTTGATTCCCTTCCGACATTTATCGTTGGAAAGAAGTCTTCGATAGCCAATTTCGGTTAACTGTAGGGATTCAGTAATTAAGATTTGCTTTTTGTTGATGCCCCTCTGATTTTTTGAGACATACCGCCGTGAAGATATCGCCTGAATTGAATAGAATCTTGTCTTTCTAAAAGCCATTTGTTTAAATTTGAAGTTGACTTTCATGTACAACAAATACTTATTTTAGGTCATGGAAACACGTTGTAGGCTAGCTAAGCTTTGGTTCGGAAGTTGAAAACATCATTACTACAAATGATGAACTTTACACATCACTGGTTACTGATAAAAAATCCGAGTCACTCAACCTTTGACCTCTAAAAGAAACTATGTGGTTTTCAATTTTTTTAACCACATAGAGACATAGTTCGCTAGCGCGAAGGATAGGGTGGGTTGCATTTTTTCAAGAAAACAGAGGTTCACATAGCAATTTATATCTACTCCAAAAATCGCTATGTGTCAACGCTGTGGCGTCTATCCGATTTACTCAACCTATGACCTCTAAAAGAAACTATGTG
>JBDKEM010000029.1:0-114408 GCA_039795265.1 Bacteroidota bacterium | reverse complement strand
CTAACGTTACTGATGCAACAGCTTGTGATTCATACACTTGGGCTGTAAATGGCACAACTTACACAACAAGTGGCACTTATACACATGTTGTCGGTTGTCATACGGAAACTTTAAATGTGGTTATCACGCCATCGTCAACAAACAACACTACGATTGCGGCGTGTGATACTTACACTTGGCCTGTAAATGGAACAACATACACAACAAGTGGAACATATACTTTCTTGAATGGTTGCGTGACGGAAGTTTTGGATCTTACAATTAACCCATCACCAACTATTATTTCAGCAGTAGGAAACGATGCAACATGTTTTGGATTAAATGACGGTAGCATTGTAATTTCACCATCTTCATTAATCCCGAACCAACCACTATCGAATTTATCACCAGGCACTTATTCAATTACATTAACTGACGGGAATGGATGTCAAGTTGTAACTAACCCAATTGTAATTTCTCAGCCTACAGCCATTACTATTAACTCAACTGTTCAAAACGTACTTTGTCCAGGCGGAACAGGTTCAATTACTTTAACTCCAACTGGCGGAACGGGAGCATTAGATGTTGTTTGGGATGGAACAATTAATAGTACCAATTTATTGAATCAACCAGCTGGTACTTACACCGCAGTAGTAACAGATGAAAACAACTGTACAGCAACAGCATCGGTTACCATTGGAACGACACTTGCTACAACACCAGTTACAGCAAACAACCTAACTGGAACGAACGAGTTGACTTGTACGGTTACTTCAATCACTTACAGCGCTACAGGTGGAAGTGGCTACATTTGGACGACTCCTAATGGAACATTAAATGGAAGCACATTAACGGTAACTGCACCTGGTTCTTACAGCTTAGCAGCAAACGATTCAAATGGATGTCCTGTGTCTCAAAACATAACCATCACTCAAGACATCACACCTCCGACTTCGAATATCATCAACACAACGGCGCAAACAGTTTTGACATGTACAACAACCTCAATTCCAGTTACGGCATCGGGCGGCGTTTCTTACGCTTGGTCAGGTGGTTTAGGATCGAATGCTGGTGTTTCAATTACTTCGGGTGGTACATTTACAGTGACCGTTACTGGTGCAAACGGATGTACGGCAACTTCTTCAATTACCATAACGGTTGACCAAACATTACCAACGGCTGGAATCACAAACAACTCACCAACAAATACATTAAGTTGTGCACAAGCCAATGTAAGTTTAACAGCAACAGGAGGTGGTACCTACGTTTGGAGTCATGGTCCAACAGTTGCCGCTGTGAATATTACAACAGGTGGTAACTATACTGTTACTGTTACTGGTGCTAATGGTTGTACGGCTTCAACTTCATTCTTTGTAGATCAAATTGCAACTCCAACGATTTCTGTGAATAGTGAAACAATTTGTCAAGGTAACTGCGTTACACTCGTAGCAAACACCAATATTTCTGGAGGAACTTATTTATGGTCGCCAGGAGGTATGAATACAGCATCAGTTTCAGTATGTCCTAATTCAAGTACTCCTTATACCGTTACATATTCAATTCCTGGTTGTAATCCAATAACAGCAATCGCTACCGTTTCAGTAAATCTTAACCCTGTGATTAACATTTCAGGTACAACTACCTTGTGTTCAGGTTCAATTGGTAATTTGACGGCGAACTCATCTGTTCCTGGAACAGGTGATTGGCATTGGTATGTTGGAACTACTGAGATTGGAACGACCCAAAGTGTTGCCGTAACGCCAAACGTAACAACTGTTTTTACAGCAACTGGAACTGTTAATGGTTGTACTGGTACTGCAAATCATACAATAAACGTAACTCCAACCCCTATCGTTTCTGTTCCTGGTACTGGCGTTTGTACAGGTGGAACAGCAACAGTTATTGCGACTCCTGATATAACAGGAGGTACTTACAACTGGTCACCAGGCGGTCAAACTACCTCTTCAATTGTCGTAACCCCAACACAAACTACCACTTATACTGTTGTTTATACTGCAGCAGGATGTGCTAGTGCGCCAACGCCAACTATTGTTACAGTGACAGAACAACCAACTGTAACGTTAGCGGATATTGGTGTATGTGAAGGTTTCTCAAATACCTTTAATGCGGTTCCTTCTGTTCCAGGTGGAACTTATACTTGGTCTCCTGATCCAACTGGTTATACCGGAAATGATTTGAGCGTATCTCCAACTACTAACACGGTTTATACTGTAGTCTATACTTTAAATAACTGTGCTTCCGACCCAGTTTCTGCAACTGCCTCCTTGTATCCAGTTCCTACTGTCACAGTGCCAGATATTAATATTTGTCAAGGTTATGTCGGTACAATTACAGCGACACCATCCTATACTGGTGGTACGTATATATGGACTCCAGGAAACTTAACGGGACAATCCATCGAAGTTTCTCCGAACGAAAATACAAGTTATACGGTGGTTTATTCCGTGTATGGATGTTCTGCAGCACCAGCGACTTCTAATGTAACAGTAGCTCCTTCGCCAACAGTTTCCTTCACGGTTGACGTAACAGAAGGTTGTGCGCCACTAACCGTGAAGTTGACAAATACCTCAGCTGAAACAGTGAATAGTACGTGGACTTTTGGTAATGGTGCAGTGGTTACATCATCAGGTCCAGTTTTAAGTTACACCTTCCAACAAGACGGTTGTTTCGATGTTGCACTTTCTGCAGCAGGAACAAATGGATGTGTGACTACCTTGAACCAAGATGATTTGGTATGTGTATTCCCTCAACCTGTTGCTTCATTCACTTTATCAAATGATTTCATCACTCAGGAAATGCCAATGGTGAATGTAAATAATACATCAATAAACGCAACAAACTATTATTGGGACTTTGGTAACGGTGTTCAATTGGCGAATATCGAAGAACCTGGAACAGTGTCCTATCCTGGAAATTTAGCGAATGAATACACTATTTCTTTGGTCGCTAGAAATCAATACGGTTGTGTTGACTCAACTTATAGAGTTATTAAAGTAAATAATGATCTAATAGTTTGGGTTCCAAATACATTTATCCCTGATGGTGATGGAGTTAATGATATTTTCTTACCAGTGATGACCTCTGGATTTGATGAATCCACTTATCGATTCATTATAGTTAACCGTTGGGGAGAAATGGTGTTCGATACAACTGATCCGAATCAAGGATGGGATGGAACTTGGAACGGAAACAAATGCCAGGACGGTACTTATTCATACGTCATTCGTTTCAGAAGTACGGTTGACCGACTGAACAAAGAAATCACCGGACACGTTAACTTACTCCGATAGACATTGATTTCAATAAACTAAAAAAGGCGATTTGTATAAATCGCCTTTTTTGTAATTTTTAAAAAACTTTAATGCCTTGATTAGAAATCAAAATTGTCGAACCCTTTCTGCATCAACTCGAGATATTTCTCCTCGTTGAACATATACAATGCAGAGGGTTTATGCGGTACACCTTGTTGCTTTTCGCGAAGGTTGGTTAGGATGTTTAATTTTTGAATTTTCCGTCTGAAATTTCGTTTGTCCAAAGGCTTGTCAAGAATGCTTTCATACAATTTATGCAACTGACTCAAAGTGAATTTTTCGGGTAATAAATTAAATCCAATCGGCTGAATTTTAATTTTTTGTCTTAATTTCTCGCGTGCTGTTTGAAGAATGTCAAAATGGTCAAATGCCAAGTCCGTTATTTGGTGAACTGGAAACCAGTCTGCATTTTTTGCAAAAGAAGAAGCGTGAGGTTGAAAATCAGAACTGGGGACAAGAGAATAGTAAGCAATAGTTACGACACGTTCATTTGGTTTTTCTCGAATTGCTTTTAACCATGCTTGATCAGTCTCTTTGTTCAATCGATTTGGATCTCCAAAACCTCCAACTTGTTCCAAGTAAATATCATGCAAACCAGTTAATTCATTTAATACCCTTGATGCTGCTTCATCCAAGTTTTCATTGTCATAAATTAAGTCACCAGGCAGTGACATTCTTGTGCCATATTCTGCTCCTGCATCACCTCTGTCAATTAAGAGTACTGTTAACTTTTCTAAGTCAAAACCGAAGATGACACAGTCAACCGAAACGTTCGGATTTAACACTGCATTACTTTTTTTTTGCATAAATTTTTCCTGCTTTATCTTTAATACCTATATTTGAAAGTGTAATATTGACACAAAGAACATTTTTAACCCTGAATTGTATGTATTTTATTGTCGAGAGTGGCTCTACCAAAAGTGATTGGGTGCTCATAGATAGCAAAAATAACCAAACTTTTTTTTCCACGATGGGATTCAATCCCTATTTCCATTCCGCGGACTTGATTGAAAGTGAAATTAAAAAACATTCCGATATTATGGAGGTAGCAGCTTCTATTCAAGGAATTTACTTTTATGGCGCTGGTTGTTCAAGTGATGAATTAAATGCCAAAGTGGAATTTGGTTTATCCCGAATTTTCAAAAATGCCTCCATATTAGTCGATCATGACTTGCTGGCTTGTGCTTATTCTACTTACCGTGGAAGACCTGTTATTTCGTGTATCATCGGAACTGGTTCAAACTCCGCGTTCTTCGATGGAAAAGAGCTTTCAGAAGAAGTGCCTGCTCTCGGTTATATCCTTGGAGATGAAGGAAGTGGTTCCTTTTTCGGGAAACAATTAATAGCTAATTTTCTGTATCATCGACTTCCAAAGGAAATTGAAACCGATTTCATCGAAACGTATAAAATGGACAAAGACGACCTGATTGAACACGTGTACATGAAACCAAATGCCAATGTTTTCATCGCTTCTTTTATGCCGTTTATTGCGAAGCATCACCAAAATGATTGGGTGAAAAACATGGTTCGGGACGGATTTAGAAAATTTGTCGATGTACATGTCACTTGTTACCCAAACCATAAAGAGGTAGAAGTGAGTTTTGTAGGTTCTATTTCGCAAATTTTTGAAACAGAATTACGAGAAGTTGCAAATGAATTTGGCATAAAAATAGGAAATGTCATTCGTCGTCCGATAGATGATTTGGTGAATTATCATTTAAACTATGTATTACCTGTAAATCATTAATTATGAATAAATTAATTTTGTTTTTTAGTGCGATTATGTTGTTTTCTTCGACAGCTTTTTCGCAGTACGTCGCGCCTGAATGGTCAAAAAATGCCACCATTTATGAAGTGAACGTACGTCAGTTTACACCTGAGGGAACATTCAAAGCATTCGAAAAGCACATTCCTCGTTTAAAGAAAATGGGCGTTGATATTTTGTGGTTAATGCCAATTCATCCAATTGGTGTCAAAAACCGTAAAGGTGGTCTCGGAAGCTATTATGCTGTTCGCGATTACAAAGCGGTGAATCCTGAGTTTGGAACCATGGACGATTTTAAACATTTAGTGGAAGTTGCTCATAAGAATGGAATGAAATTGATCATCGATTGGGTGGCAAATCACACTTCACCTGATAACGTTTGGGTCGATCAAGGACACAAAGATTGGTACACTTTGGATTCGACTGGTAACCTACAACCTACAATTGGAACGGATTGGTGGGACGTGGCGGATTTGAACTACGACAACAAAGAAATGCGCAAGGAAATGATTGCTTCCATGAAGTTTTGGTTGACTGCTGCTGATATTGATGGGTTTCGTTGCGACGTTGCAAGCTGGGTGCCAACCGATTTTTGGGTAGAAGCACGTAAAGAATTAGACGCGACTAAAAAAGTGTTCATGTTGGCTGAAGCTGAGGAAGTTGAAATGCATAAAGCTTTTGACATGACGTATGGTTGGCATTTACATCATATTATGAATGATATCGCTCAAGGGAAAAAGGATGTTCAGGAAATATATAAATACGCCAAAGAGAACAAACATCCGAAGTCGGCCTACCGAATGAATTTCACCTCCAATCATGATGAAAATTCGTGGAATGGTACTGAAATGGAACGTATGGGTGATGCTCGATTCGCTTTTGCAGTATTCGCAGCAACTTTTGAAGGGATGCCCGAAGTTTATAACGGACAAGAAACATCACTGGATCGCCGCCTTCGTTTCTTTGACAAAGACACCATCGATTGGAAGAAAATGGATTTAGTGCCTTTTTACACGAAACTGCTGCAACTCAATCGTGCAAACAAAGCTTTGTGGAATGGAGTTTATGGTGGTGATGTTCAATTCATTTCCGCACCAGATGAGAAAAATGTTCTTGCCTTTTCTCGAGAAAAAGATGGAAATAAGGTAGTGGTGATAATAAACATGACTGCAAAAGAACAATCCATTAGTTTGAAATCTTCTCAACTTGCAGGAAGCTATAAGGATTTATTTAAGGGAAAAAAAGCTACACTTTCGAATGAATTGAATTTGAATTTAGAACCTTGGGGATATCGAGTCTATTATAAGTAATTATTTTTCCTCCCTAGCGAAGAAAAATCTAAACTTTTGAAGACCAAACTAAAGTGCTGAGAAATTAAGGAATGAGACAATTCTATTTTTCTTTTAATCATCTCTCTCACTCCTCCTTTGACGGTGTTTGATACGCATAAGATTCCGTCAGACTTCAAAGAGGAAAGTCTAAACCTCACTTCGAAGAAGTCCGAAAAGTTATTCACTCATTATATTATCCACGCTTCAAAAAGTCCTAGCATTTAAAATCTTAAAATCCTTCCGCCGCGGCGGAGTCCTAACGTCTAAAAGTCTTAATATCCTAAACCAAAAAAACTATGAAAACTAAACCAACTTTATCCTTCTGGCAAATCTGGAACATGAGTTTTGGATTTTTGGGAATTCAAATGGGGTTTGCCTTACAAAATGGAAATGCTAGTAGAATTTTGACCGATTTTGGAGCCAATGTAGAAAGTCTTTCTTGGTTTTGGTTAGTAGCACCTTTAACGGGTATGATAGTTCAGCCTATAATTGGTTATTGGAGTGATCGAACATGGTCTAAGAGTTTAGGAAGAAGAAGACCTTATTTCCTGGCAGGGGCAATTTTGGCCTGTACAGCATTGGTTTTACTTCCTAACGCAGATAAATTTACTGGTGTTTTTCCAGCTCTACTTGTTGGTGCCGGATTTTTAATGTTAATGGACACTTCTTTCAATATTTCCATGGAACCTTTCAGGGCATTAGTTGCGGATAATCTTCCTGAAAGTCAAAGCACTAAAGGCTTTTCTATTCAGACGGCCTTAATTGGTGTTGGTGCAGTTGTCGGTTCATTTTTACCCTGGATATTGACAAATTGGTTTGGTGTTCCTAATAATTTAGCAGGTGTTAAGGTTCAGCCAAATGTTGTCTACTCTTTTTATATCGGTGCAGTTGTGTTTATGGGTGCAATTCTTTGGACAATCTTTAAAACCAAAGAATATTCTCCTCAAGAGCGAATTGAAATGGGAATTGTTGAAGCTGAAAAACCTAAAGAAAAATTTACAATTCCTAAAACCATGTGGAAATTAGGGGCGATTCAATTTTTTTCTTGGTTTGGTCTATTTTGTATGTGGGTTTATACAACAACATCACTACGAGAGCACACATATAATCTTCCATCCATCGACAGTTTAAAATCGATTTTAGAGGATAATCCTAATGACAAAATTGCCTTGGCTCAACTTGCTTTAAGTGAAAATCTTGGAGATTGGGTGGGAATTCTATTTGGGATTTACAACGGGGTTTCTGCAATTTTTGCCTTGCTAATTCCAATCATTGCAACCAAAATTGGTAAGCCAAGAACTCACATGTTATCCTTGCTAATGGGAGGGATTGGATTGATTTTAATGTATTTTATGCCTGATAAAAATGCGATGATTCTGCCTATGTTGTTTATTGGGATTGCATGGGCAAGTATTTTGGCAATGCCGTATGCGATGTTGTCTGGTGTTATTCCTGCAGATAAAATGGGAATTTTTATGGGAATTTTTAATTTTTTCATTACACTACCTCAGATTGTCAGTGCTTTGTTTTCGGGGCCAATAGTAAAACATGTTTTTGGCGGAAATGCTGCCTACGCATTGATGTTAGGTGGGGGATTAATGATAATTGCTGGCTTATTAAACTTGACAATTAAAAATGAAAATTAAAGGTTTATTATTCGACTTAGATGGTGTTTTAGTTACTACTGAACACAATCATTATATTGCCTGGAAACGAACTGCTGATGAATTGGGAGTTCCTTTTTCAGAGAAAGAAAACGAATTATTAAAAGGAATCAGCAGAATCGATTCACTGAAAATGATCCTAAATATGGGTAATCTTGAAATAGATGAGACTACATTTAGTGAGTTGTTGAAAAGTAAAAACGATTTCTACCTCGAATCAATTCAATCTTTAACCCAGGCCGATCTACTTCCTGGAGTTCTCGATTTATTGAAAAAAGCAACTTCAATGGGAATTCAATTAGGCGTTGGTTCTTCAAGTAAAAATGCCAATTTTATATTGAATCTCTTGGGAATTAGCTCATATTTCGATGTCGTAATTGACGGAAATGGAGTTGAATATCCAAAACCACATCCAGAAGTTTTCCTTAATGGTGCAAAAGCTTTGGGACTAGAACCAAATGAATGTTTAGTTTTTGAAGATGCAGCAAGCGGAATTGAAGCAGCTCAGAAAGGAGGGTTCACAGCCATTGGTGTTGGAAACCCGACGATTACAGCCCAAGCTGATCATTATTATAATAACCTAACAGAATTCAGAATAGAAGATTATGCGTAATTTATTTGAAATTGATAGTTGGAAAATAATTGAAAGAAGTTTTGACCCTTCGAAACAAAAACAAGCTGAAAGTATCTTCAGTATTGGAAATGGTTCATTTGGTCAACGCGCCAATTTTGAAGAAAAATATTCAGGCGATTCATTGCAAGGTAGCTATGTAGGGGGGGTCTATTATCCTGATAAAACAAGAGTTGGCTGGTGGAAAAACGGTTACCCGGAGTATTTTGCAAAAGTGCTTAATTCTTGTAATTGGATTGGAATCAATCTTGAAATTGATGGAGTTCAAATGGACTTAAATTCAGTTGAGGTGACTTCTTTCTATCGTGAATTGGATATGTATCGCGGTACATTAATGCGTAAATTCAAAGTGAAGTTTCCTAATGGAAAAGAATTAGAAGTTCAGTCCATCCGTTTTTGTTCCATGTATCGGGAGGAAGTGGCAGCAATTTCCTACTCCGTTACGCCAATTAATTTCAGTGGTAATGTTAAGTTCACACCTTATTTGGATGGAAAGGTAAAAAATCACGATTCTAACTACGATGAATTTTTCTGGGAAGAAGATAGTCGTAAAGTTGATATTAAAAAAGGGGTAGTTTGTGCACGTACCAAAAAAACGAATTTTACGGTGGCAACTGCAATGCGCTTTTCATTTTGGCGGGAAAAGGAATTGTTAGAAATCCATCCGAATGTTGCGCAACATGAATTTTATGTCGAAAACAACTTTGAACATTACCTCGAAAAAGGAGTGAAATTCACTTTGAAGAAATATGTTTCCATTATTTCTACGTTAAATCATTCTGAATTTTCATTAATTCCACGTGCCATCAATCAAGTTAGAGATGCGTATGTTTCAGGGTTCGACACCTTGCTTGCTGAACATGAATCGGCTTGGGCAGAAATATGGAAAAATGCTGATATTCAGATTGAAGGAGATACCGCTGCACAACAAGGTATACGATTTAATATTTTCCAATTATACCAAACCTACACGGGTAAGAATGACAAATTGAACATCGGACCTAAAGGGTTTACAGGAGAAAAGTATGGTGGCGCAACTTATTGGGATACTGAGGCATATTGCTTGCCTTTTTATTTGAAAACCGCAAAACCAGAGATTGCACGTCAGTTGTTGGTGTATCGCTACAACCATCTCGAAAGGGCAATTGAAAATGCAGCAAAATTAGGCTTTAAAGATGGTGCAGCACTTTATCCAATGGTGACAATGAATGGAGAAGAGTGCCACAACGAGTGGGAAATCACCTTCGAGGAAATTCATAGAAATGGCGCAATTGCTTTTGGGATTTACAATTACATTCGACACACGGGTGATGTGGCATATCTTCCAAAATATGGCAGACCGGTATTAGTTGGAATTGCTCGTTTTTGGGCACAACGATTTAATTGGTCTGAAAGCAAAAAAGCGTATGTGATGTTGGGCGTTACTGGGCCAAATGAATATGAAAACAATGTAAACAATAACTGGTACACCAATTACTTGGCAAAGTGGTGTTTGGAATACGCTTTAAAGGTGGACAAAGATTTGCGGGCTGATTTCGGTTCAGCTTTGTCAGATGGCGAGCAAGAAAAATGGCAACATATTATTGATAATGTCTATTTTCCAACTTTGGATGGAACCAAAATTTATTTGCAGCAAGACGGTTTTATGGATAAAGAACAGTTGACTACTGCAGATCTTCCAGAAAACGAACGTCCTATCAATCAACACTGGTCTTGGGATCGAATTTTACGCTCTATTTTTATCAAGCAGGCTGACGTACTTCAGGGGCTGTATTTGTTTGAGGATCATTTCGATTTAGAAACATTGCAACAAAACTTTGATTTTTACGAACCGAAAACCGTTCACGAATCTTCGCTTTCACCTTGTGTTCACGTAATTCTTGCTGCGAAAATAGGAAACATGGATAAGGCCTATGAGTTGTATTTGCGTACTTCTCGTTTGGATTTGGACGATTATAATCATGAAGCTGACGAAGGTTTACATATTACTTCAATGGCTGGAACTTGGATGAGTGTGGTAGAAGGATTAGCTGGTGTTCGCATCCACGAGGATGGTTTGAAAATCAATCCAAGAATTCCAAATGCATGGAAATCGTATAAGTTCCAAATCCTGTACAAGAACAATCCATTAGTAGTAGCTGTTGATAAAGAAACAGTTACTTTGGAAAATATGGGTGCAGAAATGTTAAGTTTTGAGGTGAACGGAAACGCTGTTGAACTAGCGAGTGGTGAGAGATTTTCACAAGTGCTTTCTATCGTAAATGCTTAATCTATAATCGTATGAAAAAGTTGTTATTCGTATTAACCTTCTTGTTATCAAGTCTTTCTTACGCTCAAGTTAACCCAACAAATCGTCAAATTGTACTGCAAGGATTTTGGTGGGATTATTGGAATACCAATTATCCAAATGGCTGGGCAAATTACCTAACTGAATTAGCACCTCGCCTCAAGGAATTAGGAATAGATGCAGTTTGGATTCCACCGACAATTAAGAATTCAGGCACAAATAGTGTGGGATATTCTCCTTTTGATCATTATGATTTAGGCGATAAATGGCAAAAAAATTCACTCAAAACTAGGGTAGGGGATAAGGACGAATTATTGCGAATGGTTGCTGTTATGAAAGCCAACGGAATTGACGTTATTCAAGACATAGTGCTCAATCACGTAACCAATGCTGGAAGCGCAACAGGTATGGGTGGACAAGACCCCGCTGCAATGGACGATGGTTCTACTAGTAAATACAAGAATTTTAGATACGTCTGTTACAAAACGCCAGCTACGGCGGAAACAGCTGACAATTATTTAAATCGAGCTGGACGTTTTCCTAAAAACTGGCAGAATTTTTATCCAAATAATTCTAACGTTTGTTGCACGAATGCTATCAACTCACCATATTGGGGACCAGATGTCTCGTTTGAATCAAATGCATTTGGCTTAAGTAGTAATGCCAGTTTCAATCCTACTCAATCCACTGATTATATGCGATCTGGAATGCGGAATTGGTTGATTTGGTATAAAAAGCAAGTAGGCTGGGACGGTCTTCGTTTTGATGCGGTTAAGCATTTCCCGACTTATGTTACAGAAGATGTGCTGTGGAATTTACAGAACAATGCTGGTTGGGCAAGTGGAACGGATGCACTTTTTTCCGTTGGCGAATGGGTAGGAGGAGCTTCTGAGCTTGACAGTTGGGTAAGTGCGGTTCAAGATCGAAGCGGAACTTTTGATTTCAGCATTCGTGGAGCGATTCAAAATATGGTGAATGGAAACGGAAATTTCGATTTAGGCTCAATTCCTTCAGCGCAACAAAGCAACCGAAATCGTACTGTTCCTTTTGTGAACAATCACGATACCTTCCGCCCAATATTAACTTCTTCCGGAAACTATAATGGCTGGAATTCAGGCTCTCAATTGGGAACACAGATAGAACCCAATGATGGAAGAAATAGTGTAGCGCACGCTATTGCTTTATCTGTTGATGGTGCACCACAAGTCTTTTTTGAGGATCTTTTTAATATTGGTTATAATAGTAATCGTTTCAATCACGTTCCAACCAATGAAACTACCTTACCAGTTCGCTCGGATATTGAAAACCTGATATGGTGCCATCAAAACTTGCACTTCAAAGAAGGTGCTTATTTTGTTCGTTGGCAAGCAGCTGACGCATTAGTGATTGAACGTGGTGGAAAAGCTTTAATTGGCATGACAGATAATTGGACTAATTGGCAAAATTTAACGGGAGTGCAAACCACTTGGTCAGACGGTACAGTTCTTATTGACTATTCAGGTGCTAATGGAACCGCTACACGAACTGTCTATGGCGGTGGAAAAGTCGATATTAGCATTCCTCCTTGTGACGGAACTGCTCCTTCAGGGAGAAGAGGTTATTCCGTTTGGGCTCCTCAAGGTGTAACGGATAATTATACGCGTCCTTCCAAGTCAATTACGCAGGAATGGGAAATGGAAGATGATTTGGGGGATAGCAATATAAAATCGTTAGAACAAGGTGGACGATTACCAAATACGAGTTTAGATTGCAGAACGGTAGGTCGAATTTTTGCGAAGAGTGGAACTGAAATTAAGATTGAACTTTATCCATCTGTTCCTGCTAATGCTATCAAACTAACACTGTTAGATAAGGATTGCAATAAAATTGACTCGTTAACCGCAGCGGGAAATTTAGTTTTTACAAAAACTGCAACTTATGACGGCTGGTACACTATTCGTATCCAGAATGCTACGGACACACAATTAGGGCAAAAATGTTGGGTGAAAGCAATTTACACTGCGCCTCAAGTTGTTCAAACTAATGTGACAAAAAATAAGTGTTCTTGCACCGCTTCTACTGCGGATGTTTTGGAAATCAACGAAAGTTTCAATATTTATCCGAACCCAGTAACCACAGATTTATTGGTTGATTTTACAGGACAAGCGACGTGGGAAATTTCAGATGCATCTGGCAAGACTTTGTTTCAAGGTGATACAGATGGAATGTCTATAAAAGTTGATGTTACTGAATTGGCAAAAGGAACTTACTTTTTCAGTGCTAACATGAACGGATTTGTGATTCGTAAGAAGTTCGTGAAGATTTAAATCACTTCATTATCATTTCCATTCTAACGCTTTGCCTCTCCTCATGTTTAGCTGTTTTGGCATGCATTAAATAAACAATTTCAAAGATTTTTTTTACTTCAAAAATTGTTTATTGCGAGACGTTTAATTCGCTAATTTTACGCCTCAAAAATTATACGAAATGAAAATATTGGTGTGCATCAGTAAGGCGCCGGACACCACCTCTAAAATTCTTTTTACAGATGGAAACACGCGCTTCGATGAAAATGGGGTTCAATACATTGTTAACCCGTATGATGAGTGGTACGCTTTAGTTCGTGCGCTTGAGTTGAAAGAAACTGGTGGTGGTGAAGTAACTATCATTACTGTTGGAACTGCTGCTGATGATGCTGTAATTCGCAAAGCCTTAGCGATTGGTGCTGACAAAGCAGTAAGAATTGATGCAGAACCAAAGGATGCTTATTACACCGCGGCTCAAATCGCTGAATACGCAAAAAATAATGGTTTTGATTTGGTACTAACTGGAAAAGAAACAATTAATTACAATGGTTCTCAAGTAGGTGGAATGATTGCTGAAATTATGGATCTTCCTTATGTTTCTATCGCTTCTAAGTTGGATGTAAATAGTGGTTCGTTGACACTTGAACGTGAAATCGTTGGTGGTGTGCAAGTGGTTGAAGTTGCCTTGCCAGCGGTTGTTTCTTGTGCGAAAGGTATGGCAGAACAACGCATTCCAAACATGAAAGGTATCATGGCTGCGCGTACAAAACCGTTAGAAGTTGTTGCTCCTGCTTCAATTGATGAATTGACTTCTTTCACTGCGTATGCAATGCCAAACGCAAAATCAGCGGTTAAAATGATTAGTCCTGATAACATGGATGAATTAGTAGAATTGTTACACAACGAAGCAAAAGTTATCTAATCCCGAAATCATGAATTTAGTATATATCAACGCAGTAAATAAAGCTGCATCCGAAGCGGTAACCTACGCTAAAAAACTAGGTGGTGATGTAGTTGTTGTTGCAAATGGCGGTCTTTCGAGTGACGCTTTAGCAACTCTTGGAGAATTTGGTGCTTCTAAAGTGTTAGTTGACGCAAACGTTGACGGACAAGATGCACAACAAGTTACCCGAATGATCGCTAACGCTGTTGCTTCTACAGGAGCTACTACAATAGTGTTTTCCAATGATTTAATTGCTAAAGCTGTTGCACCTCGATTGAGTGCTCGATTGAAAGCTGGTTTGGTTGCAGGTGCGGTAGCAACTCCAGAATCTGACGGAACCATTAAAGTGAACGTTTTTTCTGGAAAGGCAGTTGGATTTGTAAAAGTGAACACTGCTACCCGAATTATTTCTCTCCTTCCAAATAGTATCCAACCAGAGAAATCTGGAAATGCTTGTTCCGTTGAATCTTTCGATGGAAATGCAGGAAGTGCAGCGATTAAAGTGGTTTCTACTAAAAAACCTGAAGGCGAAATTCCATTGCCAGAAGCAGAATTAGTGGTTTCAGCTGGTCGCGGATTGAAAGGTCCAGAAAATTGGGGAATGATTGAGGATTTAGCAAAATTACTTGGCGCTGCAACGGCTTGTTCTCGTCCGGTAGCGGATATCGGATGGCGTCCTCACCATGAACACGTAGGGCAAACGGGTGTTGCAATTCGTCCAAACTTATATATTGCAGTAGGTATTTCTGGAGCAATCCAACACCTTGCTGGAGTGAATGGTTCTAAAGTGATTGTAGTTGTTAATACCGATCCAGAAGCTCCATTCTTCAAAGCAGCAGATTACGGAATTGTGGGTGATGCTTTTGAAGTTATTCCGAGATTAAACGAGGCAGTGAAGAAATTCAAAGCTGCTCAACACTAATTGTTGAATATTTGGCGATGCAGAAATTAAGACTGTCGATTATGGGAATTGTGTATAGCGCTATGCAATCCGGCTCGTATGTATTAACTCTGGGAGAAACAACTGGGCGTCGAAAGTTACCTATTGTAATCGGTTCTTTCGAGGCTCAGTCAATCGCCTATGAATTAGAAAATGTTAAACCTTCACGTCCTTTAACGCATGATTTGGTGCGAAACTTATGTCAATCCTTTGATATTCATGTCGTAGAGGTGGTGGTTTATCGTTTTCATGAAGGTGTTTTTTATTCTAAAATCGTGGTTGAAAAAGAGGGACAAACATCGGAATTGGATTCCAGGACCTCTGATGCTGTGGCGATTGCGGTTAGAATGAAAGCGCCAATTTTTACCTATCCCAATGTGTTGGAAGAAGTGACTGGGTTGACTGATTTTGATGAAAAAATTAGTGAAGAGGAAGGAATAGATGAGGAGTTACCTCAAAATGAATTTGCCAAAATGTCAGTTGAAGACCTGAACTTGGAACTAACTCGTGCTATTGAAGAAGAAAACTATGAACGCGCCTCAAAACTAAGAGATGAAATTAAGAACCGTACTGTTTAATATCCTCCTTTTTCTTCTCCCGATTTTAACTTTCGCATCTTCTTTGGAAGACGAAATTTATTATCGCGAAAAGTTCAAAACTTCATTTTTGAAGAATGGTGTTTTTAAGTCGAATGACCCAAAATTTGAGTTGCAAAATGGCTCATGGAAACTTTCGGGAAATACGATGATTCTCTCTGAGAAATCTGACAGCGTTGCCGCAATGTATAAATACAGTTTAACTTATTCTTCTTCTAATAAAGTTGTTCTTACAGCAAAAAAATCGCGTATTGCTTTACATGATAAGGAAAGTTCAGGTCACGCTTCAGGTCTGAGTGCTATAAATATTCTGAAAGGAATACTCGGGATGGCTGTTCTTTTCTTGATTGGCTTTTTATTTTCCAAAAATAGAAAGGCGATTTCTTGGTCGCTTGTTGCTAAAGGAACTATTCTTCAATTGATTTTAGCTGTTTTAATTTTGAAAGTGCCATTTATCAGTGTTTTCTTCGATTTCTTGGCGAAGTCGTTTACCAAAGTCATTGATTTTTCTCACGAAGGCGCTGTATTTCTTTTTGGCTCAGCAGGTCAAATGCCTCCGCTACTTCAAAATTTTGCGTTTTGGATTCTACCAACTGTGGTATTCGTGTCAGCGCTTTCAAGTGTTTTATACTACTTCGGAATTTTACAATTCGTGGTGAAAGGCATGGCATGGGTGATGAACCGATTTTTAGGGATTTCAGGTGCTGAGAGTGTTGCTGCTGCTGCAAATGTTTTTGTGGGTCAAACAGAAGCACCTTTGTTAGTTAAACCCTATCTAGAGAAAATGACACGCTCCGAAATCCTTTGTTTAATGGTTGGAGGAATGGCAACAATAGCAGGGGGAGTCCTCGCTGCAGTAGTTGGGATTTTGAGTAAAGGTGATCCGGTTATGAAGTTGTTTTATGCCAAACATCTTCTAACGGCATCGTTGATGTCTGCTCCAGCGGCAATTGTTTTTGCAAAAATGCTTTTACCTGAAACCGAGGAGTTTGATAAAAACTTGGACGTGTCCAAGGATAAAATCGGTGTAAATGTGTTGGAAGCTATTTCTAATGGAACAACTGATGGATTGAAGTTGGCGGTTAACGTTGGTGCAATGTTGATTGTCTTCACGAGTTTAATTGCTTTACTCAATTATTTCTTGATGAAAATTGGAGATTGGACAACACTGAATGCTGTGATTTCTGCTGGAGGAATGTATGCCACGCTTTCTTTTCAAAGTTTATCTGGCTATGTTTTGGCGCCTTTTTCCTGGTTACTTGGAGTGGAATGGCAAGACTGTATGTATTTCGGACAGCTGTTAGGAGAAAAGACGATCATTAATGAGTTCATTGCGTATCCTCATTTGGGTGAAATTCAAGATGAATTGTCTCAGAAAACGGTGATTATGTCCACCTACGTACTTTGTGGCTTCGCAAATATTGTTTCTATTGGAATTCAAGTGGGTGGAATTGGAATTCTTGCTCCATCTAAAAAATCACTATTAGCTCAGTTAGGTTTATTGGCACTTCTCGGAGGTACTTTAGCTTGTATGTCAACAGCAGTTTTGGTAGGTATGTTCTATTAATATTCTAATATTATTCAGGTATGAAGAAGTGGAAATATCTGGGGATTTTTGTTCTGCCGCTTTCAGTTACGTTTTGCTTTTTATCGGAAGGATTTTACACCTTTTTTCCGCTCGTTTTTTTCTTTGGTGTTTTACCTGCGTTGGAACTTTTCCTTCCTGTTAATCGCAATAATTTCGATGAAGAACAACGTGAAATTGCCGAGAATGATCCTTACTATTCTTTTCTTTTATATCTTCAATTGCCAATTCAATGGGGATTTTTGTTTTGGTTTCTTACATTCGTAGGTTCCGAAACAAATACCATTTCTTTGGTTGGGAAGACCATTGGAATGGGAATTATGTGTGGAGTAATTGGTATCAATCTCGGTCATGAACTGGGTCATCGTACCAATCGGGTTGAACAATTTATCGGTGAGTTACTATTACTGAGTTCTTTAGAAAACCATTTTTTACCCTATCACAATCGTGGACATCATACAAATGTTGCAACCCCTGAAGATCCAGCAACTGCTAGAAAAAATGAATGGTTGTATTGGTTTTGGTTCCGATCTCAGATAGGAAGTTATGTTCAAGCATGGCAAATTGAGTTACAACGAATGAAAATCATGCAGTTATCGGCTTTTTCGCTTCAAAATAAAATGGTGGTGTATTCACTGATGCACTTTTGTTTGCTTTCTGGAATTTACTTAGTTTTCGGAGGAATTACCTTGTTGTTTTTTGTGTCTGCTGCTTTGTTTGGAATTGCATTGTTAGAAACAGTAAATTACATAGAACATTATGGCTTAGTTCGTAAGAAAAACGAGAATGGTAATTATGAACGTGTTCGCCGTTGGCATTCATGGAACTCAGATCACGTAATCGGTCGTGCGGTTCTGTTTGAATTGAGTCGCCATTCGGATCACCATTATAAAGCAGACCGTCACTATCAAGTGCTTGAATCTCACGAAGAATCTCCTCAGATGCCAACAGGTTATCCAGGTATGATGGTACTTTCATTGTTTCCACCAGTGTTTTTTTCTGTGATGAATTCCAGAGTAGAATCCGTAAAGCGGTAGGTTATTTGGGCAACTGAATTTTAAAATTGCTAATACGCTTATCTGCCTTATAATAATCTGTCGAAATTATTTGTGCACCCGATTTCCATGCAGCATTGAAGCGTCTGTAATCGTTGTTACGTGCTTCAATCGTCCCGGCATCACTGCGGGTTCTTACCATAAAAAGAGCTGTCAACGCTTGAATTTCTGTTTCGTTTCCCTCAGGTTCGTTTCGTTTCACAAATGCCGTCGTTTCGAGATTCGGGTTGTCATAAACGAATAGGGGATGAGGTAATTTGTCATCGAGGTAATGTTCTTGATTATCTCCTTCAAGGATGAAGAAAAACTTTCCTCTACATGCAGATAAAAGTGGCCACCCTTCCTTTTGAATACGCTCTTTTACAGAATTATAGTTACCTTTCAAATCGAATGGACTAAAAATTTTGGTGCTCCCCATTTCATCAAGAATTTCTTTGTCCAAGGCATCAAAAGCGGCTCTATTAAATGAAATTGCTCGTTTGAAACCAATAAATCGTAGGAACTTTGATACATTCCCCGGATGATCGCCTTTGGCTTCAATATTGACAAAAACAGGTAGATGATTCGGATGTAAATCACTCCATTTTTTCAATTCTTGTAAGGCCTGACGCAAGGTTTTGTAGTTCGTTTCAAAGTCCACATCAGCAATATGAAGGATTTTAAAACCTGGCGCTTTCATTTCTGGTGCTTTATCTTTCGCTTTTACGCCACAAACAAAACGACTTACCGTTCGCTTTCGATAAAGTCCTCCTTTGGGATCATAATTTACGTCCAATTCAAACCCTTGCACATTAAAACTGTCTAATTGAACGGATAGTAATTCATGTCCATAATCAATTTGTTCTGGGTCGTTTGAAGCCCCTAATTGTTTTTTGAATTTATAGAGAAATTTCAAAACTTTCGGCTGAGGAACCTTTTTATAGCTATTATGCGACGCTAAAAACCGACATTGATTCAATGGTAAATCGATTTCAGTTTGGCAAAGAACTAGCTGTGGAAGAAAGAGTAAAAAGGGTAGAATATAGTTTTTCATGAGCTTAATTTTTGTCTTTTGAAAATTCAAGAACAACGAGATATATCCCTGTTTTTCCTAATTGACCGAATAGCCAAGGACGTTTCTTTTTAGAAAGTGGTGAGGAATAATTAGCAATTAAAAATCGATGCTCATCAAGTCGTTGGATGGAAGGAAAAGCGGTGTCTCCTGTTCCAGGTAAATCCATGATCCACTCAATTTTTCTTAGTTCTTTATTAATCCTGTAAAGTGCTGTAGTTTTAGGAGTTAGTGAATAACGTATCCAGTTTTTTAACCGTTGTTTCTTACAACTTAATGTTGTTTTTGCTCTTCCAAATGGTTGTTTTCCAAGTTGTTTTCTTGCAATTAAATAGAGTTCGTCATTATGTCGAAACATTCTAGGCGACATATAACAATTAACATCTGCTTTTGAAGGAAACTCCCACTGATATAGATTCTTTTTTGAAGCGAAAACAACATGACTTCCAAATCCTGTTTTGTCGCCATCTTCTAAACGAGTTACTGCCCATAAATTTGAGTCAGCATCAAATTCAAATGCTGTTTCTGATACACCACCGAAATAAACTTTTTTGTTTAGTAGTTCATTCTTTTCTTCTTTTCCAAAATACAAATCAACCGACGATGGTTTCTTTAGTTCATAATGAGCTCCTTTGTAGCTTGAAAACCAAGTTGTTTCTAAACGATTTTTCATTTCCCAATGCACTTCTCCTTTTTGAAGCACTTCAATTGGAGCAGACCAAACAGAATCTATTAGTGTGAATTTCCTGATTCTTTGAGGTTCAAATTTGGACATTTTTACACCTGCTTCAAAACAGAAAAAGCGCAAGGAGTCGGCTATTTCAATTAAGTAAGGTTCTCTGTAATCTTTTCCAGTAGCAAAAACAAGTTCAGTTTTCCAATTGTTAAAATCGCTTGTTGAGAGCATAAATAGTTTTGTGTGTTTGGATGCGAAATGTGTTCTACCTGTTCTTAATGCGATGTAAAACCTATTTTTGAAAACAACGATTGAAACATTGTTGTTGGATTTTCCAAATTCGATATTTTCTAAATTCGGGTTCGGGGCAATCCAAAAGGGAGTAGTAATTTTTGGTGTATAATTCGAGGTTGAATCAATTACGTAATTAAACGGGTCATCCGTATTTTTTGTAACGCTATGAAGTTCTTTTGATACTTGTTTCAACCAATCAGGCATGTCGCTCTCAAAACGGTGAGTAACACAACTAGAAAGCCATGGTAATGATTGGATAAAGAAAAGAAAAACGTAAAAAGAATATTTTGAAGGTGTTTTCACCCTCTAAAGTTAGCCAGCTTTTTCCGAACTTGTATGAAATGAATGCTCAATTTTCAGCATACGTTTTGCTGTTTCTACAATTCCATCCGCATCAAATCCACATTCTTGCCATAATTCTTCTTGTGTTCCATGATGAATGTAACGGTCAGGAATACCTAGTCGCTTAACTTGTGAAGTGTATCCTTGATCTGCCATAAATTCAATAACGGCAGAACCAAAACCACCCATTACACAGCCATCTTCAACAGTAATTACTTTATCGAATTTGGTAAAAACTTCATGTAGCAATAATTCATCAATAGGTTTAACGAAACGCATGTCATAGTGTGCCGCAGAAACCCCATTGTTTTTAAGGTTTTCAATTGCTTTTTGAACAAAATTCCCTGGATGACCAACACTCAAAATCGCAATATCAGTACCATTCGTCAATTTTCTTCCCGTCCCAACGGTCAACGCTTTGAAGGGTGTTTTCCATTCGGTCATAACACCATTACCTCGTGGATATCGAATTGAGAAAGGTCCTTGGTTTTCTAATTGTGCGGTAAACATCAAATTGCGCAACTCCTCTTCATTCATCGGAGCAGCAACAACCATATTCGGAATACTTCTCATGTAAGCGATGTCGTAGGCACCATGATGTGTGGCACCGTCTGCTCCAACCAATCCGCCACGGTCAAGACAGAAAACTACATTTAAGTTCTGAATGGCTACATCGTGCAATACTTGGTCATAAGCACGTTGCATAAATGAAGAGTAAATGTTACAAAATGGAACCAAACCCTGTGTCGCCAACCCTGCGGAAAAAGTTACCGCATGTTGTTCAGCAATTCCCACATCGAAACTACGATCGGGCATCGCTTCCATCATGATATTTAAGGAACAACCAGACGGCATCGCTGGAGTAATCCCCATGATTTTTTCGTTTTTTTCCGCCAATTCTACAATGGTATGACCGAAAACGTCTTGGTATTTTGGAGGTTGTGGTGATTTTGGAACAACTTTTACAATTTCACCAGTCTCCTTATTAAAGACTCCTGGCGCGTGCCATTTTGTTGGATTTCCTTCCTCAGAAAATTTGTATCCTGCTCCTTTTCGTGTGATGCAGTGCAATAGTTTCGGACCTGGAATATCTTTTAAATCTTCTAAAACCTTTGCCAAACCAACTACATCATGGCCGTCAACTGGACCGAAATAACGGAAATTTAATGCTTCGAATAGATTACTTTGTTTCAACAAACTTCCTTTTAAGGCATGAGAAACTTTTGAAGCTATAGTTTGTGCATCAGGGCCAAATTTTGAAACTTTTCCTAATAACTTCCATACTTCATCTTTCACTTTGTTATAAGTGTGCGATGTGGTGATGTCCGTCAAATATTCTTTCAATGCACCTACATTCGGATCAATTGACATGCAGTTATCATTCAAAACCACCAATAAATTGGCGTCCTTTTCAAATCCTGCGTGATTTAATCCTTCAAATGCGAGTCCAGCTGTCATTGCTCCATCACCGATAACGGCAATGTGATGACGATCTTTTTTACCAAGATAACGATTTCCCACCGCCATACCTAAGGCCGCCGAAATTGAGGTAGAAGAGTGTCCAACACCGAACGTATCATACTCGCTTTCTGAACGTTTTGGAAAACCGGAAATACCACCTTTGATGCGATTCGTATAGAACCGTTCGCGACGTCCTGTTAGAATTTTGTGTCCATACGCTTGATGTCCGACATCCCAAACCAATTGGTCGTCAGGAGTATGAAATACATAATGCAAGGCGACGGTTAATTCTACAACACCCAAACTTGCTCCAAAGTGACTGTTTCCAATTTCAGAGATTACGTCAACTATATATTGACGAAGTTCATCTGCAACCTGCGGAAGGTCATCAGTTTTGAATTTTTCCCTCAAATCTTTAGGAAATTCAATTTGGCTTAGTAGCGAGCCTGCTTTGTATGGATTCATATTCTGGTTGCGTGCAAAGTTACGGGAAATGCTTGTTCGTTGTAACAAGTAATAACCGAAAAGGTTTATCTTGAATATAAGTTCTTTGCATATTTGGTATTGTAGGTGTTTTTAGGTAATTTTAAACTGCTAAATCTTGAACTATGAACCATTTTATTCTTGTGGTATTGCTTTTTTGTTCATTTACTTGTTATTCTCAATCTGAAATGGATGCAGCTTGCGATAAAACCTACTTTTCTGAAGAACTTTATAAAGATTCACTCGGGTTTTATGAAACATTATTTGGCGTTGATAAATCAATTGATTCAAATGATGAACGTTTGAAATTGGCCTTTTTTGTAGCATTGCGCCATTATCCTGAATTGCAAAAGGTAAAAATGAAAATGTGTTTACAGCGTATCAGTGCCACGATGCAAGCGCAACCTCGATGGGATTTTATTTTTAGACGAAAAGAAAAACGCGCCTATATTTTGTTGGTGAACAACACACTTGGGGTGACAGGGATGAATTATAAAGAATTGACATTTAATTCGTTAGTTGGTTGGATAGGGCATGAATTGGCTCATGTTAAGGATTACACAAAAAAATCAAATGGACAGTTGTTTGGATTTATTTTGAGTTATATTTTCTCGCAAGATGAAATCAAAAAAACGGAAAACGAAGCGGATAAGGAAACTATAAGACACGGATTAGGAAAACCGCTTTTAGAAGGAACGAGATACCTTTTCAGTCACAAACGATTGAATAAAAAATACAGAGAGAAAAAACTGAAATTCTACTTATCTCCTCAACAAATCACAGAAGAAATCGAGAAAAATTGTCATTGAATTTTACTCGATTTTTTCCAATTCAATTTCCATGTTACCACCTTCTTTTTCAAATACCATGATGATATGTGAAGGTTCAAGTTTTTTAATGGTTACTAACTGCGTATCATCTCCGCTATCTAAATTAGTACGTAATTGAGTTTCAGTCAGAATTGTGATTTTCCCTGAGTACTGTGTTTCTCCAAACGATTCAGAAATGAAAAAACTCAAATCAGGTTTGATAAGGAAAAAGTCTTTTTCTCCATAAGTATTGATTACCTCTCCAGCAAGCGTTACTTTTTTAAATTGCCATTGGCCTTGTAGCAATTCTTGTTGTTTTTTCAGATTTATGGTTTGAGCAAACAAAGGACTTAATCCGATGATGAAAAGTAAAGTCAATAGTTTTTTCATGAGCTGATTTTGAGGTAAAAGTAGTGAAAAGTTGGAAAGATTAATTTCTTGGAAATTCAATTTTATTATTCGAACTCAGTTTTGCAGTCTCTCAATTTGAAAAATGAGGTTAGTCAACAATCGGAATGTTCTAATTAGTTTCCCGTTAGCCGTTGAATTTGGAGGTCAAAGTTGAGAAGTTATGCTTTTGTGGTTGAATTAGCGACACCAGGCAGGTGAAATGTGAAATCGTTTTCAACGTATTCACGGATGAGGTAGGTTTTTCCCACACTCCTTCTGCCAGAGAGTACCAGAAATTCAGAACGTTTACTTTCGTAAAGTCGTGTAAACGTGGCAATTTCCCGTTCGCGACCAATGATGTTTTACCCATAAGGTGTTTTTTTTATAGTTCGCCAAATGCACATAAAAACACCATTTTTGGCTGATTATAAAAAACAAATCAGCCAAAAATGGTAATAAAACATCAAATTTGGCTGATTATAAAGTTTAAACATTCTGTTAAATACAAGGTAAACAAAAGTCTACCCCTTTCTACCAACAGCTCTTTCTACTGCCGCAATCACATTCGGAGTGTCAATGCCATATTTGGTCATTAGTTCCATAGGAGTGCCGCTTTCTCCAAAGGTGTCGTTAACAGCTACATACTCTTGCGGAACGGGCATTTTTTGCGCTAACACCTGTGCAACAGCATCACCAAGTCCGCCATGACGCGAATGTTCTTCCGCTGTAACCACACAACCTGTTTTCGCAACTGATTTCAAAATAGCGGCTTCATCTAATGGCTTGATGGTGTGCATATTAATCAATTCCACAGAAATTCCTTTTGCTTCCAGTTCTTTCACGGCTTCAATGGATTTCCAAACCAAGTGCCCACAAGCGATAATGGTAACATCCGTTCCTTCCTTCAAAATATCTGCTTTTCCAATCACAAATGGTGCGTCGGGTTTCACAAAAATCGGCATTACGGGACGACCAAATCGCAAATAAACAGGACCTTCGTGTTCAGCAATGGCAATTGTTGCCTGTTTCGTTTGATTGAAATCCGCAGGAACGACAACCGTCATGTTAGGTAACATACGCATCATGCCGATGTCTTCTAGAACTTGGTGTGTCGCGCCGTCTTCTCCAAGTGTCAATCCCGCATGTGAAGCACAGATTTTCACGTTTTTACGCGAGTAAGCCACCGATTGACGAATTTGATCGTAAACACGACCGGTAGAGAAATTGGCAAAGGTTCCTGTATATGGGATTTTTCCACCGATAGTCATTCCTGCCGCAAGCCCAATCATGTTTGCTTCAGCAATTCCAACTTGAAAGAAGCGCTCAGGATGATTTTTCTGAAAGGCGTCCATTTTCAAGGAGCCAGTTAAATCCGCACAAAGTGCCACTACATCGGGATTCGTTTTCCCTAATTCTGCTAAACCTTCTCCAAATCCTGAACGGGTATCTTTATTTCCCAGAACTTCTATTTCCATGCTATAAATTTAAATTGATTGTTTTATTCGATTCTATTTTAAAAGATTTCTCACGTGTATAGGCTGTCGAACGTTGGTCTTTTTCGCGGTAAACAAGTTTATAAACACCTGGTTGAAGGTTCCACGTGCCTTTACTTGCGCCTTCTTCTAAGTTGCAAACCCATTCAAAGTTCCCATTTCCTTTATCCACAAAAACCTGACCGACCAAGCCTTTCTGAGCGGTGTATTCAAAAATCCCATGTGGAGGAACATCTATTAAGGTGGTTTTGCTTTGTGTAATTTCCACTTGCTGAACTATGCGCGGTAGAGTGAATATCTCCAAATTATACGTTCCGATGAGGTATTTGCCTTTCTGCTTTAAGGATTGGTGTGCCAAGGTGCTGGTTTGGTCTTTTTGAGAAACTCGTGTCACCAAAGGTTGTGGAAAAGCGGATTTAGATTGAATTTGTAGATATCCTTGTGGGCAATCAATTGGAATGATATTGTGCGTATATTTTTGAATCGATACGTTTTTCTTTTCAACTTGAGGCAAGGTATTCACAACAATATCGTACGAAATGGAAGGGTCAAGGAAAAGTGTGTCGGGTTGTTTGTAGCGGTTTAAAGTATGTGTAAAAGTGTATTTCAATTGTTTAGTTCCTGCTTGATAGAGGAAGAGCGTAACATCTGTTTCCGTTGCTTGTTTCAATTGGTCGTTTAAATTGATTTGAACCGTTGTACTCAATAATGTTTTTCCTACCACTATTTCTAGCGCCTTTTTGAACGATTCTTTATTTTCTGCGTCAGAGAAGGTGCCGATACAACTGAACTTGTCGAGGTACGATAAATCCATTCCCAAACCGATGACAAAAGGTGTCACCTTCACTCCTTTTTCACGCAATTTACGCGCAATGACGCAAGGATCGTTATCGCAGGATTCTAAACCGTCGGTGATAAGAATGATAAAATTTCTTGCCAGGGTATCAGGAAAGTCACTTGCTGCTGCTTCCAAAGAACGCGCGATTGGAGTCGCACCTTTGGCATTTAATCCGCGTACTTTTTGTTTGATAACATCCACATTTGTTTTCCCAAAAGGGACTTCCAACTTGGTATCGCTACAATCTTGATAGGTGTTGGTTACAGCACTTTGATGTCCATATACACGCAAGGCAAGTTCCAAATCAGGAACATTTCTTAGTTTATCCACCGCTTGATTTAGAATTTCTTTTGCAGCAACGATGCGCGTTTGTCCGTCCCAATCCAAGTTCATGGAATTAGAGGCATCGAGGATAAAAAGAATTCGCGTCGTTTTTTGCCCAGAAACGATTCCAGTTAAAAGTAAAAGCGATATGAATAAAAAAATGCGCACTTAATTAATAGTCACCTAGTGTTTCTTCTAGCTGAAAGAGTGCTTTTTCGAGTTGTTCCGCATTCGGTGCAGATCCGTGCCATTTGTGTGTCCCCATCATGTAGTCCACACCTTGACCCATTTCTGTTTTCATGATAATTACGATTGGTTTGCCGTTTCCAGTTTTTTCAACCGCAGATTTCATGGCCGTGCGAAGGTTATCGAAGTCGTGTCCGTCAGCATGAAGCACCTCCCATCCAAAAGCTTGCCACTTTGCCTCCAAATTACCAAGCGAAAGTACGTCATCCACGTCACCGTCAATTTGACGACCGTTGAAATCAATCGTCGCAATGATATTATCCACTTTGTGCGCTGCGGCATACATTGCTGCTTCCCAAATTTGACCTTCTTGTAATTCACCGTCACCGTGAAGGGTGTAAACCAAATGATGGTCTCCATTTAGTTTTTTCGTTTGCGCTGCTCCAATACCAACAGAAAGCCCTTGTCCAAGTGAACCAGAAGCCATACGCACACCGGGCAGTTTCTTATCGGTTGACGGGTGACCTTGTAGGCGGGAATTTAATTTTCTAAAAGTTGCCAACTCACTTACTGAAAAATAACCTGAACGGGCTAGAACGCTATAAAAAACTGGAGAAATATGTCCGTTGGAAAGGAAGAATAAATCTTCGTTTTTACCATCCATTGCGAACGGAGTTGGGGTATGACGAAGTTGCTCGAAGTAGAGAAAAGTCAAGAAATCCGCGCATCCTAACGAACCTCCAGGGTGACCTGAACTTACGGCAGCTACCATTCTCACGATATCTCGACGCACCTGAGACGCCAACTCTTTCAACTTTTGATTCTCCATACTTTAATTTTGAATGCAAAGGTAGCCTTAAAACATTAGATTTGTTGTTCAAAATTGCTGAATCACACGCAACTTTTACACGTTTATTCAGTCATAACAATTTAAACTCAAGGTCTATGTTTAGCAAATCTTTATGTATATTTCTGCTCTTTTTATCGTTTACAACTTACGCGCAGCAGGCAAATCCGGCACTGTTCAAGTCCTATTCTAAAAAGGAAATAAAGGAAATTTCAGCTAATAATCCGGAAGACATTGCTGTATTGAATTATGCTTTAGAACATGCCGTATCTTACATTGAGGTGCCAAATGGTAAAGATTTTCCTAGCAAGCAATTAAAATCTCTAAAAAATACCACTCGATTTACAGACTATGGGATTCAAATTAAAGAACAAACTCAATATTTTACCTTTCCTAACACAAATAAGATTATGGCTGTCAAGTCAATGTATCATCTTCGATTGGAAATGAAAAATTCTAAATAACCCAAAACCTTCTACCTGATTTCTAAATGTTTTGTATGAAAAATATATTTCTTTTTATTTTCCTTATAGTTGCTGGATTATCATTTTCTCAATCCATTTTTCTTACGGATGCTGACTACTCACCTGGAAACCCATTGAACTGTGGTGCCATCGTGAGTGCAGGAGGGACAAACTTCTCTGATGGAGCAGGAAATTACTTGCCTAACACCAATGAAACTCTAGTCCTTTGTCCAGATTTAACCCAAGGCTCCAAGGTTTCAATTGCTTTTGGAGTTAATATTGGTTATGAATTCGATGTACATCCCTCAGATACCATTTATATTTACGACGGTCCATCTACCTCAGCGCCTCTTTTAGGTGCATACAACTCTGCAACTAATCCAAATGGCTTCTATGTAGCTGCAAGTTTTGAGAATAATCCAACTGGATGTTTAACGTTAGTTTTTCATTCAGACGGCGCAAATGAAGGAACAGGTTGGGTGGCAAATGTAGCTTGTGGAAACCTTCCTCAGCCTTATTATCCACACATTACAGCTTTGAAAAATGGAACAGGGCAAAATATTTTGAATCCTTTGGATACTGGATATGTTGATATTTGTTTAGGCGACTCAATTCTCTTCACAGCAACACCACTTTTTCCGTATTCGTTAGAAAGCACAGGTACAGGTTATGCTCAAAATGCGGGAAATTGTACCTATCAATGGACGATAAGCGGCGTAGGGCAGTTCAACACTTCCTCTTTTTGGTTCAAACCGACTCAACGAGTAGGGTATTACGTGGATTTAAGAATGACCGATCCTTTTCCGCAAATCAAACGATTGACTTGTAAAGTTCGCGTTTCGCAGCAACCGCTTTTCCCAGGTACAGGTCCTTTACTCCCAGCAGTTTGTCTTGGAAATAATACGGTGTTAGTTGGAGGAGTAACACAAACGGATACAGTTGGGGTAGATGTTCCTGGAAGTGAATTTCAAATTGGTGGAACTTTTGCAGGTTTAACGGCACTACCTGATGGTTCTGGTGCTCAATACACCACCAATATTTTTATTTCAGGTTTTGACTCTACCGCTACAATAACAAGTGCCACAGACATTGATCAAATATGTTTAGATATGGAGCATTCCTACATTGGAGATTTAGAAATAGCGTTGAGATGTCCCAATGGAACAATGGTTTCTCTCATGAATGCATACAATGGTCTTACTGGTATGATTAATGGAGGATGTGGAAGCGGTATAAGCACATCAATTGGTAACGACACTGACAATGACGGTGGAGCACCAGGAAGTCCAGTTTGGTCATATTGCTTCTCTCCAAATAATGCGACATTTGGAACACTTTGCGCTGAGGTTCAGGGAGGCAATACCGTAGCCAACAGTTCGGGCGACCAAGCAGCAAATCCAAATGGGGTTTATCTTCCAGATGGGAATTTCAATGATTTTGTGGGCTGTCCGATTAACGGAAATTGGTCAATTGTGGTGCGCGATAACCAAAGTATTGATGACGGATATATTTTCCAATGGGGAATTTATTTTAATTCGTCTTTATATCCTGATATGGAAGGGTATCAAAATACAATCACTTCCTCTTATTGGAATCCAGATCCCTCCATCGTTTCATCTGGAATTGATACTTTAATCATCATTCAGCCGGATGTCTTGGGAAACACGTACTACACTTATAACGTTGTCGATAATTTCGGTTGTCATTACGATACGGTGGTAGCATTGTTTGTTATTCCACATGCAACTATAGATGTTGATTCATTAATCTGTTCCTCAACTTACGCTGTTCAGGGGACAACTACATACAACGGCGGAACTTGGAGTTCTCCAGATTCGTTCATTTCTTTTTCTAGTACGACGAGTAACAACCCTGTAATTTCCACCTCCGGCGCTGGTTTGTTCACTGTTCAATTCGTAGATAATACCTGTAATGACACGTTAATTCAGCAAATGGAGTTTCCACCTACATTAGCGGTTGTCGTGAATGATACCATCAATTGTATTGGAGCCCAAACGAGTTTGTTTGCCAATTCTTCTTACACAACACCGCTTCAACCAGGTTACTCTTGCCCATCGATGTATGCTTGGAGCAATGGTGTTACTACTCAACTAATGTCCACTAGTCAGGAAGGAACCTATACTGTAACTTATTCGAATGTTTGTTATTCAGTTACCGATGTAGGTGTTTTAACATCAAAGCCTTGTGACATTACCGTTCCAAATGTAATTGTCTTGTCTTCTGAGGTTGGTAACGATGTTTTCTTTGTAAATTATAATGGAATACAAACTTTCTATTGCGTTATAACGAATCGCTGGGGAAATGTGATTTATGAATATACAGATCCAGCGGGTGGTTGGGATGGTAAAACTACCGATGGAAAATTATGTACTGAAGGAACTTATTTCTATCGAATTGAAGGTGAATTTGAGGGAGCGATTCCGTTTAAAAAACACGGTTTTGTAGAATTGAAATATTAAACGGTGGTAAACTCGGGATTGACTCAAAAATCCTAATTTTACGCCATGACAAATCACGAATTTCAACTCGATATCTTACAAGGCATTCCTGCTGTTGTTCCTCCAAAAAAAGCGTTTGATCCAAGTGTAAATCACGCTCCAAAACGCAAGGAAATTCTATCAAAAGAAGAAAAGAACTTAGCGCTACGTAACGCTCTTCGCTATTTCCCGAAAGAACAACATGCAGCGTTACTTCCTGATTTTAAAGCAGAACTGGAAACTTACGGACGTATATACATGTACCGTTATCGTCCTGAATATGAGATGTATGCTCGTCCAATTTCCGAATATCCTGGAAAATCGGAACAAGCCAAAGCGATCATGATGATGATTCAAAATAATTTGGATTACGCCGTTGCACAACATCCTCATGAATTGATTACCTACGGTGGAAATGGAGCAGTTTTTCAAAATTGGATTCAGTACCGCTTAACGATGAAGTACTTGGCAGAAATGACCGATGAACAAACATTGGTGATGTATTCCGGTCATCCAATGGGCTTGTTTCCATCCCATAAAAATGCGCCACGCGTTGTGGTTACTAACGGAATGATGATTCCTAATTATTCCAAACCAGACGATTGGGAGAAATTTAATGCCTTAGGTGTTACGCAATATGGGCAAATGACAGCGGGTTCATATATGTATATTGGACCACAAGGAATTGTTCATGGAACCACAATCACGGTTCTAAATGCCGTCCGTCGAATAGCTAAAAATCGAGACGACATTAAAGGGAAATTGTTCGTGACGGCAGGTTTGGGTGGTATGTCAGGCGCTCAGCCAAAAGCAGGAAATATTGCAGGCGTTATTTCAGTTACTGCCGAAGTGAATCCAAAAGCAACAGAAACAAGACATTCACAAGGTTGGGTGGATGAGAAAATTACAGATTTGGATGAATTATGTGCTCGTGTTAAAAAGGCACAGGAGAATAAAGAAGTAGTTTCCATTGCTTACCTAGGAAATGTCGTTGAAGTATGGGAAAAATTTGATGAGGAAGGTATCCATGTAGATTTAGGCTCTGATCAGACTTCATTGCATAATCCATGGGCAGGTGGATATTATCCTGTTGGATTAAGTTTTGAAGAGGCCAATGAAATGATGGCGAGTGAACCTGAAAAGTTTAAAGGATATGTTCAAGATAGCTTACGTCGTCATGCTGCAGCGGTAAATAAACACACGGCTAAGGGAACCTATTTCTTTGATTACGGAAATGCCTTTTTATTGGAATCTTCTCGAGCTGGTGCGGAGGTGATGGCGCAAAATGGAATCGATTTCAAATATCCGTCCTATATTCAAGATATTCTAGGCCCAATGTGTTTTGACTTTGGTTTTGGACCTTTTCGTTGGGTTTGTACGAGTGGTAAACCAGAGGATTTGGCTAAAACCGACACCATTGCCTGTCAAGTTTTGGAAGAAATGATGCTACATTCTCCAGAAGAAATTCAACAGCAAATGGCCGACAATATTCAATGGATAAAAGGTGCACAAGAAAATAAATTGGTTGTTGGTTCTCAAGCACGTATTTTATATGCAGATGCCGAAGGACGAATGAAAATCGCTGCAGCTTTTAATCAAGCGATTGCGAAAGGTGAAATCGGACCTGTAGTTTTAGGTCGTGATCACCATGATGTTTCAGGTACAGATTCTCCTTATCGCGAAACCTCTAATATTTATGATGGCTCGCGGTTCACTGCAGACATGGCCATTCAAAATGTGATTGGAGATAGTTTTCGTGGCGCGACTTGGGTATCAATTCACAACGGCGGTGGAGTAGGTTGGGGAGAAGTTATCAATGGTGGTTTTGGAATGTTGTTGGACGGAAGTACTGATGCGGATAGAAACTTGAAAATGATGTTGCATTGGGACGTAAACAATGGTATTGCAAGACGAAATTGGGCACGTAACGAGAATGCGATATTTGCTATTAAACGTGCTATGGAAGCTGAACCGCTATTGAAAGTAACTTTACCGAATTCCGTGGATGATGCTCTATTAGAAGAGTAGTTTATATTGAAAGTTGTTTGGAGTTAAAAGTGAAGAGTTAAAAGTGAAGTCACGATTGCTATCGGGAGAAATGTGTAGCCCCGATAATTATCGGGGTAAGTGTGGCGAAGAAAATTGTAGCGTTCAGCCCTGCGTTGCGGAATGATTATAGAAAATTGTAGCGATCATCCCTGTGTGGCGGAATGTAGCCCCGATAATTATCGTGAGAAAAGTTTTTTTTAGCTATAAGGGACATCGCCAAGAAATGTAAAATCTCATTTCTCAGACGAGTTTCTAAATCTTAAATTTACAATATTTTATTACGTGTCCACGACTAGTGAATAGCTTTTCATAGTGTGTTTTTATAGACAAAATTTCTTTCGTGTCAACATCCAAATCTTCAGAAAGTGTTCCGTATAAATCCCAGGTTAATTCCAAACATTCGTAGTTGTTTTCCTTGATTTGTTCTTCTGTATATTCAAAAAGCACGTTGCTGTCCGTTTTTACGTGAACAATTCCACCCGACTTCATGATTTTTCGATAACGTGCGATGAACGGCGGCGAAGACAAGCGTTTATTTGGTTTTTTCGGTTGAGGGTCAGAAAACGTTAACCAAATTTCATCGACTTCATTTTCAGCAAAGCAATTTTCGATAAAGTCAATTCGAGTCCTTAAGAAGGCGACATTTTCTAAGTTTTCCGCTAAAGCTTCTTTTGCACCGATATAAATTCTATTCCCCTTTAAATCAACACCGATAAAGTTTTTGTCTGGAAATTTTCGACCCATTCCAACTGAATATTCTCCTTTTCCGCAACCCAATTCCAACACAATTGGATGATCATTTTTAAACACTTCACTACGCCATTTTCCAGCCATTTCATAAGGTTGGTTCACAATTGGCTCAAATACATTTTTGAAAGTTTTTATCGCTGCAAATCGTACTAATTTATCTTTTCCCATCTCACAAAATAAAAAAAGACACCCTGCATAAGGATGTCTTAATAATAAAGGTTCTAATTAAAAATCTGAATTCTCAAAATCGTCTGTGCTTGAATAGTAGCTGTTTTGCTTTTCCACCTCTGATTCCGTAGCTTTTACGAGTGTTTTTAAAATGTTTTCGTTGGCATTATTGGATTTTAAAATGGCTTTTCCACCATCAACTCCAAATTCAAAATAAAAATAGTCCAAAGTGTTGAAGACTTCGGTTCCGTTGTACATACCAAATTGGTTCGGGTTGATTCCTTTAAATTTAAAGAACATTCCGATTGGTTTTTTCCCGAAACCTGCACAGCTTGAAGGAAGTTTAATTTTTCCAGCGGATTTCATGTTTTCTTTTGATGAAAAACCAACAACGGTATTTCCTTTCTTGCTAATGGAAGCCATTTTTTCTTTTACACCTGAAAGATACATATCAGCAAGAGGTGCGGCGGTTTTACCTAATCCAACTAAGAAATTGAAGCTAGGTTCCATTAAACTATTTTCGTTCTTTTTTGCATACATTAATCCACCTAATTTCCCTGAAAAATACCCAGCTATCCCATCTTTACCCAACATTGCCAAACCAAATTGCACTTCCGAACCTGCCAATTCACCAAACTTATCTAAAAGGTTCGGGAAATAATTATCCATGAATTTTTGTGCTTTTTTCATGTTGATATTCATTAAAAGTCCTCCAGTAGGTTCTCCATAACCTATTTGATCTAGAATGGCCTTAGCATCTTTTTCCAATGGCATTTCATTTTTCATCTCGTCAGACAGGTAGTTTTTCATGTCCATTACCATTTGACCTTTTTCAAAATTGATTTGCATTTCGGTGTAACAATCAGCACTCAATTCTTGTATTTTTTCAATTTGATTTTCATCGTATTTTAACATTTTAGCTGACCCAACCATTGACGCTTCCAAATCTGCCCCGAGTACGATATCCGCTTTCGTATTAAGAATCTCAAGCACCTTATTTTCAGGACAATCTTCTAATAACGATTCAAACGCTGCTTCTACTTGTTTTTTTCCATCTTTCAGATCCATTTGCGCGATAAAAACCACTCGACGGTCATTGATTCCAAGAGCAAATTCATCACCTTCGTAAAAGTCGAATTCCTTTCCTGTTTTCACTGCATATCCGTGTTTCTTGATATCGCCAACAATTTTTTTACGGTTTTTCACTTCCGCAAAAGCATAAAAAGTGGCATAGGGTTTTTTAATGTCTTCTGGAGTCACCATTGCGAAATAAATTGGACTATCCATATTTAGGACTTTTTCAATCGTTTCCCACTCTTTAGAAACAGTTGACCCTAAATTTTTAATGCTTTTGTATTCCGCTTTTTCAAGAATTGATTTGATTTGAATACTTCCGAATTGATTCACATTTTCGTGCTGGTCAATAAATGCCGCAACGTCCTCTTGAATGGAGCGATTTTCGTTGTTACCGCATGAAGCGAGCACAAAAAGCACCAAGAGGGAATAAATAATAGATTTCATGTTGATTGATTTGGCGCGAAATTAGGATTTATTTTCCGCAACGTATTGAGAATCTTTTGAATTTACGAAGTCAGTAAAAGTTTTTTGATTTCAGTTGCATGTTTTATCTTATAAAAATCAAGAACGAGGTACTTTTGCGTTATGCATTTTGTTGAACCCTATTACAATTGGCGCGGCTATTATATTGCTTCTGAAGATCCGAATTCGCCTTTTTTTGAAAGAGAATATAGCGAGTTTGAGTTTACGAATACGGTGTATAATTTTTACATACATCCGCAGTGGGACAACTTTGGCTCCGCGACCTTATTCATGAAAATCCTATTTGTTGAGTATGATAAAGGTTATGTAATTTTTGAATTTATCGGTGAATGGAATGATGCGATTGAGAATGACATCATGCGTTTAAAAAGGGATATCGTAGAACCAATGATGGAATTTGGAATTAATAAATTCATTTTAATTGGGGAAAACGTCTTGAATTTTCATCATTCTGACGATTGTTATTACGAAGAATGGTTTGATGAGGTGGAAGACGGTTGGATCGCTTGCGTCAATTTTCATGACCATGTTATTCGAGAGTTTGAACGTGCACGAATAGATCATTATTTTCTTTTCGGCGGAGAATTAGAAGAAATCGAATGGCGCACTTATACACCGTTTCACCTTTTCAAAAAAATTGATGATTTGGTCAACAAAAGAATAGGATGCTGAAAAAAGAAATTTGTGAGTTATCCAATTTTTTAATCCGCAATCCACAATCCGTAATCCACAATCCGTAATCCGTAATCCACAATCCCCAATTTATAATTTAATTTTCAACCAACTTCAAACGTTTGACTATTCCATTTTTAGATTGAATTTCAACTAAATACGTCCCTTTTTCAAAGATGCTTAAGTCAACAATTTCGCTGTTATAATTTGTTTTTGTCAACACTTTTTTTCCATTCATGGCATAAATAACTAAAGTGGCATTTGGTTCAGTGTTCGTGATTTTGAAGACTCCGTTGTTGGGATTCGGAACAATGATTGCTTCTTTTGTGACTTCTAACTCCACAAGCGATAATCCGTTATCTTGAACAATGCTCCCAACCTTGTTGATTACCCAATTGTTTGGGTCAATTGCCATGTTTCCAGTAACTAAACCAAAATTGGATAGGGTGAAATTCTCTTGATTGGAATTAATTGGAAAGCGAACTATCGTATCCGCTTGACCTTGTCTTGAGATGCGCACCTCTATCGGATTGGTGAAAGTTGGAGTAATTGCCGATTTTGAAGCTGTGTGTGAAATTTGAAGGATTAAATCATTATCAACCTGACGGTATCGAATGGAATAAGTCGGATAACCTTCTCCAAAATACCACTGTTCAAAGTATGGAGTAAAATCGATTCCTGTTGTTGACGAAAATTTGTTTCGCACATCAATTCCCGCCGCAACACTGTCCGCGTATTCAGTTTGGAATTCACGCAAGGTGCTGAAAAACAAAGCATCATCGTTAATCATGAAACGTAAGGTGTGAATAATGCCAGCCCCTTTGTCATAAGTTAATCGACCATCGAAAATACGACCATCATTAAGAGAATCTAAACACCAAACACTTCCGCCTGTTTGAGACATCACATTGGTATGAACATCATTCATGTGTTGAGCTTTTTCGTTCGGGTAGAGGTTTTCAAGCATTAAATATTCGCTGTAAGAAGCAAAGCCTTCATTCACCCAAATATCCGACCACGATGCACAAGTTACGTTATCTCCCCACCATTGATGACCTAATTCATGGGAGGTTAATGTTTTTTCAAAAAATCCTTGTGTAGTCATGGTTTGATGTTCCATACCTCCAGAAATTGGTGCCATACAATGACCGTATTTTTCATCTTCAAAGGGATATGGGCCATACAATTCGTAGAAAAGTTCAATGAAATCGGCTGTTTCATTGATTCGTGTTAGGAAATTAGGTAATGTTTCTGGATTGTCGTAAATGTAATTCTGAATCAAAATTGGCGCAGGAGCGTTCACCGGATTTGCATAAAGATTGTGCTCTACATATTTAGCTACTGCAACAGAAATGAGATAATAATCAATGGGATGACGGTGTTTCCATTCATAGCGATTGAGTCCATTACCTAAATCCACAACATTTTCTAGAACACCATTCGAACCCGCTTTACACGAATCTGGAACTGTGATTTTCACCGCACAGCTATCTGCTTTGTCGTGCAGACTTTGTTTAACCGGGAACCATTCATAAGCCGAAAAAGGTTCAGAAAGCGACCAAACAACGTGATTTCCCCAAGACGGTGATTTTTTATACGTCATCCCACCGCCACCTAAAGGATTCGTTGCCGCAGTGGGTGGAGTCCCAAAATAATCCGTCGCGATAGTGAAGATGTCACCAGCCAAAGCATTAACAGGCACTTTTATTGCCGATGCCGTTCGCGTGTATTCGACTGGAATACCATTTACTCGTATTTCGGTTATTGTGAAACTTGGGAATAGTTCGTAGAGCGCTGAATCCAAATTTTCTCGAGCGGTAGCATGCATTTCAACTGTTCCGCTAAGATACGTGGAAGTGTTCGTCATGTTGACATCTAAGCTATAAAAACAGACATCGTATTTTTCAGTTTCCGCAATTTGAGCTACCGTTAATGTGGCGCTTTTCAAAGAATTATGCTTTTTCGATCTTTTAGAGCAGTTGGTTGAGTTTTCCTGTGCGTTGAATGTTAGTGTCGAAGCGAAAAAAAGGAAAATGGAGAGAATAACTTTCATCATAACTTATTTATAATCAGCAAAAATTCGATTGAGCCAACGCAACATTAAAAACATCAACAATGCGGCAGTGCTCAATAAGGCAACATTTACGTAAAAGAAGTCCGCTTTGTCTGTGTAACTATCCCACATGGAGCTTAAGACGCCCGACATTTTGTTTCCAATTGAAGTGGCTAAAAACCAACCTCCCATCATTAAAGATGTCAATCTCGGTGGACTCAACTTTGAAACCAACGATAAGCCCATTGGGCTCAGGAAGAGTTCGCCGATTGTAATCACAAAGTAGGAACCAATAAACCACATGGGCGAAGATTTGATGGCACCATTTTGACAAGCGTAAACCGCGCCAACCATAACAAAACAAGACAGTCCTGATATGAGAAGACCAATCGCCATTTTTGTTGGAGTTGAAGGTTCAAGTCCCTTACCTCGTAAAAAGGCAAAAAAGGCGAGAATTAGTGGCGTTAACGCAATTACCCAAAAAGGATTAACCGACTGAAATATATTTGTATTGAAAGCATAAATAACTTCCTTTTCTTTTGGTAAATTTTCTTCGGGTACATTTTTGAAATAAGCGGGATAATCCCAAACCTTTTTCTTTTTGTCCACCACGCGAAATTGATTATCCATTTCAACAATGGAATCTTTTACATAGGTGATTTTCTCTGCTAATTGAAGTTTTGAAATTACGGGTTGAATTGCGGTTGGAACCTCTCTATCTGTAAATCGATCCGCCCAAGTGTTTAAGGTTGAACCGTTTTGCTTGAAAACAGCCCAAAAGGAAATGGCGATTGCGAAGATAGCTAGCATTGCTCCAATTGGACGTTTCTCTTCTGCAGGAGACTTATACCACAAACGTCCGTAAAAGAATAGAACAGGAATACAACCAAATAAAAATGCGTCTGTAGTTTTAGACCCAACCAATGGTTCAGGAAGTAGCAATGCCAACATACCGAAGCCGAAAGCAGGAAGCAAAATCACTCCAAAAATGTGCAGTAAGGACATATCATTTTCGGTTGTTGGCTTTACAACATCTGCATGGCGATAGTGCTCCGTTCCTGCCCAAAATATAGCAATTCCAATAAACATTCCGACGCCAGCTGCAAGAAAGGCCGCATGCCAGCCATAAATATTGTAAAGAATTGCTCCGAAGAAATTGCAGACGAAAGCACCAATATTTATTCCCATGTAAAATAGGTTGTAACCTGCGTCCTTTTGGTTTTTATATTCTTCGCTGTTATAAACGTTTCCAAGTAGCGTTGAAATATTTGGCTTGAAAAATCCGTTTCCGAGAATGATGAGTAACATGGCCGAATAGAGTGCTGTTAAACTATGCACAGCCATCAAACAATAGCCAGCCCCCATCATCACACCACCGATATAAATTGACCGTCGATAACCCAGAACCCGATCCGCTAAAAGACCACCAATAAATGGAGTTAAGAACACAAAGGCGATAAACGTTCCATACAAATCAGAGGCTTCGTTTTCGTTAAGTCCAAAGCCATTTTTGGCGTCTTTCAGGTAAAGCGTGAAAATGCCGATCATGAGGTAATAGCCGAAACGTTCCCACATTTCAGAAAAGAAAAGAAAGGGTAGAGCTTTAGGGTGTTTTTTTTGCATAATTCAGAGATAAAAAAAAGGCTGCTCGCAAGAACAGCCTTGATAGAAATCAAATTTTTAGTTAACGCCGTGCATCATTTTTGAAAGTCGTCTTGAAAGTAAAAGCATGATAACCCCAAGACCAATAACAAATGCCGCTATGGACACAAAAATAGTAGCCGCGCCTAATTTTTCAACATACATAGCGATGTAACCACCCATAATATTTGCAACAAAAGAAGAAAGCATCCAAACCCCCATTAACATGGAAGCTAATTTGATAGGAGCTAGTTTTGTAACAACAGATAATCCTACAGGGGATAAGCACAACTCACCGATAGTATGGAAGAAATAGGTCATTACTAACCAAATCAATGCAGCTTTTTGTTGAACTACAATATTGTCACCACTTCCAGAATATTTAACACTGAATGTTGCTATCAACATAAAAAGAAATCCGATGCCTAGAAGTATCATTCCTAAAGACATTTTCACAGGAGTTGTCAATTTTGCCCCAAGTTTAGAGTTCCAAAACCAAGCGAATATTGGTCCTAATGCTACGATAAAAAGTGGGTTAACCGATTGAAAATATGTTGTTGGGATTTCCCAACCGAATAAATTTCTATTGATGAATTTATCTGTGTAAAGCGTCATGGAAGAACCTGCTTGTTCAAATCCAGCCCAAAAGAAAATCACAAAAAACGTAAGGATTACAATTACAGCGATGCGTTGTTTTTCTTCGAAAGTAAGAGGCGCATTTTTTGTAGTTGCATTATCCAACGTTTCATGGTTGTTTGAGGCAGTAGCCGCTTTTGCAGCCGGTGAAGTACCAATTTCCAGTAGATATTTAGAAGCGTATAGGTTAAAAATTAATTGACCAAGTGCCATGCCAATTGCTGCAGAAAGAAATCCATATTTGAATCCATAACTCATGATTTCGCCAGTAGCAGATTTAACGGCAAACGCATCCTCAGCAAGTGTTCCAGCTACAATTGGAGCAAGAAGTGCGCCAATGTTAATTCCCATGTAAAAAATGGAGAAAGCAGAATCTCTTCTATTATCACCGTCTCTGTAGAGTTGTCCAACCATGGTGGAAATATTCGGTTTGAACATTCCATTTCCAAGAATTAATAATACCAATCCAATTCCTAATCCAACATGTGAGTGCATTGCAAAAAGTACCATTTGACCAGCAAACATGGTGATTCCACCAATTGTAATTGCCTTCCTTTGTCCAATATATCTGTCAGCAATATAACCACCGATAATTGGTGTCAAATAAACAAAACCAGTGAAAAATCCATAGATAAGTGAAGCAGTATCTTCTTTAATTCCAAGTCCATTAGCCATCCAAAGTTTTGTCATGTATAACATCAACAAACCTCGCATTCCATAATAACTGAAGCGTTCCCACATCTCGGTGAAGAACAATAAATATAAACCTTTTGGGTGACCAAAAATTGTGCCTTGTGCCTCAATTCTGTCAATTAATCCTGAATTTTGCGCCATATTTTTAAAAGTTTGGATGCCGAATTTAATCAAAAATGTTAACGAATGTTTAAATTTCGATTTTCTAAGCGCATTTATGGAGAATTCTAATTATCAAATTCCGTTCGTTGATTTTCATTCTCATTTTTTGGATATGAAGGTCGAAGGGCTTTTTCAAGCTTCGGATTTCGTCGTGGAAAATCATCTTTTTTCGGCAGGAATTCATCCTTGGAAGGCAGATAAAACGGGGTTTAAATACGATTTAATCGCGCATCAAAATTGTCGTGCAATTGGTGAGGTTGGCTTGGATGCAATTTGTTCGGTCGATCGAGCAAGGCAAGTACGAGTTTTTATTGAAATGATACAGCTTTCAGAACAGTATGAAAAACCGTTGATCCTTCATTGTGTGCGGACTTGGAATCAAATTCGCGACCTAAAAAGAGAATTTCGTCCGAAACAAACTTGGATATTTCATGGGTTTCGTAAAGTGAATTTATTGGATGAGGTGTTGAAAGAAGGTGTTGTTCCCTCCTTTGGCGCAGCGATTTTGAAAGACGAAAAACTACTGGGAGGTGTAAAGGAACTTCAAAACGATCAGTTTTTTCTAGAAACAGATGATGCGCCAATGCACATTTCAGCGATTTATCGCTCGGTTGCCAAAGTGAAAAACATACCTTTGTGCGAGCTGAAATCACAGCAATTTTCATTTTTTAAAACACTTTTTTATGAGTAAATGGTTGGAGCGCACTGCACTTTTGTTGAGTGAGCAGAAGATGGAACAGTTGAAAAATGCACACGTTCTTATTGTTGGTTTAGGCGGAATTGGTTCGTTTGCGGCTGAGTTTATTGCTCGTGCTGGAGTAGGAACAATGACTATAATTGACGGGGATGTTTTCGATCCGACCAATAAAAACAGACAACTTACGGCGCTTGATTCTACCATTGGAAAAAACAAGGCGGTAGTGCTTGGAGAACGTTTATTAGACATAAATCCCGATCTGAAATTGAATGTGGTTCAGGAATTCGTTTTACCAGAACGCGTTTGGACTTTATTGGATGAATTTCGGCCTTCTTATGTGATGGATTGTATCGATTCAGTTACTCCCAAATTAGAATGGTTGAAAGCGTGTAAGCGTAAGAAAATCAAAGTGATAACTAGTCTTGGGGCGGGAGGAAAAACCGATCCTAACTGTGTGAAAGTGGTACATTTAAAAGACACACATAATTGTAAATTAGGAGCGCACATCAAAAAGCGGATGAAACGTGAAAACATGACTTTTAAAGGTGTGAAAGCTGTTTTTTCCTCCGAATTGCAACAAAAAAGTTCACTCAAAATGACGGACGGAAGTAATTTCAAGAAGTCGTTTTATGGAACGGTAAGCTACATGCCGGCTTTGTTTGGATTACACGCAGCATCGGAGGTGATCCGTTACTTAACCTTGCTGGACGAGGATTCAATTTTTTAATACACCTTCTCAATGACTAGATTTTTCTATTTTTCGTCCATTGTTTTATTGGCGTTTTTCGGATTATCCGTGCACAAACCGCTAAATTTTTTAGAAGATCAATTACGATTTGAACGCGTGCGCAACGCCTCATTAGAGAAAGAATTGAAATTGAAAACGAGTTTGTTGACTAATGGCTTAACCTTGAGTGATTTAAACGTGATTTTTGTTGCTTACAAAGCAAGTGACCTCTTGGAAATTTACGGCAAATCCAAAACGGAAACGAAGTACAAAAAAATCATGAGTTACCCGATTTGTGCGCGATCTGGAGTTTTGGGACCGAAAAGAAAAATGGGCGATTACCAGGTCCCCGAAGGATTTTACCATATCGACCGTTTCAACCCGACGAGTTCGTATTATCTATCTTTAGGCATAAACTATCCTAATCTTTCGGACAAAAGAAAAAGTACGTTTTCCAATTTAGGAGGTGATATTTTTATTCATGGTTCGTGCGTTACGATTGGATGTCTTCCAATGACCGACGATGCCATAAAAGAAATCTATCTTTTAGCAGTTCATGCAAGAAACAATGGTCAAACAACGATTCCAGTGTATGTTTTTCCCTTTGAAATGTCGAATCAACATTGGAAAACCTATCAATTGATGTATAGCGATCAACCGGCGTTGTTGAATTTTTGGAAAAACTTGAAAGAAGGTTACGATCAATTTCAGTCCGAAAAGAAAGTGCTCAAATTTTCTATTTCGACAAATGGCGATTATATTTTTTAGCAATTTGGGTTTTTCTGCGGAAAAGAAAGTAGCTTTAGAAATATTTTTTTTACCATGCTACTTAACCCTACGATTAACACGAATTTGAGACAAGTTGTTTTCACACAGCAACCACTAAAAATCAATTACCTAAAGAAAAAAAGTACATTTAAACGACTTCTTATTTTTCTGTTTTTTAGTAATTTACAGTTGTTTAGTTCGATTACTTTTGGACAAGTTGATTACGCAAAAAACGTGACGATTGTCCGCGATTCTTTTGGTGTGCCTCACATTTATGGCAAAACAGATGCTGATGCTGCATACGGTTTGGCTTGGGCACATGCGGAAGATGATTTTGAAAGTATCCAAAACAATCTCCTTCCAAATAGGGGTTTAGCGGGAAAAGTATTAGGAAAAGAAGGACTTCTTTTTGATTTCTTTTTTAAGTTTCTGGATTTAAATCGAAGGGTGGATTCGTTGTTGAAAATTCAACCTTTATCAAGTGATTATAGAGAATTGCTAAAAGGCTATGTTGCAGGTGTGAATGCATACGCAGAAAAGCATCAAAATGAAATTTTACACCCAGATTTGTTTCCTGTACGTGAAGAAGATGTGATAAAAGGGTATTCCTTAAAACTTTGTTTAATGGCTGGGATGGGATTAGCAATCAAAGCCACGAAAGAGGATAAAATAGACCAATTCTTTTCCGTGAACGATACGAAAGGTTCGAATGCTTTTGCCGTATCAAGAGAAAGAATGGAGAATGATAAAACACTTTTAGTTGTCAATTCTCATCAACCGATTGAAGGTGGTTTTGCATGGTACGAAGCGCATGTGAACAGTGAGGAAGGATGGAATTTTATCGGTGGACTATTTCCAGGAGGAGTTACACCTTTTGTCGGTTCAAACGAAAATCTTGGATGGGCGCATACAATCAACTATCACACATTTGGCGACATCTACAAAATGAAAGTTCGAGGGAAAAAGTATTTGTTAGACGGAAAATGGAAAAAGTTTCAAATTCGGAGAGAAAAATTGAAAATACGATTTGGAACCTTTACTTTGGGGATAAAGAAGAAGTTTTACGATTCAGAATTTGGGCCAGTTTTTAAAACGAAACATGGAATGTATAGTTTTCGTTTTCCCGTTTATGATGACATCAGAGCTGGAGAACAATGGTTTCGCATGAATAAAGCAACGAATTTTAAGGAATTCGAAAATGCCTTGAAAATGGAAGCATTGCCCTTGTTCAATGTGGTTTATGCGGATAAGGAGAACAATATTCTTTTACATTCTGGCGGACAAATACCAGATAGAAATCCTTTGCTTAATTGGAAGCTGCCGTTGGATGGCACGAATTCAGCATTTAAATGGAACAAACTTATAAGTTACGAGCGAAAACCGAATGTGTTGAATCCAAGTTGTGGATACGTGTTTAACGCCAATAATTCACCTTTAATTTGTTCTGGAAAGGAATGTAATTATAATGATTATTTTGTTGGTCTTCAATTGTTTAATTTCAATAGAGGAGAGCTTTTTGACCGTTATTTTGAACTTAAAAAAGGGAAGTTTAGTGACGATTTTATTCGTCAAGTTAAATACGATAAGCGATTTAATCGAACAGGAAGTTATATGGCAAATTTGGGTATTTTGTATAATTTGAATCCTGAGAAGTATCCAAAAATCAAAACTTCGATTCAAACTTTAAAGAGATGGGATTTTGAAGCAGATGCTGCGGATACCAATGCAACCATTGTTTTAGTAACACACAAAATGCTCCAGAAAAAACTATCATCTTCTTTAGGTCTATTGATGATTCAAAAAGAACCGGTTTCGGAAAAAGATGCTGTTTGGGCAATTACGGCGGCACAGAAGTTTTTGATAAAAACACATGGATCGATTCATGTACCCTTAGGTGAGGTGCAGCGTCATATTCGAGACACGGTTAATCTACCTACAGAGGGAATGAGTGAACAAATTCGGGCAACAGAATCGAGTTTGTATGACAAGAAAAAAGGAATCTACCGCATCAATGGTGGAGATGGTTACATTCAATTTGTGCGCTATTCTCCCGAGGGTACGACGATTGAAACAATAAATGCATACGGTGCTTCTGCCAAATCAACTAGTCCTCATTACACCGATCAGATGGAATTGTTTGTCGACCAAAAAATGCGACCAATGAGTTTTATCAGAGAAACGGTTTTTAAAAGTGCGGTACGTATTTATGCGCCGAGGTAGTAGAATGAAATCTTTTGAAATTTCTTACTTAAACAATATCGGAATAAATATCGGAATAAATCTTGATAAAATGTGGTTAAATTATTTATATACAGTGTTTTAGGTATTAATTCAATGGTCGGAATTGAATTTGTTCGGAAATTTTTAAACACAATTAAAATACCGTCCAAACATCTGTAGAAGGTGTTGGCGCTACAACGGTAATTGGTTCTTTTGAAGTCGGATGAATAAAACGAATTTGTCGTGCATGTAAGCATATAGAAGCGTCCTTATTTGCGCGTTTTGCTCCGTATTTTAAATCTCCTTTAATGCAACATCCAATGGTTGCCAATTGTGCCCGAATTTGATGATGACGTCCTGTTTCTAATTCGATTTCAAGTAAGTGATAGCGTTCCGAACTTTTCAAAAGTTGGTAGGTAAGTCGCGCTTCTTTAGCTCCAACAACACCTTTTCCAACAGCATAACTTTTGTTTTGTGCTTCGTTCTTTTTTAAAAAATGCTGCAATTTCCCTGCACTTGGCTCAGGACGATTTTCGACGATAGCCCAGTACGTTTTATCAGTTTCTTTTTCGCGGAATTGAGCGTTAAGTCGTTCTAGTGCTTTACTCGTTTTTGCGAATATCACAGCACCACTGGTCGGTCGGTCCAAACGGTGAACAACTCCACAGAATACATTTCCCGGTTTGTCGTATTTCTTCTTTAAAAATTCCTTGATAGCATCGGGTAGGGTAGTGTCGCCAGTTTTATCGCCTTGCACGATTTCGGAAGGAAGTTTATTGACAACAATTACATGATTGTCCTCATACAAAATGCGGCCTTCAGTCAACACTATTCCTTGATCTTATTGCGTCTATATTGAAGGTAAGACCCTAAAGTTAGCAACACAAAAAATAGAATCAACCCCATTAACCATGTTGGAAATTTCGCCAATTGTTCTCCTTGAGCGTAAGAGTGCAAACCAGTCAACATGAAATTCACCCCGAAGAAAGTGAAGATAATGGAGGAATAACCCCAAAAAGCTACCACGTTAAATAAGAATTTCCCATTCAATCTAGGAATTAAACGTAAATGCAAAATTATCGCATATGTTAAAACAGAAACCAAGGCCCAAGTTTCTTTCGGATCCCAACCCCAATAACGTCCCCACGATTCATTCGCCCAAACGCCACCTAAGAAAGTACCGATTGTTAACATAAATAAACCAATGGTCATCGTCATTTCTGCGATATAGGTGATTTCCGTGATATTGATGTTAATGAGTTCGCGTTTTTCACGAGAGCCGATTCCGTAAAGCAGTAAATTGATAAAGCCCAAAATGGCACCAATTCCTAACAAACCGTAACTCGAGGTAATAATCGCTACGTGGATCATTAACCAATACGACTTTAAAACAGGAACGAGTGGTGTGATTTCCGGATCGAGTAAGTTCATCTCTGTTACAAAAATCATCAAAGAGGCCAAAATCGCAGTCGCAGGAAGTACAACCGCATTCTTTTTATGGAAAATGATACCGCACAAAACAGTTGCCCAAGCAATGTAAATCAAGGCTTCATAACCGTTACTCCACGGAGCGTGACCAGAAATTGCCCAGCGCATGCCTAAACCCGATAAGTGATAAATGAAAAGAATAATTATCAAGCTATTTCCAAATTGTCGGATACGTAGGAATAGTTTCTCTTTATTGTTAATGAAAATGTTAATGAAAAATACGATTAACAATGATAACCCAATGCTTAAGTATCCACGATAGGCATTTTTGAAAATCCCCATTTTATTGTATCGGATTTCCATTCGTACTAACGATTCTGATGGAACTTCTTTTCCTCCAAATTCGCGTTGCATTTTCTTCAACTTGAAAAGAAGCGTATTGGCTTTTCCGTATTTTTTTGATTTTGATGCTTCGTCTAAAGCGCCAAGATATTTAAAAGCCGTAATGGATGAGGTGGTGTCTTCTGTCAGAATTTCAATGCTCATAGGTTTGTACCAATTGTGCCCTTTAGAGCGTGCAGAAGGAAGAATGCGCATATATTCCCACATGAAGATTCCACGGACAACCTCATACTTTTCACTTAGTTTGATTAATTTTTTATCAAATTCATCCCGTCGAGATTCTAGTTTTTGATGTGCAGCTCTGTATTCATTTAGCCACTTGAACTGACCGTCGGGACTAGATAATTCAACGGGAGAGGCATAATCTTTCAAGTTTAAACGATCACGAACAGCAGATGGAACTTGAATTATTTTCTGGTTCATCCAATAGTTTGGATACATGTGCATGCTAATCACCGTTTGAACAGCGTTATATTTTTTGTATTCGTTTCCTCGATATATTTTCCGCAATAATTGATCACAAACAGTATGAAGCGGAACAATGCGTCCGTCATAATCCAAAACTAGCAAGGAAGCCAAGTTTTCAGAATGTTCCTCACTCATCACGTAGAATGTGTTCGCCGAAGGATGATTGTGCTTAGCAAAAGAGTTGAAGGAAAGTGCTCCAAGAAAAAGTAGCGACAACGTGAGAGATTTACGACGTTCTTTTAGCTTTTTCAATTTGGAATTAAGGTCGTAAAAACGTCCAACGGGGGCGAAAAGTGCAAGAATCATGGCTACACTCATTAGCAAATAACCGACATAAGTAATGTTTGTTCCCCACCAATCGAAATTCACGCTTAATTTCGTTCCTTCTTCATTTTGGGGTGTTGAAGGATCGTCTAAAGTGTAACTCGATTGGAAAAAGCGATAACCGCGATAATCCATCACATTATTCATAAAAATGTGACGATTTGATTTATATTTCTTTTCGTTGTCGATTATTGTGACATCACTTTCGAAGGAAGATGGTGATTCAGAACCTGGATATTTCTTTAGTTTAAAATCACGACATCCAATGGCAAAAGGAAGTGGTCTTCGAATGGATCCATATTCCAATTGATAGAAAACGCCATTCATCGAAATTCGAACAGGAACGGGTAACTGACTCATTCCGCCTTCTAATCGAATGGTTTTCGAAGATTTACCGTCATTTAATTTTACAGTTAAGAAGTCAGAACCAACTTTTCGGCTTCCTGTGGACACGAGCATTTTTTTCGCATGGTCAAGAACATTATTTAATACAACCTGATTTTGACCGATTTGATAGAGTGTTTTTTCCAAGAAGGGCGTCCATTTATTTGCTTCCACAATTTGGTACATCGTATCGGCAATTTCACCTCCAGATTCACGGAAAGCACGCATTGCAGTCATCGGCAGGTAACGCAGTTCAATAGGAGTTTTAATTTCTATGCCTTCTTTTGAATCGCGAAGTTGAATTGCATTTGTAGGAACTTTTTTGGACGAATAAATAATGGGAATTTCACCAATTGCTAACGACTCTTCTTCACCAATAAAATTGGATTGTCTTCCTTCGGTAACAAGTTCTAGAACCTTGCTTTTAAAGGATTTCCGTATCAGAACTGAATCTTTCATTTTTGATTGAAAGTTGACGTAACTCAAATTTATGTTTCGCTTGCCTAATTCAAAATTGATGTCGAAATCATTGTTAGTGACGGTGGACATAAATTTTTTCTCAGCAATGGTTTGAGACACTCCTTTTTCGTCTTGTGCAAAAATCAATACGTGTGGTTCAGCCGTGTAAATAAAATCAATCGATTGACCTTCCGGAATAACCATCAAACCTTCAAATGAAATAAAACGCGTTACCGCTGAACCCAACAAAATGATGATGAATGAAAGATGGAACAGCAACATCGCAATTTTCTCTCCCACCCACATCTTATAACGGAAGATATTGTAAATCAAATTTAGAGTAAGATAAAACAGAAGGAATTCAAACCATTTGGCATTATATATCCAAATTTTGGCAGCTTGTATATCGTAGATGGATTCTATAAAAGTCGCAGCGCCGATTGCAAATAAAAAAATGAATAAACCTAATGACATTGCTTTCATGGAAAAAAACGATGAAATGGTTCCTTCAAATTTTCCAAAAAAGCCAGTGGAATTAGTCGAAGAATTGGACATAACAGATTTCAAAAAAGTAAATCAATTCAAAATAGAAATTGAGATTGCAAAAATAGTCTAAACCTGAAAATGGAAGTCAAAAAGAAATTTGAGGCGAAAAAATAAGATATGAACGAAATCCATCAACTTTCTCTGTTTACTTTTACCGCCTTAAATTTTAAAATGACACATTCCAAAATCATTCTAATTCTTGGGGCTGGTTTATCAGCATCCTCCATGATTCGGTATTTACTTGAACACTCTGAAAATAATAACTGGTTAATTCGAATTGTTGATCAAGATATTGAACTGGTAAAAAGAAAAATAAATGGCCATCCAAATGGTGAAGCATTACAGTTTAATGCACTTGACCCGCATGAACGTCGTCCTGCTATTGGTCACGCTGATTTGGTGATTTCAATGCTACCAGCTCGGTTTCATCCAGAAGTTGCAAAAGATTGTATTGATTTACGTGTAAACCTCATTACACCTTCTTATATTTCTCCTGAAATGCGTTCGTTACATGAAAGCGCAATTGAATCAGGAATAATAATTATGAATGAAATTGGTGTAGATCCTGGAATCGATCACATGAGTGCAATGAAAATTATTCATGCTGTTCAGCGTAAAGGAGGTATATTGACAAGCTTTAAATCGTTTTGTGGTGGATTAATTGCGCCGGAAAGCGATAATAATCCGTGGCATTATAAGTTTACTTGGAATCCGAGAAATGTGATTCTTGCAGGTCAAGGTGGCGCTGCTTGTTTCATACAAAATGGTGAATATAAATATATTCCTTACAACCGATTATATAGTAGAACAGAGCGTTTTCAAATAGGTGAATATGGTTTTTTTGACGGATATGCTAATCGTGATTCCTTGTCATATAGAAGTGTTTACGGTTTAGAAAATATCCCGACTATCTATCGTGGAACATTGCGTCGTCCTGATTATTGCCAAGCTTGGAACGTCTTTATTGAATTAGGTATGACAGACGATAATTACTCCATGACCGATGCGGAAAAGCTGACCCCAAGAAGTTTCTTAAATGCTTTTTTACCCTACAATCCAACTTTAACAGTCGAAGAGAAACTAAAATTATTCCTTCGTGAAGATCGAATTCAATTATTTCCATTGTTCGAAGCTGCTGGATTATTTGAAAAAACGGAAAATTTTGGTTTTGAAAAAGCAACACCAGCACAATTACTGGAGAAACTTTTGGTTGAAAAATGGAAACTAGAACCAGGAGACAAAGATATGTTGGTGATGCATCACGAGTTTGAATATGAATTAAATCAAAAGAATTATAGAATCACTTCTTCTATGGTGAGTATTGGCGAGGATCCGATTTATACCGCGATGTCAAACACAGTTGGATTACCCGTTGCGATTGCTGCTAAACATATTTTGAACGGTAACTTTACTGAAAAAGGAGTAACTTTACCTATCCACTCGGATGTATATGAGCCTATTCTTACAGAATTGGAATCATTGAAGATTACTTTTAAAGAAACTGAAATTGAAATTTAAATTTTATTATTATGTCAGAACATACTGAAAATGAAATGAATATCGAGCTTTCTGAAGAGATTGCTTTCGGAGTTTATTCGAATCTTGCTGTAATTACGCACTCGCCTGCTGAATTTGTATGTGATTTTATTCAAGTGATGCCCGGTATGCCTAAAGGAAAAGTGCGTTCTCGAGTTTTGATGACCCCTTCAAATGCCAAACGATTTTTACAAGCACTTGCAGAAAATATAAATAATTATGAACGTAATTTTGGTCATATTGATGAGCCGAATCATGGCGTTCCACCGGTAAGTTTCGGTACACCAAACACGATGGCATAAGGCAAAGTAATGATTTCAATCTGTATTCCTGTTTATAATAGTGATGTTCGTCAGTTGGTGAATGACTTGTACGAACAGATAGCAAATTTAAAAGGTGAACAGGCTGAAATCATTGTTATTGACGATTGTTCCAAAGAAACATTCAAAAGGAAAAATTCAGAAGTAGCCAGTAAGTGTGAGCTTATTGAGTTGCAGAAAAATGTCGGTAGAGCAGCAATTCGTAATTTTTTTTTAGAAGAATCTACTGGAGATCAACTACTTTTTTTGGATGGTGATAGTAAGATTATTTCGGATGATTTCCTTCAAAAATATGTTGATTTAATCCGAGAGAAATCTGGTTTATATGTCGTTGTTGGTGCTAGCATTTATCAAAAGGAAAAGCCAAGTTTGAAATATCGGTTACGTTGGAAATACAGTACAAATCGCGAAAGCAAATCCTTAAAAGAGCGCTTATTATTACCAGGTTTGTCTTTTAAAACCAACAATTTTCTGATACAGCGAGAGGTATTTCAGAAAATTCGTTTTGAAGAACGTGTAAAAGGGTACGGACACGAAGATACTTTGTTCGGATTTCGTTTAAAACAAGCAGGAATTAAAATTGAGCATATCGACAATCCTGTTTTGAACCCAAACTTGGATGATAATAAGACCTTTTTGAAGAAAACAGACAACGCTTTAAAAAATCTAGTTTGGATTTGTCGAAAGGTCGGCTTTGAGGATGAGTTTATTCGTCATGTTAAGTTACTTAAAATGACATTAAAACTTCGTAAGAATCTATTTTTTCGAATGCTTTTATTTTCATCGATCCCATTAACATACCTTTTGAGATTTCTATTTTCGTTAGGATTTGCTAATTTGAAATTGTTTGATTTCTATCGAATGGTACGATTGAACCTGCTTTTTTCGAAAAAGTAAATTATTGAATAGAATTTAGCAGCTCGACGAGTGTCTTTTTTTCATTTTCCCAGTTTTCTATAAGCGCTGCTTTCTGACAATTGAATTGCATTTGTTCAAGTCTTGAAGGATTAGATAGTAATTCATTTATTGCATTTGCAATCGATTCGGGTGAAATTTCATTAACCACCTTGCCGATTTCATATTTTTCGACTATTCGTTCAATTTCTATTAAACCAGAACATAGAATTGGAGTCGAAGCGTGAATGTAGTCGAATAATTTGTTTGGAAGTGCATACTTATAATTTAGGGAAAGTGGTTTGTCCAAGGCCAATCCAATACTTGCTAATCTTGTTATTGCCATCATATCTTCATAGGAACGACGCCCAAAAAATCGTACTTTTTTTTCAAGTTGATGGTCACTTACCATTTTTTTCACCTTTGGCAGTACATCTCCATCGCCAACTAGAACTAAAACTGCGTTTTTTACATTTTTCATAGCGAGCACAGCTTCTTCTATTCCTCGTTCTACATTTAATCCTGATCCTTGTATAATAAGAATTGAATTGTTTTCTTGAATACCTAAACTTGCTTTGGAAATAATAAGAGGATGTTTAATCTTGCTGGGAACATTGCGAATAACCTTTGGTTTCAACCCATAGCGTTTCTGAAATTCTAAGGCAATCGACTCATTTACTGTGATGACGTATTGGAGTTTCGGGAAAATATATTGCTCGATTCTTTCCCATATTCGTTGAATTTTTGGACGATGGATAAGTTCTGGTGCTTCGGTGAATAATTCGTGACTATCGTAGATGATTTTCTTTCTTCTAATTTGAGAAACCAAATAGCAGGCAGGTAAAGTATCAAGGTCGTTGCTGTACAAGAGATGAAATGAACTAAAAATTCCAATTAAAAAAAATCGAATGTTCAATGCTGCATAAAATAATGGACCCTTTTGAAAAACCATTTTTATTTGCTTTGTAAAATACGATCGTTTATCTAAAGCAGGGCTATTTTTCTTTCTGCGCCCGTACAATTGAACTTCATAACCAAGTTCATGAATCGCCTGACAAGTTCGGTGTACTCGATTGTCCGTGCACAAATCTGAAGACACAAAAACAAGGATTTTTTTCATTGGGACAAAGAAAACCAAAAAAATGCTGCTAAATGAAATAAAGAATGACAATTCCTGATCAACATGTGCTTGTTGATTAAATTATTGAAAAACAATAGTATAACAATAAGTTGGTTATGTGAAAATCTGGAGTAGTTAAATGGAACGAAAAAAAAGTTTAATTTTTTTTGTTTTTTTTGAAATTAGTTTTGATTTCTTTCATACATTTGCAGTCCCAAAAAATAAGTTTTTGGTTTTGAAGTTCTTTAAAATACTTAAGTTTATTACAACAATGCCGATGTAGCTCAGTTGGCCAGAGCAGCTGATTTGTAATCAGCTGGTCGGGGGTTCGAATCCCTCCATCGGCTCGCAATTGTTGGGAGTGTCGCATAGTGGCTATTGCAGCAGACTGTAAATCTGTCACCGTAAGGTATCGTTGGTTCGAGTCCATCCACTCCCACAGAATGAATTTAAGCGGGAGTAGCTCAGTTGGTAGAGCGTCAGCCTTCCAAGCTGAACGTCGCGAGTTCGAATCTCGTCTCCCGCTCACTTTCTATTGAGCGCCGGTGTAGCTCAGGGGTAGAGCGCTTCCTTGGTAAGGAAGAGGTCACGAGTTCAATTCTCGTCATTGGCTCAAAATTGAATGTTCTCCGTTTTTTATCGGACATTATAATGTTTTATTAACAAGTAACAAATAAGTAAAATGGCTAAGGAAAATTTTGACCGTTCCAAACCCCACGTTAACATTGGTACTATCGGGCACGTTGACCACGGTAAAACTACGTTAACTGCGGCTATCTCAAGTGTATTGGCTTCAAAAGGTCTTGCACAAGCTCGTGATTTCTCTTCAATTGACAATGCTCCAGAAGAAAAAGAACGCGGTATTACTATTAATACATCTCACATCGAGTATCAAACAGCGAACCGTCACTACGCACACGTTGACTGTCCAGGTCACGCGGATTACGTAAAGAACATGGTTACTGGTGCTGCTCAAATGGACGGTGCGATTCTTGTAGTTGCTGCAACAGATGGTCCTATGCCTCAAACTCGTGAGCACATCCTACTTGGTCGTCAGGTTGGAGTTCCTCGCTTAGTTGTATTCATGAATAAAGTGGATATGGTTGACGATCCTGAGTTATTAGAGCTTGTTGAGATGGAAATCCGTGAATTGCTTTCTTTCTATCAATATGATGGTGACAACGCTCCAGTTATTCAAGGTTCAGCTTTAGGTGCATTGAACGGTGAAGAAAAATGGGTTAAAACTGTTGAAGATTTGATGGATGCAGTTGATACTTATATCGAACTTCCTCCACGTGACATTGATAAGCCATTCTTGATGCCAGTTGAAGACGTATTTACGATTACAGGTCGTGGTACAGTTGCAACAGGACGTATCGAAACGGGTGTTATCAACTCAGGAGAGCCAGTTGAAATCTTAGGAATGGGTGATGTTAAATTGAACTCTACTGTAACTGGTGTTGAAATGTTCCGCAAAATCTTGGATAGAGGTGAAGCTGGTGATAACGTAGGTCTTTTATTAAGAGGTATTGAAAAATCTCAAATCAAAAGAGGTATGGTTATCGCTAAACCAGGTTCTGTGAAACCACACATCGAATTCAAAGCTGAGATCTACGTTTTGAAAAAAGAAGAAGGTGGACGTCACACTCCATTCCACAACAAATACCGTCCGCAATTCTATTTCCGTACAACTGACGTAACTGGTGAAATTCACCTTACTGATGGACGTGAAATGGTAATGCCAGGTGATAACGTTACAATCAATGTTAAGTTGATCGTTCCGGTAGCAATGGACAAAGGTCTTCGTTTTGCAATCCGTGAGGGTGGTAGAACAGTAGGTGCTGGTCAGGTTACTGAAATCGTTGCTTAAGTAATATTATTTATTAATATCAGGAAGGGGAGTTTTTTTAAACTCCCCTTTTTAAACGGGCGTAGCTCAGCTGGTAGAGTAGTGGTCTCCAAAACCATTGGTCGTGGGTTCGAATCCTACCGCCCGTGCTAAAACAAAGAACACGTGTCGAAAATTAGAACATATTTTCTAGATACATACAACGAGATGTTGCATAATGTAACCTGGCCGACTTGGAAGGAGTTACAGAATAATACTATTCTTGTTGTTGTATCTTCCGTATTAATAGCCCTTTCAATATTCGCTATGGATTTCGTTTTTGGAATTACAGGTGAGGCGGAATCGGTTTGGAGAGGTATTCTTGGTTTTATTTACGGTACTTTTTAATCTGACATGGCTGAAATTGCAAAGAAATGGTACGTGGTTCGTGCCGTGAGTGGAAAAGAGAAAAAGGTTAAAGAATACCTTGAACTTGAGATTACTCGTATGAAACTTGACGACTATGTTAGTCAAGTTTTAATTCCAACGGAAAAAGTTTTCAAAATTCAAAATAATAAGAAGGTTACTAAAGAAAGAGCCTACCTGCCTGGTTATGTCCTTATTGAAGCGGCGTTAATTGGGGAGGTTTCCCACGTTATCAAGAGTATTCCGAATGTTATTGGGTTTTTAGGTACTGAAAAAGGTGGTGAACCTGTACCTATGCGTCTCTCTGAGGTTAACAGAATTCTTGGTAAAGTTGATGAATTAGCTGAAAACGAAGAAGAAGTTAAAATTCCTTTTGTTATTGGTGAATCAGTGAAAGTCATTGATGGTCCATTTAATAATTTTAGTGGAGTGGTTGACGAAATAAACGAAGAAAAGAAGAAATTGAAAGTGATGGTGAAAATCTTCGGAAGAAAGAACTTACTCGAATTGAATTACATGCAAGTCGAGAAAGAAGGATAGTATAACCGTAGGAGTGTGTCTATGACGATTAAAGCTTCCCGTTCATGAGACATACGTTGACTACATAAATTCAAATATATGGCTAAAGAAGTAGCAGCGTTAATTAAGTTACAAGTTAAAGGTGGCGCAGCAAACCCTTCACCGCCAATTGGTCCTGCATTAGGAGCCAAAGGAGTTAACATCATGGAGTTTTGTAAGCAGTTCAATGCTAGAACACAAGACAAAATGGGTAAGGTAGTTCCGGTGGTGATAACGGTTTATAGTGATAAGTCGTTTGACTTTGTATTAAAAACCCCTCCAGCTGCTGTGCAAATTATTGAGCACACCAAAATCAAGAAAGGTTCGGCAGAGCCTAACAAGTCAAAAGTAGGTAGTATTTCATGGGATCAAATTCGTTTGATTGCTGAAGATAAATTACCTGATTTGAATTGTTTTACAGTTGATGCGGCTATGTCAATGGTTGCTGGTACAGCACGAAGTATGGGTGTAACTGTTAAAGGTGGTGAGGCACCTAAAACCAAATAATAGATTGTTATGAAAAGAGTTTCAAAGAAAAGAAAAGAGATTTTGGCAAAATTTGATTTGTCGAAAGCTTACACTCTGACAGAAGCATGTGATTTGGTGAAAGGTATTTCTACTACTAAATTCGATGCGTCTGTTGATATCGCTGTTCGTTTGGGTGTAGACCCGCGTAAAGCAAATCAAATGGTACGTGGTACAGTTGCGCTACCTCATGGAACTGGAAAGGACGTCAAAGTTCTTGTACTTTGTACACCAGACAAAGAAAATGAAGCGAAAGAAGCAGGTGCTGATTACGTAGGTTTGGACGACTACATTGCAAAAATCAAAGGTGGTTGGACAGATGTTGACGTGATTATTACCATGCCTTCAGTTATGGGTAAAGTTGGTGCATTAGGACGTATTTTAGGTCCTCGTGGATTAATGCCAAACCCTAAAACTGGAACGGTTACTATGGAAATTGGTAAAGCGGTTCAAGAGGTAAAAGCTGGTAAAATCGACTTCAAAGTAGATAAATACGGTATCGTCCACACTTCAGTGGGTAAAACAAGTTTCGAAGGAACAATGTTAAAAGAGAATGCGAATGAAGTTATTCAAACATTGATCAAAATGAAACCTTCCGCTGCGAAAGGTACATACATCAAAAGTATTTATTTAAGTGCAACAATGAGCCCAGGGGTACAAGTTGATGCTAAATCTGTAACAGCTTAAAATTTTAAGAAATGACAAGAGAAGAAAAAGCACAGTACATTGATGGGTTAGCAGCTGATTTAGCGGCTAGCAATGTTCTCTATCTTACAGATACAGCTGACTTGACTGTTGAAGCAGTAAATGCACTTCGTAGAAAATGTTTTCAAGCTAATATCCAAATGCGTGTGGTTAAAAATGCACTTTTGGAGAAAGCTATGGATCGAGTTGAAGGTAAGGATTTTGGAGCATTAAAGGATGTTTTGAAAGGTTCAACTTCAATTATGATTTCTGAGGTAGGTAATGCACCAGCGAAATTAATTGCTGAGTTTCGCAAAAAAAGCGAAAAACCTGTCCTTAAAGGAGCATATATCGATGAAGCAGTTTTTATCGGAGACAATCAGTTGTCTGTATTAGAAGCATTGAAAAGCAGAGAAGAGTTGGTTGGCGATATCATTGGCCTACTACAAAGTCCTGCGAAAAATGTAATTTCTGGTCTGAAAGGAGCAGGTGGCAAAATTGCCGGAATTTTGAAAACGCTCGAAGAGAGAGCATAATATTTTTAACCTTTTTAAATTAAAATAAAATGGCTGATTTAAAGCAAATTGCAGAAACGTTAGTTAATCTAACTGTAAAAGAAGTAAACGAATTGGCAACAATTCTTAAAGATGAGTATGGAATTGAGCCAGCTGCTGCTGCTCCAGTTATGATGGCTGCTGCTGGTGGCGCTGCTGAAGTTGTAGAAGAAAAAACTGAGTTCGACGTAATTCTTAAAGCTGGTGGTGCTAACAAATTAGCAGTTGTTAAGCTTGTAAAAGAATTAACTGGAAACGGTTTGAAAGAGTCTAAAGACCTAGTTGATAACGCTCCTTCTACATTGAAAGAAGGTGTTTCTAAAGACGAAGCGGAAGGTCTTAAAAAGTCTCTTGAAGAGGCTGGAGCTGAAGTTGAGATTAAGTAATTTACTCTCTATATACAGGATAGGCACCACTTTCGAGTGGGTGCCTTATCCTGTTTTTGGCCTTTACCTACTTCCAACTATTCGAATTAACTAAAAAAAATTAAGCCTTGGCAACAACAACTAATTCAACCAGAATTAATTTTGCTTCAAGCAAAAATCAATTTGATTATCCAGATTTCCTGGAAATTCAGTTGAAATCGTTCAAAGAGTTTTTTCAATTGGAAACAACTCCTGAAAATCGAGAAAGTGAAGGCCTTTATAAGGTTTTCGCAGAAAACTTTCCGATCACTGATACAAGAAATCAATTCGTTCTAGAGTTTCTAGACTACTTTATTGATCCTCCTCGTTATTCTATCGAAGAGTGTATCGAACGCGGCTTAACACACAGTGTTCCGCTTAAAGCTAAGTTGAAATTATATTGTACCGACCCTGAGCACGAGGATTTTGAAACAATCGTTCAGGATGTTTATTTAGGTACAATTCCTTATATGACTCCTAAAGGATCATTCGTGGTGAATGGTGCTGAGCGCGTGATAGTGTCTCAATTGCATCGTTCTCCTGGGGTATTCTTTGGCCAAAGTCGCCACGCAAATGGTACTAAATTGTATTCTGCTCGTATCATTCCTTTCAAAGGTTCTTGGATTGAATTTGCGACTGACATCAATAATATCATGTATGCCTATATTGATCGTAAGAAAAAGTTACCGGTAACAACATTGTTCCGTGCTTTGGGTTATGAATCAGATAAAGACATCTTGGAAATTTTTGGTCTTGCTGATGAAGTGAAAGTGAGCAAAGCCATTATGAAAAAATTAGTAGGACGTCGTCTTGCTGCTCGATTGTTAAAAACTTGGATTGAAGATTTCGTTGATGAGGACACAGGTGAAGTTGTGTCTATCGAACGTAATGATACAATCCTTGACCGTGAAACTGTTATCGGTGAAGAACATTTGGATTTAATTCTTGAAACTGGTGTTAAGTCTTTAATTCTACACAAAGAAGAAGCAAATTCAGCGGATTACACGATCATTTACAATACACTACAAAAAGATATTTCAAACTCTGAAAAAGAAGCAGTTGAACATATCTATCGTCAATTAAGAAATGCTGAACCACCTGATTACGAAACTGCAAAAAGTGTATTTGACAAATTATTTTTCTCAGATACTCGCTACGATTTAGGTGAAGTTGGTCGTTTCCGTTTGAATAAAAAATTGGGTCTTGACGATTCAGAAAACTCCAGAGTCCTTACAAAAAGTGACATCCTGAAAATCATCAAGTATCTAATTGAATTGATAAACTCAAAGGCTGATATTGATGATATTGACCACTTGTCAAATCGTCGTGTAAGAACAGTGGGTGAACAGTTATATTCTCAATTTGGAGTTGGTCTTTCAAGAATGGCAAGAACAATTCGTGAGCGAATGAATGTTCGTGATAACGAGGTCTTTACTCCAATTGACCTTATTAATGCGAAAACACTTTCTTCGGTGATTAATTCCTTCTTCGGAACAAATCAGCTTTCTCAGTTCATGGATCAAACAAATCCACTTTCTGAGGTAACACACAAACGTCGTTTATCAGCACTCGGACCAGGTGGTCTTTCACGTGAAAGAGCAGGTTTCGAGGTTCGTGACGTTCACTATACCCACTATGGTCGTTTATGTACGATTGAAACGCCTGAAGGTCCAAACATTGGTTTGATTTCTTCTTTGTGTGTTTTTGCAAAAGTGAATAAATTAGGTTTCATCGAAACACCTTATAGAAAAGTTGAAAATGGTAAAGTTATTTTTAACGAAGAACCAATCTATTTGGCTGCGGAGGAAGAAGACGCTAAAATTATTGCCCAAGCAAATGCGGTAATTGATGACAATGGTAACTTCTTATCTGAAATCGTAAAAGCGCGTTTTGAAGGTGACTTCCCAGTTGTGAATCCTAAGGATTTGCATTTAATGGATGTAGGAGCCAACCAAATCGCTTCAATTGCGGCTTCATCAATTCCTTTCTTAGAGCATGATGACGCGAACCGTGCTTTGATGGGATCAAACATGCAACGTCAAGCTGTTCCACTTTTACGTCCAAATTCACCAATTGTTGGTACTGGAATTGAACGTTTAGTGGCACGCGATTCCCGTGTATTGATTAATGCGGAAGGTTCAGGTGTTGTTGAATATGTTGACGCTAATGAAATCGTTATACGTTACGATTGGAACGACGAAGATAAATTAGTAAGTTTTGATTCTGAAGTTAAACGTTATTCGTTAACGAAATTCATGAAGACGAACCAAAGTACGTGTATCAACTTAAAACCAATCGTGAAGAAAGGTGATCGAGTAGAATCTGGTCAAGTACTTTGCGAAGGATATGCAACTCAAAATGGTGAATTGGCTTTAGGTCAAAACTTGAAAGTAGCGTTCATGCCTTGGAAAGGTTACAACTTTGAGGATGCAATCGTGATTTCAGAAAAGGTTGTTCGCAATGATATCTTTACTTCAATTCATATCGATGAATATTCTTTGGAGGTACGCGACACAAAACGTGGAATGGAAGAATTAACATCGGATATTCCAAATGTGAGCGAAGAAGCGACAAAAGATTTAGATGAAAACGGTCTAATTCGCATTGGTGCGGACATCAAAGAAGGCGATATTCTAATTGGAAAAATTACTCCGAAAGGAGAAACGGATCCTTCTCCAGAAGAAAAATTATTACGCGCTATCTTTGGTGATAAAGCAGGCGATGTTAAAGATGCTTCATTGAAAGCTGGTCCTTCCCTTCGTGGAGTTGTGATTGAGAAAAAATTATTCTCTCGTGCCGTTAAAGATCGTAAATCAAAAAATCAAGATAAACCAATTCTTGAGACAATTGATGCAGAATACCAGAAGGATTTCGCTGACTTGAAAGAAAAATTGGTTGACAAACTAATGGTCATTCTTGGTGAACAAAAATCCAACGGTGTGTTCAACAACTTTAAAGAAGAGTTGATTAAAAAAGGAACGAAATTCACACACAAAGCACTTTTTGCTTTAGATTACTCAATAGTGAACCCATTGAATTGGACAACTGAATTATCAACAAATCAATTGATTAGCCGATTAATTCACAACTTCAATATTAAAGCAAACGATATTTTAGGTAACTACAAACGCCGTAAATTCCACATTTCAGTTGGAGATGAATTGCCAGCAGGTATTGTGAAATTGGCTAAAGTTTATGTTGCTAAGAAACGTAAATTGAAAGTTGGGGATAAAATGGCAGGTCGTCACGGTAACAAAGGTATTGTTGCTAATATCGTTCGTCAAGAAGATATGCCTTTCCTTGAAGATGGAACACCTGTTGATATCGTACTTAATCCACTTGGGGTACCTTCTCGTATGAACCTTGGACAGATATACGAAACTGTTTTAGGTTGGGCAGGTGAAAAGTTAGGTGTTAAGTTCGCTACACCAATTTTTGATGGTGCTACTCCTGATGAAATCAATGAGTGGACAGATAAAGCTGGCGTTCCACGTTCTGGAAAAACATACTTGTATGATGGTGGAACAGGAGAGCGTTTCCATCAACCAGCGACGGTAGGTATCATCTACATGTTGAAACTTTCTCACATGGTGGATGACAAAATGCACGCTCGTTCAATCGGACCATACTCACTTATTACGCAACAACCTCTTGGAGGTAAAGCGCAGTTTGGAGGTCAGCGTTTTGGTGAGATGGAGGTTTGGGCACTTGAAGCATTCGGTGCATCAAATATCCTTCAAGAAATCCTAACTGTTAAGTCAGATGACGTAATGGGTAGAGCTAAAGCGTACGAAGCAATTGTGAAAGGTGACAACATTCCTGAACCAGGAATCCCTGAATCTTTCAATGTATTGTTGCACGAACTTCGCGGATTGTGCTTGAACGTGGTAATGGAATAATTAGAAAACGAAATCATTAGATAAAATGGCTTTCAAAAAAGAAACACCGAAAAAACAAAGTAGCTTTAACAAAATTGTCATATCCTTGGCATCTCCAGAAGTGATTCTGGACCACTCAAGTGGCGAAGTATTAAAGCCAGAAACAATCAACTACCGTACCTATAAGCCGGAACGTGATGGTTTGTTCTGTGAACGAATCTTCGGTCCTGTTAAAGATTACGAATGTCACTGTGGGAAATATAAACGTATTCGTTACAAAGGAATCGTATGTGACCGTTGTGGTGTTGAAGTGACTGAGAAAAAAGTACGTCGCGAACGCATGGGACACATATCTTTAGTGGTTCCAGTTGCACATATTTGGTATTTCCGTTCATTGCCTAATAAAATTGGTTACATGCTCGGTTTGCCAACTAAAAAATTGGATCAAATCATTTATTATGAGCGCTATGTCGTAATTAATTCAGGTTTGGCAAATGATATCGATGGGGTAAGCCTCAAAAAAATGGACTTCTTAACAGAAGAAGAATATCTAGACATCATTGATAATCCAATTCTTAAAGACAATCATTTTTTAGAAGATACAGATCCGAACAAATTCGTAGCAAAAATGGGTGCAGAAGCACTTTATGACTTGCTTCGTGGTTTGAATTTAGATGAACTGTCTTACGATTTACGCGACCAAGCAGAAAATGAAACTTCTGTTCAACGTAAAAACGAGGCACTTAAACGTCTTCAAGTCATTGAAGCGATGCGTGATTCTCAAACTCGTCGCGAGAACCGTCCGGAATGGATGATAGTTCGTGTTGTTCCAGTTATTCCACCGGAATTGCGTCCATTAGTTCCGCTTGATGGTGGTCGTTTTGCAACTTCTGACTTGAATGATTTATACCGTCGTGTTATTATCCGTAATAACCGTTTGAAACGATTGATCGAAATCAAAGCTCCTGAGGTTATCTTGCGTAATGAAAAACGTATGCTTCAAGAGGCAGTTGATTCCTTGTTTGACAACTCGCGTAAATCTAGCGCAGTTAAAACTGAATCGAATCGTGCTTTGAAGTCGCTTTCCGATTCATTAAAAGGTAAACAAGGTCGTTTCCGTCAAAACCTACTTGGTAAACGTGTTGATTATTCTGCACGTTCTGTAATTGTTGTTGGACCAGATTTGAAATTACACGAATGTGGTTTACCAAAAGATATGGCTGCTGAGCTTTACAAACCGTTCATTATCCGTAAAATGATTGAACGTGGTATTGTAAAAACTGTAAAATCTGCGAAGAAAATTGTTGACCGTAAAGAGCCTGTGGTTTGGGATATATTGGAAAACGTATTAAAAGGACATCCTGTTCTTCTTAACCGTGCTCCTACGCTTCACCGTCTAGGTATTCAAGCATTCCAACCAAAATTGATTGAAGGAAAAGCAATTCGTCTTCACCCACTTGTTACAACAGCCTTCAACGCCGATTTCGACGGTGACCAAATGGCGGTTCACCTTCCTTTAGGTAACGCAGCAATTCTGGAAGCGCAAATGTTGATGTTGGCTTCTCATAACATTCTTAACCCTGCTAATGGTGCGCCAATAGCCGTTCCTTCTCAGGACATGGTTCTTGGTTTGTATTACATTACAAAAGGAAAGAAAAATACAGAAACTGAGGTTGTTAAAGGTGAAGGTGGAATTTTCTACTCTCCAGAAGAGGTGATCATCGCTTACAATGAGAAAAAATTGGACTTACATGCGCACATCAAAGTAAAAACCTACGATTTGGGTGAGAATGGTGAGCCAGAATTGAAGTTAATCGAAACGACTTGTGGACGTGTTATTTTTAACGAAGTTGTTCCTCGTGAAGTAGGTTACATCAATGCAGTATTGACTAAAAAAGCATTGCGCGATATTATCGGTGAAGTTTTGAAAATTTGTGGCACTTCTAAAACAGCTAAATTCCTTGATGATATTAAAGGTTTAGGTTATGAGATGGCATTCCGTGGAGGTTTGTCGTTCAACTTAGACGATATCATTATTCCTAAAGAAAAAGAGGAGTTGGTTTCTAAAGCTGAAAATGAAGTGAAAGAGGTAATGATGAACTATAACATGGGTCTTATTACCAACAACGAACGTTACAACCAAATCATTGATATTTGGACACATACAAACTCTCGCTTGACTGCAACATTAATGGATCAATTGAAATCCGATAGACAAGGTTTCAACTCCATTTACATGATGTTTGACTCAGGTGCTCGTGGTTCTAAAGAGCAGATTCGTCAGCTTTCTGGAATGAGGGGATTGATGGCGAAACCACAAAAGTCGGGTGCGTCAGTACAGGAGATTATCGAGAATCCAATCTTATCTAACTTTAAGGAAGGTCTTTCGATTTTGGAGTACTTTATCTCTACTCACGGTGCGCGTAAAGGTCTTGCCGATACAGCACTTAAAACAGCGGATGCAGGTTACTTAACTCGTCGTTTGGTGGACGTTGCACAAGACGTAGTTATCAATTCTGAAGATTGTGGTACATTGCGTGGAATCGTTGCAACGGCATTGAAGAAAAATGATGAAGTTGTTGAACCACTTTATGATAGAATTTTAGGTCGTACTTCGGTGCACGATGTTTACGCTCCAGATTCAGAAGAAATCATCGTTCAATCCGGTGAGTTGATTACTGAAGATGTTGCAAAAGCTATCGAGGCTGCTGGAATTGACGAAGTTGAAATTCGTTCAGTATTGACTTGTGAAATGCGCCGTGGTGTTTGTTCGAAATGTTACGGTCGCAACTTGGCAAACCACCGCTTGGCACAACGCGGAGATGCTGTAGGTGTAATCGCGGCACAATCCATCGGTGAGCCAGGTACACAGTTGACTTTACGTACTTTCCACGTGGGTGGTACGGCGTCTAACATTGCTGATATTTCTGACTTAAAAGCAAAAGCAAACGGTGTTCTGGAAATTGACGAATTACGTACGATTGAAAAGAAAAACTCGGACGGTACTGAAAAAGTAATCGTTGTAGGTCGTTCTGCTGAATTGAAAATAACGGATGAGAAAACAGGAATCACAGTGATGACTGCAAACATTCCTTACGGTTCTGAATTGACTGTTGTGAATGGTGCGAAAATCAAAAAAGGTGATGTAATCTGTAAATGGGATCCATATAATGCCTTGATTATCTCTGAGGTATCTGGTAAAGTTGTATTTGATAATATTATTGAAAATGTAACTTTCCGTGAAGAAGTCGATGAGCAAACTGGATTTACCGAGAAAGTAATTATCGAATCCCGTGACAAGAAAAAGAGCCCAGCTATTCACATTATTGATCCAAAAACGAAGGAAAAATTACGTGAGTACTCGATTCCGGTGAACTCGCACATTAGCGTTAGCGAAGGTGCAACTCTTGAAGCAGGAGAGATTTTGGTTAAAATTCCTCGTATGGCTGGAAAAACAGGGGATATCACAGGTGGTCTTCCACGTGTTACGGAATTGTTCGAAGCTCGTAACCCTTCTAATCCAGCTGTGGTTTCTGAAATCGACGGAACAGCTACATTTGGTAATATCAAACGTGGTAACCGTGAAATCATCATCACATCGAAATTGGGTGAAGTGCGCAAGTATTTAGTTCCGCTTGCTAAACATATTTTAGTACAACAAAATGACTTCGTTCGTGCTGGTCAACCATTATCTGATGGTGCGATTACGCCAAACGATATCCTTAACATCGAAGGACCAACTAAGGTGCAGGAGTATATCGTGAACGAAATTCAAGAGGTTTACCGTTTACAAGGGGTGAAAATCAACGACAAGCATTTTGAAGTTATCGTACGTCAAATGATGTTGAAAGCTGAAATCATTGAAGCAGGTGATACCAAGTTCCTTGAAGGACAATCAGTTCACAAAGCGGACATTATGGAAGCTAACGACGAGTTGTACGGAATGATGTTCATCAAAGATGCTGGTGATTCAACTGAATTGAAAAAAGGTCAGTTAGTCTCTGTTAGAAAATTGAGAGATGAGAACTCTAAATTGAAACGTGAGGACAAGAAACTGGTTGAAGCTCGTGACGCAATGCCAGCAACTTCAACACCGTTGTTACAAGGTATCACGCGTGCATCACTTCAAACACAATCGTTTATTTCTGCGGCTTCCTTCCAGGAAACTACCAAAGTATTGAACGAAGCTGCAATCTCAGGAAAAGAAGACTACTTATTAGGTTTGAAAGAAAACGTAATTGTAGGTCACTTAATCCCTGCAGGTACGGGTGTTCGTGAATTCCAAAAAATGATTGTTGGTTCTCAAGCTGCTCTAGACGAATTAGAGGCTTAATCAACACAAAAAAATAAGATAAAGGGTCGTAGTTTTACGACCCTTTTTTTTGTTTTAAAGGACATTTAAACTATTCTCAATTCTTTAACTTTGCTAGAAGATGAAGAAAATTTTAGTGTTTACTGGTGCAGGTGTATCTTCTGAAAGTGGAATCAAAACATTTCGAGATTACGACGGATTATGGGAGAATTTTTCCATTGAAGATGTCGCCACTCCGGAGGCCTGGAAAAAAAATCCAGCTTTGGTGTTGAAGTTTTATAACGATCGAAGGGCACAATTAAAAGAAGTCCAGCCAAATAAGGCGCATCAACTTATTGCTGACTTAGAGAAATTTTTTGAAGTAACCGTAGTAACTCAAAATGTCGATGATTTACACGAGCGAGCAGGTTCAACGAAAATCATTCACTTACACGGCGAACTCAATAAAGTGCGTTCAGAAGAGTACGACGATGAAATTTATACGTGGGAAGACGATTTGAATTTAGGGGATACGGGTAAGAGTGGAACACAATTGCGTCCGCACATTGTCTGGTTTAGAGAATACTTGAATCCGCTACTATTGGAGGAAGCACGTCAAGCAGCTGTTGAAGCCGATTGTTGTCTAGTGGTCGGAACATCTTTACAAGTTTATCCAGCCAATGAAATTCCAAATTTAACCAAACCTTCTTGTCCCCTTTACGTCATTGACCCCAATGCTAGCTCTCTCAAATCCTACCTAAGTAAAAATATTTTCGCTATTGATACTCCTGCAACCAAAGGTATGGAAGAGGTTTGGGAACGATTGGTAATTAATAGCGCCTTTTAAAGAAAAAATTATTCTTTTCAATGATTTACAATCTCAAAAAACCTCGGAAACGACTTCGATACAGCTGATGGGGTATCTATAGAAATGGCTTGTTGAGATATACATGCAGCGATGGTGGTTGCTATAACGATCCGGTGGTCATTAAAACATTGAACGTTTCCGCCTTTTACTTTTCCTGTTCCATAAATCTGGAGTTGGTCCGTGGTGAGTTTAAAATGAACACCAAAAATTTCTAAAAAAGAACAAATGGCAAGGGCACGATTCGATTCCTTGTTTTGAAGCCGCGACATTCCTTTTAGGGTACTTTTTCCTGATGCACCACACGCCAAAACAGCGACAATTGGCAACAAATCAGGGCAGTCGGTTCCATCAAATTGAAAAGGTAGAGCTTGGTTTTTTTGAACGGAAATCGAATTCATGGACCATTTAATTTTCGCGCCAAAATCACTCAAAACTCCCAAGATTTTTTTATCGGCCTGAAGGGAATTTGGATTCAATCCTAGAATTGTAATTTCTCCTGACAAGGCTGCTCCAATAAGTAAATTGGCCGCACCGCTCCAATCGTTTTCGACGGTATAGGTAAACGAAGAAAGGCGCTGATTTCCTCTTCCTTTTAATTCCAAACCGTCAAAATTGACGTCTAACTGAAAACTTCTAAGAAAATCTACTGTCATTTCCAAGTAAGGTTTACTTTTCAGTTGGGCTATTTTAATTTTTGATTCGGTATTTATAAAGGGCAGGAGGTAGGCCACACCACTTATTACCTGCGAACTCTCAGATCCGTTGATTTGTTTTGGAATCTGCTGAATTCCTCCATAAATGCGGATGGGCAATAGTTCATTTTGGTGTTCCACTTGGCATCCGGCTGCTTCGAGAAATGTGATGAGTTGACCTTGCTTACGTTGGAGTAGTGTTCCCTTTCCGTTTAAAATCACTTCTTTAGCAAAAAAGGGTGCTATAACTCCTAACATCCGCAATGCTGTTCCTGATTCACCCACGTTAATTTCGGTATTTTCAGGAAAACTGCTTCCTTTTTCAATTAGTACATCACCGTTCTCAAAACTGATTTTTTTTCCGATGTGAGGCAAAAGTCGCAAAAGTGCTTGTTCGTCATCCGATTCACCAAGATTAGAAATTCGCACCATTTCATCGCAGAACAAACTTAGTATCAATGCACGTTGACCATAACTTTTTGATGGAGGAACCGTTGCATTCCCGCTAAAGTTGAAGGGTGAAATAATTTTACTCATTGTTTTTTCCAGCCAAAATTGCCGCTTGAATTCGAATGGACTCTTGGTGAATCAAACGGAAAAGCTCATTTGAAAATTGAACCGATAAACCGCTACCAGATGCTTTTGTAACGTTTTTTTTCAGGACTTCTTCCCAACGATTACTTTGAAGAATCACCGAATTGTGTTCTTTTTTAAACGCTCCAATTTTTTCAGCAATTTGCATCCGTTCTTGTAAAAGACGAATGAGGTCTTCATCAATTTGATTCAATTGTAAACGATGCTCTTTCAGAATTTCGTCTGGAATTTCCTCTCGACTCCGCAATTGGATATTGTCAATCAGCACTTTCAAATCGGATGGTGTGATTTGTTGCCGTGCGTCGGTCCAAGCTTCTTTCGGTCGGATATGGGTTTCAATAATCAAACCATCAAAGCGTAAATCCAATGCTTTTTGTGCAATATCGAACAATAAAAAATCCCTGCCTCCGATGTGTGAAGGATCACAAATCAAGCGGATTTCGGGCATCTCTTGTTTTAAATCTATTGGAATTTGCCAGTTCGGGTTGTTGCGGTATAAATTCTTTTCATACACTGAAAAACCGCGATGTATTGCTGCGATTTCGCCAACATTCGCTTTGAAAACGCGTTCAATTCCTCCCAACCATAATTTCAAATCAGGATTGGTAGGATTTTTCACATAAACAGGAATATTAACTCCCGAAAGTGCATCAGCAATTTCCTGAACGGTAAATGGATTCGCGGTTGAACGTGCACCAATCCAAACCATGTCAACGCCGTATTTCAAAGCCAATTCAACATGTTCGGCTTTCGCAACTTCAATGGCAACGGGTAGTTGATAGTTTTCTTTAACCTCTTTCAGCCACGGAAGTCCAATGGCACCAACGCCTTCAAAGTCACCAGGACGTGTTCGTGGTTTCCAAATTCCTGCTCGAAAATAGTCGGGTTTTAAATGCGCATCAACCAAAGCCGCAGCGGTTTCCAATACTTGTTCCCTTGTTTCTGCACTACACGGTCCAGCAATCAAAAATGGCTGTTTCATAGAAGGCATAACAATTGGGAATCCGATAAGTTGAAATTATTTCGCGTAATTCACCGCACGTTTTTCACGAATAACGGTAACTTTCACTTGCCCTGGATAAGTCATTTCTGTCTGAATGCGTTGAGAAATCGTAAATGACAATTCTTCTGCACGTTGATCAGTCACTTTTTCAGATTCTACAATCACACGTAACTCACGTCCAGCTTGGATAGCATACGAGTTTGAAACACCTTCATACGACAACGCCAATGCTTCTAAATCCTTAATTCGTTTGATGTAAGCCTCAACGATTTCACGACGCGCTCCTGGGCGGGCACCTGAAATGGCATCGCACACCTGAACAATAGGAGAAATTATTGATGTCATTTCGATTTCATCGTGGTGAGCACCGATAGCATTCAACACTTCACCTTTTTCACCAAATTTTTCAGCAATTTTCATCCCTAAAATGGCGTGTGGCAATTCTGGCTCTTCATCAGGAACTTTTCCAATATCGTGTAATAATCCAGCACGTTTTGCTAATTTGACGTTCAAACCAAGTTCTGCTGCCATAATTGCGCAGAGATTGGCAACTTCACGGGAGTGTTGCAGTAGGTTTTGTCCGTAAGAAGAACGGTATTTCATTCGTCCAACCATACGCATCAACTCCGGATGTAAACCGTGAATCCCTAAGTCGATACAAGTCCTGCGACCTGTTTCGGCGATTTCTTCATCTAATTGTTTTCTCGTTTTAGCAACCACTTCTTCAATTCGGGCAGGGTGAATACGTCCGTCGGAAACCAACTGATGTAAGGAAAGACGAGCAATTTCACGACGTACAGGGTCGAAGCAGGAAAGTACAATTGCTTCTGGCGTATCGTCAACGATAATTTCAACACCAGTCGCAGCTTCTAAGGCGCGGATATTTCTACCTTCACGACCGATGATTCTACCTTTCACCTCGTCGGATTCAATATTGAAAACTGAGACTGCATTTTCGATTGCTTGTTCAGTAGCAACGCGTTGAATGGATTGAATGACAATTTTACGTGCTTCTTTGTTTGCATTTAATTTTGCTTCTTCAACGATATCTTTTATCGAAGCCATAGCAGCCGTTCTAGCTTCATCTTTTAAAGATTCAACCAATTGATTTTTAGCTTCTTCAGGTGATAGACCACTGATTTTTGAAAGTTCAGCAACACTTTTCTGGTGCATTTTATCCACTTCCTGAATGCGTAACTCTAATCCTTGGAATTTACCCTCAAACTCGGTATTTAATTTCTCGATTTCTTTTTCCTTGCGGTTGATTTCCTCCAACTTTTGGTTCAAGGTTTTTTCTTTTGCCTTCACTCTATCCTCGTTGGATTGCATTTTGCGCTCACGGTCTTTAATGTGCGCTTCGTGTTCTTCCTTCAGTTTTAAAAACTTCTCTTTTGCTTGAAGAATACGTTCTTTTTTAATGTTCTCTGCGGTAATTTCCGCTTCTTGAATGAGCTTTTGACTCTTGTTTTTTAAAAGCGATTGCTGCAATACAAAGGTGACAACACCTCCTGCTAACAATCCAATTAAACCGAATAAAATTTCCATAAAACCTTTTTAATAAATTAATTAAATCGGTTGTGGAGGTTGAAAAGTTGGAATTATTTTAAATCGTGCACCAATTGCTCAAGCGCATTTTCAACGGAAGAGTAATCCGCCGGAACAACTTCTTTTTTGGTGTTAACACTACGACTCAATAATTGGAGTGAAGACATTGCCAATAAATCTTGGAGATCTTTGACAGCATAATTTTTTCCAAGCATATCGACAGCACGGTTAATATCTTCGGCAGCTTTTAGCACATTTTCTCTTTCTGTTTCAAGAACATTTATCGGATAAGTGCGTCCTGCAATAGTTACTTTGAGTGCGATTTTCTCCATTTGCTATTGCTTAAGTTGTTCGATACAAAATTCAATTTCTTTTACCAACTCGTCGATTTCCTCATTGGACTTCCCAACTGGAACCTCAACAACTCGTTCTTCAGTCGCTTTTAATGCCAAATTTAATTGATTCAATTCACTGGAAAGTTGTTCGATTTGGACAGATTTCTGAACGCTATCTTGCTGTAGTTGAATATTTTCTTCTTTTAAAGCGTTCACTTCTGATTGCAACGAAGCAACCTGATTTTTCCAATTTTCCGCCAAATGACGTAACTCTTCTAGTGACTTTTGAATCTTTTCGGTCATTTTATACGACTTTGTACAAAGTTAATATTGTTAACCGAATAAAAACTAGGTCGAACAATATTTCCTTAAAATTGTATGCAATGATTTGTCGAACTGCTTACTTTTGAGCAATGTTAGTTATTCAAGAATTTTTGGTTTTCCTCGCAATTTTCTCTGCGTTGCTTTATTTGATTCGATTTTTTTTCAAAAAGAAAGTTGTAAAAGAGAAGTGTGATGGTTGCCCTTCTGGAAAATCATTCACATCAATGCCCAATGGAAAATGAGTAATTGTCAACTCTATAAATACAATCGTGATTTTTACGCACTGAAGAAAGAAACTTCTGCCTACTTTTCTCAAGAATTTATTGAGAGTGAATTGGATAACGACCATGTCGCTTGGTTAAATTATCATGGTGTTGAACCACGAGAGGAAATCGAGCATTTGTGCAGAAAACTAAATATTGATAAACTAAGTGTTGAAAATGTTTATCATCCTATTCGTCGTCCAAAAGTAGAAGAATATCCCAATTACCTATTTTTTAGTGTCAAATCAGTGTTGCCCTCTCAGGATGAAGATGAATTATTGGATGTGGATAAAATTCATTTTCTTCTCGGTAAAAATTATTTGATTTCTTTTCAAGAACATTCTTCTGATCATTTCACCGATGTGCGTGACCGAATCGTGAAAAAACGCGGTAAAATAAGAATGAAAGGTTCAGATTTTTTATTATTCCGTCTGATGGAAGCAATTGTTGATAATTATTTTGAAGTTTTAGAAGAAATCACGGAAAAGACGGAGAAATTAGAACAAGAAATCAGGAAGTATACCGATGATACAATTCTTCAAGAAATTGAGGCTGAAAAGCGAAAGCTAATCGAATTACGCAAAACTGTGGTTCCAATGCGGGACATTACAGTGCAATTAGAGAATATAGACGGAGGATTTATCGAAGAAAGTAATCGCACGTATTTTCATCATTTGAAATCCTCATGTTTAAGCGTTTTGGAGGAAATTGACAGTATGAAATTAGTTCTTGATGGAATCACCAATATTTTTTACGCTGCTCAAGGTCAACGAATGAACGAAATCATGCGAGTGTTGACGGTAGTTAGTTCGATATTTATTCCCTTAACATTTATTGTTGGTGTTTATGGGATGAATTTTAAGTATATGCCCGAACTAGAATACCCAAATGGTTATTACACGGTAATTGGGGCGATGATAATACTTAGTGTTTTGCTATTGCTGTTTTTTGTCAAAAGAGGTTGGTTACGTGGTTTGAAAAAAAACTAAATAATTCAGATGAAAAAAGTTGTCTTTGTGATTTTCTCCCTGTTTTTAGTTGTTGAAAGTAATGCACAAATAAAAAAATACATTCGATCCAAAGATTCGACTGATATTACATTCACAGGAACAAAGTTGAATCCGTATGCGCAAGAATTTGACACATCAGGAAAAGTTATTTTTTCTGCCTATTTCGATAGTTACTTTTCAGCTTATTCCGATTCAGTAAACGGGAACGGTTTTGTGAAATTCCCAACAATTGCCCCAAGAAGCAAGCAGTTTGGATTGAATATCATTCAGGTTTCGGCAAAATATCTATCGCCGAACTTTCGCGGAACGGCTACAATTTTCGGTGGAGATTGTCCTTTAAGTGCTTGGTCGCCAATTTTGAACTTTGTTCAAGAGGCAAATGCGGGTTTTCGTGTCGTAAAAAATGTGTGGATAGATGCTGGTTTTTTTCGAACTCATTTTGGTTTAGAGTCAATTCAACCGCGAGAAAATATGACAATGAGCTTGGCTACAACCACTTATTTTGAGCCTTATTTTTTAAGTGGTGCAAAACTAACTTGGCAATTGAATTCGCATTTTGCCTTGCAAGCTAACATTTTTAATTCTTTTAATCAATTTACCGAAACGAATAGGAACAAGGCTTTAGGAATGTCATTTGCCTATACAAACGGAGATAAATTCAGTCTGACCTATTCTAACATTTTTTGTGATGAATCTGCTCCAATTAGTGGACAATGGCGACAATACCACAATTTAATTTCTGTATTTAAAACTACTCATCACGTTTTAGGTTGTGAAGTTAATTTTGGAGGTCAAAAGGGAACAGCGATTTCAAGCAACTATGCAATGATGTTTAGTAGTTTACTCGCTTACAAGTATCGCATCACACCTCAAATAGCAGTTTATGGACGAGGTGAGTTTTTCAGTGATCCGAAAGAAATATTGACTGGACCAGTTTATAACGATAACCATAATTTAGTTGGACTTAACGTTTATGGTGGCACTTTTGGAGCTGAATATAAACCTATTCCGAATAGCTATTTCCGAATAGAAGGACGTTTGCTAAATGAGTATCGGGACAAGATTTTTTATGTCTCTGGAAATCCATCCAATCAACGCTATGAATTAATTGTCGGTTTGGGTTTGTGGTTTTGAATTCAAACTTGTTTAATTTCAATCCTAAAAATATGCCCTGTTAATGTTGTGTTAACGAAAATTATTGGCACACAATTCGCTTACCTTTGTTTCATCATTAAAACACTTAGCTATGAAAAAATTATTCTTCTCTTTAGCGCTTGCTTTTGTAGCTGTTCTAGCTGCTGGAACCGCTAATGCACAAATTGAAAAAGGTGCAAAAATTGAATTCAACAAAGAAGTACATGATTATGGAAATATCAAATATGGTGGTGAGCCTTATTGTACGTTCGAGTTTAGAAATACAGGTGACGAGCCTTTAATTATTTCCAACGCAAAAGGTTCTTGTGGATGTACAGTCCCAGAGTGGCCGAAAGAACCAATCCCACCAGGTGGAAAAGGAACTATCCGTGTGAAATATGACACGAATCGTCCTGGTGACATCAATAAAAGTGTTACAATTACTTCAAACGCGATTAACGAACCAAACAAAGTTATCCGAATCAAAGGTAACGTAGGTCCCGCTCCAGAAGTAGGAACTCCAGTGAACAACTCAGGCGCTCCAACTAATAATTAAGCGACTTAAAATATTCAAAGAAACGCTTCGTATTTTCGGAGCGTTTTTTTTGTGCGTAACAATTTCTTACTTTTCTCAGTACAAATCGGGAAACAACCAAATATGCGCTCCTTACTAATACTATTTTTTCTATTGATTTCTGTTTTCTCCTTTGGTCAATACCCCACTTTTGTTGCGAAGTATACAACGGTTAAGTTTCCGAAAACAAAGGAAGGTGCACGACTCAATTATGTATATCATGTTTCAAACGATGGAAAATCGACCTTGGAAATTTATGACTTCGAAGTGGAATGTAGTTGTACAGAAGTCAATATTCCTAAGAGAAAATTAGAACCAGGCGAGAAAATGGACATCTTGGTTACTTTCGACACCAATGGAAAGTACTTTTATCAGGATAGAGAAATTATTTTTCATACCAACACTAGAAAAGGAATCGATAAACTGCGTTTCAAAGTTTTTGTCGAGCCCAAACCACTGACAGAAGAAGAATTCAACGCAAGCAAAGCCAGTTCAAATAATTGAGTAGCGTTTCTTTCTCACTATTCTCTCTCAATTTGTAACACATGACGCTTCACTTCGTTTCGGTCAGTGCCTTCGATCCGAAATCTTCCAATCTGAAATCTGCAATTTGTAATCTTCCAATCTGCAATCTGCAATTTGTACTCTTCCAATCTGTAATCTGCAATTTGTACTCTTCCAATCTGTAATCTGTAATCTTCCAATCTGTAATCTGTAATCTGCAATCTGTAATCTGCAATCTGTAATCTTCCAATCTGTAATCTGCAATCTGTAATCTTCCAATCTGCAATCCACTATCAAAAAAACTTACAACTAAAAATCGCAGTATCGTCCACTAAATTTAATTTCCCACGCCAGTCATCCAGTTTAGAAAAGAGAATATTGTTCACATCCTCCATTTTCAGCGGAGCATATGCCTGAACATTTTTTATCAATCGATCTAAACCAAAATGTTCTCCTTCTTCATTTTCTAATTCCACAACGCCGTCAGTGTAAAGTACAAAAGTTGTGTTAGGGGCTAGGATTAGCTTTCCTTCCGAAATAAATGGCAGTTCGTCCAGCATTCCGAGTCCAATGCAGCCTTCACTGAGCAAGGTTACCTTTTTTCCGTGCAATAAAAATGGTTGATTGTGACCTGCATTGACATATTTTAATTGTCGGTTATGAGCGTTATAGTGAGCCAAAAAGAAGGTAATAAATTTCTCGCCTTTTGCACTTTGCATAACCATTTTATTCAACTCTTCCAAGATAAACGGAAGTTCAAAACGTTGATATTTGAATAGCGTACGAATTGTAGCTTGAAAGTTCGCCATTAAAAGTGCCGCACTAATCCCTTTTCCAGAGACGTCGGCTATACAAATAATATATTCATCATCCCCTAATGGAATAAAATCGTAATAATCTCCTCCAACTGCATGTCTTGGAATGTAACGCGCGGACAAGTCCATTCGACGGTTAGAAGGTAAATCTGAAGGGAAAAGTAACTTCTGCATTTCAGACGCGACCTCTAAATCTTTTGACATCCGCTGTTTGATAAACGCTTCCCGAAAGAGCCGCTTGTTCTCAACTGCAACTGCTATGATGTTGGTCAACGTTTGGGCAAATGAAAAATGATTCGTGTCTAAATCATCAGTTTTGCCTAACGTTGAAATGAGTAGATAGGCTAAAGGTTGATTTTGATGAATTACGGGAATTATTGCTTGAAATTCTCTAATTACCAAATCATTAGACGATTCAACAAGTGTGATTTCTCGGAAGCGCGACAAGGTTTGAACGGTATGATTGAGATCAATTTTTCCTTTGAAACCAACTTTAGTGGCAATTCCCCATTCTTCTTGTTTGAGAACCAAAACAAAGCGATGGAATCCCAATTGTTCTTTTAAGGTAAAGGAAAAAATACGTAGAAGATGGTCGATGCTCAAGTTGGCGTTGATAGCATTGGTGATTTCTAGCAACGACTGTAGCTTCGTATCTTTTTGTTCTAAACTCGATAATATGTCTCCTCGCTCGAATCTCATTTTATTTTTCGAATCAAGTCAGGTAACATCCGCAAACTTGCCATTTCTCTGAATTTTTCTTTAGCTTCACTCGCCGGGCTTCCAAAGTAGGTTTTTCCACCTTCTAAACTTTTTGCTATTCCCGATTGAGCAAGTACAACCGCCCCTTTTCCGACGGTAACATTACTTGTGCAACCTACTTGTCCCCAAAGCGTTACTTCATCTTCAATCGTCGTGCATCCTGCAATACCGACACCAGCCGCAAACAAACAGTGTTTACCGACGATTACATCGTGTCCAATATGAACCAGATTGTCAATTTTGGTTCCATAACCAATTCGAGTAGTGGAAGTTACTCCTGCGTCAATCGTGCATGAAGCGCCAATTTCAACACGGTCTTCAAGGATTACATTTCCACACGTATTCATTCGGTCGTAACCACTTTCTTTCCGTTTGTAGTAAAAAGCGGAAAAACCGATAACCGAATTTGGGCCTATCACCACGTCGTCGCCAATTATTGAATTTTCCATTATTACCGCACCAGCATAAATTCGTGTGCGATTTCCGATGCGTACATTTCGGCCAATATAAACATTGGGATAAATTTCAGCCCCCGGGTGAATGTCATGACGTTCTTGATTGTAGGGCGAACTAGTTGGAAAGAAATGTTTCGTAATTTTATTGAAAGCATCGAAGGGTGCAGGAGATATTATCAATCCTTTTCCTTCGGGGCAAATCACTTTTTGATCTATGATAACCACTGAAGCTTTAGAATTTAGTGCTTTATCGTAATATTTAGGATGGTCAACGAAAACAATATCTCCTTCTTCAACTGTATGTATTTCACTGATTCCCAAAACACTAAATTCGGGCTGGCCAATGAATTCACAGGATAAAAACTGACTGATTTCTTGTAAGGTAGTTGGATGTGTAAAGCGCATAAATTCAGCTGTCTTACAAAAATATCTGAGTAACTTGATTTAATTCATTCTAGACCGCTTAGTTATACGCAATGAAGTGTTTACAATTCGAATGGAGAATGTAAGATGGAGAATGTAAGATGTAAATTCAACTAATGGATAACCAACAATAATTCTCAATTCTCAATTTTCAATTTTCGATTTTACATTCTATTATCTTTGCACCCTCATTAATCAACTCATCACAATGAACAACAAAATTCAACCCGGTGTAGCAACAGGCGACCAAGTACAAGAAATTTTTAAGCTAGCGAAAGAAAAAGGATTTGCGCTTCCTGCTGTGAACGTTACTAGTACAAGCACTGTGAACGGTGTTCTGGAAACTGCAGCTCGCCTTAATGCCCCAGTGATTATTCAATTTTCGAACGGTGGCGCTTCTTATTTTGCAGGTAAAGGTTTATCGAATGCAAATGAGCAATCGGCAATTTTAGGTGGGATTTCGGGCGCTCGTCACGTACACACTTTGGCAGAAGCTTACGGTGCAACGGTTATTTTACATACTGACCACTGTGCAAAGAAATTATTGCCTTGGATCGATGGTTTGTTGACAGCTGGCGAAGAATTTTTTGCTCAATACGGCAAGCCTTTGTACAGTTCACACATGATTGACCTTTCAGAGGAGCCTCTAATGGAAAACATTGAAATCTGTAAATCCTATTTGGCTCGAATGTCTAAAATTGGAATGACGTTAGAAATAGAATTAGGGATCACTGGCGGAGAAGAAGATGGGGTGGATAATTCCGATGTGGATAATACAAAACTATATACACAACCTGAAGACGTTGCTTATGCTTATGAGGAATTGATGAAAATTTCACCTCGATTTACGATTGCAGCAGCTTTTGGAAATGTGCATGGTGTGTACAAACCAGGGAATGTACAGTTAACTCCTGTTATTTTGAAAAATTCACAAGAATACGTTCAACAAAAATTTAATACTGAGCCGAATCCAGTTGATTTTGTATTTCATGGTGGTTCAGGTTCTACCTTGGAAGAAATTCGCGAAGCAATCGGCTACGGTGTGATTAAAATGAACATTGACACGGATTTACAATTTGCTTTTACTGAAGGAGTTCGTGATTATATGACTTCTAAAATTGAATATTTACGTACGCAAATTGGTAACCCTGAAGGCGATGATGTTCCGAATAAAAAGCACTACGACCCACGCAAATGGATGCGCGAAGGAGAATTGACGTTCAACAAAAGATTGGAACAATCGTTCTCTGATTTAAATAATATTAATACGCTTTAAAAATCGAAAATATGAGTTGGTTCAAACGTAACAAAGAAGGAATTACTACCTCCACAAGCGAGAAAAAAGAAACACCTGAAGGCTTGTGGGTGCGCTGTTCAAATTGTAAAACATTATTTACAACGGCGGACTTTGTAAGAAACAGTTACGTTTGTGACCGCTGCTCTCACCATGAACGCATTGGTTCAGAAGAATATTTTCACTTGATTTTTGACGGAGGAGAATACACCGAATTAGATGCGGACCTCGTTTCAGGTGACCCATTAAATTTTGAAGACACAAAAAAATACACAGATCGCTTGAACGCTTCTCAAAAATCAACTGGTTTGAAAGACGCGGTACGTACGGCAAAGGGGAAATTAGAAGGAATGGATTTCGTGATTGCAGCAATGGATTTTGAGTTTATTGGTGGGTCAATGGGATCTGTTATGGGAGAGAAAATTGCTCGTGCAATCGACGAGGCAATTCGCATTAAAGCACCTTTTATGATCATCTCCAAGTCTGGAGGTGCGCGCATGATGGAGGCGGGTTATTCTTTGATGCAAATGGCAAAAGTTTCTGGAAAGTTAGGACAATTATCCGAGGCGAAGTTGCCGTATATTTCCTATTTAACCGATCCTACCACGGGTGGGGTTACTGCCTCCTTTGCGATGTTGGGTGACATCAATGTTGCGGAACCAAAGGCACTTATTGGATTTGCAGGTCCGCGCGTAGTCAAAGAAACCATCGGGCGCGACTTACCCGAAGGATTTCAAACGGCGGAATTCTTGTTGGAACATGGCTTCTTAGATTTCATCATCGAACGCACTGAAATCCGCAAGCAACTTTCAATGGCGTTAAAAATGTTCATGAATTAAAATAGGGCGAGTATTAATTACTCTCTACAAAATCTATTGTTTGGGTATCTTTTACCCATAGAATTCAAGTTAAAGTAGTTTTTGTTTTTCATTGGTGTGGGTTTAATCCCACACTAATGGGATAGTTTACACATATTCCCCAACCATTTTGATGGTTTTCAAACCTTACCAAAATAAAAAACCTCAAGTTGATTCTAAAAAAATTCTCAAGAATGTTGTCTCAAAATCAACAGTAATAACTTGTCCTAACTATTTAATTTTCTATTCCAAAAACTTAATTCCTTTCGCTGTCAATAGTGATTTCATCTGCGAAATCGCCACTTGATTGAGTTGTAAAATTCGTTCTTCAGATGTGAAATTCTGTTGAATAAGCAATGCGTTTATACTTTCCATATTACTCAAAACAACTAATTGTTCCAAAGTGGCTTGGTCGCGGATATTTCCATTCGCTGCTGGATTTAGATTTTTCCATTCTTGAGCAGTCATTCCGAAAATCGCTACGTTTAATAAATCAGCCTCATTGGCATAAATCATCTTTGCTTGTTCTTTTGTTAAAGAAATAGGAATTAAATTCTCTTTTATTGCATCCGTATGAATCTGGTAATTGATTTTTGAAATAACCCTTTGTACCGACCAATGAAGATTGTGTTGGTTATTCTCTTCAATTTTTAATCGTTTAATTTCGGTAATAAGATAAAGTTTGAATTCTGTTGACACCCAAGAAGCAAATTCTAAAGCTATTTCAGAATGAGCGAAAGTTCCACCATTTTTTCCTATTGAACTTATGATTCCAATTGCTCCAGTACTTTCAATCCATCTTGTAGGAGACAGTGTGAAAGCATTACTTCCTGATTCATTTAATAAGGAGTCGAATTCGACCCCTTTAAAAAATGGATTATTCAATTTTTCCCATAAACCCAAAAATTCTATGGTAGATTTTGAACGCATCCAATTTTTAACAACATCTTTCGGCTCAATTGGGTTTTTCTTTCGAGCTATATCTGTTAGAGAAATGTAACTTTCTCCTTTATCTTTCTTAAAACTAACTTTTAATCCATTTACAATTATTTCCATTTTCATACATTTCAATTATAAATTAAATATACGAAAAAATAATCAAAATAAAGATTATTAAATAATCAATTTATTTCGTAACTTCAATTTGAAAAATTATAAAAATGTCAAATTCGTATTCAAAAATTTGGGTTCATGCCGTTTGGTCAACTATAAATCGTATGTCACTCATTCATCCAGGAATGGAACAGAAATTATTCAATTTTCTAAAAGAAGAATTAAAAAAATTGGGCTGCATGGTCAGCATTGTTAATGGTATGCCCGACCATGTTCATTGTTTGTTTGGTATTAATCCTCAAAAATCAATAACCGATATTATCAAACACATTAAGGGAAGTAGTTCCCATTTTGTTAATCGCAACAATTTAATTCCCGAAAAATTCATTTGGCAACGAGGATTTGGGGTATTTGGTGTTTCGCATTCGGCGGTGGATAATGTCTATCATTATATCCGCAACCAAAAACAACACCATCAAAAACGCTCATTCGAAAAGGAATACATTAAATTCATGGAATTGCATGGGTTTAATGATGTAAAATTGGATAATGAATAAATCGTTGAAACGATTTTCAAATTCCCACGATTGTTCCCATAGGTGCGGGTTTAAACCCGCACCTATGGGATAAACACACAACATTCCCCAACCATTTCAATGGTTTCCCCAACCAAAAAAATCAATTGAAAAATGATTTAATCCATCCCAAATTTAAAATCAATACGGCGGTTGTTGGATCTACCTTCTGGCGTATTATTATCGGCTATAGGTTTCGTTTCTCCGAAGTAGTTTGCTTTGATTCTACTTGCTTCGATACCATAACTGATTAACAAATTCCGAACGGTTTCTGAGCGTTTTTTCGATAGTTGAAGGTTTATTGCAGCATCGCCAACATTATCTGTATGACCCGCGAATTCAATTGTCCAAGTTGGCTCTTCTTTCAAGTATTTACTCAAACACAATCACAAACTCCACCCGGCGGTTTTTTTGACGACCTTCGGAGGTATTATTATCTGCTATTGGTTTCGTTTCTCCAAAATAATTCACTTTGATTCGGGATTCTGAAATACCTCGAGAAATCAAATATCTTTTAACGGCCTCCGAACGATTTTTAGATAAAATCATATTCGCGTCATCATCACCAACGTTATCGGTGTGACCGGAAAGTAATAGGTTCCATTCTGATTTTTGCTTTAGCTTTTCTGCCAATGTGTTTAAAGATGGTTTTGAACTCTCTTCAATGATGTCTTTTCCTGTCTCAAATTCAAGGTTTTTCACCGCCATATCAATCACTTCTTGATCCTTTTTCTCAATGACCGGACAACCTTTATTGGAAATAGGTCCCGGTGTTTTTGGACACTCATCGGCATTGTCGTTCACGCCATCACCATCTGTGTCACCGTAAGGGCATCCTCGATTTTCAACTGGTCCTGCAATTTTAGGACAATCGTCTTTGTTGTCTGACAAGCCATCATTATCTGTGTCTGGCCAAGGGCAACCTTTGTTATCTCTCGGGCCAACTACTTTCGGACATTCATCCAAATCATCAAACACACCATCACCATCCGTGTCCGGACAACCTTTGTATTCTTTCAATCCTTTTACATTCGGGCATAAATCCTCATTATCGGAAACACCGTCTCCATCAGAATCTTTGGGTTGAGTTAGCTGTTCGATAATTACTTCAGGGGTTTTGTTTTTATTATTGAATTGATATGCCAATAAAATTTCATGTGAACCGCCTGAATAATTGCGAATGTTTGACAAGGTAAAGTCATAACTGTACGCCAACATGAAATTCTTGTAGTTCAATCCAATCAAACCAATAACCGATTCTTTGTTTCGATAACTCAAGCCTCCAAAAACAAAATCATTGTATGTCACTTTCGCTCCTAATTCGAATTGTGGGGCTTTGATGAATGTCGTTCTCAACATCGCATATGGCTCGGCAGACAAGGTAGAATTTATTTTTGTTAAATAAGACGCTGAAAGGTTGTAATGCCTTATCAACTGATTTTCAGAAGTGCTAAATTGGTTCAGCTTTTTCAATCTGCTTTGTATCAATTGACTGGAAGCCAAGCCTATGAATAACTTATTTTTCAAGTGGTAAACCATTCCAAAATTCAGATCTGGAATCAGCTGTCTAACATTGGCCTGAAGTGTCGCATCTGGATTGATGTTTTGAATATCTGAACCATTGTATCCATATTGATTGAGAATTCCTGCAATACCAAAACTGATTCCAGACTGCTTATCCAACTTCAAATTATACGCGTAATTCAACATTACTCCATTTTGCTGAATGGCTCCCCCTTGGTCATCTGAAAAAATCATTCCTCCAACACCCATATTGGTGTTTTTCAAACTAGTATGACCACCTATCGTGTAAGTTTTTGGCGCGCCCTTGAATCCACTCCATTGATTTCGGTATCCCAATTGAACGCGCGGTGTGTTTTTTATTCCAGTAAATGCTGGATTGATGACAAAATCATTCCAATAATATTGGCTATACATGGAAAGCTGTTGCGCAGAAAGTGAAAAGTTAACAGCAATAGCAACGAGTATTAATCCTATCTTCTTCATGTTCTTATCTTTTTAGCGTTACTACTCCGTTATACGTATCTCCATTCCCTAACTCAATTATGTAATAATAATCAGCTGTTGGAAGGTCTTTATCTTGATATTTTCCATTCCAAGGGGCTGATGTACTGGTTCCATCGTACACTTTTTGTCCCCAACGGTCAAAGACAAGTACCACAGCATTTGGATAATTTGTTAAACCACTTATTTCCCAAGTATCGTTCGTGTTATCTCCATTTGGAGAAAGTGCGCCAGGAATTTCAAAACAATATTCAGCTGTTATTGAAACTTCATCGGTGTCAGTGCAACCATTTCCATCTGTTCCTGTAACTGTGTATGTAGTTGTACCCAACGGCGGACTGAATGCAACACCATCCGAAACACCATTATTCCAATTGTAGGTCTCTGCACCGGAAGCCACAAGAATTACATTTTCTCCTTTACAAACAACTTGATCCGTCCCGGCATTCAGGTTTAACAACTTATTGATAGTTAGATTCAAGGTAACCACAGAATCACATCCAGCTTCGTTTTGCAAGGTGTAAGTTGCGGAAGTATTGTTTTCGGTATAAGTAACACCGTCAATCCATGTGAATGAGTCACAGGCAACTTTTGTATCTGTTCCAATACTCACATTGTTAATGGTTAAATTTATTGAAATTGTACTGTCACATCCTACAGCATTAGGTATAACAGCTGTGTATTGACCTGAATTGGTGTAAACCGCACCATCAGGTGCCGTGTAGGTAACACAATTTACTGGTGAGATGCTGCTTGAAGTTGGTTGCAATAAATCTAGAAAAATCGATGCGCTATTTGAACAGCCCAAGGTATCTGTTCCTGTAACGTTGTAATATCCTTCTACTGTTGGTACAAATGCTTGACCGTTCACTACGCCATTATCCCAAACATAGGTTGATGCTCCACTTGCTGTAAGTGTTGTAGAATCTCCTTCACAAATAGAAATATCTGATCCTGCATTAATTTGTGGATTGTTTACTTGAATGGTAATACTGTCCGTACACGAACCCACGCCATCTGATACAGTTACTGAATACGTGGTAGTTTGCGTTGGTTGCACCTGAATGCTGGTTTGGTTGGTTGTGCCATCTGACCACCAAGAAGATAAATTACCCTGATTATACAATTCTTGTATTTCTTGTGCAGTTAGTTCTCGGTTCCAAATACCAATATCGTCGAGTTTTCCATTTATGAATTCTGGTAATGAAAAAATATCAACTCCAAAATAGATATTACTTGTTGAACAACTTCCTACCGAGGTAGAATTTTGGGTTTGACCTGCGTATACTCCATTTTTATAAATTTTAGTATTACCACCAACACCAGTGCTAACATAAACTAAATGAATCCATTCTCCTAATGATAATGGTGTATTGTTTAATGAATTCCCTCCCGTTCCCGAACAGCCAGCTCCATATCCAACATAAAGATTATTATTAGAGGCAACAGCACCCCAACGAGTACTTGCCGAACTTCCTAAACAAACATATTGAATATTTGCAAAACTGATGTCTTGATTAATCCATACGGACAAGGATAAATTTTGAGATGGAATATTATTTTGTGGACAAGTAATTTTTGCATTACCGTTAAAATCGTAGGCATTATTCGCAGATCCAAATCGATCAGATGTTAAAGTCGCACCACTTACTACTCCATTATTCCCATTACCACTTTCGTCGTTGGCATTTCCGCAGAAGGGCCACCAACCAACTAATCCATTTTGAAGCGAACCAGTTAGGTTACCACAAGTATTCCCGTTGGTGTTTATGGAAAGTGTCGTACTATCGCCCAAACAAAAAGCAGACTGCCCAGCCGTAATGGTAGGGTCGATGACTGAAACGTAAATGGTATCTGAGGAAGAGCAGCCCGCTGAATCGGTAACTGTTACGTGATATTCTCCAGTTGAACTCACAATTATATTTGGTGTTGTTTCGCCAGTGTTCCAAGAATAGGATGCTGCTGCTGGATTTGTTGCGTCAAGCGTAGTATTCAAACCGCAAATGTTTAAGGTATCTGAGCCTAAGTTTACTATTGGAGGTGTTAGCGTTTGACCACTGTAAAGTGCCGATATCTCACAAGCAGATAAAGCACGATTCCAAATGCCGATGTCGTCAACTTTTCCATTCCAAGAATCAAAGGCAGCTACAGTTTTACGACCAATATTAAAAGGATAAGAAGACAAGTTCAAAGGTAATGAAATTGAACTAGTTGAAATTCCACTTGTGGCAACAACACCATTATTGTAAATTGTCCACTCATTATTAATTAGATTCACCGTGAAAACTAAATTACTCCATGTATTAACAATTTGATTATTTATTGCATCATCCCAATTTCCAAATGCTATGCAACTTGACCCCACAAGAGTCGCTCCGCTGTTTGGAAAGCCCGAAACATGAAAGCCGATATTACAACCATCGGTATTCCCCAAGGCAATCATTCTTCCTGGTGAATTATCAGTATAGGATAAATACCAAACACTAAGGGAAAAGCCATTAGTAAAATTTGCAAAAGACGCATTTTGGTTGATATCTATATATTCTGATGAATTTCCAGGAAATGAATATGCAGCATTTTGATTCCCATTTCTATCTGTTGTTAAAGAAACAGCCCCATTCACAGTTCCATTATTCCCATTCCCTGACTCATCATTTGCATTACCATTAAACGGCCACCAGCCAACGAGACCGTTAGAGGGAACATAATTCGGGATTTGTCCAAAAGCGGTTATCCCCACACTCAAAAAGAGCGCTGAGAAAAAGGTGATTTTTTGAAGTTCATGCCTAACGGCAGACAAGTGTTTTTTCATTGTTATTCGTATTTGTTTATTTCAGTCATTAGGTTGCTATGTTTTTCCAAATCATAAAGTCCAAATCGAGCTTGACCTTGAATCATTTTTAATGGTCTTTTCTGAAAATCAAAATCTTTGATATGTACATCACAAGTTTTAAATCGAACATTGAATAATGTTTCTTCTGAACACATTTCGATAAGGTCATTTTGGTATCCGTCGATTTGTAAATTCTTTAAATCATTTTCAGCTTGCTTACAAAAAGAATTCTTTTTATTAATCAACTCTTTTTGAGTAAATGGGTGCTTAAGAACTTCTACATTATCAATGTAACCGAGATAAAAGTTCAATTTGTGATTATTGTTGCAAACTTTTGTGTACAGATATAAACGAGATATTATTGTTTGTGCTTTGTTTTTCTTGTGAAAAGCTTGAATAAATCCATAACAATAACCTTCCAATTGATTTTTGGGGTTGTGATAATCATTCAAAAACCACTCCTCCCATCCAAATCCGTTTATTCCTTCGTAAGGAGATTGTATGTCTAATCCACATTTCCCTTCCCTACCAGAAGGTTTTTCCCATTTGTTATTATTGGGAGTAAGTCTTGTGAGGTATTTTTTCATCATCTATAAATTACTTCTGTTTCTGAATCCGTTCTGTTAAACCTCTGTGCTATCAATACCGTTCCTATTTGCTCTGAGGTTGGCACACCGTTTATGTGCTGAAATAGCTGTAGATTATCACGATACCAGTCTTTTACCGTCATTTGTCTATTATTGATTATCACGAAATATTTTCTGTATGGGCGACGCATGGTTGATTTTTTAGACTTTTTATTTTTGAACTACATTAACCTTCCATTGACCAACACGCCCCGGAGAAACATCAAGATTTATTGGGTCTTTCAAAATTCTAAGTTCTTCATATCTTAGGTTGACCAAAAATGAAGCATTGATTTGATTAGCAGCAATTCTATTTTGATTATACATGAATAGGATTTGATCTTGAAATTGCGAAAAATCATTTTGAAAAAATTCCTGAGCTGAAGCATTGAAATATATTTCATGAATATGCGACTGCAATAATTTTCGTATTTCACAAATCTCTTCATCTTTTATTGGAGTAACATTGTGCAAGGTTGCATAATGATTGTGATTTCTTCCTTCTGTTTTGAAAATCAAGTGAAGTTCGTTGATAAATGGTCTAAGAAAAAATCTAGCGTTTCCATAACAAGGAACATAAGCCAGTTTTAAGTCTCGCAATATTTTGCTGAAGTTAAATTCTTCGAGCCCAAATGTTTTATTCGAAATAGTAACAGGTACTCCAAATGTATCTGCTACTGGGCCGGTTGGAAATTGCCAAGACTCTTGTATTTTTTCAGGGAATAATCTTGAACCATAAGTTCTTGCGTATCTTTTCATATTCTGAACATTAGTTATAAATTATTGTATTTCAATACGAAATGACACAAAAACCATTTTGTCCTTTTTGTCCATTTGTTGGCTCATTATTTCCAATATTACCACAACACGTTCCATATGATCCAGGATAACCTCCTACCGCAAGAGAAGGGGTAGGAGTTAACAAGTTTGTAGGTATATAGGATTGATTAGGTATATAGTTTGAATATAACCAATTATTCAAATTACCATTAGCTCCATTTTGACCCCAACCTGAAGTGCCTAAATAAGAATTTCCTCCATCACCTCCATTTCCTCCATTTGCAAATAACAAACTGCCAAAAGAAGTTGCCCCCCCATTTTGTCCAGTATTACCAACTCCGCAATAATTTAAACTACCACCAGTTCCCCCATTACCAATTTCAATATTATAAGCCGTTCCAGGAATAACATTTAAAATAGCTGAGTTGTATCCACCTGATCCTCCTGATCCTCCACGTGCACCAACATATCCCAAACCAATCCATAACATGCAACCATTATTTGAAGTACTTCCTGTACCTCCGCCCCCACCTCCGCCAGCACCCCACAACTCAACTTTTATTTGACTAACTCCTTGCGGGCAAATCCAAGTAGTAGAGTTATCAAATCCTACTTTTATTGAAAATGAGTTATTGTTTTGAGAGGTTCCTCCTCCATTACAAACAAACTGAGTCTGGTTATCATTTATTTCAGAAGCATCCAAAATACCATTGCTATTCGCATCCAATCCCGTTTCAATTTTTGTTCCTCCATTGGCGCAATTGCTTCCTGCTGGTTCGGTAGTTGTTTTAATAAGCGCGTTGAGTCCATTTGTTCCATTTGCACCAGCAACACCTTGAATACCTTGCGCTCCTGTCGCTCCCGTAGCCCCAACAGCTCCGTTACAAACATATTTCGTCAAAGAAACATTGATTTCACTTGCATCCAATGTTCCGTTATTGTTGGCATCTAAACCGTATTCGATTTTAACGCCGCCAGTTGTACAATTTGCACCTGCAGCTTCGGTGGTGGTTTTGGCTAAAGTATTTTTACCATCAACTCCGTTAGTTCCATTCGTTCCATTGGTCCCGTTTGTTCCTGCAACGCCTTGGATTCCTTGAGGGCCTTGAGGGCCTTGTGCGCCAGTTGCTCCCGTTGCACCTACTGCTCCATTACACACGTATTTGGTTAAGGAAGCGTTGATTTCACTTGCGTCTAAAGTTCCGTTGTTGTTGGCATCCAAACCGTATTCGATTTTAACACCGCCCGTTGTACAGTTTGAACCTGCGGCTTCGGTGGTGGTTTTTGCTAAGGTGTTTTTACCGTCAACTCCGTTGGTTCCATTGGTTCCGTTTGTTCCTGCAACCCCTTGGATTCCTTGAATACCTTGTGCGCCAGTAGCCCCCGTAGCACCAACCGCTCCGTTACAAACGTATTTCGTTAAAGTCGCGTTGATTTCACTTGCGTCTAAGGTTCCGTTGTTGTTGGCGTCTAAACCGTATTCGATTTTTACTCCACCAGTTGTACAATTTGCACCTGCGGCTTCGGTGGTGGTTTTTACTAAAGTGTTTTGTCCGTTTGTTCCATTGGTACCTGCGGCACCCGGGGTTCCTGCGATACCTTGTATTCCCTGTGCACCTGTCGCCCCTTGAATACCTTGCGGACCTTGCGCTCCCGTTGCACCAGTAGTTCCATTACACACGTATTTCGTCAAAGAAGCATTGATTTCACTTGCGTCCAAAGTCCCGTTGTTGTTAGCATCTAAACCGTATTCGATTTTTACGCCACCAGTTGTACAATTTGCACCTGCGGATTCGGTGGTGGTTTTAACTAAAGTGTTTTGTCCGTTTGTTCCATTGGCACCTGCGATACCTTGTATTCCCTGTGCACCAGTCGCCCCTTGAATACCTTGCGGCCCTTGTGCCCCCGTAGCGCCCGATGGACCAACCGGACCTTTGATATTTCCAGTTAACACCCAAGTGGTTGTGCTGTTTTTGTAATACACATTCCCCGTAACTACATCCAAATAGAAATCACCTAACACGCCTAAGGTATTAACAGGCACTGTATTTCCATAACGCCATTGGTTCAATTGTGCGCCCGATGTTTTTGCATACAAGGCATAAGGTACACTCATTAATTGTTGTGTTCCAAAATCTTGATAATTAACACCGTTGGAAAAATCCACTCCCAGATTTACAAAAAACGGACCTACTGCCCAGTTGATATTGTTAAAGGTTCCTACTTGTGGAGTACCTGCACCAATTACCATATTGATCAATCCTTGGCTAGAGCTGGTAATGCTTTGACGCTCTTGATAAACCGTTGTTCCAGATGCGCTCCCTTGTCGGATTTGCACGCGTATAGCCACTGTTGAATTAGTAACCAAATTACCGCTGCTGTTGCGCATTACGGCTTGGTAGTTAATGCCTTCAGGTGCTTGTGAGAAAAGCAATGTTGATACAAAAAGGCTGATAAAAATGAATAGAAATTTCATGTGATTTTGGGTTTTGATTTTTGAGTTTTATGTTGAGTTTAAATGTCCATTTTAATTAAGCGCGTTTGCTGAATGAATTGTCCTGATAAGGTGTAGCAATTCAATAAGTAAGTTCCTGGAGCGCAATGTGATGGGATTTCTAAGCGATGTTGATTGGGAAGGATTTCATCTTGAAGAATGAGTTTTCCGTTTATATCAATGAGTTGTACGCGAATGGCTTCTTCTTGCTGTTCAGAAGTGTTTACGGTAATAAAAGTTCCGAAAGGATTGGGGTAGACAGCTATTTCTCCGTTTAATAAGGGAATGGAAGAAGAATTTGGAGGACTTACCGCTGTAATACCAATGGGTTGAATGAATCCGTTATTCAGTTGTCGTGTTGAATTAGATCCCCGATAAATAATAGGTTCCCCAATGGTGTAGGTCATGAATCGTTGCGATAAACCTGTTAAACCATTATTGGCATCTCTACCTGCACTGGCAATGACTTTACGGTCGGCATTCGTTTGCGCTAAAAAGGAATTGAACCAAAAAACATTAAAGAATAGGAAATAAAATAACTGCTTTAAAATCATTTTGTTATTGCATTTGAATTTTTATTGTTTGCAAATATAAACACAGTGTGTAATATTACAAACACTTATATTAAATCATAAAACCGCAAATGTTATCGTTTTATTAATGGTATTCAGGAATTTTGCGTCATGCAAGACATTCACATTGGTACACAGATTAAGGCAGTCTTGGAAACCAAGGGAATTTCCGTAACGGAATTTGCGAGAAGAATCAATAAATCGCGTGAAAACATCTATTCTATTTTCACACGCAAATCGATTGATACAAGCTTATTGGCAAAAATATCAGAGGTATTGGATTATGATTTTTTTAGGATGTATAGTAGCAGTTATACAATAATTGAGGATAAACTGCAAGAAGTTCAAGAACAAAACAACATACTAAGAGAGTACACCGCCTACCTCAAAACAAAAGAAAAAAAGGAAGGAGAAGAATAGGTATTTGTAGTTGATAAAAAATGGGATTTTCAATATTCCTCAACCGAAAATAAATTCCACAACCATTTTAATGGTTTTCAAACCCAAATCAGTAACAATTTCAATTAAATAACTGTCCGCTAACAAAGCTTGAACCCGATAATTATCAATTTTACATTCTGAATTCTCACCCTCCTTGCCCAATTGTCATTTCCCTCACCTTATCGTTGCACTCCAACATTTTTTGTTTATTACCAATCTTTTCGTAATTCACCACGTTATTTTTCCATGGACGGATATCGTTTGGATACAACTTGATGATGCGGTTGTTCAGTTCAATTGATTTTGGATAATTTTTCAGCATGCCGTAACAGTTCGCTAAGTTTAACAATGCATCCAAACTTGTAGGGTTCATCTTTAAGACTTCATTGAACGAATTGATGGCACCATTGAAATCTCCTTTTCCGGCTTGATCATAGCCCAATTTGAAATAGTAGTTCGCATCTTTTTCTCCTTGATAATTACTCAAATCATTTTCAATGGGTTCCAAAATTTGATTGATTCCCACCTTTTTTAAATTGTCGCGTGCTACAATTGCCAATTCATAATTCGGTGAAAATGCCAAAGATTGGTTGTAACAATAGGAAGCATAAACCAAATTCGCCTTATTATTTTGATAAGCTGTCCCGAGGTTGTAATACGCTTCCGCTCGCATAATAGAGGTCGGTTCGCAAGCAATACACTTCTTATAATAAAAAATCGCTGAATCGGCGTTTTTCAAATACAACTGATGAATTACGCCCATTTTGATGTAACTCTCCGCAAATTTAGGGTGCATTTTGACGGATATGTAGAACGAATTCATCGATTCCTTTAAGTAGCGTTTTTGCTTCAAAGTGTCCTTTTCCGCCATCGCTTTCACTAAGGATTGTTCTGCAAAATGGCGTTGGTTTTGTGCACTGTTTTGTCCTGTTGCTAAATCCGTTTTAAACAAGGTGTAATTGTCGTGCCATACTTTATTTCGTTGAACTGTACTCCAAGCATAAGGAACGAATAACAGCGCAAAAAGTCCCCAACGAATGCCGAGACGGGTTTTTTCATTTTGCTTTTTCAAGATTTCCTTGAATAGTATAAAACCGAAAAGTAAAAATCCCAATGTTGGAACGAATAAAAACCGTTCAGCGAAAATTCCACCGCGCAGTAAGGTAAATGCTAATGAAGGAACAATACTCAAGAAATAAATCCCCAAAGGCAAACTGTAAACGCTTCTTCGCAAGGTTAATCGAACGGCAAAAATTGCTCCAACCACGAATAAAATCAAACCGATTGCAGCTAAAGGAGAATCAAAACCTACCGCAGGAACTTGATTGTAGGAATAGTCGTAGCGCAAAGGGTAGGGTAGTAGGAGTAGATGAAGTCCAAAACTAAAGAAATAGAATACCATCGGAAATTTCGCACCTTCTTCAACATGAGGCGGAACATACGGATAATTGATAATGTCAATCGGAACAATCGCTTCCAAAGAACCTAGTGCGATGCGCTTCTGAATAAAGAACAAACCTATAGCAACAAGGAAAGGCAACGCAACTTTGATACTTTCCCAAATTGTTTTTTGGTAAATGATGAAAGCGATAAGGGGAGCAACGAGCAATCCAGTTAACGCCGTTTCTTTGGATAACATTCCAAGATAAGCGAAGGCAAAAAGTACCAAAATCCAGAATTTCTTACCACTTTCTTGCCAGCGAATAAAGGCGTAAAGGGCTACAAATACATTTAAGAAACTTAAAATTTCGTCGCGGCTTTTAATATTGGCAACTACTTCGGTATGAATTGGATGCGCGAGAAATAACAAAGTAACAATGAGCGGAAGAAAAGCGTTGTAATGATGGAATAATTTGAAAAGTACCAAGAAAAGAAAAATTCCACTGAGGCCAAATAACAAAACGTTGTTGAAGTGACTGACATGCGGTGCTTTTCCGAAGAATTCGTATTCAATGGCAAAAGTGATGAGCGACAAAGGACGATAATACCCCAAACGCACTTCTGAAAATTCCCATAAATCTTGTGTTAATATTGCTTTAATACCACCAAATCCTTTTTGAACATTCAAGTTTTGTTCAATTGCGCCAGTATCGTCAAGCACATATTCGTGTTTAATTGTGTTACTGAAAAGTAAAAATCCAACCAAAAAAACAAGAAGAAGTTGACCTAAAAACCGTGGGTTTGTCCAATTTTCATTAGCTGGGGAAAACCAAAAATCTATTGCAGTCGAGGTTGATGAAGTGACCGTATGTGCTCCCGTTTTCTTTTTGTTCATTGTCAAAGTTTGTAGCGAATTTGCTAAAAATGATTCAATTTGAAGCATTCTTTGTGAAATGTACTACTTGAATTGTAATTTCGTGATGCTGAAAATCAGTTCAACCTTTTTAAAACCTTTCAAAAACACCTTTTCATGGAAATTATCAAACTTATAAAACAGTATTTTCCTGACGTTTGGCAATATCTTGTAATCATTTTGATTTTCATTATCGCGGCGATTTTCATTCTATAAAAATTTCTATAATCCACTCGTTATGAAGAACTTTCTTTTTGTTTTATTCACCTTTTTTGCTGGTGTTTCAATGGCGCAATTGAATGTGGATTCTTTGTCACATATTAGTTATCAAGCGCTCCATCAAGCCAATCTCAACGACGTTTGGGGGTACGTGGACGAAGAAGGAAATGAATATGCAATCGTTGGGACTTCAAAAGGAACGTCAATTGTAAATATTACCAATCCGCAACAACCCCAAGAAGTTTTTTGGTTGGAAGGAACGGAATCTATTTGGCGCGATCCGTGTGTTTGGGGAAATTATGCTTACATTACCACCGAGGCGAATGATGGTTTGACTATCATTGATTTAAGTCCTTTACCACAATCTCAAAATCTTCCTGTCACCATGTATGTTGGTACGGAAACCAATCCTTTACTTTCAGCACATACTTGTTTTGTCGACGAAGAAGGTTATGCCTACATTTTTGGTTCCAATCGTGGCAATCGTGGCGTTCAAATATTGGATATTCATACCAATCCTATGTTTCCTATGGAAGTCGGAGTGTTTGATAATTGGTATTGCCATGATGGTTATGTGCGCAATGACACCATGTATCTCGGGCATATTTACGACGGGATTTTTAGCTTAGTGGACGTGAGTGATCGTTCTAATCCTGTTCTCATTGCTACACAATCGACTCCGAATCTTTTCGCGCACAACATTTGGCCATCCACCAACGGACAATTTGTTTTTACTACTGACGAAGTTTCTGGTGCTTACATTGGTGTTTATGATATTTCTAACGCTTCCCAAATTAAGTTTGTGGATAAGGTTCAACATTCGCCAGGTAAGGGAGTAATACCGCACAATACCCACGTGAAAGGCGACTATTTAGTGACAAGTTACTACTCGGATGGTATAATTATTCATGATGCGACGTATCCCTATAATCTAATTAAAGTAGGTCAATATGATTCTTATCCCGGGCAAACTATTGGTTTTGACGGTTGTTGGGGTGTTTATCCATTTTTTCCATCGGGTACAATTATCGCCTCAGACATTACCCAAGGTTTGTTTATTTTGGGGCCACATTATCATAAAGCTGCTTATTTAGAAGGAACTGTAAAAGATGAGCTAAGTGGCGCGGTTTTGAATGATGTGAAAGTAAAAATCGTGGGAAATGACCAATTGCGACGAACAAATGCGCAAGGTTGGTACGCCACGGGAATGGAAAGTTCTGGAACATATTCCGTTCGTTTTGAGAAAGTTGGTTATTATCCAAAAAGTATATCTGTTGATTTAGTTCAAGGTCAATTATCAACTATAGAGACTTTAATGACGCCAATTCCACCCTTTGAATGCAAAATAATGCTTCGTGATGTTGCTACAAATTCCTTGATTCCGAACGCAAATTTGAAATTAATTCATCCGTTGATTACGCATGAAGGAACGACAAACGGATTGGGAGAACGTGTTTTTAGTTTGTTTTATCGTGAACAGTATGAAGTAATTGTGGGAAAATGGGGTTTTATTTCTAAATGCGAGGAACGAATGATTGACGAATCAACGCTCGAATTGACTTATTTCTTAGAAAAAGGAATCTATGATGATTTTGAGTTTAATTATGGATGGAATGTAACTTCTGATGCCTCGACAGGAACGTGGGTGCGAGGTGTTCCGAATCCAACGAATAACACAGTAATGGATTACGATGCACCTTTAGATTGCGGACACCAAGCCTTTGTTACCGGAAATGAATTCAACTCAAATCCTGATTTTGACGACGTGGACAATGGGTCAACGGTATTAATTTCTCCTCAATTTGATTTGACTTCGTTTTCTGATCCGCATATTAATTTTGCATGTGCTTTTTATTGCTTTCATGGACCAGCTTTGTTTGATGATACCATCGAGGTTTACTTATCGAATGGAACCGAAACTGTTTTAATTGATTTTTGGGGCGCACCTCAAGGAAATCCAATGGAATGGGTGTATAAGAGTATTCCGGTGAGTGGTTTGTTGCCATTTAATAATTCGATGCAGTTGCGTGTTAAAATATCAGATTTACAGCCAAATAGAAACATTACTGAAGGCGCTTTTGATCATTTTAGGGTGACGAACGGAAGTACTGTGGCGGTGGAAGAAAAATCGATTTCGTCCTTGCTTTTCCCAAATCCGACCAGTGACTTTTTGCGTTTCAAATCGGTATTGGAGAATCAAAATTTTGAAATTCTTGGCTTGGACGGAAAACGCTATTTAAACGGTTTTTTAACAACTTCGAATGATACTATTGACGTCCGCGATTTACAAGTTGGAATGTACTTTCTTCGATTGGAAAATGCTGTTTTTCCTTTTGTTAAGAAATAATTGTGCAATTCTCTCAAAGCGACATTGTTTCCATTATGCGCGACATTTTATTTTTGTAAGATATGATTGCAACGAATTTAGACCTTTCCATAGTTGTTCCTTTATTTAATGAAGACGAATCGCTGCCAGAACTGGTAGAATGGATTGATCGGGTGGTCACTCGAGAAAAATTGCGAACCGAGGTACTTCTAATTGACGATGGTAGCACAGATAAATCGTGGACAGTGATTCAAGAATTGAGCAAAAAATTTGACTTTGTGAAAGGAGTGAAATTTCAGCGCAATTATGGTAAATCGGCAGCTCTTCAAGTTGGCTTTGAGCGAGCAAGTGGTGAAGTTGTGATTACCATGGATGCTGATTTGCAAGATTCTCCGGAAGAAATTCCGGAACTGGTAAAAATGATTCGCGAAGACGGTTTCGACGTTGTTTCGGGTTGGAAGAAAAAACGACATGATCCAATTTCAAAAACTATCCCAACTAAATTATACAATTGGGCAGCTCGACGAATCACAGGAATTTATCTACACGATTTCAATTGTGGGCTTAAGGCTTACAAATTGGCTGTAGTAAAAAGCATTGAGATTTATGGTGACATGCACCGTTATATTCCGCCCTTAGCAAAATACGCTGGGTTCAAAAAAATCGGTGAAAAAGTCGTTGAACACCAAGCTCGGAAATACGGAACGACCAAATTTGGTTTAGAACGCTTTTTAAACGGTCCCTTGGATTTAATGACAGTTGCTTTCATGGGTAAATTTGGTAAAAAACCGATGCATTTTTTTGGCGCATTGGGAACTTTGATGTTCTTAATCGGTTTTGGATTGGCGGCTTATCTTGTCACTAATAAATTGTTCATTGACCAAAACAGTAGAAACATCGCAGAACGTTCAGAATTTTTTATCGGACTTACCGCAATGATTATAGGAACTCAATTTTTCCTTGCCGGCTTTGTCGCAGAGTTAATCGGACGAAATTCCTCGACGAGAAATCACTATTTGATAGAACAAGAAATTGCATAGTGAAATGACCAAAGTGGACAATTCCTGGACCTTGTTCTTAGACCGTGATGGGGTGATCAATAAACGAATTTTTGGTGGTTATATTCTTGATTTATCTGAGTTTGAGTTTGCTGATGGCGTTCTATCAACTTTCGGAGCATTGAGTTCAAAGTTCGGTCGAGTGGTGGTCGTAACCAATCAACAATGTGTTGCGTTAGAGCAATTGACTGAGGAAAAATTAGGCGAAATTCATACGTGGATGATTGCTGAATTGAACAAAGTAGGAGGCAAAATTGACGTTGTTTTTGCGGCTAAAGAATTTAAAAACCAAGCTCCTTTTCGAAGAAAACCGTCTCCTAAAATGGCCCACGAAGCCAGAGAATTGTTTCCAGAAATCGACTTCCAAAAATCAATTATGGTGGGCGATACCGATACGGATATTCAGTTTGGACAAGATCTCGGCATGAAAACTGTGTTGATTGTATCGAAAGAAAAAACATCCGTTGTTGCGGATTATACCATTTCTAATTTTTCAGATTTATTGACATGTATCGAATAAGTAGTTTAATTGCATTTCTTTTTATAATTCAAACCCTTGTATCACAGGTAAATCAGGTGGATGCGAAAGGACGGAAACAAGGCCCCTGGCAGAAATTATATCCTGACGGCAAAGTACTCCAATATAAGGGCCAATTCAAAGACGATGTTCCTGTAGGTAATTTCTACTATTTCTATCCTGGAGGAGAAGTTCGAGCCGTAATTGAAAATGTACCAAACACCAAACGGTCTTATGGGACATACTATTTTGTGAACCGTGAGGTCATGGCGTTTGGCGCTTTTTACGACCAAAAAAAGGATTCAATTTGGATCAATTACAACAATCAAGGTTTAATAATGAGTACCGAAGAATTCAAAAACGATAAATTGAATGGAGCACGAATCGTTTTTTATTTGGACGGCCAAGAATTGGAAGGAAAGTTGAATCCTTATTCAATAGCATTCTATAAAGATGATGTCTTAAATGGTGAATACAAGGAATTGTTTTCAAATGGAAAACTAAAATTGAAAGGGAATTACGTGGACGGTAATAAAGAAGGTGAATGGATAGAATACAATTTAACAGGAGTAGTTGTTGGTAAAGTTCGGTACAAAAATGGTCAGACTCACGGCTGGGCGTATGCTTACGACTCAAAAGGAAAACAAATTAGGCAAACAATGTATCGCAACGGAATTATTCTAAAAGGTAAAGATTTGGAGGATTTTTTAGCACGTTGTAAGAAAACAGGAATGGATCCGAATCAATAATTTCAAAAGGCATTTAGTTAGTTATCGATTCTTCATTACTTTTGAATCATGAAGCGCATTTTACACTTTTTGTTATTTCTAATCCTTTTCTCTTGCACCAAAGATTTGAACAACAGTTCTGTATTTTTATACAAAGAGTATTTTCCAGTTGTTTCAGGTAAATTTATCGATTATCAAGTAATGGAAATTACGCATGATCAAAATGCAACTGTAAAAAGCGACACTGCAATTTATCAATTGCGCTGTCTGATTGGAGATACTTTTACCGATAATTCAGGTGCAATTGCATACGAATACCTGCGACTTTCTCGTTTGAATGAAAGTTTGGATTGGACCCAGAAAGATTTGTGGTCTATTAAGGTGGAAAACAACAAAGCGCAATTAGTGGACGAGAATCAACGTGTTGTAAAAATGGTTTTTCCAATATCTAAATACACCACTTGGAATGCTAATCAATTTAACACGGATGCGAAATTAACGTGTAGTTACAAAAATATACATCAAGCGTTGAACATCAACAGTTTTAATTTAGACAGTACCGTTCTGGTAGAGCAAGAGAATACGCGAAATTTATTGTTGTTCAAACGAAAATATGAAGTGTATGCGAAAGGTTTGGGCATGGTTAGAAAATATTTTAAAGATTTGAATATCAATAATTTTGACACTTTGAATATTAGTTCAGGTAAAGAAATTTACATGGAAATGATCAATTTTGGCGGATAGAATGAAAATCGTTTTTCTTTCCGCGTTTTATCCGTTTCGTGGCGGAATTTCCCAGTTTAGTGGCTTGATATTTAGAGAATTAGAAAAGAAAGTTTCGGTTATTCCTTTGACTTTTAAACGACAATATCCTAATTTTCTCTTTCCTGGGAAAACGCAGTTAGTTACTACAGAAGAGAAAGCGGATAAAATCCCAGCCGAACAATGTTTGGACTCAATTAACCCAATTTCTTACATTTCCACTGCACTAAAAATCCGAAAAATTACTCCAGAGGTATTAATAACGCGTTATTGGATGTCGTTTTTTTCTCCTGCTCTCTCAGTAATATTGCGCCTTCAAATAAAGAGAACATTGAAAATTGCCCTAGTGGACAATGCTATTCCGCATGAAAAGCGATTTTTTGATAGTTTTTTGACACGACTTTATGTGAATTCGAACGACGCATTTATTGTCATGTCTGATCAAGTGAAAAACGATATTCTATATTTTCGAAAAGATGCAAAAATCTTGCAGTTGCCACATCCTGTTTATAATCAGTTTGGCGCTCGATTGGAACGAAAAGATGCCCTTAAGAATTTAAATTTAGAACATTTAAATGAAAAAAAGATTCTGTTATTTTTCGGATTAATTCGCGATTATAAAGGTCTGGATTTATTAATAAATGCTTTGTCGGAACTGCCCTTGGATTTTTATTTAATAATTGCGGGTGAATGTTACGGATCATTTGAAAAATACGAAATACAAATTAGTTCATTGGGGTTAAGCGAGAGAGTGACGGTTTTTAATCAGTATATTCCAGATGATGAGGTAACCAATTTCTTTTCAGTTGCTGAAATGTGTATGTTGACCTACCACAGTGCCACACAAAGTGGAATCACGAACATCGCTTATCATTTTGAAATTCCTGTTGTGGTAACGCCAGTCGGCGGTTTGGCAGAAAATGTTTTAGAAGGTAAAACTGGCGGAATTGTAAAAGGAAACCCAAAGTTGATTGCTGAAAAGGTCATAGAATTGGCACATCTTAAACAGACAGTAGATTTCGCGCAGTATATTCGAGAACTGAATCGTCAAAATGATTGGACGGCATTTACTGAAAAATCCCTTCAATTTATAAAGGATTTAAAAGCGGTTTAAACTAAATTTAGCGACTGCATACTTGAAGAGTTCGATACAGTTTTAATAAAGTTTTCACCAATTTTTGAGCCTCAATCAAAGAATGTTAAGAACTTAATAATTTCTTTGATTGGTTTTGCGGTTTCAAAAATCTATATTTGCACCCTTAAAATTTATCGAAATAATAGAAAAAATGCGTCTAAAAGGATTTTTTTGGTTTTTAACTGTCTTATTAACAGCTGTTTGTGTTTACCAACTTTCATTTACTTGGGTAGCAAGTAGTGTAGAGAAAAAGGCAGAAAAAGAAGCAGAAGCTCGTGTAGCTCAATTGAAAAAAGAAGCAATGTCAGGTGATGGCATAGGTTTTTTGCCAAATGAAACCAGCGTTAACTTCAAAACTGAAGCAGATGCTGAAGAATTAGCAAAAGCGGCATACATCAACGAAATTCTTCGTGATAAAGGAAGTAAGAAAGTATACCCAGGATTGGGATCTACTTATTCAGATGTTAAAAAACGTTCATTGGCGTTTGGTCTTGACCTTGTTGGTGGAATGAGTGTTACTTTAGAAATTTCAATTCCAAAATTGATAGAGAGTTACGCTAAAAGTACAAAAGACCTTAAGTTTTCTAAACCTTACGAGAGCGCAGTTAAAATTTACAAATCAAAAGGAGGCGATTTCTTAGATATTTTTATTGAAGAATACCGCAAAGAGAGTAAAGGTTTGCCTTTAAATTACGTTTTCAGAGGAGAAGGTATTGGTATCAAATCCACAGATGCTGAGGTTGAGGATTTTTTCCGTAAAATGATTTCCTCTTCTATGGACGGAGTTGAACAAATTATGGAGCGTCGTATCAACCAGTTTGGTGTAGCGCAACCAAATATTCAAAAAGATCCATCATCGAACCGATTATATATCGAATTGCCGGGTGTTCAAGATGAAAATACGGTTGCTAAAAAATTGCGTTCTACAGCCAATTTGGAATTCTTCGAAACGTATATGCCTTCCCAATTAACAATGCAATGGCAAGAAGCTAATTTGTTGTCAAAACAAGAAGAAAGTAATATCATTGACACGAATAAAACGGAGGAATTGACTTTAGGTAATTCCAAAAAAGCGAAGAAAGGACTTGCAGACTTAATTACAAGTGCAGGTGAATTATCGATGGGTTACGTAATGCCAAACGATAAAGGTGCTGTTGATAAAATATTACGTCGTAAAGACATTCAAGCATTGTTTCCAGATGACGTTCGTTTTTTATGGTCAGCTGAACCAGAGGCTATTGATGATAAGGGTAAAAAATTAGCATACTACTTATATGCATGTCGAGTTCCTGAAGGGGGTCAAGCTAAAGTGAACGGAAAGCATATTTCAAAGGCTTCTACAGGTTATGATTCAAGAGACGGAAAGATAACTGTTGACCTTCAAATGACACCAGACGGTGCGGATTTATGGGGGCAAATGACCTCTGAAAACAAAGATCGTATCATCGCCATTTCTATGGATAGCGTAGTTTATTCTGCTCCACGTGTCATCAATGCGATTTTAGATGGTAGAACACAAATTTCAGGAACGTTCACCTTCCAAGAAGCAGAAGATTTATCAGGATTATTAAACGGTGGTGCACTTCCTGCTCCTTGTGATATTAAAGAACAAACCAAAGTAGGACCTACAATTGGGGCTGAAAATACGCGCTCAGGATTGATGTCATTTGGGATTGCTTTATTAGTTGTATTCGCATATATGTACTTCTACTATGGTAAATCGGGTTTAGTAGCGGATATTGCTCTATTGGCAAACATCGTTTTCATTTTTGGATCACTGGCATCCTTTGGAGCTGTGCTAACATTGGCTGGTATTGCAGGTATCGTATTGACAATCGGTATGGCGGTAGATGCGAATGTCTTAATTTATGAGCGTATTCGGGAAGAATTAGCACAAGGCAAAGACATGCAATCTGCAATTGACACAGGTTTCCAGAAAGCATTATCTTCTATCATTGACGCGAACGTAACTACCTTGTTGACTGCGATAGTGTTGAAGATTTTTGGTTCAGGACCAATTGAATCGTTTGCAACGACATTGATTATCGGTATTTTCACCTCTGTATTTGCTGCATTGGTAATTTCAAGATTGGTGTTTACCATGATGATGGAGCGTGGTGCTTCAATTTCTTTTGATACTACTTTTACCAAAAATGCCTTCAAATCAGTGAATATTAACTTCATAGATAAGAGAAAAATAGCTTATCTAATTTCGGGAGCGCTTGTAGTTGCTGCCATTGTTGGTTTATTTTCTAAAGGTTTAAATCCTTCTGTTGAATTTTCCGGTGGTCGTACTTTTGGTGTTCGTTTTGAGAAATCAGCAGACAATAATATTGAGTTCATTAAAGAACAGCTTGGAAAAGAGATGAAAGATGCTTCATTCGACGTGAAGACTAAATCTTCCAATCATTATGTTGAAATAACGACAAACTATTTGTTGTCAAACGAAAATGGAGCAGAGAAAGTTCGAAACAAGTTGGAGTTGGCATTAACAAAATGTGAATCTAAAATGGGTAAATTTAAGATTGAGCCTGACTCACGATTTGTTTCTTCAACTGTCTCCAACGAGTTAATAACTGGTTCTACATTGGCAATTGTTCTTTCGCTACTAATCATTTTTGCTTACATCCTTATTCGTTTTGGATCATGGCAATATTCCGCGAGTGCCATTTTAGCCTTGGCGCACGACGTCGTTGCGGTATTAGGTATATTCGCTTTATTCAATGGAATTTTACCTTTCAATATGGATGTTGACCAAGCATTCATCGCCGCTATTTTGACAGTAATCGGTTACTCAATAAATGACACAGTTGTTGTTTTCGACCGTATTCGCGAAGACTTGACCTGGAAACACGATACAGACTATAAAACGGAACTAAATGGTGCTTTGAACTCTACATTGTCAAGAACATTAAATACTTCATTTACAACATTTATTACCTTATTTATCATCTTCATATTCGGTGGAGCCGCAATTAAAGGATTTGTCTTTGCTTTATTGATCGGAGTTGTTGTTGGTACTTATTCTTCTATCTTCATCGCAACTCCATTGTTGGTTGATTTGACAAAGAAAATTAAAATCAAATAAATTCCTTTAAATTGAATTGGAAAGCTGTCTGGAAGGGCAGCTTTTTTTTATGCAGTATTTTTTTGAAAAGCTAAGAGAATTTACCCCAATTCGGTTTTGTTTTCAACACCTCAATCATGGTTGCTCGTAATAAAGAATTTTCTGATTGGATTAATTGAGGGTCTTTTTCTAAGATTTGGATGGCCAAGTCACGTGCTAAGGTAATTAAGGGACCATCTTTAGACAAATTGGCAATTTTTAAATCAAGCACACCACTTTGTTGCGTCCCCATTAAATCACCTGGACCGCGCAATTGTAAATCTACTTCTGCAATTTCAAAACCATCATTAGAATTAACCATGGTAGCCATTCGTTTTTTGGCTTCTTTCGAAAGTTTGTCGCCAGTCATTAGAATGCAATACGATTTTTCCGCACCTCTTCCTACTCGACCTCTTAACTGGTGCAATTGAGAAAGTCCAAACCGTTCAGCGCTCTCTATAATCATTACGGAAGCGTTCGGAACGTTTACGCCAACTTCAATAACAGTCGTTGCCACCATGATTTGCGTTTCTCCTTTCACAAAGCGTTGCATTTCGTATTCCTTATCCGCAGCCGATAATTGACCATGAACAATACTTATGGCATATTGTGGAAGTGGGAAAGCTCGGGATATAGATTCAAAACCACTCATCAAATTCATGTAATCCATTTTCTTCGATTCCTCAATTAGTGGATAGACAATATAAACTTGGCGACCGAGTGCAATTTCGTCACGCATGAATTGGAAAAGTCGTAAACGATGACCTTCAAAACGATGTATGGTTTGAATGGGTTTTCGACCAGGAGGAAGTTCGTCAATTACAGAAACATCTAAATCACCATAAAAGGTCATGGCTAATGTTCGTGGAATTGGCGTTGCCGTCATTACCAAAACATGCGGAGGAATCGTGTTTTTTTTCCACATTTTGGCACGTTGCGCGACTCCGAAACGATGTTGTTCGTCAATGATAACTACACCTAAAGAGTTGAATTGAACCACATCTTCCAACAAAGCATGCGTTCCAACTAGCAATTGAATACCTCCTTTTTGTAAGCCCTCGTGAATTCGTCGACGCTCCTTTATCTTTGTTGAACCTGTCAAAAGCGCAACTTCTACATTCATGTTTTTTAGCAATTCTTGCATTCCGATAAAATGTTGAGTTGCTAATATTTCAGTTGGAGCCATGATTGCTGCTTGAAAACCGTTTCCAATTCCTATTAAGGCTACTAATAAGGAAACGACTGTTTTTCCGCTTCCTACGTCCCCTTGAAGTAAACGATTCATGTGTTTTCCGCTTCGCAAATCTTTTCTGATTTCTCGAATCACCCGCTTTTGCGCTTCAGTCAATGGAAAAGGAAGATAGTGTTCATAAAAGGTGGTAAAAACGTCACCAACTTGTTCAAAGACCCAACCAGCTGTTTCTTGTTTCAATCGAACTTTTTTCAAGTTCAATTCCAGTTGAAGCAACAAAAGTTCTTCAAATTTCAAGCGTTTTCTAGCCTCGTGAAATTCTTGCTCGTTATTGGGAAAATGTACTTTTTGAAATGCCTCTTTTGCTCCCAATAAGTGATTTTCTTCAAGAAGGTATTGTGGTAAGGTTTCTTGAATTTCGTTGGAAATTATTGTCCATAAATTTTGTACAAGTCGTTCAATACCTCGACTGTGTAACCCTTTTGCGGTTAGTTTTTCAGTACTTGAATAAATTGGCTGATAACCAACCCGTTTGTCAATTTCTTTGAATGGAGTTAATTCTGGATGAGCCACATGCCAATTACTTCCAAAAAGTCGTGCTTTACCATAAAGAAGGTATTTCTCTCCTGGAATTAATAATGGTTTAATCCATTGAATTCCTTGAAACCAAACCAACTCAATAGCTCCAGAACTATCTGAAAAACGGGCATACATTCGTTTACTTCTTCCCGCACCAACTTCCCTAATTAGGGACAATGTACCGATAACTTGAATGGCATATTCACTTGTTGTTAAATCAACAACCTGATGAAATTCCAATCTATTTTGGTAGCGAAAAGGAAAATGGTGTAGTAAATCTTTGAACGTGAAAATGTTGAGTTCTTTCTGAAGTAACTCGGCTCGTTGAGGTCCTACACCTTTAAGAAATTCAATCGACTTATCGGCAGTCGTTGTCATGTTTTCAGCGAATGATTATTGCCAAACGCCCATTTTATTGAATTTTTCAATTCGAGCGTCAATTCGAACTTCTGGAGCAATTGGCGCAAGTTCAGCTAAATAGTCTTTGATTTTGTTTTTCACAATCGCAAACATTTCTTCTTGACTTCGATGTGCACCGTTTACTGGTTCTTCAATGATTTCATCAACTAAACCATTGGATTTCATATCTTTGGATGTTAGCTTAAGTGCTTCGGCAGCACGTTCTTTGTAATCCCAAGAACGCCATAATATCGAAGAACATGATTCAGGAGAAATTACGGAATACCACGTGTTTTCCAACATGACCACTTTATCACCTACACCAATCCCCAATGCACCACCCGAGGCACCCTCACCAATGATGACACAGATTACAGGAACTTTAAGACGCATCATTTCATAAATGTTTCGAGCAATAGCCTCACCTTGTCCACGTTCTTCCGCTTCTAAACCAGGAAAAGCTCCAGGTGTATCGATAAAGGTTACAATCGGTTTGTTGAATTTTTCAGCCAATTTCATCAATCGCAATGCTTTTCTATATCCTTCAGGGTTCGCCATTCCAAAGTTACGGTATTGACGCATTTTAGTGTTTATACCTTTTTGTTGACCGATGAACATCACACTTTTTCCATCAATTAAACCAAAACCACCGACCATCGCTTTGTCGTCCTTTACACTTCTATCCCCATGCAATTCCCGGAAATTCCCGTCAGTAATTGCATTGATATACGCCAAGGTATATGGACGATCAGCGTGACGTGATAATTGAACACGTTGCCATGGAGTCAAATTAGTAAAAATCTCACGTGTCTTTTCCTCCAATTTTTTCTTTAACTCAGCAATCTTATCGCTCATGTCCACCTCGGTTTGCTTTCCAAGTTCTTCCGCTTGATGAATTTGTTCTTCCAATGCTTTTATCGGTTCTTCAAAATCGAGATAAGTCGCCATAATATTTATTTAGTGGGCAAATTTAAAGTTTTATCACGAACTAGGGATTTTCCAAAATTGGAAATTCAAACCTGAATATTATTTGAAAATAGAAGAGAACATTCAGCTACTTTTGTTTTATGATTTTATTTCCACCCGCAAAGATCAATTTAGGATTACAAATTTTACGAAAACGAGACGACGGATATCATGAAATTGCTACCTGTATGGTTCCTTTTCCTCTATTCGACATAATCGAAATTTTACCTGCTGCCGATTTTTCATTTCGTTCCTCTGGATTGGTGGTCGATGGTGATGTAGATTCAAATTTGTGCGTGAAGGCTTTTCAATTGCTCAAAAATCGTCATCAAATTTCGAATGTCTATATGCATTTGCGTAAACAAATCCCGATGGGAGCTGGTTTAGGTGGCGGTTCCTCTGATGCGGCATACGTTCTGAAAGGTTTGAACGAACTGTTTGCGTTGAATTTGTCTTTTGAACAACTAGAAAGTTACGCCGCAGAATTGGGAAGTGATTGTCCGTTTTTTGTTCGTAGCGAAGCGCAAATCGCAAGGGGTAGAGGAGAAGTGTTATCGCCAATTAACTTGACCTTGAAAGGAAAATTTTTGTTGGTATTAAACCCCCAAATACACGTTGGCACGAAAGAAGCATATGCTGGAGTTGTACCAAATGAAAATCAAGTGAATCTTCTCGAACTCTTGGCATTGCCATTAAATGAATGGCAGTCAAAGGTCATTAACGATTTTGAAGAAGGGATTTTTCAAAATCACCCACTCATCGGTCAATTAAAAGAAGAATTGATTGCTTTAGGTGCTGAATACGCTGCTATGTCGGGAAGTGGTTCGAGTGTTTTCGGTATTTTCAAAGAGCCTATCGAACTTCCAGAAAGTCATCCAATGAAAAAATTTGAGGTGTTTTGTGGGGCGGTTTAAAGTAAAAAAATGAACTATAACACTATTTTTTGGAATCAATATTTAGACGGTGACAACGAAGCCTTAGCAAAATTGTACCCTGAACTTTTCGAGCCCTTTGTGTTAAAAGCCATTTATTACACGAAAAATCCGGAGGCGGCTAGGGACATTGTAAGTAGTTTATTCGTTTATCTACTAGAGCAACCTATACACTTGAGAAAGGAGAGGTGGGAAGAACATACCAATTTTGAGTTTTTGTTATTGGCGATTGTTAAAAATAAATGTTTGGATTACTTAAAAATTGAGGGTAACAGAGAGCGAATTAAATCGTCAATTTCTGAATATTCAATTGAAAATGAGACAGTAAATGTGGATTTAATTCATCATTTACATCAGTGTGTACAGATGCTAAAAAAGGAAGAAAAGGAGTTGATTGAATTGCATTTAAAAGGCTTTTCTAACCAAGAAATTTCTAGTGAATTAAATTTAAATGAAAAAACAGTTAGAAATAAATTAAGCCTATCTAGAAAAGCAATTTTTAAGATTTGGGCAAGGATTACCATTTTAATAGTTTTGTTATGGATTTGAAAAAGTTAAAGTCTTTGTTATCGCAACCTCGGCTTCTAAAATCACAAATTGATGAGTTAAGAAAAGACCCATCTCTTTCTGATGAAATAAAGGGTTTCATTGTATTATTCGACTCTTTTGGTGGTGATTGTGCTGCTGTTAAGCAATATTTAGATAACACAGAAACATTTATAGTTTCGAAAGAAAAAACTGTCAAATTCTCCTTTCCATACTTGAAGTATGCCGCAATTTTACTTCTTTTTTTGAGCATTGGCGGCATGCTTTATTATGGAAAATCAACATCTAAATCTACAACAATTAACTCGAAAAATAACCCTGAAATTTTTGTTGAACCTGGCATCCCTATTTTTATGGGAAACAAACAAACCATCGATTGGGCGCCGTTGATGTATGCTATCAAGAAAGAAAGTAGAGCAAAAGCAATTTCAGAATGGCGAAAAATTCAAAAAATTGCACCTGAAAATGATACCGTTCTTTATTTTGGTGGTCTTATATATTTCAACGCGAATCAAATACAAAAAGCTGAAAAATATTTTAAGCGAAACCGTCAAATTCAAAGTACTTACAACGACCGTTCGCTTTATTTTATAGCAATGATTGATTGGAAACGAAACAAGCGAGAAGAAGCAAAGAAAAAGTTCCAACAACTCACTTCTTCAACAGATTTAGAGCTAAAAAAAGCTGCTAAGAATCGTATTAAAGAAATTGAAAACACTTCAGAATAAAAAATGAGTTGATATTATTTCTATATCAACTCATTAGTTTTCAATTTTTTCGTTGGCGTTTTCTATTTACCATATAAGAATTCACTGCGTTTTTAGAAGTGTACCAAACATTTCCTTCTTTATAGGCATCAATCTTACCTTTTCGTGCCAAAAGACTCAGATATTCCTGTCCATAAGGCAAGCGCTCTTCCTCGATTATGGTAGTAATAGTTGAATATTCATAGGTTGAACCTGGTAGTGCAGCCAAATAAATATTCAAGGTACGTTCAACAGCTTGAATGATTAACAATTGAAGTTTCTTGTATTGTCCATTGTTTGCTTGGTTCAATGCTTCATAATACTTCTTTCGATCAGCATGTAGAATTATTGCAGGAGGATAGCCATTTCGCAATAATAGAAGATTCATCGCCAAACGAACGGTCCTTCCATTTCCATCAAAGAAAGGATGAATCCAAACAAAGCGATGGTGAAAAAGCGTTGCCAAACTGACCATATCCAAGCCATTTGGATTTAAATGAATCCATTCGAAAAGTTCGTCAAACAACTCACTTACTTTTGAGGCAGCTGGCAGAGTGAAATTTGCACCATTGATTCGGACATTTCCTGTACGGATTCTACCAGCATAATGTTCTTCGATGTTATTTAATACGATCTCGTGTAATTTCAAAATATCAATACCCCGAACTGGTTCCGAAGCAGCAGCCAATTGATATAAAAAAGAAATCGCTTTGTGGTGATTGAACGTTTCAAAATGCTCCCGAAGGCTTTTCCCTTTCACTGTCACACCTTCCTCAAGTATCATTTGGGTTTCACGTAGCGTAATGGTGTTTCCTTCAATAGCATTGGAATTATAGGTCCATTCCAATGCAAGATTCGTTTTAATTTTCTCGACTATAAATGTGGGCAGAGGGCGATGTGCATCCAATTCCTTTTTCTTGGATTCCAACCTTGAAAGATGAACGTTGATTTCTTCATCTACTAAAAATTGATTCTTCCACATACTATCGGGTAAACCACAAATATAACATATCCGATATTAAATTTGAACTATTTCCTAATTTATTTTAGAAATCGTGCTCAACGAAATTCAATACTCCTCCCAAAACAAATAAAAACGCAACACTATTGCCGTTAAAACGAAAAGCAATAAATACGCTTGCCACGATTTATCCGATTTTGGTTCTTGGGCTAATCGTAGGTCTTTTACGTTGGAGGTTAGTTCGTAGGTGGACCAATAGATAGGATGCGCCTCTACTCCTGAATGCTTTTTCAGATAATCCAATTTGGCTAACTGCAAGGCATCCTCTACCGTTTGACCTTTAAAAAGATAACTGTAAAATTTTTTGAAAATATAAGCAGAACTTTGATCTATAGTTTGGTAAGGTGAAGCAATTACAGCTTTGGTACCATGTGAAAGCAAAATATTTTTAACACCTAATTCAGGTAAATATTCTCCGCGCTCTCTTCCAGCATAACATACGTTAAAAATCACAAGTTCCTTTTTTACACGAAAATTCGATTTCCGAGCTTCATCTAATTCTTGGGACTCTAAAGAACTGTTCCAGGCATCTAAATCGCTATACGTTTCAATTCCCCCATGACCAATAATTTGAAGAACACCTTTTTTTAATAAATCATTCGATTTAAAAATGGGTGTTTTCTTTTTTTGACTATTAATGAAAATACCTGAAAAGGGTAATTTACCTATTGAAGCCTCATTTAACCAAACAAAACCCATTTTAGGTGAGATGAATCTTTCTTTTTTTTCTGTTAGAAAAAAATCTAACGGATTGTATATTTTAACCACATTCACCTTTTTTTTGAAATAAGATAAAGCACCAAATTGTTTACCTTTCGAACTTGTGATAACCCAGTCAAAAATTAGGAATTTATCGGGAATCACGTATATTTTTTTGATTTTCCGGCGTATAATTTCAGGTAATACACCTGATTTCTTGTAATAGTGAAAACTCTTAATTTTGAATGATATTAGATCAAAATTCTTAACCTCATTTAAACTTGGTAATTTTGTGTTTATTTTAAAAACACTTATTCTATTCCTTTGAACGAGAATATAAAATGGATGATAAACCGAATTTGTAACATTTAAAAGTAAAGCTTCTCTATCTTTAAGTTTAGATTGAATTCTATAGCCTTTTTTGAACTCATTTGACTTATCATAAACAGAAAACACATTTTTTGTCAAATACTCATCTGTGGGATTAACTTCTAGGCGAGCTAATTGTTGTAAAAAAGATTGATTTGAGAAAATCAATTGATTTTTTTGTTGCTCGTTTTTAGAATAGAAAGCATAATGGTCTAATGTTAAATCCAGCATATTTTTTTTATTCGCCCATGCTGGTTTTTTATTCAAAAAATAAGCCTCAATCATGAGCAACTGAAAATTTGGCGAAATCCCGTAATCATCAGAAAACTTTGAATTTTTTTGCTGTTTGTATTTCCTCCATAATGGTAAAATACGCTCTAAAATAGATTTGACTTTAAGCAATTTTTGAGGAGAATATTCTTTTGCAATTGCGTTTCTAATATAATTTGACAACAGTGACAGGGAATTAATTAAGCTCGGCCCCATTTCTCCAACTGGATTTTTGTAAAACTTTTCGATGTAAGGTAAAGTAATGGAATCTGCCTTCTCTTCCTTCATACATACGTAGTAAGCCATTGCTAGCATGCCTTCAAGATTTTTACGCAAACTCTTTTCCTTTTTTGGCAAGCAAGAAATAGCAGCTTGGTATGCAATTTTTATTTTATTGAATTTTTCCCATTCATAAGTGGGATTTTTAAAATCTGATGGCTTTGTTCGAACATGATAACCAATGAAATCAAAAATGCGACTTCCTTTTGACCGATAAATAATAGCTTCTTCTTGTGGAAAGTGATTTAGTTGCCGAACAATGTAGAGAGCTGAATCAAAATAAGTAGTATAATAATGTAATCTTTGCGGACAAGCAAATTCTTCGATTTTATTATTAGCATCTCTAATTTTTCTGTAAAGGAAACTTGTCGCATACATCTGATAGATAAAATGAGTTCCTACTTGATGGCGTTGATTAAAATGTTTCCTTAATAAAAAAATAGATTTATCCGAATTGATTATTGATGAATCACTAATAAATGAATAATGGTAATAAAAAGCGATTTGTGCGTGATAGTATGCCTTGTAAATAGGCTGATTGGGCTTTAGTTTTACTGCTTCTTGAGCTGCCATTTTAAAGGCAAACATATTTTCTTCCCAAAAATAAAGCTTGGATTGGGTGGTTATAATTTCATAGCGCTGATCGTTGCTCAAATGCTGTTTTAGTAGTGACTCACACTTCAGATGTGCGTTATTGAAAAGTCCTCTTTCAATTAATTCCTTGATTTCTAGTTGTTTGGTGGTAAAATAGTCCGCTGAAATATGCTTAGATGCGAATGTAATATCGCTTTTGAAATACATCAAGAAAAGTAAAACAATACATTTCAGCTTCATTAGGAGCAAAATAAATGAAAATATGTGAAATATTTTTGCACAGTTCCGCAGGGTTTCAAATCCTGCGGAACTTTACTAAACGAAATAATATTTCCTTGTGAGCTAATTAAATGTACGAACCTCAAACCATTGAAATGGTTAATTAATCATTGGTGATTCATCCTAGGAGAGGTTTTCCACCTCCACATTCGTTGGTGTCGATAAATAAAACCTCCCCTAGGATGAAATAAACACGAACAAAAAATGGTTTCAACCATTTATCCCCCTAAAAATTCGCATCCACCCAAACCCATCTCATCAAAATCCCAAACAAAAAAATCCCCCACCAACCGAAGCTGAGGGGGGAGTTTGAACTAAACTATAAAAAACTGATTACCGCAAAACAATCTTCCTCACTGTAACCGTATTATTTTGCGGGTCAATTAAATGCACAAAATACAGTCTATTAAAATGGTTTATTATTGCTTTATGAGTTTTATCACCTTATTAACCTCAGGTAAAGTAAAATAATAAGTTCCAGTTGCAAAAGAAGAAACATTAATTGGTGTTTTAAGTTCAACCAATTTACCAGTTTGTAATAATCTTCCGCCAATGTCATAGATTGCAAATATTTGACCAATAATGAAATCATTTACCTCAATAGTGAAAATGTTGTCTGTTGGATTTGGATAAAGATAAATTTCATTTTTTGATAATTCAACGTATCCCGCCCCACTACAATCAATGACTGTCAGGCTTTGATTTGCACTAGAACTACAACTATTATTATCTGTATAGGTGTATGTTATGGGGTAAGTGCCCGCGCCAACAGATGTATTAAACACATTGTTATTAACAGAAGTTCCCGAATAAACGCCCCCTGAAGGACTGCCACCAGATAATGTAACTAACCCAAGTGTATCACAGAATTCATTAAATGTTGTCAAAGACACAACTGGTAAAGGATTTACTGTAATAACCATCGTTGTTTGATTTGCACATATTGGAAAAGCTGATGATGTTGGGACAAATGTATAAGTAGTTGTTGCTGTGTTGTTCAAAGCAGGAGACCATGTTCCAACTATACTGTTGTTTGATGTTGTTGGCAATGCACTTAATGTAGCACCAGAACAGATTGGAGTAACTTGCGTAAACGTTGGTGTTGTCAACGGATTTACGGTTACAGTTGTTGCTGTTGAAGTTGCAGAACAGTTATCACTATTGGTTACAAAAACAGTGTAAGAACCTGACGTTATTGCTGTATAATTAACTGCATTTGCTAAGTTAATATCATTTCCACTTTCCTTCCATTGGTAAATAGTTCCATTATCTGAAACGACATTCATAACAACTGAATCACCTTGACATAAATTAGTTACTCCACCTGCAGTAATTGCAGCTGTTGGCAAAGCATTTACAGTTATCGCCATTGTTGTTATGGTTGCACACGTTGGTGATGCCGCAGAACTTGGAGTGAACGAATAAGTCGTTGTTGCTGTATTATTCAAAGCAGGCGACCATGTTCCAATTATACTGTTGTTTGATGTTGTTGGTAATGCACTTAATGTAGCGCCAGAACAAATTGCAGAAACTTGCGTAAACGTTGGCGTTGTCAACGGATTTACGGTTACAGTTGTTGCTGTTGAAGTTGCAGAACAGTTATTACTATTAGTTACAAAAACAGTGTAAGAACCAGACGTTATTGCAGTATAATTAACAGCAGTTGCTAAGTTAATATCATTTCCACTTTCCTTCCATTGGTAAACAATTCCATTATCTGAAACAACATTCAACACAACTGAATCTCCTTGACAGAATGTTGTCGCTCCACCTGCAGTAATGGTTGCCGTTGGCAAAGCATTTACTGTAATCGCCATTGTTGTTGTGGTTGCACACGTTGGTGATGCAGTGGATGTCGGAGTAAAAGTGTACGTTGTAGAAGTCGTATTATTCAACGCAGGCGACCATGTTCCAACTATACTGTTGTTTGATGTTGTTGGTAATGCACTTAATGTAGCACCAGAACAGATTGCAGGAACTTGCGTAAACGTTGGTGTTGTCAATGGATTTACGGTTACTGACGTAGCTGTTGAAGTATTTAAGCATCCATTACTATTTGTAACATCAACAGTGTAAGAGCCAGAAGCATTAGCCGTATAACTTGCTGCGGTTGCACCTGAAATGTTTGTATCATTGTTTTTCCATTGATAAGTAAGACCTGTTCCAGTATT
>JBDKEM010000025.1:0-19922 GCA_039795265.1 Bacteroidota bacterium | reverse complement strand
TGAGGACGCCCGAAGAACAGGCGAAGAAAACAAGTGAACAGCCACAAAGAGAATTCTGAACGACTGGCTAAGGAACGCTAAAAACAAGGGCGTGAGAGACAATAACTGCATTTATGCATACTCTTGACGAACCGCTTGATATACCCTTGTTTTTATGTTTTCTGAAGCTGTGATGAGAAGGACGAAGACCGCTTTTCCTTTTCTATACCTTTATTTTTCTTTAGGTTTATAACACTAAAAGTTATTTACGAAGTGTAATAAACGCTGTTGGCATCCACCACATATTTAAACCAAAGGCAACTGTTACCACTTCGTATCCTTCTTTGGTTTTTTCATTGAGTATTTTTTCTACTTTTCGGTTCAGCGAGTTTGTAGACCACATTGCCGATTCTTTGATGATAGTGTAAGTCATATTATTTCGTTTTAAAAATTTCAGGTAGGTGAATTTTAGGAACATTTATGAGCAAGTATTCAAAGCGTTTTTCGTAAGGAGCTAAAGAGTTATTTTCTTTCATTTTAGGCATTGCTGAAGCTTTAATCACTGAATTGTCTTCGTAGGTCGAAACTTCTATTTCTACTTGTTGATTGATTAGTTTCTTGCCGGAATTGCAGGATGGATTAAGAATTGACTTGTTTTGAGCCTTTAATCCAAACGTTGAAAACAAAAGAAACCAAACAATCCTTTTTCTCATTTTAACTATTTTATTTACTCAATAATAATTTGCGATGGTTGAAAATTACCTTCAACTTTCAAGATGTACATGCCTTTGTTAAAATTTGAAAGTTGAACAACCGTTGAAATACCATTGAGTCTTCCACTAAAAACTTCTCTTCCGATTTGGTCATAAATGGAAAACGATTGATTCATATCCTTTTCTCCCACAATGGTTATTGAGGTTGAGGTTGGATTAGGATAAACAAGAAGCTTTTTTCCCTGTTGACTTATTTCTTCTATATTTAAAACATTAACGAATCCTTCGAATATGCGATGCGTCGTTGTGTTAGTTATTATAGGGTCATTAAAATCGAAATAGATTGCTGCAGTATTCTTTATTTCTGTTGTTGGGGCAAGATTCGGAACCTGATTGACTGTAAATGAAACAAACCCCTTACTACTTTCTTGATTGGTAGAGCTATCGGGCAAATTAATGTTGTTAAACGTCCATTCCAACACTCTAGGGCCATACATTTTAAATTCATATGAATGACTAGATGTGCCGGAAGTTACTGTAAAAATATTCAAATCTATATCCAATGTATCTCTTATCACAACAGTAAATGCCGTGTCAGATCCAGTATTTTGAAAACGAATCACATATTGCATTTGTTGGTTAGGTTGAATAAAGTTTTGATTAGTTTCACCAATAGGGTAACCCGTTTTATCATTAGGATCGTAACTTCCCGTTACTACACCACAGTAAATGTCAACTGAAGGATCAGCATCATCTTGAGGAAAATCATTGACAAGATCAGATGTCCAGTTGGTCAAATCACCACATGCTTCTACATGAGCATTGGGATGAGAATTACCAGGATGTAAAGGATGTTGTTCAACATTCAAAATCCACGTTTGGCCATTTCCTAAATAGGAAAGAAGAACTGTTTCACCGCCTGGTATTATTATTGAATCCGAGTATGTTACAACCCCATCGACTGTAATCCAAATGGGAGAATAACATTCCATATCTCCGAAAACTGGTTGACCTGTATTGGTAATTGAAAAATAAATACTATCTCCCTGACACCAGCCCTCCACGCTCAAACTGCTTTGATCCCAAGGCAGGTTGCATGGTTGCGGAAATCCACTTAATAATACTCCATTTCCATCTAACCCTACTTGAGGTGATGGTAGCGTATCCAACGAACACGGCTCAACTGGATATAAATTAGCTTCCATACAGAGTGTTAACCCTAATAAATCTGAACACCCCAAAATAGGAGAACTTATTGTGGTAGCAATTGTGAAACTAACACATTGACCAGGGTTTAAATCGCCTGTTTGAAAACGATATACATTATTTCCCAATGGTACAAACGACCATGAGGAATTCGTGACAGTTATTAATGGATCAAGTTCAACATCCACATAGGAATCAGATAACATTCCTGTTGCTGTAATTTGATTACAAGCTGAAACATAAATGAGTTGATCTGGCAAGCAAGGTCTTAGAAATGGAGCATTGATAGAAATATTTGGATCTGAACAAGGGTTAGAATTTATAAGTCCAAAACTAGGACCTTGTTCAAACATGTATGAATCCGTAATTGAAAATGATGCTGTATTAGAACAACTGGATGACCAATTAATTGTTGTGGTATCTACTGTTATTGTGTAATTTCCCGGTGCTAAATAATTTATTTTCCACTTACCAAATTCATCGGTAGTCACAACAATATTTCCGGGATTCACAACTAAATTTATGCCTTCTAGTCCAAATTCAGTTGAATCCATTGAGCAATTGGTGTTAAAATCAAAGTAAACGTTTCCCTGCACGCTAACCATTCCCATTTTAACAACCCAATAGTCCGTTCCTCCATTATTAGTTGTTATATCACCATCATTTGAGGCTGAATATCCGACAATTATATATTCGTTATCATTGGTTAATTTTATGCAAGTCGCTACATCTTCACTGGAACCACCCAAGGACTTATGCCAATCAAAAGACCCTAAATTATCCAATTTTATAACATAATAATCTTGAGAATTGCTACCTTGGGAATAACTGGTGGTACCCGCTATCAAATAACCAGCATCTTGTGTCTGCTCCAAACCAACTCCATAGTCGAAACTAGCACCTCCCAAACATTTTTGCCATTCCAAAACTCCTATGTTACTGAGTTTAACAACCCAAATATCAGTAGCTCCTGTTTCAACAGACAAATACCCTGATACATCACCATTATTACTATATTGAGTTGTATTCATGACAATATATCCACCATTACTATCTTCTTGAACTTCAGTTGAAAATTCAATTCCTGTTCCGCCTAGACACTTTTGCCATTCGATGCTTCCTACAGAATCGACTTTTACCACCCAAGAATCAAGATTTCCATGATTACCTGAAACATCTCCGTCATTGGAATTGGTTCTTCCACTCAAAATAAACCCTTGATCATTGGTCTGCTGTAATGAATTGATTGCATCAAAGGAAGTGCCTCCCAAACATTTTTGCCATTCGATAACTCCAATTGAATCTATTTTAATAATCCAACCATCCGCCTCATTTCCACCATTAAAACCAATAACATCTCCATCATTTGACCAAGTTGAACCTGAAAGAAGATAACCACTTTGATCTATTTCAATAATTGAATATGCAATATCTACATTAGTTCCGCCCAAAGATTTCTGCCAAATTAGGTCTCCGACTGCATTTATTTTCACCACCCATATATCCGAACCAGTTCCACCATGAAATGAGGTTACATCGCCATCTATGGAAGAGGCTTGTCCAGTGAAAATATATCCACCATCAGAAGTTTCAATGATATCGTATGCTACCTCAATTTCGGTTCCTCCATAGCATTTCTGCCATTGAATTACACCTAAACTATCCGTTTTTACAATCCAAGCATCAGTTCCGTTTCCTCCATGAAAACCTGAAACATCAACATCATAGGAAGTGGTGGAACCAGCGATTATAAAACCATTGTCCGAAGTCTGTTCAATTGAAAAAGGTTTGTCATCGAGTGTTCCACCGAGGCTTTTTTGCCATTGAATTTCAGATTGTGAAAAAGTAAATTGACTTAAAAAAGACGTAGTCAATAAAAATAAAATTTTTGTCGTTTTCATTTTAGTTTATTAAGTTCTTATATTGGATTAACATTCCTTTAATTACCTCTTCCTAAACGCTTTGCGCCATTTTTCTTTTTCTTCTTGTTCCCAGTAATCTTGGATATCGAGATTCACTTTGATTACTTTGACATTGCAATTTTTATTTGCGCGGGCTAAATCTTCCCAAATTTTCACATGATCTTTATTCAATTTCCCAGTCCAAACGTTCCAGTAGATAAGAACGTAAAAATCGGCCGGTTCGGGTAGTGATAATTTGTTTCCATTTAAATCCCTGTATTTCGGCCATTGTTGTTGAAGGCTTAAACTATCGGGTTTGTTGTAGGCAGTAGTTAGGTTCAAATTTGGAATGAAATCAAACAAACCTTTGTTGCAAGACGTGTCGGTAAGGCGGTATTCAACATACTTGCCTTTCGCGTCATAAATACTTGCATTTGGCACACTCACTCTTTTCATAATGTACGGAAAATCGGCACTACTTACCGAAACAATATTCGTGGTGTCTAGCCCAAATTTGTGGGCTTTTTTGGTTATCGATTCACGATTTTCAATATCCGGTTTTTTGATTCCGTATATAGCTTTCATAATGGGTTGACAGCTTGCTAAACAAAGGAGGGATAATACTAGGAATAATTTATTTTTCATTTATTAAGAATATTAAAATTTTACACTTTTCAAGTTTGCAACAATGGTTGACTTCCAAGGGGTCGTATAAATAAATTTTACAAACCCATATTTTTCATTGAAATAGAATTTACCAGTAAACTGTCCCAATTCTTTTAGATAGTTCAGGTTTTTTCCTTGAACCACAAAACATTTTAATTCCTTTTTCTTGAAAGAAATGGCAGTAGAATCGATTAATGCGATTTCTTGTTTAATTCTTTTACCGGCAAGATCAATTTTCTCATTTGTCTTTCTATTTGTATAAGAAGCTTTCTGTATCACTATTTCGGTTGAGGATTTAAAACCTAAGCCAATTGGTTTTGTAATGAAAGGAAAATGAACAACTTCTGAAACATCGAAATAGGAATCTCTTGGGGGATGAATATTTACCCTTTGAGTATTATCCTCAATTCCTGTAGTTTCTGTATCAAATGTTTTACCATTTTTCAAATATTCGTATTCTACCGTAATTTGTCTAATGGCTTTTTCAGCAACGTTTGAATTTCTTGTTTTCATATTCAGTTGAAACGAATCCACAATGATACCTGAAGAATCTTGCACTGTAACATCAAATTCCCAAACGCGCCCTGGTTTGTATACCGAAGCTTTTTCAGCGGTTCCACAACTCTGCAAACAAAAGGATAGCAATCCAATTGCAATAAACGGTAAGTAATGGTCGATCAGAGGAAGAAACCTTATGACTGATTGTATCCCATTTGATTTTCTTAAGCGATTTGCTTTCATGTTTTATTGTTTTGTGATTTTCTTGATTTGGTTTCCTATTTGCAAAATATACATTCCAATTTCCAACTCTGATATATCCACTTGATTCTCTCCTCCTGAAACAAGAAATTGCTTCACTTCTTTTCCAGCGTTGTCAACTAAAATGCAATCGGTTGTTGACGCGTTTTCGGGAAGTGAAATGGTGAGAGTTTCAGAGGCTGGGTTTGGGAAAATTTGAATCGGTAATGACTTAGCTTGTATTTCAATAAGGTCATTTGTCAAATTGCCGCAAGATCCTGTATTTTTACTGTAATAGGTCAGAATAAATTGTGTATCCGTAGCACCGCCGCTGCTAGGATCATATTTGGTAAAAAAGACTCCTCCTACCCCTTCTACAACACGTGTAGTATGAGTAATTGGTTCAAAGCAAGTGTCAACATATACCGGTATTTTTTCCCAAACTAGTCTATCACAGGTATCTAAATACAAGGTATCTCGCAATGAATAACAGTCTGTTGCATTATTATGCCCTGCAGGTAATGATAAATTGGTTACTGTTTGAATAATTGTATCATGACTAAATGTAGGGCTACAAGTCGGACATAAAGGAAGTGTGTAAAAATCTCTTTTGACGGTGTATCTTATCGTATCTAAACTTGCTACGAGCTCTTTTCCCAGAATCGTTCTTGTTTCATAGGTTGGTGGGCCGCCACCGCTTGGACTGTAAGCCAAATACCTACCTTGAACTACATCACCAACATTGAAGTCATAAACTTGTCCATTGGTTAAAAACGTTTGAGAAAAAGAAATTGTACTTGAAAAGACAATTAAGAGAAGTAAAAGCGACGTTTTTTTCATGAAGAAAAGATTTTATAAATGATATTTTATGTCGTTTAAAAAGTAAACCCAATATTAGCTTGAGTAGCGAAATTGAGTGGATTGATGTTTGGTGAGTTCGCTAAAGTGGTCTTTCCCGTTGTCCATTTTAATTTATCAAATGGCATGTTGTAATCAAGTTTTAAACCAATGATTAGTCGATTATTCATCTTTGGTAAATTGAAGAGGTAATTGACATTCGTAGTCAGATTCAGCATGAAATTTTGTGTTTTCATTTCTACTTGATTTCCTAAATCTCCTGAATAATTTGTAAAATCCGTTCCATCAACCACTTCTCTTGTAATTCTCAAAACGGAAGTTGCGTAGGTAAAACCAATCGTGGAATACATTTGAAAATTCTTTTCATTCGCATATGCAAATCCGAACAAAGATTGACTAAAGTAGGTGCTTCTCAAATCAGAAGTTATGGAATCGTTTGACTTATTTTGCAATGCAGCGCCTAATTCATGTTTCAGAACAATGTTGTTTTTACTGATCTCCGTAAATGCCATTGCAACAGCAAAATGCGTATTGGTGAATGTCGGATAATTAGAGGCGGCCAACGAATTATTTAGGTTAGTTAACGTTGGTGTGGTAATTCCCCAATAAGAGTGAAATTGTCTTTGTAACTTTTTCACCGAATCAGACTGGCTAAAAACTTGGGTTGAAGAGTAACCCAAAAGGAATGCACAAAGTAGTTTTATTTTCATAACGAACTATTTTTAACACAATTTACCATTTTTTGCAATACGAATGCAAAAGTCGATTTTAGAAACTTGCATTTTATGAATTCTGAGAAGAAAAAAGAATGCTAAATCCTTTGCTGATATTGATTATTGATGAAAAGTTTTCTGGAATTTTGTTGTAAAAAAAGTTGAAGAATTAGTACATGTACTAATCTGAAAGTTATTATTGCTTCAGTAACTTAAAGCGATTTGATACAAAAAGCAAGACTTTTTTCAATATCCTCAATCCCTTGCCACATTTACAAAAATCACCAAAACATCCTCTTTGTACTTCCTTTTCAGGTAGGAAACTTCGCGTAACACATTTCTAGAAAAATAGGATGTCCAAATATTCCAATAAACGACAAAGACATAATTGCTATTTTCCGCCTTTTTGATGATACTTGCTTACTCCTCAGCACTTAATGCGATTAAATCAAACTCATTTTTAAATTTCAACTTGGTATTTACAAATGGGTACGAACTTTTAGCTGGTGGAAATCCTTTTAAAATTTTTCGACTGTTAAAATCTCCTGTGCATTGCGAGTATCCCGAGTATAAATTCCCTTCAGCGTCATAAATACGCAGTTGAATCAACGAATATTTGGTAGATACAGCGTTATCTAATCGATACAATGAATCTTTTAACAAATAGGAAGTTGAATCAATTAGTTCGAAGCTATAATCATACTTAATTCGATGTCTTTTCAGGTATGCATTGAACTCTTTTGAAGTTTCATCGTCTTTTTTCTGGAGCCCAATGTGGATAATTTGTAGTGTGGTGCAAGAGGATAACGAAAGTAGAAGAAAAAAAACAATCAATGCCCTCATTTCAACCTCATCCTAAGAAAACGCTCATCATTATTCTCTATCTTTAGAAGTTCCATTTCGAAGGTTCCTTCCTCAACTGTTGATCGTTCGGTACCACATTCACTAAATTTATAATCGCAGATTTCTACGTTGTCAATTTTAGCTCGAATGGATTCAAAAGGCCAACCGGAATCGAAACTAAATTCTCTGTATAATACATAATCTGTTGTTTCGTTTGCCGCCAATTTTCCGATGCGTTCACCTCCGATTTTTAGGTTTGTTAAATCATAACCGGTGAGATTCGTGAATTTCACTTTCACCTTGTGCGACTTTGCTTTGGAGCACGAAGTAGAAATCATAGTAGTGAAGAGGATCAGTAGAATCGAAACGAAATATTTCATAATGAATGGTTTGTATGAGCCAAATTACGCTGAAAAGAAAACGAGAATAAGCAAGTTTTATTTTTTAATATTTCTGATTTAGTCATTTATCTAATGAATCGCTTATTGATTAAAGAATTGAGATTGTTTTTGGAAGATGGAATTGAAAATGTTAATTAGTATATGTACTAAAAAAACCACTCCTTACTTCACCAAAAAAAATAAATTACTGTTAATACAGATATTGTACTTTTTGGAAGAATAGTAGTTCAGTAAAAGCTAAATTCAATTGATTTTTTTATTGCTCTTCCACGGATAAACCTGCAATCGTCTAGATAGGGTAAAATAAATTCCTGACCCTCTGCTTGAAAACGTATATAAAAAATTGACGTCCGTGCCATTGTCATCTATTTTTATTCTGTGATGGTCAACCTGAATGTTTCTTGTTCCTTGCAAATAAAAAAGATCGAATGAGAATAAATACTTATACTTTTTTTTCGTGTAAAAGTCAAAACCTAAACCAGCGTTAAAGTAGAAAGAGTTTCTCCATGCACGTGTAGATGTTATTACATATTGAGAATTGTATATGTTCGAATCTAACTCGCCAATGGTAAAAACGGGAATTTCATTGGTTAAGTAAGTGCCGGATTTTCGGTTTACATTCGGACTATTTAATGTGCCAAAACCAATTATCCCTCTTGCTTGAATGGTCTTTGAATTATTCTTCCAAAATAAGTTGTTGTAATTAAATGAAAATCTATTAAATGGCCCTAAGATTGAGACTTGATTATGATTTCCACCTCGCCTAACGATTTGAAGACTTGGATCTGTTGTATAAGGATCAATTGACCAGTCATGCTTGCTTGCCTGTGTTTTTATTCCTGCATGATCTCCAGAAAAACCTAGTTCAAAAAAATGGTTTTCACGGATTTTTAAACCTAAATGAATGCCCAGATCAACACCATTATCAAAAAACATCTTGTCATTGGTTATCGAAAAATATTGATTTGTCATTGTTGAATAGATAGGAGATGTTCTCCAAGATCCGAAAATGTTTCCCTGATTGGTTTTCATATTGACAGTTGGGCGAATGTAAAATGAGGTTTGAGCATACAAATTACCTATTAGCAGGAAAATAGAAATCTGGATGATTATTTTCATAGGTTCGGGGTTATTTAATATCAATGTGTTGCAGGATACATTTTTCGAATATAAAAAACTCCGTCTGCAACTTCGTATAAATTCATTTTTGTCGGACTATTTCCAAATATTTTTGAATTAAAGAAATAAGGATTGTTTTTTTCTCCTTCTTTTCTCAAATCAATAAAAGAATAATCGTATCCTTTTTTATAAGAAAAAGTCTCCACACTCTTTTTCTTCGGTTTTTCAGTTACAAATAAGTTTATAAGCCAGTGATTAAAAAAACGACCTTCATAGGAAGTGATTGCTACAAAATAATACCTATCTCCGAATGATTTTTTCAGATAACTACCCATAAACTTATTACTTGACAAATATTTACTTTTAACAGAACTTGTTGAATTTGCCAAATGAGAATTTGCAGCCCATACTATTATTTTTTCATTTCTAAATGGCTCATTAACAAGCCAATTAAGGTTTTCAGCCATCATTGAATCTCTAATTAGGATATTTGTATTGTATCTTTTTTGATAGTCAGCAATAATTGATTTTAGTTGTTGTTCCCAAAAATTTACATAATCATCATTAAGCTTTTCGCTCTTAATTGTAGATAGTATTGAGCCAATTGTATTAGACAGAAATAAAGTATCGGCAGGTGGTAGCTTATTGAAATAGTTTGAATATTTTGCTAACAATCTTAAACTTTTACCAAGTTGTGTTGTGTCAATATTTAGATTTTTAGAGGTTTTGTCCTCGACATAATCTATAAACTTATTAAAATCATTTACAAGAGAATCTTGCGCAAAATAACCTGCAAACTGTATATCAAAACCTGAAAGTATTAAAGGATTATCTGTTTTTTGTGTACTATCAATGTATGCTGCCAACTTATGTACTTCTGCACAATTCCACACACCAAATATTGCACGGTTTAAATAATTGGTACTATCACCCTTTTGCCTGTTTTTAATAGCTTCATTAGCTTTGGTACAATCGTATAACCCACTTTCAAAAGCAATTACATTGTACCCTAGTTCTTCATGTAAATATTTAATTAGTCTTACTTTAGCCTCAAAAGTTGCGCCGTCATAATGAAGTTGTTCTCCTAATGAAACTATTTGCACACCTTTTAAAACATCTTTTAAAAAAGTTAAATCAGAAAAATCGGTACTGTCAGAATTAATGGCATTAATTTTTTTTACTTCTTGAGAAAAAATAGGAAATACTATTGTAAACAAGAGGGTGAAACTAAATAATAACTTCATGATTTATTGTTTTTTTTAAGATTAAATTTTTAAACCGAATTTAATAAAAGTGTTTTTCAACCAGCTCTCGTTTATCACCGATAAAATTGCCTCGTTTTTATATTGTAATAACAAACGATTTTCTTTTTCTTATTCTTTTTTCCTTTTATTTCTGTGAAAAACTCCATGGCCAAATCTTCGTCAGGAACGTAGTAGTCAACAATGTCATAGTCTTTTTCCATAAATTTCCATTTATCAATTTGATATTTCGATGTGAATTCATGGACCTTGGTTCCCTTAAAAGTGAAAAACGTATGTTTGTATTTTTCATTTTCTAGTTTAACACTTTTTAGAATTAAATTCGTTTCATACAACGTTTCTTTCGTTTCTGGATAGTCTGTTATAAGTTTGACAGGCTTAGAGATAACCTCATAACTTGCTTTATTATCTTCCTCACCAAATTCAGAATAAGGTATAAAACGATCATTCAAAAAACTATATATGACAATACCTCTCGGTTTACTGTATATGTATTCTGAATTGTAAAAACTCCCCGTATTACTCAACATTTCATTTTTTTCTATTTGCCCCCGATCTGCAATATGATAATAACCGTTTTTAGTATCTTTTGAACGGTCCATCTTTAGAATAAAAAAATAGGTCTGATCTGAGGAACTCCTAACATTGCTTGAAATTAAATATTCAAACTCTTTTTGCTGTACAATTGGCTTTCCATTCGAAGTTGGTGTAAATGATAAATATTTTTCTTGTTGTGGGATATAGTCTTTATTTAACTTAAAATTTTCACCATCAACCTGCTTTATTTCGTACCCATTGCGTCTATTTTGAAATATGAGTTCCAACTGAAGACTTTCATTAACATTTGTATTGTAAAAACAAGAGGAATAATATTCATCACCATTATACAACACCAGTTCCCTAGTTCCATTCAGAATATGATTTATTGTTTTGTATTTAAAGGGAATGCTAACGACGTTAACAGAATCATTTTTCAGGTAAATTAGTCCCCAGAAATTATTTTTTTTTACACAAAAGAAAACCTGTTTTTCAGATTTTTCAAACATAATTGGTATCGAATCAAATTGAGGTTGCACTTCATAGTTTTCTATTAAATTAAAAATTCCATATTTGCTGTTCTTCAAGGTAATTATTCTCTGATCATCATTAGTCGCTCTAAAAATAGTATCATACAAACCTCCAAATATATGCGGATTTTCTATCGAAAAAATCCGTTTCGAAGACTCAACATAATGAGTTGTTTTAGAAGTAACAATTTTTTCTGTTTTTTGAGCCATTCCTCTAGAGTTCTGTTCGTATTTAATGAGTCCGAAATTATCATCGATTCTGTAACCTAATACATATGATACCCTGAATACATCGAGACAGGTGTCACCTTTAAAAACTTCAACTCGCTCGATACCTCTTCGTACACGCTCAACTACTGCTTTAATTGGAAATAATGAATCAAATTCTTTTTCAAATACACACCATTTTACAGAATCAATTTTTCCATTAGAATATTCATCGCGATAATTTTTTGATTCCCAATATTCCTTGAGACATAATAAATGCTTATTGTTTTTCTGTAAAATAAATCCATGCGGATCTTTTTCAAGTCCAAAACTGTCAAATCCAAAACATTCAGTAATCTTATCATAAATTGGAGGGATAACAACTTTATTGTTTCCATCATCCATAATTCCAAATTTTCCGTTATCGGAAAAAATGGTTTGACAAAGCACGTTTGATAAAGAAACTGTAATTAGATAAATCGAAATAAAGACAGTTAGTTTTTGCATATTATTGATGAGGTTTACATTAAGTTGCGAGTTGCACAAATTCAGATTTTCAATTAATTACCGCCTAATTTACACGAAATAATCACACAAACTAAATACACAACTTTAGCAATTTTCTATTCATCGGCTTGCCTCGCCTAAAACGCTTTTCCGTAAAAGACTTACAAGACTTTGACAGATTTTAAAAAAGAAAAAAAAATAGTACATGTACTAAATTTTTAAATGAAAAAACCTTAAAATATCAAACGACCTTCATCCGATTCAAGAAAGGCATTTGATTTTTCGAGAAAAAACTGCATATCATCCATTGTTTTTCCAACAACCTTTGAACTAAATTCATGAATTTTCGATAGCATGCGAATGAAAGCCTCTGGTTCGTGTTGACGGGTTAATTTTCTTAAGGTCAAGATATAATCTTCACGAAATACCGTTGGAATTAATATTTTAGCATGATTTTGATGCACCAATTCTGCATTCATCATTACGCGAGCAATTCTTCCATTCCCATCCAAAAATGGATGAACTTCACTAATTACAAACATCATATAGGCTGCTCGAGCAAATGGATTTTTAAGTGCATTGTAAAAATCAAAGGCCTTAATGAGTGTTCCTTGAACTAAGTTGAAATCTACAAAAGCTGTTTGGCCGGCAAAGTTATTTTGGTCTTTAAACTCTCCGGGATTTTTATCAGGTCTCGCTGATAGTAATATTTTGTGTCGATATTTTAGAATTGCGATGAGTTCTTCCGAGGTTTGTGGGATGATTGACATTTCTTGTCTGCTCGAAACCAATCTGTATGTACCCAATACATCATGCGAATCTTCGTGCCTCTTTGGAAGCGGTTTTTGCGTTTCAATAATTTGTTTTGCTTGATTTACATCGAATTTTGTTCCCTCAATGTAATTTGAAAAATAGCTTTCAAAAAAAGCAAAATTCTTAAATGCCAGATTGGTGGAATTTAGATCTATCCACGTTTTAAACTCAAATTGATTTAATTCTTGAAATAACTTTCCAAATAATTCATAGCGAATTGGATCGTAAGGGATTCCGAAAGCCCTTGCAGATGCAATAGGTGAGGTTAATATTGTTGCAGGGTGAGTGGATAATAAAGCACTAATAACGGTATTTAAACTTTCAAATTCTTTTTCTAAATCTAGCTTTTGAGCAATTTCTCGAGCTTTATCTCTAATTTTATTTAGTTCTTCTTCACCGTTTACTCGGACAATTTGTTCCAATCGTTCCTCAATTTCAGGAAAAGTTAATGTTTTGGAGTCGGCACCCGGTTTTCTTGACAATTGAAAATTCTCTAAAAAGGCACGTTCCTTTTGTGCTGTATATAATCCATTTGCAATTTCATTATCACCTTCAATAGCTCCTGGTCCCTCTAAGAACCGAATTGTAATGCCGGGAAGTTTTGACTTTTTAGTGTACTTGTATGTTAAAAACAAGTGACCTGATGAGGTTGGTCTAAATTCAATTGCAGACCGATGACTAAGCACTGCACCCGGATAAAGATGTCCTAAAATGGAAAATAAATTTCGAAGTACAATTTTTTCAGGCTCATCTTCAAGATTACTTGTATAAACTTTTGCCGCTAATTTCCGAATTTTCCCTTCCTTTTCAAGCTGGGAAATACGTTTAGAAATAGTGGAATCCGATGAACCAAAAATTATTTCTTGTGATTGATTTGGGAAAATTTTTTCCATTAAGAAGTAAAAATACAACTATTTTGGAAAGTTTTTTCCATTATAAAGGCTTTTTTGGAAATTTTTTTCCAGTAAGAGCAGCTTTCTAGGGGCTGGGATGATTTGTTATTGCCTAAAAATGTTTACCGTTTTTTAAATATAAAAAATTATTACGTACTAAATTTCGAAACCTAAATCCAATATGTGGGTCATACTCTTTTAAAAATAAATATATTCCCAATTATTTTCTTTAAATAATATTGTTTGAATCTTTTCATCGTTTGCTGCAACTAATTTTACAATTCGAACTCCTAGTGGAATTTTCACTTGAAATGACCCATTAAAACTAGATTTACCAACATATTGATTATCAACATATACCCTGTAATCCGTATGATCTCCGTTACCATTTTGATTAACGGTCAAATATGTTCTCATCGTTTTAATCAAAAAGGGTTTTTCATCAACTGAGCCTTTTTTTTGACTACCTGAATAGGATGTTAAGCGTAAAATGTAATTTCCGTCATCATTCATAATACCTAAAACGAGACTAGGATTTTTTAAACTTGAAGTTTGAATGATTTCATTTTGAGGTGAAATAACTTCCCATTTTGTTTCTTTGTTGTTAATTGACAAATTCTCGACCTCCAACATTTCTCCAGCCGAATATTCGTATTTGTGAAGTATATAATTAGATTCCGATTTTTTGCAACTAGTGACGGAAAAAAAGATGAAAAGAAAACTGATAACTCTTACCTTTTCAAAAAAAGAAGTATTCATATATTATATTTTACCATGCGAAATTAGTTGAAAAGTGAAATAAAAAATCACATCATACTTTAACAATAATCTAATGTAAAACAAATTATAAGGCGATTAAACTTGTTCTTTATATTGGAGTCATTTTTATTTCATTTATTTTCTTGAATTACTTGCTAACAAAAGATTTTGCATGTTTTGGTTTATTTGAAAAAAATTAAAAAATTAGTACATGTACTAAAAATAAAATTCAACCAATTTACCCAACCCTTTGCTGTATATTGGTTTTACATCAAATGCTGAAAACTCAATTTTTACACGAATCATTCGTTTTTACATAAAACCTATTTTTAAGTGTGAGTCAAGAAGTCCTATTATTTATAATACATAGCTCAACGGCAATTTCGCTTTTACCAATTGTCATTATGCTTTGGTATCGAAAATCCTTGTTGAAACAAAGTTACGGGATCGCCATTTTGGGAATGTATGTTAGTTTTTTCTTAGCTGCTATTTCAAGTTACATAACATCCTATTTAATTCATTCATCTATGCCCTCGTATCATATACTAATTCCAATTCGAGGTTTCTTTATTTGTCTTTTATTTGTTAAAGAGTTGAATAACAAACAGTTTAAAAAGACTGGAGTTGTTATGTTTCTTTTGATTTTATGCTCTGAACTTTTGGAGTTTACATATTTTGGTGGAATTATGTCTAACAATAACCTTACAGCTTTAGCTGTAAATCTAACTTTTATCATTTTCTATGTTCTTTATATCATTGATGCCTACAAATACAAACCGGAAACCATGTTTCAACCTCATGGGATTTTTCCAGTTTTCAGCGTTATTTTCGGTTATGAGGTTATTTATTTTCTCTTTTCTTTGATAGAAAATGATTTAGCAAAAAAACTCCTTATTGATCCTGCAGCTGTTGCTATTTGGGGAGGTTTTGTACTTCTTTATAGTGTTTCATTGATACTCGCGAGTTTCCTGCTTTGGAGGAATTTGAGTGCATTGAACAAAGAAAAATTTTTAACTAACTAGTAGATAAATGAAATTAGAATTATTAAATTTTTCCATTCTACTTTCAGCTCTAATTGCTGCGCTCCCCGTAATTATTATGCTTATAAACAGAAAAACGCTATTTAAACGTAGCTATGGATTTGCGTTATTTGGCATTTTTGCGTCACATTTTTTAGCTGGTGCTTTTGAATTCGTTTGTGCTTTTTTGTTTAAAAACGCATTCCCCGTTTACCATTTTTACAATATCGCTTTAAGTATTTTTCTTTTTTTACTTTTTTCTAAAAAAATCATAACGCCGATTTTAAAAAATTTCGCTAAAGTTCTATTATTTATAATGTTACTTGCTGAATTTTATGACTTCTTTTTCCGAGGAGGACTTTTTAGTAATAACAATTTTGCTTATCCTATTTTGCAATTTTCTATAATCCTATTTTACTTTCTCTATCTTTTAGAAACGTTTAAATTTCATTCCATTGAAGCAGCTCATTCAAGGAGTGAGTTTGCGATTTTTAGTGCAATCTTTGTTTATGCGGTTATACAATTTCTATTTGCGCTCATTGAAAATGATATTCGCTATAGCTTAAATACAAGCTCACTATCAAATATATTATGGTTTTTCTTTGTTTGGGCCTATATCATTTATTTGTTGGTTTCTAGTTACCTTTTGCACAAGGATAAATCGATTTCAATTAGTTAATTAGAGAAGATGAAAATAGACCTTTTGTATATATTAATGGTAGCTTCAGCAGCAATAGCGGTTGTCCCGGTTCTTGTGTTGCTTTGGTATCGAAAAACACTTTTTCAGCAAAGTTTTGGCGTGGCACTTTTAGGTGTCTATTCCTCGCATTTTATAGCCGGAGTTTTTGAGCACATCAGTTGTTATTTGTTTAATACCACTTATCCTGTTTATCATTTCTACGTTATTTCTCTGGGTTTCTTTTATTATATGCTCTTTGCTAAAAAACTGACTATTTCAGTTTTAAAAAAGTTGGCTGTTTTTTTACTTGTTCTAATGTTGGCAACTGAAGTGTATGAATTCTTTTTCCGAGGTGGGTTATTTAATAACAATAATTTAGCTTATCTGTCCTTGCAAGTATACACGATACTATTTTACTTTTTATATTTGGTGGACACCTTTAAAAACGCTCCTCATTCTCTTATCTATTCGCGTGGTGAATTCGGCATTTACAGTGCGATTTTTGTTTTTGCTATCATACAATTTCTTTTTGCACTAATTGAAAACGACATTAGTGAAAGTTTAGGATTAAATTCTCGGATCAATATGATTTGGGGATCTTATGTCTGGGCCTATATTATTTACCTCATTATTTCAAGTTACCTGATATGGAAGAATATGCGCTTGTCACCAAATTAATTATTTATTGTGCGTTTTTACTGTTGCTGATGAGTGCGATTATTATCATCACGTCAACACTTTTCAAAAAACGCATTGAAGAAATGGCCTTGGAAAAAGAATTGGAACGTCAAAAAAATCAATTGCAACAATTGGAGGCAATTCTCTCTGCACAAGAAAGTGAACGAAAATCCATAGCTGATGATCTTCACGATGAAGTTGGAGCTACCTTGTCGCTGGTTCAGAAGAATTTGAGCTACATTCAAAAAAATCAAGATTCAAGAAAACCATTTGATGCGGAACTTTCTCAATCCATTCAGTTGGTTGATTACTCCATCCAAGCAATTCGAGGAATTTCAACGGAGTTAATTCCCAATAACGTGTTGCAACTGGGCTTAATAAAAGGCATTGAACAACAATTGAAACTTACAGAAAATAAACCCTTTAGTTCCTGCCAATTTCATTCAGAAGTGCCTAATGATTTTGAATTTGACCAAGTAAAAGCGGTAGAAATTCACCGTGTATTTATGGAACTACTCAATAATATTGTAAAACATGGAAATGCAAGTTCACTGAACGTAGCTTGTCAAATCAGTGAGCATCAATTTATCTTGACTTTTTCACATAATGGCAATAGCTTTACGAATGAAGATTATGCGAATAATTTAGCCAATAGTAACGGCTTGGGTTTGAAATCCGTGGCAAATCGGTTGAAACGGTTGGATGCTAAAATTCATTTTGAATCTAAACGAAAGATTTCAGAAATCACCGTTATTGTTCCACAAAATGAAATTATTACGGCATGAAATAGCCATGCAAACAAACCGCGCACCTGCCAAGCAAGCAACGAAGTTAACCACCGATGAAAATAACATGGCGTATTACATATGACCTTTAAAAGACAAATTATTTACATATGAAAAAATCAATCAGAGTTGCCTTAGTCGATGACCACATTGTGGTTAGAAAAGGAATTGCTAATCTATTGAGCAAAGAAGCGGGAATTAAAATCGTTTTTGATGTTTCAAACGGTCAAGAATTGCTCAAAGAATTGCAAAAACAAGAGGTTGACGTGATTCTTCTGGACATCAAAATGCCTATTATGGATGGAAAACAAACCTTAAAAGCTCTGCAAGTGAACTTTCCTGCGGTTAAAGTAATCATGCTGAGCATGTTTCAGGAAACAGCAATCACGGAAGAATATTTAGCATTAGGAGCAGCGGGGTTTTTAGCAAAAAACTGTTCAATTGATGAAACGGTTGACAGTATTTTCAATGTCCATTTCGCAGGAAAACAGCACATTTCTAAAGCAGATTTTTTCTCTCAAAGAGAAGAAAATACCTCAATAGTAATTGAACTTGATGAACGCGAAAAGATTGTTCTCTCTCTCATTTGCGAAGGAAAAACGAGTGATGAAATAGCCAAAGCGATTAATCGTTCTAAAAAACTTGTTGATTTAATTCGAACTAAATTGGTTCAAAAGTTTGAGGCCTCAAACGCGATTGACTTGGTTCGAAAAAGTATTCTGATGGGGTATTATGTACCGAAGGATTGATTAAAATTTCATTCAACACAAATTTTTTCAGTAGATTTCCCAATCTGTAAGAAATACACCCCGCTCTTTAATCGTGAGACATCAACTTTTTGGTTTAATTCAATTAACTCAAATTCCATCACAATTTTTCCACCTAGGTCTTTGAGTGTTGCTTTTTTACCGAGTTTGGAAGAAGAAAGTCCTGAAAAAGTAAATGATGTAGTTGCAGGATTTGGAAAAATCCGAATGTGGATTTCATTATCCAAACCGTCCAATCCTACCCAAGATGGTGCATCACCCTGCTGAAGTATAAAGTATTTTGTGGTTGTTACGCCAAGCGCGATTTCAGATAATAACAACCAAACATTGTTATACGCGTCAATTTCAATTTGACCAATCACAATATTCGTATCCATTTCAGGATGCGAAGCCAAAATATCAGAAATGGAACTAGTATATTGCCACGTTTGCGAATTAAAATCATACATAGACAATTTTGAGATATTAGTTGAATTCGCAAAAAGAGTCCATAGTTTTCCATTTTGATCAAAACGAAGCCTGATGGGGTTCAACGATGGCATTTGATTAGAATTACCGTTAATAATACTATCAACAATGAAGGTGGAATCAGCAATTAATATTTTATCTGAAGAGGTGAAAAATAGAGAGTCGGTTCCTTTTTTAACTTCCAAATCTTTTATCTCCTGATTATCTGGCGTAGAATAAAAATAATTCGAATAGTTTTGGTTAAAATCTAAATAGGTGACAGTGTTAAAATAGGAACGATAAAATCTACTTGTACCTTTTCTCAAACGAGGTGATTCAAAATTAGACTGACCAATAAGTTGATCCTGATAATACATCAATGTTTGATTCGGATTACCCACATTGAGATATAACGTATCCTTAAATGCCGCCATATTAAAATTCATTGTGTGATTTCCGGGTAAATATATTTTTTGAAAGGTAGTACCATCAAACTTATAAAAAAAATTCGTTCCATTGGTATAAGAATATACGGCATCAGTTGTAAACACAGGCGTGGCAAATGTGAAATCCACAAAATTGAAAATGGGAGTAGTAATGTTATTATACTCAATAAGAACTCCATTTTTATCAATACGAGCGGGGTATTTTTTCACCAACCACAACGTTGAATCATACGGATTAAAAGCCATACTTTTAGCATCAAAGTTAATAAATACCTCTTGCCAAGATTGAGCATTCAAATTCACCACGAACAACAAGAAAAACAAAAAAAATCTCTTTCTCATTCAATACTTATTTTTTGTGTCGATTCTCCGATTTGAAGTAAATAAATTCCTTTTCGTAATTGAGAGACATCAACTAGTTGGTTCTGTTCATTTAATTCAAATTCCATCACAATT
>JBDKEM010000036.1:0-29260 GCA_039795265.1 Bacteroidota bacterium | reverse complement strand
CGTTTGTAATGACCGATGTGCTGGCATTGCTAACCGTTGCACTTGCTTGTGCAGAACAGTTATTGGAATCGGTGACTGTGACCGTATAATTGCCTGCTGAACTCACAGAAATTGCCTGCGTGGTTTGTCCTCCGGGAGACCAAGAATAGCTTTGTCCAGAAGGATTAGCCGTTAAGGTGATGCTGCTACCCGAACAAAGTGGTGCATTACCAGTGATTGTTGGTGTTGGATTTGGGTTCACGATGACTGTTGCAATAGAGCTATAAGTTACCGTTGCACAGTTACTGGAAATTTTAGCGAAATAGTAGGTCGTGTCAGGCGAAGTTGTTGGTGGCGAATAAGTAGCGTTAGTAGCTCCAGAAATCGCTGTTGCACCACACAAATCGTTCGAGGTGTTAGAATACCATTGATAGGTCAAGGCGTTGGAACTGGTTGCCGAAGCAACGGTTAGCGTAGTTGCTGTTCCATTTTGACAAACGGTGGAGTTTTGCGCGGAAACATTGTTGGTGTTGGAAATTGTTGCTGAAGTAGAATTTGGCGTGAAGTCGATGCCAGCGAAACGGTAATTGGATGGAGCTATTATTGGCCATCCAGTTGTGACAACTGTAAAGTTATTGCCAGATGGATTGTCAATTAATTTCTCAATTTTATTTGGTGTGTTACTACTATTAGTGGCTGTTGTAACATAGATTACATCATTTGTACCTGAATAGTCCACAACTAAACCAATACCATAAGCCAAATAATTGTACTTACGAGTCCAAGCACCATTTTCCAATCTATACTTACAAACTCCTCTATATGAATCATTATTTCCATTATCAGCAACGTACATCGTGCATCCATCCGGACTTATGGAGAAATCATAAATACCAGGATTTGAGTAGGTAGTTAACAATCCCGTTGCTATTTGTGTTCCACTTGTTGGTAAACCTGTGCCAACTTGAAACACATTGGAACTTGTTGAAATATAGAGTTGATTATTAAATATTTCCAAGCCACGAGCTGTTGTACTTACAAGAAAATTAAAACTTGAGCCATTAAAATAGTATAAACCTGAATTACCTCCTGCTCCTGTTGCGTAAAAATTTGTAGCACTAATCGGAAGTGTACCTCTTAAGTGATCACCACTAAATGGAATAGGTGCACTAGTTGGGAAAGAGGTATAGGATTGTACGACACCATTAGAGTCTAAAATGGAATTGACTTTATTGATTAAATCTGCGTTGATAGGTGAAGTTATATCTAGAGCTGTACCTGACGATACACTATATCCTGGCACAGATAATTGTCCATTGAATGAATTTAGCAAGCCAACTGATGCTGCCGTAAAATTTTGGGTTAATAAAGTTGAACCTGTAAATGGAGCAGATATTGTTTGAACGATACTTCCCGAAGCTGTAATTTCTTGAATGGAAACAGGTGCTGAATTATTGGTTCCAATTGCACTTCCATCTCCCACTCGATATACAACAAGATTACATGAAGTAAATGGCAAACAAGGCTCTACGGAAATCGTTGCAGTAAACGTATTTCCTGTACAGGAACCAAAACTCGGTGTTAAGGTGTAAACTGCTGTTCCATTTCCTGTTAATGATGCTGTTAATGATGTACCACTCCCTGCTGTACCGCCTGCAACACCTGTTTGTGTTGGAGCGCCCCATGTAAATGTTGTTCCTGATGGAATATTCCCATTGGATCCATTTGTTGGTGTTACTGTTACTGCTGTTCCTGAGCAAGTTACAGCAGTCATATTGGTGACCGTTGGGGTTGGATTTACGGTTACTGATACAGTAAATGTAGCCCCTGTACATGAACCTGCAACTGGCGTAACGGTGTAACTTACAGTAATTGGCGCATTGGTGGTGTTGGTTAGAGTTCCTGAAATGCTACTCGCGTTGGTTCCTGCTGCTGTTCCCGTGATTCCTGGAACACTTGGTGCTGCCCATGAATACGTTGTTCCTGATGGTACGGATCCATTTGTTCCATTTGTTGGTGTAACAGAAAATGCTGCTCCACTACAGATAATTGTTGTAATGTTATTTATAATTGGTGAAATTACAATAACCTTTCGGCAGTCATTTGCCCAAGACCCACCACAATTATTTGTACCTGTTGCGGTTACAAACAAGGCGAAAGTGGTTGTGACACTAACTGCCCCAGGGGAATATGTTAAATTGGTTTCTCCAGCAACTGGGGTCCATCCTGCGGTGCTTGAACCTGTTGGACAAGCAACATCTCCAACTTGTGAATACCATTGATAGGAAAACGAACCGTTTGCACCACTTGCCGCAGTTGCAGTGATAGAAGAAGCGGTTTGACCTGCACAGATGGTTTGGGTGTTGGAAGTGGTAGTGCAGAAATTTGTGGGAGAAGTGGAATTTTTAGGAGCTAATGTATTTCCTGCGGTGAAATCTGCTGAGTTGACATCTGTATCTTGACAACCGTTTAATGCTCTTGTTAACCATGTAGTAGCCGATATCGTTGGCGCAAAACCAGTTCCTTCGAAACAATTGGCATTTGTCCCAAACCCAACAAAATCAACAATCGTTCCATTTGTTGGACAGGTTCCATTTAATGGAACGGTCGAATTTAACAATGCAATTTTTCCCGCAGTTGCACTTACAGTAATTCCTCCAGTAATAGTTGGTGGCCCAGCAGCTAAATCAGGTGTTGGTATTTGTAAACCTGAAGTATTACCACTTAGACTAATTAAAAAATACCCTCCTGACTGAATTGTTCCTGATAATGATAGAGGAGAAGGAGAAATCCCCCAACCCGAGCCTGTTGCACTCGCATATTGCAATGACCAACCGCTCAAATTGACTGAGCTTGCAGTTGGATTATACAGTACCACAAAATCATTTGTATAAGTTGCCCCAGCGCTAGTCCCACCACCATAAACTTGATAAATCACCAAATGCCCTGGTCCATATGTGGTGGTGGCAATTCCATTTACTATTCCAGTAACAATTGGAGGGAGGACAGTAACGGTAAGGGTAAAGTTTGAACTACAAGATCCAGAAGTTGCTGTTACAGTATAGGTTGCAGTTGCATTAGATGTCGTTGTATTCGTGAGTGTTTGCGAAACACTAGTTTGTGCAACCGCTTGTGCGCTACCGCCGGTGATGGAACTCGCTGGACTCAAAACTGGCGCTGACCACGTGTAGGTTGTCCCAGCAGGAACAGTTCCGTTGGTGCCATTTACAGGTGTTGCTGTGAAAGTTGCTCCCGAACAAATCGTTGAAGTCATTGCTGTTATTGCAGGTGCAGGATTGACGGTGATAGTGATTGTATTGGAATAAGCTGTACCGCATGCATCTGTAATCATGCGTCGGAAACAAGTGGTTTGTGTGAGTGCTCCAGGTGAGTAAGTACTTTCATTCGCAAGTGGTATATCTGTCCAAACGTTGTTACAACCAACACTTTGTTGCCATTGATAGGTATATGAATTCAGAATGGTATTAGCGTTATCTCCCATACAACGAACTGAGTAACCCTCATTTTTTGGATGATTAAAAACATTAACTCCTGATGAATTGTCATTAAACTCATAGGTGTCTCCATTAGAAACATCATTTTGAGTAGATGCCCAAAATCGTGTTCTTGAACGCACTCTTTCAAAATTTAAAATACCATTCGAAATAAATGCTCTACCTGCTGGAAGAATTGCAAAACCATAATCATCTGTGCCGAATGCGGTGTTATCTGCGTCCCATCTAGGGTCTAAAGTAGTTGGACAACCATAAGTTACTGTCCTACATGATTTTAACTTTTTTCCCGCATTTAAAGTGTTTCCTACATAGTTAATTAAAGTATTCCATTCTGAACGTGTTGGAACATGCCAATCTACAGGACATAAATTTCCTGTGTTTACAGCATACCAATTATAGAGAGGGCCATAATATTGCCCCCAAGTTGGATAACTGTTATTGTACCATGTATAGGCACCAGCAGTTCCAGTAAAATCTGTTCCAACAGGTGTCCCATCATTATAATTCACAACATCCAAATTCTTATTCATCCAAATTTGAGTACCAATCTGTACAGATCCAGTAATACCCAATCCGCTTCCTCCTGAAGGTAAAAGTACGCTTGTTAAAGTAGTTGGTATTCCTCCTGAACAAATCGTTTGATCTGTTGAAACTGTTCCTCCATTCAAAGGTGCATCTACCGTTATTGTAACTGTGAAAGGTGTTCCAGAACAACTTCCAACTGTTGGAGTAACTGAATAAACTATAGTTTGAGGCATTGAACTTGTATTCGTCAATGTTTGTGCAAAACTGCTTTGAGCCGTTCCAGTTGCCGCACCTGTAATGCTTGGATTTGCTGTAAATGTCCACGAATAGGTTGTTAATGCGGGAACTACATCAGGCGATGCAGTTGCCATCGTATAAGTATTTCCAGAACAAATGGTTCCTGTTTTAGCGGAAATTGTTGGGGTTGGATTGACGGTTACGTTAAACTGTGTTGAAACAGGACCATTGCAACCTGCTGCGCTTGCTGTAATTGTGGTTGTGCCACTCCATGTTGAAGGGTAAGTCACTGCTCCCGTAGAAGCATTCATCGTAACACCACCTGTACTACTTGTTCCATCAATACTGTAAGTGATGCTCGTTGAGTTTGTTGCAGTGGTTGTTGTTGTTACCGTTCCTGCGCCCTGACAACGCGTTGATGTTGCGGGGGAAAATGGGTTTATGGTAACCGAAGGATTAACCGTTACTGAAATCGCTTGTGTACTTGTGCATCCATTAGCATTAGCGATTGTCATTATTCCACTATAAGTTCCAGCTGGTGTATTGGCAGGAATTACAATCCCAGTTAGCGTTCCACCCGTTGCAACAAAACTAAAATTTGTGCTTGCCTGATCAACTAAACCTGCTGTATTCGCTACCGTATTCCAATCAATTGAATACGAAATTGGAGAATTGGTAGTAGCTGTATAGGTTAGTGATGTTGTTTGTTGATTTGTGTTAATGCAAACACTTGTTGCAGTTCCTGTTGTTGAGATTGTTGGGTTAGGATTGACAGTGACGGTTGTAGAGGCCGTTGCTGCTGGTGAACACGAAATGTTGTCGACCTCATGATTATCTGACACAAATCTTCCCACAATCCAAGGACCTAAATGAGTTGAAGTCGTATAAGTATTATCTGTGCCTGTTCCTTTTAAAACTCCATCAAAATACAATTCGAATTGTCCAGAAAAACCTCGAATAACTTTAATAGTATGCCAGTTTGTATTCAGTTCATTCGTGCCAGAAATAGAAGAATTGATAACAACTGTTGGGGAACTATTGCCATTTCTTCTTGTTAGGCGAAGTTGTCCACTAGACTCAACATAAACGTAATAACCGTTTCCACTTTGCAAGCCAGCATTTGTTGACGAAATGAAAAAAGCAATAAATTGATCTCCTGAATTTGTATATGCTGTTGTATGAAAACGATAATCAAAATTCCATGTGCCATAAACTTGAGTACTAGGCGTAGAAATAATATCATCAGTAACTGAACTATTGCCTTTTAAAAAATTTGAAGAAGAAACGAAACCCCCTGCTTGTGGCGTCCAAACTGGATTTGCGGTGAAATTCCCATCGCTGAAATTATCCACAACACCTGTTGCTGCAGCACATGAACCTACCACAGAAACGGTATAAGTTCCTGCCATTGCTGTGGTTGCTGAAGCACTTACCGTTGGGTTTTGAAGATTGGAGGTAAAACTATTAGGCCCAGACCATGAATAAGAGGTAGCAGAATTGGTTGATAATTTTAATTCTCCACCGACGCAAACAGGCCCATTGTTCCCTGCAGTAGGTGAAGTGGTTAAACTTACAACCGTTGAGCTTGTTGCTTGACAACCATTTCCATCTGTAACGGTAAGCGTATAAGTACCAGCATTCACAGCTTGCGCATTGCTAATACTTGGATTTTGTGTCGCGTTTGAAAATGAATTTGGACCAGACCAAGTATATGTTGAAAAGCCATCCGTTGCGGTTAAATTAATAGCTTGTCCTGCACAAAATGGACTATTGCTATTTGCAATTCCAGAAGGCAAAGGGTTGACGGTAATTGTCATTGTGGTAGTTGTAGCACACAATCCAGCCGTTGGTGTAAACGTATAAGTTGTAGTTTGTGTGTTGTCCAAAGCAGGCGCCCAAGTTCCAGTTATTCCATTCGTTGAAGTGGTTGGTAATGCTGAAAGTGATGCACCTGAACAAATTGGAGCTAGTTGCGTGAACGTTGGGGTTGTTGGAGCAACAACAGTTCGGCAAACATCTGTATAGCAATCAGATTCTAATACATACGAAACTGGGTTAGGTGCTGCATTTCCAAAATTAACTGGGCCGTCTCCATAATCTCCTTGACCATTTGATGCAGGACTTAAAAATTGATTCGACAAGGTGGTGGCTGAAATATCTGTAGGATTGTTGGTAAGCATTGCAAAAAACTTCATGGGAGATGTAATTGTCCCAAATAAATTAATTGGAATTCGAATTTCGTATCCTTTGGTGTAATCCGCTGCGTTTGTGTTTGCTTGATAAGCAATTCGAGTAGGTTGATTGATTGTGCTTCCAAGATAGTTATTGGTGTTGGTAACCATATCATAGAAATCCAAGAAACTCTCTCCTGAACTATTCGTTCCAATCGAAATGGCGTAGTCAGCAGTAAAACCTGGATCAAACTGCATTCCGCCATTCAAATTCTTTAATCCATTATTCTGAGTTACGCCAGTTCGATTTGTCCAAGTAGATAAACTGTTATGCCCTCCATTTTTACTATCAACAAACAACAGAATTTTTCGATCTTCTCCTGCAACAAGTCTTCCTGCAATTCCAATATTGAGGAAACCGTGCGCGTTTTTAACATAAAGCGCATTGATTCTGTTTTGCGTACCACTTGTTGCGCCTCCTGCTGAATTCACCAATGCTGGACTCCAAAATGCTTCGTTGAGCGCTCCATCCATGGTAATTAAATTTGTTGCAGCGTAACCTCTGACACAAACTTGATCGCTTGCTACTAATGGTCCTGGAATAGTCCAACTGTTGGTGGTTGATGGTACTCCTTGTGAAACACCATTTACGAGTAGTTCATAAGATCCTGCATTACTGCCTGTTACTGCAATATTTGAAACCCCTGCACAAATGCTACTTGGAGTCATTGCTGTAGGGGTATTACTATAGATCGTAAGAATTCCGTTTTTGTTATTGGTTCCATCCCAAGTTCCGCCTCCTCCAATACTATAACCGCCGTATTGCCAAGCGCAACCGTTCAGACGATAACGAAAAGCATAGTAATAGGTTCCAGCTGATAATGCACTTCCAAATGTTCCGATGTATTCATCGTTATTTCCTGTGACGGCTGTGTTGTAGGTTGCATTGCTCCAATTAGTCCAGCTGTTTGAGTTTGGAGGATCAGTGTTCGATGAATTGACATATCCTACTTGTACCTCAATATTCGCACCTTGTCCGGCGTTTGGCGTAACACCTGGTTCAAATACTTGACCATACACATTCGCTGATTGCCCGACACAAATGGCAGCACTTCCTGGAAATTGCGTATTCACAAAATTCAAAATCCCACTGGTTACGTTTATCGTCACCTCTGAAAATGAAGAACAGGAACCATTGGTTATTGTCCAGCGAAGCACGTAGGTTCCAGGTAACGTTGGTGTGAAAACAGCCACATTTGAACTTGCATTGTTGAATTGAGCAAGGTCATTGTTCGGCCCCGAAGTTATCGTCCATGCGCCTGTTGCAGTTGACGGTGAAGGAGCATTAGCAGCAAGTGTCGCAGAGGTTCCTTCACAAATGGTTTGGGTTGAGCCAGCGTTGGAAGGTGTTGGTGATGTGGTAACAGTTAAAGTGCCGTTACCTATAGTTGGGCTGTTCCAAATTCCACCGACAGATGTTGTTGACTGCAATCCATTTGATAAAGAAGAATACGTTGATGCATTATCGAAAAAACTTGGGGTAACAATATTGTTGAAGTAAAAATTATAATTCCCATCTGGACCTGAGTTAAAATTAAATGCTCTAAAACGACTTATGCTTTGCCCGCCTCCTGGATTTAGAAGTGAACCTGTGTAAGGACCATAGGTTGCGCCGCCGTTAAGAATTTGAATGGTGGCTGAATAAGTAGTTGTAGTTAAAAGCGTGAAAGTTATTCTTAACCCATTTGCTGTAAAAGGAACTGTTGGCGACAAAAGACTTCCGTTGATAGAATATCCAGCAGCGCCTCCAGCAAAAAAGATTTCCCAAACATTTTGACCGCTCGTATTTTGAAGGCCAACTCCGACAGAACCACTATTTAACCATCCGTTATCCATATCAAAACGAACAGTTTGCCCAACTAAAAGGGAAGGGAAATTTCTGATGGCTTCAGTTGTGGTTCCTGAATTATTGTACAATCCAAAGGCCACTCCGTTGGATGAATTAATACCACCCGAGCTACCTCCGCCATTCGTGGTTGAGTTACCAACAAATGCACTCCCTCCATTTGTGTTAACTGTCCATGTATTTGATGGCGCACTAGGCGCACTATACCCCCCATAAACATAAGCACATCCGTTATATGAATAGCGAAAAGCATAATAGTAGGTGTTTCCCGCAAGCCCTGAGAGTGTTCCCATGTATTCATCGTTGTTGCCTGTAACAGCTGAATTGTACGTTACATTTACCCAGTTTGTCCATGTGCTTGGGTCTGGATTTGTGATACTGTAACCCAATTGTGCCGTGACATTGGCTCCTTGCCCTGCCCCTTCCGTTACTCCTGGAATATACACTTGTCCGTAAACATTAAAATTGTCGTTTGAACAACTTACACCTGAAGCGGGCGATTGGGTGTTTGCCCAGAGGATGGATGAAGTCATTGTAATTGCTTGAGTACTTGCTGCACTTGTTCCACAACTATTACTTGCTGTTACAGACAATGTTCCTCCTGTAGTTGCTGATAGAGATATACTATTACCACTTCCAGTTATTGTTCCTGTTCCACTGTATGACCAGTTATAGGTAACACCTGCTACATTCGTCACACTGTATGTTGTGGCGGTTGAAGGACAAATGGATGTTGTACCTGTTATTGCTGATGGTGTAGTAGGCAATGGATTTACTGTTGTTGTTATGATATTTGAACTAGCAGTAGAACTACTTACACAATTTAAAGAAGTTGTCATAATGACTGATACAGTCGCACCAGATGTTAATGTGGTTGTAGTATATGTTGCGCTATTAGTCCCAACATTACTACCATTTAACACCCATTGATATGAAGGTGTTGCGCCACCGTTAGTTGGAGTTGCGGTGAAGGTTACACTGTTACCTGCGCATATCGTGTTATCAGCATCACTTGAAGTTATTATTACACTTGGTGTACTTGGGGATGTAGTAGAATAAGTAATTCGAACAAAACCGTCCCCACCATCTCCTCCAGTGCAATTACACCCACTATGACTTCCTCCTCCTCCTCCACCTCTCACGCCTGGCGTAGACCCTTGACAGTTAATACTACCGCATGAACCACCAGTACTACCTGCTAAACCCGTATATAAAATTGTTTCAGCAATTCCGGCTGCGCCTCCAGGAGGATTAGAAATAGTGTTAGAACCTCCATTTCCACCAGGTCCTCCACTTCCAGCTCCTCCGCCACCGCCACCGCCTCGAGTACCACCACCACCACCACCACCATTACCACCAAAATAACCAATGTCATTTGTTGTTGGTGCTGTACCATTAATTGCATAGGTTTGTGCGCCTGATAAGCCTCCTCCTCCTGTACTTGAGGTGCTTCCATTTCCTGCTCCGTCTCCACCATCAGCACTTGCGATAACTGTTCCTCCATGGCTTCCGGTTTTAACATATGAAGTGCCTCCAAAAGCCGCTCTTGGGAATGGGTTTGTGTTACCTGTATTAGAACCTTGGCCGCCCCTACCAACTTGTACATAAAGAATTTGACCGGGAGTAACGTTAAAACTCATTTTTCGAGCATAGGCTCCACCACCCCCTCCAGCTCCAGCATATGAACTTGTTGGTCGTCCTGAACCTCCTCCTCCAGCTCCCCAAACCTCAACTCGAACATTACATACGTTTGGCGGTACAGTCCATTCAAACTGTTTATAACCTATAGTAGGGTTGCTTGCTGTGGTTCCCCTGGCAGAGTTCACAGATGCCCCTTCGACAATACTTCCCGCCACTGCTGTTGTGCTAACAGTAAAATCTTGATTCGTCTGCCCCCACCCCCAATTTCCTCCCAAGGCAAAAACAAGCAACAAGAAAAATTTAACTCCCGAGTTCAAGAAAGCTTTTGGTATGCAATTGATATGTGAGCGGGAGTTTTTCATCAAATTTTAAAAGCAAGAGATACAATAATAGAATAGGTTTTTCATTTCAAAAAAAGATTGATGTATAAAACCGTAAAATAGAATAATTTGTTTCAATGATTCAATTGTTTTTAGTTGCTGTGATATTTGTGTTAAATTGGTTGTCCAATTTGTACTTAAAAGCAATCCTTGATTTGTTGTAGTTAAAGCTGAACAACTTGTTCCTAAAGCGGACGTTGAGCCGCTTGCAGTCCATTTAGGCGAACTTTCTTGCCAAACATCTTCTGAATTTACGATGGTTGCAGTCATAGTAACACCTAAAACAGCGTTTCCCGTAAAAGTTCTATTTGTTCCTGTTCCTCCGTACGTGCCATTCCATGAAAATGTGGATTGCCCCCAAACATTCCCTAACCCTGCTAAAAGAATACACATCACCACCCAGCAACTTAGAGAAGTAAAACGGTACTTAGCTTGGTGTTGGTGGATCATCGTTTTTTTGAGTACAGTTTAGTTAACAAATAGAAAGCAATGAGCCATAATAAAGTTGAGACAGCAACAATGCATCAAAAGGTGATTATGAGCACAATAACAAGAGGTTAATCGCTGTTTCATTTATTATTTTGGAGAGTATGCGAATTTACGAAAGGAATGCGAAATAGTTGTGGTTTTTTAAATTTTTGTTAATGAATCTATGTGCTAGTGTGCTTCCGCGGCGGCGGAGGATTAATGTGCTTCCTCCACGGCGGAGTGCTAATTTCTTAATGTGCTAATAAGGGTACTTGTGTTGGCAGATTCGATTTTGGGGCTTTATATATTTTTCAAACAGTATCAATCATCCCTCCTCATTCGCTTCGGCGAACCCCTTCAAAGGGGGAAGAAAAAATCTCACTTAAGCAAGATAATATAGTGGGATTTTGCTTCGGAAAAAAGATTTTCTTCCAGTTAAAAAGCTGAAAAAACTATTTATCTAAATGTTGAAGATCGTCTAAATCTTTGTAACGACCAGCTGCATTTTTTGCAAGTATTTGACGTTCGCATCATTCAATGAAATAATAATATCTGAAAAATCTTGATTGAGAATATTAGTCATTTTTTCGCATTGAAAAAGCTGTTCTGTCCAATCTCGGAGGATTTTTGATGTCAATGTTGTAGGCAAAAAAAATCAAATACCAAGCAGCATCTAAACGTTCTTGAGGGCTTTTTGTAAGCCAATACTCAGAAGTATTCGATACTTGTTCATACGTTTGAATCTTAAATGCCGTTCCATCTAGTTTAAACATCACGGCGAGGTTATGTCTTTTTTGATCCCAAATAATCGTTTTCGGAACAGTTTCATTCTTTTCAGCACCACAACAAATCCTTACCTTTACGCCATGAATGATCAAATCACGCTGCGAGAGGCGCAACAACTCGTTGACGACTGGATTAAAACGGTGGGCGTTCGCTATTTTAACGAACTGACCAACACCGCGATGCTCATGGAAGAAGTGGGCGAAGTGGCGCGAATCATGGCACGACGTTATGGAGAACAAAGCGAGAAAGAAAGTGATAAAGCCAAAGATTTAGGTGATGAAATGGCTGATGTGCTTTTCGTTTTGATTTGTCTCGCCAACCAAACCGGCATCGACCTTACCGAAGCTTTATCGAAGAATTTTGACAAAAAAAACCTGCGCGACGCTCAACGCCACCTTAACAACCCTAAACTCAACGGATGAACGCCATTTTAAAGAAGATAAAAGCTGGAAATAGTTTGCTCGTCGAAGCACTTCCTGAAACCTACATTAACGATTTATCACTACTTGTTCGTGAGTTTGTGCCACAACCCGAAGAAGGTTCGCCACGTGCTTTAATAATTACTCCTGTTGACGAAGACGCACACTCGATCGCAGAAACCTTGAAACCCTTGGCAAAAGAATTGGATTTGACGGTCGATGTGCTTCACGAAAAAGGAAACAAATTGAAACAACGCAACGATCTTTTTGATGGAACTGAAATCGTAGTAGGCAATGTAAAACGCGTGACAGAAATGTATTTTCAAAACGGTTTCAATATCGGAAAATTAAAACTATTTATCCTCATAAAAACGGACGAAATCTTCAGAAAAGGACAAAAGGGAAACGTAGTACGAATCACAGAAAGTTTACCGAAATGCAAGACGATTTTGTTTACCACCCATGCCGACGAGGAGAAAATAGCGTCGTTCGTCGATGAGTTTTTCCCAGGGATTGGGGTAATGGAGTGACGATTTAGATTATTGGTTAACCCCCCTAATTCGGCAATAAAATCCGAAAAGTTGTCCCCTTATCCAATTCCGATTGCAGGACGAACACCTTGCCCTTGTGGTATTCCTCTACAATGCGTTTTACCAAAGTCAATCCCAAGCCCCAACCGCGTTTTTTGGTGGAATATCCGGGTTGGAAAATTGTCTTAAATTGTTGTGGTGTCAATCCTTTTCCCGTGTCGGAAATGTCAATCATCACCTCACGGTCGAGTTGTTGCATGCGGATGGTCAAACTTCCTTCTCCCGACATGGCATCCACTGCGTTCTTGCACAGGTTTTCTACAACCCACTCCATGAGTGAAACGTTGTGAGGAACGACAATCGGCCCTTCGTTTTCGACAATCAATTTAATACTCACTTTCGACGACAAACGCGCTCGGAGATATTCCAAATTGTGGCCGATAGTGTTGACCAAATCGTGGGATTCTAGTTTCGCTTCAGAACCAATTTTCGAAAAGCGTTCCGTTATTTTTTCCAAACGATCGAGGTCTTTTTGCATCTCATTGACCACCATTGGATCCGCACCTGTTGAAGACAAATGACCCAACCACGCCATAAGCGACGACAGCGGTGTTCCCAATTGGTGCGCAGTTTCCTTTGCCATTCCAGCCCAAACTTGGTTTTGCTCCGCCTTTCGAAAGGTAGAGAAAAGGAGGTAACCCACAAAAACCAACAAGGCAATAAAACCAATTTGAAGATACGGTAACCAAGCCAATAAAGTTAGTTCAGGTGGATTGCTATAATACAATAATTTTCTTCCGTTTTCTCCACCGAGGTTCAGTTCTAAAGGAGAGTTTTGGGCTTTAAATTCACGTAATTTTTCAGCCAATTGTGCTTGACTTTGGTGTTTTAATCGCAGGTTATTCAACTCGATTTCACCCGTTAATTTGTCCAGTAAAATCATGGGCAACAAACTTTTATCCGTTTTTAAATCGGCGTTGAACGCTAGCAACAAGGAGTCATTTGCTTTTTGAAGTCGTTGTAATTCAATGGATTCCCCGTAGCAAAAGAACATTTTCATATCACCAAAAACCGTGATTTCAAATGCACGTTCTTTGGATTGCCACGATTTTGCAAGATCCACGATTTTGTCTTCGTTCCAGCGGTGCACGCTATCCGGTAGATTTTTGAATTGAGAAACAGTACTGTCTTCATTCAGCAAAATCACGGGAATATCTTTATTGGACGCAATGATGCGCAATGCAAAGTCAATATCTTGATTAACCGACAAATCTGAGGGATTCAAAATCGTTTTTTGGGCATCTACAACGAGTTGGATTTTTTCTCTTTCCTTCGTGCGCAATTCTTGAAAAATTCGGTTGCTGAGCCGCACCAATTCCGCGCGTTTTTGAATAGTCATAACCCAATGTAGGGCTTTGTCTTTTTCACGTTCGGTGATTTTTTTCAAGATTTGATTGGAAACAAAAAGGGAGACACCTAAAATGATGAAGGCCATCAAAATGAGTCCGATTTTCCAACGTTGTTTTGAAGAGTATAAATTCATTAATTCTTGAAATCCGCTATAAACGTAACTATTTTGCAGCTTTGTTAATGAGATTCGTAGTTGAATAACCCTCAACAAGTGAAATCGTTTTTACCTCGCCACCGTAAGAACGAACAAGGTCAGAACCTACAATGTATTTTTTTGAAGTGGCGTCGGTTTCGTCGGCGTCATAATCTGCTCCTTTTACAAGTACCTCGGGTTCAACCAAGGAAATAAGTTCTAATGGAGTCGGTCCTTCGAATGCCACAACGGCATCAACGAAACCGAGTGCTGCAACTAGTAACTGTCTATCTGAAAGGGTATTAATTGGACGGTTCGGTGCTTTTTCCAACTGTTGAACGGAAGCGTCACTGTTTATTCCGATGACCAATTTATCACCTAATTCAGCGGCTTTTGCGAGGTAAGTGATATGTCCACGATGGAGAATATCAAAGCATCCGTTGGTGAAAACAATTTTCTTTCCCGCTAAACGCCAAACAGCTAAACGGCGCAAAAGGGCATCCTGTTCAAGAATTTTTTCTTGTAAAAACGACAATCGTAAGTCGTTCATGATTAATCTAAACGATTAGTAGCTTCATTTGGGAACACTAAAGAAGGCTTGTACGTTTTCGCTTCTTCAAAATCCATAAATCCGTAACCAATAATGATGATAACATCACCTAGTGCTACACGTCGCGCAGCAGGTCCGTTTAAGCAAATCATTCCCGTTTCGCGTTCTCCTTTAATCACATACGTCTCGAAACGCTCCCCGTTATTAATATTCACGATTTGAACACGTTCGCCCTCAATAAGGTTTGCAGCGTCCATCAAGTCCTCGTCAATGGTGATACTTCCGATGTAATTTAGGTCTGCTTGTGTAACCTTAACGCGGTGAATTTTTGACTTAAGAACTTGAACTAACATAGATATGACATAAAAATCGGCGCGAAATTACGGTTAATTAAGTGAATTTTTAGTCGAGTGTGAAAAAATCTGCTGAAATGAAAGACATTCAAGCTCATCACTTAGTTTAACTCCAAGTTATCAATCAAACGAACTTCGCCACAATAAGCCGCAATGCAACAAACTGCAGGTTCACTTTTGGAGCTAATTTCTTGCAAGGTGTTTTGGTTGACAATTTGTAAGTATTCAAGGCGCAATTTACCTTTCTGAAAATAAGTAACTGCTTCATTTTTTAGCACATTAAAAGGCAAATGATTGAAATTTGACTTTAGCCAATCTAAGGTCTTCCAAATATGAAGCGCCTCTTCCAATTGTTGAGAAGAGAGTCGTAAATTTCGGCTACTGAGCGCCAAACCGTTTTCAGCACGTTCTGTATCTACGGCAATAATTTCGATAGGAAAACCATAATGCACATTCATCGCACGAATAATGGCCAATTGTTGATAATCCTTCTTTCCGAAATATGCTTTTTGAGGACGCACCAGATGAAAAAGGTTGTGTACTACATGCACCACGCCGTCAAAATGTCCAGGACGAAATTCACCTTCCATCACTTGCGCAATTTCACCTAAAGTCATTGGGTGGAAAACTTCATTTTCAGGATAAATATCCGTGACACTTGGTGCGAAAACGGTCACATTTTCTAAGTCAGAGAGAAAATTTAAGTCCTGTTCCAAATGGCGCGGATAGGCAAGTAAATCGTTGGCGTTATTGAACTGCGTAGGGTTAACGAAAATGGATACTATTACTTTTTGGTTTTCTTCTAACGCTTTTACTATCAGCTTTTTATGCCCAGAATGCAAAGCGCCCATCGTGGGTACAAACCCAATATTATAATTTTCTAATTGGAAATTTTGAAGTACACTTTTTAAGTCTTTGGAAGTAGTTACTAAAGAAGAAGTTGACATTACCTAATTGTTAAAACAACGCAAAGCTATCTGTTTTTGTTCATATTAATAAAAATAGTACTTTTGCACCCTTAGAATCAATTTAATGGAGAAGAAAAAAATCTTGTTTATTTCCCAAGAAATATTTCCATTCTTACCAAAAACAGAAATATCTGCTACTTCAAGAAGACTTCCACAAGCCATTCAAGAAGCTGGAAAAGAGATTAGAATATTTACGCCTCGCTTTGGAGCAATAAATGAAAGAAGACATCAATTACACGAAGTAATTCGTTTGTCTGGATTGAACATCAGTATTGATGACCACGATCATCCATTAATCATTAAAGTAGCCTCTGTTACGCAAGCGCGCATGCAGGTTTACTTCATTGACAATGATGATTTTTTCAAACGTAAAACCACTTTGACTGACGAGGATGGTAAGTTTTACACGGACAACGATGAGCGTTCTATGTTCTTTTGTCATGGCGTTTTAGAGACCGTTAAGAAACTGGGTTGGCAGCCTGACGTTATACACTGTCATGGTTGGTTAACAGGAATTATGGCCTTGTATATTAAGTACACTTACAGCAAAGACCCTCATTTCCGTAATACAAAAGTTGTATATTCCTTATATAACGATTCTTTCGACGAGCCTTGGGACGCACGATTTGCTGAAAAAATGGCGCGCGATAATTTTCCAAAAGCGTTAGTTGAAAGATTGAAGCAATGTGATTTTTTAAGTTTGACGAAAACAATAATTAGTCATTGTGACGGTTTAAATATCGCGGAAGAAAACTTATCTCCTGAATTGCAAGCGATTTTTGATGAAGCAACGTGTGCGAAAATGGGCTATGTGCAAGAAGAACATCAAACTAAAGAAATTTCGCATTTCTTTGACCGAGTAATCGAACCGCAAGTCGTAGCTTAACAATCAAATTATGATGATGAACCGATTGCTTTTTAGTGCTTTTTTGTTGACTTTATTTGTTTCGGTTTCTTGTACCAAAAATAAAAAACTTGGTAAAGACGTCATCGACGAAAATAGTTATCTCAACGGAATAACCACCGATACTTTTCAATTAGAAACTTATACCATCGCAGAGGATTCTGTGGTTACGAGTAAACCCTCAAATGTGGTTTTGGGAAGTTATGTAGATCCGAAGTTTGGTCGAGTAGAAGCCTCTTTTTATTCTCAGGTGCGCTTAGCAAGTTTGAATCCAAATTTCGGTACGGAATCCATTAAAATCGATTCATTTGTACTTGCTTTAAAATACGCAGGATATTATGGTGATTTGTCCGAGCAGACGTTTGGAGTTTACGAATTGAACGAGAAAATGTATATTGACTCAAGCTATTATTCGTTTTCAGAAGTGGCTACAAAATCCACGAACCTAATTCCCGCAGGTAAAAGGACACATGTTCCAAAACCAACCACGAATGTTGTGATAAATGGTGACACCCTTTTACCGCAATTGCGTTTACATTTAGACACCAATTTCGCCCGAAACATAATAACAGAAGCAACAAATGGTTCTGCAACATTCTTATCTATAGATGCATTTCAGGAGTTTTTTAAGGGGATTTTCGTCCGTGTAGAAAATCCAAATCAGAGCAGCGGACAAGGCGCTATTTTCTACTTTGACATCAACAATTCTGCTTCAAAATTGACGGTTTATTTCACGCAAGGAGGAACACAGAAAACATTTGATATGGTCATCAACTCCAATTGTGCTGAGTTTTCTCACGTGGACATCGATAATGCTGGAACTCCTATCGCAGCAATTCTTCAGGACTCAACCAAAGGAAGCAAAGAATTTTACGCGCAAGCCTTCAAGCATCGTGCAATTGTTCGCATCAAACACATTGACCAACTTCCAAAAAACATCGTGATTCATCGAGCGGATTTAACCCTACCTGTTCAATTTCAAAATGGTAACCGATTTAAACCAGGTACAGGTGTTTCTGCCGCAACAAAATTAAAATTTAGCGACTCAAAATTCACTAGCTTAGGGGTTTTAGGCGAATTTGATGATAATAAGAAACACTTTTCGATAAATTTACGTACCTATGTGCAAGCTTTGGTGAAAGATCAAGTTGTGAATTACGGAGTTGTTGTTTCTCCGCGCTACTTTATTAATTCATCGGAGCGGATCATTTTTAATGGAAAAGAAACTACAAATAAAAATAAACCTAAACTTGTACTAACCTATACAACCTATTAGATATGTGTGGAATTGTAGCTTATATCGGAAAAAAACAAGCTTTTCCGATTGTTTTAAAAGGTCTTAAAAGACTCGAATACAGAGGATATGACAGCGCTGGTATTGCCGTCCTCAATAATGGTGAATTAAACATGTTCAAACGTTCTGGTAAAGTTGCCAATTTGGAGAGCTATGCCAACGACTTCAATACGGATGGACATGCAGGAATTGGACATACACGTTGGGCAACGCATGGAGCTCCAAATGACGTGAATGCGCACCCGCATTTTTCCAACGACGGGTCAATCGCAGTTATTCACAACGGGATTATTGAAAATTATGATGTTCTCCGTAAAGAGTTAATTGGTCACGGATATGAATTCAAAAGTGAAACGGATACTGAGGTATTGGTTCATTTAATTGATGATATCCGCAAAAACGAGAATGTGGCTATTGCTGAAGCGGTTCGTCGTGCCTTGCATGAAGTAGAAGGCGCTTATGCACTAGTAGTGATTTCAAAAGATAATCCAAATCAACTAGTAGCCGCGAGAAAAAGTAGTCCTTTGGTGGTGGGAATTGGAAAAGAAGGAGACTTCTACCTTGCATCCGATGCCACACCAATTATTGAATACACGAAACGTGTAGTTTATTTGGACGATGAAGAAATCGCAGTGGTTGACTTAAATGAAGGATTGCGCATTTTCAACATCGGAAATCAAGAGAAAACACCATTCATTCAACAATTAGAAATGGAATTGGAAGCTCTTGAAAAAGGAGGCTACGAGCATTTCATGTTGAAAGAAATTTATGAGCAACCGCGCTCCATTCACGATTGTTTCCGCGGACGTTTAAATGCCGCTGAAGGATACGTAGCACTCCGTGGCATACAAGACTATGAGCAAAAAATGTTAAATGCAAAACGTTTAATTATTGTTGCTTGTGGTACGTCTTGGCATGCAGGTTTGGTAGGAGAATATTTAATCGAAGACTTGGCACGCATCAACGTTGAAGTGGAATATGCAAGTGAATTCCGATATAGAAATCCAATTATAAATGAAGACGATGTCGTTATCGCGATTTCACAATCAGGAGAAACGGCAGACACCTTGGCAGCACTCGAATTAGCGAAGTCAAAAGGAGCGACAATAATTGGAATCTGTAACGTTGTCGGTTCATCAATTTCTCGTGTGACAGATGCGGGTGCATATACCCACGCTGGCCCTGAAATCGGAGTGGCATCAACGAAAGCATTTACAGCTCAGGTAACCGTATTAACCTTGTTAGCTCTTTCTTTATCGCGTAAAAAAGGTTCAATCAGCGAATCCGCATTCTACCGAATTTTAACAGAGTTAGAGGCTGTTCCTGAGAAAGTAAAAACAGTATTAGAAAGCAATGAGCATATAAAATCAATTGCAGAAGAATACGCAGAAGCGCACAATGCCTTGTATTTAGGCCGAGGAAGTTCCTTCCCAGTTGCATTAGAAGGAGCCTTAAAATTGAAAGAAATTTCTTACATCCATGCCGAAGGTTACCCAGCTGCTGAAATGAAGCATGGTCCTATTGCTTTAATTGATGAAAGCATGCCTGTTTTTGTTATTGCAACACGAGGTAATTCATACGAAAAAGTGGTTTCCAATATTCAAGAAGTAAAAGCTAGAAAAGGTAAAATCATTGCAATCGTTACCCAAGGGGATGAAAACGTACGCGAATTGGCGGATCATGTCATTGAAATCCCAGATACAGACGAATATATTGTTCCACTATTGGCAACGATTCCGCTCCAGTTGTTGTCTTATCACATTGCACTGAAACGAGGGTGTAACGTAGATCAACCGCGTAATTTAGCGAAATCAGTAACGGTTGAATAAAACAAATTTATTGTGACTCTTTTTAAAGTTGCAAGAAAATACAAGCCACTTTCGGGTGGCTTTTTCATTTTGAAAAACTGTGATACGAAGAGAAATAAAAAACTTATTTTGACGTTTTGAGCGTAATGGAAAAATTGAAGATTGGTGTTGTTGGTTCTGGGCATTTGGGGAAAATCCACTTGAAACTATTGTTGGAACTCAAAGATCAATTTGATGTTGTTGGCTTTTACGATTTTGATGCTGAAACACGCACTTCTGTGGCCAATCAATTTCACGTAACCGCCTTCGATAATTTTGACAAACTTCTGGAAAACGTTACCTGCATTGATATTGTCACACCAACACCGAGTCATTTCGTTTACGCAAAACAAGCTGTTCAACTTGGAAAAGCTGTTTTCATTGAAAAACCCATGACCCAAACCATGGATGAAGCCTTAGAACTCATTGAATTGACAAAAAAACACAACTCCTTAGTTCAAATTGGTCATGTTGAACGATTTAACGCCGCTTTTCAATCCGCGATTCCTTATTTCAATCAACCACTTTTCATCGAATCACATCGTTTGTCACAATACAATCCACGAGGTACGGACGTTCCTGTTGTTCTTGATTTAATGATTCATGATATCGATATTGTGTTGAAAGTCGTGAACTCACCATTAAAAACAGTCTCCGCGTCTGGTGTTTCTATTGTGACAGACACCCACGATATAGCAAACGCTCGATTGGAGTTTGAAAACGGTTGTGTCGCCAACTTAACAGCTTCTCGCTTATCGATGAAAAACATGCGTAAATCGCGCTTCTTCCAAAAAGATGCATACATCAGCGTCGATTTTCTAAACAAAGAATTGGAAGTAGTTCGGTTGGAAAAAGTGGCTGGTGAAGTTGATCCTTTTGATTTAATTTTACAAGTTGGTAAAAGACAAGAGCCTCGTAGAATGATCATCGAAAAACCCATTTTAGGAGAAAGCAATGCGATTCGGGATGAATTACTCGCTTTTGCAAAATCCATTCATTTTGATTTACCTCCTATCGTAAGCGTTCAAGATGGATTCAAAGCAATTGAAGTGGCTTATGCGATTTTAGATAAAATGACAACTGTTCCACAATTTGATGACTTTCAGTAACTTATGTTTAAATACATCTTTTTTATAATCACCTTAAGTACCGTTCTTTTAGGCTGTATCAAAAACAATCCTGATCCCTCATGGATTTCTGTTAACACATGGACTTTGCAAAATAATCCAGATTTAGGGGGAGTAGAAGGACCATTGAACCACAACATTACCGAGGCGTGGGTCTATATCGATGACGAACTTATCGGTGTGTTTCAAGTCCCCTTTAAAATTCCTGTATTGAAAAAAGGCACTTCCACCTTAAAGATTTATCCCGCAATTAAAAACAACGGAATCTCAGCAACAAAAAAGATTTATCCCTTTTTAGAACCCTATGTCATTACGGCGAACTTAGTCCAAAATGAAACATTGGTTATCAATCCAATCACCAGTTACGTCACAAATATTTCTATTTGGAAAGAAGATTTCGAGGATGTTAATGTAAAAATTACAGACGATCCAAATACGTCAGCGGCTCACATGCAGTTTGTTAACGAAGACTTAAATTGGTTCAACGGCAATTATTACGCAAAAATCGATCTGAATGAAACAGATTCGATGTGGGTTGCTTACACCGATGCTTTATCGCTTCCAAAAGGAAAAGAATGTTATTTAGAAATTGATTACTTGGTCACCAACAACGTAACACAGGGCGTACTTTTCTCTTCTCCATCTGGAATTACACCTAATCCATATATGCGATTAAACAGACAAGAAGAAGGGACAACAACATGGAAAAAAATGTATATCGACCTTAAAGAATTAGTTGGAGCGGCACCTGCAAATACCCAATACTTGCAATCCTTTACAGCCTTTTTGGATGATGATAAAACAGCAACATCCATTAAAATTGACAATTTAAAAATCATTCATTTCTAATGTCGCGTTCCTCGTTTTGGCGAACGGCATTTTTTGTTGGTGATCTCCTCACCGCATTTTTTAGTTGGAGTATTTTTTATTTTCTACGTCAAGCATACATCGAAAAAATTCCTTTTAAAGCAGATATAAAATTCATTGAAGGCACCCTATTAGTAACTGTTTTATGGATGCTTTTCTACACCATTCAAGGAACGTATGCCGATCCAAAAAGAACAACTCGTTTCAGTGTACTTCGGTTAACGTTCATTAGTTCTTTTGTAGGAACTGTTATTCTTTTCCTTGGTCTAATTCTCGATGACCAAGTGAATTCTTACCAAGATTATTATTTCCGTTTGTTATTGCTCTTTGGGATACATTTTGGTTCAACCATTTTTGTTCGGCTTTTCCTTGCGACGCGATTAATTGCGCACTTGAGAAAACCTGGTTGTGGTTTTAAAACGCTACTTATTGGAGGCAGTGAAAAAGCAGTGGAGATATATCAAGAATTAACGCTGCTTCCCAATAACACTCATGATTATGTCGGATTTGTTCAGCTTAACGGTTCGGATAAAAGTCTTGAAAAACAATTGCCTTTACTTGGTCATTTTTCGGCAATTCAACACGTCTTAAACGAGCACCACATTGAAGAAGTAATTTTAGCCATTGACAGTACTGAACATTCTAAATTACGAGAAATACTTGCTAAAATTGACAATGGAAAATTGAAAATTAAAGCACTACCAGATATGTCGGATTTACTTTTCGGGTTTGTTCGACACACCGACATTTATGGCGCATTATTGATTGACGTTGTTTCAGACGGTATGCCGAAGTGGCAACAAATTGTAAAACGCTTGATAGATGTTTTAGCTTCTTGTGTAGCGGTAATTCTCTTAATTCCTTTTTACATACTTGCTGCTATTTCCGTAAAATTTTCTTCAAAAGGTCCCATTTTCTATTTACAAGAACGAATTGGATTAAATGGAAAACCTTTTAAAATCATCAAGTTTCGAACGATGTATGTTAACGCTGAAGCTGCAGGGCCACAACTTTCCTCTTCAGATGATCCGCGAATAACACCAATTGGACGTTGGATGCGCAAGACGCGGTTGGATGAATTTCCGCAATTTATCAATGTAATTTTAGGTCAAATGTCCCTAGTTGGTCCCCGACCAGAACGTAAATTCTTTATCGATCAAATTGTGGAGCGCGAATCACAGTATTTGCATCTAACGAATGTGCGTCCAGGAATTACCTCTTGGGGACAAGTAAAATATGGTTATGCAGAAAATGTAGATCAAATGTTACAACGCATGAAGTTTGACTTGTTATATCTGAAAAACAGAAGTTTAGCCTTGGATTTCAAGATCATGTTTCACACAGTTGCTATAATTTTCAAAGCGAAAGGAAAGTAAGTTTATTCCAGACGCGTTATTCAATCACCCCATGTTTTATACAATCATGAACTTCTATTAAGTGTTCTGGAGTATCTGTTATAACAGTCAATTTATCGTTCGCCAACAATTCGGAGGACCCTCCTGGTCGTAAATACGTTCCCTCTCGATGAATCATTACAATAAAGGCGTTTACTGGGAAATGTAAATCTACAATTCGTTTATTCACTGCGTAATCCGAAGCTTCAATCAGAATCTCTGCAAGTTTTGTTTTAGGTAAATCGAGCGTCAATTTTTCTGGTAAATCCGTGTTTTCCTTACCGTCTTCAATTACATTTAACCACTTAGCAAAAAGAGCAATCGTCGTCCCTTGAAACAAAACGGAGGTTACAGAAATGAAAAATACAATATTGAAAATCATTTCCGCTTTCTCTATTCCTGCAATTAGCGGATAAGTTGCAAAGACAATTGGAGCCGCACCTCTCAATCCTACCCATGAAATATATGCCCTTCGTGTGAACTCCATTTTGAAGGGCAACAAGCTGACTAAAACACTAATGGGACGCGCCACTAAAATCATAAAAACAGAAATTCCCAGACCTATTCCAATAACTGGCATAATCTTCGTTGGAAAAACCAATAATCCAAGCGTTAAGAAGAGTACAATTTGAACCAACCAAGCAAATCCGTCAAACACTTTATAAATCGTGTTCTTATGAATCAAATCCTGATTACCAAGATAAACTGCACAAATATAAATAGCAAGAAAACCATTTCCCCCAACAAAATCAGTGAATGAAAAAGTGATGAACATGAGTGCAATCACTAACACCGGATACAGTCCTTCGAAATCTAAACGGATGGTATTGATGATAATTTTACTCAATTTTCCAAATCCAAAACCAAGTAATGCCCCAATAAGCATCTGCTTCAGAAAGAGAAAAATAAGAGCAAAAATGGAGCTTTCTGGATGTGTAACAAGTGTTAAAAAAGCAATCGTCAATACATAAGCCATGGGATCATTACTACCACTTTCCATTTCCAAAACCGGTCGGAGATTCCATTTCAGACTTAAATTTTTGGAGCGTAAAATCGAGAAAACAGCAGCGGCATCCGTCGATGAAACTATTGCTCCTAGCAACAAACTCTCATAAATAGTGAAATCGGTAAGAAAATAAACAAATCCTCCAACTAGAGAAGCCGTTAAAAATACCCCAACCGTTGACAGGACAATACCTTCTTTGATTATGGGTCGAACTGCTTTCCAATTGGTATCTAAACCTCCTGAAAATAAAATGAAATTTAGTGAAACAACACCTATGAATTGTGCGATTTTGGGGTTGTCAAACTGTATTCCAACAAAACCATCCGATCCAGCCAACATCCCAATTACTAAAAAGAGCAAGAGTGTTGGTACTCCGAATTTGTAGGACGTTTTACCCGCCAATATGCTAATTAACAATAATAGCGAACCAACTAAAAGAACATTCTCAATGGTGATATTCATTCTTACCTTTCTTGAATTATCTTCTTCTCAAAGATAAGGGAATAAAAACGGTGAAAATTTGGTGTTTCGTGAATTAAGGAACTATTTTAAAGTTCGCGATTTAAAACGCTTTAAATCAAAAAAATAGCTTCTCATAAAGAATGTTAAACTTTACAATTTCTAGCATTTTTACAAAAAAACAAAAAGAAGAACCAAATTTAAATCCGCACAAAAATGTTGAATTTCGCGTTATTTTTTACTTTCGCATAGAAAATCATCACAAATGGAGCGCATCTTTAAAGAAGAATTTAAGAAACAAATACACACTAATAAAATCGTTTTACTTTCAGGGCCACCAAAAGTGGGAAAAGTTGGAATGGCCGAAACGTGTTTAACTGAATTAGGAAATTCCTATGAAACGATTGACTTTAAAAATCTTCAAATTCGCCGGAAATTTGCCTTACTTAGCGATGACGAGCGACGTTGGTACTTCAATCAACATGCCTTTTTTGTTTTAGGGAACGTTCAACTTTATGCTGGTCTCGAAGCCTTAGTAGAAGATATTCTCACTGAAAACGTACGCTGTTCTGTAGTTTTATGTAACGCCTTTAAACCACAATTGAACGCTGAACTGTTAGAGGCCTTGAAGTACGGTGGATTAGATTTTTATATGCCCGCACCAACGTTTTACGAACTTACCCAATGGAACGGAATCAATCGAGAAGACCAACGTATCGAACACCGCTTGATATTTGGCAATTATCCTCAAATACAACATTTTCCAGAAAACTCAACTGAAATTCTACTGCAAGTCTTAGACGAAACATTAGACACCAATCTAGGAACGGATGACCGAATTAATAAAAAAGAGGCGCTCGTGCGTACTTTACAAATAGCAGCGCATCTTATCGGGGAAGCAATATCGTATAATCAAATTGCTGAAAAAATTGGTGTCGACAATGAAACCGTTGAACGCTATTTGAATTTGCTCGAAAAAGCACATTTACTCTATGTTATTCCAGCTTGGCACACCGAACAGCGTTATGAATTAAAAAAAACGCATTTTGTTTATTTCGCTGATAACGGTATCCGCAATGCGTTGATTAATAATTTCAACCCTTTAACCATGCGAATGGACGAAGATGCTCTTTGGAAAAACTGGCTCATTGCAGAACGAATCAAATGGAATCGCTTATCTGGTCGTGAAAACCGTTACTTTTTTTGGAAGTCACACACACGACAACAAATTGACTTTATTGAAGAAAAAGAAGGTGCAGCAGTAGCCTATCGCTTTGTTTTAAACAAAACCAAAAAGCTGAAAAACCCTCCATTGTTCGCTGCCTATTATCCAAAAATTGTTTTCAAAAGCATTAACCGAACTGGTTATTTGACATTTCTCACGCAAAAATAACTTGACAACTTAAACTACTCCAATGCGATTTGTAACCAAACTAGCTGAATTCATCCACGAAAACAACTTCAATCTGCGACAATTGGTGGTAGTTCTTCCATCCGAAAGGGCAGTTCGTTATTTAGCAGATGCCTTGGTTAAACACTATCAACGTCCTATATTTTCTCCAAAAATCACCACTATCAATCGTTGGATTAAAGAGAATTCCCCAAAAATCATTGATAAGACGCGCCTTCTTCTCGCTCTATATGAAATTCATTTAGAACTTGAAAAGCTTGACCCAACCATTCAAAATGAGGAATCGTTTGAATCCTTTATGACATGGGGAACAATGGTTTTAAGTGATTTTGACGACATTGAGCGTTACCTCCTAGATGTAAAACAAGTGTTTAAAAACTTACGCTCTATCAAGGAATTAGAAAGTTGGCAAATCGATGAAAATGAATATTCAAAATCTCAAAAACGATTTTTAGAATTTTGGGAACGCTTGCCCATTTACTATGAAAAACTAAATGAGCGTTTGGAAAAAATGGACAAAATTACCGCTGGACAAGCGTATCGTCGAGTCGCTGAAGACATTAATTATATCGAAGACCGTTCAGGAAAACATTACATTTTTGCTGGGTTCAACGCACTCTCAGCGGCGGAACAAACCATTGTTCGCAAACTACGAATTGCTGGACAAGCTGATTTTTTAATAGACGCTGACTCGTTTTACCTGCATAATTCGGTTCACGAAGCAGGAATGTTTTTACGTCGAAATTTGGAATTCTTGGAGATAACAAAACCAAGCTTCGTTGAAAATAATTTAGCGAAAAAGTCCATGACAATTAATGTTGTTGAATGTGCTCAAAATACGGGTCAAGTAAAAGTTGCCGCTTCGTTGTTGGATAAAATGACACAAGACGAACTAAACGACACTTTACTACTACTTGGGGACGAATCGTTGATTAGCGCAGTAGTTAAAAACATTCCTTCCTCTGTTGGAAAAGCGAATATCACCTTGGGACTTCCTCTCGACCAAACGCCTGTAAAATCGTGGGTAGAATTACTATTTAGTATTCAAGAGAACAAGGGACGATTCAAGTCGGATGCGATTTACTTTAAAGATTTACATCGGTTTATAAATCATGTTTTTGTCCTCGGGATGGTTAGTGAGCAGGAACGTGAACTGTTGTTTCAAGTGGAACAAGAAACGATTCGCTTCAATCGCATTTTCCAACGGGTTGACCGACTTAACCTACCCGAAGTCATTCAAGAAATGTTGTTAATGGTAACGGAAAAGTGGAATGTCGATTGGAATTTAGCCATGCGTACTATTCGTAAAGTCAATTCGAGTATTATCAACAATTTGAATAAAACGTATGCATTTGAACAAACTGCCTTACAAATTTTCGATGAAAGTTTATCTCAGTTTGAGGCCTTATTGATGGAAGGTGTTCCTGCCTTTGGTTTAAAAGGATTTAAATCGCTTTTTTATCAACATTGGGGACAACAGAGCATTGCCTATCATGGAAATCCTACGAACGGTCTGCAAGTAATGGGCTTATTAGAAACACGATTGCTGGACTTCAAAAACATTCTTGTACTTGGTTTTAACGAAGGAAAACTTCCAACTACTAATCCAGTACGCTCAATTCTACCAGTTGACTTACGAATTGCTTTAGGGTTGCCTTCTACCCGAGAAAAACAAGGTCTGTTTGCACATCACTTCTACCGTTTATTACAGGGTTGTGAAAATCTACTTTTGACTTATACGACTACTTCCGAAAGAATTGGAAGCAATGAGGTGAGTCGCTATCATTCGCAACTATTATTAGAAATGAAACGCATGAATCCGAATCTAACGTGGAACCATAGTTTTTACAAAATACAAGAAAATGCGACAAAACAGAATGCTGTTCAAATCATAGAGAAAACCCCCGAAATCATACAAAGAATCGATCAGTTTTTAGCGTTTCCATTGTCGGCTTCTGCTTTAAATAAGTATATGAAATGTCCAATGGACTTCTATTATCGCTACCTAGTTGAATTTGGCGAAGAAGCGAATGTTGAAGAAGAAATTGAATCCAGCACCTTTGGATCTTTTATTCATGATACCTTAGAAAAACTGTATGCGCCATATGCTTTATTTAATCCAAAAGGTGAAAGAAGAACAACCGCGCATCCGAAACTAACACCAGAAATTATTAGTGAGCTTTTGGGTAAGTATGAAGCCGTTTTACATCAAGAATTTATGAATCACTTTGGTGGTGATCAAGACCTGTTTCTAAAAGGAAAAAACTTATTGATATACGAAGTTGCAAAAACATTGACTAAAAAATTCCTTTTAGCGGATAAAGAGTTTGTTTTAAATTCTACAGAAGATGTTTACATAATACAACTCGAAGGAAAATTCGAGAAGCAAATCGATGTGACAGTTGGTAATGAAACTAAAACATTAAAATTTCAAGGTTATATCGATAGAATTGACAAAGTCGGTGAAAACTACCGAGTTATCGATTACAAATCAGGAAAAGTAAAAAATGACGATGTACAATTAAAAATTAAAGATGAGGATTACATTTCTGGATTCAATAATTGTAAACACGCTCTTCAATTAACGCTTTATTGTCTTTTCTTTCAAGAACGATTTAACCAACTTCCAGACTCAGCCCAAATTTGTTGTTTATTGAAACCTTCAGAAGAATTTAAATTAAATCAAAAGGACTCGAATTTAGGTGACATAACTTCTCAATTTTCAATACTATTAGAACTATTAATTGAAGAACTCTATAACAAAGAAATCCCTTTTACACACAAAGAGGAAAATTTGTTTTGCCTGTATTGTTGATTTAATTTCCTCAAGATCCAAATAATAAAAAAAGGAAAAAGGCTTTAAAAAAGACCAAAAAAAAACCCTGACACGTAAAGACGGTCAGGGTTAAAAAGAGGCATCGACTTACTCTCCCACGATCAAAATCGCAGTACCATCAGCGCAAGCAGGCTTAACTTCTCT
>JBDKEM010000019.1:0-4727 GCA_039795265.1 Bacteroidota bacterium | reverse complement strand
TTATCGAAAACTTTTATAATCCCAGTGATATTAATACATTCCTTCAGTTCAGGGAATTAAACGAACGTGGACTTATTCAAAACTCAGATTTAACAAAGTATTCTACAATTGATGATGTTATAAGTGCTGTTTCACTTAGTGAAATTAAACTCTTAGAAAAGGAATTAGAAAATGAAGTAATCAAAGAATTCGAAGATGAAAAATGGTTACTTGTTCGACCACTTAGTTTCCAATCTTCATTAAGGTACGGTTCTTCAACAAAGTGGTGCACAACTTTCAAAAGAGAAAAAGATTATTTTTTCAAATACTTCTATAGAGGAACTTTGGTCTATTTTATTAATAAAGAAACCGGATATAAAGTCGCATTTTATGGTGAATGTTCACATAAATTAATTGATATTTCATTTTGGAACCAACAAGATAATAGGTGCGATTTTTTTGAAGTTGATGTAGATGAATACCTACTACCTGAAATTAAAAGAATTATTTCAACTAATAGAACCAACGCATCCTACCTCTCACAGGAGAAACTATTCAAAGTCGCTGAAGAATGTAATTCGTTGTACAGAATTATGGAAGATGTTAAAGAAACCGAAGAACCACGTAATTCGGAAGTTATGGCGATAGGTCCAAGATATATCGAACCAGTAGCAAATATATCTCAAGTAGCAAGAGAAATGGCTGAACATCATGCAAGAAGTCTTATGGAAATCCCAGAAGCACCACCAACAATGAGAGCTTAAATAAATAACCCCACCTCAAAGTGGGGTTTATAATTATATCTTAACATATTTATATTGGTATGCAAAGATTAGACGAACTTTTTGACAAATATAACGTTACAGAAAAAAACAATTCAACAGGGAACTATAAAAAATTCAAGAACACTATTCTTGAATTAGATAAGTTGGATAAAGTATTATTATTGGCTTGTTCCAACAGGTATAATTGGGACCCCAATAAAATTGATATTCCAAAATCGACTATCCTTGCAATGGTTATTCAAGAATACTTGGGTGACAAAGCAGTTTTGATTGATGTACCTGAACTCAAGATTTACCCCTGTGAAGGAAATGTATCGAGAGCTGAAGGTAATAGTTGTGGTGTGAAAAAATCGTTACTTAAAAGTGATACAAAAAACCCATCAGGATATCACAGATGTTGGGCATCTTTGAATGAAAAAGATGACGAACTTTGGAAAATTACAAAAGAACTTTTTAATTCGAATGCCGTTATATTTTTTAGTTCGGTAAGATGGGGTCAAGCAAACCAGTTTTATCAGAAACTTATTGAAAGATTAACTTGGATTGAAAACAGATTCTCGAGTTTGGGTGAGTCTAATGTTGTTGAAAATATATATTCAGGGTTTATTTGTGTTGGTCAAAACTGGAAGGGTATGGACGTTGTTGATACGCAGAAAAAGGTACATTCATTCTATGGTTTCAAACCTAATGATGATTTTTATTGGAATTGGCAATACACAACAAAAATGTCTGACGAAACACAAAAATCATATAAAGATTCATTTCCGACTTTTGTTGATAAATTCAAAATTGAAGATTTATTCTAATTCTTCAATTTCTACTACAAGTTTCTCGGTTCCTTTTATAACTCTATGCCAAACAAATTTTGGTATTTGTAGTTTTTGATTTTTCGACAATTTGTTTGGCAACATATCCTCTTTCTGAAACATCCACCCTCCGTCTTCTATTACTGTCACAATTCTATCTTTATCATCTTGATGCCATTTCAATTCTTCGGAATCAACGGATGGTAAAAATGTCCTGATTAACTTGTTATCTTCAATTTCTTGTTCAAAAGGGAGCTCTTGCATAAATTACCATCTATTTGATGAGGACAAACCTAATTGTTTGGCATATCTACCAACATTACAACTCCAATATCCTGCAGTTGTTCTATCTTTCTTTTGGTCACATCTGTGTCTTGCTCTAAAAGATTTTGCAGCTTTTTTGTTACTGTTTTTAACCTTTAAACCAGGGTCTCCGAAACTTACTTTCTTGATGCCGCCCGATTTACTTTTAACATACACTGCGAATTTTTTGGGTCCACCTGAAGTTCTAAATGGTTTGCCTAACTTTACGTTTTTTCCTCTGTGTTTTGCTTCCATCAAATCTTGATGTTCGTCATTGTCTTCGAGTAAATACGGAGTATCTAAATAAATTATTTCGCCATCTACCTCGACAGTTTTTCCAGTGTCTGATTCCACCATCAACAGGTCTTCTTCATTCAATTGAATCATACCGTTTTCATATAGTGACCTAACCTCGTTAATCAAATCGAAATATTTTTGACTGTAATATCTAAAAACATTATTTGTTAATGTAATATCGTTTTCAATATGATATTTCAATTCATCTGAAATTTCCACGTCTTGATTAAGTATTAAACTAGGCTCTTTATAACTGTCCAAAGCTTCTTCTATCAATTCTCTAAGGTTACCCATAACTTGATTTTTCTAATAAATAGTTTTAGTTTTTGTATTATGAGATTACAGACAATCTTTGCTGTTTTAATAACATTAGTAAGAATTTTTTTAGGAATAAAGGTCATTTCTTGGTTGGTGATAAACTTGATTGCCGCAGTACCTCATCCCATAGAAGAAATACAAACACATTTAATTTTGATTCTTTTGGATACTTGGTTTTCGAGTCAAATCAACAATATTATTATTACTGAAGTTAAAGAAGATTAAGGTTTCAAAACTGTTACTACTTCAGGATATTCTACATCCAAAATTTCTTTGTTTTTATTTGAATATGGTATATTTTTTAGAATATATCTTATAGCATTCAAACCAGAGATTCTTTTGTCTTCAGCATCAATAATAACCCAAGGGTGATTTACAGTTGATGTTTTGTCAAACAACTTTTCTTTGAATTCAGTAAACCTATCCCATAAATCTTGCATTTTGGAGTCATTAGGTGAGTACTTCCAATATTTTAGAGGTGATTGTTGTCTCATCTTGAACCTTCTTGCTTGTGTTGGTTTGTCAATGGAGAACCACAATTTAAAAAGATAATCTCCTTCTTTGACTAAGTCGTTTTCGAAGTTTTCAACATTCTCCATAAAATCTTCATACTCCTCAGGAGAACCATAACCCATAACAGGTTCAACTAAACCACGGTTATACCAACTTCTATCAAATAGGTTTATCATACCTGGTTTGATTTCTCTTTTGTACCTATCCCACCAATTTTTTCTGTCTTCAGGGGTTGGGATACCCAAAGCAACTACGTTGTAATATCTCGGATTCAAATTCTCTACAAATTTTTTAATACTCGAACCTTTACCAGCAGAATCTCTACCTTCGAAAACAAGAATTACAGTTTTACCTGTTTTTCTTAACCACTCTTGAAGTTTAAGTAGTTCTACCTGTAGATAATATAACTCCTTTCTATAGACCTTTTTTGGTACAATCGATGGTTCTTCTACTTCGAACTCATAATCCTCACTTTCAGGTTCTACTCCGTACCCAGTTCTGTCTCTGTATTTCAAAGAATTTATTACTTTACCAAAGTATTCTTTAACGTTTTTGTTTTTATCACCCTTCTTCAGGAGTATTTTCCTCAAACCTCTCTCTAACATGTTAAAATCTATAATCTGTTCTTTGGCTAAATTAGAAAGGTCTATTAGCATTTTTTCAATAGAAGTATTATATAATTTTAAAAACTCTAAAGTTTGTACGACATTTTTGAGATTAACGTTCATTTTTGGGGTTTCATCAACTCCCATTATTTGTTTGATTCTATCTGCTTCGTTTAATATTGACATAGGTAAAATTTATACATTATTAGCAAATATACTACTAATTTATATATTTATAATAACCAAGATACTATCTAAAAGTTTTTTTTATCTTTTAGGTTGCTCTGCTGGTATTAAAATAAATATTCAAGAAATGGCAACATCAAAAAAAACTGTAGACGCAGTTACAGGAGCAATTAAACCCCCAATTTCCTTCAAAGAATTCGCAAAAGAACCGGTTAAAGGTTTATTATTTATTGTGATAATTGCAATTGGATATCTCTACGTTGATGGTAAAATTAACTACAACAACCAAATTCAAAATCAGGGGAAAAAAATCGAAGTTTTGGAAACTAAAATAGACGCCTTAACTCAACAATTAAGGAGGTCTGATAGTGCACTATCCGCTGCAGTTTCTAAAATTACCGTATTGCAAGAATTAGGTAAAATCAACTAAAATAAGTTATCTAAACGTATTCTCATGAAAAAACTCCAAACACTAATATTATTTTCTCTTTTACTTTCGTGTTCTCAAAAAATAGAAAATGAAAGTACTCAACAAGTTCCTGATACTTTGATTTTGAATAGTGAAAAACACTTATTGACAGTAGATACATTAGGAAAAAAGGCAGACTCAATCACAAAAGATAAAGTAATAAAAATTGTGACAGAAATTAAGTATCTGAACAAAGAGGTTGAAAAATTTAAGACAGAAAAATTGACTTTGGAAAACAAACTAAAGGTTGTGAGTGAGAAAATCATATATAGAATTGATACTGTCTTTATCGAAACACAAAAAAACTTTTGGGGTAAAAAAAAGACAGTTACTACTGTAAACTCGGATTCATCAATTTTGGAGAAATTAGATTCTTCTGAATTATCTTCAGAAAAAATAGATACTCTTAACATCAATCAGAAAAATTTATAAAGACCGTGAAAAACCTATCGAAAGAAGAGTTACT
>JBDKEM010000040.1:0-29201 GCA_039795265.1 Bacteroidota bacterium | reverse complement strand
TCACCGACGATTTGGACAACATGTTGACTTTCCGACCGGAAGCACATCGCATCAACGTGAACAACAATTACAGCTACGACGAAGAAGGGCGTTTGGTGAAAGACTCCTCCGAGCGCATCTCAAAAATAGTGTGGCGCGTGGACGGAAAAGTGAAGGAAATCCAACGCAACGGCGGTAGCGCGAAGTGGTTAAAGTTCGATTACGACGCCATGGGGCACCGCATCGCCAAACACGTTTTTAGCACCAACGGAACGACCTTAGAAAAATCGAGGTACTACATTTTGGACGCGCAAGGAAACCAAATTTCGACCTATGATCACGAGGTGGTGAACAACACCGTGCAGTTCAATTTGAAAGAAAGAAACATTTTTGGGTCAAGTAGAATTGGTTCGAAACAAGATTCGATGAACGTACTGAACACTTCTCCGAAAGCCAATTACACCTTGATTTTGGGCAGAAAATTCTACGAGTTCACCAACCACTTGGGTAACGTGCTCACCGTTTTCACTGACCTCAAAATCCCACAAGACACCGACAACAACAACGTGGTGGACAACTACAAAATCACTTTGTTACGAACTTTTGATTATTCTCCGTTCGGTGTGGAATTGGATGGTAGATCTCAAAAACTTACGCCACCATCACCTCCTGCCCAAACAGCGGTTGTGGTGTACAAAAACAGTTTTGACACTCCGCAAGCCACGAGTAATCCATACACAGGAACACCGACACAACTCGATCCGCATTTATCAGCATCTGGTTGGAGCCGACCTTCGGGTACGTTTACCAATTTCGTTGGAATTAGTGGCACACGAGCGATTGCTTTTGAGAACACAAGCGCGGACACCAACTACATTTATTTGAACCTTTCTGTGGCGTCAGGTTATGTTTTGGATGCGACGAGTTACAGTTTTTACCACCGCAGTTCCAACAAGGGTTACACTAACTATAAACTGTATATCAACGGAATAGAAATTGGTTCGGGAAGCATTTTTGTGAGTTCTGGAAATAGTTTACAACACACCGGTACGGTGAATGTTGCCAATGCGGTTTCTGGATTGAGTGGCAATGTGACTGTAACACTCAAACTTTTCGGAGGTTTAAAAGGCGTTCTAGGCACATTTAGAATGGATGATTTTGTGCTAAGCGGTTACACGAGCAGCTTAGAAAATTGGGGTCCGGCGGGGTATAGGTATGGGTTTCAAAACCAAGAAGAAGACTCGGAGACCGGTTTGGTGAACTACAAGTACCGCATGCATGACCCGAGGGTAGGGCGGTTCTTTGCGGTGGATCCGTTGGCAGGTAGTTATCCTCAATTAACATCATATCAATTCAGTAGTAATAGTCCGATTTACATGATCGAGTTAGAAGGATTAGAGGGTAAAATTCATGTTATTATTCAGTGGTACACAGATAAAGGAGTATATAAGTCCAAGTTTAAAACATACACAGTTCAGGGTCTAGAAGCGGATTTGATAAAAATATGCTGGAAAGCAAAAAATAATGGAGGTGGAAAGGTTGTTGAGCTCGAATATTACGGTGTTGGTATATTTGGAAATTTATTAGGTGGTTTGAAAAAAGTTGACCCGAATGCCAAACCAACCGTAGAACAACTGAATAGCATTTTTTCACATTATCAGGAAAATGTTTTCAATATCTACAAGAACAAAATAAAAGAGGCCAAAAAAGGAAACGCTTCAAGGGTTGTGAATTGGTATGATGAGGGTTATTATGAAGGAGGCTATGACGGTGTAAATTCGTCTTATGAATATCGGGGAATTGAAGGAATGAGAAGGGCGAGTGATGAACTGAATGAGATAGGTGAATTTCTAGAAAAAACCAAAATCCCAGCAGTTGAAAACATTGGAAAAACATTGAAATATGAGGCAATGTTTTTAAGTACTGTTGCTGATATTTCTGACCCAACCTTAACTTATGCAGAAAAAAGTAAATTTATTTTTGCAAGAATAAGTAAAGAGTTGATAAGGATTGCTGTTGATCAAGCATTGGATAATTCTGGAGTAGGACAAGCTGAAAAAGAAGTAATTACGGAAGGTTTGGATAAAATACTTGAAAAAATACCAGAAAAAAAGGAGGAATAGATTTTACGCAACAAAATTCGATGTTAATTGCGTATTGACATTCATTTATTAAAAGACTAACAAAATTTATGGACACATTAATAACAATAATTGAGGTAATTTTATCCTTCATCTTAGGCGTATTGCAATTGAAAGATGTGTATTATTATGAATCAAGAAATTGGTTAGCAGCTAACAATACAATGTACACCACTTTATTAATGGCGGTGTCATTGTTTGCTATTGGAATTGTACAGTTTTTTTCTTTATTCCTAAATTGATCAACATGATATTGAGACGCAAACCATTTATTCGAAATCTTACACGTTATCTTACATGGATTTTCATTACTCATCTGATTGTCAAATTATATCATCCGTCAATGAACTATTTGATAGAACTTTTGTCTATTGCAACCCTAATTGCCTTGTTCTTTTGGAAAGAAACTCAAAAAATCAAATTCAATGAAATGGGAATCGAAACAACTGATTTTTTGTTTGGAAATAAATTTTATGATTATTCACAAATCAAGGAATTGAATTACTACTTCAATGATAGAAGCCAAGAAATATTAATTTCAATCAGATGTAAAACAGAATTAACTGCTGTTTGTTCTGAAGACGAATTCGACACTCTCAAAGAACAATATCTTGACCCAAAAGACATAAAAACAACAAATGAGTATCCTGAACATTATGAATAGGGACAAGTTCAAATTTAAATACCTAAAAAAATGACAAAAAACACTTATTTTTTCGCTGCAATTTCAACATTATTTTTTTTGATATCGAGTTGCACAAGTTCCTCAAGTAAATCTGAAAAAAAGAAGTACACAATGTCTGTGAAAGAACAGATAGAGCGATTAGAGTCAATCAAAGGAAAAAAAATTGAAAGACTGGTTGGATTCTGGAAGCTAGATTCAATGAAAGATGAAAATTCAAAATCCTACACACAACATATTAATACTATTGATTCTTTTCTCATTTATGATTTTCAACAAAACAATTCAATTGACGCGATAAGTAATTATAATGACTTAGGAATTTTATCAATGTTCTACTCTAAGTTTAAAATTATAAATAACTCTCTTTATTTTTATTCTCAAATGGAGGAACTATGTACACGATTTAAATTCGACATTATCAATGACAAGGTTCTTGTTTTGTATGCCGTTGACAATAAGACTTTTAAACATTTTTCTCGATACGTCTCTTATCTTTCCCGTACCAATGACGAATTTGTGCAAGAAAGGACAAGGAAAAATCATTCATTGTTAAATTCATCAAGAAATTGAGTTTGATTAAAGTTTGCTATTCAACAATATAATGTACCTTAAAAATATTCCATCCAACCTTTAATCCACTTATCGCAAACTCAACCCATGCCCAGAACCACCACCTTTCACAACGCCATTGCAGGTTTATCAGGAAGCATCACCGTACGTTTTGATTTATTCGGTGGCAGCAACGGCTCTAACGGTACGTTCAGAATGGACGATTTTGTGCTAAATGGATTCACTACCGCGGTGGAAAATTGGAGTCCGGCGGGGTATAGGTATGGGTTTCAAAATCAGGAAAAGGACGATGAAGTGAAAGGTGGTGGGATTTCGTACAACATTCTTTAGGTTGTGAGATCAGAAAGATGAAAGTTGGTTTACTATTGAACCGAAGGTGACAAATCACCAATTGTTTGGCCGTCTTCGTTGAGGAAGCAAATCGATTTTTTCAATGTGTTTAAATCACAAGGAAACTAATACAAAAAAACCTTTCAGAAAAATTCTGAAAGGTTTAATTATTATGTGGGGGTTGACGGGTTCGAACCGCCGACCCTCTGCTTGTAAGGCAGATGCTCTGAACCAGCTGAGCTAAACCCCCTTAATTTGTTACCCTCAACCGTTGTATTGGGAGTGCAAATGTAGTGACTAAATTTAATTTTGCAAGAAAAACTTGAAAAAAAATTAAAAAAAATCAGCGGTTTTTTAATTCCTCAATCTTAACTAACACGTCGTCAAGTCCTTCTCTGAATTTCTCAAAGTCTTCTTTGTACAAGAATATTTTGTGTTTTTGGAAATTACCATCTCCATCTTCTCCCATTGAACGTTTGCTCTCCGTTAAAGTAATGTAAAGGTCATTTCCCTTTGTAGCTTTAATGTCAAAAAAATAAGTGCGTTTTCCAGCGCGGACAACCTTTGAGTAAATTTCTCCCTGATCGTTGTTCATAGTTTTAGTATTTAAGCAGATTTATCAAAAACAAATATTGTAATTATTTTTCAAAGTACACTATTAAATTTTTATCCAAGTGATTGATTATTAAATTAAATTTATTACTCCTGCTGATGAATTTGTGAGAAATCGCATGCTATATTGACTTTTGTTAGTTTCAATAATGTTATGAATGAATTAAAGTGCATAACTATAATTAATGAATTTGAGATAAAATCCTTGCGAAAATCCTAAAAAAATAGGGCAATTGCTTCTCGATAGGGCAATCAAAAGTTATTTCATGGTATTTCTATTTCAGAACTTTCACATAAGGGAGTTAACAATATCCTTCTTCGGGAATAAAATGAAGCACAAACATAAGTGCTAAAAATAGCCAGCAAACAATTACTTTATCGAACTTCAATAAATACTATCTTTGCGCATGCACGAAACTCTCCTCATTTTAGATTTTGGGTCACAATATACCCAGCTTATTGCCAGAAGAATCCGCGAATTAAATGTGTACTGTGAAATCCATCCTTGGAACAAAATTCCCGAAATCACGCCCAATATTAAAGGTGTCATTTTATCAGGAAGTCCTTTTTCCGTTCGTGATGAAAAAGCACCAACCCCTGAATTAGAGCAAATTAAAGGTAAATTACCTTTACTCGGAGTTTGTTTCGGTGCGCAATATCTGGCACATAATTTTGGAGGAGAAGTACAAGCATCTAACACCCGAGAATATGGACGTGCAAATTTGGCTTATGTCGATGCGGAAAATCCATTAACATCAGGAATGTCGGTCGGTTCGCAGGTTTGGATGTCACACGGAGATACGATTAAACATATTCCATCCTCTTATAAAATTATTGCCTCAACACACGACGTCGAAATTGCAGGTTATCACATTGAAAACGAAGTGACTTATGCGGTTCAATTTCACCCCGAAGTGTATCACTCCACAGAAGGGACAATTTTACTACGCAATTTTGTAATGTCAATCTGCGGATGTAAAGGAGATTGGACACCCGATTCGTTCGTAGAAGAAACGGTTCAACAGCTCAAAAAGCAATTAGGTGATGATGCTGTAATTTTAGGACTTTCTGGAGGTGTTGACTCCTCGGTTGCCGCTGTTTTATTACACAAAGCTATTGGAAGTAACTTACACTGTATTTTTGTGGATAATGGTCTTTTACGCAAAAATGAATTTAAAGCCGTACTTGAATCATATAAAGGTATGGGCTTGAATGTAAAAGGAATAGATGCCTCTGAAAAATTTTATGCAGCTTTAAGTGGTGTTACTGACCCTGAACTAAAACGCAAAGCAATTGGACGTGTTTTTGTGGAAGTTTTTGATGAAGCTTCAAAGCAAGTTGAAAATGCAAAGTGGTTGGGACAAGGAACAATTTATCCCGATGTAATCGAGTCGGTTTCGGCAACTGGAGGGCCTTCACAAACCATTAAATCCCATCACAACGTTGGTGGTTTACCAGATTACATGACCTTAAAAGTAGTCGAACCTTTGCGTTTATTATTTAAGGATGAAGTGCGTCGCATTGGACGTTCATTGAAAATTGACGATCAAATTTTAGGTCGTCATCCTTTCCCTGGTCCTGGTTTGGGAATTCGTATATTGGGTGAAGTGACAGCAGAAAAGGTACGAATATTGCAAGAAGTGGACGCCATCTTCATTGAAGGATTGAAAGCCGACGGTTTATATAACGACGTTTGGCAAGCAGGAGCCATTTTTCTTCCGATCCAGTCGGTAGGAGTTATGGGTGATGAGCGTACTTATGAAAACGCTGTTGCCTTGCGCGCTGTGAGTTCAACGGACGGAATGACTGCCGATTGGTGCCATCTCCCGTATGAATTTTTGGCTAAAATTTCGAACAAAATAATTAATCAGGTAAAAGGAATAAACCGTGTAACCTATGATATTAGCTCAAAACCACCTGCAACGATTGAATGGGAATAAACTCCTGGCTATTGCAGTTTTATTTTTTTTAGGCACTTTTTTTTCTTTCACTTTCAGTCAACGCTATGCCGTAGTTGTTGTTCAAAATGGAAAGAAATTTTATCAGCATACCGTAACGCAAGGAAATACTCTTTTTGGTTTGCAACAAATTTATGACTGTCCTGCGGAAGAAATTTTAAATGCAAATCCAGGAATTGAACGTGGTTTAGTGGAAGGGCAATTGGTGAAAATTCCGGCTCCATCTAAAACAATAATTCATACCGTTCAAAAGTCGGAAACAATGTTCGCCATTTCCAGAATGTATGGTGTTCCTGTCGATACAATTACCGCTTATAATCCCGGAGCAGACATAGGTATTAAAATTGGTCAACGACTAAAATTGGTGAATGCCGCACCTCGAATTCAAGTCGATTTAATGTCAGTGACGGATGAAGAAATCAATAAACCAAAACCTGCGGCTACGGATACCACACGTGCAAAGTACACGGTATCGTTTAAAGATTCATTAATTAATCACACCGTGCTACAGGGGGAAACGATTTATACGATTTCGAAGCGTTTCATGGTTCCTGTTGAGGAAATTCAACGCTCAAGTGGATTGTCGCCAGGCGCGAAAGTAGGGGTGGGGCAAGTGATTAAAATCCCGATTAAAAAGGAGAAAATTGACCCTGTACCGATTCGAGTAGTGCCGCCAAAAGAACGTTCCTATAACGATTCTGTTTTAATTTTTCCGAAAAAGGATTTTTATAACGTTGCCATTTTCTTACCTTTCAATCTTGATTCAACCGGAACCTTCAATAAAAATTTGACCAACGCAGCCTTTGACTATTATGTCGGTGCCAAATTGGCGTTTGATTCCTTGCAAAAGGCAGGTTTACGCGCGAATGTTTATTTTTATGATTATCTCTCTAAATCAGAATCCTTACAACAACAATTAGCTCGTAATGAGTTCCAAACCATGGATTTGATTTTTGCACCCTTACAAGCTGCTGAGGCTGAATTTGTCGCCAATTGGGCAAAGTTGAATAAAGTTCGTTGTGTTCTTTCCGTTGCCATGCCAGCCAAAATGACCGACGGAAATCGTTTCGTTTATGCGCTTACCCCAGATAACGACGCGATGATGAAATCATTGGCTAAACGCGTTTATAATCTTCATGTAAATCAGCAAATTATACTAATTCGAACAACAAAAGCAGATGAAGAATTACTTCAAAATTCGTTTTTACGCAGTTTTAAAGAGTTGCCACCTAAAAATTCACGACCACGCATTATTGAAACGGATTGGAACAACTTTAAATCCTTTGAAAATCTATCCAGTCAAACGATTGTGATTTTTCTCTCCAACGATAAAGAAAAGGCGATAAGTCTATTGGAAAGGTATAAAAATGCACCCAATATGATGCTTTTTGGAACGAAAGATTGGGTCGATTGGAAAGAGGTAAGTAGCACCTTGTCAAATAAATACCGTTTTTCTTACGCGGCTCCTTCCTCCTTTGATTTGAAAGAAGCCAACACCAATAATTTTCACCGAAAGGTTCGTCGCTTTTTTGATGCCGATTTGACTAAAACGATGTGTTTGGGTTATGACGTTGTGTTTCAGTCTTGCAATGCTTTCTTCATGAAAAAAGAAATTCGCAAAGGATTGATTTCCAACTTTCAATTATATCAAGCAGGACCAGGAAATGGCGTGAAAAACGAAGGTGCATTTGTCGTGAAATTTGTTGATTTTGAATCGAAAAATGATGAATAAAAATCAAATCGCCACCGCTTATTTTGAGCTGGCAAAATATATCTGTAACGCTTTATCGGAAATTGATGGTCTGTCAACTTTTGTTCCCGATAAATGGGAACGTGAAGCTGGTGGTGGCGGGGTCACACACACACTTGAAAATGGTCGTATCATCGAAAAAGGCGGGGTGGCATTTTCAGCGGTTCATGGTGAAGTGAGCGAGGCGATGAAGAAAAACCTTAATATGAAAGGGGAGCAGTTTTTTGCAACAGGTGTTTCCATTGTTCTTCATTCACGACATCCGCGTCACCCAATTATTCACATGAATGTGCGCTACTTTGAATTGGACGAAAATACGTGGTGGTTTGGTGGCGGAATTGATTTGACACCGCATTTTATTCGTGAACAAGACGCTATTTGTTTTCATCAGGAATTGAAAAAATATTGTGATGCTTTCGACTCGACTTTTTACCCACGTTTTAAACCTTGGGCGGACGAGTATTTTTTTCAACCACACCGAGGCGAAAGTAGGGGAGTTGGTGGAATTTTCTTCGATCACATCGGTGCCGAATCTGGACATTCACGAGCAGAATTGTTTCACTTTTGCGAAGGCTTAGGACGTTTGTTTCCAATTGTTTATGGTCAGCAAATTGAAGCAAATCCAATTGTTTCTCAACCTTCTGATGAAGAGCTTTTATGGCAACAAATTAGACGTTCGCGTTATGTAGAGTTTAACCTTTTACACGATCGCGGAACAAAATTTGGAATTTATAGTGGAGGTCGTACGGAATCAATATTACTGAGTATGCCTCCTCAAGCATCATGGAGATACTGTTTTGAGCCAGAGCCAACGAGTGAAGAAGGAATCACCTTGAACTTCCTTAGAAATCCACCCGATTGGATTTCTTTAAAATAATAGTCGTTTTATTTTAGGCCCAAACTTTAGTTCCTTCCGAACAATTGGAGCAAATATCAATGGCTTTTCGGTTACGCAAAACGGCTAAACGAAAATTCATATACGCAGGACTTTTCCAAATTTCATCGAAAGATTTATCCGTAATCGAACCCAAAACATGTTGTGCATCCTTATCAAAACAACAAGGAACAACTTTTCCATCCCACGTTAACACAGAGCCAGACCACATTCTCCAGCAATAATTACCTGGGTCACCTTTTAGTTTGTATTTCCCGTTTTTTTGAAGCACGTAACGCGAATATTTTTCATTTTCTGGTAGTAAAGGATGACCATTTTCGTAATCATACAATTGCGCCGTTTTAATCCGCACTTCATCTATTCCCATTTCTTTTGCTACCTCGAAAATTTGTGGTATTTCATGCTCATTCGGTTTCACAGCAAGGAATTGAAAAATAAAATGCGGAGTAGGAGAGTTACGCTTTTTTTTAGCTTCTACAAGATAACGAGAGGCTTCCAAAACCTTTTCCAGTTTTCCATTTACCCGATATTGTTCATAAGTGGCTTGCGTCAATCCATCAACAGAAATGATTAAACGATCTAAACCAGAATCCACTATTTCCAGCGCTTTTGTTGCTGAAATGAAATGAGCATTTGTACTGGTTGCCGTATAGATTTTATGTTTTTTTGCAGCCCGAATCAAGTCCAAAAATTGCGGATGTAAAAAGGGTTCACCTTGAAAATAATAGTTGATATAAAAAACAGTTCTAGACAATTGTGACAACATCTTTTCATGCAAATCCAATTGTAATTTTCCAGTCGGACGTGTAAATTGTTTCAAGCCTGAAGGACATTCTGGACAGCCTAAATTACAAGCTGTTGTTGGCTCGATGCTCAATGAAAAAGGTTGACCAAAAATCCGATTCGATTTGGAATATTTTGATAACCAATAGCTCAATTTAAGTTGAATAAGGTTCCAGAATCGACGTAAAGTCAAGTGCTTCAGAATGTTTATGGAATCACGGAATGCACTCATTATTTGATGACTTTATTATCAATATAAACGTACAATCGCTCTATAGTCCAGGCAAAAATTGTCCAAGCAGGAAAATAATCCAAACGAATCCAACCCATTACGTGCCAACCTTTGGTATATTTCCAAGGACAGGAACCCGTTAAAAGTTCCAAAAACGCACCAGCCGAAAATTCAATGATATAAATGAGCGAGACATAAATAAAGAGACGAACGTAAATCGGTTTCGGAAGAATTTTATGTAGCAATAATTTGCCAATAATTGGAATCAAAGCATAAATGAAAGCCATCCAAACATAAGTCATTCCAGCCAGTGCGGACAATGGTTTTCCATCTATTGGTTCATTCTCGAAAAGCGCGTAAAAAGCAGTGAAAAAAACTTCTGTTGTAAATCCCAAACAAACAAAAAAGAGAATGAGAAAAAAGGTATGTCCGCGTTGTTTTTTGGAAAAAGGCATGCGCAAAGATGCGAAATTTGATGCTGTATTAAAAATTGAATTGTACAAAGTCGTAATAGGTACCAAAAAATGTTGAACTTTGATACGGAAGTTTTGCGAATGTAGGCTTCAAGAAAAAAAATCGAATGAAAAAAATTTTAATAACGACAGGAGGTGGCGATTGCCCGGGATTGAATGCGGTTATACGCGGAATCGTTAAACGAGCAGCCACAACGGATTATGAAATTTGGGGTAGTATCGAAGCTTTTCAAGGAATTTTAAAAGACCCTGTTGAAATTATCCATTTAACTCCGGATGTTGTAGCTGGAATTCATGTGAAAGGCGGTACCATTTTAAAAACCACCAATAAATTTAATCCATTAAAATATCCAGTTCAAACGGCTGACGGAAAAGTGGTTTATGAAAATAGAATCAATGAACTAGCATCAAAAATCCGTGATTTAGCATTTGATGCGGTCATTAATATCGGTGGAGATGGTTCACAACGCATTTCCGCAGAATTACACCGACTTGGAATTCCTGTTATTGGTGTTCCAAAAACTATCGACAACGACCTACAAGCCACTGATTTTACCTTCGGCTTTCAAACCGCCGTTCAATGTGCCACTGAAAGTTTTGACAAATTGGTAACGACAGCTGAAAGTCACAACCGCGTTATGATAATGGAAGTAATGGGACGCGACGCAGGTTGGATTGCTTTACACACGGCAATTGCTGGAGGTGCAGAAATATGCCTAATACCTGAGATTCCTTACAGCGTTGAAAAATTAGTGGAATCAATTGAGAAACGCTTCGTAAACGGACGAGGTTTTGTGAATATTGTTCTTTCTGAAGGCGCGAAACCAATTGAAGGCGAGGTGTTTGGTCGGAAAGGAGATGTTGGGAGCGAACACATTCGATTAGGTGGAGTTGCGTTCGAATTGAGTGCCGCATTACGTCGTTCAGGATGCCAACACGATATTCGCGAAACAATTTTAGGACACATTCAACGTGGAGGAACACCAATTGCGTTTGATCGCGTATTGTCCACACTATTTGGGGTTAAGGCTATGGAATTGGTACTTGAAAAAAACTTCGGACAGATGGTAAGTTATCGCGGAAATGAAGTGGTTTCCTGTTCTTTATCTGATGCAACTTCTGGAAGTCGTCAAGTGGATTTAGATAACAAAATGTTGCTACTCGCTCGTGGGTTGGGGATTGAGTTTGGGGATTGAATGTATTTTAGAAGGTGAGTTAAGGCTAGTTAATTTCAACCAAATATTTCGTCGATCATTGTCTGAATTTCATCAACCTGTTCAATCGAAACAATTGTAATCGGAAGACTATCACTTTCTAACGGGAATTGCACTATCGCTAAATCATATTCTGCGAGATAATCTTCAGCATCAAAAATTAATTCAAACATTCCGTTCGAGTCGTCTTCATCGTCTTCTGTAAACAGATCTTCTTTCACTTTTCCTTTTGTCAAAAGTCGAATAGCATTATTTAATTCTTCTGAATCTGCATCAGCACCTAATTCACACAAAAATTCATTTTCTTCCAATTTGTCCAATAGATAACACAAAGTTTGCTCGCTATGTCCAGCGTGATTAATACCACGATTTTTAAAATGATTTGCACTGTGTTTATGATAAAATCCGTTTGGATCTTGATCACATTCTACTAATTCTCTAGCTAGTTGTTTGCTGTAATTTTCATAGTTTGTTAAAGAAATCAACAAATCAAAGTAATTTTTTTCTGTTTTCATTTATGCGGTGTATTAACGTTTGTTACTTAAGTCCTTAATTATTCACATGTTTCATTTCACATAAAACGTAACTATCGATGTCAAATTGGAAAAACTCAGCACTTATTTTTCTTTCAACAAACATAAAGAAATTCCTTCTTGTTTTTGATTTATAGAGATACCTTGAACCAATAAAATTGACTAAGTTCACCCTTCCAAATTCGCATTTATGCTAAAAAATAGTTTTTTTTCGATTTTATTTCTTTGTTTTTTCTCATTTATCGGATTGACTCAGAATCTTCAAATTCCTTCACCTTCGGAAATTCAAAATTCACCGGAATGGGCGCAAAAAATGTATGGACTTAATCCTTCAATTTTTGAAGTGGACCAACTCTATATTTCGTATTATAAAACACATCCGTTTGTTAAAAGTTATCATACCCAATATTACAAACGTTGGCGTAGGATGTATTTAAAATACGCAGATAATCAAGGATTTATTCAAATTCCAAATGCTGAACAATTAAAACTCGAAGACAAAGCATATCGTTCAAAACAAGTTGAAACAAAATCCTCCAATTGGTCAGTAGTTGGGCCGATTACCAATTATCAAGAAGCTGGCATTCAAGGATCTGGACAAACGAATGTGTATAGTTTCGATCAATGTTTGGCTCAACCAAATATTCTATATTGTGGAACTGAACCAGGTGAAGTGTATAAAAGTTCCAATGAAGGATTAAATTGGACTTTGGTTTCAAAAAATGAAAACTTTGGAAGTGGTGTTACCGCAGTTGAAGTCCATTTTTCCAATCCAAATATTGTTTTTGTTGGCGGTAATAACGGTGTTTTTCGCACTGTTGATGGGGCACAAACGTGGACAAATGTTCTTCCAAATACCAACTTTGGTGTGAACGAGATTTTAATTAATTCTGTGAATGATCAAATTGTAATTGCAGGCACTGACAGAGGAACGTATCGCTCTACTGATGGCGGAAATACATGGAATTTATTGTTTTTAAATAAATCCTATGATGTTAAAGAAAATACTGCCGATGCTTCCATTTTGTATTTAGTTCGGAATAATTCATCAAGTATTTCAGCAGAATTTCTCAGGTCAACGGACTTCGGTGCTACTTGGTCAGTGCAAACTTCGGGTTGGTATTCATCTTCTGATCCCGCAAGAATCGACGGTGGTGCTCGATTAGCGGTTTCTGCTGCGAATCCTAACCGTGTTTATGCCTACCTTATTGGTGAGTCAAAAACGGATGATTTTGGATTCATTGGTGTGTTTAAAAGCGACGACGGCGGATTGAGTTGGTCAGTTCCAAGCGGACAAGTAGGTGGTCCTTATTCTGCAACACACATCAATTTAGCTATTGGTTACCCAGAATGGACGTATCATCAAGGATTCTACAATTGTGCAATCACAGCATCAAATTCAAACGCCGACGAAATATTGGTAGGAGGTCTGAATTTGTTTCGTTCTGTTGACGGAGGAGAAACATTTACCGCAGTTGCAGGTTACGTTGGCGGACCATTGAATATGCACGTGGATATGCAAGATTTTCGAACGATTGGTTCAAAAACATGGGTAACCACTGATGGCGGAATTTATAGTTCATCGGATTTTTTTACCTCGAATTATGAATTTAAAATGTCTGGCATACATGGTTCCGATTATTGGGGATTTGGCAGTGGCTGGAACGAAGATGTTTTGGTGGGAGGCTTGTATCACAATGGAAATATTGCGCACCACGAAAATTATGGAACTGGAAATTTCTTGGAATTAGGAGGAGGAGAGGCGCCGACGGGATATGTCAACCCTGGTCAAAATCGAAAAACTTACTATTCGGATATTGCAGGGAAAGTTTTACCGACCAATTTAACGGGACAGATTTCAAATGCTGCCTTTGGAATGTCGCCAAACGAAAGTTACTATGCAGCTGAATCAAGCGAAATGGAGTTTCATCCGAACTGTTATTCCATTGCTTACATTGGAAAAGATAACTCCTTATGGAAAACAACAGATGGTGGCGCTTCCTTTAATTTAGTGTACACTTTTGGCACAAATACCAACGCTCAAGTGAAATACATCGAAGTTTGTTCTAGTAATCCGAATGTGATTTATTTAAGTCAACAACCGTCGTCAGGAAATAATGGAACACTTTGGAAAACGATGGATGGCGGTTCTACCTGGACACAATTAAATAAACCAGATGGAAATAGTCGTCGTATGTTGTTGGCGCATAATCCTTTAAATGCAAATCATCTCTGGTTAGCTTTTCCAGACGGCGCGAATGGTTTTAAACTATACAGAACTTTAAACTCAGGACAATTTTGGGAAAATTGGACTTCTATTGCGTTTGCGAATGAGTCAATTCAATCCATTGCGCATATCGCTGGAACTGATGGTGGAATTTACGTTGCTACCGACAAAGCTGTTTATTACAGAAATAATTCCACGCAATTCCAAATTGATAATAGTGGTTTACCTTTATTCACAAGTGGCAACATTTTGAAACCTTTTTATAGAGATGGCAAAATTCGACTGGCAACTTATGGGAAAGGAATTTGGGAAAGTTCATTAACTGAGCAACCAACACTTCCAATTGCACGTGCGATGGTCGATAAATTGACTCAAAATGTGGTGTGTGAAATTGATTCCTTTTATTTCGAAGATCATTCGTTTTTGAATCACACCAATGCAACGTGGAACTGGACTTTTCCTACAGGTAATCCAAGCACATCCAACCTAAGAAATCCATCGGTTTTATTCAATCAAGCAGGAACACATTTAGCCGTACTTCGCATCACCGACGGGAATGGAAACGCTGATACCGATACTATTCGTGTGGTGGTGAATTATTTGACGATTCCAACAGCCATTCAAGAAGGATTTGAAGGCACTTTTGTCCCGAATTGTTGGCGTGTTTATAATCCTAATAATGATGCTCAATGGTCGATTTCTTCTGCTGTTGGAGGATTTGGACTTTCTTCAAAATCAGCACTTTTTGATAACTATAACAACGATTCTCAAGGAAATTTCGACGATTTAATAATTAATATAAACACAAACGCCTTAGCTGGATATACCTTCTTAAAGTTTGATGTGGCATACGCTCGTTGGGGGAGCGGGTACAGTGATACCTTGGAAGTATTGGCTTCAACTGATTGCGGTCAAACCTACCAGTCACTTTACGTGAAAGGCGGAACTTCACTTGCCACTTCGCCAGATTTTCAAGAATTTTTCGTGCCCTCAACAACACAATGGCGAACAGATTCAGTTGATTTAGCTTCCTTTACAAACAATAATAATCTTCAAATTGCCTTTCGAAATATTGGTAGATTTGGTAATGTGGTTTACTTGGATAATGTGAATCTTGGCGATTTTGTCAATTTAGAAGAAACGCAGCTTCAAAATCCATCTATTTTTCCAAATCCAATTTGTGCGGGCGAATCGTTAACAGTTAATTTGAATGGTGAATTCTCTTATTGTTTATTTGATCAAAAAGGAGCGAAAATCCAAGTTCTAGAGGGAAAAGACACCTTAAATGTACTGCTTCCAGGTCAACTTGCTACAGGCACATACCTTGTTCAAATTCAAACCAAAACTAAAATTTGGAATCAAAAGATAATTATCACTAAAAATTAATTCTATTAAGAATTAAAAAAATCCTAAAAATTTGGATTAATCTCAACTTTTCCCCTAACTTAATGTCCATGGAATTGAGCAGCATTAAAAATTGGGCAGAGGATGACCGACCGCGGGAAAAGCTGATCAGCAAAGGAAATATGGCGCTTTCCGATGCCGAATTATTGGCAATAATTATTGGTTCAGGTACACGTAAAAAATCGGCGGTTGAATTGTCTAAAGAAATTTTGTCAAGTTTCGGTAACAATCTTAATGATTTCGGTAGGGTAAACATGTCTCAACTCAAACGATTTTCTGGAATTGGTGAAGCCAAAGCTGTAAATATTCTTGCCGCTTTAGAATTAGGAAGACGAAGACAAGGTATTGAAGCTAATAAACCGATTAAAATCACTTCGTCAGCTATAATTTTCGAGCTACTTAAACCTGTTTTTTTGGATTTAAACACCGAACATTTTTACGCTGTTTATTTACGACAAAACAATGTGGTAATTCAATACGAACAAATAGCTACTGGCGGGATTTCAAGTGTTATGGTCGATGGAAGAGTGATTTTTGCCCGAGCCTTAGAATTGAAAGCCACATCAATTATCTTGTGTCACAACCACCCCAGTGGAAACCTCACTCCAAGCGAGGCGGATGCAGAATTAACAAAGAACATGAAGCATTTTGGAAAATACATTGGAATTACCATCCTTGACCACATTATTTTCACAGATAACAACTATTACAGTTTCTCAGACGATGGAAAAATGTAAATTTAGCCCATGTTAATATTGTTGAAGGAAGTAAGTCCGAGAGCGTTGTATGTGTTCGATTTTGTGTTTAAAGAGCGAGGATTGGACTATGAGATAACCGTTGATGTTCAATGGTTTCATACTTGCCCTAAGCCAAAACTGAACTTTTCCGATGATGAAATTAAAGGTGCTTTGAACCTACATCCTTCACGATTGATTTTTGATGCAACTATTGGGAATTTCGGAATTGGTAAAGCACTTTTCTATAAAGAAGAATGCTTGACTTTCAATGAAATAGTAGATCCTTTTGCTGCGATTTTCTACATTCTTTCACGTCACGAAGAGTATGAAACGAGTACATTCGATAAATTCGGACGGTTTGAAGGAAAAAATAGCGTTTTGTTCCGCTATGGTTGGCATGAAAAAGCCATGTGTGATCGTTGGGCGGAAGACATAATTGCTTGGATTGAAGAACGATTTGGAAAATTTGAAAGAACCCAAATCCAAGATGTAAACATCGTTCCAACCTTTGATATCGACAACGCATTTGCCTATAAATACAAGGGGATTTTACGCACCATTCTTTCCGATTTTAAAGATGTTTTGTTCGGACGTCGAAAACGCTTAATGGAACGACGAAAAGTACAAGCCGGATTTCAAACCGATCCGTATGACACTTTTCAGAAAATAGAAAATGTCGTTTCTGAATTTGAATACGCTCGAATTTTTTGGTTGCTGGGCGATTTTGCGAAATATGATAAAAACCTGTCTTTCAAGAACAAAAAACACAGACAGTTGATTCAACGAATGGCGCAAAAAGTAACAATCGGAATTCATCCAAGCATGAAATCAAATACTTACGACTACTATTTACACAACGAAATTGAACGCTTGGAGGAAATTATCAAGAATCGAGTTCATAACAGCCGACAACATTTTTTGTATTTACGCTTTCCTTACACCTATGAAACCCTACAAGCGCAAGAAATAACCGATGATTACAGCATGGGTTACGCAGATATAGCAGGGTTTCGTGCCGGAACTGCACGCAGTTTTTTATGGTTCGATTTGAAAAAAAATGAAGTCAGTAAATTGCGCGTTCATCCTTTCGCCTACATGGACGGAACATTGAACGAGTATTTAAAACTCTCACCAACAGAGGCGAAAGAAAAAATTCAAGCGCTTTTCGATGAAGTTAAAAACTTTGGAGGTGATTTCGTTTTTATTTGGCACAATGAGACCATTGGTGACTATGCTCACTGGAAAGGTTGGTCGGACGTCTTGGATTTTTCCTTGCGCTTGAAATAACTATACTGTAAGTGAAATGGTTGGTTTCTCTCCGAAATATTCAGTATCAATCAAATTTGAAGAAATTTCGTCATTGACAAAAAAATGATTCATCATAAAGTATTTCGTACTTCCAAAGTCGTATTAACTTTGTATTAAAATGTGTTTTAGATGATTCTTCCCATTGTTGCCTATGGCGACCCTGTTTTAAAAAAAGTTGCAGAAAATATAGATGCTTCCTATCCAGAACTATCCAACTTGGTAGCGGATATGTTTGAAACCATGTATCACGCGAAAGGTGTTGGACTGGCAGCACCTCAAATTGGTCGTTCTATTCGCCTCTTTGTTGTTGATGGCGCTCCATTTGCCGATGAAGAAGGTGAAGAACCAGACCCAAAAGCAAAAGGAATTGAAAATTTCAAAAAAGTATTCTTGAACCCAACAATTATCGAAGAAAGTGGTCAGAAATGGGCTTTTCAAGAGGGTTGTTTATCCATACCAGGAGTACGCGAAAAAGTATATCGACACGAAAAGGTGACCATCAATTATTTTGACGAAAATTGGAAAGAAAACACAGAAACATTTGACGGTTATGCCGCTCGGATAATTCAACACGAATACGACCATTTGGAAGGTATATTGTTCACAGAATTGGTTACGCCGTTGAAGAAAAAATTAATTGCTAAAAAGTTGACCAATATTAGCATTGGGAATGTAAGAGCAGATTATAAAATGAAGTTTTTTGATATAAAACGAGGACGATGAAACTGAAAATTGTTTTGATTTTACTCGCCGTTTTTTCAATCTACAGTTGTGGTGAGACTAAAAAATCTGAGAAAAAAGATAAAAAAGAAATGCTGAAATCTAAAATCTCACAAATGGAAGACAGCATCGCCAACTTGCAGAAAACGCCAGAAGGAATGGCTAAAATCACCAATTTGACGCATCTTGAATTGATTAACCGCTTGTTGGATTATTACCACGCTTTTCCAAAAGATGCGTATGCAGAAGATTGTTTGTTCAAAGTACACATGAAATTTTCTGAACTAAATGTTCACCAGCGAGTTATAGAATATGGCGACACATTGTTACTGAAATATCCAAAGCATAAAAACCGTTTTTTGGTCTTGGAAAGTATGGCGAGTACATACGATTTGTTTATAGTGCCTCGAGATACAGCGAAAATTCGTTATTACTACAACGAATTGTTAAAAGAAAAATCGATTTCTAATCAAAAAAAATCAGAAATCAAACAACGGTTAAAATACATTCAAGTTCCGTTTTTTGATTACGTAACCATGAAAAAGTAAATTTCGATTTACGGCCATATTAAATCTCTTTTTTATTGCTTTTTCAAGCTTTAGCAACTATCTTTGTTTAAATATACAGTATGTCGGACGATAAAAAAATCATTTTCTCCATGGTGGGAGTCTCTAAAGTGACACCACAAGGAAAACAAATAATTAAGAACATCTACCTTTCATTCTTTTACGGAGCCAAAATTGGTATTATTGGTCTAAATGGATCTGGAAAATCTACGGTGATGAAAATCATTGCAGGTTTGGATCAAGCGTATCAAGGAGACGTGGTTTTCTCACCAGGCTATTCTGTTGGTTATTTGCCTCAGGAACCTGAATTGGACCCAAAGAAAACAGTTAAGGAAATCGTTATGGAAGGTGCGCAGGAAACTGTGGATGTATTGCGGGAATACGAAGAAATTAATAACGCTTTCATGGACGAAGAGGTTTTGAATGATCCAGATAAAATGGACAAACTCATTGCGCGTCAAGGTGAAATTCAAGACAAAATCGATGCTTTAGATGCATGGGAATTGGATACAAAGTTGGAAAGAGCAATGGACGCTCTTCGTTGTCCGCCTGATGATCAGTTGATTGAAACGCTTTCTGGTGGTGAACGTCGTCGTGTGGCCTTGTGTCGTTTGTTGCTTCAAAATCCCGATATTCTTTTGTTGGATGAGCCGACAAACCACTTGGACGCTGAGTCTATCGATTGGCTAGAACAACATTTACAACAATATAAAGGAACGGTAATTGCCGTAACCCACGACCGCTATTTCTTGGACAACGTCGCTGGGTGGATTCTCGAGTTGGATCGTGGCGAAGGAATTCCATGGAAAGGAAACTACTCTTCTTGGTTAGAACAGAAAGGAAACCGTTTGAAAGAAGAGGAGAAATCCGAGTCGAAACGTCAGAAAATGTTAGCGCGCGAGTTGGAATGGGTACGTATGAATCCAAAAGCGCGACAAGCGAAAAGCAAGGCTCGTTTGCAGAACTACGATAAAATGTTGTCAGAAGATGCACGTGAAAAAGAAGCAAAACTTGAAATTCCAATTCCAAACGGACCTCGTCTCGGAAATAATGTAATCGAGGCAGTTCATGTGGCAAAAGCGTTTGGCGATAAATTGCTTTACGACGACTTGAATTTTAAATTGCCGCCTGCTGGAATTGTTGGTGTAATCGGGCCCAATGGAGCAGGAAAAACCACGATTTTTAAAATGATCATGGACGAATTGTCTCCCGATAAAGGTGAATTTATGGTTGGGGATACGGTAAAAATTGGTTATGTTGATCAAGCCCACAAAGACATTCATCCTGATAAAACTGTTTTTGATGTGGTTTCCAACGGTTTAGAATTCGTAGAAATTGGTAATCAGAAGATAAATGCACGTGCCTACTTATCAAAATTTAATTTTAACGGTGCAGATCAAAATAAAAAAGTCGGCGTGTTATCAGGTGGAGAACGAAATCGCCTGCACTTAGCCATGACTTTGAAAACAGAGGCAAACGTTCTTTTACTCGATGAGCCAACGAATGATATTGACGTGAATACATTACGTGCCTTAGAAGAAGGTATTGAGAACTTTGCGGGCTGTGCAGTTGTTATATCGCATGATCGTTGGTTTTTAGATCGAATTTGTACGCACATATTAGCATTTGAAGGCGATTCAGAAGTGTATTGGTTTGAAGGTTCATATTCTGAGTATGAAGAGAATCGCAAAAAACGAATGGGTGACAATGCGCCAAAAAGAATTCGATATAGAAGTCTTCACGGATAAAAAATTAGAAAATGATACCAGTTACTGTTTATTCGGAAATGACTCCGAATCCAACTACAATGAAATTTGTAGCCAATAAGTACTTACTCGCAACAGGAGATTCTGTCGAGTTTTCGTCGAAACAAGAAGCAAAAGGTTTTTCTCCTTTAGCAGAAGCAATGTTTGATTTTCCATTTGTTAAAAATGTCTTTATCGCTGCAAATTTTGTAACGGTCACAAAAACGGACAATGTTCCTTGGGATTTCATCACGATGGAGCTGCGCGAATTTGTTAAAGATTGGATTTTCAATGGAAAAGATGTCCTTATTGCCATGCCAGCACCAAAAACCGAGGTGGTTAAAAATGAAGAAGTGCACAAAATTGATTTCCAGCCTTCCGATTTTGATGAGCCAATTTTACATTTGCTAGATCAATACGTTCGTCCTGCAGTAGAAAATGACGGTGGAGCAATTGATTTTTTAGGATTTGAAGAAGGGAAAGTTACTGTGATGTTGAAAGGTTCATGTGCAGGTTGCCCTTCCTCAACAGCTACTTTAAAAGGAGGAATTGAAAATTTATTGAAACAGCATCTTCCAGAAGTGAAAGAAGTAGTTGCCGTTAATGGATAACGCGTACTTCGTGATTAAAATCTTGTCAACTTTCGCAAATACCCTGAATTGGATAAAAAAATAATTTTCCGAATGACATTAATGCGTTTTTATTATTATTTTTAACTAACCAATTACTACCAATCCCAAGATATGGATAACACTACAATAAGTAAATCAAATATGCAAGACGTCGATTTAAAGACATCACTCAGAACCTATTTTGGTTTTGACAAATTCAAAGGACAACAAGAAAACATTATTCGTAACGTACTAGAAGGACGCAATACTTTTGTAATTATGCCAACAGGAGGAGGTAAATCCTTATGCTACCAGTTGCCGTCGCTAATTATGGAAGGTACGAGTATCATTGTATCTCCGCTTATTGCACTAATGAAGAACCAAGTGGACGCAATTCGTAATGTGAGTGATAGTGATAATGTAGCTCATTTCCTTAACAGTTCGCTTTCTAAGACAGAAATTACTCAGGTTAAAAAAGATATTCAAAATGGAAAAACTAAGATGCTCTATGTTGCTCCTGAGTCATTAACAAAGCAAGAAAATATTGATTTCTTGACCTCTGTAGATATTTCCTTTTTTGCAATTGACGAGGCGCATTGCATTTCAGAATGGGGTCACGATTTCCGTCCCGAATACCGTCGTTTACGAGAAATATTTGAAAAAATATCGAATGTTCCCATTATCGCTTTAACGGCAACAGCTACTCCAAAAGTTCAGTTTGACATCCAGAAAAATTTGAACATGTTGGATGCTGACGTATTTAAGTCGTCTTTTAATCGAGAAAATCTCTATTACGAAATTCGACCAAAACGAGATATAGAAAAACAAATCATCAAATACATTCGCGGTCGTGCAGGGGAAAGTGGAATTATTTATTGTTTGAGTCGTAAAAAAGTGGAGGAAATAGCTGAATTGTTACAAGTTAACGGAATCAACGCTTTACCTTACCACGCAGGACTCGATGCTGCTTCTCGGGCGAAACATCAAGACATGTTTTTGATGGAAGAAGCGGATGTGATTGTAGCAACTATTGCTTTTGGAATGGGGATTGATAAACCCGATGTTCGCTATGTAATTCACCATGACATTCCTAAATCATTGGAAAGCTATTATCAGGAAACTGGGCGGGCAGGTCGCGACGGTGGAATAGGAGAGTGTATCGCTTTTTACAGCTATAAAGACATAGAAAAATTAGAAAAATTCTTACAAGGAAAGCCGGTTACCGAGCAGGAAATAGGACGACAATTATTGAATGAAATAGTTTCATACTCAGAAACTTCGGTATGTCGACGTAAATTCATACTTCACTATTTCGGTGAAGAGTTTGATGAACACAATTGTAACGAACAATGTGATAACTGTCGTAATCCAAGAGAGCGACGAGAAGGTAAAGAGTTCATAATAATGTTGTTGGAAGCGATTCGTGATTTGGACGAAACTCAAAAGGCAAAACACTATTGCGCCTTTCTTTCTGGGCACGTAACACCTGACATAAAAGGTTATAATCACGATAAACTTCCAAATTTTGGAATTGGTAAAGACGAGGACGAACATTTTTGGAATGCCGTTATTCGTCAAGCAACTGTTGGTGGTTTAGTTTACAAGGATATCGAGACTTTTGGTATTTTAAAATTAACGGATGCTGGCAAGAAATTTTTAGAAAAACCAGATAGCTTCATGTTAATTAAACAACATGATTTTTCCAACACGGATGATGACGACACAATTATTCAATCCGGAGGAAAAGGTGGTGCTTTCGATGAACAACTATATGATTTACTTGCTGATTTACGAAAACGAATTTCAAAACAAAACGGGATTCCTCCTTTTGTAATTTTCCAAGAACCTTCTTTGAAAGACATGTGCTTTCAATATCCCATAACTTTGGAAGAATTAACAAATATTCAGGGAGTTGGAACAGGTAAAGCGCAACGATACGGTGAGCCTTTTGTGGAGTTAATCAAAGAATATGTGGAGAAAAACGAAATTGAGCGTCCGCAAGATTTGGTGGTAAAATCGTTAGTGAATAAATCGCAGTTGAAGGTTCAATTAATTCAAAATATCGACCGAAAATTGCCTTTAGAAGATATTGCAAAAGCACAAGGAAAAACATTCTTAGAACTCTTAGATGAAATTGAATCGATTGTCAATTCCGGTACTCGAGTAAATATCAACTATTACATAAATAGTCTGTTGGACGCCGACAATCAGGAAGAAATTTTTGATTATTTCAACGATGCTGAATCAGATGATATTATCGCAGCCTACCACGAATTCGATGGACTATATACAGAAGAAGAATTGCGTTTAGTTCGTATTCGTTATATGAGTGAAGTTGCCAATTAATTAACTTAAAGTAAAAACATAGTATGCACCTGTGGAACACCTTAAGTAAGGAAGAGTTAGAGAATAAATTAAAAGAAATCGGTCATAAATACATCACAATTTCTTTTTATAAGTATTGGAAAATAGTCGATCCAAAAACCTTTAGAAATGACCTTTTTGCAGCCTGGTCTAAGTTGGATATTGTTGGACGCACTTATGTTTCCCAAGAAGGTATAAATGCTCAAATTGCGGTACCGAAAGAAAAGCTTTCAACATTTAGGGAACAGTTATATCAAATTGATTTTTTGAATGGCGTTCGTCTGAACTTCGCAGTAGATGACTCAGAGGCTGAATTTCCTTTTATAAAACTAAAAATTAAAGTGAGAGACAAAATCGTTGCCGACGGTTTAAACGATGAAACCTTTGATGTGACGAACATTGGAAAACACTTATCTGCTGAAGAATTCAATCAATTGACAGACGACCCAAACACGATTTTAATTGATTTTCGTAATCATTACGAATCCGAAGTTGGTCATTTCAAAGGTGCTATTTTACCTGATGTAGATACCTTTAGGGAATCACTTCCCTTTATCGAAGAAACCTATTTGAAAGGAAATGAAGATAAGAATTTAGTCATGTATTGCACTGGTGGAATCCGCTGCGAAAAAGCATCTGCATGGTTTAAACACCGCGGTTTCAAGAATGTCCATCAATTAGAAGGAGGAATAATAAAGTATGCCAACGACGCTAAGGAAAAAGGCTTAGAAAATAAATTCATTGGAAAGAACTTTGTTTTTGATGAACGCCGTGGTGAACGGATTACGGAAGACATTATTTCAGTGTGTCACCAATGTGGTAATCCTGCGGACACCCATACAAATTGCGCTAATGAGGCTTGTCACCTTCTATTTATCCAATGTGAGGCTTGCAAAGCGAAAATGGAAAATTGTTGTTCTGAAGATTGTAAATCAATTGTTCAACTTCCTGATTCCGAACGTAAATTGTTAAGAAAAGGTTTAAATAATAGCAACGCGATTTTTAAAAAAGGACGTGCATATCATTTACCTTTTAAAATAAACAAAGAAAAACCAAAAGAATTATTAGAAATCTCAAATAATAGCAAGTGATACAAGCGATTGATTGGACAGTAAGTTCAGAAATTATCAAAGGGATGCGAACTCCCAATTTATACGGTTTACTGTTTATCTCAGGGATGATTATTGGTTATTTCGTTGTTAAACGTATGTTCGCTAAAGAAGGAATTTCGAATGAAGTACTCGATAAATTAGTGATTTACATGGTGGTCCCAACCATAGTTGGCGCTCGATTAGGTCATGTTTTATTTTACGGTCCTTATTGGGATTCAGCAACTGAACGCGGCTATTTTTCACACCCAGGAGACATCATTAAAGTATGGGAAGGTGGTCTGGCAAGCCATGGTGCTGCAATTGCGATTTTAATATCATTGTGGATTTTTTCGAAGTACGTTGCAAAGAAAACCTTTTTGTGGACCTTAGATAGAATTAGTGCACCAATTGCTATAGGCGGGACGTTTATTCGACTTGGAAACTTGGTAAATCACGAAATGGTTGGTGACGAAACCAATGTTCCTTGGGCCTTTAAATTTCATTATTACCTCAATGAATCGCTTGGAATGTATGATCCTACACCTCGTCATCCGGCGCAACTGTATGAAGCGATTTGTTACTTTATTTCATTCGGAATTTTATTGTTTTTGTATTGGAAACGAGACGCTTGGAAGAAACCAGGCTTGGTTTTTGGATGGTTTTTAATTTTGATTTTTGGTTTCCGATTTCTTATAGAATTCATTAAATTGGGTCAGACGGCAAGAGATGAAGTATGGCCGATAAACACGGGTCAGTTATTGAGTATTCCTTTTGTGTTGACAGGAATTGTTTTAATTTATTTGGCTTTAAAAAAGTCAAAACAAGAAGCTTGATGATGCGTTGTTTACTCATTATATCTTTATTAGCTGCTATATTAATTTCCTGTGGAAACAATGAAAAATCCGCTGAGAAAAAGGTAAAACAAACAAAAAATGTAATCCTTTCCTACGAACCAATCATCGTTAAAGATAGCGTTTGGAAGGATTTGATTAACAATGGTGAACGTTCGGAAAAGGCTGCTATAGTTCGATATGAATACTTCAAAATAACGGATAGTTCAAAAGTTTACGAAGAGAATGTTAACGATTGGATAAAGGAAAATGCTGAATTTTTTGTTTTCGGTGAAGAAAATCGAAAAGCAAAAAATGTATCAATTGGTAAAGACTTTTTTTTAAAATTACTAAATTCATTCTCTGATAGTTATTATGAATTCGGGGATGAAGAATATTCGGTGTGGAATTTAGACGCTTCGATTTCAATTGACAATACTTTCGATAATTTTGTTTACGTTAAGAACTTTGTGTACAGTTTTGCTGGGGGAGCTCATGGTAATGCTGTTTTTGAAGGTGCATATTTCGAAAAGCTTTCGGGACAACGGTTGAAATTAAAAGACTTTTTTAAAGATACGAAAAAACTGACCCAAATAGCTGAAAAATACTTTCGACTTGCCATGGAAATGCCAAAAAATCAAACCTATGAAGAGGCTGGTTTTTGGTTTGAAAATGACCGTTTTTTTTTAAATGAAAATTTTTCCTTTTCAGAAAACTCAATTGAATTCTCCTACGGACAGTACGAAATTGCGCCCTATTCAATGGGAATGCCGTCGTTTGAAATTCCAATTAATGAAGTAAAACATTTGTTAAAGATTAATTTGGTTAAAACAAAAACGAATGCTTAGTGTTAAAATGACATTTTGTATTCATGATTCTAATTGATTGTTATATTTGTCCGACTAAAAAATAGCTTATGGCTGGAAAAACGACCGCAAAATCAAAAAAAGAAAATGTTGCTGGAAACTCCAAGTTTTCCAAAGAAACGTATATAAAATGGTATAAAGATATGTTACTCATTCGACGTTTCGAAGAGAAAACAGGTCAGTTATACATTCAACAAAAGTTTGGTGGATTCTGTCACCTTTACATTGGACAAGAGGCAATTGTAGTTGGTACAGCAAGCGCTTGTCGTCCAACGGATAAACACATGACTGCTTATCGAGACCATGCACATCCAATTGCCTTAGGAACAGACCCACGCATATTAATGGCAGAATTATTTGGTCGTAAAACGGGTTGCTCAAAAGGTAAAGGTGGTTCAATGCACTTTTTCGATAAGGAAAAAAACTTCATGGGTGGACATGGAATCGTAGGAGCTCAAATCGCGATGGGAGCAGGAGTTGCATTTGCTGAAAAGTATCAAGGTACAGACAACGTGGCTTTCGTTTCGATGGGGGATGGAGCAGTTCGTCAAGGTGCTTTACATGAAACCTTCAACATGGCGATGATGTGGAAAATTCCTGCGATTTTCATTATCGAAAACAACAATTACGCCATGGGAACTTCCGTGGAAAGAACAACCAATGTAACGGATTTATCAAAAATAGGTCTCTCTTATGACATGCCATCTAAAATTGTGAATGGAATGCGTCCTGAGGATGTTCATAATGCAATTGAAGAAGCTTGTGATCGTGCTCGTCGTGGAGATGGACCTACTTTATTAGACATTAGAACGTATCGTTATAAAGGACATTCTATGTCAGATCCTCAAAAATACCGCACAAAAGAAGAGGTAAGTGAATGGATGGAACAAGATCCAATTGAACATTGTCTTCGCGTGATTCGCGAAAATAGTTGGTTGAAAGAAAACGAAATCACAGAAATCAATGATTGGGTGAAAAAAGAAGTGGAAGAAAGTGTTGAATTTGCAGAAAATTCTCCATATCCTGAAGCGCATGAATTGTACGAAGATGTGTACATGCAAACCGATTATCCATATATCAAAGAATATTAAAATTTTATCATGGCAGAAATAGTTTATATGCCCAAATTGAGCGATACCATGACAGAAGGTGTGGTTGCTGTTTGGAATAAAAAAGTGGGAGAAGCCGTTAAAGAAGGCGAAGTATTAGCTGAAATCGAAACGGATAAAGCTACAATGGAGTTTGAATCGTTTTACGACGGAACCTTATTGCACATTGGTGTTGAAGCCGGTAAAGCTGCTCCCGTAAATGCAATTTTAGCAATTATTGGTGCCGCTGGTGAAGATATTAGCGGTCTCTTGTCGAGCGCTCCTTCTCCAGAAGTAAAGGCTGTAGTTTCGGAACCTGTTGCAGTAACTGCCGCTCCAAATCCAGAGCCAGTTAAAGAAGCTCCAAAACCACAACCTGTTGTTAGTGCCCCAGCTCCTGTCAAACAAGATAGTTCTAATGGTCGCGTGTTTGCCTCTCCATTGGCGAAGCGTTTGGCAGAGGAAAAAGGCGTGGATATTGCTCAAGTTCCAGGTTCTGGCGAAGGTGGTCGAATCGTGAAACGTGATGTAGATCATTTTGTTCCTTACACTGCTCCTTCAGTGCCGAATTATTCAACTGTCGCATCAGGAACGGAACAGTTTACTGATGAGCCAGTTAGCCAAATGCGTAAAACCATTGCTCGTCGTTTAGCTGAAAGTAAGTTCTCTGCTCCACATTTCTATTTAACCTTGTCCATTGATATGGATAATGCGATTGAAGCACGAAAGAATTTAAATGCTATGGAGGGAGTGAAAGTTTCTTTCAACGATATGGTTATCAAAGCGGTGGCAATGGCATTGAAGAAACATCCTGCGGTTAATTCTGCTTGGTTAGGTGATGTGATTCGTCGTAATCAACACGTACACATTGGCGTTGCCGTAGCGGTTGACGAAGGTTTATTGGTTCCTGTGGTCAAATTTGCAGATTCAAAAGGTCTCACACAAATTGGTTCTGAAGTGCGAGAATTCGCGAAGAAAGCAAAAGATAAAAAACTACAACCTTCTGATTGGGAAGGAAATACATTTACGATTTCCAATTTAGGAATGTTTGGAATCGAAAGTTTCACAGCCATAATTAATCCACCTGATAGCTGTATTTTGGCAGTTGGTGGAATTAACGAGATACCTGTTGTAAAAAATGGGCAAGTGGTTCCAGGAAATGTTATGAAAGTGACGCTTTCTTGCGACCATCGAGTGGTAGATGGTGCTTCAGGAGCATCGTTCTTACAAACTTTCAAAACGTACATGGAGAATCCGGTAACGATGTTGTTATAAGCGATATTTTTTTTGTTGTAAAGCGCAATTGAGAAATCGGTTGCGCTTTTTTTTGTATTTTAAAGATGCTATTTAAAAAGAAATTCATTTTTTTATTTAGTCAACCCTTAAAAAGATGTTAACACTCTATTTGTCAATAAAATAGGTTTGTTTTTAGAGCTGTAAATCTACAAGTTTTGTATCTTTAAAGTGTAAAAACTTGCATTTTTCGTAT
>JBDKEM010000033.1:0-103931 GCA_039795265.1 Bacteroidota bacterium | reverse complement strand
CAACAAGAAAGGAATCCGAGAGGGTTCCTTTTTTTTGTACCCATAGTGCGAGAAGTTCATCCCGACATTTTCGACGGGAAGCCCTAGTGGGTCAACAAGAAAGGAATCCGAGAGGGTTCCTGTTTCTAAGTTTTATATCCAAAAACCAAATTCATTGAAGATCAATTTCTGACAACAATAGCGAATTCAAAAACATCCTATCATCCAAAAATTATAATTGCGGTGTTTTGATAAATTCGTAAAAAGTTAAATGTGAATAAACAAAATTGAAACCGTTGTCAATAAACGAATTTCCTATCTTTGCACCTCATTTTTTGGCAAGTGTATCTTCATTTTGCCAATGTTAATTTGAAAAACATGAAATTACTTACTGTTGGCAGTGTTGCTTTTGATGCCATCGAAACACCTTTCGGGAAAACAGATAAAATTGTTGGTGGTGCTGGAACTTTTATCGCATTGTCATCTTCTTTCTTTGCTAATCAACAAGGAATCGTTTCGGTTGTTGGAGAAGATTTCCCTACTGAAACGTTAGATTATTTGAAAACAAGAGGTGTGGATACTGAAGGAATTCAAATTAAACAAGGAGAAAAAACATTCTTTTGGTCGGGAAAATATCACAACGATATGAATTCACGCGACACATTAGTGACAGAACTAAACGTTTTGGGTGATTTTGATCCAATTATTCCGGCTTCTTTTCAAGGGGCGGACTACCTCATGTTAGGAAATTTAAGCCCTGAAGTTCAGCGAACTGTAATCGAACGCTTGGAAAAACGTCCGAAATTAATCGCAATGGACACCATGAATTTTTGGATGGACATTGCCCTAGATGAGTTGAAAAAAACAATGAAATTGGTGGACGTTCTCATCATAAATGACGAAGAGGCGCGCCAATTATCAAAAGAATATTCCTTGGTTAAAGCAGCGAAGCTTATTCGTGAAATGGGGCCTAAAATTTTAATCATTAAAAAAGGTGAACATGGCGCTTTGTTGTTCCATGGAGATAACATTTTCTTTGCTCCTGCTTTGCCTTTAGAAGAAGTGTTCGATCCAACCGGAGCTGGAGACACTTTTGCGGGCGGTTTTATGGGTTATCTCGCTTCAACAGATGACGCATCATTTGAAAACATGAAACGTGCTATTATTGCTGGCTCGGCTTTAGCTTCTTTTTGTGTTGAAAAATTCGGAACTCAACGGTTAACAGAAATCACCACCTCCGAACTAAATCAGCGTATTGAACAATTTATAACGCTAACTAATTTTGAAATGAATCTTAACTAATTCGACATGGATACGCCAACATATATTGAACAATTACAAGCACTTTTTGAGAAAGAAGATTTAATAGGATTAGGTCGTGAAATCAGTACATTACGTCAGTCTTTTGAAGACTATATAATTGAAGAAGAACGAAAAGACCAAGTTCTTGGCTTAGAAGCTGCTGAAAAGGGTGAAACGTACGAACCGCGTGATTTTAAAGCTGAAAAATCAGCCTTTTCAGAACTTTATCAAAAAGTGAAGGATAAAAGAAAGGCGCAATTGGAATTAAAAAACGCTTTTGAATCAGAGAATCTTCGCCTCAAAAAAGAATTAATTGAAAAACTTCGAAAGGTTATTGAGTCGGAAGAAAACATTGGTTCTGCATTTTCTGCTCAAAAAGAAATCCTTGAAGAATGGAAAAAAATTGGCGAAATCCCACGAGAAAAACGCGACGATATCCAACGCGACTTTTCGCGCTTAATGGAGTTGTTCTTTTATAACATAAAGATTTACAGAGAATTAAAAGACCACGACTACAAGCGGAATCACCAATTGAAAGAAGATGTAATTTTCAAATTAAAACAGCTTCGTACAAGTCAACAAAATATCCGCGACATTGAAAACACCCTCAAAACGTTGCAAGACGATTGGGAAACGATTGGTCCTGTTAAAAATGAGGAGTGGGAAGAATTGAAGAATCAATATTGGGAAGCTGTTCGTTCGGTTTATGATAAAATCAATGCACATTACGAAGAACAACGTGCGAATTTGATGGAAAACATCCAGAAAAAACGCGCAATTATTGAAGAACTTCGTGGGCAGTTGGATGGAATAGATAAAATTGAAAAAGCAAAAGACTGGGAGGCGAAAACAGATTTCGTTTTAAAAGCACAAGAAAATTGGAAAACAATTGGCTTTGGACCTAAAAAGGAAAACGAAGCGGTGTGGGCAGAATTCCGTCAATTATGCAACAGTTTCTTTGATGCTAAAAAAGATTTCAATCGCGCAGCAGATGCCGTTTATAAAGAAAATGCCAATAAAAAACGTGAGTTGATTCAAGAGGCTCAGGCAATGCAAGATTCAACTGAGTGGAAAACAACCGCCGAGAAAATCATCCAACTACAAAAAAAATGGAAGAAAATTGGTAACGCTGGAAACCGCTTTGAAAACAAACTTTGGGCAGAATTCCGTGCGGCTTGCGATCATTTCTTCAATGCTAAAGAAAACCACTTCGCAGCACAAGATGCTTCTTTAGTTACCAATTTAGAACATAAAAACAACCTCATCACACGACTTGAAACCTTGGAATTACCAAGTGAAAAACAAGAAGCATTAACTCAATTGCGGGAGATAAGTAACGAGTTCAATGGAATCGGTCACGTCCCAATGAAGGATAAAAACGACGTTTATAACCGTTTTAAAAAAGCAATGGATTCCAAATATGCCGCTTTAAATTTGGATGAGCGTGAAAAAGAAATGGTGTTGTTCAAAGCGAAAATAGAAACCCTACATTCTAGCCCAGACAGTCAACGTCAATTTAGAGGAGAACGCCAAGAATTGAGAAAGCAAATTGATCTGCTTCAAAAAGAAATGATGACATTGGAAAACAACCTTCAATTCTTCGCTCGCTCAAAAGGGGCTGATAGTTTGAAAAAAGAAGTAGAAGCAAAAATTGCCCGTGCGGGTGAAAAAGTAAAAGCGTTACAAGCTAAAATGAAGTTGATTCCGAATGAATAGTTTCATCAATGTTTTACTGCTATTGGTTTCGTTTCCCACGATGCTTGTTGCGATTTTCGTGGGTTTCGATTTGCCTCTAGAGTTTTTAGGAACAACAGGAGCACGTTTACCTTTCCGTAACGAAATCTTTTTAGGATTGGGATTAGCTTTACTTGTCATTTCCCTTTTCCGAACGGTACGTCGTTGGATGGGAATTCGTATGACAGCTCAAACATCAAAATTTGCTTATAGCACTTTCGTGAGTTCAGGACGCAAAACTCGAATTTGGTATTACACCCTTCTTGAATCTGCGGTTTTGTTTTCATTGGCTTACGGGTGGTACACTTTAACCCCGGAAGCGTGGTTTCCTGCAAGTGTGCTTGCGTTTTTCGGTGCTGAAAATATCTTTTTCATTTTAGTAAATCGCAACCGATTTCGAGTTGGATTAACTTCTAAAGCAATCTTGGTAAGTGATCGAGAAGTTGCCCTAATTTACCTGAAAGGGTTGCGTCAAGTGAGCATTAGTCAGCAAACGATTTACTTTGATTACATCCAGCAATTGCAGTTAACTTTTCCTTTAGACTGCGTTCCAGAAAGCGAAAAAGCGCCGTTTTTTGAAGCGTTAAAATCAAAAATTGACCGCGATAAAGTTTTGTTTCGCGTGGAACCTTAACTTCGTGGGGTGAAGGTACTTTTCATACGGTTTTCATCCATTGGCGACATCGTATTGACTTTTCCTGTCGTGCGTTGCGTTGCAGCACAAGTTCCGAATGTCACCATTCATTACTTAACGAAACCTGTTTACACCGATTTGTTGCGTGCTTGTCCTGGAATAACCGCCGTCAAAAACTTGGAAGAAAGCTTGTGGAAAACCGCTCAACAGTTGCGCTTAGAAAACTACGATTACGTTATCGATTTACACCACAATTTACGTTCGGAAATCATCCGTCGCTTACTTGGAACAAAAAGCAAAGCCTTTCCTAAATTGAATTTCGAAAAATGGTTATTAACTAATTTCAACATCAATCGCTTACCAAAAAAGCATGTCGTTGATCGTTATTTTGAAGCGGTTTCAGAGTTGAGTGTGAAAAACGATGATAAAAGAACTCCCTTTTTGATTCCTACCTCATCACAACAATTCGTCGACGAGAAGTTTGATTTACCAGAAAAATTTATTGCTGTTTCTATCGGTGCCCAATTTGCCACCAAACAAATTCCTATTGAAAAACTTATCGAAATTCTTCAATCCGTGGACGGTACTGTGGTTCTTCTTGGAGGAAAAGAAGACACAAAAAGAGCGTTAGAATTAACAGAAAGCTTGAAAAAAAATCAGCTCATCAATCTATGCGGTGAATTACCTCTACTTTCCTCGGCTTATGTTGTTTCAAAAGCAAGCAAATTATTGACGGGTGACACAGGATTAATGCACATTGCCTCCTTCTTTGATGTCGAAATCATTTCTGTTTGGGGTAACACCGTTCCAGATTTTGGCATGTTTCCCTACCGAAGTAAAGAACAAGCTACAAAAGACGTGATTTTTGAAGTTGATGATTTATCGTGTCGCCCTTGTTCAAAAATTGGTCATTCATCTTGTCCCAAAGGGCACTTTAAGTGTATGTTAAATCAAGACACAAAAGCAATTGTTAAAACAATCAAAGCGTAATGCCAATTCGATTTCTAGAAAAATTTCAAAGTAACCGTTTGAGCAACGTCACTTTTTTCTGGAACACTAATTTTAGCTTGGTTAAATGACGGTGGACCAAAAGATCCCATAGCATTGTTTGAAAAAGCAAATCCCTCTGTTGGAACTCCCATCCAATTTTTATCGATTTCGTTGTTTTGATTTTCATCATGGAAAACTGCAAAAGCATAATCACCTGCAGGCAAACTGTCCACCACAAAAATCTGCGAATTCGCCAATGCGTCAGAAAAAATCTCACGAAAAGCCAGATTCGGATCATTGAACGCTGCAGAACTGTTGTATAAAGCAAAATTGAGTTTTCCATTTGCGTTTTTCATACCTGTAACAGTAATCGTTAGTCGAGAAAGCGTGTTTACCGTCTCAGTATTGGTGGTGTCTTCCGTCTCAATTGGAGTGATGGTAGGCTGAATAATTTTCTTTTTACAAGAACTAAAAGTTGTAACAGTGAGTGCAGCAATAAGAAGGTAAAATATTGTTTTCATAAGTGTTTTTTATTTAAACAATAAAAGCAATAAATTGTTTTCTCAATCAAAAAACTACCTGTATAAAACAACTTTGTAACTTGGTAAACACAACCCTTCGTCTTTGTTTTTGTAATTTCGTCGAAAATTAAACACGCCCCATGAAACAGTATCACGACCTCCTTCGGCACATTCTTGACCACGGTACGAAAAAAGAAGACCGAACAGGAACGGGAACAATTTCTGTTTTTGGGTATCAGTCGCGTTATGATTTGTCGGAAGGATTTCCAGCCGTGACGACCAAAAAATTACATTTACGTTCCATCATTCATGAGTTACTTTGGTTCTTAAAAGGCGACACAAATATTCACTATCTCAAGGAAAACAAAGTTTCAATATGGGATGAATGGGCTGATGAAAACGGTAATCTTGGTCCAGTTTACGGTTATCAATGGCGGAGCTGGCCCACAGCCGATGGTCGTCATATTGACCAAATTCAACAAGTTGTAAATCAATTGAAAAACAATCCGGATTCACGACGAATAATCGTTTCCGCCTGGAATGTTGGTGAAATCGAAAACATGAAACTACCACCTTGCCACGCTTTTTTTCAGTTTTATGTAGCGGACGGAAAATTGAGTTGTCAATTGTACCAACGAAGCGCCGACACCTTTCTTGGTGTTCCGTTCAACATTGCGTCTTACGCGCTTTTAACGATGATGATGGCACAAGTTTGTAACTTGCAACCCGGTGATTTCGTTCACACTTTAGGAGATGCACACTTGTATCTTAATCATATTGAGCAGGCGGAATTACAATTGTCTCGCGAACCGCGACCTTTACCAATCATGAAAATAAATCCGGAGGTGAAAGATATTTTCGCTTTTAAATTTGAGGATTTCGAGTTGTTAAATTACGATCCTCATCCTCATATTAAAGCTGACGTAGCGGTTTAAACAAAAGAAAAATGAAAGTAGCTTTAATCGTCGCGATGGACAAACAACGTGGCATTGGGAAAAACAACGACTTAATGTGGCATTTGCCTGTCGACATGCAATTTTTCAAAGAGAAAACGAAGGGTCAAATTGTTGTAATGGGTCGAAAAAATTACGATTCCATTCCTGAAAAATTTCGTCCGCTTCCAGGAAGACTAAATGTTGTGTTGACAAGAAACACCGATTTCACCGCTGAAAACTGTTTGGTTTTTCACTCTTTAAACGACTGCTTGGCACATTTTTCTGAAGAAAAAGAACGTACGGTTTTTATCATCGGAGGCGGTGAGATTTATAAAATGGCTCTCGAAGCAAATTGTGTAAACGAATTGTTCATTACACAGGTGGACGCTACATTTGGAGCCGACACCTTCTTTCCGTCATTCGAAGAAAAAGATTGGAAAATCGAACAAATAGGAAAACAGGAAGCGGATGAACGTCACGAATGCGCTTTTCAATTTTTACATTATACTAAACGAAATTAATCACCAAAAACACGTTCCAGTGTCTTTCAAAACACTTTCAAAAGTAGTGTTGAAAATAAATTTGAGTAACTAATTCAATTAAGATACGTTCCTAAGACCATGAACCGATTGTTAACCTTCGCATTTTTAGTGTTTTCTGGACAAATTTTGTTCGGCCAATCGTTAGCAGAAATGGAGTCTGTACTTGAAACGAAATTAATTGCGCTTCGAGCGGCAAAAACAGAGGAAGAAATTAGCTTCCACAACGAAGCCTTCAAGAAAAGTATGTCAGATTTCTTGAAAGAGCCGAGTGCATTCAATTATAAATTTCAAAAATTAAAAACCGTCGCTGTATTGGATAGCCCTGACGGCAAAGTCCGAATTGTCAACTGGAATTTGGAATACCCAGACATGTCCTACAGTTTCTGTGCTTTTGTATTACGTAAAGATGAAAACAAAGACAAAATAATTGTCACGGAGCTTGTGGACAACCTCGATGCTTATGAATCCAAACCAGAGGGAACCATTGAAGCAAAAAACTGGTATGGAGCGCTTTACTACAAAATAATACCGTTTGAACGCAACAACAAAATGGAGTATTTACTCATTGGTTGGGACGGCGGAACCACAGGAAGCAATTTTAAAATTTTAGATGTTCTTACATTCTCTGGAAACAATGTCAAGCTAGGAAGCCCGGTTTTCAAAGGCAAAAAGACCACTATGCGTCGCGTGATTTTTGAATATTCCGATCGTTCCAACATGGTAGTACGCTTTGAAGAAAAATACGGAAGAATTGTGTTCGATCACCTTTCTCCAGAGTCGCCGGCACTAGCGGGGGTTTATTCGTATTACGTACCAGACATGTCTTATGACGCTTATGTTTATGCCGATGGAGAATGGATTTTAAACGAGGACATCATCGCAACGAATCCTGATGAAGGAAACGAATCCAAATATTTTTATTCGCTCAATTCAAAAACAGGAAAAGCGGAGAAAGTAAAAATGAAATCTTCGTGGATTGACCCAACCGACATCAAACACGAACAAGATATCAAACACGTAGCACGTACACCAGAAAGTGAGGCCGCTGAAAAAATGGCCAACCAACCAATTTACGTTGAAACAAAACAAAAAAGACGCTTTTGGGACCGACGTCGTCCAGAAAGTTTATCTGTCACCATGGGAAAATCCCGTAAAAAAGACAGAACCACAAAACGCTTACCTTAATGCAACTTGGAACACTTAATCAATTAACCATTGATCGCATAACTCCACCAGGAGCTTTTTTACTTGACCTTCACGAAAACGAGGTCTTATTGCCTAGAAAATATTTAACAGAAGAACATGTTGAAGGTGCTGAGGTATCCGTTTTTGTGTTCAAAGATTCTGAGAATCGAATTGTATCTACCACAGAAACACCCCATTTATATCTTGGCGAATTTGCTTGTTTAGAAGTCGTTCAGGTAAATCCCTACGGCGCTTTTGTGGATTGGGGGTTAGATAAAGATTTATTCGTTCCTTTTGCCGAACAGACTCGTCGCTTGGAAATCGGGGAAAAAGTAATTGTTGTTTTGCGTTATGACCACGCCACCGACCGACTTTTCGGATCAACCAAATTAAAGAAAGTGTTGGAACCGTGTGGAGAAGATTTAACGGGTCAGGAAGTTAGTGTGTTAATTGCTGGAAAAACCGAATTAGGAATAAATGTTATTGTAAACAACCGCTATTCGGGATTAATTTTTGCGAATAATATTACCCGACCGATTCAATACGGAGAAAAGCACCTTGCCTTTGTGCGCAAAGTTCGTGAAGATGGAAAACTCGATATTCAGTTTGAGCCTTTAACAATTGAACGTTTCGACAACGCAGAAACACAAGTTTTAGACCGTTTAAAGGAATCGGGATTCTTAGCTTTGAACGACAACTCCTCCCCCGATGAAATTCGTGAGGAATTAAACATGAGTAAAAAACTATTCAAGCAAACGATTGGGAAGCTCTATAAATTGAAAAAAATCTCAATCGACGATAACGGTATTCGTCTCATTCAAAAGAAATAGCGGAAAACACTTGACAAAGGGGGTGTCGAGAATGTATCTTTGCGCCCTTGATTTTTAATATAACACGTTCCTTATGAGCAAAATGAAATTGTCGGAATTTAGTTTCGACCTCCCTGAAGAATTAGTAGCAAAATACCCAAGTCCGAATCGTGATGAGGCACGTTTGATGGTAGTTCATAGAAGTACGGGAAAAATCGAACACAAATTATTCAAAGACATCATTAATTATTTTGGTGATGGTGACGTGATGATTCGCAACAATTCTCGTGTTTTTCCTGCTCGTATGTATGGAAATAAAGAGAAAACTGGTGCGGTAATCGAAGTGTTTTTATTGCGTGAATTGAATCGTGAAAGTTTATTATGGGACGTACTTGTAGATCCTGCTCGTAAAATAAGAATAGGTAACAAATTGTATTTTGGTGAAGATGATTCGCTTGTTGCCGAAGTTATTGACAACACCACATCTCGCGGACGAACGTTACGTTTTCTTTTCGACGGACCGTACGAAGAATTCAAAGCTAAAATCACGGAATTAGGAGAAACACCGATTCCAAAATACATTGACCGTGCGGTAGAGCCAGATGATGAATTCCGCTACCAAACCGTTTTCGCAACGGAAGAAGGCGCGGTTGCTGCACCAACAGCCGGAATGCATTTCTCTCGTGAATTGTTAAAACGACTTGAAATCAAAGGAATAAATTTCGCAGATTTAACCTTACATGTCGGTTTGGGTTCGTTTCGTCCTGTAGAGGTAGAAGATCTTACAAAACACAAAATGGATTCCGAGCAGTTGATAATTCCAGAAAAAGCAGCGGAATTAGTGAATACGGCTAAAATGAACAAGAAAAAAGTATGTGCAATTGGAACAACTGTTATGCGTGGAATTGAAACATCTGTTTCTACTGAAGGAATGTTGAAACCTTTTGACGGATGGACGAATCGCTTTATTTATCCACCATACGATTTCAGTATTGCCGATTGTTTGGTGACGAATTTCCATCAACCAATGTCCACCTTAATGATGATGATTTCTGCATTTTGTGGTCACGATCTAATGATGAAAGCCTATCATTCAGCGATTGAGAATAAGTATCGCTTTTATTCCTACGGAGACGCGATGTTGATTTTGTAATCAGAATTATAATTGGAAATCCTGGGTGTTCGCTCAGGATTTTTTTGTGCATAAAAAATCCCCAGACTTTCATCTGAGGATTCAAAATCATTTATTTCGACACGTGCCGAGATAGCGGTTAGAAAGGTAAATCGTCATCTTCTGCTGACGATTCCAAAGCACTACTCGTTGATGCCACAGGTGCGCTCATTGGTTCTGAACCGAATGCCATTGGTGTCGGACCTCCTGACGGCATCGCATTTGCTTGACCTACTTTTTCAACTCTAAATGCGTCCAAGGTGTTGAAATAACGAATATCACCTTGCGGACTTTGCCACTCTCTTCCGCGTAAATAAAACGAAACTTCCACTTCGTCATTTACTTGAACTGTGTCCAAAAGTGCACACTTATCTTGCGTCATTTGAAATTGAATGTGCTGCGGATACATTGACGTATTGTCCGAAATCACGAAGTCTCTTTTTGAAAATTTTTCCGACACTTGCTGTGTTGGGTTGATCAGTTTTACTGTTCCTCTAAATTTAAACATTTCTCAATCTATTAATCGTTAGTATTAACCATTATTAAAAGCCAACAAGGTTAGCCATGCTTCCATGAGCTGATTTTGAGTCAATAACTCTTTTGCCCGTTCATGCAAGGTGCGCTCCAATTCTGCTGGATTATCTTCGAAATTAAGGAAAATTTCACTTAACTCCAACAATTTATATTCATTTACTTCTGTTTCATTTGGAATTTCTTCGATTCCCGCAAGTTGTCCCAAGTTGTTAGCACTTAATACCGTACTTGCTTTAAAGTCGTTTGGCAAAGCGTCGAATCCAATTCCGCAGGTAGTTATCGGTTTTTGAATTTCAAACATTGAGTTTTCATCCGCACGACAATACCAATTTCCACCCATGCGAGATACCAAATCGATTTTTTTCTGGTCAATCATTTGATTTTCATCCAAAATTGCCTCTGAAATATGAATTTTAGTTACTTCACAAATAATTAAGTTTCCAGCGCCACCTTCCGAACCTAATTCTACCACTTGATTGACCTTACACTCAAACTGCACGGGAGACTCTGCCACTCGATATGGACGAATAGTATCCGATGCTAGCTGAGTAAAACCAGCCTTTTCAAACTCATTTGTTCCTGCGGCATAAGGAGAGCTTGCCAAGCTCATTTGATGAACGATGTCGTAATTCACCACGTTGATTACCACCTCAGGAACTACTTTAACATTATTGTAGGTGTCTTTTGTGGTATTCGTTCTTCCTGCTCTTGCCGGAGAAAAAATCATAATTGGCGGATTCGCACTAAACACATTGAAAAAACTAAACGGTGCCAAATTTGGACGGCCTTCCTCGTCAATTGTTGAAGCAAAAGCAATGGGGCGAGGACCTATCGCTCCCAAAAGGTATTGGTGTAGTTTTGGTACTGGTAAAGATTTAGGATCTATCGAAAGCATATTGTCAAGAAAAAAAATTTGTCAAAATTAAAGGAAAGTTAGGTACTTAATTGGTGAAAACAGAATTCTTTTCCACACGAATAATAAAGCGTAATTGGACAATGATTTGGAAATAAACAATAATAATTTTGATAATTGAATCATTGTGATTTTCTTTGCAGCCTGAAACCAAATAAATTAAACAAAATGTCAGAAATCAGATCTAAAGTTATCGCCATTATTGTTGATAAACTTAATGTTGAGGAAAGTGAAGTAACGAACGAAGCAAGCTTCACTAATGATCTAGGTGCAGATTCATTAGACACGGTTGAACTTATCATGGAATTTGAAAAACAATTCAACATTTCTATACCGGACGACAAAGCTGAAGGAATTCAAACAGTTGGTGACGCAATCTCTTACATCGAGGGTAACGTTTAATCAATTAAAAACACATCATGCAATTAAAAAGAGTAGTAATTACAGGAATGGGAGCGTTGACACCAATCGGTAACACGCTTCAAGAATATTGGAATGCGCTTATCGAAGGAAAAAGTGGCGCTGCACCTATTACCCATTTTGATGCCGCTCTTTTTAAAACGCAATTTGCTTGCGAAGTGAAAAATTTCAACGTCGAAGATTTTATCGACAAGAAAGAAGCGCGCAAGCTCGATCAATTTTCCCAGTACGCCCTGGTTTCCACTGCGGAAGCCATGGCGGATTCTGGATTAATGGAATCGAATCCAAATTGTGATCGTATCGGTGTGATTTGGGGTTCTGGTGTAGGTGGATTGAAAACCTTTCAAGACGAGTCGCAAGCATTCTTTGCTGGTGACGGGACACCTCGTTTTAACCCGTTTTTTATTCCAAAAATGATTGCGGATATTGCTGCAGGACATATTTCTATAAAATACGGTTTGCGTGGTCCAAACTACGTAACTGTTAGTGCCTGCGCCTCTTCCTCCAACGCAATTATCGACGCTTTCAACCTCATCCGCTTGGGAAAAGCCGACGCCATTGTAACAGGTGGTTCGGAAGCTGCCGTGAACCAAATGGGTATGGGGGGATTCAACGCACTAAAAGCTCTTTCAACACGCAATGAGTCTCCAGAAACCGCTTCTCGTCCGTTCGACGCAGAACGTGATGGATTCGTTCTTGGTGAAGGTGCTGGCGCTTTAATTTTTGAAGAATACGAACATGCTATGCGTCGTGGAGCAAAAATTTACGCTGAAGTTATTGGAGGAGGAATGTCAGGTGATGCGTATCACATGACCGCACCTCATCCAGAAGGAATTGGCGCACGTAATACGATGTTAAACGCATTGGAAGATGCTGAAATCACACCAGAAATGGTGGATTATGTGAACGTGCACGGTACCTCAACTCCATTAGGTGACATTGCCGAAGTGAAAGCAATTCAAGCTGTTTTCGGTGAACACGCCTATAATTTGAACATTAGTTCTACCAAATCAATGACGGGTCACTTGCTAGGAGCAGCAGGAGCTATTGAAGCAATTGCCTGTGTAATGGCCGTGAAGAATGACATCGTCCCTCCTACTATTAACCATTTTACCGACGATCCAGAATTAGACAATCGCTTGAATTTCACGTTTAATAAAGCACAACATCGTACTGTAAACGTAGCGCTTTCCAACACATTCGGATTCGGAGGACACAATACATCAGTAATCGTTAAAAAATTTAAAGGATAAACGCTCTGAAACTTCCTTTATTTTTAAATAAAAAATCTGAGGACGAAATTAAACTTATTCATTTTGTCCTAAAGCGATTCGGATATCGCCCTAAAGAATTACGTTTTTTCAAAAAAGCAATTACGCACAAATCAGCACCTATTAATACTCGTGATGAGGATTTTTCCAATGAACGGTTGGAATTTCTTGGTGATTCTATTTTAGACGCAGTCGTTGCAGAGCATCTCTTTCTAAAATATCCGAACGACGACGAAGGCTATTTGACTAAATTAAAATCCAAGGTAGTAAACCGCAAAACACTTTCCGAAATTGGAGAAGCTATGGAAATTCGACAGATTTTGATTTATAACCAAACGCGTTCGATCAACCTTTCATCGCTAGAAGGAAATGCTTTTGAGGCAATAGTTGGTGCTATATATCTGGATGGGGGGTTTGAAAAAGCGAAGCAAAGTATCAACAACTACGTTTTCCGTAAGTACCTTGATTTGAACCGTCTGCTCCGTGAAGAAATTGATTTCAAATCAAAATTATTTATTTGGTGCCAACGTAAAAAACTAGAATTAGAGTTCGTCGTTGTTGCTGAAAACCACAATAACGGGCAATGGAATTATGAGATCAATGCGCGTATCAACAAGAAGTCATTCGGGCGCGGAAAGGGAAATTCCAAAAAAGCAGCTGAACAGGATGCAGCGCGTGAAACCCTAATTCTTATCGGTGAAATGTAATTCTGTCAACTCAGTTTATTCAAAATCAAATTTTTCAAGATAAAAAGTTATTAACAACCAAAGAATTTTGTTTTCTTTGTGGTCTAAAATTATTCGCATGAATTCAACAGAATTTTTCTACAACCTTGGTGACTTGTTTCAAATGACTTTCACCATTTTTGAAATTATTGGTAACTCATTCAATTATTTTTTAATTCTTTTCGGAATGGGCGGATTTTTGTATTGGATGAACCTTCAACGTAAATTTAACGAGAAAGCGAATGTTCCTGTTGAGATTAAAGACAATGCTGGATGGTACAAAGAAAACGCTGACAAAAAACAATTGAAGTAATTAATACATTTTAATGATATTCAAATCCCGGCAGTAACTGTTGGGATTTTTTTTTGCCATAATTTATACTGATAATCCCTACAAGACAGTTGCAAAAATCGTTTATTGAGGCTTTTTAGAAATTAAACACCGCTTCCGATAGCTATCGGTATAACCTTTTTTATCCGTCGCCACGGAAGCATGTTGAATTTTTGAAGAAACAATGAGTAAAGAATTCTGAAATGGTCTTCCCAAACAAATTTTTTCTGAAATCTAAAATTGAAAATAAACAAATGCTTTAAAACTGTCCGAAACGGCTTGATACATTCCTACAATTGATACAGCAACCACTACCGCCTGCAAAACCATAGGCATTTTTCCGAAAAGCCGTACAGAACCCTCTTTGAGAGTTTGAGGCAACCAATGCAACACGAATCCTGTCAGAATAATCCAAAACGTTGCTTGGTATGTTTTTAAAACTAAAACAAAGGTTTCCCATTGAAAATCAAAATGGTGCACAACATGATTCAAGAAAGCAATTGGTGCGTCTTCATCTTGTAAGCGGAACCAAATTCGGGTAAAGGTGATGAAGTTGAATGTCAAGAAAATACGCCATATATGAACAATTAGCAAAGAACTGTTTTCATACGGACTAATCTTTTTCCAGTGATTGTATAATATTAAAGCCGTGCCGTTCATCGCTCCCCAAATTACAAAATTAGCGCTTGCTCCATGCCACAAACCACCAACCACCATCGTAATCAGTAAGTTCAAATCGCGATGAAACAAAGATTTAAAATTCGGAAACAAGGCATACATGATGAGGTACAAGGCCGTCAATCCCGCATAGACATATAAGAGTTCATACCAACGGGTGATGAAAACCAAAAATATGAATATCAGAAAAGTCGCGATGAAAGTACCAATACCTCCCGTTTTGTTTCCGCCTAAAGGAATATAAAGGTAATCGCGCAGCCATGATCCCAAGGACTTGTGCCAACGACGCCAGAAGTCAGCTACAGAAACAGCTTTGTAAGGGGAGTTAAAATTCTCTAACAGATTGAATCCCATTAATTTAGACAAACCAATAGCAATGTCTGTATATCCTGCGAAATCACCGTAAATCTGTAACGAATATCCCCACATAGCAATAACTCCCACAAAGCCCGGATAGGATTCAGGCGCATCCATTACCTTATCGATAAACTGAACAGCGATATAATCAGCAAGAATGATTTTCTTAAATAAACCCTTTACAATCTGAAAAACAGCTTCTGAAAATTCAGTTTTTGTTAACTTGTGGTCGGCATAAATCTGCGGAATAAAATCACGAGCCCGAACAATTGGTCCTGCTACTAACTGTGGAAAAAAGGTCACAAAAAAGGAATAATCGAAGAAGTTGCGCACGGGTTCAATCTCCTTACGATAAATATCAACAACGTAAGAAATACTTTGGAACGTAAAAAACGAAACCCCAACCGGTAAAATAATTTTTTCAACGAAAGTGCCTTGACCTGCAACCCCATTTGCCCAATGCGCGAGGTAATTTATCATTTCGTACTTCGTTCCAAACATCGCATTGAACGAATCTGTGAAGAAATAAGCATATTTGAAATAGGCCAATGTGAGCAAATTAAAAAGCACCGAGAGGGTAATGTAACCTTTCTTTTTGCCGTCGGAGTTCGCTTGGTGAATACCAATTCCAATGAGATAATTAACCAATAAGCTGACGCAAAGAAGTATCACATAAAGACCTGAAGTCTTGAAATAGAAAAACAAACTGACGACAGTGAGGAAAATACTACGTTCTATTTTTCGGTTGTGAATAAAAGAAAAGACAATCATCACAACAATGAAAAACAACCAAAAGTCCAGTTGCGTAAAAATGAGCGGTTCTTTATCAGAAAAAGAGAAAAGTTGGTATATGCGATCCATTAACGATAAAATTGGTCGAATTGATTAATAAATTTAAGAAAGGCGTCAATTAAAAGATTTCCTTTCAAATGGTAGCCCTCAGAAGAGAAGTGTACTAAATCACTGCGCATGAGACCATGATTTTTCCACGTCATTGAGGAGCCAAGTTCGCCCATTATTCCGTAGAAATCCCAAACTGCAAATTGATATTTTTCAGCAAGTTCAATGATAACCTCGCGTTGTCGTGCGGTATTTTTATTAGGCGTTTTTCCGTGTAAATAGCAATCATTCGGAACGGTCAAAAGAATGGCACACTTTGGATTTACCTCCAAAACTTTCAAAATCATTCGCTCTAAATTGTCTTTGTATTTCAGTGGGTCGAAGTTGCCAACGGAAGTATAACCATCATTTGTGCCTAGTGAAAACGCAAAAAAATCAGGAGGATGCACCTTTAAATCCCGGAGAAAATGATCATTCGCAAGAAAAGTGTATAAGCCCGCACCGTTTATTCCAATTGCATTATAGGTGAATCCTGGAAGGTTGTTAAGAAATTCAAAGCCATAAATTTCTAACGGAATTCTCTTTGTTGTTTGACGCACAAATTGAATGTCGATAGAGTCGATATTGTCTGTAAAAAAAATATCTGTATATCCCAAGTCTTCTTGACTTTCAACGTGATCGATTAAAATCTCATGTTCATCAAAATTCAATTCAAACGGAAAACCACCTGTATTATGGTGAATTCGCAAACGATCAAAGGGAGTGCTAACAACGGTTCGCATAAATTTGAACTTGATTAACGCAATGGAATCGGTGCATTTTATAACTGCGCCGGTCAAGCCATAAACGACGTCTTCAGGTCGCTGATTGACACTTTTGTAAGCGGTCCAGTGATTTGGTGAAGAAAAGTTATAATTGGACGGATTATTTGTTTTTGCCAATCCGAAAGGAAAAACCAAACCACGTTCACCACTCAGTCCAGGCCAATTGGTTTGTAAAAAAGAACGAAAATCATGGGTATAAATGTCAGCTTGAATATGGGAGCCGCCAATATGATATAAATTAAGTTTTCTATCTTTTTTCGCTATCATCATTTTAAGATTGCGATAAAAATGTTCCCAATTCGGACTTTCATCCGAATAAAACTTAAAATAATTTCGGTCGAAATGGATAAATGGATATTGAGAAGGAACAGAAGCGTCTAATCGAACAACACGTGGATAATCAAAGGTGCGCAATGATTTTTCTTGTGCATTTCCCACAAAAACCATCATCAAGAACCAAAGTATCCACCAAAAACGCATTATTCCTCTCCTGATTTTGCGCCTGATTTTTCTTCCTCCCACTTGGCGTACTCAGCAATGAAAGCATCGTAAAACAACTGCGACATGATGCTTGCTCCTTTCGGTGAAAAATGGATATAATCCTTTCCTGCCAAACCTTGTTCTACCCACGACGGCATTGAGTTTTTTCCTCCCATAGCGCCATAAATATCATAGTAACCACAACCCATGTCTAAAGCTCCTTTTTTCATCTGTTCAACAAGATAAGGTAAGAATTTATAGGTTTCAAAAATCCCGTCTTTTAGTTGAGACATATCACTTGGTCCAATCACAATAATCGCGGCTCCAGGGATGTTTTTTTGAACATTGGCGATGTTGCCTTTAAAACGTTTTACATAACCGCGTACCATTGCACTGTCCTTAATTCCAGGCACAGAATTGCCGCCAAATTGTAACAACACCAATTTCGTATTTAAGTCTGCGTGCATTTTTCTAAACAAAGCTTGATCACCGTCTCCAAATTGCGTGCCTGAGGAGCCGCGCATAGCAATATTGTGAACCGAAACACCATAATCCCCCTCCATCGAGAAACCCGTGAAAACTGGACTCTTCTTCGAGGAGAATACATATTTCAACTTCCCTGGTTTGGAAGGAAAACTTAATTTGATTTCGTGTGCCGCTCCGTCTGTAACTAAACTATCATCGTGTATCACTTTCCCGTTTTGATAAATTTTCACCCAACACGGCGAAGTACAGCTATTATAATAACACGTGATTTGACTAAACTCTTTTGCGCGAGCATAGGCAGATTTCGACGCTTCAATTTCTATCCATGCACTCGTTGGTTCTCCAGCTTGTGTTTTTGTGGTGTCCACCTTAAACATGGCAGCAGAAAGCATTGCTCCGTATTTTCGATTGGGAAGTTTATCTCCCCAGAAATTGGTGTAGCGCATGAAATTCTCTGAATAGGTTTGAACAAAAGACATCGTTGGATACACATTTACTGCAGGAATTAAACCTGTTCCCGACCCACCAAATTGATTTTGAATGCGTTGTCGGATATACGCAGTCATACGATCGCCTTCAATCTGAGAATCGCCATAATGGAAAATGGATATTTTATCTTGCTTTTCCGCTACGTTTTTCAGCATTTCAAAAAATTGATAAAGATTATTTTTAGCGTTGTCATTCAGGTGGATAGTGGTAGAACTTGATGTTGAAAGTTCTCCTCCTCCGGGAGCGCCTAAGGTACCATTTGAGCGCCCGTTAAACCGATTGATTCCTTCGTCGATACCAGTGGTGTCAATTCCTTTAACAATGTTGTCAATATTCTTTTTCTCTTGTTTTTTGGGATGAATTAGACTATTCAAGGTTAAAAAACGAATCTTGTGTCCAAAAATAGTATAGCCATCTTCAGGAGCAAAATGCACAATAGGATAAAGTATAAGCAATACAAGTAGGACAAAAAGAAGAACTTTATAAGGTTTAATATGTTCCACGGTTACAAATTGGTTGGCAAATATAGTTTTTCTTTGCCCAGATATTTTTATTCTATGACACATACAAACGCTCTCATCCACGAATCTTCACTTTATTTACAGCAACATGCACACAATCCTGTCGATTGGTACCCTTGGTCAGAGGAAACTTGGGAACTTGCTCGAAGGTTAAATCGGCCTGTTTTGGTAAGCATTGGTTACTCCGCTTGTCACTGGTGTCACGTCATGGAACACGAAAGTTTTGAGAATGAAGAAGTCGCGGCTTTTATGAACGCTCATTTTATCAACATCAAAGTGGACCGAGAAGAGCGTCCCGATGTCGATCAGGTTTACATGACAGCCGTTCAATTGATGACTGAAAAAGGCGGTTGGCCCTTGAACTGTTTTACTTTGCCAGATGGACGACCGATTTATGGTGGCACCTATTTTCCGAGAGAACAGTGGCTTTCGGTTTTGAAATCATTGGTGACAACGTTGGAAAAAGATTTTTCACGAGTGGAAGAATATGCAGTTCGTTTACAAGATGGAATTGTACAAAGCGATCTCATTGACGTTCCTCAAGCAATTCTTGATTTCTCAGAAGAAAAATTGCACGAAATGGTGGTTCGTTGGTCACGCTCTTTCGACCGAATGGAGGGAGGAGATGCCCGTGCACCGAAATTTCCATTACCTAATAATTACGTGTTCTTATTGCGCTACTCCCAACTTTTCAAGGATGAAAAAACAACGGCACATGTCCGCTTAACCTTAGACAAAATGGCTTTCGGTGGTATTTATGACCAAATCGGTGGTGGTTTTGCCCGCTATTCCGTGGATATGTTATGGAAAGTGCCACACTTCGAAAAAATGTTGTACGATAATGCACAATTGTTAAGCCTTTACAGCAAAGCATTTGCAACTTTCAAAACACCCCATTATCAACACTTGGTTCGACAAACAGTGGATTGGCTAAGTCGTGAAATGCAAGCTGAAAACGGAGCCTATTACAGCGCCATGGATGCGGATTCGGAAGGAGAAGAAGGAAAGTTTTATTGCTGGACTCCCGAAGAGGTTTTAGCCGCTGTTGGTAGGGAAGAATCTTGGGTTCTTGACTATTACAACGTAAATGAACGGGGTTACTGGGAGGAAGGAAAATACATATTACTGTGTAAACAAAGCCCTGAACAATTCGCGAAAGAAAAAGGACTTGCTCTTTCTTCTTTTTATGAAAAACTCGAGCGAGTTAATGCTCAATTGTTATCAGATCGTAATAATCGTGTTGCTCCTGGTGTTGATAAAAAATGTTTGACCTCTTGGAACGCTTTACTGATGGTGGGGTTGTTGGACGCATACCTTGCTTTCGGAGAAGAAGAATACCTCATCCGTGCACGAAAAATTGGTGTTTGGATTGCAAACGAGCAGCGCAATGATACCGGAAAACTTTGGCACGTTAATACAAACGGCTCTCCATCCGTTAACGGCTTTTTAGAAGATTACGCAGCTGTGATTCAGGCAATGATTCGACTTTATCAGGCTACCTTAGAAGAACAGTGGATTCAGTTGGCGCACGACTTGACAACAATTGTTGTTCGCGATTTTCAAAATGCAGAAAGCAAAATGTGCTATTTCACGTCCTCGGATTCGCAGTTGATTGCCAGAAAAATGGAATTAAACGACAATGTGATTCCGGCAAGTAATTCTATAATGGCGCACAACTTTTGGATGATGGGGCATTATTTTCAAAATCCAGAATGGACGAAAAGCGCAAAACAAATGCTTGCAAACGTCTATGACGGAATGGAACGGTACGCCTCGGGTTATTCCAATTGGGGACTTTTGCTTGTCGAAAACTTGGTTCCAAATTTTGAATTAACACTTACCGATGTGGATTTATCCTTGGAGGAACTGCGTGTTCTAAACACTTTTAATCTTGTCATTAGAAAAGAAGCTCATTTTCCAAATCTTCCAACTTATCCAGAAAAAGGACTGCATTTGTGTACCGAAAGCGCCTGTTTACCTGTATTTAAATCCGTTCAAGAAGTGGTACAATTTTTACAAACTAATGACCGTTCGTAGCAGGTGGCTTTTTTCAATAGTTGCTGGAGCAATAACCTTTTCGTTGTATGGGATTTTAGAACCATAGCGTTTTTTAATAACCGTTTTTACCTCTTGATGGGATAAATCGAATTCTTGTAAGGTTTGTAAATTTCCAAGTTCTATACCTGTTACTTGAAAATAAAGCTTCCAAACGAGTTCGGAGCAATACATTCTTTCATCACTCCATTCAAAGGTCAAATCGTAATTTTTTCCAAGTAACTTTTCACCTTCTCTTTTAAATTCAGCGATTACAGAATTTGTTATTTGGGTTGTATCCATTAACCGTTTGAGAACGAAGTGTTGATTTTTACCTCGGAGAATCCATTCTTTTAATGGTGTATATTTTACAGGCTGCACCGCTTCCAAAACAACCCACGAAGTTTCTTTCTTGAAAACCAACCCACAATGAGAAAGCGGAGAATGTGTTGCTACTTGAATTGCTTTACTTTGGGAAGATAAAGAGGATTGAAAAATAATATCTCCCTCTCTCAAGATAGTGTCCGAAAAATGATTGAGCTTATATTCTTCGCGATAATGAGAAACAGTTTTTTTATTCTCAAAAAATGTAAACGAAGCTACTGAAAACAAAAATGAGACACCAACAACGATTGTAGAATGTCTCATTTTAATAGGAAGATTAAGAAATCTTAATGTCTAACAATAACTTTTCGCGTGAAGCTTTTGCCGTTTGGTCCATCAAAAACCACGAAATAAATACCGCTTTTAAAATCAGAAGTATTAATCTTTTTGTTTCCAGCGAATTGCTCTTTAACAACTATAGATCCTAATGCGTCCATAATTTTGAACGTTGTCAAATCGTTATTGTTTGCCGTTATTTGAATATAATCTGAGGCTGGATTTGGAACTATTGTTACGTTAAAAGGTTCTTTAGCAACAGTATTCGCGGTGAAATCAACTACTACATCAACAGAATCCAAGTAATTCACACCATCATTTGAAACATAATAACGGTAGTGTGCAGAACCACTAACCCAATCATCTGGATTAATCGTTGCTTTCAATTTCCCGTATTCTCCGTTTAACAAATCAAAACTAATACCCGCTCCAGAAGTTGTGGTCCAAGGATTTCCAACCATTTGATCAGAGGTATAACAGATTCCACCAAAAGGATCTGTTCCATGACCCCAACAAATTCCGTCTTTCCAACCAATCGGAACATTTACTCGGTAGCGGGTAATTCTCCAACGTTGGGTTTCTCCTGTATTGTTGTTTATGTGAAAAGGAATATCGAACTCGGCAAATGTGGGAGCCGTTGTTTGATAGGTTTGTCCTGATAGGTTTTGAGTTTCATTATTGTAAGTGATTGAAATCTGACTAAAAGCAGAAAATGCACCGACAAAAACAAATAATAAGAGGTAATTTTTAATCATAACTTTACCATTTAGTAAACAAACTTAAGAAATTTAATTTAGAAACAAAAATTCTTACAATAAGTTTTACTTTAATTTAACAATTTTCGAGCCAAAAGAGGAATTAAAAACAAGCCTAGAAAAGCAAAAAGCAAAACAATTTCTGGAAGCGGAACAAAAGTCAAAATCCCCAACAGTAGTCCTAAAATCCCGATTTGAATCCAACGTCTAGATTTAAGGTTTTCCATTAATTTCAAACTCGTTTCAAGTGTAATTCCCATCTTTTTTTCATTCTGGAAGCGCATGTATTCCGACAAGGGCAATAAGGGAAGTAATAACCAGCCTTGTGCAATCCCCATATCTTTGTGGTTCCAAAAAAGCGAAATTTGTTCAATTATTGCGGTTTCAGAATAAGAAAGGTGTAAAATCACTCCAGACAAGAGAAAAAACAAAACGAGTTGAAAAGCAAAAATTGTCATCAAACCGTATTGTTTAATTTGATTTAATTTGAAAGCAACTCCACCTGTTCGAGCGATTAAATCCATTAGAAAAAAGAGGAGAATGAAACTGAAATTCCAATCCCAAAAAAAGTAACCCAAAAGAGGAAAAGCTAAGTCACCAATTAATTCAACGACAACGAGTTGCTTGTTCACAATCTTTTTTTCAAATATTCTACCCGTTCTTTCGTCAATTCAAATTCTGGGTCAATTTTTAAGGCTTTTGCATACATCATCAAAGCCAATGACTTTTCTCCTTGATCTTCATAGATTAGACCCATGTTGTGGTAACTTTGAATGTGTCGCGGTTCCAATTCTAAGGTTTTGTCGTAGAAATAAAGTGCTGAATCTAAATTGACCTCTTTCTCAGAAAACTGAAATAAAAATCCTTGTTGAAAATACGCTTCGTAATACTTTTCGTCCAATTTTAGCATTTTTCTATACAATCGTTTAGCGTCATTTTCTTTTCCGAATTTTTGTTTTGCATACGCCAAAGAGTAAAGAACGTCTGCGCTTTTCGGTTGTAATTTATAAGCCGTTGTGTAATATTCAATACAAATCGGGTCTTCCTTAAATTCATAAAGCGAGCCCAACATCAAATAACCTTCATAAAATTTCGGGTCTTGCTGAACGGCGGTTTCATAGGAAGAAACTGTTCGTTCAAAGTTCCCAAGTAAACGGTAATTTGTTCCTTTCAAGTTGTATGCATCGCGCATTTTTGGGTCAATTCGTAGCGCTTTGTTAATATATTTAAACGAGTTTTCATAGTCGCCAAACATGGTGTACGTGTTCGCCAAACCAACTAAAGCTAACGTGTTTTTAGGTTCCTTTTTGACCAATTTTTTAAAGATTTTATGGGAACGAAACAAATCCGCCTCCGTTCTCTTTGGGTTGTTAATCAAAGCTTTTCCATAAGCGATGCGGCATTCTGAACGTGAACTGTCCAAGCGAAAAGCCCTTGCTGCATCTGCTAACGCTTCATTGTACAAGAACTTGCTGTTTCGCTCCTCTACCCGTTGCAACAATAAACCGATGCTGTCAGGATACTCTTTGATTAAACTGTCAAGTGCCAAACCCGTGACTTTTTTGGTAGAAACCGGTTTTCTGTCATCACAAGAAATTAGAAAAACCGAAAGTATGAAGAGAGATAAAAGGATTCGCATGGTCAAAATTAAGCGTTAAATAGTAAATGCGTTTTATTTGTTTTCAGCACGGTTTCTTACCGATTTATAGAATTTGATTCCAACCATCAGCAATACTCCTATTGCAAAAAATCCTATCGTGCCATAAATCCAGTTCATTGTGTTTTTTAATACCACCAAGAAAACGATTGCAACTAAAAACAAAGTGGCCACTTCATTCCATAAACGCAATTTTCCCGTTGTGAGGTGGTAAACACCCGCCTTTTGCTGAAACATAATGCGTTGTGAATAGAAATGATAAGCTAATAAAAGCACTACAAAACCCAATTTCATGTGCATCCACGGCATTTTCAAATACGCGGGGTTGATATACAACATCAGCGAACCAAAAACGACCGTCAACACCATGGCAGGCGTGGTGATAATCCACCATAAACGACTTTGCATCAAGGTCAATTGATCCGTTAGAATCTCTCGAGCCGTTGCGTCTTTGTCTTGTGCTTCTCTCGTGTAGATGAACAAACGAACCATGTAAAACAGACCCGCAAACCAACTCACTAAGAAGATGATATGCAAGGCTTTTATGATGTCAAAATTCATTGAAGTAGAAATTTCATTTGGCGCAAAGTTACGAAAGCAATCACTTAGAACGTATTTCGGTTATTTTTGAAGAAAAAACAAGCGAATGTCTCGATTCAAGGTGCGTTTTCTCGGTTTAATTTTTTGGATTTCGACCTTTAGTTGCAGTTGGGGACAGGTTAAACTTTTCTCCATCGAAGGAAGTTTTCAAGGTAAAAATCTGTTCGTTAACAATCCTCCTCAATCGGATGGTTTTGGTTATTGCGTTTCAAAAGTAACCGTTAACGGAGACATTCTTCCTGCATCGATTCAAAGTTCCACTTTTGAAATAGACTTTTCTGTCTTTCGAATTAAAAATGGCGACCCTGTTTTTGTGGTCTTGGAACATTCTGAAGGCTGTGAACCCAAATTCATTAATCCTGAAGTATTGCTTCCAAAGAGCACCTTTATTTGTACGGATATTCAAGCAGAAACCAGCGGAAAAATCACCTGGAAAACAAAAGAGGAACAAGGCGTTTTGGACTTCATTATTGAGCAATACCGTTGGGAAAAATGGGTAGAAGTTGGACAAGTAAAAGGAAAGGGGACTTCGGGTGAAAACAGCTATTACTTCGAGTTGACACCACATTCTGGAGTAAATAAAATACGTATCAGCCAAGTTGATAATTCAGGCAAAAAACGTAGCACGAAGGAAATAACCTTTACCTCATCGGTTAAAAAAGTGAATAAGTACCCAGCAAAAGTGCGCGACTATTTATACTTTACTTCTGGAAATCTAAGCATTAAAACAAAGTATGAGGTCTATGATGCCTTCGGAAATCTTTTAAAGTTGGGATTTAGTGAAAAGGTAGATTGCCGGAATTTGGTGAACGGAATTTACTTTGTAAACTTTGACAACACCTCTGAGAAATTTATAAAAATCGAAAAATGATACTTCGCATTGAGCATTTAGGAATAGCCGTGAATTCTTTAGAAAGTGCCATTCCTATCTATGAAAAGTTGTTTAACACGCCTTGCTACAAAACAGAAACCGTTGAATCTGAAGGAGTAAAGACAGCTTTTTTTCAAGTCGGACCAAATAAAATTGAATTATTGGAAGCAACTAATGCTACATCACCTATTGCTAAATTTCTAGAAAAAAAAGGAAAGGGTTTCCATCACGTTGCTTTTGAAGTAGACGACATCGACGCAGAAATAGCGCGTTTACAAGCCGAAAACTTTGAATTGATTCATACGACACCAAAAGACGGCGCAGACAACAAACGCATTGCTTTTTTACACCCTAAATCCAGCGAGTCCTTGTTGGTTGAGTTGTGTCAGGAGAAGGTGTGATAAGAAAATGTAGGTTTACTCTGAATAATACTGTTTCAATAAATTTTCCCCTAATTCCTTTTTTTCGTCAACGCGGTTGGAGGCGATATGTGTAAAAAGCGGAAAACCGGATCGGTTTGTTTTACCAAATCGGCGGGTTCATGGTCGATTTTCTGATCGGGATTAATGGGTTCTACTTGTATTCCCACGGACTTAGGGGTAAATTTCAATGTAGAAATCAGTATTGGGATTCCTGTATTCGGTAAATAGATGTTCGCGCCGTTTCCAAAAGTACCACTTGGTGTGCCCATGCATTGATTTCCGACAATTTTTCCACGTTCTGAAAGTCGGAACCAAGCAGCAAACATCGCAGAAGCGGACATGCTCAATCCATTAACAATCAATGTGGTTTTGCCGTTATATAAGTTGTTTTTGGTGTTGCGTGGTAGATATACGTAATCGATTTTTTCAACAGTTCCCATCGGACTTTGAAAGAAACGAAATTCGCGTTTTATAATCGAACCCGTATCAGCACGTTCAGCCATTCGGGTAAATTGCCATTTTTGATAAAAAGGAAGTTGTTCGAAACGGTCGTGATTACTACGTTTGTACAAGTATTCCATATTGATTTTTTCGTGTTTCACGTTCAGAAAACTAATGAGGTATTCCTGGGCGCGAATCAATCCACCACGGTTGTCTCGTAAGTCAATAATTACCTCCTCACATTTTCGCGATTTAACCTCTTCGAAAAAATTATCCAGGGTTTTGTAATAACCCAGCAATATGCGCGGTTCAAAGGATGGTATTACCAATACGGCTCTATTTTCGTCCTTATCAAAGAAATAATAAGTGGACTCATCTGCATACCAATTATTTAATTTGTTGAAAGCTTTAATGGTCATTGGATAAACAGTCGAAGTTAGGGTGTCTCCTTTTGGAAGAATGCCGACCACTTCCATTTTCTCTGAACGCGAAAACAAGTTGAAGACAATTCCCATCATTTTGGAGGCCATTTCTTGTTTTGCAACGGTCGAATTCCCTTCCGCCAAACTAAAACGGAGGGTTAAGTTGTACAAACTATCAACGGACAAACCGTTCATTTTTAAGACTTTAGTTCCTGTTGGGAATTGAGAAAATAGCGTTTTTTCAAAATAAAAATCGTTGTTTATTTGTTTGAAAATCATGGGATAAATCAAGCGTTTTCTACCTTGCATAAACAACAAATCTCTTGGGTTAATATTGGTATGCGAATCGGAAAGTATGCTTAAAAAGTCGGCAATGATTAAGGAAAATTGTAGCGTAGATTTGTCTGTACTTGCTGCTTGAACAGCCTTTTTATACGCATTTCGAAAATCGGTTTCAGTGCAATACAAATACAGATTTGGATGCGTTTCTTGCAAGGTTTTTTCAAGGTAAACTAAATCGTTTATCATGATTTCTGGGCAAAGCAATTGTGCTTCCGCGTTTGGTTTTGAGGGGAACCAAACAGACTGACATGTTTGTGCCCAGCTGATGGAAAATCCAAAAGACAGAAATACAACCGAAAAAAGAAAACCTAACTTTTTCATCCGTAGATAAAGTTCTACGTAAAAAAAGCAGATTTGTTTTATTTCAAGTTAAAATCATGACCGTCACAATGCCATCTCTTCTTGTGGTGGAGGTATTTTCCTGTTGAATCAAGTTCCTTTTTTCACTACTATTTCAAAACAACTACTTTTTGAAAAGCGTGGTATTTGGACTCAAAAATGAAGTTGAAGTAGTAGGTTCCTGAGGTAAGTTTGGCTTGTCTTGGTAAATCAATCGACTTATTACCAACTTTGACTTTTTCAAAATACCGTTCATAAACAACTTTTCCATTCACATCAGTAATAAACAATTCTATATTTCCCTGTGTCGGTACTTGAAATTGGATTTTAACATCACCATCGTTTGGGTTAGGAAACACCAAAGCGTGGAATGGATTTGCGCCGTCAATTGTCGTTATAGAACTCGTTTGTTCTTTGATTAACCACACCTCATAAACAACATCATTGGCTCTTGTCGCACCTGTGTTATTGTTAGTAAAAGAACTTTTATCAGATGAAAAAATGCCGCCGATGATGTATCCAATCATGGTTGAGTCTCCTGTAAAATCACTCATTTTTAGCACTTCATTATCATAATGAGTTAAAAGATGATTCGGCACAAATTCAGCACTTGATCCCACCAAATCTGGCATTTCGTTTCCAAAAACAAACTCTTGTAATGCGCCATTTGAATCCCTAGAAACAAGACTAATTGTCTTTACAAAAGGAACCGTTTGGTCATTGATTAACTGTCCATTAGAGAGATAATACTGACTTATTCCGCCGAAGAAAAGAGAATACATCTTATCCAAATTAGCATCATAGATTCCCACATTGGCAGAGTGATAATTACTCAAATATTGGTTAAATGCTGTATTTGGGAAATGTCCAGAGGCTTTCACATCAACCGGGTATAAAAAAGGTAAATCTGCGTTAATTTGGAAAACGCCGGAAGAAATCATATAACCCAATTCTTGATTCGGAAAAACCTGTGGAACAAGGTTATAATCGCGTCGATGTAGATTTACTTGATCTACTATTTCCGAATAATTATTTATCGATAGTTGTGTGCCTGAATTGTTGATTTTAAATTTACGAATGGCGCTGGTGTAGGTTTGGGTATAAGTTGGATTTCCCATTGGGTTGTACCTCCCATCAAATCGATGGCCGCCAACTAAATAAAACGTATCACCAATCTTTCCGAGGTGTCCTCCTGTTACCGCAAAATTCTCATTGCTCAATTGTTTGAAAAAACCTGAAATTGGCTGATCGTTAATAATTCCATTAATCACACCAACAACGTCAATTGAAATTAATTTTGGAAAAGTGATATGGTCATTTGCTGTTGGACTGAATGCATATCCACCTAAAAAATACAAAGTGTCTGCATCTTGATAAAAATTCATGTTGGTGGATTGCAATTGTTCCTTTATGCCTACTTCTAAGTTGTTGATTGAACCCACCCAAGATTGATTCGTTGCAATATCAAGTACAAAGATGTCCGTATTGTTTTGGTTTTGTGGAAAGGCGTTGAAAGGTTGTCGAGCATGAACACCATCTTTTCTTCCTCCAATTAAAAGTACTTTTTCTCCTACCTGTGCAAAGGCATAGGAATGTAATCCCGTGAACCCATTAACGGTTTTTGGGACAAGTTTGATTTCATAGGGAAAGGTGTTTTCTTGCGAAAGAAATGTGCTGGAAACAATGAGGACAACAAACGAAACAAACAGTTGGTGCAACTTCATAATTCAATTTTGTCACGAAGAAACACAAAGTTCCGCACTCAAATTGTGACCAAAGTCACCTTTAATTCATTTGTTAAAAACCTTCTAAATTTTATCGAAACCAGTAAACGGACGCAATGCCTCTGGAATAATAATGCCATCTTCGGTTTGGAAATTTTCCAATAGTGCCGCCATGATACGTGGTAACGCTAAAGCTGATCCATTTAGGGTGTGGCACAACTGTGATTTCTTGTCTTCGCCTTTGAAGCGCAACTTCAAACGATTCGCTTGGAAGGTGTCGAAACGAGAAACAGAACTCACTTCCAACCATTTTTCTTGCGCCGCAGAATACACTTCAAAGTCATAGGTCATCGCTGAAGCAAACCCCATATCACCACCACACAAACGTAAAATTCGGTATTGTAAACCCAATTTATCCAACAGGCCTTTAACGTGCTCGATCATTTCTTCCAAGGCTTTTGCGGTGTTGTCAGGGTGCTCGATGCGAACGATTTCCACTTTATCGAACTGATGTAAACGGTTCAAGCCACGAACGTCTTTTCCATAAGAGCCAGCCTCGCGTCGAAAACAAGGTGTGTAACCCGTCATTTTGATAGAGAAATCTCCAGATGGTAAAATGACGTCACGGTAAATATTGGTGAGAGGAACCTCTGCTGTTGGAATCATGTAGAAATCATCCTCTTGCATGTAATACATTTGACCTTCTTTATCTGGCAATTGTCCTGTTCCGATGCCGCTTGCTTCGTTCACCATAAGCGGTGCTTGAATTTCTTCGTAACCTGCTTTAGACGCTTCCTCTAAGAAAAAAGAAATCAGCGCACGTTGTAATTTCGCACCTTTTCCGCGGTAAAAAGGAAAGCCAGCACCAGTAACTTTCACTCCTAATTCAAAGTCAATAATGTCGTATTTCTTTGCCAAATCCCAATGTGGAACCGGCGTAAAATCAAAAGTGGGTCTATTTCCTGCTTCAAAAACAATTTCGTTGTCATCAGCACTTTTTCCTGCTATAACACGGTCGTTTGGAACATTTGGAAGCGTGTAAAGCAATTGTGTAATTTCTCTTTCAAGTGCCTCTACCTCAACCTTTAATACCCCTTCTTTTTCTTTAAGGTCAGTTGTTTTTTCTTTGAGCATGTTTGCTTCTGCCGCTTGCCCATTTTTGTAAAGATCACCGATTTTTTTGGAGAATTGATTCAACTCGTTGGCGATAGTTTCTAATTCCGCCTTGTTTTGACGCCAAGCAGCATCAACGGTTAAAATTTTATCAATCGTTTCCTCAGCGTTGATATGGCGCTTCTTTAAACCAGCGATAATACTCTCTTTCTCTGCGCGAATACGGGTAATCTCTAACATCTTTTTTTATTGGAGCACAAAAGTAAAAGTAATCTGAATTGAGCGGGAAGAATTAGAAATGAATTTCATTAACAGTCAAGTGAAAAAGTAGTATTATTGCGAATGCTTAACCCTTTTTCCGACGAATACTTCATGCGCCAAGCCTATTTGGAAGCTGAAAAGGCTTTTGAAGCAGGTGAAGTTCCTGTGGGTGCTGTTGTGGTCAGCAACAACAAAATCATAGCTCGTGGTCACAACCTCACTGAAACACTTAACGACGTAACCGCACATGCTGAAATGCAAGCCATCACCGCCGCTGAGCAATTCTTGGGTGCTAAATATTTGAAAGGTTGCACCTTATATGTCACTTTAGAACCATGTTGTATGTGTGCTGGAGCCTTGTATTGGTCGCAAGTGGATAAAATTGTGTTCGGTGCCCGTGACGAAAAACGGGGCGCTGGACGAGTTCAACCGTCATTATACCATCCGCAAACCGTGGTGGAAAACGGCGTAATGGATAAAGAGTGTGCAGAAATTCTGGTGCGCTTTTTTAGCGGTAAACGCGGGTAAAAGAGATCAACCCCTCCATTGAGCTGTTTTATAATGTTCTTTTTGAAAATCAACTGGTAGTTGTATTGTTTAAACAACCTTTTTCACTATCTTAATGGAGAAATAGTGAAAAATGGAGTTGATTAAAAACGAAAGTGGGTGTCCGTATTTATACCACATTATCAAATATACCGACGATGATAATAAGAAACCATTTAATTTGAAAGTCCTTCAACCTCAGCGGAGGCATAATACCTATGTGTCAACGCCTTGGCGCCTATCCGAATAACTCAACCTATGACCTCTAAAAGAAACTATGTGGTTTTCAAATTTTTTAACCACATAGAAACATAGTTCGCTTTCGGCGAATCATAGTTATAAGCACCTAATAAACCTAATATAACATAGACATCACGGTGTGATACATAGACATTTTTGATTAATTGGATACATTCGTTATCAAATTTCAATTGGTGGTATGATTGAGGATATTCAAAAACGAAAATCTATACCATTCGTGGCGTTCAAGTGATGTTAGACAGGGATTTAGCCGAACTTTATGGTGTGCAAACAAAAGTATTAAATCAAGCTGTCAAGCGTAACAAAGAGCGATTTCCCGAGTCGTTTGTATTCGTCTTAAGTAAACAAGAAACAATCGAACTGGTCACAAAATGTGACCGGTTGAAAACACTAAGGCACTCAACTTCTTTGCCACATGCTTTTACAGAACAAGGCGTTGCTATGCTTTCAACTGTCATCAGAAGTGAAACCGCTATTAAAGTAAGTATTCAGATAATGGAGACGTTTGTGCGAATTCGCAATCAAATACAATCCAATGATGTATTAATGAATAGATTGATTTTTTTAGAAAAAAGACAAAATAAAACCGACGAAAAAGTCGAAACTCTTCTTAAATCATTAGAATCAGAGGGATTACAGAAATCCAAAGGAGTCTTCTTCGAGGGACAACTCTTTGATGCTTATGTATTTGCCAACAACCTCATCAAAAACGCGAAATGTTCTATCATTCTAATTGACAATTACGTTGACGAAACAACCCTGCTGATGTTGAGCAAACGAAAAGTGAATTGTAACGCAATCATTTACACACCGAAAATCAACGAACAATTAAAATTAGATTTAGAAAAACACAACGAACAATATACTAGAATTGAAATAAAAACACTCAAAACCGCTCATGATAGATTTTTAATTCTGGATGAAAAAGAATTGTTTCATATTGGCGCTTCCCTGAAAGATTTGGGTAAAAAGTGGTTTGCCTTTTCCAAGCTCAATGAGTTTCTTCCTGATGTATTAGAGCGTCTAAAGGATACTTGAAGTACTTTTTAAATTTAGTACTTTTGCAACCTAAAATTAAGCTTATGTATCGCTCGCACACTTGTGGAGAATTAAGAATGGAACACGTTGGGACGACAGTAACTTTAGCAGGTTGGGTACAACGTTCAAGAGATTTAGGTGGAATGACGTTTACCGATTTACGCGATCGTTACGGTCTTACTCAGTTAGCTTTCAATATGGAAGTGAATGCCGATTTGTGCGAACAAGCAAGAAAATTAGGACGAGAATTTGTGATTCAAGCAACTGGAATCGTTATCGAACGCAGTAGCAAGAACAAAAATTTGCCAACAGGTGAAATCGAAATCAATGTGACGGAATTGAAAATCCTGAACGCTGCGAAATTACCTCCATTTACGATTGAAGATGAAACAGACGGAGGCGACGAAATCAGAATGCAATACCGTTATTTAGATTTGAGAAGAAATCCAGTGTTGCAAAAATTGCGTTTGCGTAATCAAGTGGCTTTGGAAACGAGAAAATACTTGGATTCGAAAGAATTTTTAGATGTTGAAACGCCTGTTTTAATTAAATCTACACCTGAAGGAGCACGCGATTTCGTGGTGCCAAGTCGTATGAATGAGGGACAATTTTATGCTTTGCCGCAATCGCCACAAACGTTCAAACAATTATTAATGGTTTCTGGTTTCGACCGTTACTACCAGATTGTGAAATGTTTTCGCGACGAAGATTTACGTGCAGATAGACAACCTGAGTTTACACAAATCGACTGTGAAATGGCATTTGTGGAGCAAAACGACATCTTGGAAATGTTCGAAGGATTGATCAAACATTTATTCAAAACTGTACGTGGCGTTGAATTTGAAGGTGCGTTCCCAAGAATGACCTACGCTGAAGCAATGGAAAAATACGGTTCCGACAAACCAGACATTCGTTTTGGAATGGAGTTCGCGGATATGACCGATTTAGCTCACGGAAAAAATTTCGTTGTTTTTGATAGCGCGGAAGCAGTTATTGGAATAAGTGCACCGGGTTGTTCCGAATACACACGTAAGCAATTGGACGAATTAACGGAATGGGTGAAACGTCCGCAAATTGGTGCAAAAGGGTTGGTTTATATCAAATACAATGCAGACGGAACGTTCAAATCATCGGTGGATAAATTCTACTCAGAAGCAGATTTAAAAGCGATGGCTACACGTGCAAATGCACAACCGGGTGATTTGATTTTGTTATTGTGTGGCGATTTAGAAAAAACGCGCAAACAAATGAACGAATTGCGTTTGCATTTAGGGACGATTTTAGGATTGAGAAATCCAGACGTATTCAAACCGTTGTGGGTTTTGGATTTTCCATTGTTAGAATGGGACGAAGAAAACGAACGTTACCACGCGATGCACCATCCCTTTACATCTCCGAAACCAGAAGATTTCCATTTGATAAACACAGAACCTGGAAAAGTGCGTGCGAATGCTTACGATTTAGCAATGAACGGAGTTGAATTGGGTGGAGGTTCGATTCGTATTCACGACAGAGCGTTACAATCACAAATGTTTGATTTATTAGGTTTCACGAAAGAAGAAGCGCAAGCACAATTTGGATTCTTGATGAATGCTTTTGAATACGGAGCGCCGCCACACGGAGGTTTAGCTTTCGGTTTAGATCGTTTGGTTGCCACAATGGGCGGTTCAGAATCTATCCGTGATTACATCGCTTTCCCGAAAAACAACAGCGGTCGTGACACAATGATTGACGCACCATCACCTTTGGATGAAAAACAATTGAAAGAGTTGGGGATTAGGTTGAAATAAAATTAAATTGTATTTTCGGGTATTAAAATAAGTTTTATGCACAATAATTTAGAACGCATTACAATCGATTCAACAATTTGTCACGGTAAACCAACAATTAGAGGTTTGCGTTATCCTGTGGAAAATATGCTAGAACTTATGGCATCTGGAATGTCTATCGAAGAGTTATTGGAAGATTATCCTGATTTAGAACGGGAAGATTTTTTGGCTTGTTTGAGTTATGCATCTAAATTAGCTAGTTCAAAAAGCATACATAAAATTGCATCGTGAAATTTATTGTTGATGCTCAATTACCAATTGCCTTAAGTTATTTGCTTAAACACAGAGGTTATGATGCAAAACATACAATGGAATTACCTGATTCAAATGCCTCATCAGATGAATTGATAACTTCTATTGCAATTCAAGAAGATAGGGTTGTAATTACGAAAGACAGTGATTTCTTGGAAAGTTATCTTATTAATTCTCAACCGAAAAAAATTATTATTGGTTAAAACTGGAAATATTCATAACAAATCTTTAATTTCCCTTTTTGACTCAAACTTGACACTAATTGTTGAGATGCTGACACGTAATAATCTAGTAGAATTAACAACTACTTTAATTATTGAACACGAGTAGATAACAGCTTTCCCGAAAAACAACAGCGGTCGTGACACAATGATTGACGCACCATCACCATTAGATGAAAAACAATTGAAAGAGTTGGGGATTAGGTTGAAACCCTAGTAAAAATAGGGTTTATTACACTCTCTTTCTTTGAGAGGAGGGGCTTGATTTTAATACTTATTATAAAAAAGTCCTCAAACGAATATTCATTTGAGGACTTTTCTCTGCTTATAGACGTTACTTAAAACTCCGCATTTTTCGGTGTGCGTGGGAATGGTATTACGTCGCGGATATTCGACATTCCAGTAACGAACATTACCATACGCTCGAAGCCTAAACCAAATCCTGCATGGGGAACTGTTCCGAATTTACGGGTGTCCAAATACCACCATAACTCTTCCGCTGGAATATGGAATTCTTCGCATTTCTGAAGTAAAACATCATAACGCTCTTCTCGTTGTGACCCTCCCACGATTTCTCCAATGCCAGGAAACAACACGTCCATTGCAGCAACTGTTTTTCCATCTTCGTTCAAACGCATGTAAAACGCTTTGATTTTCGCTGGATAATCCGTTAAAATAACTGGACAATTGAACTCTTTTTCGACTAAATAGCGCTCGTGCTCGCTTTGTAAATCAATTCCCCATTCGACTGGATATTTGAATTTCTTCTTTTTGTAATGGTTGGAGTTCATCAAAACCTCAATCGCTTCGGTATAGGTTAATCGTTTGAATGGATTGTTGATTACAAATTGCAAGCGTTCAATTAAAGACAATTCATTGCGTTCATTTTGCGGTTTTTGCGCTTGTTCTTGTTTGTCGCGATCGTCTAGAAATTTCAAATCTTCCGCACAATTTTCAACGATATAGGAACAGATGTACTTCAAGAAATCCTCTGTAAGATCCATATTGTCTTTCAAATCGTTGAAAGCTACTTCTGGTTCAATCATCCAAAACTCCGCCAAGTGACGTGAGGTGTTGGAGTTTTCCGCACGGAAAGTTGGACCAAAAGTATAGACTTGTCCTAAAGCTAACGCAGCCAATTCTGCTTCTAATTGTCCAGAAACTGTTAAGTTAACCGACTTTCCGAAAAAGTCTTCCGAGAAGTCAATATTTCCATCCTCTGTTTTCGGTGGGTTTTTAATATCCAAGGTTGTCACACGAAACATTTCTCCCGCTCCTTCAGCATCTGAACCGGTGATAATAGGTGTGTGTAAATAATAAAAACCACGGTCATTAAAAAATTTATGGATCGCATATGCAACAGCGTGACGTATTCTAAAAACGGCTCCAAAAGTGTTGGTTCTAAAGCGTAAATGTGCTTGTTCGCGTAAGAAATCCAAACTGTGACGCTTCGGTTGCATTACCGTTCTTTGTACGTCATCCGGGGAAGCATCACCTAAAATTTCAATTCCAGAAACCTGAAGTTCAACAGATTGTCCCGATCCTTGTGATTCCACTAAAACACCCGTAAGTGCTACTGCTGAAGCCGTTGTAATACGCTTTAAAAGAGTCTCTTCAAAGTTTTCAAATTCGATTACACCTTGTAGGGTTCCCATACAAGAACCATCGTTTATTTGAACGAATCGATTACTTCTAAATGCCCTAACCCAGCCCTTTACCGTAATCTCTTTTTGAAGCAGTGTTTTGCCTTCTTCACTTAAAATTTGAGCTATTCTCCAACGTTTCATGTTATTTCTTTTGAGTCGATTATTATTCGTTAAACTTGTTTCTTAAAACAAATTGAGGGCGCAAAATTAACACAATAGGCAAAAGTCCCGTTTATAAACCAACAGCTGTTTTCAATCAATTTTCATGTCCAATTTGTTAATTTAAAAAAAAATCTATATTTACGACATGAATAACATCGCACATTTTCATTTGGTGATTACGCACTTACCTGTGATTTTGCCATTTATTTCGTTTCTAATTCTTCTTTTTGGGATTGTTCTACGTTCTGAAGATTTCAAACGACTCGCATATGCCTTTTTGATTTTCAGTGCTTTCTCAGCTTTACTTTCGGTGTACACGGGTGAAGGGGCTGAACATATTGTAGAAAAACTTGGAAGAGACCATAAATTCATACATGAACACGAAGAACGAGCAGAGTTTTTCGCTTTGTGTTCTTATATTCTTGGTTTAATAGGTGCAATTGCCTTATATTTAAATTGGAAGAATAAACCATTGAAAAATATTGCAATGATTGTGGTGATGGTGTCCACATTGATTGTTATGTATTTAGCAAAAGGAACAGGAACTAGTGGTGCTAAAATCTCGCATCCTGAGGTATATGACAAGCAGTTGAAAGGCAAAAAAATCAAAGTAAAACTTTAAAGTAAAGCGATTCCAAGCTGCGATTTTGTCTAACTCACACTAAACTTTCAGGTTTAATTGTTGTTTCTTTTTCATGAGTTTTAAAGGAAACAAGTCTTACCTGCTAGAAAAAGTCTGTGTGGCGTGCGGACGTAGTTTTTCCTGGAGAAAAAAATGGGAAAAGAATTGGGAAAACGTTTTGTATTGTAGTGAACAATGCAAAAGAAAACCTAAATCAATTTCATGAGAACATTTTCTTCCCTTCGATTAATTCTTGGTGACCAACTGAATAGTCAACATTCTTGGTTTAAAAAGGCTGATGATAATACTCTTTTTGTCATGATGGAGGTGCGTTCCGAAACGGATTATGTGAAACATCATGTTCAAAAAGTAGTTGGAATTTTTAACGCCATGCGGAATTTTTCAGCTACAATGTCAGAAAAAGGATTTCATTTTTATTACATCAAAATAAATGATTCCGACAATCAACACGCTTTTCTTTCAAATATCAGTGCTTTAATACATCGTTTCCAAATTCAAGAGGTTCATTATCAACAACCTGACGAATATCGTTTAGCTGTTGAAATGAATCAACTTCAAAAAGAGTTGGGTTTACCTGTTTTCAAACATGAAACAGAACATTTTTTAGTCGAAACTGACGAGATAGCATCTTTCTTTCCGAAAAAAGGAAAATCCTATTTAATGGAGGCTTTTTATCGGAAAATGCGGTTGAAATACAATATTTTATTGGACGGAAGCAAAAAACCGCTTGGTGGAAAATGGAATTTTGATCAAGAAAATCGAAAGAAAGTTCCAAGTCAGCATCACATTTTTACAACTTCCTTGCATTTTAAAAATGTAACAAATCTATTAACAGAAATACAAACCGCTGGAATTGAAACAATTGGAGAAATCAATCCTACGCAATTTTCTTGGACAACGACACGAGAAGAAGCTTTAGATTTATTAAGTGAATTTGTGGATAAAGCCCTTCCCTACTTCGGAACGCTTCAAGACGCGATGACCAAACAACATTGGTACCTCTATCACTCCCGACTTTCGTTTGCATTAAACACCAAAATGTTGCATCCTTTGGAAGTGATTACAGCCGTTGAAAAAGCGCATTTTAACGATCCTGAAACATATAGTTTAAATCAAGTAGAAGGTTTCATTCGACAAATTTTAGGTTGGAGAGAATTTATGCGTGGAATTTATTGGTCTCAAATGCCCGAATTTGCATCATTAAATTTCTTCAATCACCAACGCAAACTCCCGTCGTGGTTTTGGACTGGAAAAACAAAAATGAATTGTTTACACCTTTCCATAAAACAATCTTTATCGTTAAGTTATGCCCACCACATTCAACGTTTGATGATAACAGGAAATTTTTGTTTGCTAGCAGGAATACATCCAGATGAGGTGGACGATTGGTATTTAGGGATTTATGTTGATGCTTTTGAATGGGTAGAAATCACGAATACGCGAGGAATGAGTCAATTTGCTGACGGAGGGATTGTGGGATCAAAACCATATGTTAGTTCTGCGTCATATATCCATAAAATGAGCGATTACTGTGGTACTTGTCATTATAAACACGACAAAAAAACAGGTGAAAATGCATGTCCTTTCAATACGCTATACTGGCATTTTATAGATAAAAATGTAGAAAAGTTGGCGAATAATCCTCGGATGTCAATGATGATAAATTTATGGAAAAAGACTGAAAATGAGCAACAAAATGCTTTTTTACGACAAGCAGAATACTATATTACCAACCTCGAAAACCTTTAGTTCATAAAATGATTTTACTATCTAGCTTCAATACTATCAAAATTCTACTTTTATAACACCTATCTACTTTTCATGAAAACCATACTAATCGCGGGTGGTTCGGGACTTATTGGAACCAAACTTGCCACTCAATTAAGGAAAAATGGCCATAAGGTTCATATATTAACCCGTCGTGCAAAATCGAAAGGTCAAATCTATTGGAACCCTGAAAACAATACCATTGAAGGAAAACATCTTCAAACAATAGAAATTATCATCAATCTCGCTGGTGAGAATATTGGTGAAAAAAAATGGACCGCAGAACGTAAAAAAGAACTAACTAATTCTCGTTTGATTTCGACTCAATTCTTGTTCAAATCAGCTAAAAACATGCCTAAACTGGAATATTATATTGGTATGTCAGGAGTGAATTGTTATGCATTAGACGGAACTGTTCATCGTGAAACTGACGATTTCGGCAACTACTTCTTAGCACATTTGGTTGAAGAATGGGAAGCTGCCCATCACGCATTTAACAGCTTGTGTAAAGTGGCCATTCTGCGCTGCGGAACCGTATTAACGAAAAAAGGTGGCGCACTTGAAAAAATGAAAACGCCAATTCGTTTTTGGATTGGTTCACCATTAGGTAATGGAAATCAACACCTTTCGTGGATTCATAAAGAAGACTTGTGTAAAATGTTTGAATTTCTTCTTAATCAACGAGCGTCAGGGGTTTTTAATGCTGTTGGAAACCATAATTCAAATCGTGAGTTTTTATCTATTCTTGCGAAAAAAATGAACAAACCCTTCTTTTTTCCTGCTGTTCCTGAATGGGTACTTAAAAGTGTTTTAGGTGAAATGTCATCGTTAGTACTTGATGATTTGCGAGCTGATAATTCAAAAATTAAAGCTACAGGGTTTGAATTTCAATTTGAAAATATAGAAAAAGCGTTAGAAGATTTGGTTTAAAAATCCGTTGCCAATATTTTATCAGCTAAAACATTGCTCAGCTTGTAATAACTCTCTTTCGTCCATCCACCAATGTGTGGGGTCATTATTACATTCGGAAAATTAAGCAGTTCGTAAAAAGATTGTGGTAACTTTTGATTGAAAAAGGACTCAAAACTTTTTGGTTCAAATTCCAGTACATCTAAGGCAGCTCCTTTCACTTTTCCATTTTTAATTGCGCTTATCAAAGCATTGGCTTCTACTACTTCACCACGTGAAAGATTCAAAAAATAAATTGACCTCTGTAACGAATCAAAAAAAGCTTCATTTGCCCAATGCCTCGTTTCATCCGTTAAAGGAATGTGAAAACTAAGTACATCCACTTCCTGCATTAATTGTTCGATATTTGATTCGATTATTTGATTGTCTCCGAAGTTAGATTTGTATTTATCATATACCAAAATCCTGACGTCAAATCCTTTTAGTTTTCTGGCAAACGCTTGTCCATTATTTCCATAACCAATAATTCCGACCGTTTTCCCGTCTAACTCCTCTCCCCTATTTTCCTCACGCAACCAAAGTCCCGACTTTATTTCTTGATTTGACTTTTGAACATTGTTCATTAAGGACAACAACATTCCAAGTGCTTGTTCTGCTACTGCATTTCTATTTCCTTCTGGTGAATTAAAAAGATGGATGTTTTTTAAGAAACAATAATTCTGATCGATGTTTTCCAAACCTGAACCTGAACGTGCAATAAATTTCAAGTTTGGAGCATTTTCCAAAAAAGAAGCATCAAGTGTGAATTTGGACCGAATGATGATTCCAAAAGCATCCTGTAATTTTTCTAACAACAATTTTTTATCCCACGAAACGGCATCCACAATTTGATATCCGGCAGCACTAAGTCGATCCATTAAAACCGGATGAACGCTGTCAATTACAAAAACCTTTTTTCTATCACTCATTTTACACTATAAACATTCTCTATAATAAGAAGAGTTAAATTGAAAACAAAAATACAAATCCAAAAAAACGGCTTTTATATTTTGATTCTGCGCTTGTTTCTTAAAAAAAGCAACACATAACTCATCAAACACAACAAAACATCATCCAATCGATTTAAAATCGATTTTATCTTCCTAAATAGATTAAAAGAATGGAAATGTCGCTTGGAGAAACGCCTGAAATTCGAGATGCCTGTCCAATAGTTGTTGGTTGAATTTTTGTTAGTTTTTCAATAGCTTCTGTGGAAATACTTTTCAATTGAGAATAATCCATATCACTAGGGATAGATACATTTTCTAAACGAGCCATTTTTTCAGCTTGTTCTTCTTCACGCTCAATGTATCCCTCGTATTTCAATTGTATTTCGGTTTGTTCAATTATTTCAGGATGCTGCTCTTTCCAAGAATTTGCTTCTTCCATTGCTTGTGGAGATAAAGCCAATAATCGTTCTAAGGTCACGTGAGGACGCGTAAGAATAGAAGCAATTTTAACTTGTTGCGAAATTCGACTAGAATCCAATTCATCTAAAAGCGGATTCACCACTTCTGGTGTTATTCCAATTTTTCGCAAACTCGAAGCGAACTGTTTTGTTCCGTCGCGTTTTAAATCGACCATTTTTATTTGCTCATCACTAATTAATCCCAACTCAAAAGCCTTTTGTGAAAGTCGTAAATCGGCGTTATCTTGACGCAATAAAATTCGATATTCGGCTCTACTTGTGAACATACGATACGGTTCCTTCGTGCCCTTTGTAACCAAATCATCTATCAAAACACCAATGTACGCATCACTTCGTGATAAAACTAATGGTGGTTTTTCATTGATTTTTAAGTGTGCATTTATTCCTGCCATTAATCCTTGACAAGCGGCCTCTTCATAACCTGTAGTTCCATTAATTTGCCCAGCGAAATATAAATTGGAAATTATTTTCGTTTCTAAAGTGTGCTTTAATTGAGTTGGTGGAAAATAATCGTATTCAATTGCATATCCAGGGCGAAACATTTTAGCATTTTCAAAACCAGGGATGCTTTTCATTGCCTTCAATTGAACATCCTCAGGTAAGCTTGTACTAAAACCATTCACATATATTTCTACTGTGTCCCACCCTTCTGGCTCTACAAAAATTTGGTGTCTGTCTCTTTCCGCAAAACGATTGATTTTATCTTCAATACTTGGACAATAACGTGGGCCTGTACTTTTAATCGCACCATTGAACATAGGTGAACGATCAAATCCTGTCCTCAACAATTCGTGTGTTTCGGGGTTGGTATAGGTTATATGACACGCCAATTGTTTTACCAAAGGTTTTGTGTTCCAATAACTAAATTTAGATGGATTTGTGTCACCAGGTTGTTCTTCCATTTTCGAATAATCCAAGGAGCGTCCATCCACACGAGGTGGTGTTCCTGTTTTCATTCTTCCCGCTTCAAAACCTAATTCGATTAATTCCTCTGTGATTCCTGTTGCGGCTCTTTCTGCAGCACGTCCACCGCCAAATTGTTTCTCGCCTAAATGGATTAAACCATTCAAAAAAGTACCATTAGTAAGCACCACCGCTTTAGCATATATTGGAATACCTAAACTTGTTTTAACGCCAATTACCTTATTGTTTTCGACGATGATACCTATTCCCATGTCTTGCCAGAAGTCCACATTTGGATTTTGTTCAAGTAACATTCTCCATTCATAAGAAAACATCATTCTATCATTCTGGGTTCTTGGCGACCACATAGCAGGACCTTTGGAAAGATTTAGCATTCTAAACTGAATAGCGCTTTTATCGCTAACAATTCCTGAACCACCACCAAGTGCGTCAATCTCACGAACTATCTGCCCTTTTGCTACTCCGCCCATTGCTGGATTACAACTCATTTGAGCAATTGTGTTCATGTTCATCGTTAACAATAACACCTTGCTTCCCATTTTTGCAGCGGAATATGCAGCCTCGCATCCTGCGTGACCAGCGCCTACAACTATAATATCGTATTTATCTAACATAATTCTGTTTCACGTGAAACATAAAAAAATCAACTATCTATTTTGTTTCACGTGAAACAAAATAATCTAAATAATAATTTTCTTTAATTCTCATTATTTTTTCATCTTTCTTTGACTTATCCTTATAACCACACAAATGCAAAACACCATGAAAAACTACACGTTTAAGTTCATTTTCGAATGAATCAGAAAAATCCTGGGCGTTTTCTTTAACGCGATCTAATGAAATAAACAAGTCACCGCTAAGGATTCCTAAATCTGAATAATCAAAAGTGATTATATCTGTGTAGTAATCGTGATCTAAGTACGTTCTATTCACTTGTAAAAGGTAATCGTCGGAGCAAAAAACTACAGTAATATCTCCACAAATTTTTGATTCCTCTCGTACCAATTTAGGTATTGCTAAAACAAAAAATTCCGGATTAATACCCGGAACTTCAACACCTTCAAAGATAATATCAATCATTTCTTAAAGTATAAAATGACACTATTTCCAGGAGATTCAAAAACAACTTCGTCTGCTAAATTTTGCATTAAAAAAATACCGCGACCGTTTTCAAGAAGAATATTATCTGGAGATGTCGGGTCAGGTAAAACCGAAAAATCAAAACCTTTACCACAATCATCCACTTTAAAACAAAATTCATCCGAACTGTTTCCAACACCAACTATCACTTTTAATTCATTACTGAAAACATTTCCATGTTGAATTGCATTATTCACTGCCTCAGTTACCGCAATTAGAACATTACCAAAAACTTCCTCTTGAATACCAAGTTGAGTACATACGCGATCCACAAGACTCTCCACTTCAACCAATGAATCAAAACTAGAGGGTAATTGTACCGTTTCAATAGTAATAAATCCTTCTTTCATAAACAAAATTTAATTCTGATTGAAATAAGCGTTCGCTTTATCCTTGTAATACTTTCTCAAACTTGGATCTACAAAACGCAATAATTCAACCTGACGTGCTTTGTCTTTCTTATACTCTTCTAATTTTATTTGGTTACCATTAAAATCATCTTTTCCCGATTTTGATTCTCTTTTTTCCTCAAAACCCCTTTCCATTATTGCATTTTCACTTTCAAGTAACCGCGTGAGAATCTCCTTTTGACGGTTAATAGTTTCTCTATTAATCTGCTTATTTATTAATTGCTTCTCCTGCTCTTCCAATTCCTTGATTAAGGGATTCAATTTATTACCTAAACCCTGACCTTCTTTGTTTAACTCATTACGCATCTGCTCCAAACGTTGACGAATAGCAGTTTGTTCAGCAGCCATTTTTGCAATTTCTTTATTGCCTAGACCCATCATTCCTTGTCCACTACCTTGCTGACCAGGTTTATCTCCAGGCTTATCGCCCGGCTTCTGTCCACCCGGGTTTGGTCCCTTCTGCATTTGCTCCAATTGCTTCTTCAACATTTCTTTCATATCACCAGGATTCATACTTTGACCTGCTTTAGGTCGTCCCTTTCCTGGGTTACTACAACTACCACTTCCCTGGGACTGCGACTGCATCTGGGATTGCATACTTTGAAGCGATTCATTCAAAAGTAGTGCTAAATTATTATAGGAAGTCATCGCCAATTGTTGGAACTTTGAAATGTCCTTCTTACGGTGATCGTCAATCGCTTCAATCGCTCCAGTATGACTCTCATCAATCGCTCGCAATTCTTTATCAATAAAAGAGGCAATTTTTGGTTGACGCTTTGCTAAGGCTAGTAGTGAATCTTTTACTAGTTGCGTATCATCAATAATTCGCCGTTGGCGACGACCATAACGTTTATAATTCGGGTCATTCGTTTGAACACGGACCATTTTATTCATTACTTCCTCCTGATCAAAACTTAATGTCATTAAACTCTCTAAAACACGTCGTAAAGCGTCAACATCTTCTTCTTGTTGTTTCTGATTTGCTTTTTGTTGCATTTTATCCATCATTTCTGCCATTGCATTCATTTCATCAGCAGCAGATTTCTGCTTCTCACTTGCCTTTTTTGATTTGCTATCTTGCATGTTTTGCTTAGCATCTTTCAAATCATTACTTATCTTTTCTTCGGCCTTTTTTGTGTTTTCCAATTGCATCGGTTTTTCAAGAGCATCATTCTTTTCCTTTAAATCCTTTAGGTCTTCTTTTAAATCATCAAATTTCTTATTGATTTCTTCTTGTTTTTTTAAAGCACTCTCTTCACTCAATTTTTTACTTTCAATATCCTTTTTCAATTCCTCTTGCTCCTTTGCCAATTCCTTCAACTCCTTTTCTAAATCATCAATCTTCTCATTCACTTCCAAACGTTTTAACATCTCCAAACTACGATCCAATTGGCGTTTCATTTCTTCCGTATTGTTCTCTAATTTTTCCAACTTATCCTGCGTACCGAGTTTATCATTTTGCTCCATTAATTTCTGCAACTCATCCAATAACTTTTTTAGTTCATCATCCATTAATTGATCCAATAATTTTTCAATCATCTCTTGTTTCTCCAATAACTCCTTATCCATTTCAGACAGCTGATTTTTATTTTCCATACTTTGCTGCATCTGATTTTGAATATTCTCTAACTTATTAATCAAATTCTGTTGCTCATCCTTTAACTGTTGAACCTGATTCAATTTGTTCCAATCATTTCCTTTATTGTTAAGAGCATCCTTTTGTAACTTCTCTATTTTCTTCTGAAAATCATCCGTCTTCTTAATCATATCCTGTAGGCTCTCTTTCACTTGTTCACGTTCCGAATTTCGCTGATCATTTAAATCGAAAAGCCCTGGTAATTGGTAAGTATATACTTGCGAACGTGAACTTTTACTACCATTCACACCATCATTGTCATAAACCACAAAATAATATTCAATCTTATCTTTTAATGTTAAATTCTCACGTCGAAAATCAACACCAAAATCAAAATCCATTTGTGAACCACGTCCATTTTCCACTAACATTCTTTGTTCACGTTTCTTTCCATTTTCGGAAATCACATTATACACAAAATAAACCGACTTCAAACCATAATCGTCCTCGGCCTGACCTTTAAAACGACGAACACCCGAATTTATACTATCCACATTTTCAGATACATAAACTGATGGAAAAGCATCTTTTATCACAGAAATTCGATACACCACCGAATCCTGTTTTCCAGAAAATTTATTCTTTAATGTAAATTTCAAAACTTCAGAATTGCGATAGGATTTAGACATTCTTGCTCCAAATTCATTCTTAAAGAAAATTAAACCATTCCACTGAAAATCAATAGTTTTCGTGTTTTTCGTGACTATGTTCCACGTAACTTTTGTTCCTTCAGGAATTACCAAATCTGCCGCGTTTTGAACCGATTCATTCGTACGATTTAAATATGCAGGATAATCTAAACGCGCTTCCGATTTACCAATTACAGACTTTCCAATTACGTTCAGTTTATATTGATCACTTTGAAATTCTCCTGTTTCAAAATAAAAAATTCCTGAAGTCTTTGGTTTGCGTATGATTCCTTCGAAACGATTTTTCTGTTTTCGATTCATGAGAAACTTACCATTTTCACTCACCAAATACATTTTATCTGGAAGCGTTTTACCTTGAACTTCTAATTCAACGATTGCATCTTCACCTTCTTCTACTTGAATTACTTTTTCATCCAAAACAAAATCAAAAGGTGCCTTCGGTTTAAATTCTTGGTTATAATTCACCACACGCTCAGTTCCGTCGGTAATCATGGCCGGAGCAAAAACAGCAATCAACACAAAAGCGAAAACCAACGGGAGAACGTATTTTAAATATTTTCTATTTTCAGCAATGTCAATCGCGTTTGTAAAAGGAACGACCGTCAATTCATTCGAACGTTGCGAAACAGAAGCACGCAACAATTCAATGTTTCCTTCATTCACTTCCAATGCTGCGTTCAACTGCAACGTATTCTTTAAGCGGTCCGAAATGTTTGGAAAAAAGCGACCAATTATTTCGGAAGCCTGGTAGCGATCGATACGTTTTCCAAAAGCATAAAGTTTGCTCAATGGAATTAACAAATAAGTCAGAAATAAATAGCCATTTAATAAAACAAAGCTGAAAAATAAAATGGCACGTGTTACTTTTCCGAAACGACCAAAATACTCCAGAGACGTCGTTAACAAAAATGAAAAAATCAAAATTCCAACGAACAGTAGAACACCTTTGACCATTTCGTTTTTGTAATATTTCCGTATGAAGGCATCAATTTGATCAATCAATTTTTCAAAAGAACTTGCTTCATTCATAAGTTTACAATTAGGGCAATTTTATCAAAACGAACGAAAGTACTCTTTTCGATTTACATTCAAAAATTGGTACATTCGTACAATCAATTTAAGCATCTTATTTTCAATGATTTAAATACAAAAAAATGAAATGTTAAATAGATAAAAAATTTTTTTCAATTTTCAAAATTTGAAATTTTCTTCTTTTCAATAAATAAAAAACAAAAAATTAAATTTTAAAAAGAAGCTTGTTATAGTTGTTAAGGCTGTTGAAATGTGTGAAAAAAAACTGTGGTTTTCTTGCAAATTTGAGTTCTTAGAATTTGATGGTGTGATATAAACAAGTTATCATTTGATTAAAAATTGAATTTGAAGCGTTTACAGTTTTATTAACAATTCGTTCATTTTGGATTAACGTGGAAAACATTTTTCGCTCAACCTACCCAAGGTTTGTTCATAAGCGTAAGGATAAAAAAAGAGAACTCGTCAAAACTTTGCTTGCATTTCTCGAAAACAAATTGGTTTGGAAAAATAAACAAGAAATCAAAGAGGAACTTTCTAGGAGTTATTCACAATTAGCTAACAGTATATCCCTCAACACTAAGGAAAAATAATTTATTCACACTACTGAAAAACAACTGTTTATAAAACACCAATTTTTAAAAAGTGAATAAAAAGTCCAAATTGTTAATTCCAACATAGACAGCTAGCTTTAATGAAAAGCCTACCTTTACCAAAAGTAAAAAAACGTATAATGAGCAGAATAATTCCCATTGGAGCGGATCACGCTGGTTTTGAGTTGAAACAACAAGTTATTGACTATTTGAAAGAAAAAGGTTTTGAAATGTTAGATTTTGGTTGTCATTCTACAGATAGTATCGATTATCCAGATTTTGCCCATCCGGTGGCAAATTATGTCGAAAGCAATCCAGGAGTCTTAGGCATCTTGATGTGTGGTTCTGGAAACGGAATCAACATGGCAGCGAATAAACACCAAAACATTCGAGCTGCTCTTTGCTGGAAACCTGAAATTGCTGCTTTGGCACGTCAGCACAACGACGCTAATATATTGACCTTACCTGCTCGTTTTATAAGCTTTGAAGAAGCGAAAGAAATTGTCGATGCCTATTTTTCAGCGACTTTTGAAGGTGGACGTCACCAGTGTAGAGTGGATAAAATCGCGCTTTAATTGAATCTTAAATTTTCAAAAATATCAATCATGAAAAAAGTCATTTTTATAGGAATCGTTTTGCTCGCTTTAATTCAGTCATGTGCCATGGAAAAAAGTTCTTCCTCAGGTTGGGATTATAATGAACCAGCTCAAGGTGGATTTGAAATTCAAGCGGAAAATCAACGGAATGAAGGTCGAAAAGTGATATACAATGCAAATATTACCCTGCGCGTTAAAAATATGGATTCATTGGAACAGAAAATTTCAACGATTGCAGCGTCGCATGAAGGTTATGTGGTAAAGCTCGGAACGGACAAAACGGTTTTTAGAGTTGCCAGTTATGATCTTTTCATGGCGGTTAAAGAAGTAGAGCAACTAGGAAAGGTAGAAAGGAAAAGTGTTTATGGAAATGACGTCTCTGAGGAGTTTTCTGATTTAGAAATACGATTGGATAACGCTAATCGCGCACGGAATCGTTACTTGGAAATATTAGACCGAGCAACAACAGTTGAAGAAACTTTGAAAGTAGAAAAGGAACTTGAACGATTGAATTTACAAATTGAGGTTTTAGAAGGAAAAATTAATCGAATGAACACGTTGGTGGACTTAGCAACGATTGAGGTGAATTATGAAAAAACTAAGAAACCGGGAATATTATCGTATCCGTTTATAGGTGTTTTTAAAGTGGTGAAGTGGTTGTTTGTTAGGGTTTGATTTTAGAGATGGGATAAGGGTGTATTAAGTAGGTAATAAAACATTAAGGAATTAAGGGCATTAAGAGGGGTTTGAACCATTAAGGAATTAAGGGCATTAAGAGGGGGAATGAACCATTAAGGGCATTAAGAGGAGAATGAACCATTAAAGGATTAAGGGCATTAAGAGGAGAGTGAACCATTAAGGGATTAAGGACATTAAGAGGGGTATGAACCATTAAGGAATTAAGGAAATTAAGAGGGGTATGAACCATTAAGGGATTAAGGACATTAAGAGGGAGTTTGAACCATTAAGGAAAACAGTTTTTTGTTTACAAGGAGGAAAGAAAATCTGCGGCTTGTGGAACATTTAGTGCTTGTGCTTTTTGGGCGTATTCGAGAGCTTTTTGTTTATTTCCTGAGTTTTTATAAGCTACGGCGGCATTAAACCACGCGAAACCATAATCTGATTTTAATTCAATGCACTTATTTAAGTCAGCTAGAGCGACATCATTTTTTCCAAGATTGACGTAAGCAGTTCCTCGATAAAAATAAGCGCCATTATTGTTAGGAAAGCTTTTTATAACAGTTGTTGCTTGTTGAATTGCTTCGTTCCATTTTCCTAAAGTCACATATTCACCGCACATATTTACCATTGCCATTTCGTGATTCGGTTGAATTTTAAGTGCTTTTTTGAAGTCAGAAAGCGCTTCTTTGTTCCGTTGCATTTTTGATAGCGTGATTCCTCGATTGAGATAAACGTCAAAGGCATTTGGGTCTCGTTCTAGAGCCATTTTGTACATCTCTAACGAAGAAGGAAAGTCTCCTCGTATCGCATACATATTACCCATATTACTGTAAATCAACGGATCTTTTGCTCGTGCACGAACTAACAATTCATAATCTTCAAATGCTTTGTCCATGTTTCCTGTTTCACGGTAGTAATTTCCACGGTTTTTATGCGCGACTTCAACACCCGTTTCAATAACTGTTACCACATTTCCGTTTTGCTCAATTTTGTACGGATATTTTTCTATTACGTCTGTCCACAAGGTTTCAGAGTTGGTCCACACCCCTACTCTTTCGTAAGTTAACACAAAACTAAACAGTGAAAACGCACCAAAAACTAGAATGAAGATCGAAGTTTTATTCCTCTTTTCGAAGACATCCCAAAGCACATAAACCAGCAAAAACAAGGCTCCAATGTACGGAATGTAAGTATAGCGATCGGCCATGATTGCTGCGCCAACGGAAATAAATTGTAACACCAACGCAATCATTAAAATAAAGAATCCGAGACTGAAAAACCAAATTTTAAGATAGGAAGAACGCTTTTTAAACAGCCAAAAAGTTAATCCTGCTATACTTCCGAAAACAAGGAAAGGTGCCGCATAAAAAATAGTTGGAATAGCCTTATCGGTTCCAAAAGTTGGGTACGGATAAAAGGCGCTAAGATTAACAGGAAACACCAATTTTACCCAATACATCATGAATCCATACGAAGCAAACATGATGCGCTGAAAAGTGGTAAAGACTTCGTATTCAGCGAGCGCTCCTTGTGATTGAATTTTTACTGCATTCAAACCAAACCAAACCGCCAAAGCCAGAAAAGGAATTTTTTCAACGATGGACTTTAATGTCAATTTTCGATCGTTCCAATAATCCAACAAGAAAAGGACGAGTGGTAAAGGAACTGCCATTGCTTTACTCAAACAGGAAGCAACGAACAGTGCGAAACAGGCAGCCAACCAAAGCAAGTTATTTTGTTTTAAGTAGCGATTATAACTCAGAAGAGATAACAAGAAAAAGAAGGTATAAAGCACATCTTTTCGTTCGGAAATCCACGCCACACTCTCAACATGCATCGGATGAATACCAAATAAAAGCGCCACGAAAGTAGCAGGAATTACTTTTTTGTTCATCAATCCATAAATCAAAAAGAAAACCAACAAGGTGTTTAGAACGTGCAACGCTAAATTGGTTTTGAAATATGGTTGAATATCGAGTCCGGCTTGAGAATAATTATATGCCAAAGTTAGCATCGTCAACGGGTGATAATTGAGCATCACTTGCGTTTCTGGATGAAAATGAAGATTGACGGTGTCTGGATGTAAACTTTTAGTAAGCGGTTGTTCAACAACGTATCCTGGGTCGTCCCAATTGGTGAAGTTTTTATCCAGTGAAAACCCTTTCCAATACGCGAAAATTGTCAATAAAAGAATGCCGACAATCCATGGAATCAGAGTCGGTTTTACGACATTTTTAGGCTGGGATTCTTCCGCACTAACCGTTGCAGCACTCGCCTTTTTTGTAGTCGATGTCTGCTTTTTTGCCATGATTAGTTGGTTGAAATTATTTCAAACAATTCGTTCAAATTCGGAGAAATAATAATTTCGATACGGCGATTTTTTGCTTTATCAGTGGTGCTTACAGGCATAAACTCACTTCTTCCCGCTGCCATAACCTGAGTAGGCGACATCTTTGAATTACCTAACAAAATTTCAACAACAGAGGTAGCGCGAAGCACGGAAAGTTCCCAATTGTTTTTCGGTGAAGTTGGGCTGTTTAATTTGTCTGTGTCCGTGTGTCCTTCAACGACGATTTCCAAATCTTTTTCGGTTTCTAAAACTTTTCCTAGTTCAACCAATGCCTTTTTTCCTTCTGGTTCCACAAAGGTACTTCCTGATTTGAACAGCAACTTTGCCTCAAGACTCACGTAGATTTTACCGTTTTTCTGAACGACTGTCAATCCTTGGTTTTCAAATGCACGTAAGGCGTTGGCAACCTTGGTTTTTAATAATTGAATCGCTTGATCTTTGCGTTTGATAGCATCTTCCAATTCTTTCACGCGTTTCTCACGATCTTCTAAAAGACGTTGTTTTTGAGCAAGTTCCGTTTCTTTTTTCAATAATTCGTCCTGCTTTTTCTGTAATTCTTTGTTTTTGGTCTCCAATTCTGCTTGTAGCGCGGCGGTTTCTTTCGCACTTAAGTTTTTGAGTTTTTCAAAGGATTTTTCAAGCGACTCGTTTTGTTCCAAAAGTTGGTTGTAATCACGTTGCAAGCCTCTCAGTTGACTCCCTAAAGTGGTAGTATCGGATTTTAGTTTAGTTACATCCTTACTCGCTACACCGAACTTTACTTCTAAATCTTTCGACTTGGCTTCATACTCACCACTGCTACGTTTGTATTTTTCCAACTCTTCCGAACATTGGCGCTCTCGCTCAACTAAATCTTTGTATTTTTTGGATGGAACACAAGCGAACAATAAGGTTCCAGCTAATGCGATATAAACGGTGTTTTTTAACATACGATTTCGAATTAAGACAAATTTCGGAAAAACAAGGTAGGACATCCGCTGACCATAAAACAGTTTTAAACAGTCGTTTTTTCAAAAAAGGAAGTGTTCTGAATCATAAAAAGAAGATAAAACCCAAATCTACCAACAGAAACCGGCTTGCTTGCCTTGGATTTTGTAACTTCGCCAGCTTAATTCTTTTCGAAATATGTCCTCTAAGCAACAACAACTCAAAGTAGCGGGGTTGATAAAAGAACTAGAAAGCAATCAAATACCGAAAATGACTGCCGCGTTGCAGGAATTGGAAAAAGTAGGAAATGAAAGCATTTTACCCTTCGTTTCACGACTATTGATTCATTCCAACGAGAGTGTTAGAAAGTTGTCGGAGAACCTTATGTCGGGACTGCAACAACAAGAATTGGTTCCGTTTATTATGGATTTAGTCATTAAAGAAAACAACCAAGAAATTCGGAAAGCGATTTTAAGTTCAATTTGGAACAGCAAATTGGATTATAGCCAACACTTAGCGGACTTTGTTTCATTAGCGACGGAGGGCGATTTTATGCAAGCGGTTGAATGTTTGACCGTTATTGAGAATTTAGAAGGTCCTTTTGAAGAACATCAATTGTTAGAAGCGCAGTTGTATTTGAAAGAGTTTTTAGAAGGAGAAAAAGGAAATGATAGCCAGAAAGATGCCATTATCAGCGAGATAGCACTTTTTATCAAAGACCAAAACGAAGGAATCGACGCTGATTTATTATTGGATTAAAACACAACAACATGGCATTATCCATGACCGGTTTCGGAAAAACTAACGGAACTTTTGACGGAAAAAAAATATCGATTGAAGTTCGTTCATTGAACAGTAAAGGACTCGATTTAATACTCAAAATCCCACCCTACTATCGAGAATTAGAAACCGACATTCGAAAAATTGTAGGGGAAAAAATTAGCCGCGGAAAGGTCGATATGGGGATTTACTTGGAGTCTTCTAGTGACAATTCAGGAGCCAACTTAATCAACAAGGAACTCGCAACAGCCTACTTCAATGAATTGAAAAAACTAGCGGAGTCGTGGAATCAACCCACCAGAGATTTGCTTTCTATTGTGCTGCGTATGCCCGAAGTGATGGTGCAACAAACTGAGCCGATTACAGATGAAGAGAAAACAGCAATTGTAGAACTTATTAAAAATGCTTGTGATAAACTCCATGATTTCAGGAAGCAAGAAGGGGCGGTTTTAGCAACTGATTTATTGTCGCATTTGGATAAAATCGAAACATTGAGTAAGGCCGTTGAACCGTTCGAAAAGGAACGTGTTGGAATTATTCGGGATAGAATTGAGCGTACATTTAATGAATATGCTTCCTCCGCTGTGGATGAAAATCGATTGGAACAGGAGATGATTTTTTATATCGAAAAGCTGGATATTTCTGAAGAAAAGGTGCGATTGAAACAACATTTGGACTACTTTCGAACGACCTTGAACGAAGAAAACAACGGTAAAAAATTAGGGTTTATCGCTCAAGAAATAGGACGAGAAATCAACACGATGGGAAGTAAAAGTAACCACGCTGAAATGCAACGTTGTGTGGTGGAAATGAAAGATTGCCTTGAAAAAATCAAAGAACAACTTCTTAATATTCTTTAAATGAGCGAATTGAATCAAGGGAAGTGTATCATTTTCTCAGCGCCTTCGGGAGCGGGTAAGACAACTATTGTTCATGCTATGTTGAGACGTCGCTCGGATTTAGCTTTTTCTGTATCGGCGTGTAGTCGTCCTCCGCGAGCAAACGAAACGAATGGAGTCGATTACCATTTTCTTTCGGTGGAAGAGTTTAAAAAGCAAATTGAAAACAACGCTTTTATTGAATGGGAAGAAGTGTATGAAAACATGTACTACGGAACACTAAGATCAGCGGTTGAAGAGCTTTGGAAACAAGGAAAAGTGGTATTATTTGATGTGGACGTTGTCGGTGGATTGAATTTAAAAAGTATTTTTAAAAAGCAAGCACTGGCCATTTTTGTTGAACCGCCAAGCATCGAAACATTGGAAGAACGTTTACGACGACGTCAAACAGAATCGGAAGAAAAATTGCAATTACGTCTGGCGAAAGCAAAGGAAGAGCTCGCTAAAAAAGACGGCTTCGATGTGGTGATTCTCAATGAAGATTTAGACACGGCGATTGAAGAAACGGAACACGTCATTGATCAATTTATTTCTGAAAAATGAAAGTAGGACTTTACTTTGGCACCTTCAACCCGATTCATATTGGTCATTTAATAATTGCTAATTACATGGCGGAATACACGGATTTGGATCAAATTTGGATGGTAGTAAGTCCGCATAACCCTTTGAAAGACAAGAAGACCTTACTTGCTGATTTTCACCGATTGGCTTTAGTTAAAGAAGCGATTGACGACAATCCAAAGTTGCGTGCTTCTGATGTTGAATTCAAATTATCGAAACCAAGTTACACGATTTCAACCTTAACTCACCTCGGTGAAATGTATCCAAACAATGAGTTTTCGATAATCATGGGCGAGGACAACCTGCGGACATTTCATAAATGGTACAACCACGATAAAATTTTGGAAAAACACCGCATTTTTGTTTATCCAAGAGTGTTGACGCTGCAAGAAGAACAAGAAGTGAAACAGTTGTCTATGAACTTATTGAACGATTTCAAAAAACATCCAAACGTCGTTTTTTGTGAGGATGCGCCTGTTATGAAAGTTTCATCGAGTTTTATTCGTCAAGCAATTCAAGACGGGAAAGACGTACGTTATTTGTTGACCGAGCCGGTTTTTAATTATGTGGATAAAATGAATTTTTACCGATAATTCAAGGGAGAAACAAAAAAAACTATTTTTGAATAATGGAAGAAGGATTGTTCAATAAGTCAAAAATCATTGAGTATTGGCTGAAAAGCTCAGATGAAGACTTTGAAACGATGCTGATTATGTTTGAAAACAAAAAGTATAGTTGGAGTTTATTTATTGGTCATTTAATGATCGAAAAATTATTAAAAGCTGTTTATGTGGGTAAAAAAAATAATCATCCCCCGTTCACCCATAATTTATTAAGGTTGGCTCAAAACTGTAGTCTAACAATTAATGAAGTGGACAAAGAATTTTATGCAACAGTAACAGCATTTAATATTATCGGAAGGTATGATGATTATAAGATGAGCTTTCATCAAATTTGTACCAAGGAGTTTGCCGAAAGTTGGATTGAAAAAATTAAGGAGAAAAGAAAATGGATCAAGGAACAAATGAAATAATAAAACAATTCGTTTTCGAGGTTGCAAAACAAACCCAAGGTTTTGTAAAAGCCTATTTATTTGGTTCTTATGCCAAAAACTCAGAAAATGATGACAGCGACATTGATATTGCATTAATTTTCAAGGATTTGTCAATACAAGAAAAATTTGATTTTCAAGTAAGAATGATGTTATTGGCAAGTGCTTATGATGTCAGAATTGAACCACACCCATTCTCTGTTCAAGATTTTACGAATGACAACCCTTTTGTTTTTGAAATAAAGAAAACAGGAATTGAATTAACCATAAATTGAGTTTCTTAAAGTTCAAAGACTTCGAAACAACTGACACTTTCAGTTTTGCAATAAATGCGTATCTTCGCCGTTTTTCGGAAACAGTATTCTCTATGAAGCGTTTTTTAATTTTATTACTTTTTCTCGGATCGTTTGGATTTGTTAAGGCACAAACGTATGCTTTTATTGACTCGGATTATATTCTGAAAAATGTGCCTGAATACGTTGAGGCAAAAGAAAAGTTGGACAAATTAGCGGAGCGTTGGACAAAAGAAATTGAAGAACGATACACTGTTATCAAAACCAAGAAAAGTAATTTCGAGAAAGAAGAAGTTTTGCTTCCTGCAGAGGAAAAGGCAAAGCGAAAAGCTGAAATTGAAAAACTAGAAAAAGAAGCGATGGAGTTGCAAACGCAACATTTTGGCACGAATGGTGATTACTTCCAAAAAAGACAGGAATTAATTAAACCAATTCAAGACCGAATTATGACAGCAATGAAAAAAGTAGCGAAACGCGATAGTTATTCTTTCGTGTTCGACAAAGCCAACCAAAGTAATCTTATCTACGCAGAAAAAGATTACGACATTTCCAACGACGTACTCGAAGCGATGGGAATCAATAAATAAAATCAATTTGTAATTAAGTAAAACCAAAAATAAAAATGAAACAAGTATTATTTGTTTTCGCACTGATTGTTAGTGCAGTAAGCTTTTCCCAAACAAAACCAGGAACAACCACTACGCCAACCGCTCAAACAAAAATCGGTCACGTAAATTCACAAGTTCTTTTAGACACGTTGCCATCTCGTAAAGTGGCAATGGATAAATTGAAAGTGTTCCAAGAAGAAGGATATAAAGAGTTGCAAGAAATGCAAAAAAGCTTTGAAGCGGCATATCAAGCATATCTTTTGAAGGAAAAAGACTTATCTCCGATGATGCAACAAATCGAGAAAGAAAAATTGATGAAAAAACAACAAGCTATTGAGGAGCGTCAAGAGCAATTAGAAAGAGAATTACAAATCTATAGTGACGAATTAAACCGTCCGATTTTGGATCGAGTTCAAAAAGCGGTGGAGATTGTAGCAGAACGCAAAAAATTGAGCTACGTCATCGACGAAGGAACAACCTTATATTTCAAAGGTGGTATCGATTGTACGTCAGAAGTCATCGTAGAATTGTTGAAGTTAGACGCAGAGGCAACAAAAACGAAATAAGTTACACAAGCAATATTGATAAGGCTGTCTCCCAAGGACGGCCTTTTTTGTGTAGTTTTGACCCATGCAAAAGATGGGTCCAATTGGTGTTTTTGATTCAGGTTATGGAGGTTTAACCATTCTGTCTGAAATCCGAAAACGTTTACCAGAATACGATTTTTTGTATTTAGGAGACAATGCGCGCGCACCTTATGGCAATCGTTCTTTCGAGGTGATTTATGAGTTTACTTTAGAAGCGGTGAAGTATTTGTTTTCACAAGGTTGTCCTTTGGTGATTTTGGCGTGTAACACGGCTTCGGCAAAAGCATTGCGGTCAATTCAGCAAAATGATTTGGAAAAAATAGCACCGAGCAACCGCGTTCTAGGGGTTATTCGTCCGAGTACAGAAGAAGTGGATGCCTTGACGAAATCAAAACACGTTGGGATTTTAGCGACAACAGGTACGGTTCAATCGTCTTCGTATGTGTTGGAATTGCATAAGTTCGCTCCAGAAGTAGTGGTAGAGCAACACGCCTGTCCGATGTGGGTTCCGTTGATTGAAAACAATTACCACGAGCATCCTGCGGGAAAAATGTTGATAGAAGAAGACGTGCGCTTATTGTTGCAAAAAGATGCGGCAATTGACACGATTTTACTGGCGTGTACACATTATCCCATTTTAAAAGAAACCATTCAACGTATAGTAGGGGAGCGGATTAATGTGGTAGCACAAGGTCCAATTGTTGCGGAAAAACTCGCTCTTTATTTGCAAGCGCATCCAGAAATCGAAAGCCGACTTTCTAAAAACAGTACGTGTCATTACAGTACCTCGGAGAACGCTTACGTTTTTGAACAAAAAGCCGCACAATTCTTAGGAGAGGAAATTTCCGCGAGGACGGTTGACTTGAGTTTGTTTCAGGGCTAATAAAATTCACAAAAGCGTGTAAACTAAAATATTAAGGCATAACGATCTCCTTGATAAAACTTTTGTTAGAACCACCACCTGAATTTTTAAAAAGTGCGATTAAAGTGTTTTCTTTTTCGAAGAAAAAGACGTTTACCTCTGCACCAAGTAAAGTTCCATTATGACCAAAAGCTATTATTTCATCAAATCGCCAAATTTCAAGACCTAAACCATATTCGCAGTCGTTGCTTTTACAATCTGTCAATTGGATTTGCTTCATCTCTTTTTTTGACTCAGCACTTAAAAGGTTGTTTTTGAAAAGATTACTAAAAAAGATGTTTAAATCCTCCACGTTAGAAATGATTCCTCCTGGAGCTTTGGCGCCAGCTTCTGCCACATCCCATTTAGTAACGTCTTTTAAATTCATAAGTCTTCCAGAGTAATAACCACTCGAGAATAAAGGGTCTTTTCTAAAGTGGAAGTAGGTGTTTTTTAACTTTAAGGGAACGGTTATGCGGTTTTCAAGCACTTCGGATATCGGTTTGGATTCAATTTTCTCAATTAAAAGTTCCAGTAGCCAAAAACCAGCGTTGCTATAATAAAACTGAGTTCCTGCTTTGATTTTTTGCTTTTTTTTGAAAACATATTCTTTAATAAGCTGATGTGTTGACTTTTTATAAAACTTCTTAGGAGTAAATAAAATGGATAGTTTATACTTTAAACTTTCGTTTGTTGGATCAACCAATCCTGAAGTGTGCGAAAGTAAATGACGAATTGTGATGTTCTCTAATCCTTTAATCTTTCCTTTTAATTCGGGCAAGTATATCTCCACCTTGTCATCCAATTTTAGTTTTTTTTCATCCACAAGTTGTAGAACCAAAACGGCTGTAAATGTTTTGGAAATACTTCCTATATGAAATTTAGTTTCAGGGTTAATCAAACGTTCTTTATCAATGTTTGCATAGCCAACAGCGCCTCGCCAAACCGTATCGTTTTTTTTTACTAACAGAACGCATCCAGGTGCATTGTTTGAAAGGTAGTAGGTTTTTAAATGTTTGGAATATGTATTGTTTTCTTCAACACTTGAATCATTTGTATTTACCTGGAAAGTTTCCTTAGACGTAATTTTAGCTTGATTACAGCTAAACAAAACCCAGATTATACATAAAGTTAAACGACACATGTAAAAAGCGATTAATAAAACACTTCCGCAAAATTCAATAAAACAACGCGTAAAAACCTTCGATATTGGTATAAAAATGGCAATTAAGTCCAATTGATTTTGCTCCTTCAATATGTTGTGGGCTGTCTTCAATGAACAGAACTTCCTCTGCTGAACAATTAATTTCGTTGAGCACCCATTCAAAAGTGGTCGCGTCAGGTTTTCTTCTTCCGATTTCGTGAGACAAAAAAACGTTTTCAAAGGGAGGAGAAAACAGGTCTTGATTGGCCTTTTTCCAAGCACGTTTTACACCTTCAAAATGGAGTTCGTTGGTGTTGCTCAACATGGAAAAGGAAATACCGTTCGCTTTTAACTCGTGCAATAATTTTACTTTTCTTTCGGGAAACTCACCCAACATGGCATTCCAAGCATGTACAACCTGATTGGGAGTTGTTCCTGGACGACAATAGGGCAATAATTGATTGACAAAAAACTGCGGTGATACTAGTCCTTTTTCCAAACGATCGAACAAATCGCTCTGCTGAAATTGGGAATAATAGCTGTTGAAATCCAAAAAACCAAGCTCCGAAAAGGCCTTTTCCGTTGCAAAATAATCAATGTCGATTAAAACGCCGCCAAGGTCAAATAAAATGTGTTTGTAGGGAAGTTTTTTCATTTTACCGCTTATAAAAAACACTGTCCTTCTCCGCGATACGTTGGAACAGTTTTGATTTGTTCTCCATTTGTTCTCACAAGATGCAAACTCGTAAAACGTTCGCATACTTCTCCCGCTTTTGCATGTCGAAATACAACGAGATCTCCAATTGAAAGCGAACTGTTTTTTGGAAGGAGTAGGGGAGTCTGAACTTCTCCGGCACCTTCGTTTTGGGTAAGCTGTAACCCCTTTGGATAAACAGGCATAGGTAGTCGATACTTGTCTGCAGAACCAGAGGCAAGATATCCACCCCCCATCACAGTAACCATTCCAGCTTTCGGAACACGAATCACTTGGCAAGCAAAAAATGCAGCCGCTTGGTGAGAAAAACCGCAATAATTATCAAATAAATGCGATTGAAAAAAACCACTACCAACTGTAATCTCACTAACTTGCTGTTCATCACGTGTGGTTTCAATACTTCCTGTTCCTCCTCCGTTCACAAATTCTAAAGCGCCAAAACGATTTTCCATCAAATCAACGCACGCTTTTCGACGAAGACGCAATTCTTTCACAGAACGGGATTTTAACCATCGCACAACAGCAGATTTTAATTTTTCAGTAGGAAGTTTATCACCAACACCTGCAATTTGCGCTTCGTACCCCATGAGTCCGATGTAGCGCACATTTGTCATTTTTTCGGTTGCATTCAATAACTTTTCAAGGTGCTGAACACTAATAATAGGCGAACGGTAAACCCCAAAGTGTAAGCCGATATTGGGCAACAAATTGAAATCGGAACTCATATCAACGTCCACGCATAAACGCGCGCTTACTTCTTGTTCTGCTGCTAATTGATTCAAGAGTTCAACTTGTTCTTTTGCATCCACCATGAACGTCACGTTTTCCGAAAACCCGTTGGTGAAGATGGATTTAATCCCTAGTGCATCCTTTGTTGGGTAGCCCAGTAAAATGTCTTTATAACCTAATTGCGACAACCAAAGCGCTTCGTGAGGAGAAAAAACCATCCATCCGTTTAGGTTTTCCAGTTTGTCGATGAGGTAGTCCATTACAGCACGACAACGTATTGACTTGGTAGCGACTCGTACTTTTTTACCTTTTAATCGTTGATTGACAGCGGCGATATTGCTATCCAATGCGCCCATGTCCACAAAAGCGAAGGGCGCCGAAAGGTGTTGTAACTGCTGAAGTAGAATATCCATTAAAGGAATTTATTTTTGTTTTGCGGGCCAGAAGAAGCCTTTTGCGTAGCGAGCAATTTGTTTTCTAAATAAGAACATCAACATGAGATAAGGAATGATCATTAAATAGACAATTCCCATATTGATGTTACTACCGAAAGAAGACTCTGTTGCTTTACTTCCTTGTTCTGTCAATAATTTACATTGTGAACATTGCGCTGAAAATTGTTGAATTGAAAGAACGATACCTGCAAGTGTGAGAATGATTTTGGATTTCATGACGCGCGATTTTAGTTTGGAACTTGATTTTGCTTTGACAAAAATAACAAGACACGACAAAAGAGGTTCTAAAAATATGGTCAACTTTGTATTCAAAATTAAACATCATGCGACTGGCATATATCTGCGGAACCACCGGTTGGGGAGGCTTAGAAATGAATCAACTCAAAAACGCGTTGTGGATGCAGGATCGAGGTCATGCTGTTTGGGTCTTTTGTTTACCCGAAACACCAACCGATAAAGCTGCAAACGAAATGAATTTACCAGTTGTACATTTGTCGCCGTTTCGGAAATATTATGATTGGCTTGCTGCTTGGCGATTGTCTCGGAAATTGTTAAAGTTGAACATTGAATTTTTAATGACTCGCGCCTACACCGACATGAGTTTGGTGGCAGGAGCTACTTTTTTCGGTAGAAAGAAATTCAAATCGGTTTTCTTCATGGAAATGGCTTTAGGGGCACCCAAAAAACAACTACTTAGAACCTTCCGATACCGTCAATTTGCGGCTTGGTCTTGCCCTTTAGAAAGTTTGAAAAATCAAGTAGAAGACTGGACGAATTACCCAAAGGATCGTTTGAAAGTAATACCCTCTGGAATGGACTTGTCCTTAGTGGTTAATGAGGAAAAGCACAAAAGTCGAACACGTTTAGGTCTTCCAAAGGAGGGTTTTATATTTGGATTAATTGGTCGTTTAGATCGACAAAAAGGACAAAAAGAAGCCTTAATAGCCTTTCAGCATTTAGCAGATGAAAGCACGCATCTAGTTTTTGTTGGAGAGAGTACCCCAAATGATGCCAGTAATTATGAAATTGAATTGAAGGATTTTATCGAAAAAAACAATCTCACAAGCTGCGTCCATTTTCTTCCTTTTCAAAAACGACCTTTTGAGGTGTTTAATGCCTTTGATGTAACGTTGATGGCGTCTTATTCTGAAACATTTGGTATGGTTACGATAGAGTCCATGGCTCAAGGTGTTCCTGTTATTGGAAGCGATAAAGGAGGAACACCAGAATTATTAAAAAATGGAGAAATAGGTTATCTGTTTTCTTCACAAAACGCATTTGATTTGGCAGAAAAAATGCGTCAAGCAAAAGTAGAATTCCCACGATTTACCAAAGAACAGTTGCAGCGTTCGGTCGAAAAATTTGATTTCCACACCGTTTGCATTCAGGTTGAACAGTTGTTGACGAGTTTAAGCAATCAATAAAAACAGAATCAACGAAGTATTTAGACGCTTTTTTTTAAAGTCTAAGTATATTCGTTGCCTGCTAAAACAATACACGTGAAAAAAACTAACATCGGCGCCTTCGCTACACTCATTTCAATCTTCTTTTTCTGGGGATTTGTTGCTGCTAGTAACGACATTTTAATTCCCGTTTTCAAAAAGGCACTGGATTTATCACAGTTCCAGTCGCAGTTAATAGCCGTTGCATTTTACATTGCCTACACGGTTGGGTCAGTGCTCTACTTTGTTATTTCGTCGGTGTTGAAAAAGGACATTTTGAACACCATCGGCTACCGGAACGGATTGGCATTGGGCTTAGTAATCTCCGCAGCAGGAACCTTGTTGTTTGTTCCGGCTTCGAATAATGCTTCGTTTTTATTGTTGATTTCTGGACTTTTCATCGTTGGATTAGGGTTTTCCTTGCAACAAATTGCAGCGAACCCTTTGGCGATTCAAATGGGCGACCCTGAAAAAGGAAACATCCGGCTCAGTTTAGCAGGAGGAATTAATAACGTCGGAACAACCATTGGGCCAGTAATTGTTTCTTTTGCCATTTTTGGTGGAGTAGGGGGAGGCACCAATTTGAATTTACAAGCGGTTCAAACGCCTTACTTAGTGTTGGGAGCGGCCTTTTTAGTTGCGGCGATTATTTTCAAGTTCAGTTCAGTTCCTGATCGTTTGGATAATGGTTCGCATGACTCGAATGAAGCGTCTGATTTGTTGGACAGCAATACGTCTAATCGTAGTGGTGCGGGCAACATTTTAGAAACTTTAAAATACCCTCAAGTCATTTTAGGAATGATTGCTATTTTCCTTTATGTGGGAGTGGAAGTATCGACAGCGAGCAATCTTCCGGAGTTTATGAAACAAAAATTGGGGACAGATGAAGGAGCTGTTTCGCCTTTCGTTTCATTGTTTTGGGCAAGTTTGATGATAGGACGTTGGACGGCAGCTGCTGGAGCGTTTAACTTAACCCAACAAATGAAGACGATTTTAGGTGTGATTTTACCCTTTGTTGCGTTCGGAATATTCTTGCTTGTAAACCTTATTGCTGGAGTCGATAAAATAGCCGTTTTTTATCCTTATTTGGGAATCATTTTGGTGTTGATTGCGGCCGATAAAATTAGTGGCGGAAATCCTGTGCGTCAGTTATTGTTGTATTCCGTCCTTGGTATAGTCAGTTTGTTAATCGGGATTTTTGCTTCAGGTGAAATTAGTGTCTTTGCTTTCATCGCGGTTGGTTTGTTTTGTAGCACTTTGTGGCCGTGTATTTTCACTTTGGGAATAGCAGGTTTGGGATCTAAAACAAACACAGCTTCCAGTTTATTAATCATGATGATTATGGGTGGAGGAATCGTTTCAGCGGTGCAAGGTGCTTTAGCATCGAAAGACCTTTTGGGCATTCAGTATTCGTATGTGGTTGGCGTGGTGTGTTTTGCGTATTTAGCCTTTTTCGCATGGCGAGTAAACAAAGCGCTACAAGCACAAGGGGTTACAGATTTTTCAGGAGGCGGATCAGGACATTGATTGCCTTTTCAAATGATGAAGAATAAAAACACTTCCACCGAAGGTCGATGGGAGTGTTTTTACAGTTGAATGACTATTACTCCTTTATGATTTTAAAACCCGGGAGATTTGTGTTTTCCACAGTTAAAATATAACTACCTCTTGCCACTTTTTGTAAATCAATAGTTTGGTTCAACGATTGAATCTTACCTTGAAGAACAACTCTGCCAGCAAAATCTGTAATTGAAAATGATTTTCCAATAAATTCCTGAGACACAGTAAGTGTTGTCAAACTAGTTGTTGGATTTGGAGCGATTGAAATTTGGTTATTTAAGTTTTCGTTTATACCCAAGTAAGTAGGGTCGTTTGTAGAAATATTCGATTTTGAGTTATTGTAAGGTGATTTTGTGGGTGTGCAATTAGGACCTAAAATTTCTATTTGATAATAAACAAAACCTGTTGGTGCATTATTATCCGTATATGAGGTAATATTGCTAGCTACTGTATTTATTAATGTCATGTTCGAGCTGTTTGTTCCTCTGTAAATATTGTAACTTGGAAAAGAAACTCCCTCATAAGCGGTCCAAATTAAATTCCAAGTACTACCAACTCCTTGATTTATTGTTAAATGTAGGGTTTTATGCGTGTCTCCAACTGAACTTTCATTTCCGCATGTGTCAACATATTTAATCTGATAGCGATATGCTTGTTGACTAGTATTAGACAATGCATCTTCAAAAACTGAACTGTCTGAGTAATTAGTTGTCCCTATTAAATCAAATGAACCTGATTGAGTATTCTCACGATAGATTTTATATTGTTCAATTACTTGAGTTTGTTCTTTTTCCCATACCACTTTATTTTTACCTGTTGAAGGATTTACACTTACTAAACAGATGTTTTGAGAATTTGGAATTGGAAAATATTGTAACGATAAATTTACAACACTATCGCAACCATAAATTGTTTGTAAAATTTGCGTGTGGTTTCCGTAATTATTGTAAGATTGACCATTCCAAATATATGGCAATGCACATGTATTAATAATCACGTTATTTGTTACAGAAGGATATTTTAAATAATTTATTGTAATTGTACTATCACAACCAACGTGATTTGGAATAACGTTTACGTAAGTTCCTGAACTTGTTAAAACTTGCCCTGTTGGTGTTGTGTAATTTGAACAGCTAGAAATATTTATTACTGAAGAAGAATTTGTTGATGTGTTACATTCTATAAGTTTTACAAGCCACACATCTGTTTCAGAATTAAATTCACTTGAACTATCATGACTCCCAGAAACATCACCATTAACTAATCCACTTGATGTAGTACTTCCAGATAAGATATATTGACCAAATGTAGATTCTTTAATACTATATCCTATATCAACTCCTGAACCCCCCATCGATCTTTGCCAAATCAAATTACCTATTGAATTAATTTTTATTACCCAAACATTTGTGCTAAAATTGTTAGATGAATTTAAATCTTCTGCGCTACCAACAATAATAAAATTACCATCAAGAGTTTTTTGAATATTGAAAGAATATTCATCATATTGACCACCAAAGCATTTTTGCCATTGGATAGTACCAGTTGAATTTAATTTTACAATCAAAATATCATTTCCGCCATGGTTACCTATTACGTCTCCACTAGATGAATTAGTATATCCTGAAAATATATACCCTCCGTCATCAGTTTGCAAAATATCAACGGCCACTTCATTCCCTTGTCCTCCAATACATTTTTGCCATTGCAAAACACCAGTTGAGTTTATTTTTACCAACCAAGCGTCGTATTGTCCGTTATTATTTGAAACATCTCCATTTGAAGAATTAGTAGCTCCTGAAATAATATAACCTCCATCCAAAGTTGCGTTTAAAGACATTTCTTTTTTAATGTTGGATAAATCAAAACCGAAAGATTCATCATTAGTACCTCCATAACATTTCTGCCACTGAATAAGGCCAGTTGAGCTTAGCTTAACCACCCAAACATCTACATTCCCATGATTTCCTGAAACGTCTCCATTATTCGAAAATGTATATCCTGCAAAAATATAACCTCCATCATTTGTTTGAATTATATCAATTGCAATATCATCGTCTGATCCACCAAAACATTTTTGCCATTGGATTATTCCCGTTGAATTTATTTTTACTATCCATGCATCTATACTCCCATCATTTCCTGAAACATCTCCATTAATAGAAGATGTCATACCACAGAAAATATACCCGCCATCAGCAGTTTGAATTATTGAAAAGCCTATATCCCAGTCTAAATCACTAAATCCAGGAAGCGTTGACAGACCACTCCCTCCAAAACACTTTTGCCACTCTAAAACACCATTACTCGTAGTTTTTATAACCCAAACATCTACACCATCACCGCTTGAATGGTTTCCAAAAACATTTCCATTATTTGATGAGGTACTACCAACGGAAATAAAACCACCATCAGATGTGCTAATTACAGAATAACTTTTATCATTATTTGACCCTCCAAAACACTTTTGCCATTGAATCCCTACAGGAGTTTGACTAAAACTGTTAAGTACGATAAAGCACATAACAAAAAAGAATATTGATTTTTTCATGATTTATTATTTATTCAATTATACAATCCCCCAAATCTTTCTCAACTTCGATGCAGTCAAGTTGGATGGGATATTTTCATTAGACATTAAAACAGTTCCTTGAACTCCGTTTGGTAAAGGAATAGCTTCATTAAACATAGCCACCTCAGCGATTTCAAAACCTTCATTATGTAAAGCTTGAATATACTCTGAGGCAACAGGTAAGTTGAATTTTGGATTTACTGAACGAATGGGTAAGATGACAGCAGTATCATTTTCATTTAAATTATTCAGGTAATCAAATAGCTGCTGAATGGTCATCCCTTGTTCATAGACAGTTGATTTAATCTCATTTGGAGAAGCTATCATTACGTGAGTTTGTGTTGGAGTAGTATCATTTTCAAATTGAATTTGAAATGTATCCGATAAGAAAACTCCTGTCAATGCTCGAATCACTGATGATTTTCGAACATTGGGAGCGCCTGTAATTATATAAAGCCTTTTAATCATAAATAAAATTTCCCACAAATTTACCCCCAACACTTCTTTTACATCGCTTTTATTTAGGACAATAAACCCTAATTAAAATTATTTTGCTACTTTTGAGGAAAATATAGTTATGAAAGAAGTAATTGAAAACATCAAAAAATTCCGTGAGTTAAAGAATTTAACACGCGATGAATTAGCCGATAAACTTGAAATGAGCCTTTCTGGTTATAGTAAATTAGAACGTGGAGAAGTTGAAATTACGCTTACTAAACTGTACCGAATTGCGGACATTTTAGAAATTTCTGTGTCCCAAATACTTAATTTTGATGCTTCTCAGATTTTTAATATTTCAAATAGCACAGGTGCTAATGGATATGTAAATCAATATCACAATTACAATCCAGACGAATACAAAGATAAGTACATTAAAATGCTCGAAGCAGAAGTGGAGCGCTTGCGAAAGAATAGCTAACAAAATGTCCTTAAAAGTAGCAAGAAAACACCAATGTTTGTTTCTCAATGTTTCTTTGGGGATTGACTGGTTGTTTTGATTTTGTTCTTTTTTAAAAAAGACAATAGATTATTTAAAACACATAAAAAACACTGTTTTTGGTTAATATTTTAACCGATTTTTTTGTCTAATTTATCATGCTTAACGCTACATTTTTTCCCGTTGGTTCTCGGGACTACATTCCGCCACGCAGGGCTGAACGCTTCAATTTTCTCCGACACCCTTCACTTTTCACTTTTAACCCTTCTCTCTTCTCCCTATAGCTATCGGGACTTCACTCTTCACTTTTTAACCCACTAATGCTTTCTTTCACAATTGATAAAACCCCTTACGACGTACGTTTCGAATTAGCGCAAAAAGTTCGAGTGTTGCGCAAACAGAAAAAGTATTCCCAAGAAGAAATGGCGCAGCGCTCGAATGTTTCACTGGGCAGTTACAAACGCTTTGAGCGTACAGGACAAATTTCTATAGAATCATTTTTGCGCATTGCTTTTGTTTTGGAACGATTGAATGAATTTGATTCTTTGTTTGTGCCGAACAATCAAAAAGAACTCGAGAAACTGTTTAGAGATTAAGTATAGAAATACAATGGTTGACTGGAAACGAGTTTAATCGTGATTAAATTTCAATCAGTAAAACTTTTTGTTGCTCGCCTTTAAAACTGATGGTGTCACCTGATTTTTTACCGATTAACACTTGTCCAATCGGAGAAACGGGACTGAGGGCAAACACGTGTTTTCCTGCAACTTCAAATTTTCCAAATGGAACAGAAAGCAAGAAGTAGTCCTTGTTGATTTGAAGAAAACTACCAACTCCAATTACTTTACTTGTTTGCTGTTCCTGTAAGATTTTACGTACCAGAGCTTTTAAATTTTGTGCTTCAGAAAGTTGTTTTGCAAGCTTTTCTTGTTCGATTTGTGCCATTGCTCGCGAGGTTTCGTGTTTATCTCCAGCAGTACTTTTGGTGTCATCTGCAACAGCATTGATTGCGTTTTGGAGCAAACCTTCGAGCGTATTTATTTTGTAATCAATGGCGATGAGCAATGCTTCATGCGCTTCTTTTTTTGTGAGTTGTTCCATCTTTTGAGCCACAAAAAAAGGCTGCTCGTATGAACAACCTTCTTCTGTTAATCAATTATCGTTATTACGCGTTAAGCGATTGCATTTTTTGTTTGTAAGCCGCTTTGATTACTTCCTGACGACGAGTGATCGATGGTTTTTCGAATTCTTTGCGCCCTCTAAGTTCTTTCATCACGTTAGTTTTTTCGTACTTTTTTTTGTACTTTTTAAGCGCTCTTTCGATGTTTTCGCCTTCTTTAATAGGAATAATAAGCATATTTTAAATTTTAATAACGGTTTTATTTTTTGTCTTTATTTCAAAATTGGGTTGCAAAGATAGCTTTATTTTTAAAGTTATCAACAATTACTTCAAAATTTCTCTGGAAATCACCAATTTCTGAATTTCTGACGTTCCCTCTCCAATCGTCATCAATCGCGCGTCGCGAAGGAATTTCTCAGCTGGATACTCTTTTGTGTACCCATATCCCCCCATAATTTGCATCGCTTCATTACCGCATTTTACAGCAACTTCACTCGCATAATATTTCGCAAAAGCACCTTGTTTTGTTAGCGGTTGCTTTCTGTTTTTCAAATCTGCCGCTTGGAATGTTAATAACTCTGCTGCTTCAACTTCTGTTGCCATGTCCGCCAATTTGAAAGCAATCGCTTGGAATTTTGAAATTGATTGACCGAATTGTTCGCGTTCTTGTGCATATTTCAAAGCAGCTTCATACGCACCACGAGCTACGCCACAACTCAAGGCCGCAATCGAAATACGACCACCATCAAGAATTTGCATTGCTTGTTTGAAACCCATTCCTACTTGACCAACCACTTGACTTTCATGAACACGTACGTTGTCGAAAATCAATTCGGCTGTTTCGCTAGCACGAACTCCAAATTTCTCTTTGATTTTAACAGCAGAAAACCCAGGAGTACCTTTTTCAATGATAAACGCAGTGATACCGTTACTGTCTAACAATTCTCCTGTACGCACCAAGACAACAGCCACATCACCAGAAAGTCCGTGTGTAATCCAGTTTTTTGCACCGTTAATCACCCAATATTCTCCGTCTTTAACCGCCGTGGTTTTCATACGCATAGCATCTGACCCTGTATTTGGTTCGGTTAATCCCCATGCCCCAATCCATTCTCCACTAGCCAATTTCGGCAAATATTTTTTCTTTTGTTCGGCGGTACCGTGATAATAAATGTGACCTGTGCAAAGTGAATTGTGAGCAGCAACACTTAAACCAACGCCACCACAAACGCGACCAAGTTCCATTAATGCTGTTGCGTATTCAAAATAAGAAAAGCCTGACCCCCCATATTCTTCAGGGATATAGATGCCAAGCAGTCCAAGTTCACCCATTTTTTTCATGGTTTCGACTGGGAAAATTTCTTCGTCATCCCATTTTTTCATGTTTGGACGAATTTCTTTTTCAGCAAAGTCACGCACCATTTGCGCAATCATTTTTTGGTTTTCGTTTTGTTCAAAATTCATTAGATGTTGATTTATGATGTGTTTAAAAACGTACGAGGCTCGAAATTTCCGTTGAATATGCATTCAATTTTTCGGAACCATTTAAAAATTCTAAGTTCACTAAGAAGTTAAATCCAGCGATTTCTCCTCCACATTTGCGAATCAATTCGGCAGCAGCACCTGCAGATCCTCCTGTAGCTAAAAGGTCGTCGTGAATTAGAACGCGTTGTCCTTCAGTTACGGCATCGCTGTGAATTTCAATTACTGCGCTTCCGTATTCTAAATCGTAGGCATGACTAATTTTTTTGTAAGGCAATTTTCCTTGTTTGCGAATCAAGATAAAAGGAATTCCCAAACGCATCGCCAAAGGGTAGCCGAATAAAAAACCACGACTTTCAATTCCTGCAACTGCTTCAATATTTTGCGATTTGAATTGTTCATACAAATGTTCCACCACGTCGTTTGAAAGTGTTGCATCGAGCATGATTGGAGAAATGTCTTTGAAAAGGATTCCTGGTTTTGGGAAATCGGGCACATCGCGGATGGCCGTTTGCAAGCGTTGTTCAATGGTCATGCTACAAAGATAAGTAAGGAACGATTTTACGGTAGGTATCTTCGTCAATTAATTTCGATTCTTTTATTTCTTCTATTTTTTTGAACCCGCCGCGTTGTTCGCGCATTTTAACAATGGAGTTCGCTTGGTTCCAATTCAAGTATGGGTGACTTTTAAGTTCATCAACTGTAGCTCTGTTGATGGAAAGCTTCGTCACTTTATCCGGATTAATAACTGCTCCTTCCTCAAGGGCTACTAATGCTTCAGGAGTAATTTTCCAAACTTCTGAAAGTTGGTCTTTGGAGTAAAATCCACCAAGTTTATCACGTTGTCGGATAATTTGTTTCGCGAAAAAGGGACCAATTCCCTTGATGGTTTTAAGTTTTTCTTCGTCGGCGGAATTGATTTCAACTTTTTCAGGAGCTTTTGGTTTTTCGGATTCGAACCTTGGTTTTTCGTTGTTTGAATAGGTTTTTTGCGGTCGTTCAGGGTAAAAGGTGGAATCCTTGATGAGAGCAAAAAGCTCGTCGTTGATGACAAAAATTCGTTTCAAATCGTCATTCGATTTAAAACCATACTTGTTGAATTTGAGAATAATTGCCGCCTGTTTTTCAGACAAGCCTAATTTCATCCAATCATTGACCGTGTAGGAGTTTGGGTCAAATTTCGACGGAGGAGGGGTGAAGCTCGATTTTTTATTTTCGAAAGAACTGCGTTTAAACGTCGTTTTTTCTTTTGCAATTGCTTGTTTAACCTCGGAAATGTATTCTACCGAAACGGGTAGTTTTTCATTGAAATTAAGCCAAGTTAATAATCTCGGAAAATAAACTACCGCCAGTAAAATCAAAACGATAACCACCAAACCTCGGCGATTTCTATTTGATATATGCAGCGGCGAATTCTCCATTAATTATCAATCATGTCGTCCTCCTCGTAGGTGCTGATTTCTTCTTTCGGTTTTGCAAACAACACCTTGAAAAAGAAATAGCAAGTTATTACCGTTACGCTAATTTCTGTAACTAGCATTGTGATTAATCCGCTCGTACTCATACTAATTGGTGTTTGTTTGATCTATTTTTACTTGCCTTATACACTAAGAAAGCGATACCCAGCCATAGACTCAACAGGAGAATACGACTAATGTTTTTGTAAAGAATCGTTTTTTCTTCTTCTTTAATATGTTTTTCACGAAGTTTTTTGTCTGCTTCTAAGGCATACAACTCGCGCAGTTTTCTCACCTTAAGGTATGTCGGTGCGCTCATTTCCTTGTTTTTTACAATGTCCTCATCTTTTGTCATAGAAAACAAATATTCCTCTTTAAAGTCGGGTAACTGATAAAGTTTAACGTATTCTTCTCCTGCGACTTTTCGGATAGCAGTGACATCGTTTAAAAACGCAATTTTTTCATGAGAAGCCTTGTGTCGGATGGTGTCGTAAATCCCAGGAACGCTACTTACAAACACCCACAGTAAAAACAACGGCGTAACATATTGAATAACATATTTAAAGAAAACAGGAACTTTAATATCCGCCCCTTCATTGATTTCGCGCCATCCTCTTTTCATTCCGAAAATGAATGCAAATAATATCATTTCAACTAATGCAAAAAGCACGAGGGAAACCGTTCCTGCCCAATAGTCATATTCGTCGAAAACACCATTGTTGAAGAACAAAACGGTTGGTAAACCAAGAATAAAAACAGTAAATCCAAACATCCAAGCGGCGTTTGATTCTTTCCAGCCAAATTCATCTTTCAAAAAGCCCATAACAGGTGTTCCCATCGCTAGGGAAGAGGTTACTCCAGCAAAGAAAAGTAAGCCAAACCAAGCAACTCCAGCCATTGTTCCAAGAATTCCTCCCCATTGCTCAAATAAATACGGTAAAGTTTTGAATCCCAATCCTAAACCACCGCCAGAACTCATCAATTCTTTCAAACCGTCAACCCCTAAGTAGCCAACTGCAATTGGGATTAAAATCGCGGAACCAAGCACAATTTCCACAAATCCGTTCATCCATCCTGCGCTCATTGCGTTCAATGCGATGTCGTCTTTACTTCTAACATACGACGCGTAACACTGAATCGAACCCATTCCAATTGATAGCGTGAAGAAGATTTGTCCTGCTGCTGCTAACCAAACTTTCGGCTCTTTGATGGAGTCAAATTTCGGTGTCCAAAGAAAGTCTAAACCTGCAAAACCATCATAAACAGCACCATGCACGCCAGCTTTTAGGGTGATGGCTTTGTACGCTAAAAAGGCGCCAAAAATTAAAAGTAGTGGCATTCCGATTTTTGCTGCTTTTTCAACGCCACCGCTTAATCCGCGCGATAGAATGTAGGTGTTAATCAATAAGCAAACAATCCAAAAAACGATGGGCTCATAGCTGTTGAGTGAAACGTAATTACCAAAAAAACTTCCCACTTCTCCTTGAGATTGCCCGTTAAAGGTGTCTGCGATACTGTGCCAAACATACGAAAGTGTCCAACTTTCTAAGTAACAGTAATAGGCTGCAACAGCTAAATTGGTGAAGATGCCGAATACGCCGATGTATTTCCAAATTTGACGTTTGTCCATTGCGTCCATGATGAATGGGGTAGAGTGGTGACCGTGTCGACCGCCGAAACGTCCGATGGACCATTCCACGAACAACAAAGGAATCCCCATCAGGAGAAAACAAACTAAATACGGAATGATGAAGGCGCCACCGCCATTTTCTATTGCTTGTACGGGAAATCGTAGGAAGTTTCCTAATCCCACCGCGTTGCCGGCCATCGCAAGAATTAAACCGACACGTGAGCCCCATCCAGAGGAAGTTGATGCTGCCATTTTATAAGTTTAGCGTTTAGAGTGCGAACGAAGATACAATTAATGCTTAAATCAATGGCAAAGTTTCTTCAATGGTTTTTGGATTATAACCCAGTTCTTCGCGCGATTTCGTCAAGTCAAAGCCAGTTTTCGGTGGACGTTTTGCGGGTTGATTCAAGGTGGTACTATCCGTACGAACTAAGGTTGCTTTAGAAATTCCAAAGTAATCTGCGACACGACTTACGAGTTCAAAAATGGACATGGTTTCAGGGCCGGAAATATGATAAATTCCTTTTTTATCCAATTCACAAATTCGTAAGCAAGCCCAAGCTAAGTCGTCTGCCCAAGTTGGTGCACGGAACTGATCGTCAATAATTTTCATTTCTTGTCCCTTACTCAAAGCATCTTTTGCCCAACTCACGATGTTGCTTTTCGACAGATTATGTCCTAAACCGTAAACGATGATGGTGCGCACGATAGACCAGTTGTTAAAATCGCCCTTAAGAATGGTGTTTTCTGCATCAACTTTGGATTCCGCGTATTTACTTAAAGGATTTGGAATGTCCGTTTCTTTGTAGTTTCCTTGTGTTCCGTCAAAGACAAAATCCGTGGAAAGTAATTGATAATGTGCGCCAATTTTTTTGCACGCATCATACAGTTTTTCTGAAGCCAAAAAGTTGATTTCGCGGCAAAGTTCAGGATTGAGTTCACAAGCGTCCACGTTCGTCAAAGCCGCGGTGTGGATGACATGGGTTGGTTGATAATCGTTAAAAACGGCTTCAATATCCGCTACTGAGCAAATGTCCATTTCGCGGTATTTATTACTCGGACAATCGGGATTTCGGTTTTCTCCTTTTGATGTTGCAAGGAAATCAAGGTTCCGTTTAAGGGCTTGACGAACGATTTTTTGTCCGAGAAGTCCATTGCTTCCTGTGATAAGAATTTTCATTGAAAAAAATATTGTTTAGGTTAGATTGGCAACGAAGATATTAATTATGTGTTGGGCAGCGCACAATAATCGTTCAGTTTTCCAATTTGTTTTGGGTTTCCGAGGACTAAAAGTGTAACACCTTTTTCTACTTTAAACGTATCGTCGGGGCTTACAATAAATTCTCCTGAAAGTGTTTTTGCACCAACAACGGTTGCTCCTGTCCATTTTTTGAAATTGATTTCTTCGAGTGTTTTGTCGTGCATTTCAGCAGGTAAGTTTTCAAAAGTCAAGGCTTCCAAGTTAATATGTTTGGTACCAACGGTGCGCAATTGATCCATAAAAGCAATGACTTCAGGTGAAGAAACGATTGAGGCCATGTGGGTTCCTCCAATGGAATCAGGCATGATGACATGGTTTGCTCCTGCCAGCCGAAGTTTATCGACAGAACTGCTTTTCGAAGAACGCGCAATGATTTGAATAGTTGGATTTTTTGAACGCGTGGAAAGTACAACAAACATATTGTCGGCATCGTTAGGCAAACACGTTATCAAACTTTTAGCCGTTAAAATACCTGCAAAAGCCAAAACAGCGTCGTCGGTTGCGTCCCCGTTGATGAAGTGAAGATGCGTGTTTTCCATATTCAACGGATTATTTTGGTCGATTGCCACGACTTGAAAATCGGCTTTCAAAAGGTCTATAACGACTTGTTTTCCGACGCGCCCCATGCCGCAGACAATGATGTGATTTTCGAGTTTTTTCATGCGTTGTATGTGTCGATAATCTTTAATTTTTTGCGTCAATTCTCCAGACGCAACCATCCCTGTTATTGAGGTAATTAAAAAAGCAAAAATACCGAAAGTCCCTAGAATCAGAAATATGGTAAAAAGCCTTCCTTCCAAAGTTAACGGATGAACCTCACCGAACCCAATTGTGGACAAGGTAATTGCGGTCATGAAAAAAGCATCCATGAAGTTCCATCCCTCGATTAACATATACCCAACAACACCAAGTAACAAGATGGCAAAGAGCGCAATGCCAATGAAATAGAAGCGTTTAAAGATTTGCCAATGTGTCACAGTTCCCAAATTGAGCGTTTGCGTTTTGCTTGAAATTTAAAGTAATGCTTGTGTTCGAGAATCCACGCCATGATGAGGTATAACAATACGGGCGAACCGAGGGCAACAAAAGAAAAGTAAATGAACCCTAAACGCACCTTATTGGTAGCAATTCCAAGTTTGATAGCCCACCAATTACATACGCCGTAGGATTGCATTTCAAAGAAGAACACTATTTTTTGTATCAACCGCTTCATGCAGACATAATTTTAAGACCAACAGAGCAAGAAAGACATTGTTTGTTTTGACAAAATTGCTGATAAATTTCGAGAAGCGATTGGGATTGGTAAGCGTTTTCAGGGATAATTCCGAATTCTTTCCAAAATCGCGTGATGCGGTTGTTTTCTGGAGGTAAGGATTTCCATAATTTTTCTGCTGTTCCTAATGGGTAGTGGTTTTCTTGTTCCATGTAATAGAGAAAAACGGCAAAGCTGTTAATGAGTAAATGTGTTTGAAAATTTTTGTTGATGATATTACATGATTTTAGAATTGCAATAAACTGGTGTGCATTAGAAACAAATGGAAGGCCAACCAACTCACGACAAAGCAAGGCGAATTGTTCAACCCGTTCTTCTGTTGCTTGGTTACGATTACCACGAGTTTTGAAAAGTCCAGGTTGTGAATAAATTAAATCTTGGGCGATTTCGAATACTTCATTTAAGAAAAGAGTAGGGGAGCACGAAATATCAGTAAGTTTTGGAAAAATGTCAACCAATAATTGACGATAAAAAGCCTGTTGTGTGTTTTTTCCAAATGCATTCGCAACGAATTGCAGCAAGGGGGGAATAGCACTATCAGAGAAATTTTCAGCTTTTCTACGCAGACGAAGTTGCGAAACCCGATCCATCATGTTCAGTATATATTCTTTGGGCAACTTGGGCAATTGTTTTTCGCACGGAAAGGTTTTGTCAATTTGTTGAAATTCCTGAAAACGTTGCTGGTGTTCTTTATCGACGAAGTTTTTCAGTTCAATTGTTGGAAGCGTTTCGTTATTTACTAAAACAGTTTGGTCATTTTCATAGACCACATGAAGAATAACGTTGTTGTAATTTGGATCATGTTGGTGTCCGTGTTTATACCAATCGGATGCTTTGACGTGCATTTCAATGTGTCCATACCACTTCAATTCTTCAATGACCACCTGAGCATTTAGAAAATCAGGCCCATTCTCCAAGGCGTTATATGTTCCAGATTCAACAACGTGAAAGGAGCGCCCGTCGGTGAGTTGTAAGAGATGCCAGGGTAGCCGTTTCGTTTTCCAGAGAAAGTGTAAGTAGTTTTCTTTTGGCAGATTCATGTATTGAAGGTACAAAAAAAAAGCGCTCCGAAGAACGCTTTTGTATGATTTTGTTATTTAGATTATCTCGGAAGTGGAGTAGTGAACACTTTCCAATTAGGATCCGCTGGAGCAGCTGTAGTAGGGTTAAATTCTACAGGAATATCTGTTCCGGGTTGGAAAACAACTTTAACAGTAGTACGTCGGTTAATCTGATGTAAACGTTCATATTTAGCTTTATCACTTGTCTTGAATTGGTTGATATAAGCCTCTGTCAATACTTGTTCTTTACCTGTTTCATCAATCCATTTAGCAGGCTCGCCTTCACCCATACCAATTGGTTTTATACGTCGAGCGTCAATTCCCTTTTCTTCCGTCAAGTATTTGTAAACCGCTTTCGCACGGTTTTCGGAAAGCACTTTATTGTGCAACTCAGTATCACGAGCATCTGTGTGAGAATACAATTCAATCACCAAAGTCGGATTATCTTTTAAAAGGTTTTCCAAGAATTTTAAAGAGTCAGTTGACATACAGGTTGCGTCATTGATAAAAGTCCATTGATCTAATGGATAACGAACCTCAGGTGTGCGAATTTCAATTGGAATTAATGGTATTTCAACTACGAAGCTTTGGCTATGGTCTAAACCGCGCGTTGTAATTTTTGCACCGCGAGTGTCGGTAAAATAACGAGCTTTTCCTGCTTTCATGGTGTAATCACGTTCTGCAAGAATGTAACGCGACTTATCCTTTCTTTCTACCCATTTTTCAGTTCTACCTGTTTTGTCAGTAATTCCTTCCCATTTATTTCCTTCTGAGTCAAGAACTTCTACCTTAGCGCCTTCGATTTTTTTGTTTTTGTTACCAATTTCGTAAACAACTACGCGTAGGTCAAACAAATTTGGCGGAGTGCTATAACTCCAAATATCTGGTAAATATTCTTCGTTAGTACTTGTTCTTCTTTCAGAAGTAAAGAAACCTGATTTCCCGTCAAAGTCACACATGGCATAATCATTTGCAGAGGTATTGAACGGATATCCCATGTTTTTAGCTTCTCCCCATTTGTTTTCTGTCCCTTCTCTGTCAGCAACAAAAATGTCTAATCCACCGATTCCAGGCAAGCCATCACTAGCGAAGTACAATTGACCTTTTGGACCGATTGAAGGAAATAATTCGTTTCCACTAGTGTTGTATTTGTTACCCATGTTTTTAGGAATTGAATCCCAAACTTTATTTTTCTTGTCGTACATTACATACCACAAGTCGCGACCTCCGAATGATTTTTGACCGTTTGGACTTTCTGTCATATCTGATGCAAAAATCAGCATCATTCCATCTTCGGTGATACAAGGATGACCAACAGAAATGGTATCGCTTGCTTTTAATTTCAATTTCGTTAAGTTGTCAAAATCTTCTCCGTTGACGTCCACCATCCAAATGTCACAGCCTAACTCAGCATTTTTTGCGTTTGGACAACGGGTGAAGTACATTGTTCGTTTTTTTGAATCAAAACAAGCTTGTCCTTCGTTCTGAGCAGTATTAACAATTCCTTTAGTGTCGATAGATTTTACGTTGGAAGGGTTTCCTTTTTCGTCGTATTCTGCCATGAATAAATCCATGTATTTTTCACCAGTAATTGGGTCTTTTGCATTTCCGAAACATTCATCGCGGCTTGCTCCGAAATAAATCACACGACCTTTTTTGTCGCCAAATGTTGGTGCCATATCAAAACCTTTTGTGTTGATTTTAGTTTCACACTTAACAACAACTTTTGCTTCAATATCAGCATAGTCAACGTATTTGTCACACGCTTCGATCAACGCATCCACTTCTTTGGTTTTTGATCCTGGCGCAGCACGCTTATATTCTTGGTAGTTTTTCTTAGCTTCTTTGAAGTTGTTCATCATTCGAAGCATGTTCGCTTTTTGGAAATAAACTTCAGGAGTTACATCAAAATACTTTAACTCCAAACACGTTCCTAACCATTCGTTTGCTTTATCGTAGCGTTCCATGTTTCGGTAACACTCTGCAATTTGATAAGCCATGTCTCCTTTTTCTCGAAGAGACCCCTTAACACCAAGTTTTTTGAAAGCGTCTTCACATTTAACGACTGCTTGGAAATAGTTCCCAGATGCAAAAGCTGTATTGGCTTCGCGAACATACTTGGGCACTTGTTTGTTTTGAGCATTGATGATTGTTGAAAATGCTACAAAAGCAATAAATAATAGTTTTTTCATGCCGGTTTTATTTACCTGTTTTTGACGAGGACAACAAAAATAATAAAATTTCGCTTGCAGACGCGTTTTATAGCGATGCGTGTTTAGTGTACGCGATATTTCCGCCAACGTTCCAATAATTCAGAAAAGTTTTCAGGAAGTTCAGAATCAAAAGCTAAACGTTCTCCAGTTTGCGGTTGTGTAAAACCTAAAGTTTTCGCATGAAGTGCTTGTCCTGGAAGTAATTCCATGCAGTTTTCAACAAATTTCTTGTAGTTTGCGGAAGAGATTCCTTTCACCACTTTGTTACCTCCATATTCGGGGTCGTTGAATAAAGGATGGCCGATATACTGAAAATGAACTCGTATTTGATGGGTTCGACCAGTTTCTAATTTGCATTGAACCAAGGTTACATTTCCAAATCGTTCCAAAACTTTATAATGCGTAATTGCTTCTTTTCCAGTTATGCCATCGGTATAAACCGCCATCACTTTTCTGTTTTTTTGAGAACGCGCTAAGTTGCCACGAATGGTTCCATCGTTTTCAAGATCGCCCCAAACCAAGGCATAATACAAACGATCAGTGCTTCGGTCAAAAAACTGTTGTGCTAAGTGGGTCAACGCGGTTTCCGTTTTTGCCACCACCAATAATCCGCTGGTGTTTTTATCAATTCGATGAACCAATCCAGGACGTCCGAAATAATCTTTTGGTGGTTTTGGTAGGTGATCGATGTGGTAAACAAGCGCATTCACCAAGGTGTCTTTGTAATTTCCGTAGCCAGGATGTACGACCATATTAACGGGTTTGTTCACCACCAAAAGTTCGTCGTCTTCATACACGATGTCAATCGGAATATCTTGCGGAATGAGTTGTACTTCACGAACCGGATAAGGCATCACAATCGCTACCTTGTCAAGTGGTTTAACGCGATAGTTTTGTTTTACCGGCTTGCCATTAACGTGAATATTTCCGTTTTTGGCTGCTACCTGAATTTTATTGCGCGAAGTGTTTGGAAGTCGGTCGATGAGGTATTTATCAACCCGCGTAATTTCTTGTCCTTTATCAGCGGTAAAGGCGTGGTGTTCGTATAATTCGTCCTCTTCCTGCTCAATTTGCAGTTCTTCCGTCATTGTTTGATGAACTTAATAAATGGCGCTTGAACGTCTTTTAAACCCAACAAATACACTCCCGAAGCAAATGAATTTACGTTGATTTCATCTGAAGTGGTTTCCATTAATTGCTTTCCAAACAAGTCGAAAATTTGAATGGTTCCTAGGAAGAGTTCATTATTTAACTTCACATAAAGTTGGTCGGAAACAGGATTTGGGTAAACACTAATTGTTGATTTTTCTATGGTAAGGTCAGGCGTTGAAAGTACATTGTCTAAACCAGTAGAAAATATCGGACGAACCATTGCCGTTCCGCCGAATGGTGAGCCTAACCACGTTGCTCCACCGTCAACGCTGTACTTGATTTTTGATGAATTATCAATGTTTCTATCCAAACCTAAATTCAATCGTTGCCCGTCCAACTGTCTCCATCCAATGTGAAAAGTAGTTCCAACAGCAATCTTCACGGTGTCGGTGAAATAATACGTGTGGAATTGGTTGTAGTTGGTTCCATAAATGGGTGAGCGTGGAGAGAATGCATCATCTTGGTATAAGACATTTCCTGGTTTCCCGTTGTTGTCATCCCAAACGGTAATTAAAAATAAATTATTGGACGTATTCACAACTGTTGGCACAAAATGAAATGCAACACCAATGATAGAATCAGCTTCGTATGGGTCGAATCGGATTGCTAAACGGGATTGGGTTCCAGTTGGTCCAAAGGCAGCTTCAGCAGAGCCGTCGTCGTAGGCGTAATAGTTGTAAAAATCTTGATAAAACGAGGTAGAATCGTTCGGTTGGAAATTTGGAAACTGAGCCGATGCACTTGCTTTCACCTCAAATACTTGTTGGTTGCCCGAAAGTGTTTTAGCGAACTCAGCACCACTTGTTAGGTTGTGATAGCTGGTGTGCGTTGTTCGTGGTGCATAGTTGATTTGATTTTCTGCTAAGGTAAATCCAGGTAATGTAAATGAACCTTGAATGGTTCCGTTTTGCTCAAAACTTACCGATCCATTCAAGTAGTTCTCTGGGTTTTGACTTCCATTATGTACCATGACTTTTAACGAATCGGTCATTTTGTTTGTTGTCGAATTTTTGTAGTGATCCCAAGGAACAGAAGTATAGGTTTTTAACAAGGAATTTAAAGGATACACAAAAGCGAAATCTTTGAAAAGCGTGTCTTCATAAAAGGATTGTGGTCGCAAGTGAACGTAGTCAATGTGAAAATGATCCAAAGCACCAGAAAGCGAACCATAGTTTTTGAAGCGGAATTGGAATCCTTTTTTCAAGAATTTACTCTCTTTTACAGGAATATGCACACTTTTAAACGGATGCACTGCTGAGCCAGCCACAGACCAAACGTGGAACCATTGATTCATATCTGGCGCGTAGAACTCCAACACCAAGGAGTCGGTTGCTTCTGGAACATCGCCCAAACCTTCAGGTTGATATAAAAAGCTCAAATACAAGGAATCAACCGCCGAGTAGGTTGAAAGGTTGAGTGGTTTTGATGTTAAACGGTCGGCAAAATTGGTAATGCTCGTTCCAATTTGATAGGGATAACCGCGTTCGTTCAAACCGTCAAATGAGGCAACACCAAGCGAACGAGGATTAAGTCCGTAACGGAAATTGTGGTAAACATAATTGTCCACCCAAAGTTTCAGCGGGTCGTTGATTGGTGCAAAAAACTGACGGGCAGAATCTTGAATAAAATTTGGGTTTTGAATCCAAACGGTATCGGGCTGATTTAGGTCTCCGCCGATTGTGTCGTAAATAAAGTAGGCAGGATAAAGTGAAAGTGCCTCGTATTCTACGGGGTAGCTTGATAGGTTACTATATTTTAAATTAACTTGTGTCAAAAGCGTGTCGCTGAACGTTGCCGTTGTTAAGTTGTAATAGCGATGAAACGTAGGGATTTCAGTGAATTTTTGGTTGTTAGGAAGCGGAAAGGTTTCAGAGACATCCATTAATTGATAATGAATGGTACTGTAAATTCCTGGTAAATTGAAATTGGTTTGGTACTGTTGGAATTTATTGGAGGAAAAATCATCGAAAAATGGCAATGAAAGCGTGTCTGGCAAATAGATAATTGTACTATCGAAAGTATTTCCGCCTGCCTTTATGGTGTAAACTTCTTCTTTCGAAAAAAGAGAAGGATTGGAATAAATTGGGCCGACTTCAAGGTGTTGAGCAAACAATTGAAATCCGGTCAAAAAGAGTACTGTTAATAAAAAGCGCATAAGGTCTATTTAAAATCCATTTCCGTTTTTACGCATTGAAATTGTAAAATGGGTGGACTTAACAACGGTTTTTCCTTCGATATATTCGGGCGATTGACTAAATATTTTTGCCATCAAGGAGTCTTCGCGAGAAACACAGTCAGGACAAATGAAATTATAGGAAGTAAATCCAGTGGTATCCATGATGTAAACTGCTTGGTCCATAGTTAACCCCAAAAAGTTAGGCATAAGGATTGGCTCTCCAACATCATTTTGTCCAACAATAAGCACCACTACACCACCTCTTGGAACTCTTTCTCCCTCCTTGATTCGACGACCGTTGTAAAGTTGATCCAACACAGAACCATTTTCTTCCGAAGTAGCACGATAACGCACCACAAATCGCAATGACCGTTGTTCGAGGATACTTTCAGCCAATTGAATTTGCTTGTGAACCAAGTTGGGCATTTCTACTAATTCTGACTTTTTTGAAAGTCGCAAACCGATTACCCGTCCAGTTTTCACGTACACCATCGAAATTTTGGTGGGTTCGACTAATTGTTCAACAACAGTTCCTTCAGGGAGTTTCGGGTTGTAAACGCTGTCCATAATTTCATATTCCAAGCCAAGACTTTCGATTTTTTGTTTTGCCAAGTTAGCGGATAATCCGGTTAAATCGGGAACAGTGATTTTCTCTCCGTGGTTGGTGGAAAAATTGAGATAAACAATTGTTAAAATAACCACCAACAAATAGAAAATCGCCACCAAACCGACGTGTTTCAGGAAATGTTTGGAAAGAATAAACTGCTTAAGTGCTTGAAACATATTCATTACTAGATGGGCAAATGTAGCGAAAGTTTGAAAACGTGCCTTTTAGAAATTCGGCGAAAGGGAATGTGAACGGTAGAAATCTTCAATAAACTGCACCGCCGTTTCTGCATCGTCCACTACTTTGATGAGGTTCATGTCGTTAGGAGAAATGTTGTGTTCTTCGTTCAACATCACTTCTTCAATCCACATTAAAAGACCTGACCAATAAGCACTTCCAACCAATACAACGGGGCGTTTCGCGATTTTTTTAGTTTGAATTAAGGTCAAAGCCTCGAAAAACTCATCCAATGTTCCAAAGCCACCAGGTAGCACCACAAACGCTTGTGAATACTTCACAAAAATTACTTTTCGTACAAAGAAGTAATCAAATTCTAGGTTGTGCTCAGGATTAATGTACGGATTATGGTTTTGTTCAAAAGGCAAGTCAATATTGAGTCCGACAGAAACCCCATTGGCTTCAAAAGCACCTTTGTTGGCCGCTTCCATAATTCCTGGACCTCCGCCAGAAATCACCCCATACCCCAATTTTGCTAATTTATCAGCGATGGAAACGCTTAGTTGATAGTATTTGTTGTCCGGTTTTGTACGCGCTGAACCAAAAATAGAAACACAAGGTCCAATCTTCGCCATTCGGTCATAGGCCTCAACGAATTCCGACATTATTTTAAAAATCGACCAAGAGTCATTGCTCTTGATGTCGTTCCAATCTTTCTTAGTGTTTACCATGAATTATTTTATTTAGGGGAGTCAAAGATACGCTTGAAGCAATCGCTTGTATTAACCATCTTTATTTTTTATTGACGTGCTTTTGTCCGTATCTGCCCGCATAATGAGTCGAAGAGAGAGGTTGTAGGTGAAATAATTCCAAATCCAGTTGAATAGCACTAATATTTTGTTTTTAACCCCGAGTATCGATCGAAGGTGAACGACTAACCAAAGTACCCAAGCGAAAAATCCCTGAAACTTGGTTTTTGGCAATTCAACGACAGCCTTGTTTCTTCCAACAGTGGCCATTGAACCTAGTTCTTTGTATTTGAAAGGTTCCATTGCTTCGTTTCGGTCTTTCCGTAGAATGTTTTTGGCTAATTGTTTTCCTTGCTGAATTGCTGGTTGCGCCATTTGAGGGTGCCCGTTAGGATAGTTTTCAAGTCCTTCCATTAACGCAACATCACCAATTGCAAAAATCGATTCATGACCAACAACTTGGTTAAAGGTATTTACACGTAATCTTCTACCGCGCGAATAAACTTCTTCTGAAAATCCTGCAGGTGAATTGGCGATGATACCAGCAGCCCAAATGACCAATTTCGTGGCGATTTTTGTGTCTCCATCTAACGCAATAACAGCACCGTCATAATTTAAAACGCGTCGTCCACAAAGCACTTCAACACCCATATTTTGCAAGTATTCTTCTGCCTTATTTCCAGAAACTTCCGACATGGCACTTAACAGTTTTTTATCTCCTTGAATGAGGAGAATTCTCATTTTACTGAAGTCCAATTCAGGATAGTCTTTCGGTAGAATCGAACGTTTCATCTCTGCTAATGCCCCCGCTAATTCCACTCCAGTCGGCCCTCCACCTACGATAGCAATGGTTAAAAATGCGTTTTGTTCTTCCTTGTTGTCCACTGTTAACGCGTCCTCAAAGTGTTGAAAAATCGTGTTTCGCAGTCGTAAGGCTTCAGAAATTGACTTCATCGGCAAGGCATTTTTTTCCATTTCTTTATTTCCGAAAAAATTGTTCGTCGCCCCTGATGCAATCACTAAGTAATCAAAGAAAATATCGCCAAGGTTAGTACGTATTCGTTTATCTTCCACTAAAACTCTTTCCACCTCCGCTAGTCGAAAATGAAAACGGGGATGATTTTGGAAGACTTTACGAAAGGGAAAAACTATGGAACTTGGTTCTAAACCCGCCGTTGCTACTTGATACAACAAGGGTTGAAATTGATAAAAGTTGTTTTTATCGATGATGACTACTTGATAGTCAGACTTCAACAAACGACTTGCTAATTCTAGTCCCGCGAATCCACCCCCAACAATTACCACTCGTTTTAAGGGAGTAGTGGGAATGTTTAAACTCATAATGTTAAGATTGAATGTAAATATTCTTGGCTTCGGTAAAAAAACGCAAAGCTTCCCAACCTCCTTCACGACCTACTCCTGAGGCTTTCATTCCACCAAAAGGTGTGCGTAAATCCCTCACCAACCAAGCATTCACCCAAACGATGCCGCTTTCCAGTTGATCGGCAATTCGATGAGCACGTTTTAAATTGCTTGTCCAAACGGTTGCGGCCAATCCGTATTCGGTGGAGTTTGCCATCATCAACACTTCTTCTTCGGTTTCAAAAGGCGTTATCGTTACCACTGGACCAAAAATTTCTTCTTGATTTGTTCGGCAATTGTAGGCAAGACCTTCAATGACTGTTGGTTCGAGGTAATAACCTTTGTCGTAAGGGGCAGCAAGTTGAACCCGTTTTCCACCCGTTAATACCGTTCCCCCTTCTTCTTTGGCTAGTTCGATGTAGGATAAAATTTTATTCAAATGATCTTCACTGACCACCGCGCCCAAACGAGCTTCAGGGTCGGATGGAAATGAAACTTTGGAGCGGCTAACTTTTTCCACAAAAGCGTCTCTGAATTTAGGATACAATGATTTTTCTATAAAAATTCGTGAGCCACACAAACAAATTTGTCCTTGATTGGCAAACGAGCTGCGTACCGTGGTGGACAACATATCGTCAAAATCACAGTCAGCAAAGATGATGTTCGGGTTTTTTCCACCGAGTTCCAATGAAAGTTTCTTAAACATGGGTGCAGCCGTTGCGGCAATGTAGGCTCCTGTTTTCGTTCCACCAGTAAACGAAATCGCTTTAATTTTAGGATGTTTTACAATCGCATCTCCCACTTTTGCGCCGTTTCCATGCAGAATATTGAGAACTCCGTTGGGAAGACCAGCTTCTTTTGCTACCTCTCCCAATAGATAAGCGGTGTAAGGCGTCACCTCAGACGGTTTAGCAATGACACAGTTTCCTGCTGCTAAAGCCGGGGCAATTTTCCAAGAAAACAAATACAGCGGCAAGTTCCAAGGGGAAATGCACCCTACGATTCCGATGGGTTTGCGCGTGGTATAATTGATGCCCATACCTTCCATATAATGCGATTCGCTCGAAGTATGTAAAATCGCAGTTGCAAAAAAGTGAAAATTGGAAACCGCACGAGGAATATCCACATGAGCGGCAAGCGTAAGCGGTTTTCCATTGTCGCGACTTTCCGCTTGTACAAATTGATCCATTCGTTTCTCAATTCCTGCCGATAATTTAACAAGAATTTGTGAGCGTTTTTCAGCTGACATATTCGACCAAATCGGAAAAGCTTTCTCGGCAGCCTCAACAGCTTGTTGCACGTCCGTAGCGTCCGAGTCAGGAATCCAAGAATAAACCTTTCCCGTAGCTGGCTCGTAATTGTCTAAGTATAAACCGTTAAGTGGTGCTTGGTATTCGCCGTCGATGAAGTTTTGAAGTTTTTCCATTGGTGTGCTTGCTGATATTTAGAAACAAATGTAGTAAGTCCGTTTAATACGCTTCTTTTTCGATTGGGATTTTGTGTTTTTAGTTCATTTTGTTCAAACGAAAGCAATTACTACAGTTTAGAAAAGAATAATTTAGTGAAAACTAAAGTCCTTTACGGGAGGATGCCTTGGAAGTTTAATTTTTGTGAGTATCCGTGTTTATACCACCAAATCAAAACTACCGACGATGATAATATCAAATCATTTAAAACGAAAGTCCTTCCCATTCGGCGGAGGCAGGATACCTATGTGTCAACGCTTTGGCGTCTATTTCATTCTCAAATCTAGATAATCTATTTACCTATGTGGTTTCCAATTTTTTAACCACATAGAAAAATAGTTCGCTTTCGGCGAATCATAGTTATAAGCACCTAAAAAGTAATTTAACATAGACATCACGGTGTGATACATAGATATTTTTGATTAATTGGATACATTCGTTATCAAATTTGAATTGGTGGTATGATTGAGGATATTCAATAATTTTTCTACAAAAACAATCAAATCAAAAATGTTCAACATAAATATTGAGTCTAACTACAAAAAACTCGAAGAAGGTACGAAGTAAGCTGTGACCTCAGCGAAAAAACTCTGTGCACTTTGCGGTTAATAAAAGCAGGTTAACCGCAAAGACCGCCAAGAATTCGCAAAGGACACGAGAAATTTAAAGGATTTCTTCACACTGTTTGAAACGCATCTGGAATGTGCTCTAAATGTGTTCGATACGAATTGTGAACAATAGAAATCACGTCGAAACGCACCTCGTTTTCAATTTGATACGTTTGTACATAATGATCCGCAACGGCGATAATTTGGCGTTGTTTGCCACGTGTTACCGCGCGCCAAGGTTCTCCAATTTCGGCAGTATTTCGTGTTTTCACTTCAACAATAACCAACTGCTTTCCCTCGCGTGCAATGATGTCCACTTCGTACCGCTTGAATTTTACATTTCGTGCTTCAATTGTCATTCCTTTTTCCTGGAGAAAAGTAGCGGCATAATTTTCTCCCCAAATTCCAAGCTCTTCTTTTGTCATGTTCATACAACTAAATTTAGTGAAATAGTTGAGTATTTCAATTCAACACAAGTCAAATTTTCAGTAATTTATCTCTCTATCTATGATTCATCGTGATGACTCTGTGTTTCTTTTTTCCTATTTCACCTATGTATCTATGTTGTTAAAAAATTGACAATCAATATTAATTATGGGTTTAAGGTGTAATAAAAACTTGTTAGCGACCAATCTTTAAACACCTTGTTTGATTTCCTCATCCATTCCAAATGAATAAAACTATTTTTGTTCCTACTGAAAACCAAAAAGCTCAACACAAAATGATCGAAAAACAACCAAAAATCGCTGTTATTGGAGGAGGAAGCTGGGCTACAGCGCTCGTTAAATTATTCTCCAACAACAATCAACATGTAGGTTGGTGGTTGCGCGATGAAAACAGTATTACACACATTCGCCAGTTTGGACATAACCCAAAATACATTCAGTCTGCAAGCTTACCTGTTGAGAACCTATTAATAAGTAGTGATTTGGTCAACATCATTCAAACGTATGACATTTTGGTGATTGCTACGCCTGCCGCTTTTTTACATCAACTTTTTTCTCCGCTTGAAAAGGAAATCTTGAAAGGAAAAATTATTTTTTCGGCTGTTAAAGGAATTGTTCCTGAAAAACAAGCGATTCCAGCACATTATTTTGAAGAACTATTTGCACTTCCTCACGAGCAATTGGGAATCATTTGTGGTCCTTGTCACGCGGAAGAGGTCGCTTTGGAACGCCTTTCTTATTTGACGATTTGTAGTCCGAACAGTGAAAACGCAAAGTTGGTAGCTGAACGTTTGCGTTGTCGGTATTTAAAGACTACCGTTTCTGATGATTTGATAGGCACGGAATACGCTGCTGTTTTGAAAAATGTGTACGCTTTAGCTGCTGGAATTTGTCACGGGTTAGGCTACGGCGATAACTTTCAAGCGGTTTTGGTTTCCAATGCCATTCAGGAAATAGAACGTTTTATTGATGCGGTTCAACCGATGCACCGCGACACGAAAAGTAGCGCTTACCTTGGTGATTTGTTGGTGACGGCGTATTCTGGATTTTCGCGCAACCGCACTTTCGGGTTCATGATTGGAAAAGGCTACAGCGTGCAGTCGGCACAATTGGAAATGAATATGATTGCAGAGGGCTATTATGCCACCAAGAGTTTACACGAAATTCACCAAAAAACACCTGTCGAGATGCCCATTTTGGAAGCGGTTTATGCCATTTTGTACGAGAAGAAAAATGCGCAACGGGTTATCGAGGAACTCACAGAGTGCTTGGTGTAGGTTGAATGGAGAACAATTAAGTAAAAAAAAGTAAGCTAAAAGCTGTAAAACACGCAAATACAAGGATTGTTAGTTTTTTAAAAAATGGCTGTAAAAAGTTAATTCATGTAGTTAACAATTTAATTTAGACACCAACCAAACAATCAGCGGCTTACCCGATAAAACGTTAACTTTTTTAAACCAATTAAAGGTTGTTTGCTTGTTAACATTGTTAATTAATTTGCTGATTAACAATGTTTTATTTTGTTTTTTTTGTTTGGTCAATTCAAAAAAAAGGTTTTAGTTTGTTGGGTTGTCTTCTAGCACTTTTAAAAAGAATCACGTGTTGAAGGCTTACTATTTTCTTATCCTAATCTTTTTATTTATGAAAAGAGTTTTTCTTTTCGCAATCTCAAGTTTGGCAGCACAAATTTCTTTTGGGCAACAATCTACACCGTGGCCAGGTGTTGCTGTTTCTAACGCTAATCAATCCGGTTATGTTGGTATTGGTACAAAATCAACCACAACGACTACCAACACGCCACTTCCGAATTTCAATTTGCATTTGCACGGAACGGCGGATTGGTTAATTCCCCAAAATTTCCCTTTAGCTCCTCTCAACGCTGGGAAAACATTTCGTCTTGGAATTACCAATACTACCACAGGTATGACCGCATCTGACGGTGTTGAATTGAGGTTATCAGAAAACAATTTCTTTATTCGTAATCAAGAGGCTGGAAATTTGATTATTGGTGTTCCAACAGTAGAAATGCTTTACTCCAATTCGAGTAGTCGCATAAGGGTTGGGAGTTTATCCAATCTCACTAGCGCCAATCAAGCAAGAATGAATATCGTTACACCAGCCAATGAGAATGGCTTTTATATTGAAGCACCTGCAACAAGTGGAAAATATGGTCTTTCTGTAAGAATGATGGACAATTCAAGCGATGCCATACAGGTGAATGGGACGATTTCCCTATTGGGTAATTTATCTCCAATCAAAAACTTTAGTGTCAAAGGAAACGGAGAAGTTTTCGCAAGAAAATACACCACCACTTTGGCACCAATTCCTGACTATGTTTTTGATCTATCGTACAAACTATTACCGCTCAATGAGTTAAAATCATATATTTCTCTAAACAAACATTTACCAAACATCCCTTCTGCTAAAGATTACGAAACAAGAGGAGAGATAGACTTGGGAGAATTGAATTTACTTTTGCTTGAAAAGGTAGAAGAATTAACTTTATACATTCTTCAATTAGAAGAACGTATGAAAGCACTCGAAAACAAATAAACCATGAAACGCACCTTACTTTTTTTGATTGGCACATTGACGCTGTTGCAATACTCCTGCACCAAAAAAGTGCAACCAAACATGAAGGAATTGGATTGTAGTTGTGCGAAAGAAACGACTGCTGATTTTGATATTGAAGAGATTCATGCTTATGGCTTCGATTGGGAAAAACGATCTATTACGGATTCTACTTTCAAAGAAAAAAACATTGCGTTTACAGCAAAAGCAGAAAATGCCACCTACAAATGGTACATTGGAAACGAGATATTAGACACAAAAAGTGTTGTCAGATATTTTAATAGCTCATTCGTAGGGCAGACGATTTCTGTTACGCTAGTTGTTCAAAAAAAGCCAAATTACATTTGCCTCCCAAACGACGATGGCTATGATTCAATTACCAAAACGGTTGTAATAACCAATAGAACTTTTGATTCTTCATTTTCAGAACCCAATCCGACCTTGGAGGGAGTATATCGAATGAAAGAGGAAAAAGGAAGTGACAGTGTAGATATATCTATTAATATGTATGTGGATACAAGAGATAGGGTTACCATTTCCAATTATGATGGAAACGGCTCGGTTTCACCGGGTAGTTACACGAGTATGGGAACTTGTATGTACCGCCAGATGTGGTGGGAACAATATAAGTTTGTGATGATGCTTTACAATAAACCAAATGGCGAAGCTATTTTAACTCTTGACCCCAAGCCATCAATAGAGGCGCCAACTTATCATTATAAAGGCCGAAAAATTCAATAATAAAAAAGAAAAAAATGAAAAACAAAATCATTACTTCAATCTTGCTCCTTCTTCTTGTAAGTTGTAACAAGGATAGGTTCTACTCCAAACGCCTCATGAAAGGCGAAACGTGGACGGTGCAAAGCATCAAAATCAACGACACACTTTCCAATATTTCAGGATCTTGGAAAATCACACAAGGAGTCAATATTTATGATTCGGTACCACAAGCGGTTTGGAAACAACGCGATTATAATTCAACAAACGTCGTTTATTTCGATGCGGTTTTCCAATGGCAATTTCATGAAAAAGCCAAGAAGTTTTACATCAACTATCAAGTGCTTTGTGAAGAATGTGAGCCAAATACGTTAGACACTTTAGATTATTTCGCCAATGCTTTGAGTGGAGAATATAATGTATTGGAGCGCTCTCGAAAAACCATGCAATTTGAGAGCAAAAGCACTCTCGGATTTTCAGGTAAAACCGTTCGGATAGAATTAACCAAAAAGTAATTGATTGATAAAAGAGCTGTTTTAACAGCTCTTTTTTGCTTAAAATTTAACCATGAAACGACTGATTTTTATAGCGCTAAGCATCATCCTACTCGCGCAATACTCCTGCAAAAAAACACAACCCAATTTGAACAATTTAGATTGCAGTTGTGCACATGAAGTTTCTGCTGATTTTACCATGGAGGAGATTGTTTCGGGTAGTTTTCTCGAAGATAGTATTGAAAATTTTTGGACCTTTACGGATACTACCTATGCTGAAAAAACAGTACGTTTTACTGCTTTAGAATCAGGGGCGACTTATAAATGGTACATGGGGTCTGAAATTGTGAATCAGAAACAATTGAAACGCTATTTTTCCGCTGCATTTAGTCACCAAACATTACCCATCACTTTAGTTGTTAAGAAAAAACCGAATAAAATTTGTTTTCCCAATGACGATGGGTATGACTCAATAACAAAGTTCCTTTCGATTAAATCTGGCATAGAAGAAACCGTGTTTCTCGAAGGATTGTTTCGTTTTTACAGCCCCGAATTAAAGGACAGTTTTGATGTTCAAATTGATTTTGTTCCAGGTAACAATGCTGGTATAGGCTCCCGTTTTAATCTCTACAATTATGACGGTAAGGGATTAAATTCTGTTAATATCTTGGAGCTTTACTGTAATTGGCTCGAAGCTTATGGGCCTAATCGCATAGACATGTCACTCAGCCCCGGAGTAAGACTTGTTTATATTGGAGAAAATAGATTTAAGTATATACTTTATTACGATCAGTTCATTACAAAAAATTACGTTATTCATTATGGACGAAAACTTTAAACCATGAAAAAAATACTATTAGTATCGCTAAGCATCATCCTACTCGCGCAATACTCCTGTAAGAAGGTAAAACCTGAAATTCCAGATCCAAAAAACCCTTGTGATTTTTATCATGAAGTCAATGCAAATTTTATTATTGAAGAATTTTCATCCCCTTCTCAAGGAATTTGGATTGAATCAGATACTGTGCACCATTCATCTACTGTAAGATTTAATGCGATTGAAACATGTTTTATTTTGTTTTTTTTGTTTGGTCAATTCAAAAAAAAGGTTTTAGTTTATTGGGTTGTCTTCTAGCACTTTTAAAACGATTCTCGTCTAAAACTCAACATTCTCTAATTCTTATAAAATTATTAAACTATGAAACTGAATTACATCATTATTATATCTACTATCCTTATTCTTTCCTCTTGCAAAAAAGACAAGGTGCCTCAAATAGACCCGAATGCTTGTCAAGATGAAATTTTTATTAATAAACAAATTAGAATGAACGGTGTATGGGAGTTACAAAGTAATTCTAATGTTCCGGGTCCTTTTAAAATCGAATTTTTAAATGATACCATTATTAAAATGATGCCCCATAACGCTGATACAGTTTGGAGAAATATAAAATACAGAATATCTTGTAATGCTTTTGAACATGATAAATATTGGATTATTGATCCTGGACATTTTCAGAATTGGTACACTTTCAGTTCAAGCTAAAATCCTGAAACCAAAATCTAGTTATTAACACAATATGATTTTGTTGGTGGTGGGGGATACGATTCTCTTTTCTACATCAAATATTAACCAAAACGCAATAAGTTCATTAGCAAGTTGTTTTCTACGTTTTTTTGCGTAATTTTAGGTTATCCAAACATTCCTATGCGTCTTTTATCCTTACTCAGTTTTTTAGTTTTCTCGGGATTTCCCTGCACTGGTCAAGTAATTGACCACGTCGGTTTCCGCGCTGGAATGGGTTTATCGAATATGCACGTGTTCAACGCTGATGCCATGTCCCATCCTGATATGTGGGGGAAAGAGAAGTTAATTTTTTGTGCCTATGCTCAAGCTGAGAAACGACTCACCGCGAATTATTCGCTTCGAATGGAATTGGGATACCACCAAAAAGGTGTTCAGGGAAAAACCTCCTCGGTTGATAATTCGGGTAATGCAATCCTATTAAAAAATAGTTTACTGATTCACAATTTGAGTTTACATCTTGGTCTAAAGATTTTTGTAGGTAATAAAAAAGTGAAACCTTATTTTCTCTTTGGTGCGCAAGAAGATTTCATCCTGTCAAATCCTCAGTATAAATCCGACTTCGAAGTTAACACCGTAACGGATTACTTGAAAGATATAAAGAACTACTCGAGGTTCAGTATTAGCGGAGTTGTAGCTTTTGGTCTCCAAGTCAACGAAAAGTGGTCTATAGAGTTGAATTTCATTCCCATTTCTAGCAGGGTTTTGGATATGCCGTTAAAATATTCGAGGGATCGTAGTTTTAGGCTTTCTCTTGGGTACTTTATTCGCTAGTTTTTCTTTTAACCAGGGTTTTCCGAATCGAAAAGTGGAGATTAGTTTGACGAGAAAGTGAGGTGGTTTTTTCGTTTAATGGAACAATTTCACTGTATGCCCAAATCAATTTTCCGCCTGATTTTATTAAATTAGTGGTACCTAAACCCAACTTATCATGCGTTTTTCTCGTGTTCTGTTTTACCTCTTTCTTTGTTTTTTCAGTAGTTTTTCTGCGCAACAAGAACCCTTGATTTCTAATTTCTGGAACATTCAACCGTATTATCTTCCTGCCACAACGGGTTTGGAAAATGAACGCGAAGCCGTGATTTTAGCACGTGACCAATGGATTGGCATTACAGGTCATCCACGTACTTTACAGGCTCAGTATCAACAGAAACTAGCCAAAATCAACTCGGGAATTGGATTAACTCTTATGGCTGAAAAAATTGGTTTCAATCATAATCAAACAGCTAAACTTTCTTATGCTTACCACTTACCTCTTGGTGAGCGGCAGACTGTATCTTTTGGTGCAAACTTGAGCCTTCTTCGGATTGCCATGCGTCCGGAGTGGGAAACTCCAACACCAACACCTGACCCGTCATTGCCGGGAGACACCAACATGTACCGCTTGTTTCCTGATTTTGGTTTCAATTACAAACTTTCCAAGTGGCAAATCGGGCTTGGTGTAACGCGCGTTAATTTTGTAACCTCAGTTCGATAGTAAAATTGAAATTCAGATTGTCATAAAAATCTGTTAGACAAGGCGTTTACTCGAAAGTTTAGCGAGCTAAATTGAGAGGAAACAACGCGGTATAACTGGTTTTTATGCAAAGATTTTATCTGTTCAGCTGATAAACAACGATTTACTTCACAACCTTTTTTCGATTTTCCGCCGCGGCGGACCGATAAATCCTCAAAAACGTTATTCGTAACTCATTGTTTCTGAGCGGTCTGAATCCAATTTTAATAATCGAACTGAGGTTTGTAGCAAATTTGGTAATGGATTTAATATTGCGCCCCATTATTTTTTACAAAGTGGCTACACCTTTACGGTAGGCGAAAAACTTGAAATCACCCCACGAATTTTAATACAAACCGACCTTGTTAAAATGACGGCAACGTTCAATGTTCAGTTTAAAATCAACGATTGGATTCAAGTTGGAGCATTGATGCGGAACTCACTTTTTGGTGGTGTGAACTTGAATTTTTTGGTGTTCAAGAATTATTATTTCGGCTATACAGCAGAATTGTTTTCTATTAAAAACTATAAGTTATTCTATTCTCACGAGGCGGTTGTTGGTTTTCGTTTACCGACAACATCAAAAGAGTAAGACCGTTGCCAAAGCCCTTACTCATCGTTACTTTTAAAATTTAAGATTCACATTAACAGGGGTTAACTTCAGGGTTAAATTTTCAAAAAGCCTCGATTAAAGGATTTTGCAACAGTCTGGGAAAATTTATCTTTTTTTCACTTAAGGCACTTAAAATAATCAAATGGTTCTTTACAGTCGTTACACTGGTAGTTTGCTTTACAAGCCGTGCTGCCGAATTGGCTTACCATCCGGGTATTAGTTGAAGCACACAATGGACAAGGAACAGTTGGTGGTTCGGCGAAAAGTACGCTTTTGTCCACTTCGTTTTCAGGTGGTGCAATGCCGTATTCTCGGAGTTTCAATCGTCCATTTTCACTGATCCAATCGGTGGTCCAAGCGGGAGAAAGTACGAGGTTGACATCGAAATTATCTAATCCTTTTTCCTCTAATTTCCAACGGATTTCTTCTTCCATCAGTTTCATCGCAGGACACCCGGAATAGGTGGGTGTAATCGTAATCGTCCAGCCAGTAGGAGTAGCTTGGGCGTCGCGAACAACACCCAAGTCAACTACTGATAATACTGGAATTTCTGGATCGCTAACCTCTTCAAGCCAGCTAAAAATGAGATCTTTGGTTACCATTGTAAATTAGGGTAGGCACGTTGCATATACTGCAATTCGGTCAAAATGTAGCCCATGTGTTCTGAATGTCTTCCCAAACGTCCGCCGCCGAATTTCCAATTGTTTGCTGGAATAGATAAAGTCGCTTCTGTGAAAATGGCATTTACGGTATTTTCCCACGTTGCTTTTAAATCGGACAAATCGGGTAGAATACCTGAAGCCGTCAACGTTGCTTCCACTTCATCCGTGAAAAACAATTCGTCAGCGTAACGCCACAATAAATCAATCGCATCTTGTGCTCGACGGTGAGATTCTTCTGTCCCGTCGCCCATGCGTATAATCCATTCCGAACTGTGTTTCAAGTGATAACGTGTTTCTTTCAAGGATTTCTCTGCGATTGCTGCTAGTTGCTTATCATTAGAAGCTTGTAATTTTTCATACAAAGGCTTGCGAAACGCATCGAAAAGAAACTGGCGTACCATTGTTTGCGCGAAATCACCGTTAGGTTGTTCTACCAACAACACATTCACGTATTCGTGCTCAAAACGCGTCATTGCAATTTTATCGTGGTCAGATCCAAGTCCTTCGATTTCAACGGCGTAATCGTAGATGTTCATTGCTTGTCCGATCAAATCAAGTGAAATGTTGGTCATCGCAATGTCTTCTTCCAAAATCGGCCCATGTCCACACCATTCGGCTAAACGTTGTCCCAAAATCAAACTGTCATCGCCTAAGCGAAGGAGGTATTTATAAAGTGCTTCGTTTTTCATGATTACATGTGTTTTACACCTTCCGGCACTTCGTAAAACGTTGGGTGTCTATATACTTTTGAATCCGATGGTTCATAGAACATGTCTGCTTCCATTGGGTCACTAGCGTGCACCAAATTAGATTCTACCACCCAGATACTGATTCCTTCCGAACGACGTGTATAAACATCACGCGCATTTTCTAAGGCCATTGTGGAGTCAGCAGCGCGAAGACTTCCAACGTGTTTGTGATTCAATCCTTGTTTGCTACGGATAAAAACCTCCCAAAGAGGCCATTCATTTTTTGTTGACATAGTTAGTGTATTGGTTTGTAATAATTAAGCTGATTTTCTTTTCGCACGTTTTTCGGCATACGCATTCGCGGCTTCTCGAACCCATAGTCCTTCTTCTTTCGCTTTTTTGCGTGCGGCGATACGTTCTTTGTTGCATGGACCGTTTCCTTCAAGTACTTGCCAGAACTCGTCCCAATTGATGGGGCTGGAATCGTAATGACCACGTTCTTCGTTCCATTTTAAGTTGGGGTCTGGAATGGTTAATCCAAGAATTTCCGCTTGAGGAACAGTTGCGTCGATAAAATTTTGACGCAATTCATCGTTAGAAACGCGTTTGATTTTCCACTCAATCGATTGTGCGGAGTGGGTGGATTCAGCATCACTCGGTCCAAACATCATTAGTGCTGGCCACCAAAAACGGTTGAGCGCATCTTGAGCCATCGCTTTTTGCTCTGGTGAACCTTGACAAAGAGTGTAGAGTAGCTCATACCCCTGACGTTGATGGAACGATTCTTCTTTACAGATTTTCACCATGGCACGTGCGTAAGGACCGTACGAGGTACGACAAAGCGCCACTTGGTTCATGATAGCAGCTCCGTCCACCAACCAACCGATTGCGCCAATGTCGGCCCATCCCAATGCTGGATAATTGAAAATTGAAGAATACTTAGCTTTTCCAGAGTGCAAATCGTCAATTGTTGCTTCGCGATCAGCGCCTAGCGTTTCTGTTGCACTATACAAATACAAGCCATGTCCAGCTTCATCTTGTACTTTTGCCAAAAGAACAGCCTTTCTACGTAGATTCGGAGCACGCGTTATCCAATTGGCTTCGGGCAACATTCCCACCACTTCAGAGTGAGCATGTTGCGAAATTTGTCTAATCAGCGTTTTTCGGTAAGCATCCGGCATCCAGTCGTTTGGTTCAATTTTAATTTCTTTGTTAATTTTTTCCTGGAAGCTCTGTTCCAACGCTTTCATGTTTACTTCCTTCATAAGAAACAGGTTTTAGTTGCTCAAAAATAGTTATTTAGTTATTTCAGTTTTATGACGAAAATTAGGTTTTTGGAATTTAGAAAAATTCTTTCTTTTCCCTTGCCTTTTAATGTCATGAAATTTTAGAGATTAACAAATGATTTGGGCTTTGGTTGAGCGAAGGTTTGTTTAATGTGCTAATTTATCAATGTGCTAATATGCAAATTGAATAATTCGACAATTTACACATTACTTCATTATCACATTCCCACTTTATCACATTACTTCATTAGCACATTCCCACATTAGCACATTAGCACATTAGCACATTAGCACATTAGCACATTACATCATTAACACATTATCAAGGAAATGAATAAATCGGATTAAATTTGTGCAACTTTTATAAACCGCATGACACCTAAATTTCATTCGCTAACGGTTCGAGATATTCGCCGCGAAACTAAAGAAACCGTATCTGTTGCTTTCGACATTCCACAAAATTTGACAAACGACTACCAATTCGAAGCAGGACAATATTTAACCCTCAAAGCTACTATCGACGGGGAAGAAGTAAGACGCTCTTACTCGTTGTGTTCTTCTCCAATCGACGGTGAATGGCGCGTGGCAATTAAGCAAATAGAGAACGGTGTTTTCTCAACTTATGCCAATAAATCCTTGAAAAAAGGACATGCCTTAGAAGTGATGACGCCCGCAGGAAATTTTCGTTTACAACCTAACAAAGCGGCGAAAAAAAACTATGTATTGTATGCTGCAGGTAGTGGAATCACACCGATTTTTTCCATTTTAAAAACTATTCTTTCCGAAGAACCCAATAGCACAGTCACCTTGTTTTATGGCAACAAAGGGTTTTATGGAATAATTTTCCGTGAAGAATTAGAGGCCTTGAAGAACAAGTATTTAACGCGATTTCGATTAATTCATTTGTTCTCGCGTGAAAGCCCAGGTAGCCGAATTCAAAAAGGACGAATTGATGCGCAAAAATGTGGCGATTTGTTTGATGCGTTCTTGAAAAACGAAACGGTGGACGATGTGTTTATTTGCGGTCCAGAGTCGATGATTTTAGATGTGAAAAACACCTTGGTTGGAAAAGGCGTCAACGAAAAAAACATTCATTTTGAATTATTCGGAACGGTAGCAGCACAATCGAAATCGGACGACAAAATCGAGGTTGCGGGTTTTGAGTCTAGAATCGAAGTGATTGTGGACGGAGACTCTACGGAATTTGTAATGGATTCTAACGGAATGAGTATTTTGGATGCTGCCCAAAAAGCAGGTGCCGATTTACCGTTCGCTTGTAAAGGTGGTGTGTGTTGTACATGCAAGGCGAAGGTCTTGGAAGGTGCTGCTAGAATGGACGTTAACTACGCTTTGATTCCAGAAGAGGTAGAAAATAATTATATTTTAACGTGTCAAGCGCACCCAACCACCGAGAAAATTGTTGTTTCATTTGACGATTAATTATGGGTTTATTTGATATTTTTAAAAAGTCGGCGCCAAAAGTTCCGAAAGGGTTTTACACGGCTAAAATTAACATTACACGATTGACAGCAGAAGCGGTCGAGGTAGCACTCCAGCCTGAAGATGCCGATTTTCCAACTTCCTTTTTACCAGGTCAATACGTAAACATCGAGGTAGTTGTTGATGGTAAAACAGAACGACGCTCTTATTCCCTTTGTAATCAAGAGGGAAAACCGTTTACCTTGGCAATCAAAGCGGTTGCCGGAGGAAAGGTTTCTAATTGGTTCAATCAAAAAGCGCAATCGGGTGATACGATTTTGATTTCCCATGCAGAAGGTGGATTTCATTTAAAAAATGGTGAAAAAAATATCGTTGCTATCGCAGCAGGAAGCGGAATTACACCAATTTTGAGTATTGCACGTTCATTAAAGCCCGACGAAAAGATGACTTTGTTTTTCGGTAATCGTTCGCAAAAAGAAGCCTTATATTGGTCTGAATTAAATGCGTTGAATGGGGTGAAAATGACCTCTTTCTTCAGCCGTGAAAAGGTGGAAGGGGCTCATGAAGGAAGAATTGATAAAAATGCGTTCACGGAAGAAATAAAAAAGAACATTGAATTACTCCGAGCGGACGTGTTTTTGATTTGTGGCCCATCGGAAATGATTGAAGAAGTAAAAAGCGCATTGACCTTTTTCGGTGTTCAAAAGGATAAAATCCGTACAGAATTGTTCACGCCACCCACCGAAAATGTGGAAGAAAAGAAAGGGTCTTTTTCAGGAACGAGCAAAGTGAAAGTCATTTTGGACGGTGAATTGTGTAATTTGGAAATGCAAGTTCCAGGAAATGGAAAAACGGTTTTAGAAGAAATCGATCGAGCAGGTTTAGACGCACCTTTTTCTTGTCGTGGTGGTGTTTGCAGCTCATGTAAAGCGAAAGTGACAGAAGGAGAAGTCATGATGCGGGTAAATTATTCGTTGACGGATGAAGAAGTGAAAAAGGGTTATGTGCTTACATGTCAGTGTATTCCTCAAAGTGAAAACGTAACAATCAATTTCGATGCCTAAAACAATTGTGGTCGTTGGTGCAAGCCGTGGAATAGGGGAGGAGTTGGTCCGCTATTTTGCAAAAGAAACATCCAATGTGGTTTTTGCAATGTCGCGGGATGTAGAAAAAATGAAAGTCAAGTTTGTTGGTTTTGAAAATGTAATCTGCATTTCTTTCGATTTATCAAAAGCGATTGACGAGCAACTTCTACCGTTTTCATCAAAATTTGGCTCCATCGATATTCTCATAAATAACGCAGGTTATTTGGTTAACAAACCGTTTCCAAAACTGAGTTCGGAGGATTTAACACTGTCTTATCAAGTGAACGTAATCGGCGTGATACAAACGGTTCAATTTTTCCTTCCTTACTTGAACACCGAGTTTTCGCACATTGTTAACATCAGCTCCATGGGAGGTTTTCAAGGAAGTGTAAAATTTGCTGGGTTATCTGCCTATTCCACTTCAAAAGCCGCACTTTGTAGTTTCACTGAACTTTTTTCAGAGGAATACAAAGAATCGACAATTGCCATGAATTGTTTGTGTTTAGGAGCGGTTCAAACAGAAATGTTAGAAGAAGCCTTTCCTGGTTATTTAGCGCCTGTTAGTCCATCAGAAATGGCTGTATTTATAGGTGAATTTGCTGAGAAGTCAGGACATTTTATTCGAGGAAAAAACATTCCTATTTCGCTTTCAACACCATAGTTTTTAATTGGCTTATAAGCAATAGATTAAGCAGTGTTTTGTTGAAAAATTCCGAAATTGCATAAGGAAAATTCCAAAATTGCATCAACATTATTCCGAAATTACATAGAAAAAAAACAACTAAAAAAGGCCACCAATTAATGATGACCTTTTTTGTATCGCTAATAGTAGGTTGACGATACCTTAAAAGCGCGACTTCCAACTTAAACCAAACCAACCTTCACGTCGCGCATTTTTCTAAAACTAATCTATGAAATTAAATTACTCACAACAAAGGTTATTCTATTTCTTGATTTTTTGTGTAAAGTTTTGTGAAAGCACAGTTTCATTTTGTGAAAAGATAGTTTTGTGTTAATTCTTAATAAAATGAATGGATTTATTTCTCTTTTCGCCATTTCGGTAACAGTCTATAAAATATTGTCCTCGAGCTAATCCTGAAACATCTATTGGAATTTGAATGTTCTCCTCAGCACCAACGTTCAATTCAAAAACCGATCTACCCGTGAAATCAATTACGGTAAGCGTAATATATTCCTGTTGCTTGTTTTGGATGTCAATTGTCAGTTCGTTGTTCGCAGGAATAGGATAGGCTCTAATCTTGAATTCATCACGTTTAATTTCAGTGTTTGAAGGTGTTAATCCTTGTGATTCAACGTTTTGTTGTAAGGATACATTTTTAAACACTTCGCGCACAACAGTTAAACCTTGTTTTGTCACCTCAAAAGCGTAGTATCTCGTACACCCATTTTGAGTCACTTTTAGCATATAGTTACCTGCCAATGTTGCAATTGGAGCTGTTCTTGAAGTGTTTCTTAAGTTACTTGACCAACCTATTGTTGACCAATTATAAGTAGCATTTGCAAACAACTGAGATTGTCCCATAGTCAAGGTTCTATTTGAATTTGGATTAAAGATATTTCCATTGGAAAGCGAAACGGTTACCACGGGATTCAATAAAGTTATAGTCTGAATTGCAGCTCTTGAACACCCCATTGAATCTACTCCAGTAACTCTGAAGGTTAATGTTTGTGGATCAGCGATGGTTCCAGTATTATCAGTGGCGATTGTTGGATAATTTAAAAGGTTTCCATTGTTGTTATAAGGAAGGTTGTTCAATGTCCAGGTATAAAAGGCAGCACCACTTGCCGTTAAGTCGATATCGCAACCTCTTAAATGACGATAGCTGCTGGCATTTCCGGTAACAGAATTTGTAATCGTAACCGCTGGTCTTGGACGTACGGTTACGTACACTTGTGCAGTGACACTACAATTCGGTGGGTAATTAACAGTTAAAGTGTACCAACCCGTCGCACTTAAAGCTGCACCTCCGTTGTTATAATTCGCTGAAGTGTAGGTTCCAAGTGGAGTGGTCCATGAATAGGTATAGTTATAGCCTTGAGGGCGAGGGAAAACATTTGATGTAAGTGAAAAACGTTCTCCTTCACAAACAACGGTCGGACCACAAATATCAACGCTAAAGTTTGGTGGACAACCACAATCATCTTTAACAAGAAATTGCATTTCTGTTACGCAACCGTTTGGTTCGACTACTTTAACAGAATAGGTTCCTGCAGATAAGCCAGATATTGTTGATGTTGTTGGCCCGTGTGTCCAGAAGTAGGATACGTTTGGATTGTTGACGATGCCGTTAACGGTTAACACAATTGAACCATTATTTGCAGGTTGACACACAACGTTGGTAACGCTTGCGGTAACACTAGGACCTGAAGAAGAATTGAGATTAACAGTTTCTATTCGTGTACAACCATTAGCATCAGTAATTGTTACGGTATAAACTCCAGCGCCAATTCCAGCTATGTTTTGTGTTGTGAAGCCATTTGACCATTGATAAGTAAAAGGCTGTGCTCCAGATAGCAGGTTCAAGTTAATACTTCCATTGAAAGTCTCTTTACATGGATTTATTTTACTAATATCTATTTTAATTGGATCTGCATTCATTATCGTAACTGGCTGACTAACAAAACATCCGTTAGCGTCTTTAATCGACAAGGTATATGTGCCAGCTGATAATGAGGTGTTGCCTGTTCCTAAGTAGGGTGGAGTTCCGCCTGTCCCACTGACCGTTAAAGTTGTTGTTGAACCGTTGCAAACAAACAATGATCCAGTAAAACTTAATTGCAATTGACTTGGTGAGGTTATAGTATAAGTTTGACTGGAAGTACAACCATTTGCATCAGTGACGGTAAGGTTGTATTGTCCATTACTTAAGTTATTGATTAGATTACCATTTCCACTTGGCGACCACGAATAGGTGAAAGGGGCTACACCATTTGTTGCAGCAACTTCAATTTTTCCATTAGACTCACCAAAACAACTGTTGTTTTGAAGTTGAATGGTTTGGATTTGAATGACTTGTGGTTGGTTTAAACTAACAGTTGTGTCAAATACACATCCTCTGTCTGAAACCAAATGAAGGGAGTAAGTCCCAGCACATAAGTTGCTGTTAACAAGGGATGTTACATTGTTTGACCACTGAATAACAGGTATGGATTGTGCGCCGAATGGTGTGGCTGTTAAAACGCCGTCACATGAATTAAAACACGATGGATTAACTTTATTAACTAAAGCGAAGAAAGGTGCAGGATTTGCAATTATATACGTTTCTGTTCCTTGACATCCGTTTTGGTCAATAACAGTTACAACATACGAACCTGCTCCGATTGGAGAAATAATATTGTTTGTTAATCCATTATAAGAGAACGGAGGAACACCTCTCGCAACTTGAACTTCAATTGTACCATCATTGGTATAGTTGCAACTTGGTTGAGTTATTGAACCTGTAAATTGAACAGAATAACTTGCATCATTTACTGTAGCCGAAAAAGGCATCGTACATCCATTTCTTAGTAAAATCGTTGCGTTATAAACACCAGGACTTAAATCTGTATTTGTCCAACCATACTGATAATTATCCCAGTTGATTTCACTTACTAAATTTGGATTAGAGGCGAAAAGTTCAATTGAACCCAATGAATTACACACAACATCAACAACATTGGAGGTAAGTGTCGTGGTTTCCATAGGATTAATCATTAAATTGGACTCAGTTACCGAACATCCGTTGTTGTCAATAACGGTGACAGAATAAGCACCTGAAACACTGGTTGTAAATTGATTGTTAGGGCTTAAACCTTGACCGAAATCAAACAAA
>JBDKEM010000044.1:0-25708 GCA_039795265.1 Bacteroidota bacterium | reverse complement strand
TCTGTAACTTGAATGAGATAACTACCTGCGGCTAAACCAGTGAAAATGTTATTCGGACTAGCAGGTTGACCGTTGATGCTAAATGCGAATGGAGCTGTTCCTCCAATTACTTGAACGTCGACACTACCATTTGACGCTGTACAAACTGGAGCAGTTGGAGTAATGATTAATTCTTGTGGAGCATCAAAAGAGTTTATTACAAATGAGGAACTTATCGTGCATCCGTTTGCGTCGATTACGCTCAAGGTATGACTACCCACAGGAATTGCATTGAAAGAACTTGAGTTACTTGGCAAACCACCATCAAGGCTAAACAAGAAAGGCCCAACTCCCCCATTTACGGTAGCCGAAACAGAGGAAATAGGTTGATTGCAAGTTGGTTGATTTACGGTTAGATTTATTGATGGTGTAACCCCAGAAACAGGGACCTCAAAAACACCAAATGCTTCACATCCATATACATCAGTAATCACAACATCATAGATACCAGGGTTTAGATTATTAAAAACATTGTTGTCGTATTGCTGGAATTGACCTTGGTTTAGATTGTAATTTAAGTCTGTACCACCATTAGTGTAGATAGTAGCTGTTGATTGTCCATTACAACTTGTAGTTATAGCTGTTGAATCAATAGTTAAAGGGGAGATGAAATCAATAATGGTTATTGTTTCGTATGTGATACAGTTTGTGTTTGGGATTGAAACTTCATATTGATAAATACCTGGAAGTAAGGACATGTAAAAAACGGTTTGATTATACTGATAATCAATGTGAAAAGGCGTTGAACCGTCTAAAAATGTTATATCGAAATTGTATCCTGTTGAGCCGTCAACGGTTATTAATACTGTTTCTGCTGGGTTGCTACACGTTTGCTGTCCTTGTGTTACGGCATTCACAAAAAAGGGAACCCAACAAGGAGGGTTTTGATTTGGTGTGTATTCCTCATAGATAATTGTGGAATTCCCGCAAGGGTCAGAAATGGTTCCAGAAATAATAATGGGTGAGAAAGGATCTGATAAAGGGAAAACGATATTATCATTTGAACTATAACTCTGGTTTCCAGTTAGGTCACTAATTGTACCATTAAAGGTTAATCCTGGGAAATCGATGGTTACATTCATTCCATCATCAGTTATGGCATAGGTTAAATTACTATTCAAACACTCTTCCGGAATTCCAGACCCAAAAACACCACCTTGACCACCAACTCCAGGGTCTCCAGGTATTCCGTTATCTCCGTCTTCTGGTTCTGCTCTTGGAATTTGACAGTAAACCGCAAAACTCGTGGAGTTATTTGTTGCATTAAAACTTCCGGGAGCATTGTTAACAGGACCACTAAAAGTAGCATTGTTTGTGTTATTTATGTATGAAGATAATAAGCTGAAGGGAGAAAGACTACTAGCGTTTTGTAGAAAGGTATAGTAGTATTGCCCGTTGTTGTATGATTGAAGGACATACCACTCAGAAGGAATAGAATATATAGGTACCAAACGTATGAAGTTTCCATTGTTGTCCTCCCAGGTGGTTACATTATTTGCAGTGGTGACTGTATAATTAGTAGAACCCAAGGAATTGAAGTAGCTAATCGTCAAATCTACCTGATAAGCATCACACGTCCCTGTTCCAGTACCTGGATTACTCACGACCAAAACAGGATTTGTAATCGCTGAAGGACAAGGGCCGCTTATTGTCCCTGCGTTTTGACCACCTTGACCACCTTGACCACCTTGTCCGCCTTGTCCACCTTGACCACCTGTATTTTGAATCATGGAAGCGTTTAGTTGTGTCGTAGATGATGGCAGGTAACCAAAAATTGTTCCACCAGCACCACCAGCACCGCCATTTCCTCCATTGGCACCATCTCCCCCTCGTCCGCCGCCGCCGCCGCCAGCGCTTGCACAATTTTCTCCAACACCTCCATTTCCTCCGTTTCCGCCATTTGTTCCAGCCTGACCATTCGTAGCGTTTAATCCATTAGAAATAAAAACAGGACTTGTGGAATTGTTAATTAAATTGAATGCTGAAAACAAAATGATTCCACCACCATTTCCGCCAACTCCACCATTTCCGCCTGTTGCACCAGCCGCACCGTTCGTTCCATTTTGTGAGTTAGCGTTTCCGGCGCCACCACCACCGCCTCCTGCGCCAGCTTTTCCGTTTCCACCATTGCCGCTTGTTCCACCATTCCCTAAAACTATTCTCGGGGGTTGTGCTGAAAGCAATGAACTATTTATTGCAGGAGAACTGATTCCAAACGAAGTTATGGCATTTCCCCCCAAAGCACCTGAACCACCATAGGAACCACCGTGTCCTCCACCGTTAATACCTGTGTTTTGTTGAATTCCTGAATTCCCACCGTTTTGACCGACAGGACCAGCTAATCCACCAATTCCAGCACTACCGCCCGCACCGCCATTTCCACCTTGACCAGATAAAAATCCTTTTCCACTCACATCACACTTACCACCTTGTTCTACAGTAAAATTATTCGAAACGTTGAAAACTAAAACACCACCTGTACCAATGGCAGGGTTGTATGGGTTACAAGTTAAACTACCTGATGAGGTGATGGTTAAGTCATAATATTCAGGCACAGAAATTAATTGAACCTTGTTCGACACGTCATATGTCTGCGTAATCGAATTGTTGAAGTTTATCGTTGTCTGTCCCCCTGCTGCAGAAGAATAAGAAACACGTAACCACTCCCATTTTCCAGCGTTCGTTCCCTCCATTTGAATAATTAGATAACGTGAACCGGGAGAAAAGTAGAATGACCCCAACGTAGAAACGGAATTTACGCTAACGGAATTTACTTTGTAATAAGTGTTAACAATCGAGTTCTGACCTGTAATTATTCCGTTTCCAGAACTAGAGTTTCCAAAAGGTTGAGCGAAAAAATTACTGTTAACAAGTAATAACAGAAAAAGGAAGAATGGATTTCTTTTTGAAATTGACATAAACAAATTTTTATCCTTCAAATATGCGGGAAAACACTCTAAAAACACAGGGTTTTTCACGAAACAACCAAATTACTTTGTGAACAGTATTTTCTATAAAGCGTTTTTACTTTTAATCGACATAAAACTCAAGGTGATTTTTTAAGCTTTTATTCTTCTACCTTTGAAAAAAAATTGAATTCGACCGAAAATGAAAGTCTTTAAATTTGGTGGAGCCTCTGTGAAAAATGCTGATGCGGTCAGAAATGTGGCTTCAATTTTACTCCGTTTTGAAAATGAAAAAATCGCAATTGTTGTTTCCGCAATGGGAAAAACCACCAACAAACTGGAAGAAATCATTGCGGCGTTGCAACTTAAAAATGAGAAAGATTTCATCAATGCGGTGGATGATTTGCATCTATTTCACCAAGAATTAATAGGCGAACTTTTTCCCGAAGGACATTACAGTTTACAAAATGAAATTGACGATGTTTTTGAAAGTTTGAAAGATCGCTTGAACCGTCCTTTCTCTGAGAATTTTAGTTTTGAGTACGATCAAGTAGTTTCTCTTGGTGAAGTCTTATCTTCCATAATTTTAACAACTTATCTCAACGAACAAGGATTCCGAGCACGGTTAATGGACGCTCGTCAATTGATTCGGACTGATAACCATTACCAAGAAGGAAACGTGGATTGGAACAGAACCGAACAGTTGATGCAAGAAAAATTGATGCCTGCTTTTGCCGATTCAGACATTTTGGTGACACAAGGTTTTATAGGTCATACTCCAGAAGGATTTACAACTACTTTAGGTCGTGAAGGCTCGGACTACACAGCGGGAATTGTTGCTTTTTGCTGTAATGCTTCGTCTGTTACGATTTGGAAAGATGTTCCAGGAATGTTAAATGCTGATCCGAAATATTTTAGCGACACCGTTAAGTTGGATAAAATTTCCTTTCGTGAGGCGATTGAATTGTCGTATTACGGGGCAAGTGTGATTCATCCTAAAACTGTTAAACCGCTACAAAACAAAGGTATTCCTTTATATGTAAAATCATTCATTGATCCTGTGGCTGAAGGAACTACCATTCAGGAAACAACAGATTATGACAATTTGGTGCCCTCTTTCATTTTTAAAGCGGATCAGACCTTGATTTCATTTACGCCGCGCGATTTCTCCTTCATTGTGGAAGAAAACTTGGGTGACATTTTTACGAAATTGGCACAGTTGCGTATCAAAATCAATGTCATGCAAAACTCAGCGTTGAATTTTTCGATAGCAACCGATGGAAAGAAAATCGATATCGAAGCAATAAAGACACTTTTTGGCAAGGAATACGAAGTGCGTTACAACGACGGCTTGACCTTAATCACAATTCGCCATTACGACGATAAAACCATTGCGAAAACGACAGCTAATCGTGAAATAATTTTGGAACAACGCACGCGTCAAACGATTCGGTTTTTAGTAAAATAAATAAGTATGGAAACTACTTTAGCCACTTGGCCTTTGAATAAACCAGGCAAAATCGTTCGGATTCAGCACGGCTCTTTTCGTAAAAAACTCTACGAATTGGGCGTTTTTCCGGGAGAAATTATTACTCCTGTTCTCGCCGCTCCTTTGGGCGATCCTTTAGCAATAAATGTGTCGGGTTCTTTAATTTCTCTACGAAAAGAAGACGCCTGCTTTGTGGTGATGACTGAATTTTAAAGCCGGTAAACAAATTTTCAGTTTTATTAATACGTATTTTTACGCCCCCGATTAGGGGTGTAAATAAATGAAGATTGCTCTCTTTGGAAATCCCAACACAGGAAAAAGTTCTGTGTTCAACATGCTGACAGGAATGCGGCAACATGTTGGCAATTTTGCAGGAATTACTGTAGAGAAAAAATCGGGTTATTTTCAATCCGGCACATTAAAACACGAAATCATTGATTTTCCTGGCGTGTACAGTTTATACCCTGACACGAAGGACGAGGAAGTGGTGCATAACGTACTAAACAATCCTTCGCATGCTGATTTTCCTGAATTAGCCCTTGTTGTTGTTGACGCCTCCAACCTCGAACGGAATTTGGTCTTGTTTTCACAAATTGCAGACTTGGGAATTCCTTGCATTTTGGTTTTGAACATGTGGGATTTGACTAAAAAGCGGAAGATTTCTATCGATGTTGAAAAACTAGAAACCGAATTAGGAATCAATATTGTCACCACAACTGCGCGAGTTGGAATCGGAAAAGAACGTTTGTTGGATGCTATTTCTAAAGTTGATTTATCACAAAAGCCAAAAGTGCTTCTTTCTGATTTTCAGCTGTGTTCGTTGGACGAAACCGATAAACAAGAAAAGGAAATTTTATTGCGTCGCGAACGAATAACTGAATTTGTACAACGCATTCAAACAATTGATACTCCTGAAAAACAACAACTTGGACTGGATAAATGGCTCGTTCATCCTGTTTGGGGCTATTTTGTTTTTGTGGGAATTTTGGCGGTTGTTTTTCAATTCATTTACAATTTCGCTGCTGTTCCAATGGATTGGTTGGATCTGCGTTTTTCTGAACTTTCCGCTTGGTTACAAAATACCTTACCCGCTGGTGCGTTCACCGATTTGATAGCTGAAGGAATTGTTCCGGGAATTGGTGGCGTGGTGGTGTTTGTGCCCCAAATTGCGCTATTATTTTTCTTCATCGCGATTTTGGAGGAAAGCGGATATTTAGCGCGCGTCGTTTTCATAATGGATCGTTTGATGCGTCCTTTCGGATTGAATGGAAAAAGCGTTGTTCCACTCATGTCAAGTGTGGCGTGTGCGATTCCTGGCGTTATGGCAACACGAACAATTTCCGATTGGAAGGAGCGCTTAATTACGATTTTGGTCGCGCCACTAATGAGTTGTAGCGCACGCATTCCTGTTTACACATTGCTGATTGCCTTGGTTGTTCCGAAGAAAATGGTTGGTGGAATTTTTGAGCTACAAGGCTTGGTATTATTGGCGTTATATTTACTTGGTATTGTTGCAGCATTGGTTGTTTCCATCATTTTGAAACAGTTTATTCGCACGGAGAAGAAGGGATTTATGTTGTTAGAAATGCCCGCTTATCGTGTGCCAATTTGGAAAAATGTGGGTTTGATGGTTTATGAAAAAGCACGCGTTTTTGTTATAGATGCAGGAAAAATAATTTTAGCAATTAGTATCATTTTATGGGCGTTAGCGAAGTATGGACCAGAAGAAAGTCGGAAGGTGGGGCAAGAAAAACTGGCTAAATCAACAGCTTTTAAATCCGCAAACGACGAAGATAAAGAAGCCATGAAATCCGCGGTAGATTTGGAAACTTCGTATATCGGAATACTTGGAAAAGGAATTGAACCAGTTATACGTCCTTTAGGTTATGACTGGAAAATCGGAATCGCTTTAATTACCTCCTTTGCCGCTAGAGAAGTTTTTGTCGGTTCATTATCAACCATTTATTCTGTTCAGTCCGATGAGGTTAAACCATTAATCAAACGGATGAAGGATGAACGTAACAGTCGAGGAGAGTTGGTTTTTACCACTGCTTCGGGCGTTTCAATGATGGTTTTTTATGTATTCGCGATGCAATGTATGGCAACTTTAGCGGTGGTAAAGCGGGAAACTGGAAGTTGGAAGTGGCCAACAGTTCAATTGATAGGAATGGGCGCTTTGGCTTATTTCGGCGCTTGGTTAGCCTTTGTTTTATTGAGCTAAATGTGTATCTGAAGCTTCACTTTTATTTGGTACACCTTCCCTCTCGCGAAAACTAATCTTTTGTTTTATTGTTACAATACCATAAATGTGGTATTTTTGCAACAGATTTTTTTCTTATTTAAAATTAATCTAAATAAAAAGAAGGTATGATTACAGTCACAGAAGCGGCAAAGAAACAAGCCATACGCTTAATGGAAGATGAGGGGAAAGACGGCTTTTTTATACGGGTCGGCGTTCAAGGTGGAGGATGTTCTGGCTTGATGTATCAACTCACATTTGATAACGAAGAAAAGGAAGGGGACAAGGCCTTTGAAGATAATGGAATTAAGGTTGTTGTAGATAGAAAAAGTTATTTGTACTTACTCGGAACAACGCTTGATTTTTCAGGAGGATTAAACGGTAAAGGCTTTATTTTCAAAAATCCAAATGCCGATCGAACGTGCGGTTGCGGCGAATCTTTTTCAGTTTAAACTCAGACAATGGCAAATTACACCGAAAACGAGTTAGCGAAAGACCTCGAAAATCAGGAATACAAATTTGGTTTTGTAACAGAAATTGAGGCAGATACTGTTCCGATTGGTTTGAACGAAGACATTATTCGTTTGATTTCCAATAAGAAAAATGAACCGGAATGGTTGTTGGAACATCGCTTGAAAGCTTTTGCAATTTGGAAAACCATGACCGAACCGGAATGGGCGCATGTGCATTACACAAAACCAGATTTTCAAGCAATTGCTTATTATTCAGCACCAAAGCAAACAAAAAAATACGAATCGTGGGACGATGTCGATCCTGAAATGAAGGCAACAATGGCGAAATTGGGAATCTCGTTAGAGGAACAACAACGCTTGACTGGAGTTGCTGTCGATTTCGTGATGGATTCAGTTTCTGTTGCGACGTCTTTTAAAGAAAAATTAGCTGAATTGGGAATCATTTTTTGCTCGTTTTCGGATGCAGTACAAGAACATCCTGAATTGGTAAAAAAATACATGGGAACAGTTGTTCCAACTACCGATAATTTCTACGCTGCTTTGAATTCAGCGGTTTTTACAGACGGTTCGTTCTGCTACATACCAAAAGGTGTTCGTTGCCCGATGGAATTATCAACTTATTTCCGCATCAACGCTGGAGGTACAGGACAATTTGAACGCACATTGGTTGTTGCTGACGAAGGTTCGTATGTTTCTTACTTGGAAGGATGCACCGCTCCGCAACGCGACGAAAATCAATTGCACGCAGCAGTTGTTGAGTTGATCGCTTTGGAAAATGCCGAAATCAAATATTCCACGGTTCAAAACTGGTATCCGGGCGACAAAGAGGGCAAAGGTGGCGTTTTCAATTTCGTGACCAAACGCGGTATGTGCGAACGCAACGCAAAAATTTCTTGGACGCAGGTGGAAACTGGTTCAGCTGTGACATGGAAATATCCTTCGTGTATTTTAAAAGGCGACAATTCGGTGGGAGAGTTTTATTCTGTGGCGGTAACTAATAATTTCCAACAAGCAGATACCGGCACGAAAATGATTCACTTAGGTAAAAACACAAAAAGTACAATCATTTCAAAAGGAATTTCAGCAGGAAAATCTCAAAATTCATACAGAGGTTTGGTGCAAATTAGCAAGAATGCACACAACGCCAGAAATTTTTCTCAATGTGACTCTTTGTTAATGACGGATGAATGTGGTGCGCATACGTTTCCATATATCGAATGTAAAAATCCAAGTGCGAAAATAGAACACGAAGCAACGACCTCAAAAATCGGTGAAGACCAGTTGTTTTATTGCATGCAACGCGGAATTAGTGAAGAAAAAGCGATTAGTTTAATTGTAAATGGATATTGTAAAGAAGTATTGAATCAGTTGCCGATGGAGTTTGCTGTGGAAGCGCAGAAGTTGTTAGCGATTAGTTTGGAGGGCTCGGTAGGATAATATGGATTACAGATTAACAGATTACAAATTGCAAATTAATTTATTTCTCAATTTTCAATTTTTGAATCTGTAATTCATTAATCTGCAATCTGCAATTTTCCAATCTGTAATTTACGTTTAATCTGCAATCTGTAATTTTCTAATCTGTAATTTAAATATATGGCAACAATAGGAAACTTTGAGGATTTAGATGTTTGGAAAGCTAGTATGGATTTATGTACTGAAATATATAGGTTAACAAATACAGAAAAATTTTCTAAAGATTTTGGTTTAATGGATCAAATTAGAAGGGCTTCCGTTTCTGTTCCATCGAATATATCGGAAGGTTATGAAAGAGATGGAAAGAATCAGTTTTTGTATTTTCTAGCGATAGCAAAAGGATCGTGCGGTGAAGTAAGAACCCAATTGAGAATTGCATTTAATTTGGACTATTTAAGCGAAAATGAATATAACATACTTAATGAAAAATGCGCAACAACAAGTAAACAGTTAGCTGGATTTATAAAATATTTAAAAAGTTATAAAGGAAATAAATAAAATAGGATTGAAAATAAAGAACCAGCAACCAATCTGCAATCTGTAATTTTCCAATCTGTAATTTAGAATAAAATGATAAAAATTAAAAACTTACACGCCAACATTGAAGGAAAAGAGATCCTTAAAGGCTTGAATTTAGAAGTAAACGCTGGAGAAGTACACGCGATAATGGGGCCGAATGGAGCTGGAAAAAGCACGCTTGCTAGTATTTTGGCAGGACGTGAAGAATATGAAGTAACCGAAGGTTCAGTCGATTTTGACGGAAAAGACTTATTAGAGTTATCAACGGAAGATAGAGCGAGAGAAGGTTTGTTCCTTGCTTTTCAATATCCCGTAGAGATTCCTGGCGTTTCGAACGTAAACTTTTTGCGTACGGCATTGAATGAAATTCGTGAATACAAAGGGGAAGAACCAATTTCAGCGAAAGATTTTATGGCAAAAGTTCGTGAGAAATCAGCGATTGTGGAATTGGATAGCAAATTGGCTTCACGTTCAGTCAACGAAGGTTTTTCGGGCGGTGAAAAGAAACGTAACGAAATCTTCCAAATGGCGATGTTAGAACCGAAATTGGCGATTCTGGATGAAACCGATTCTGGTTTAGACATCGATGCTTTGCGAATTGTGGCGAGCGGTGTAAATAAATTGAAAACGCCTGAAAATGCTACGATTGTAATTACGCATTATCAACGTTTGTTGGATTATATCGTTCCAGATTTTGTGCATGTATTATATAATGGAAGAATCGTTAAAACTGGAACAAAAGAATTGGCTTTGGAGTTAGAAGAAAAAGGCTACGATTGGATTAAAAACGAAGTGGACGCAAACTAACAAGCCATGCAAGAAGTAATTTCAACAAATAAATTAGCTGCTTTTCGTGCGAACTTGGCAAGCACATCTTTGGCTTTTCCAGATGATAAGGTTAACGCGGCTTTCGACTTTTTAAACACAAGCGATTTTCCAACAACGAAACACGAAAACTGGAAATATACACGTTTAGCGCGCATTGCGAACTTGCGTTTTGATCAAACTGACGAAAGCAAAATCGATTCATCTTTGCGTATTTGTGCTGAATCTTTACAATTCGTTTTTCACAATGGAAACTTGATTCAACAGCCAGAAAATTTGCCAAGTGGTTTGACAGTAAAAAGCATTCAAAATTGTTCAGCAGAAGAATTAGCAAATGTTTCAAGTGAATTGAACACCTTCGAAGCGATGAATTTGGCGTATGCGAGTAATGGATTGTACATTCATTTAGCTGCAAAAACTAATTTAGAACAAGCAATTGAAATCATTCATTATACTACTGGAAATGAATTTGTTGCTTTAAGAAATGTAATCAAAGTCGATGCACTTTCGAAAGCGGAAATGGTGATGAATTATTTGTCTGTGGATAAAAGTAATTCTTTGCTAAATGTGGTTACAGACGTAGAAGTTGGTGCGGGAACACATTTGACTTTACACAAAATTCAAGCGGAGGCAGGAACTAATTTCCATGTTTCAAAAGTAAATAGTAAACAAGATAAAGATTCAAATTTCAGTCTTCACACAACGACTTTGAACGGAAACTTCGTGCGCAATGATGTAAATGTTGCTGTTAACGGCCAAAATTGTGAAACGAATCTTTACGGGGCTTACATTTTAAACGGCACGCAACACGTAGATAATCATACGGTTATCGACCATAAAGTAGCGCATTGTTTGTCCAACGAATTGTACAAAGGTGTGATTGACGACAAAGCAACCGCAGTGTTTAACGGTAAAGTTTTCGTGCGTAAAGACGCTCAAAAAATCAACGCTTTTCAATCGAATGCAAATGTGTTGATGAGTGACGATGCTACTGTAAATTCAAAACCAGAATTGGAAATCTACGCCGATGATGTGAAATGTTCGCACGGTTCCACAACAGGACAATTGGACGAAGAAGCGGTTTTCTACTTGCGTGCAAGAGGAATTTCTGAAAAATCAGCGCGTAATTTAGTCGTAAGTGCATTCGTAAACGACGCGTTAGAAAAAACCGAGAACGAAGAGATATTGGCTTATATTTATTCTGTAGTGAAAGAACGCTTTGGTTGGGAGTTTTGATGTAGTAATTAATTTTTGATTTATTACTAATCTTTTTATTGGTTATATTTTAGTATATTTAAGTGTGTTTTTATTCAAAAAAAAATAGAAAACCCATGAGTATGGTAATAAATATATTACCTTTTAAGTGAAATATAACGAATTGTTTCGATTGCTTAAAAAACAAGGTTGGTTTGAAGTACGACAAAAAGGAAGTCATGTAATTTTGCAACATAATGATAAAACAGAACAATTAACTGTGCCATATCATGCTGGAAAAGAAGTTAAAAAAGGACTACTTGTAGCTATTTTGAAACAAGCCGACATTTAAACAGCTAAACGATGAAAAAGCCAAAAATTAAAGTCACTGTTACAAAAGAGGATAAAGGTTATAGTGCGATTGCTTTGGCAAAGAATAAGTTCATATCAACTGAAGCCGAAACTTTTAGTGAGCTTTTACCCAATATTCTAGAAGCGATAAATCTATCCTTTGAAGATTCGAATTTTGTGTTTTCAAAGGAAGAAATACAGTTTTCTTACGACTTACAGAGTTTCTTTGAATATTACAAAGTTATCAATGCCAAAGCCCTGTGTGAAAGAATAGGAATGAACCAAAGCCTTTTAGCGCAGTACATTTCAGGGATTAAAAAACCATCACAAACCCAAACCAATAAAATCATGATGGGAATTCAACAAGTTGGGAAGGAATTGTCTGAATTGCAATTGATCTAAAGGGTTTGTGAAACGAGGTTTGTCGTAACAGCGTTAATAAGAGAATTTTTAAAATGCCTTCAAATCCGAATCGTCATGCCTATTTGGAAAGTATAGTAATAATTGTCAATGGGTAAAGGGCGATAGGTGTCCCAATTATGGTCGAAGTGAATCACGAATCCCAAGTGTTTGTTCACTGTAAAATGTAGGTTGGCATCTAAAAACCAACGAGGGGTGAGAAAGCGACTATTCAAGGGAAATTGCACATAAGTCGATCCTGCGAAGTCGATTTCTTTTGAAATTTTTATCGCGAATTTGGCGGAGGTGTTAAAGCGTATTATGTTACGGTTTACTATGTTGAGTCCTTGATTATGAAATGCATACGAACTCAAGAAAGGGTTCCAACGTTCAAATTCGTAGAACAGTCCCAAAGAAGTGTAGAGGTCAGATTTTTTCTTTTCCAGCCAACGAAAGCGAGCATTAGCACCCAATAAAGCACGGTTTTGAAGACCTTGAATTCCGTTCCATTGGTATTGCGTGAAGACATCAGGAGCAACTTTACGTGAGTCATTATCACGAAAACGAAATTGAAAAAAGCCATTGTTTTCTAGCACTTGGTTACCGTTAAACGCCAATTCTGAATTAGAAAGTAGAATAAACAAATAGTTGTTTTTCAGAAAAAAGTCAATTTCAGAAACGTTGGTAAAGTCCAATAAATTGCGTTTTTGCTTGTCGTTTGCAAAATTGAAATTCAAGGCTGCCCGCACACGTCGAAAGGTGGTATCGGATTCAATTTCTCGATCAACGTTCAAGACCTGAGCAACAGAAATAGAAGCAAATAACGAATATATAAATGTAAACAGGATTGCTTTGCGCATGGTTGTTTACAAAGTTGATAAAATTATCATCACCGATGGAGTTTCTGTGTTTGTAAGGGACAATCTATTAATGAAATTTCGTGAATCCGTTTATCGAAGCCCAATGTAGGTCAAACTTATTCCTGAAATCATTCCGTTTGTGTTTAAGGACTGATTTAGAAAAATCACTGTTCTGACGTTTTACTTTTATTATCATTAACTACACCACCTTTCCTCTTGAATTAAAAACGGGATTTTGAAAAAGTACAAACGAAACGACAATAAGTGAGTATAAAACATATTTCATCACCCCCTACAAATTTTCCATTTCTAAAAACGCTTCGAAGTGCTGGATTTTCTTTACGTCATTTGCGTTGAAAAGAAAAGGTGCGACATCGTTCGCCATTTCAAGCATGTCCAGTTGCTGACAATGTTCCAAAATCGTTGACTTTAATTGTGTTCCGTTGGTGATTCCTTGTTTTTGTTCTAGAAATGCAAAGCCAGGTTTTACATTTAAACTCAGCAGATACACAATATCAAAAAAATCACGCCCTTTATTTCGTTTACGATTTAAGACGGCATAGAATTTTTGTGCCAATAACAAAGGAGCGATTTTAATGGAAGTAAACACATCGAATTTGTTTAAGTAAAAAGGTTCTGATTGAAAATTATATCCTTGAGCTTCCGTGTCGAGTTGGATGAGTATTTTTTCTTCTTGATAGCCCGACAATCCTGATTTCAACAACAATCCAGGAAAACGAACATGACAATGAAAAGCACCTCGTATTACATTTTTTATTTCCACTTCAAACCCTTGTAATTCTAATTGGCTTTTAATCATCTGTCCCAAATCGTTGAATTCTTCGGCTGTCAAATTAACCCGAAAAATTCTTAAAATTTTTCGCCCCATGGGTTGACGATTTATAAAAACCAAGGAAACAACACGTTAGAGATTTTGTGTTTTTAATTAGTAAACTGTATGACCCCAAATTGGGCTACTTGGTTTTTATAAATGTCAAGGTTAACCCTGACATATTAATTTGTAAAACTTTGATTTACAAATTAATATCGTCATTTATTCATGGTTACTATGAAAAATAAGGGTTAAAGTTGTCAAAATCTAAATCTTCCGAGAATCGTTGGTTTTGGTGAACAATTCGCAGACAAGACCCGCCAATAAACAACATTTTCGAGGCGTATTTACTCGAAAATACGATTTCAAGGATTTTATATTGAAGGTACTCCTTCAGTAAAAATCGTTCGTGTGGATGCAAGGAAGCCTCGTAAAATCTTTTTATTTCTTTTAATTCAAGCATGGATATAATTTAATAGAAGTTGAAAGCGTTTGGAGACAATTTTTGAATTGAACAATTGAAGATAATCAGAAAATCGTTGAAAATCAACTTTTTTTAGCACTTCTTTGTTCCATCTTAATCCTTCAAAATCTTCAATACTCGTTAAATTAGAATGAAGGTATAAATAATCAAGAATTGCTTTTTCACGGCTTGCAAGTGCTATTGTAAGTCCGTTTCGTTCAATCAATTCATATCCAAAAAACAAATTCTCTTTCAAGTGATTGTACGTTAGATTTCCAACAGAAGAATTTAATTGGGTTGTATTTAAAGTCGTAATCGAAGTAACACTAAAAACAGCTTCTGGAATTATTTGATAAAAAGCTAATGCACTTTCCAAGGAAATATAAGACGGCGTGTAAATTTTGTTGGCAATGAAATAAATTGTGCCTTGATTCAACGGTTGATCTGTGAAACGATAAAATCCACGTTTAACATTCTCGATGTATCCTTTTTTACTCCATTCCGATAGCCTGCGTTTATCCAATTTTGGAAAGGCTTTTTGAATTTCAACGAGCGAAATCAATGGCCATTTATCAAAGTAATTTTTAAACTCAATATACATTATATATGAAATAGATGTTAAAAATAACAATTTATTCAGATAAAATATTTTTTTGCCTTTTTGTCGTTGAGGTTTTGTCTTGCTTTTTGTTAAAGCCTCACCAAGAAGCGGTTTGATTTTTCAACATTATTTTCCCTCAATTTGAAGTAGATTTACGACCTCGATTCAACATTCCATGTCAAAACCTAAAAAACCTACTTTCGACCCAGGAACAGGGCTGTCTTCGTCGGACAAACAAGCACGCATCATGCAAAAAGATGGGAGCTTCAGAATCGAACACCGCAATCGCGAAAAACACATTGGAATGATTTATAGCTATCTCATCAACGTCAACTGGTTGTGGTTTTTTGTTTGGATTTCGGTTGGTTATTTCTTGTTTAATGTGCTTTTTGCCGCGGGCTATTTTCTTTTTGGCGCTCAAGAATTGGGAATAAAAAGTGAAGATTGGTGGATGGATTACGTGCATTGTTTTTTCTTTAGCACACAAACGTTTACCACCATCGGGTATGGTTTTTTAGCCCCAAAATCATCGGGCGTGGCCACTTTGGCAGCTTTTGAAGGCTTTGTCGGTTTGCTGTATTTTGCTTCGGCTTCAGGACTTTTCTACGGGAGAATTTCGCGTCCTCGTCCGCAATTGCGTTTTAGTTCGGTGGCAATTGTGAAAGATTTCAATGATTCGCGTGCCTTGATGTTTCGTTTAATGAACAAAGACAAAAATGTATTGATGAACTTAAAAATTACGGCAAACGTGGCTTTTAAAAATGACACTAACGGGAAGACGTATTACACCTATAGTCAGGTTCCTTTTCAGTTAAACCACATCAACATGATGCCTTATACGTGGACAATTGTACACGTTTTGGACGATGCAAGTCCGTTTCAGCAGTTTACGAAAGAGCAATTAATTGAATTGGACGCCGAGCTACTTATCATGGTGAGTTATTTTGACGATACCTTCTCGCAGGAAATCTATCAACGACATTCGTATTTGTTTTCTGAAATCTTATTGAACCACACTTTTATTCCTGCTTTCCAATTCGACGAAAATGGCGTAGGAGTCTTAGATCATTCAAAATTGGATGCCACTGAACCTGTGGGTTAAAAAACTGCTAGAAAAAACTCAATTTTCTCTATCGTGCACCTCTGCAATCCGCACCACCGAAGGCAGCAGCAAAGCTAATCCGCAATAAGTAATCCGAATTTCCAACCGCAAAGCCCGCAAAGAATTTCGCAAAGTTCGCCAAGATGAGAATTGAATTAGCAGACACAAGAACAAACATTAGCACATTAGCACATTTTCAAATTTTCAATCCGCAATCCGCAATCCACAATCCGCAATCCACAATCCGCAATCCGTAATCCACAATCCGCAATCCGTAATCCGCAATCCGCAATCCGCAATCTGCAATCCGTAATCCGCAATTTGCAATCCCTCTAATGCGCTTCCAACCAATTCTGCGCTAATTTTAATTCTACTTCCATCGGAACAACGAGTTGAACAGCATTTTCCATAGCCTCTTTAACTAAAACTTGGATCAACATTTCTTCAGAAACATGCACATCAAAGACCAATTCATCGTGAACTTGTAATACCATTTTCGATCGGACATTTTCTTCTTTCATTTTTTGATGAACGGCAATCATTGCTTTTTTGATAATGTCAGCAGCCGAACCTTGAATGGGTGCGTTGATAGCGTTTCTTTCCGCAAAACCACGAACGATTGCATTACCAGAATTGATGTCCGGTAAATAGCGACGGCGTTTCAAAATGGTTTCCACGAATCCGTTGTCACGCGCTTTAGCAACTGCTTCGTCCATGTAGGATTTGATGCGTCCGTATTGCTCGAAATAACTGTCAATGATACTTTTGGCTTCCGTTCTCGAAATGTTAAGATTCTGTGCTAAACCAAATGCCGATTGACCATAAATGATTCCAAAATTGACCGCTTTTGCTGCGCTTCGTTGCTCTCGAGTTACTTCTTCAATCGCAACGCCATAAACTTTTGCAGCAGTAGCTGCGTGAATGTCTAATCCGTTTTGAAAGGCTGAAATCATGTTTTCGTCACCACTCAAAGCGGCAATGATGCGCAATTCAATTTGAGAATAATCGACCGCCATCAGTTTGTATTCCGAATTCCGAGAAACAAAAGCTTTTCGTATTTCTCTTCCTTTTGCGGTTCGAATAGGAATATTCTGCAAGTTAGGATTGTTAGAACTTAAGCGTCCTGTAGCCGTTACGGTTTGCATAAAGTTCGTATGGATACGTCCGTCCACCGCATCGCAAAGTTCGGGAAGCGGGTCAACATAAGTGCTTTTCAGCTTGCGCAACTGACGAAATTCCAAAATCAGGGGAATAATCGGATGGTCATGTTCATGCTTTTGAAGTACGTCTTCTGAAGTAGCGTATTGACCCGTTTTTGTTTTTCGTGCTTTGGAGGAAATTTTCAAATGTTCAAAGAGAATTTCGCCTAATTGTTTGGGTGAGTCGATGTTGAAATCTACTCCCGCCAAGGTTTTTATCTCTTCGTCTAAACTTAACAAACGGGTTTCGAGTTCGCCAGAAAATTGTTTCAAGGCCTCCACGTCAATCGCTATTCCTTCATTTTCCATATCCTTCAAGACTTCTACTAAAGGCATTTCGAGGTCGTAAAACAAATCTTTCAGGTGCGCTTCGTTGACGATTGGCTCCAGTTTTTGTTTCAGTTGAAAAGTGATATCGGCATCTTCACAAGCATAGTCCGAAATTTCTTCAGGGGCAAGATCCGCCATATTTCCTTGTCCCTTTCCTTTTTTTCCGATGAGCGCTTCAATGGAAATCGGTTGGTAGTTCAGGTAATGTTCCGCCATAAAATCCATACCTTGTTTTGCATCAGGATTGATGAGGTATTGGGCAATCATGGTGTCGAAGGTAGGAGCAGCAACCGAAATTCCGTAGCGACTGAGCACCTTCAAATCGTATTTAATATTGTGGGCAATTTTCTCAATTGTAGTGCTCTCAAAAAAGGGTTTAAAACTTTCAACAATTTGTTTGGCTTCGTTATAGTTTTGAGGAACAGCTACATAAAATGCCTCACGTGCTTTGAATGAAAACGAAAACCCAACCAAATCCGCATGTAGCGCGTCAACCCCTGTTGTTTCGGTGTCAAAGCAAACCGCCGATTGTTTCAGTAAGAGTTCCAATAATTCTGCTCGTTCTTCTGGTTTCACGATGAGGTGATAACTCGGTTTTTCGGTTACGATAGTTTTGAAGGAAGTTGTAGCGACAGGAGCTTGTTCGTCCACCAAACTTTGCGTTCCGAATAAGTCCAACTGTCCGGCTGTAGAAGCGTCAGGAGTACCAACAACTATTTCTTCTCCAAGAATGCGACGGGTAAGGTTGCGAAATTCAAGTTCAGTAAAGATTTCGCGAATCTTGTCAGGATTTACGGGCTCGAGAATCAAGGCGTTTTCGTCAAATTCTACTTCAACGTCGGTGATAATGGTAGCCAACATCCGCGAGGTGCGACCTTGTTCCATGTAAGTTTCAACGTTTTCCTTTTGTTTTCCTTTCAACTCGTGTACGTGTTCAAAAACGCCTTCCATCGATCCGTATTTTGAAATCAGGGTTTGTGCTGTTTTTTCGCCGATTCCAGGAATTCCGGGAATATTATCGGAAGCATCACCCCAAAGACCGAGCATATCAATGACTTGTTCCGTGCGTTCAATGCCGAATTTTTCACAGACTTCTTTCACGCCCATAATCTCCGCCGGATTTCCTCCGCGTCCGGGTTTGTAAATAAAAGATTTGTCCGTTACTAATTGACCATAATCTTTATCCGAGGTCATCATGTAGGTGATAAATCCAGCTTTTTCAGCTTTTTTTGCAATCGTCCCAACAACGTCATCTGCCTCGTAACCAGCGACTTCCAAAATGGGAATATTGAAGGCTTTTACGATGTTTTTTATCGGTACAATCATCGAACGAATATCTTCGGGCATTTCTTCACGTTGAGCCTTGTACGCTTCAAACTGTTCTTGTCGGTGCTTTGAACCACCTGGAGGATCAAAAACCACAGCAATATGAGTCGGTTTTTCGTTGCGAATAACGTCAATGAGTACGTTTGTGAAACCAAAAGCAGCGGAAGTGTTTTGTCCTTTTGAGTTGATTCGTGGGTTTTTTGCAAAGGCGAAATAGGCACGATAAATTAATGCGTAGGCATCAAGGAGGAAGAGCTTTTTAGGTACGTCGGCAGATAACATGCTTAGTTTTTAAGTTTTAAAGGATTGAGTCCTTTGGAAGAAATATTCTTTTTAAAGTCAACAGGAAACGTACGGTAGATGAACAATGCGCCACCTTTTACATCGCCTTTGATTTGAACGAAAACGGAGTCACGAATCGCAATCGACATCAATTTCATCATCACACCTTTTTCTAAATCAGCGTGTAACGGAACTTCTAATGCGGTACTTTTTCGCGCTTTCATTTTGATTTTTTCCGTGAGATGAATGTCGCCTACTTTTTCTCCGTTAATGAAAACTTCTACCGTCGAAGGTTTAACTTTCAGCGCGTAGAAATTCGGGTTATTAACCGTTGCTTTTATTTTGAAATCAATACTTTTCGTACCGTCCATTTTTCCCATTTCAAAACCGTCGTATTTTTCAAATTCTGGTTCTTTAAAAGGAGCACATGCTACCAAAAGCAGAAGTAATGAGAGTGCAAGTAGATTACGCATACAATTCAGTAAAATAGTGATAGAAATAAGGAATCGTTTTAATACCCATGTTGAAGTTGAAAATTCCGTAATGCTCGTTTGGTGAGTGAATGGCGTCGCTATCTAAACCGAAGCCCATCAAAATGGATTTTAAACCTAATTCTTGTTCAAACATGGCAATAATTGGAATCGATCCACCGCTTCGAACGGGAATTGGTTTTTTTCCGAAAGCTTGTTCATAAGCCAAACTTGCTGCTTTGTAGCCGATGGAATCAATTGGCGTAACTGCTGCTTGCCCACCGTGATGCGGTTTCACAACGACGCGAACGCTATTTGGAGCAATAGATTCAAAATGCGATTTAAAGAGTTGAGTGATTTCCTCAGGGTCTTGGTCCGGAACCAAACGCATGGAAATTTTTGCGTACGCTTTAGATGGAATCACCGTTTTTGCACCTTCACCAGTGTATCCACCCCAAATTCCGTTCACGTCTAAGGTTGGCCGAATAGAGCCACGTTCAGGAGTGGTATAGCCGTTCTCACCCATCACTTCGTTGATGTCGAGCGCAGTACAATATTTTTCTAGGGAAAAAGGAGCCTTCGCCATCTCCGCGCGTTCTTCGTCGGAAAGTTCCACCACTTTATCGTAAAAACCGGGGATGGTAATTTTGCCGTTTTCGTCGTGAAGGGAGGCAATCATTTTTGTCAGCACGTTGATAGGATTAGCAACACAACCACCGTACAAACCTGAATGCAAGTCGCGATTTGGGCCAGTTACTTCCACTTCCACGTAGCTCAATCCACGCAAGCCAGTTGTGATAGAAGGAACATCATTCGCCAACATTCCTGTGTCTGAAACGAGAATAATGTCAGCCTTTAATTTCGCTTTGTTTTCTTTAACGAAAATAGCGAGGTGTTCACTTCCAACTTCTTCTTCGCCTTCAATCATGAATTTTACGTTACAGGGCATTTCGTTGCTTGACAACATCGCCTCCACCGCTTTTGCGTGCATGAACATTTGTCCTTTATCGTCACAAGCACCGCGAGCGAAGATAGCTCCTTCTGGATGAATTGGAGTCGTTTTTACCGTCGGTTCAAAAGGCGGGGTATGCCATAATTCAATCGGGTCGGCAGGTTGCACATCGTAGTGTCCGTAAACCAAAATGGTTGGAAGACTTGGGTCGAATATTTTTTCACCGTAAACAATCGGATGACCGTTCGTTGGACATACTTCCACGTTTTCTAATCCTATTGTGCGCAATTGGTCAGCGAGAATGGCAGCGCATTTCGCTACGTCGCCCGCATAAGCGGGATCTGCGGAAACCGATGGAATGCGCAACAGGTCGAATAATTCGTTCAGGAAGCGGTCTTTATGTTCCGCGATAAAAACTTGTGTTTGTTTCATGGTCGTAATTTGTTGTTCAAAGATGCAAAAAATCGGTCAGGGGAGTGGTAAGGCAGTAAACATTGGCGAGAAAGGTGACGGGGAAGTTGATTTTAATTAGGGAGGATAGCGCTGGAAATGGAGTCTTATTTACAGTCATATTGAATTGTTCAAGAGCTTTAATTACAAAAGAAAATCTTTTTCATTTGGGTTAAAGAATTTCTAAAAAAGCCAACAATCTTATTTAAAACCCCTCTAAATAAACCAAAATGACAATTCTATGACAATTCAACGTGATTGAGCCACGAAATTTGTTCCATAAATCGTTGATACGTGCTGTCGCATTTACATATTATCGCATTCACACACCGCAATCTAGAGGTCAACAAAATAGGATTGCTACACATTGAGAAGGAACAACAACAAGAGCGCTTGAGTGTAGTGAAATCTGCTTTGGGTATTAAAGAACTCATGTTTTTGACAACTTGCAACCGCGTTGAATTCACCTTTGTTACTGACCAACTAGTTGATGCTGCGTATGTTGAACAATTGTTTACTGCGCTTTATACAGATTACTCTGAAGAAAATATTCGATTCTATAGCCAAGTTGCAGAAATCCATTCTGGCATTCACGCGGTTGAACACGCACTTGCGGTCGCTTCTTCCATCGACTCAATGGTAGTTGGAGAACGCGAAATCATCACTCAAGTTCGCACCGCCTTTGAACATTGTCGCTCAATTGGTTTGACGGGCGATATGATCCGAATTTTAATGCGTCAGGTGATTCAAACTGCAAAAAAAGTGTACACCGAAACAACAATTGCTACGAAACCTGTTTCTGTTGTGTCGCTTGCCTACCACCAAATGCGGAAATATAATATTCCGTTGGATGCACGCATTTTGGTCATTGGAGCAGGAGTGACGAACACCACACTTTGTCGCTTTTTGAAAAAACACGGATTCAAGAATTTCTCGGTTTTCAATCGGTCTATCGAAAAGGCAGAACAGTTGGCAGCGGAGATAAAAGGAGTTCCGTTTTCCTTAGCTGAACTGAAATATCACCGCGACGGATTTGATGTCATTTTAACATGTACAGGCGCTGATTTTCATGTGATTACACCTGAATTATATGAAAAATTGAACAACGGTGATACGCATAATAAAATCGTTATTGACTTAGCGATTCCACAAGATTTAGACCCGTCAATTCCAGAAAATTACCGTTTGGAGTATATTTCTGTCGATTTTTTACAAAAGATTTCAAACGAAAATTTGAAGGAACGCACGCAAGAAGTGCAACATGTGGAACAGATTTTACACGAAGCGGTTGTGGAATTTGAACAGATTGCACGCATGAGAAACGTCGAAATTGCTATGCGTCAAGTACCAGAGCGCATCAAAGAAATAAAAACTATTGCGTTGAATGAAGTGTTTAAAAACGACCTTCAGAATTTAGACGAAGAAGCTCGCCAAGTACTTGAAAAAGTGATTGGTTATATGGAAAAAAAATACATTAGCGAACCTATGAAACTCGCTAAAGAAATCATGTTGAAAAATGGATAATTCTCGCACTGTTCGCATCGGAACAAGAGGAAGCGACCTCGCACTTTGGCAAGCAAATCACGTAAAAAATCAACTTGAAAAATTAGGGCACCGCGTTGAAATCAACATCATTTCGACCAAAGGTGACCGCATTCAAGATTTAAGTTTTGATAAATTAGAAGGAAAGGGATTTTTTACCAAAGAAATTGAAGAAGCCTTGTTGAATCGTTCGGTGGATTTGGCAGTTCATTCCCACAAAGACTTGGAAACTACTTCGCCAGAAGGATTGATGATTGGTGCCGTTTCTTCACGCGAAAATGCTGCGGAATTGTTGTTGATTCATCCCGACGCAGTGGACGAAAACAGTCTATGGAATTTAAAAAATGGTGCTGTTGTGGGTACCTCTTCGGCGCGTCGTAAATCCCAGTTGATTGCACGTCGTTCGGATGTGGAAATTATCGATTTGCGCGGAAATGTTCCTACTCGAATTCAAAAATTGAGAGAAAAAAAATACGACGCTATTCTTCTTGCAAAAGCAGGGGTAAATCGTTTGAATTTGGATTTGTCCGATTTGAAGGTAGTTGAATTGGAAAAAGAAATTTTTGTTCCGGCTCCTGCTCAAGGTGTTTTAGGGCTTCAAATCAGAAGTGAGGATCCTTGGTTATTGGACATTTTAAGTCATTTGAACGATAAAGATGTGGCTGAAACGATCGCAATCGAACGTGGAGTTTTACAAAAAATGAATGGCGGTTGTCAGTTGCCTTTAGGTGTATATTGCACAGAAAATGAAGTACATGTGGCACATTCAGCAATCGCAAGTGAAGGTGCGGAGTATTATGTTTTTCCGAGAAACACTGAAAACATCGTAGATCATATTGTTAAAACGTTGAAAGGTTAAGTTGTTTTCATGCGCATCTTCATTTCTAAATCGGCAGAGGAATATACGAGTTTAGCGCGTTGGTGTTCCGAAAATCGTTTGGTGTTACATGCGGAGTCCTTACTTTCCTTTGAGGCGGTTCCTTTTTTATTTCCAACTCAGGTTGACATCATTTTTTTCACAAGTCCACGTTCCGTTGAGTTTTTTTTGAAACAGGTTAAAGTTGAGGATTTATCTGGAAAACTGTTTGCTGCAATTGGAAAAAAGACCGCAGAAATTGTTGAAAAAGCGGGTTTAAACTGTTCGTTTATTGGTGAAAAATCAGGCGATCCAGAACAGGTTAATTCACAATTTTTATCTTGGGTAGGAGAGAGAAAAGTGTTTATTCCACAGTCGAACATTTCAAATGAGTCTATCGGAAAATCAGACGTACGCATTCAAAGAGCTGTGGCGTATCGAACAGTTTTACAACCCAAAGAATTACCTGAATACGATGTGTACATCTTCACGAGCCCGAGTAACTTTAAGGCTTTCAACATAAAAAACAAAGTTCCATCTTCTTCAAAAATCATTGTTTGGGGCAAGACGAGTGCCAAAGAACTTCAAAAGCAAGGCCATACCCCGGAGTTTGTGTTAGACGATGCTTCAATGGAGTCTTTGAAGCGGTGGATACAAATGAATTTTTAGTTGCACTTTAATCGAGCAATGTCGTTTTTATAGAAATGTTCTTTGCCGTCAATGCGTTGTTTCAAACGATTAAATCCATGACAATCTCCTATTTGTTTTAGCGTTTGTAGTAAATACCATTCTCCTTCTTCGTCGAAATTTGAAAATGAACACAGTTCAAGTTGAGAAAATCGTTTTTCAGCAGTTTTAAAATCTTTCAACTGGAAAGAGCAGTAACCACCGTAAAACAAAGCATTTACATCCTCTGGAAACGTTTCTAAGATTTTTTTGAAGCGTTCGTTGGCTAAATCTAGTTGACCATTTTTAAGATAAACCAAACTGTTTTCAAGATAATTCACATAAAATTCTTTGTTAAAACTCTCTGTGTTTTCTTGGCTGTCAGTTTTTTCAAAGTTCGCAGGAGTACCAGTCAGTAAATCGTTTTTCGCAATTTCGTTTGTTTTCTTGCGGTAAAACCTATAGTCAACTACTTTAAACGCCTGGATATAAGTTTCAATAGCTTTACTCTTTTGTTTAGAATTATTGTCAACAGGTCTGATTGGCCGAACGGAAAGATAAGTTGGCAGGAAAACAGGTGGCGTGAAAACGGAATCTAAAGAAGAAGTAGAAACAGGGCTTGTATTTTTTGTTTTTTTTGAAGGCTCATTTTTTAGAATTGTTTTCGGCTTTTCAAGGTTTGATACACTTGTTTGAGTTTCAGTTTTTTTATCAGAATGAACCTTCTTTAAATCCGTCGTTTTGTTTGCTGAAAAAGAATAATTGTCTTTTGGTCGATATATATATAGTATTGATACCACAGAAAGGAAGGCAAGAACACTTACATACAGAAGTGGACTCCATGAAGTTCGGGGATATAGCTTTGCATCAATTTTAGACATTTCGGCATCAACATTTCCTTTAACCTTTTCCCATCCTTCTAACGCATCTCGGACAAAGGGGTCGTTTTTAACCTTCGCGTCAAAATCGGCACGAGCCTTCTTCGAGGAGAAATAGTCTTTTATTTGTTTTCGTGTCAAACTCATTACTTGTTGATTTTGTTTTCGAGTGCGATTTTCAGATTACGCTTGCCGTTCTGAATAAATGATTTTACTTCTTTTAGGGTAAATCCTGTTTCTTGACTAATATGGTCGTAACTTTTCTTTTCCAAATAAAACAAGCGAATGCAGCGTTGTTGATCCGGCTTTAATTGAGTAAGTGTTTCTTCCAACAATTCTAGGTTTTCTTCTAACAATAGGGGAGAATCCTGCTCGTCTTCAATTGAATGGTTGTCCAATAATTCGTCGGAAACAAATTGTTTCTTTTTTCTGAGTAGCATTAAACACTCATTTTTAACCAGCATATACAACCACCCTTTAAAATATTGAATTTGATGCGCTGCGATTTTTTTAGGAAGCGCAATAAAGATGTCACTCGTTAAATCTTCCACGTCTTCTTTTGAATGTAGATACTTCATTCCGACTCCAAACACCAAATGTCCATATCTACGATACAACTCGCCAGTACATTCGGTAGCTTTGTTTTGCTCACGAATGTTTGAAACGAGTTGTTCATCGGATAAACTTTGGGTTGTATATCGAAAAAGTGATAGAATCATATCAAAATAGAAGATGCAAAAGAGGCGAAAATTCCATAAAAATCAATCACATTACCATTTTTATTAACAGGCGCGAAATTTTTTAACATCGTAAGTTGCACAAAACAAGTAAGATAAAAATTAATTTGAAAAATTTTTAAAAAAAGTTGTTGTTGAAATAAAAAGAGTACATATCTTTGCACCCCGCAAACGACAAAAGAGTGGTTTAGAAAGGGAGAAAGGTTGAAGGATTTATGAGAGCGAGAAGCTTGAATAGATAGCAGAAGAAAG
>JBDKEM010000043.1:0-50750 GCA_039795265.1 Bacteroidota bacterium | reverse complement strand
TTCATTCCTGATGGCGACAACATCAACGACACGTGGCTGATGGTCTTCTCCAATCCTGAAAACGTTATCAACTTCCGCGTGAATATTTTTGACCGTTGGGGAGAGAACATCCATACTTCCAACGACCTCTATCAAGGTTGGGACGGAACCTACAAAGGTCACGAAGTCCAAGACGGAACCTACACTTGGATCGTCGTTTTCGAATGGGTGGACAAGCGCGTTTTTGAGGTCAGGGGACATGTGAATGTGTTGCGGTAAAGAATAATTATTGCCGAACACACACAAATACATACTTTTTTAACCACTTATATCAAATTCCTTCCAGCTATTTCTTAAAAAGTAGTAAACTTGAAACCAATTTTAAATTACTAATCTATGAAAAAGAGTTTATTTGTTTTAGGACTTGCTACTATCGTATTAAGTTCTTGTGGTGGAGAAGACAATTCTCAATACGAAAAGGCAGCTGAAAAAATTTGTTCTTGCATGACAAAAGCAAATGAAAAAAGAGAGGCTGAAAAAGCGGCTGACACGCTTGGTTTCAATTTGGATTTAACGGATTTAGATTATGCACTTTGCGCATTAGATGTTGCTACCGAAGTAGATCCTTTCGATGATAAAATGGCCGAGGCAATTAAAACAAAATGTCCAGATTTATCTGAAACACACAAAAAATATGTTGCAGCAGGAAAGAAAAAATAAATTTTGAACAATACAATGAAAGCTGTCAGAAATGACAGCTTTTTTTATACCTTAGATTTAAGAATCAACCAAAAATGAAATATTTTTCACTATTCATCTGTCTTTCTATTTACGGAATTTCAACTGCGCAACAAATAAAAATTGCCTTTGGATCTTGTTCTCATCAGGATAAACCACTCGGCATATTAAAACAAATCGCTAAATCAAAGCCAGACTACTTCATTTTCTTAGGAGATAATATTTACGGGGATACTGAGGACATGAATGTGCTTCAACAGAAGTATGAAAAACTTGGAAAGGACAAAAACTTTAAAGCCTTAAAAAAATCTACAACACTTCTTGCTACATGGGACGACCACGATTTTGGTGTTAACGATGGTGGGAAAAACTATCCAAAAAAGGAAGAATCTAAACAATTATTTCTCGATTTCTTCGACGAACCGAAAGACTCACCAAGACGTTCTCGTCCAGGTATTTACTCCGTTCAAATGATCGAAACAAAATATGGAGTTATTCAAATCATCCTACTTGACACACGGACTTTTCGCGATGAATTACGCGTAGCCGATTCCACTTTTCAACAAGACACTATTTTCAAATATCACTTGGATTACGCCCCGATATTAACTCCCGATTCTACCCTACTCGGTGAAAATCAGTGGAAATGGCTTGAAGCCCAGCTTCGAAACAAAGCAGATTTACGAATCATTGCCACATCAACCCAATTTGGAATTTCATTTAACGGTTATGAGTCGTGGGCAAATTTTCCTTTTGAACGCGAACGTATGATTGAAACCATCCGTAAAACGAGAGCTCGCGGAGTTGTTTTTATTTCAGGTGATGTGCATTATGGCGAACTTTCAAAACTTTTCACTCCAACTACCTATCCTTTATACGATTTAACAGCAAGTGGGCTGACGCAATCTTGGGATTTTGCCACACCTAATTCCAAGCGAATTGCAGGACCAGTCATGGATAATCATTATGGACAACTAATTATCGACATGAAAACTAAAACATTAACCTTTCAAATTATCGATAAGTTTAAACGAGTTCGCATCGATTACTCCTTACCTTGGACTAAATTGGACTTTACTCCCTGACGCTTTTCTAACTTTTTCACAAAGCGTTCCAACACTAAATGCGGACGAATAATCGTTAAAATCTGCTCGCGTCGAACAAAATTTACAGGTAAAGATCGCTGCTCATTTGGGTCTTTCTTCCAATTGTAAAATTCCTCGCTATTTGGAACGCGATTCGTTCGCAGCAGGTAATGCCAATTTTTATTACAAACCGATAATCCTGTATTAAAATTTGCTACTTCATTATTGTTCAACGAAATCACTAAACGAGAATTTGGAATTTTCTGGAATAAAGAATATCCATTCCATTTTTTCGTAAATGGTTTAAAATGCTCATCCTCCTTGAGCTGCATTAAATCATAAATCGTTGGAGCAAGGTCAATATTGGAGGTCAATTGTGAGGTGTTTCTCTTCAAATTTTCTTTCATTGTCTTTGTCAAAACCACTTTTGGTAAATACATCAACATTGGAATACTTATTGCCTCTGTATAATTGGTTTCAACATGACCAATTGCGTGGTGTTCCATCAACGATTCACCGTGATCAGCAACAAGCATCACCACTGTATTTTTCAATAGGTCTTTCTCTTTCAAAAAATCAAAAATTTGCCCTAACAACTCATCTTGATAACGCACCGCATTGTTGTACGATCCGACAAAATCATCGTTCCATATTTGAAATTTTTGTGGAACATTGTACGGATAATGTGTCGTATTGAATTGAATCACACCGAAAAAAGGTTGGTCACCAGAACCAATGGTACTTTTTAACTTGTTCACTGTCAATTGGTCATTTACACCTAAATCATTGAAATAAGGTTTGCCAGAATTGTCTTTATTCCAATTAACATCTAGGTCAGCATTCGCATAAAATTGATCAAAACGGTACCATTTCAAAGTATGTGAAGACCAAAAATAGCGTTTCATTTGCCGTACCTTAGCCCAATCCCATAGTAAAGGTTGATTATATAAATCTGTTTTGGGTTGGTGCGTACCGATGCCTGTAAGTATCGCAGGTACTGCCAACATCGTTGTAGAGGCCACACTTACCGATTTGCGAAACACAAAAGTTTGTCCGGAATTTTCAGTAACAAAAGCATCTAATTTTGGGGAAGTTTTCACCTTGTTGCCGTATAAAGAGAAACTATTTCTTCGAGCCGATTCCATAACAATAACAAGATAATTTAGGCCACTTTTTTGCTGAAGAGTAAACTGTTTATCAAAAGTTCTATTTTCCAAACCTTGCCCCTTGAAATCAGAATGATCGTCCCAAGTAAAGATATGTCGTTGAGCACAAGCCGCAAAATTGACATCAACCACAGCGCACTGGTCGTATTTAGAATGTAGATAAACCATTGTTTCAAAAGCGAATAACTGTATTAGAAAATATATCAAAACACCTCTTTTTGAAACAGTAGGAACTGCATTCTTCACAAACTTATTGACTAGGAAAACCAAGGTGAAAAGTAAGACGGTCAGCCCGATAGATGAGGCCAAATTGAGAGCGTCGCGAATGATTAAAAACGCACTTTTAGGTTCAGTTTTAAAATAGAGAAACGTGTAATAGTTCGGAAAAACCCCATTCAGCGAAAAATAAGAAAGTGATCCTCCAAAAGAAAAAACATACAATAGCAAAAACACTAACATTATACTGAAATACAACCAACTAAACCTTAAGATTGATTTCAAAAAAATGAAAACAAACACCAACCAAGAAGCAGAAATCAATACTGAAAATGCGTAATAAATCAATTGAGGTGTTTGGTACCAAGTCAACAATTCCCACCGAAAAAAACAATCCAAAACAATCAAAACTACAGCTGGAATTACTGCCCACAACCATTTCAATTTTTCAACTTTCGACTTTCTTATTACGCCCATACTAAATTGATGTGAACAAAGCTAAACTTTCCCTAAGACTTACGCCTTTTAAAATGAAGGTATCAGATGAAATTATAAGTCGTAGGTTAAAAAATGTTGAAATTCCACACGAACAAAGCAGTACAATTGAATGTTTCTTAATTTTGAATCAATTTAAATAACAAAACAAAATACTATGGCATTCGAATTACCACAATTGGCTTATGCATACGACGCATTGGAGCCACACATCGACGCTCGTACGATGGAAATCCACCACACTAAACACCACCAAGCGTATATTACCAATCTAAACAACGCCATAGCTGGTACTGATTTAGAAGGTAAAACTATTGAAGAAATTCTTCAAAATTGTATAGACAAACCAGCAGTAAGAAATAATGGTGGTGGTTTTTGGAATCATAACTTGTTTTGGGAAATCCTTTCTCCAACTGGAGGCGGTGCACCAACAGGTAAATTAGGTGACGCAATCACCGCAAAATTTGGTTCTTTCGAAGCATTCAAAGATGAGTTTGCAAAAGCTGCGACAACTCGTTTCGGAAGTGGATGGGCATGGTTATGTGTTACTAACGGAGAATTAGAAATTTGTTCAACTGCAAACCAAGACAATCCGTTAATGGGTGAAGGTTGTAAAGGGACACCAGTTTTAGCATTAGACGTTTGGGAACATGCCTACTACTTAAACTACCAAAATCGTCGTCCAGATTACATTCAAGCGTTTTTTAACGTAGTGAATTGGGAGGCAGTAAGTGCAAAATACGAAGCAGCATTATAGTCTTTTTTCATAAGTTCGAAGGGAGGTCAGCAGCAATGTTGGCCTCTTTTTTTTGTCAATTAAGAAAATCACTAATTTTAGATTTTAAACCGAACGCCTCATGAAGATTCTTATCCCTACCGATTTTTCAGAAACAGCCAACAATGTTCAACCCATTTTAAACCGACTTTCTAACTTTTTTGATGTGGAGGTGCATTTTGTTCATGTTCTTCAACCGATTGATTCTTTTGTAGCCGACCCCAATGGTGTCCTCGACATGGTGGACAATTCCATTTTGATACAAGAAGAAGCGATTGAAACAAGCATTCGTCATAAATTGAATCTTCTCAAAGTTCAAATGCCTTTTCCATCGCATGCCCACTTATTGACAGGTAGTTTTTCCTTACAAATCGCTGAATTTGCAGAGGCACACAAAATGGATTTAATTGTAATGGGTACAAAAGGCGCAAGTGGTTTGGAAGGATTTTTCTTTGGCTCAGAAGCGCAACACGTTGTCCGTGAAGCAACAAGACCTGTTTTAACCGTGAAAGGAGAACACACTGATTTTAGTTTCGGAAAAGTACTTTTCATTCACAATTTTGAAGAAAATAACGAGCAAGAATTTTTCCTTTTATCCGAATTACAGCGACAAACTAACTTAGAAATCACCGCTTTACAAATCATTGAGAAAGAACAATCCACCGATGAGTTAGAAGAAAAAATGCACTACTTCGCTACGAATATGGGGATAGTTTTCGCTGAACATCAATTCCTTGATGCAGATTCAATAGAAGCTGGAATTACGTCCTTCGTGGAAAATCATTCTTTTGATTTATTGGTCATCGGAACTCATCAACGCCATTCGATTTTCCATCATTCCGTTGCCGAAAGTTTAGTGAATACGATTTACAAGCCGGTGTTGACGTTTCGGTTGAAATAGAAGAAAGAAAATTATTCGTACAAAAACGGCTCGTTCCCTTCAGCCATTTCTCGGATATTTTCAAGCACATGTTTCATATATCTTTTGTAGAATAGATGCGCAAACATCCACTGAAACGGGATAAACAACACACCCTTCCCGTGAATTGTGTAATCATAATTAATTTGAATTTTATTGGGTGAAATTTCATACGTTGTCCATTCAAATGTAAACTTCCATATATTGAGCATCCACGCTTTAAAATTCCCTACCTCTAGTTTCCAATATTTATTTTCAATACGTTCCAGAATTTCATCTGTTGACACAATTCCACCTTTAAAAGTCAGCGATTTGGCAGCATGAATCGTTTTAATCGCGCCTACTTTTCCCCAGTCTTCATCATCCGTGGATTTAGTGACTCTTGGCATCAATCCGAAACCGGTATGTACTTTTGTTACATCGCAAAGAATTGGTGCTTTGAAAGCTCGTTCGAGTGAACAGTTGTAAGTAGTTACGGTGTGAATTTTAAAGTTCATCCCAATCAGTTTTTATTACAACTTCTTATCCAACAAATAAATAAACGCCGCTATACTTGCTGCTCCGAGTTCGAGTTCGCGCTTGTTGACGTTCTCAAAAACATCGCTTGGTGCGTGATGAAAATCAAAATAACGTTGTGAATCTGGAATGAAACCGAACAAGGGAATGCCTTGAAAATGGTTCTTCAATGGTCCAATATCAACGCCTCCGTAGCCCTTTTCGAAGAGATGTAAATCATACGGTTTAAAGTAATGCGCCAAGGTTTGCAAAAATTGAACTTGCTCGTCGCTTCCGTCACAACCAAATCCTCTCGGTGCAAAACCGCCACGGTCACTTTCTAACGCCGCGATTTGAATTTCCTTTTTGTCCGCACTCCATTGCGCGTAGGTTAAACCTCCTTTGTTGCCGTTTTCTTCGTTCATGAAAAAGACAACACGTAGGGTGTAATTCGGACGATAACCCAACACTTTCAATATGCGCAAGGCTTCCAAACAATGGATTACTCCTGCTCCATCATCATGAGCACCTTCTCCTGTGTCCCAAGAATCTAAATGCCCGCCGAACGTAATGATTTTTTCAGGCGACTTACTTCCCGTCAGCTCTGCGATTACATTATAAGACGTCACATCAGGCAAAGATTTACAGTCCATTTCCAAGCACAATTCAACGGTTTCTAACTTCGCTTTTTCAGCTAACCATTCCGCATCTTTCGTTGAAATTGCCGCCGCTGGAATTTTCGTCACCGCATCGTCATAATGCATTGAACCCGTGTGCGGATGTTCGTCCACTGGCATACCTAAAGAGCGAATTATAACCGCTTTTGCACCCAACTTACCTGCTTCCACAGCACCATCTCCACGAACGGGATAACAGCCGCCATACGCCCGAAAGGTCACAATTTGCGCTGCGTCCATTGGTTGATTGATGAATACGATTTTTCCTTTCACGAATTCCGGTTTTGCCTTTTTCAAATCATCGATATGTTTGAAAACGATTACATCACCGCGTAAAATACCATTCGTTCCAATTGAACCGCCTAAAGCCAAAATATTCAGCCGTTGCAATTTATTTTTTCGGTCTTTAATCCACGCGACTTCTTTCGTTCCACGTTCCCAATGCGGCACTTTAATCTCTTGCAAATACACTTTATCGAAGCCATAACTTTTCATTTTTTGCTCGCTCCATTCAACTGCCATTTGCGCACTCAAGGAACCCGACAATCGCGGACCAACATCTTTACACAATTGACGCAAGTCTTCATGTGCTTTTCCCTTGGTCAATGCTTCTGTAAAGATTCGACGGATAAAAACAGAGTCGTTGCTCATTTGACCAAAAGCCAGCGAACTCAAGATCAGGGAAATAAAAAGGAATTTTCTCATCATTAAAATTGTATGCGGTAAACGAAATTAGGGAAAAATCCGATTTGATAAGCGGTACTAATCCCTTTACTCACCGAATTGTAACGTTCCATGAACACGTTTTTTCGGTTGGTCACGTTGTTAATGTCAAAGGCCCAATACTGCGAAATTTTGTACTTTTTGGAATTATGTCGGTAACCAATTTTTACGTCCAAACGCATGAAATCTGGATAGCGCAGTGAATACGCATAGTCATCTCCCATCAAAATTTGAAAGTTCACCAACTGTGATAGCGGTAAATTTATTGGTGTGTAAAACCGTCCTCCAGCGTGCGTAAATTTCACATCAAAGGAAAGTGCATCTTGCTTGTTTTTACCGATTTTGATTTCTTGACCGAGCAAGACATTGTACACAAATTTTCCGTTAAAAGCAGTGTTTCGTTCGATGCCGTCACTCGGAGTATAGGTCGAATTATACAATGAACCAGTAACCATTCCATAAAAACCTCTGGAAAACAAGCGTTCAACAGTCAACTCGATGCCGTAGTTTTTTCCTGTTCCCGTATTCGTCAATTTCGTTTGGTTATTCGGGTAATACGAAGCTCCAGCATTCAACATGGAATAACTACTTTCAAATTCATTAACAGGTACTTGAAACAAGAATTGATAATACACTTCAGACTTGATTTTCCAAAACTTGGTAGGTTGAATTTCGTAGCCCAAGACCCAATGGTGACTGCGCGTAAAGCCCATATTTCGGTTGCTCAAATCAAGGTTACCTTGACTGTCCACGTTTTGGTAAAAGTAAGCGTCCAAGGGTTGCATCTGACTGTGTAAACCATATCCAAAGCTTACATTTCCGGTTTGATGCAATTGATAACGCAAACCTGCTCGTGGTTCCAAAGACCAAGAATTGTTTAACGTCAACCATTGACTATGCACCCCTAAATTCAAGACTAAACGATCGGTGAAGTTGTACTTGGAATGGACAAAAGCCTGTGAGAGAAGCGTCCAATCGTTTGCGTCCCAAAACGTTAACCAATCGGGTTTATGCTCGCGATTTCGGTACAATAACTTAATGTGCATTGCATCTGCAATTACACCAGCTTTTAGGAAAAGACGTGAATTTACCTTGAAATGGTAGGATGAATTTAGAGTCAAGGTAGTACGTTTCGTTAAATTCTCTATCGTACGAACGGGTGAACCGTCTGCCGAACTCAAACTGTCCTGCAAATAATTCGACCCAAGGTAATTGACCCCGATAATGGTATTTACAAAGGACTTCTCATTCACGCGAATTTGGTGTTTAATTCCCGCTAACCCAATTTGACTTTTGAAATAACTGTCGCGATTCACAAAAGCAAAAAGGTCGGTAGTGTCAATTTTGTCGTGCATAAAAGCCACTCGACTCACTGCGCCGATTCCGAAAAAAGTGAAGCGTCCGAATTTAGTTTGTCCCGAGTTGATTTTGAAGGAAATGTCCTGATAGTAAGGCGTCGCGAACGTTCCAATCGGCAATCCAATCGACTTGGCAACACTTGAAAATCCATAACGATAAGCAATTAGGTACGACGAACCTTTATCTTTTTTCAAGGGACCTTCGGTAACCGCTTCTATTCCCGTTAAGAAACCAAATTGAAAGGTATGTTCGCGTTTGTTCGTGTTGCCGTTTCGGAATCCGAGGTCGAAAACACCCGCGTTGGCATTGCCATATTCAGCAGGAAAAGCCGAGGTCATAAAATCGGAATTGCGTAAAAGATTGGTGTTGATAGCCGAAATTGGCCCACCTGTTGTTCCGATAGTTGAAAAATGGTTGGGGTTCGCTAAGGTCAATCCTTCCACACGCCAAAGCACACCAACGGGTGAATTCCCACGTACCACGAGGTCATTACGCGTATCGTCGGGCGAACTTACTCCAGCAAAATTGGCCGCCATACGAGCAGGATCGGAACGGCCACCAGCATATTTGTTTACGTCTTCCATTGAAAAAGCGCGTCCACTCACAGAAGTCAATTCGTTGTTCATGCCTTTTTTCTCGGCTTTGACGGTCACCTCCCCAACTTGCTGTACGCTTTCTTCAATCGTGATTTCAAGTTCCAGTTCTTTACCAGTCGTAAGCAATAAATTAGTCAATTGAGCGGTCTTATACCCAGAATAGGTGATTTTTAAATCATAACGTCCGGGTTTTAGGTTTTCGAACTGAAATTTCCCGTAAGTGTCTGAACGCGTTTGCCAAAGATCCTTGCCGTCGCTAAGTTGCAAAAGTGCGCCATAAATTGAATTTTGTGCTTGCTTATCGAGGACAATTCCTTTGATTTTTTGACTGGATTGTGCGAAAACGAGCAGAGAAAAAAGGAGAAAAAAAGAAGTGATTACCGAGGAACGTGATTTCATGTTGCAAAGTAACAGTAAAAGAGGATTGGTAAGGTGTTAATGTGATAATGTGCTAATTTGCTAATTGAACAATTAGCGCATTGATTCTCCGCCGCTGCTGAAGCACATTAATACCCCAACCTCTCCCTATTCTCCTGAGATTTTATTCGTGTATCTTTTTGCAGCAAATAATTTAATACCTCTTCAATGTCATTAAACTTTTGGTCATATCGCTGTTCGAGCGCATGCAATTGTTCGGAAAGTTCGTGGTAAGTCAACGCGAATTGTCGCAAAAGAACAAATGCACGCATAATCTTAATATTAACTTCAATTGCCAAATCAGAATTTAAAAGCCCACTAAGCATAGCAACGCCTTGTTCCGTAAAAGCAAATGGCAAATATCTTGTTCCTCCTTGTTTTTTTGAGGTGCTAAAATTGCACCTCAAATTATCCCACTCTTCATTAGTTAACTCAAACATAAAATCTGAGGGAAATCTTTTAAGATTGTTTCTGACTGTACGTTTTAGGTATTTGTTTTCTACTTGATACATCTTTGCTAATTCATAATCCAAAATCACCCTTTTTCCTCTGATTTCCAGAATGTTTCTTTTAATAAGCTCTAATTCCATATTTTTAATTTTCACCTTAATTTAGTGAAAAAGTTCATTTACTTCCAAGAAGAAATTAAAAAATGTGCTAATGTGCCAATATGCGAATTGTCTAATTTATTCATTAGCACATTAAATCATTAGCACATTAAAAAATTACTAGTTTATTGATTTACAAATTCTCCAAGCAAAATTTCACGATGGCTTGAATCAATTCTTTTGGAAGGTCTTGATGGATTGGGAATTGGATTGCGCCTTTGGAAGTTTTGTAGGGTTGAAGTTCTTTTTCAAAAACGACAATTGGTTGCGAGGTGGGATAAAAACCAATGTGATTATTGTATGCCGCATAGTACACCAAAACCTTCTTCAACTTAAAAGCAGGCATGTTATAACTTATTGTTTCGATAGCATCCGGCACGACCGCTTTAATCATGGAACGCAATTCGTTCAATTTTTCTTGAATTAGAGCGGGTTGCTGCGCGTGGTATTCGTCAATAGTGGCGAACTTAACCGATCCGTAAGGAGAAGAAGGTTGTTTGTTTTCCATATTTGAACAATTTTATACGAGTTTGAAATTTAAAAAATTAAGAATACTCGATAGCCAATTCTTTTATTCACAACGCTACTTCACTCCCTACTCTTCCACTTTCAACACTTCAAACTCGGTTCTGCGGTTTTTCGCGCGGTTGGTTTCGTTGGTATTCGGAAATTTCGGTTTGGTTTCGCCGTAGCCAATCGCCTTCAATCGGTTGGACGGTACGCCAAGACTTACCAAGTAGGTTTTCACCGCGTCGGAACGGTTTTGTGAAAGTAAACGGTTCTTTTCGTTGTCGCCGATGTCGTCTGTATGTCCGTTTATGGAAAGCGTTAATCCGTTCTGATTCTTTAAATATTCCGCTAATCCTTTCAAAATCAACTTACTTTTCTCGTTCAAAACATAGGAATCTGATCCGAAATAAATGTCCGAAATGGTGAAGGTTTTACCCGGAAGCAAAGTGTCTGTTGCCATTTTTTGGATGGTGAAATAGTTTTCCTTCGCTGTACTAATTTTTTCTTTTTCAATGATTTGGGCATTGTAGCCGTAGCCAGGTTTGTTGATGCTCACTGTGATGTCCTCGTTGGTGGATTTCTTGACAATCGCCGCGTATTTCCCGTCTTCGTTGCTCGCGTTAAAACTTACTTTTTCGCCGCTGGAATTGTACGTGATTTCCACCGTTGCGTCTTTCAAAGGCTGTCCTTTTTCATCGGTTAATTCACCTTTGATAAGCACCACTTCTTGCGGACGCGCTTCTTCGTACAACTCAAAAGAATAGATGTTCCAATTGCCATCTTTGTAGCTTGAATAATAGGCCATTCGTCCATTCGTGGAAACAAAAAGTCCGAGTTCGTCTTCTGGAGAATTGATGGGATAACCAATATTTTTTGGAGCTGTCCAACCGTCTTTTTCCCGTCGAATGTAGAAAATATCCAAACCTCCTACTCCTCGACGCTTCTTTGTTGAAGTGGAAACGAAGTACAAGGTTTCCCCGTCTTGGTGAAAAAATGGACTTTTATCTTTTCCCTCGGTATTGATTAAATCGAAAGGTTTTGCTGGCGACCAAGTTCCATCTGCTTGACGTTCAGAAATATAAATATCATTATCACGCGAACCTTTTCGGATAGAAGTAAAAAACAACATTTTCCCATCGGCAGACAAGGAAGGTTGTGCTTCCCAACCGTCTTTGGTGTTGATATTCGGTCCTAAACTTACCAAAGGCGACCATTCGAAGTCATTTCCGCCTTTTCCGCTGCGTTTAAAATGCGTTTCATACAGGTCACAATTGAGGTAATCTTGGTTGTACACGCGTTCGGTTTTACACGCGCAAATGATCATTTCTTTGTTGTCAAGCGATAGAGTTGCCGACCCGTAACTCGTAAAAGTTCCATCATTAAACGGTCGATTCAAGGGGTCGCCGTAAGAAAATAAACCTTTGGTATCCAAACGTGTAGCTAATGAAAACTCCTCTCGAATGTTGGCAGCAATGTCACCCAAATTGCGTCGGTCGATTTTGCGGGTGAAAAACAAAAGGTCGTTATCTGGAGAAATCATTGGGAAATATTCGTCGAGTTGCGAACTGACTTGCTCCACTTTTGAAGGCGAAAACGGTACTGGATTTTCACGCAATTGTTTCTCAAAATTCAAATCTTCTAAAATTGCAGTGATTTCCTTTTTTCGTTGCGTAAATCCTTCAGGGAGTTTGGTGTAATCCTCTGTTGGAAAGTCCACAAATTTTTGAAAGTAGTTGATGGCATTGTTCACGTCTCCCGAAGCGTAAAGTGTTGAACCAATGATGTAATAACACTCAGCGTGGTAATTGGGACATTTTTTAATTGTCGATTGATAAAAAACCAAAGCGCGATTTTTCAAGGATTGACCTTGGTTGTAGGTTTTTTCTTGCTGCATCAACGCGTTACCTTGGGAAGAGCAGATTTTCGCGTAGAGGTAATACGTTTCTGCGTTGTTCGGATATTTTTGAATGATTTCCGAGAATTTTTGAGTTTGTTTTTCGAAATCTTGCTCTGCCAACGCCGAATGTAACATTTTCAAGAGCTTTTTATCGGAGGTAATACACTGATCGTCTTGCGCGAAAAGGTGAAAACAAAGTGAAAACAGAAAAAATGGAAGGAGGAGTAAACGTCTCTTCATAGCTGTGTTGTTGTTGATCTTTATAGTGCAAAAAGGGTGAAAAGGTTTCACGAAAACGGCGATAAATCAGGGGTTCGAGTCAATTTTTGTTCCAATTTTTATTTGGGACGCTGACTTTTGAATTTCTGGGTGGAATAAAAAATAAGAATATTCACTTTCAATTGACTATACCAACTCTTTGTCAACGCCTTCTGGTCCTTTTCAGTCTCAAAACTAGGATGTCAATGCTCCTATGTGGTTACCATTTTTAAACCACACAGAGACATAGTTCGCTAGCGCGAGGGATAGAGCAGATTGATTGAGGTTCACATAGCATTTTAAAAACACCTATGTGTCAACGCTTTGGCGTCTATTTCAATCTCAAAACTAGATAATCTATGTTCCTATGTGGTTTCCATTTTTTTTAACCACATAGAGACATAGTTCGCTAGCGCGAGGGATAGAAAAAATGTATTGTTTCAAGAAAAACAGAGGTTCACATAGAGCTTGTAAATATCCCTAAATCGCTATGTGTCAACGCCTCGGCGTCTATCGAAATCTCAAAGCTATATTATCTATGTACCTATGTGGTTTTCAAAATTTAAACTAGAAAGAAACATTACTTGTTACAGCGAAATATCTTTTGATATTTGAGTATAAGTAGGTATAGATGTTACCAATTGACACTTAGTAAAATTCAAATAGCCACAAAAAATTTGATTTGAGTACTTTTACTCGCTAACAATCGTTTTCTTCTTATGCGTTTTGGGTTCGCCGTTTTGATTCTTTTTCTTTCCAGCTGGTCATTTGGACAAAAAACAAAACTGCATTTTGAAGTGGAAGATGTACAAGGACTTCCTTCCAAATTATTGAAACCAATTGCCGTTTATTCCGCTTCTAGCATCGAAAATGCGCTTCAAAATCGCTGCCGAGAATGGAAGATTGCAGGTTACTACTTCGTGAAAATGGAAGTCATTAAAAAGGATTCCTTGGCAATCACCTATCGCATTACACCCAATCAACATCTTGAAACCGCTTCGTTTTGTTATAACGAAAACACGACCAAACTGCTTCAAGAAAACGGATGGACGCGTCACGCCAAATCAACTTGTTTTGAGACAAATGATTCCCAAAAAATTGCGCTTTCGTGTCAAGAATTATTGTCATTAGCGACAGAAAATGGCTATCCCTTTGCCCGCATCGAATTGCAACCAACAATTTCTGAAAACCACGTCGATTGTACGATTGATTTATGGTTAGGTCCGTTTACCTTTTGGGAAGATTTAGTTGTTAAAGGAGACAGCAGTTTATCCAAAGGCGTAACTGCCCAACTGATTGGTTTTAAGACAGGTTCACCCTTCAACCAACGGGAATTTGAAGACATGGACAAACGCATGGATCAAGCGACTTACCTCCAACGGTTGAAACCTACAGAACTGTTGTTTACCGAAAAAGGCGTTACGGTTTTTACGTATTTTCAAAGTAAAAAAATCAGCTCCGTACAAGGTGCAGTTGGCCTACAACCAAATCCCAATACGCAACGAATGACTTTGACTGGCGATGCTCAATTGCACTTAGTAAACGTGATGAAACGCGCCGAACAATTGGACTTAAACTGGCGGAGTATTCAAGCGCAGACCCAATCGTTGTTGGTGAAATTCATTTATCCTTACTTGTTTCAATCGCCTTTTGGTGTCGATGCAAAGTTCTTTTTGTACAAGCGTGACACGACATTTATCGAGGTAAACGCAACATTGGGAGCCACTTACAGCTTACGAAACGGCGCTACATTTAAAGCGTCTTATTCCTACCAATTATCCAGTTTATTACGTGCAACCGGAGCAAGTACAAGCGGTATGTCTGACATCACCACCAATGCCTATTCAATTGGATTTTCGCAACGCAAGGTCAATTATGTTCCGAACCCGTATAAAGGCTTTGTGCTGAACGCTTCCGTAGCGGTTGGAAGTAGAACGGCAAAAACCGATTCCACCACCAAGAATTTAACCGGACGAGTCGCATTAAAATGGGAAAATTATCTCGGTTTTTTAAAGCGAAACGTCTTGAAAACAGCCATAAATTCAGAACTATATTTTGCGCCAAGTTATTTCAAAAATGAGCGTTACCGTTTCGGGGGATTAAACAGTTTTCGGGGATTTAACGAAGACCAATTGAGCGGGACAAAATATGCGATTATTACGGCGGAATACCGTTATTTATTGGACAAAAATTCCAACGTTTTTGTGTATTACGACCAAGCCATTTTCTTTGACGAAACGAGCAATTTAAATTGGCAAACACCTCGAAGTGTAGGACTTGGTTTTTCCTTCGGAACCAAAATTGGAATTTTTACTGTTTCGTATGCCGTCGGACAATATCCACCGCAAGCCTTTGGCATAAGGGAAAGTAAAATCCACTTTGGGTATTCGGCGTTTTTTTAATCCACAATTACAAATTTCTAAATCAGTTCTTCTTCTTGAAAAATTCATCGCTAATTCCAGCGTTGACTTTGTAATTGGAGAAAATCAATTCAATAGTTCCTTGTTTTCGGTTGTCTTTTTTCTTGTCTTTTCCATCCGTGTCGTGGATGTCGGAAGCAACACTTTTTGGTAATTTGAATTTCTTTATGTCCACGGTAAACACCATTTTTGATGGAAGTCCAAAGTCGGATTTTTCACCGTATTCATAATCCACTGCAACCGTTCCGCTCGACCGCGTTGTGATTTCTGAAGCAATTATGAGTTTTCTTTTCGGGTCAATCCACAATTTCGCCAAAACAAATTCGCTATCGTCCACCGTTGGAATGACGGTTACTAAAGTAGTCTTGATGGAATTAATGGTTTTCTGTCCGCCATCGACCGCCATGTAAGCTGATTTTTTAGCTAAAAATGCGTTGACATCTGTAAATCCTTGCTTCGGTAAAATCGCTATTCCTTTAGAAACGACTTTGAACTTGTCTTTTTGCTTGAAATAAATAGTTGCTTTTACCGGCAAAATTTTAATCATTGGAATGTCGGCTTTGATGTTGACGTCCACTGAATAGTCTTTTGCGCTATTCAATTTATCGACCACTTCTTGCAACAACACACTTGCTTCTTGCGCTCTAAATCCAAAGGAAATCGAAAGCAACAACAGGAATAATATACGTTTTATCATGACTTAATATCTTTTTTATTGAACCAAAAAATTGCAACTCCGACCAAAATCACATTGTGCGCTAACAAAATCCAAATCGATTCATAGATGCGTCCCCAAGGAATTGGATCGGAAAATAAACTGCGCCACGATGCCATGTGTGTAGTGAATAAATACGGTTTGATATTTTCAAAAACGGACACATCTAAGGTGCCGATAATGGTGAACAAAATGATAACCGCCATGGTCGAAACGATGGGACCGATAGAATTTTCTGCGAATGCGGAGAAACAGATAGACATACTCGCCACGGTTAGCAAAGAAAGAAAAGCAATGATGAAACTTAGACCGTAACGCCACATGATTTCCGCTTCTGGAATGATGACCAAACCGTCTGCATTCAATACAATTAAATCGCCTGAACCAAACATCCATTTCGCAACGAACAAGGCTAGAAAGCCCACCCATAAAGTGATAATCAAGGTGTAAACCGCGCCGGCAATGAATTTAGAAATCACGATATTGGTACGAGAAAGGGGTTTGGTCGCCAACATGCGAATTGTTCCCATTGCAGCTTCTCCAGAAATTAAATCACCTGTTACCAATGCAATCAAAAGTGGGATATGAATGATCAACATTTGGAGAATAATGAACGCAATTAAATTGCCATTCAAGATGTTACCGTTGAAACTCAAGGTCTGTTCAAAAGATGTGGTCACGAATGAAATGAATGAATTTCCGTCGGCTTTCATTGCGATAAGAATAACGCCTATTAACAAGGTCAACGCACCGATTCCGATGTAGCTTCGAGGTTTCGCGAGTATTTTCACGAACTCGTTGTATGTGTTTTTTAGTAGCATGTTATTCGTTTATTATCTTCATGAAAAAGTCTTCCAACTTGCGTTTTGGTTCAATAGCTTCCACTGCAATGTGATTTTCGACCAATAATTTATTTACTTCAGCGACTTGATTTTTAGGAATCAAAATCGTGAATTCGTCTGTTTTTGTTTCTTCGATTTTTGCCGCCGAAAAATGTTGGGTAACCAAATTAGCAGCTTCGTTCACCTGTGCAGTTTCAAAACGCACCAAAAGTTCGTGTGAGGAAAGTAGTTGAGACACTTCGCCTTCGACAATCGTTTTACCTTTATTGATAATGACCATTCGGTTGGCAATAAGCTCAATTTCATAAAGTTGATGAGAAGAAAGTACCACCGTTTTATTTTGTTCATCGCGAAGGCGCAAAATCAAATTTCGGATCTCAACGATTCCTTGCGGGTCGAGTCCGGTTGTGGGTTCGTCAAGAATGATAAGTTCGGGTTCGTGAAGTAAGGTTTGAGCGATTCCGAGGCGTTGTTTCATTCCATGGGAAAATCCGCCGACTTTATCTTTTCCTCTTCCACTTAAGCCAACGAAATCCAACATTTCATCAATGCGTTTGTTCGGGATGTCTTTTCCTGAAATACGTGCAAAAATTTCCAGGTTTTTCTTCGCAGAAAGGTATTTATAGAAATCTGGTTTTTCGATTATAGAACCGATGTTACGTAGAATTTCGTTTCGTGCTTGCGAGTAGGATTTTCCAAAAAGTTCGATGTTTCCAGCGTCGGGTTTAATCAAGGAAAGTAAACAGCGAATTGTCGTACTTTTTCCTGCGCCATTTGGACCGAGAAAACCGAAAACATCACCTTTATTTACTTGAAAACCAACCGACTTTACCGCTTGAAAATCCCCGAATGATTTGGCAAGGTTTTCAACTTTTATAATGGGAGCGTTGGACATAATTTGTATATTATTGAACGAAAGTAGAAAGATTCTTTGGCTCGTTCAGTGGGAATTTGACGAATGAGGTTGAACGGAAAAATTGAAGGATGAACATCAATTCACAGGGAAAAGTTCTTCTACCTTTTTGAAGCGAAAAGCAAAAATTTCTTCCAATTTATTCTTCACGAGAAGCGGGTGAGCTAACTTTCCTAATACCCCAAAAGGCAGAATGTAGCTGACGATATCGGTCATTAAAATACCACCTTCCACTACTTCAAAATGATGCTCGTGGTGCCACATTTTATACGGTCCTTGACGTTGTTCATCGACAAAAAATTGTCCCTTTTTCACCGTTTTAATCTCCGTCACCCAATTCATTTTCAGGCCTAAAAGTGGACTTACGGTGTATTCAATCATGAGTCCTTCGTACATTTTTTCAGGTAGTTCGGTCAACACATCAAAACCCATGTAAGGCGGAGTAATCACTTTCAAATTCTTTGGCGAGGAGAAGAAATCCCAACACGTTTCCAAATCTGTCGGGATGAATTGTTGTCTTTTCAATTGATACATGTTCTAACAACAAGTTAAAGCGGAAAAAGGTTTTGAATTGCTTTGTACTTTCAAAAAATGAGTTCGTAAGCCAAAATCCGCGTTAGTGATTGCAGTGAAAATCATCCCGACGAGGTAATTCCTGTCGGGATATTGTAACGAAAAGCACGACCACAGGGAACGCCCAAATAGACAATTACCTTTAGAAACAAGTTATTTCAAAGTGATGGTAATCGAAACAGGTAGGTGATCGCTGTAACCACCCAAATATTTGGAACCGGCGTAGGTGCGTTTGGGTTGCACTTTTTCTTTGTACGTTTCCAACAAATAAGGAAAACTATGGATTTTGCCGGAATTTGGAATCAATTTAATTTTTCCTTGCGCGAAGCCGGGTGAAGTGAAAATATGATCTAATATTCCCCATTCGTTGTTGTAGTAATGCGTTCCTCCGAATTCACCCGATTGGGACACAATTTGTTCGGTCAATTTTTCGGCAATCAGTTGTGGCGCCTTGTCTTCCAGATGATCATTGAGGTCGCCCATCAAAACAATTTTAGCATTTGGGTTGGCAGTTAAGGAGGAATCTATGTATTTCCGTGCGACGGTTGCCGCTAAAATGCGTTTCGGTTCACTACTTTCCTGACCTCCCAAACGACTTGGCCAGTGATTCACCATGACTGAAAAAGTATCTTTTTTCAAGGCGAATTTGGCGAATAAAATGTCGCGTGTTTTGAAATCTAAATTATTCTCCATCGCGACTTTCAAAGTTCCCGAATGAATCAATTTCAATTTCTTGGTGTTGTAAATAAGCGCCACATCAATTCCACGAACGTCAGGACTTTCAAAATGAACAACTTTGTAATTACTGAATTCCTTTTGATTGCGAATTATATCCTCCACTACTTCTCGGTTTTCTACCTCCGAAAAGCCTGCAACTAATGGATAATTTAGTGACATGAGTACTTGACGAATGTGGCTTAGTTTTTCATTGTAACGCGCACTAACCCATTGCAATTTTGAGTTCGGCAAATATTCTGAATCGTTGTTAGGACCATCAAGTGTATCAAACAGATTTTCAACGTTGTAAAATGAAATGGTAGCTGTCTTTTGAGCAACAATAGAAAGTTGAAAACCAACAATCAATAAAAATAGAGCAATTCGCATCGAGCAATTTTGAGACTAAACAAAAAAAGCCCCGGAAATTCCGAGGCTTTACTTCTTTCAATAAATTAAATTTTGGCGTAAACGTAAATATCAATTCCTTTTTTAAACTTAAGAACGGTTTTACTGTAAGCTAAAATATCTGTGGTATCAGTGACATTATCAGTCGTATTAACGATGATTAACTGCGTGTCATCAATAACTTTATACGTTCCTTTTTTGGTCAAATTAGTTGTTTCTGTCAACTTAGTAACTGAAGTATAAGAACCTTCTTCTTTTCCGCCACTTGTGAAAGTCATCACACTTGAATACCAAGGAGCCACCGCTTCGTCATTTACGGACTTCAACTTCCAAGCTCCGTTTAAATCTTTATTAAATGCAGCTGATTTAGAACAACTTACTAAAAACAGTAATGCAAAAAACGGTAAAATAAGATACTTTTTCATACAGAAAGAAGAGTTAACATTTACGCTAAAGTAAGTAAAAACCTTTAATCGGTGAATAAAACCAAAGAAATTGAAAATCTTTCGCAAAAAAAAGCCCCGGAAAATTCCGAGGCTTCTAATCATTCTAAGAATTCTTAGTTTTTAGCGAATTCGTAAGTATCAGCACCTGTTTTCAATTTCAAAGTCGTTTTGCTATATGAAACGATTTCAGAAGTATCTCCTGCTGAAGAAGATGCATCTTTAGTGATGATTTTAGTATCCTCAAGTAATGTATAAGTTCCTGTTGTCGTTTGTGCTGGAAGTGGAGAAACAGTAGTTACTGTAGAGAAAGAACCGTTGTCTTTTCCATCTTTTGTAAAGGTAATAACTTGTGTAAAGTTACTTCCTACTGCTGAACCATTAACAGTTTTCAAGGTCCATGCACCATCCATAGTTTTGTTCAATTTTGCTGATTTAGAACAGCTTGCTAAGAACAACAAAGCAAACAAAGGTAAAATCAAAAATTTTTTCATAATGTGTGTTTTTTTTAAAATTTCGGCAAAGGTAGCGCTTTCGAATTGTTGCTTGAAAAATTAACAAAAAATGTATTTTATGATTGTCCTAAAATCATTTTCGAGTAAATGTGAGTTGCCCGTCATTTGAAGCCGTTCGAGATATCCAAACCGCAAGAGGAGCAAAAACCAATGCCGCCAACCACATTCCAAAAAACGGCGACACTGTAAAGGTTTTAGCAAGGTTGTCACCAATACTCGTCAAAACGAAATAAATCATGAAAATAATGGCCGCAATAACCACAGGTGCGCCAAAACCACCTTTTTTCACCAAAGCACCCAAAGGAGCACCGACAAAAAACAAAATCACAATCGACAAGGTTAACGCAAATTTTCGGTGAAATTCTACCCAATACAACGCACTTTCATGGTCAACAGTTGATAAATAAGCAATTTGATTGTCAATGGCTTGATTGGAACGTTGTAATGTAGCAATTGCCCCATTCACGGCTGCTTTTCGGTCGTTCACCTCGATGTCTTTAATTGCGACAATTGGAACTTCTTCTGGACGCAAAAATCCGCTATCGTAGCCCGGAGTGAGTGCCACTTTTGAAAATAACATGCGGTCGTTTTTCAAGGAGCTCGCATTTGTTTTTACCAACTCATAACGTCGCTTACGAAGTGAATCTGTCGCTTGATTGATTTGAAAAACGTTCATCATTTCATATTTGTCCGTGAAAATATCGTCGTCGGAACGTTTGAGAATGTAGCCGGATAAGTTCAATTTGTACGTAGCTCGTTTGAAAGAAGAAACCCGTTGAGGTCGTCCTGTGACGTTCGGATTTTGCAAATAACCTGTCGGGTCAAACAAAGGACTTTGAATGTTTATTTCTTCAAAAATGTTTCCGTCGGTTAAATCAAAAAATAAAAATTGTCCATTCACAGCGCGATAAACACGTGCGGATTTCGCTTTTACAGTTCGGATTTCGTTTGGATTGGAATGATCGTGAATGGTGACGCCATAATAGACACTGTCTTTTCCATCTTTCACTTTTATGGCAAATCCTTCAAAATCTTTGGTGTAAACTCCTGGTGTAAGAACCGTTGAAATTTTGGTGTTTTGAATATCGTAGATTAAAGAATGCCATTTTAAATTGGCGACTGGAATAACGTAGTTGGCAAAAAGAAAAGTGCCAAACGCTATAAAAACCACCAAAATCGTCAAGGGACGCATGATTTTGAACAAAGACATCCCACTGGATTTCAGAGCGGTTAACTCATTGTTTTCAGCGAGATTTCCAAAAGTCATCAAGGAAGAAAGCAAGATTGCCAACGGAAGCGCCAAAGGAACTAAACTTGCCGAAACGTAGAAAATCAATTCTAAAATCAGGCCTACGCTCAGCCCTTTTCCCATCAGGTCGTCGATATACACCCAAAAAAATTGGAGAATCAACATAAACATCGAAATTGCTAGGGTTACGATAAACGGCCCTGCAAATGCTCGAATGCTAAAAAGATAGAGTTTTTTCAAAAATTTTCTTTGTGCAAAGATAAGTTACAAAGAAGGCTAAAACTGATGTTTTTATGCGCCAATGTGACGTTTTAAATCAAGGATTTGTTGTTCCCAAAGCATTTTTGAACTTTCCAAATCTTCAGGGTAAGCAAAATCAACCACTTTTACTACAACATCTGATGTCAACGGATCGACCGAATAACTAATTTCAAAGTAGGTATCTAAACCTTCTTCTTCATCGCTAATCCAATGAAAACGTACTTTTGAATTCGATTTAAGGTTTACTATTCTTGCCTCCTCCGAACTTCCATCCCACTCAAACGTATAAATATCATCGTTCACATTTACATCGTCGGCAAACCATTCTGCTAAACCGTCGGGTGTTGTAATCATGGTCTCAAGAACACGTGTGTTGGTCTTAAAAAGAAATTCAAGTTCGTATTTTTCTTTCATGTTTTTAGCTGTTGACATCGCTTAAATTTGGTCACAATGTATAAATAATTTCTTGATAAAGAAATGTTTGTTAAAAAATGTAATGACCTCTTGAAAACTATTTGACTTTATAACTAAAAAATGAGTATCCGCTTTGATACCACAAAATCAACACTATCGACGATGACTTTTGAAATATTCAGGTTGGTTGAAAGTCATTCCACTTCGACGGAGGGATAATTCTTATGTGTCAAGGCCTTAGCGTCTATCCCAACTTTCAAAACTAGATTATCTATGTATCTATGTGGTTTCCATTTTTTTTAACCACAATAGTAACATAGTTCGCTAAGACGAATCATAGTTCTAAGCCCAATTGAGCGTAATACAACATAGACATCACGGTGTGATGCATAGGCATTTTTGATTAATTGGATACGTTCGTTATCAAATTAGCACTGGTGGTATGATTGCGTATATTCAATTTCCTTTTCTACTTCTCCCCAGGTGCTTTATAAAACAACAAAATCAACACAGGCAACAAGGTCAAATCCAAAATCAAGGCAACGAAAAGCGCAATGCTCAAGAGTAAGCCCAAGAAAAACGTGCCGTTAAAAGTGGAAAACAACAACAATAAGAAGCCACTGCACAACACAAGTGTGGTTAAAATCATGGCTTTTCCAGTGACTAAAAACGCATTTCGTAGGGCAACTTCTTTATTTCCGTGCTTTGTCAATTCGAACTTGAATTTTCCGAGTAAATGTATCGTGTCGTCCACTGCAATTCCAAAAGCAATCGTGAAAATTATCGCCGTACTGGTTTTAATTTCCAAACCTGTCAAACCCATTATTGCGGCAATCACCATTAACGGAATAATGTTCGGGATAATTGAAATAATCATCATGCGGAATGAGCGGTACAACAATCCCATTAATACCGAAACTATTAAAATCGACACCAATAATCCCTGAATTAAACTCATCGATAAATAACTGATGTTTTTATCAAGTAAATACGCCGATCCAGTCAAACGGAAATTCAAGTCCTTGTCCAGTTTATTCTTTTTGATAAATGCCAATAAAGCCTTGTTTTTTGCTGCTACTTTGTTGTTTCCCCAATCTGGAATTCCTCCAGAAATGCGCGTTGTTCGTTCGGTAGAATCAACCATTAATCGAATGATTTTTCCCTGTCCAGCAATTTTTAAAAATCGACGGAATCGGTTGATGGAACGCTGATCCTCTGGAAGTTGAAAATGTTTAGGGTCTCCTTTGTGTGCCGCTCTATTCAAAGCAGATAACGATTGAACAAGAGATGTTTTTAATTCTACTCCGAAAACATTTTCCAAATAATTTTCCACTTTCACCATGGTTTCCAAGTTCGCTTTATCCCAAACTTTAGTCGTAGTGTCTTTCACGGAAACCACTAATTCAAACGGACGGAAACCACCAAAATGTTGGTCCAAATAATTGAAATCCACCTTAATTGGATCGTCGTCGCGGATGTCGTCCATGATGAGGTTGTCGGCTTTTAAAAGTGACATTCCTGATCCTGAAATCAGCACCACAACACCATAAATCCCAATAATTCTCCAGCGATTATTAGAGAGGTAATCGTACAAAATTGGTAAGCGTTTTTTCCAAAATGAGTCGTCGGATTTTTGTGTTATTTTAGGAATCGGGGTGTAATAAAACAATATCGGAAGCAAAACAATGGAAAGTAAATATGCAATCATTACACCAACACCAACCACCAATCCGAAAATCCGAACCGGCTGAACGTTCACAAAATACAAGGTCGCAAATCCGATTGCTGTGGTGAATGAGGTAAGAAAAGTGGCATAACCAACTTCTTTAATCGTCACCCATATTGCCTCGAAACGACTGTGATTTTCTCGAAGTGCGTCAATGTATCGCGACACCAAATGAATAACATCCGACATCGACACCACGAACATAATTGACGGTAAAGTTGTCAATAAAATGTTCATCGGTGTATTGGTCATCCCCATTCCGCCTAGAATCCAAATTAAACCGCTCACAATCACTGCTTGAGGCACCAAAACTCCCCACAAAGAACGGAAAGCGATAAACAAGAAAAGTACGATTAGGGCCGAACTCAAGCCCATAAACAGTACCAATTCAACGTTCATTTTTTGGATGTAATACTTCTGACCGACAGTTGTTCCTGCCATTCTGACTTTTTCAAAATGATATTTTGGATATATACTTTCAATTGCGTCCACCAAAGCATCACTTTTTTTCTTGGAAAGCACGTCCTTATGTTTCAGGAAAACGCAAAGTGAACTTCCATCACGTGCCACCAACGTATTGATTAGTTCTTCTGATCGATAGACACGCAGGGAGTCTTTTTTACGCAAGGAATCCGTGAAACTAATGTATGGTTTTGCGAACGCGCCACCGAAATTATTCACGAAAAGCTCCTGTTGGTTGGTGATTGCCTGAACACCTACGACATTCGGTAGTTTGGATAATTCTTCACGAAATTTTTCAACCTTGCGCAAGAATTGTGTATCGAAAAGTCCGTTTTTCCGTTCGATAGAGATGAGTAAGAAATTGTTGTCGGCCTCAAATTGCTTGCGGTGTGCGTAGAAAAAATCAGCATCGGGATCATTGGCGGGGAAAAATTTCTCAAAATCGTAATCGAATCGTAAATCAAAAATGCGGTAACCCCAAAGTCCGGTAAGTGCTAAAATGAGAATGAGAACTAATTTTGACCAAAATTTGAACGCTTTTTCTTTCTTTTCTTTTTTTTCTATCATATTGCGACAAAATTATTCAATTCAACGGAAGGCATCTGCTTACAATCGTTATTTTTGGAGAGAATGATGCGGAATTCACTACTTTTTCGAGGAATATTTTTGGTTTTTCTGTTTTGCTCTTTTTTATGGGTAGAAAAATGCATCGGACAAACTTCCATATTACTTACTTCAGAGGTGAAAGCATACCTCTTTCATGTTGTACGAAAGAGTCCGATTTTAGATAAAAACATTGGTTACGCTTTTGAGTATTCTGGTCCGAAAGTAACAATGAAAGGTGGAGCGATAAACTACGATTCTATCGACATTATTTTATTGAATCAACCGGAATTACTGTTCATTCGCACCGATGAATTGGCGAATTCCCCAAAAGGTTTGTTATTGGAGTTGTGCAATAAAACCGCAGTTTGGATGCTGAACAAATCACTTTTCGGACTTCAAAACGGGAATTCTGATGTGCAAAAAAATGTGTATCAGTATTACATTCAACAGTTTTTCGATAACCTTCCAAAGGCTGTGATGCGTTCCAAGAATTTTGAAGGCTTGACCGATCCAAAAATTAGCCCGATTTTACATGGAAATTATTCCCTTTACGACCGCTGTCAGCTACTAGGACAACTTGGTTTTATTGACCCGCGTGACCAAGAACGGATTTTGGATGCGCAGAGTTTGGCCATTAATAACACAACAGCACATTTTTGTTTACAACTGTTTCAGAATCTGGGTGGCAAAGCGAATGATTTTGACAATTTCCTTTTCGCAGCGGGTGACGGGAGTTATACAGATGGCTTGCTTTCCGAAAGGGAAAGGGACGACGAAGGCAATTGGAACAAAGGACTTCCGAAGGCAATTGGATTGTTTCCTTACGATTTAAAAGTGGTGGACAACGAAGTACGTCCCGAGCGCATGGTAGTTCGGCAATTGACAACTTGTGGTAATGGCTTGAAGACCAATCTGCATTTTGACGTTTGGGGTTACAATACACAAAAGCAAACGACTGTGGTCGTGGAGAAAAATGGTGTGGTTTATCAACTTTTTGGTTCCGACAAAACACGTTTTCTATCTCCTGACACCAGTTTTTCTAAAGGCTATACTTTTCAACGCGTAATCAATGAATTAGAACGCCATATCAACAAAGACATCGTTCCAAAATTGAAAGGAAAAAATGGCTTCAACAACCAAATCGAACCCTTAGAAAATCGAAGAAATCAGATTTATTATAAGATACAAACAATTGAAAATGAAATAAATGAATCTTCAAAAGAAAGCGCAAACGTGTTTACCAAGTTTTTCGCTCGCTTGTTTAAATCTAGAGTGGAAAAAAGAAGTCGTATTCGAAAATTGCAACAAGAAACTTCTTTAAAAGAATTGTATGAAGAATACAACGAAATAGAACTGGAATTAAAGGATTTGTACGCAGAACGAGATCCCATTTGGGAGGAATTCACTGTGAAAAATAATTTGCTGAATGAATACCGAAAACAATTGGGAATCAATCGAATGGGGTATGAAACTCAAAACGGAATTTATTACTTCAACGATTCTGTTCAATTCAACCAAAATACCCAAGAATTCATTTTTCCAGCTTCCTATAAAAAAGAACCTTTTGAAATTCGTTTAATTGCCATTCCTGACGATTATGTCGGTGAGTCTGCGGATGAGGTGATGGTACATGTGAGTAAAATTGACCTTCCTGACAATGTAAAAGCTGCTCTTTCTGTTGAGTTTTTTGACTCGTTTGAATCGGACGGAACAGCCTTGAACCGCAGTATTTTTCAAGACAAGGATAGTGTGATGTTGAACCGTTTTTTCACCCTTTTTTCGCAGCAAAATCCGATTTTTATTTTTGAAATCAATGGAAATGGAATCGGGAAATTGGTGAACGGAAACTTACAACGTTGTGCCGATCAGACAGAATTAAAAAACTATCCAGGTTCTACTCCTGCTGAATGGAAAGCAGCCCGCGATTCCGATGAGTTTGCTTCCTTGCGAAAAACAACCTTGTTCATGAAAATCGACAAGCAAATCACAGTTCAAATAGAATCGTTTACGGATCCTGTAGTTTCGCATGTTGCCATTCGACCAGGTAGCCGATTGAATGATTTGCTCAACGAAGGTAAAATTACTAGAAACGAAGCCTTGAGCGTTCTTCGTAGCATGTCGGTTTTACAAGCTTTAAAATTAGAGTTGAACGTCCTCGCAAGCAAGTATTTACCTTCCGAAAAGGCCAAGCGACTAATCGATTCGATGAACAGCTCGATTGATAAAACGCGGGTAAAAGTAGGGAATGAGTTTTTGCGATTGAAGGATATTTGAGGAAAGTTTGAAATAAATTATTTTTGGCGATGGTAATTTATCGATTAAATGGATGAAATTTGTTAACGATGTTTGAATAACATTTCAGAGTATTAAATAAAAAGTGTACATTTAAGACATGGAAAAGAGGCAAGAACAATTAGTTTTAGAATTAGCAGAACGTCTAAAGTCAGATAGAAAAAGCAAGTCCCAGAGTTTGCAAGTTTTAGAATCGGCAGGAATAATTTCATCAAAGGGCAAGAGTAATAAACGTTACCCTAATTTAGACCGCGCTCTAAAGTCTGCATAAATGTACAACTTAAGGCACAATTTAATTCTAGGTTTTCATGGTTGTGATCAAGAAGTTGCAGATAAACTGGTCAATTTCCCTAACAAAGTAATAAAAAGTGAAAAGCCTTATGACTGGCTAGGGCATGGGATGTATTTTTGGGAGAACAATTTCCTTCGAGCTGAACTATGGGCAAAAGAAAAAGAAAATCGGGGAGAAATTAAAAAGGCGGCGGTTATTGGTGCGGTCCTAACATTAGACAATTGTTTTGACCTTTTGGACAGTTCATCTATAAACCTACTTGGTAAGTATTATGAGTTGCTTAAAATGGAATTAGAAAGTAATGGAAAAACTCTTCCTAAGAATTTAGACATAGAAAAAGATCCACACAGAGACAAATTAAAGAGAGAGTTAGATTGTGCTGTGATTGAGTATATGCATACCGAAATTGATGTAGAAATCGCAAAAAACATCAAAGAAAAAGGCTTTTCAGAACTCCAAAAATTTGATTCTGCACGAGGATTTTTTACAGAAGGGGGAGCGGCATTTCCTGGGTCAGAAATTCAAATGAAAAGTCATTCTCAAATTTGTATTAGGAACATGAATTGTATTAAAGGTTTTTTTAAGCCGAGAATTATTAGGTAATACCAAATACCACCTATCATGTCATGAATTAAATTCCTTGTGGTATAATGCCACCGCCTCGGCGGAATGACATTCAATATAAATCGAATGCGACATTATATGTCATCGCCGGTTTTAAAAAAGGATAACTTTTTTTACTTCTCTACAATCCCCACGTAATCTTTCAAATACTCAAAATAAACCGTTAGTTCCCCTTTGAGATTGGTTTCCGAGGCACGGTCGATTATTGCGTGAGGATCTTCTTTGAAGAAACAAGGCAAAACGTGTTTCAACAATTCATTTCCAAAGTCTTCCGATGCGTCTTTAGGGAGTTCGCAAGGAAGGTTGTCAATCGCCATAACTGCAATGCTTCCCTCCGTTAAAAAGTCAACTTCTTCACCAGTTTTTGGATTGTAGCCATAAATAGACATACTTGTATCACCGATTACACTTGGACGAATGGTAGAAGCAATCGGGCCATTCACATCGCATGAAATGTCAGCAATTACTTTTATACGATTATCAGCACGTTGTAATTCCTCATTCGATAAAATGATAGGAGATTTGTTGCTCCAAAAATGGCAAGGAATATACATGTCTGTCGAACTTACATATTTCCCAAAAGTGGATATATATTTTTCTGGTTCATTGTAAAATTCTGATTTGGAGAAAGTTTCACCATCTTTTCTTCCATAGTAATCTTCTACTTCGAGTTGTGCATAAACCGGTTCATTGAAGTTTGTGCTTACATATTCTTCCGGACTAACCTCTTTGAACGGCAGTAACTCCATGATTTCTTTCGCACCATGACCAACACGACCGAAACCTGTTAGAATCACACGAAAATCGCTTGGTAAATCTACTTTTTTCAATTCTTGTTCGACTTCGACTCGGTCAGCACAAAGATGAGCTGGTTTTAGTATATATCGACCTGATTTTAAACCATAGGTTAGAAACGCGTTATAACAACCTACAATTCCAGCGTAACGACCAAAACCAATTAGACGTTTATTATTTTTATCCTTTATAGCTTCGTAATCTACTAATTGAATTTTTTTATCCAAAATTGCTCGTAGCAAATCGCGGTTGTAGGGTTGTTTCTTCAATGTGTGAGAGAAAAATACAAACGTTTTGTTCGTAATAAGGTCGTCAATTTTCACCTCTTTTACTCCGAAAATGATGTCACAATCATACAGATTTTCAACCACCTCAATTCCTTCAGCGCGGTATGCCTCATCCGAAAAGGTGCGAATCGGACTAGTTTGCACCAATACTTTTACATTTGGATACAATAGCTCAACCGCTTTACATTGTTTGGGGGTAAGAGGAACTCTAAAATCTGGTGGCACTTTTCCTTCACGGATAACGCCGATGGTAATATTTTTCATTATTTATTGTTGATTGATTGGTTCTTTTAAGAGGTAATTATCAACGAATTCGCGCACACAACCGTGACCACCCTTTTGGGTAAGCTGTAAGTGACTAATTCGTTGGATGGATTGCATTGCGTCTGCCGGGCAAACCGCTAGTCCTACTTTTTGCATGACTTCGAGGTCGTTAATATCGTCGCCGATAAAACATATATTTTCCCATTCCAATTGAAGTTCTTGGCGCCAATTATCTAAGGTTTGGAATTTTGGTTCACGACTCACTTGAATACGCTGAACGCCCAACAATTCAGCGCGTTGTTTCACCATATTGCTCGTGAATCCTGAAGACAAAAAGGCTACTTGAAAATTGCGCTTGGTCAAATGAAGTATCGCAAGTCCGTCTTTGGTATTGTAGCGTTTAAATTGGTCGCCACTTTCAGATACAAACATGCCTCCATCGGTTAAAACACCATCAACATCCAGCACAAGAAATTTTATTTGCTGAATTTTTGATTGGAGTTGTTCGTTTTGGAAAATTGGAGAAAAGAGCAATGAATGTAAATCCGTTTCGAACTCTTCACAGACGGCTTCTAAATCTAACAGTGAAAATTCGAGTACATTATCCAAATTGAAATCACTCAAAAGTCCTTGAAAATCAATGCCAAATTTGCTACAAAAGCCACGTAAATTTTGTTCGAGATACAACATTTAGATCAATTTATGTCCCACGGCAGTCGCGATAGGGTTTAATTCATTTATTAATTGAGCAAAGGCCACATGATTCAGTTGTTGCGACGCATCGGAAAGTGCAACCGAAGGATCTGGATGAGTTTCGATTAACAAGCCGTCAACTCCCATTGCGACACATGCTTTTGCTAAGCCAGGTACACCGTAACGATAACCCATCGCGTGAGAAGGATCCAAAATTATAGGAAGATTGGTGAATTCTTGTAACCACGCCACACCACATAGGTCGAGTGTAAAACGAGTTCCTGTTTCGAAGGTTCGAATACCACGTTCACATAAAAGCACATTTGGATTTCCTCCAGACAGAACGAACTCCGCAGCTTGAACAAATTCTTGTAAAGTGGTACCAAATCCACGCTTGATAAGCACGGGTTTTTGCGTTTTCGCACATGCACGCAAAATTCCTTGGTCATACATCGCTTTTGCACCAACCTGAATGACGTCAGAATAGTCTATGATTTCGTCGATATGTGTAGCGTCTCTTGTCTCAGTAATGACGTGCAAACCAAATTCTTCACGCATTTTAGCCAATAACTTCAAACCTTCTAAACCTAATCCTTGAAAAGAATAAGGACTAGTGCGTGGTTTGTAACAACCTCCGCGTAAAGTAGTGAGTTGCAATGATGAAATAAAAGTTGCAGATTCTCGAATTTGTGATTCTGATTCCACAGAACAAGGTCCGCCGATAATCCATGTGTTTTTTGTGTCACCTCCAATTGTTAAATCACCTAGTTGAATGCTTCTTTTCGATTTGAATTTATTAGAACTCAATTGCATATCGTTCGGAAAAGCCCAAAATTTTTCAGTTACGGATTCTAACGTATTCGGTAAATCCTTCACTCCTGAACCTGTAATTAATAGTTGTCGCTTGTCGTCACAAATGTGAAAGGCTTGGTGTTCAATCGCTAATAAATTTGCTTTATCGGCAGCAATAGACGCTTTTAATTCAATAATCATAATTCTCCTTTGATGAGGTTGGCAAAGGTAATGATTCCAAGTGCTTGACCGTCTTTATTCACAACAGGAAGATAAGCGATTGGAAAAGCAGTTTGTTTTATCATTGCTAATAATTCCACCACATTGGCATATTCATGTATGGTAATTGGATTCCGATTTATCAGTTTTTCAGGAGAAATTTGACCAATATTATCAAGGTTGTTAAGCCAAGCTTTTCGTATATCGGCAGAGGAAACTAAACCCACTAGTTCATTATTTTCACCTAAAACCAAGGCAAACCCTACATTACTGTTTTCTACAGCTGTTAATATGGATTTTACGGATAAATTATCGGTTCGAATGAGGTGTAAATCAGCTAATGGAACCATAAAATCACATACTCTATAATCGGAATGAATGGCGCGTTTTGTTAAGTTCATTAAAGCATTTCCTACACTTGGCCCGCTGAATAAATAAGAACCGGAAACAGCAGTACTGACACCCATGCTGCGTAAAATAAAGGAAACTTCACCATTTACTCCGCCGTCAACATGAATTGATTTTTGAGGATATTTTTTTCTGAATTCGTTGATTTTCATAAAATTAGCACTATCGAATTTTCCGCCCGATTGTCCCGGAATGGTTGCCATGATGAGAATGAAATCAAAATGTGCGTATTCTTCAAAGACAGAAATTGGAGTGTCAGTCGTGATTGCCAGTCCTATCTTGGAAGTTAAATTATCCGGTAATTCCAATTTCTTTGTTAGTGCTTCATATTGAAAAGTCACGTAATCCGGTTGTGTTTTTAGGAGTTCCTTATTAAAACGTTCAGGGTTGGAACTGATAATGTGTAAATCAATTGGAAGATTCGTTTCTTTTTGAATAAATCGAATATCATCAAAAACAGCAATTTCATCGTTACAATCCACGTGTACCAAATCTACTTGATGAAGATTTAAATCGGTGATTGTACTTTTTAAATCCCGTTGTTTGTCACTATAAATGGATGCGGAAATTTTCATTATTCAGCAATAAATAGCGGATTAAAATCACCATCACAAATTTCAATAATACAATGTTTGGGGTGGAAGACCGCGCTGTCTAACATTTCTTGTAATCGGATGAAATTTTTTATTTCTTCAAAGCTCAACGATTCTTTTTTTAAAGTGGGATCGGAAGCTATGAGTTGAACTTTGATTGTATTTTTGGCAAAAAGTAAGCGGATATTTTGTTTTTCTTTCCCAATAAATCCTGCATCATGCCAAAACAAACAAAACTTTTCTGCTGTTTTCAGTTTTGATTTTTTATCGAAATAAACCGTGAGTTTGCCTTTTTTTACTGAATTTCCGTAACCGTCTCGACACGAATAGAGTAGGGGAAAAACAACAAGAAGGATAAAAAGGAGATTTTTCATTTTTGGAGAAAAACTTACTACAAAAAAAGAGGGGTAAGCTACTCTTATCGCACCGCTACAACCTCTTACCTTTGCTACGTTCCCGTCCTGGAGGATTTAGAGGGAGCTGGTCGTAAAAGACTTACCCCGACGCAAAGGTAGAAATAAAATGTAATTCTACAAGTCTGATTTTTATAGTTAAAAAAAAGGGTGACTTATTCAAGCCACCCTTCTTATGAAAACTATTTGTTAAAACCTTTATTTGAAGTCTTTTAAATCAGGCTTTCCGTTTACAGTAACTTTTGAAACCGTTCCAGAAAGTGACATTTTACCAATTGTCATGCTGATTTTATGTGCGAACATCATTCCATCAACGAATTTAAAGTCACTTAAAACAGTAGAAGTTTCGGTACTTTCTTCACCTTGTTTACGAACAGCAGTTGAGCGTTCTTTCATGAAGGTTTTGGTGTTATAAAAATCAAAAGATTCTCCTTCATCATCTTTTACTTTCACGACATAATATGCCGTTCCCTCAATTTCTTCGATACCCATTAATTCGTAGTTTACGCCATTTTTAACGTAATCGAATTCCGGGATAAGGCTGCTATTTTTCTTTTTAGAAACCAATTCTTCCGCGGTCAAGTCTTTTTTACCTTCCTGCATATTGAACGTGAAACCTACTTTTCCATCGTAAAATGACTTCTGAATCATCATCCCTTGGCCTTCCATTTTTTGCGCTTCAGTGCTCGGAGTCATCCAAATATCAGTCAATTTTAAAGGAATTGGAATCATCGGTGAACTCAAATCGGTGATACGTTCATGGGATTTGATTTTTTTCATTTTTTTCAAGAAATCTTTCTCGTTGTTCGCTTGTAACATGGCATAAGCGTATCGTTTGATCAATTCTTCTTTGGTGATGTCCGCTTTAATCGTTTCTTTCACAGGATTTCCAAAAGCATCCAACATTTCAATTTTTCCATCAGCGTCAAATTGTTTTAGTTTCGGTAAAATTTCTTCATTTCCAACAACTACAATATGACAATTTTTTGCTGTGAAGTATTGTTGCGCCATTGCTAAAACATCTTCTTTTGACACTGCTTCCAAACGTTGCAAGTACGTCTGATAATAATCACTTGGAAGGTTAAATTTCTTGATGTTTAATGCGAATCGAGCCAATGTGGAAGGACGCTCTAAAGAACGCGCGAAATTCCCAGCCATAGATGCTTTTGTTAGACTAATTTCCTCGTCTGTCACGTATTCAGTTGTGATTTTGTCCAATTCTTTCAAGATTTGGGTGATTGCAGAATCGGTAACTGCATTTCGGAAATTACCACCTGCCGACAACCATGATCCGTCTTCTGTAATATTTAAGGAAGAATAACAACCGTAAGTATAAGCTTTGTCTTCGCGTAGATTTTGCATAAGTCGCGTTCCAAATCCACCGCCACCTAGAATACCGTTAAGAACAGTTAATGCTAATTGATTTTTATCTCCTGTGCGCATTTTAACTGGAAACGAAACGTAAACTACCGATTGAACAGCTCCTGGTTTCTTGACAAAAATCACGCGATTTCCTTTATCAAACTGACCATCATTTGTAGGGTTTACGTAGGCTGGTGCACCCGTCCATGAGGCGAAGTAGCGGTTCAAAAGTTCTTCTGTTTGTGCCCGTGTAATATCTCCAACAACAACCAAATACGCACCTTTTGGCGTGAAATTGGCTTTGTAAAAGTTCATCACATCTTCTCTTTTGATGGCATTCAAAGAAGCTTCAGTCATCACGTTGGAATACGGGTGATTTGGAAAGTTCGCTTTTACTACGGCATTTTGAGCCATTGTACCAGCATCTGATTTAGCAGATAGTAAATTGCTCTCATTTTGCTTTCGAATACGCTCAAATTCTGACTCAGGAAAATTGGCATTTAATAATACATCTGACATCAAATCCAATCCGGTATTGACATGCTTCGACAAGCAAGAAAGTGTAATAGATTTCGAATCAGCATTTAATTCTGCTCCGATGTAATCAATTTCCTTATCCAATTGATCTTTTCCTCTTTTTGAAGTACCTGACATAATCAAGGAACCTGCCATATCGGCTAAACCAGCTTTATCGCCTTCGATTCGAGGTGAAGAACCCATTGTTAAGTCAAAGGAAACTTTAGGTAGTTTATGGTTTTCAGATAGAATTACAGTAATACCATTTGCAGTGGTGAAAACTTCTGATTTACCAATATTAATTGGTTGTGCTTTCTCTGGTGACGGCTTAACAGAACGATCAACTGTTTGTGCCGAATAGTTGAGAGAAAGTAATAAAAGTGCGGGAAAAAGTATTTTTTTCATTTCGTTTCGAATTATTTTTCTTTTGGTAAATAATGTAAAATAACACGAGCGTCTTGTGTGTAATATTTACGTGCTACGCGTTGGATGTCTTCTCGTGTGACACTTTGGTATTTATCCAACAATTGATTTACCAAATTCGTGTTTTTGAAATAAACATAATCGTCCGCCAATTCTTCTGCAATTCCAGCAACGGAAGCGTATTTATTAACCAAATTGTTTTCTAATTTGTTGCGAATCTTTTGGAATTCTTCTTCGGTAATTAATTGGTCTTTTACCAATTGAACTTGCTCGTCAAATTCTTTTTGGATGTCGTCCAAGCTTTTATCTTTAGCGGCGATTGCGGCAAAAATCCCAATACCAGCGTCTTCCAACCCGTAATTAAATGCGAAGGCAAAACTTGCTAATTCTTTCTTTTCAACAATTACTTTATTGATACGAGAGCTAGAACCACCTGAAAGTACTTCGTTCAACATTTCTAAAGCATAGGAATCAGGGTGTGTTTGTTCTGGAAATTTATACCCAACGAAAAGAGCGGGCAATTGGATATTATCATAAATCACGTCTTTAGTAACACCTGTCAAAGGAGAGTTATCTTTGGTTGTACGTTTGATTTCGATTTTTTTATTGCTGTAGTCTGCAATGAGTTTTTTGGCTGCAGGATCTTTCGAATTCAGGAAATCTTTCGCATCAAATTTGGATTTTGCAATACCATAGCGCTTCTCGAAGTCAGCATCGGATTGGCTGATAAAATCTCTGTAAAGATTAATAGCTTGACCTTTTGGCATGGAAGCAAAGTATTTCTCTACCCACAATTTAGTTTTTTCAATGTCCAAATCTCCGGCTATGGAAAGTGTTGCGTTGGAAGGAACGTAATAATCTTTGTAGAAATTCACGTAATCTTCTTCTTGCGCAGCATCAAGGTGTTCCATGCTTCCGATTGGAGCCCAATTATATGGATGATTCGTGAAAACACGTTTGAACATTTCGGTAAAAAATGAACCATATGGCTGATTATCTACTCGTTGACGTTTTTCTTCTTTCACAACGCTACGTTGAGTTTCGATTCCTTTGATATCAACCTTTGCATGCAACATACGTTCACTTTCCAACCATAAACCTAATTCCAATTGATTGGAAGGCAATAATTCGTAGTAATAGGTTCTGTCTTGTGATGTGTTTGCATTAAGAGCACCACCGTTTTTTTCAACTAATTGGCTGTATTCACCACGTCCAATGTTTGCTGATCCTTCGAACAATAAATGCTCGAAAAAGTGCGCAAATCCAGTACGGTTAGGATTTTCATTTTTTGAACCAACATGATAAAGAACGGAAACGGCCACAATTGGTGTTGTTTTTTCTTGGTGTAGAATTACGTGGATTCCATTGGGTAAATCGTATTCTACGAAGTCAATTTTTTTCTGTGCAAACGAACTGCCAAGCAGACCAGACAACAGAAAACTGAAAAGGTATTTCTTCATTTCTGATTTTTTGGTCACGAAAATAGAGTTTATTCCCCGATTTTGTGAATTTTTATGATGGACGGTAAAATCTTAAAATAGTCTGCGTAATAGTGGGATTTAAGAACTATTTTTGAATCAAAGTTTACGAATGGCAAGGATATTAACAGGAATACAAAGTACGGGAACGCCACATTTAGGTAATTTATTAGGAGCAATTATTCCAGCAATTGAGTTATCCAAAAAATTAGAGAATGAGTCGTTTTTGTTCATCGCGGATATGCACTCGTTGACGCAAATCAAAGATGGCGAACAATTGAGAGAAAATACCTATTCCACTGCGGCAACGTGGTTGGCTTTTGGATTAGACACTTCAAAAACAGTTTTTTACAGACAAAGTGATATTCCTGAAGTGACGGAGTTAATGTGGTATTTGTTGTGTTTCTTTCCTTATCAACGCATGACATTAGCGCACAGTTTTAAAGATAAAGCAGATCGTTTAGAGGATGTCAATGGAGGTTTGTTTACATATCCAATTTTGATGGCCGCAGACATTTTATTATACGATGCCGAAATTGTTCCTGTAGGAAAAGATCAATTACAGCATTTAGAAATGACGCGTGATGTTGCAGGGCGTTTTCATCAAAAACATCCGAATACCTTTGTTGTTCCGAAAGAACAAATTCAAGAGAACACGATGCTAATTCCTGGAACGGATGGGGAGAAAATGAGCAAATCACGTGGAAACGTCATTGATATTTTCTTGTCTGAAAAGCAACTGAAAAAGCAGGTAATGAGCATTGTATCAGACAGTACGCCACTTGAAGACCCAAAAAATCCAGACACATGCAACGTTTTTGCTTTATATCGTTTATTAGCTACAGATGAACAAATTCAAACCATGCGAACGAATTATTTAGGAGGGAATTATGGTTACGGACATGCAAAACAGGCACTTTTGGATTTGATTTTGACAAAATTTTCAACTCAACGTCAACGATATACTGATTTGATGAACGATAAAGCGCAAATTGACCTTGCATTGTCAGAAGGAGCCGATAAAGCACGAAAAGTTGCGAAAGAAGTATTAAAAAGAGTAAGAACAAAAATGGGATATTAAGTTATGAAGCCTGCAAGAATTCAAGTACGTTTTGCCGATTTAGATACAATGGGTCATGTGAATAACGCCGTTTATCTAAGTTATTTTGAAATGGCTCGCGTCCATTATTTCGGCCAATTGTTAGGAACAAATTGGGACTGGAAACGTGAAGGAGTGCTATTAGTTCGCAATGAAATTGACTACATCAAACCAATTCTATTACACCATGTTCCAGAAATCACTGTTTTTTTGATTGAATTAGGAAATAAAAGTATCAAAATGGGGTACGAAGTAAAAGTAGGGGAGGACTTGCATACGACTGGAGTTTCAGTAATGGTGGCATTTGATGCTTCAATTGGAAAAACAATTGCTGTGCCTGTTGGAATGCGAGAAGCTCTGGAAAGATTACCAAAAAAATAGATTATGAAGAATGTGCTCGCTTTCATCGCAATTGTGAAAATTGGAATCAGTATTTCACAGACAAATTCACCAAAGCCTTGTTACCAAGAAAAACGAATTTGTAACTATAAATTACTGACCAATTGTAATGACTTAGTAGCCTTCGATGAACGATCACATACTTATATTTCGAAAAAAGATTTTGCTACACCTTTTACGGGTCGATGTGCATCATGTTATCGAACGGGACAATTGCAGGAATCGATTATCGTTGTAAATGGTAAAAGAGATAGTATCGGAACAGCGTACTTTGAATCAGGATGTATTCAATCAAAGCAAACATTCGTATTGGGTAAATTAAATGGGAAAAGTACGTTTTATTACGATAGTACAGGACGGAAAGAAATTGAAGTTTCTCATTTCTTAGATAAATTGGATGGCGTTTATATTCTCTTTGAAAACAATCCTACCAATGATACATTGAAACTAATCACCTATAAAAACAATGTTTACAACGGTGTGCAGAAAGAGTATTATGACAATAATAAATTAGCAAAAATTGTCAATTATAAAGACGCTATTCTGCATGGTATTTATCGAACATACAATTATGAAGGTAAAATTGAGATGGACATGAATTACTCGGAAGGGAAAAAGAATGGCACCTGGAAATTCTACTATCCTGATGGAAAAGAAGCGCGAATTGAAAATTGGTCAATGGGAATCAAGAATGGAGAGTTCAGGACCAACAATGAAAAAGGAGAAATTTTATCACAAGAGTTTTACAAAAAAAATGTTCCAGATGGGAAGTTTATTCTCAACTATGCTAATGGTAAGCCGAAACACATTACTTTCTACGAGGAAGGAAAGATTGTCGAGGAACACGAATTTGAGGAATTAACTGGTGCTAAACACACAATCAAGGAACGAGAATTAACAAAGAAAGAATTAAAAAAGAATAAAAAGGAAGTTCCTGTGCCTGTTGATGATGATCCGGATGACTTATTGGGAGAAAAAGCTGCAAAAGCTGAACAAGAACGTTTACAAAAAGAAGCAGAGGCGAATAAGAAAAAAAAGAAAAAGAACTAATTCTTTGGGGTAGCATCCCATAAAGTGAATTAAGCTGAAAGTTATTCTGAAATTTCATTAGATATTAAAGTTTTTCCGACTTATATAAATTTAACCCAACCCTACTTTGGTCATTATTAACCGTTGATAATGATAGCATTAAATTTTTAGATCCATACATAATTGAAATGTGTTTTACATCGCTTTTTGAAATGTAGTTTCAATTTTAACCTTATGTTCTTGTAGGATAAATCTTAGAAATAATAATGGGCAGGATGAAATTGTCCTCGCTTTCCAAAATAATTCGAAAATCTGGGATTTAAAGTATTACCATTTTTCACGATTATCATACAGTAATAGTCAAAAAAAAAGACCCACAATCGTGAGTCTTTTTTACTGAATTTTTTAGATTATCTAATTAAGGTACAATGACCAACAACTGTTCGTTTTTCATCGTTATTCTGTAATTTGAAGCGAATCTTCCAAGTATAAATTCCATCAGGGCATTTATTTCCTTTGTAATATGATCCATCCCAACCAAAGTTCACATCATGAGATTCCCAAATCAATTCACCCCATCTATTATACATATAAAAGTCATATCCATAAGGATCAAAGCCTTCATAAAAAATTGGTTTGAATGTTTGATTGAATTGATCACCATCTGGCGTGAAAGTGTTTGGTACCCAAAAAACAACATCGGTTGTGGTTATACAATCAGTAATGACATTAACCAGAATAGTATCGATATTTTTACAGCCATTAATACTTGACCCAGTGACAATAAATTCATTGAGCCCTACATTTGGTAGATAAGGAACGCCATTCTGTGCACCCATATTCCACGTATAACTTGAAGCACCTGATCCTGAGAGCGTAATTGGAATACCAACACACAAGGTTGTGTCATTTCCTGCTGAAACTATAGGATAATCTTCAATTGTTAAATTGAAAGAACTCGAAGCTGGACAATTGGGACCTGGTGTATTATAAGTAACTGTGTAAGCACCTGGAGTAGATGTGTTTAAATTGATTTGGCCTGTTGTAGGGTTTAGTGTTAATCCAACACCGCTGGTAAATGTCCCACCTAAATCACCAATTACAGTTGCAATTGGGTTATTTTCATCCAAACAATAGGTTGATTTTGGGTAGGTTAGAGTCGCCGACTGTGGACCTTGGAAAATTCCGTTAATTGTTTTTGGACAACCATTCTCATCTTTCACTTGAAAAGAGTACGGTCCTGTTGTTAAGTTGCTTAACACGATTGTTCCGTTATTTCCAATTTGATTATTAACCAAAACAGCCGTTGAAGGAGAAACAGAGCCAGGAACAACTGTGTAATTCGTTCCATTAAATTGAGGAGAACCTCCCGTTAAGGTAATAGATGCTGTACCATTTGCGCAATTGAAAGTTTGAGTTGGAGTAATGTCAGTTAAATATTGAACGGCTATTGGAGTTCCCATTTCATAACAATCAATACTTGGTAGTATAACGTAACTATAAATTCCCTGAGCAGTGTTATACATTGTTATTGGAACGTAATATACAACATTATTGGTAAACGTACCTGCAGGAAACGCATTTATTACCGAAAGATCATTCACATCTGTAAGGTTTGGTGTTGTTCCAGCTATACCAACTAAACAAGGATCATTTTCGAGTTGCTGTCCTGTTGCTGCAGCTTGTGCTGGAGTGGTTCCCCATGTTGGTGGACAACTGTAAATTAACCAACCAATGCCAGGTGCATACGGTGGAGCAGTAGCATCATAGTTTGGATGTCCTGGGGTGGTTGCTCCAACAATTTCACCTGGAGCTACCCAATTGTTATTAGAGGTGATATTTAAGTTGTCACCAAAACACAGCTTATTCTGAGTCAATGTGTTACCTGTTAAATTGGTTGTAAATGTTCCAATTTGAGCAGAACAATTGCATGGAGCTGGCGCAGTATATGTGAGTGACGAAGTACAGCTTGCGACAGCCGAAAACGACGCCGTAACTGTACAACTTTGTCCATTTGGTGTAAGGTTTTGCAAGTTATAGGATACCGATGTGCCAAATGGTGGATTAAAGGTTTGTGAACCTCCACAAGAGCTAGTAACAGTCAATGTCCCTGTGGTAGGAGCAGATCCGAATGTAATAGTTCCGCTCAAGGAATATTGATTAGTTGTTGAGTTACAAGCAGACGGCACTGCAGTCATATTAGTTATGGAACAAGTAAGTATTGAACAATCAGTTGTAGCTGTTCCAGAACTTGAAAATGAAATATTAGTAGCCGAATTGGAGAAATTGGTGATCAATAGGACGTAAACATCTCCTGATACGGCATTATTAATAGTTGCAGTTTCGTTTGCAGCAGAACTAAAACTACAATCAATGACACTATTTACAGCTGTTCCTGTTCCTGAACCTGCTGTTCCGAAGTTATTACAATATGTCATCGCATTATTGTAACTTGTATACGGACCATAAAGAATATAATCTATGTCAACACCTGCTGAATTGCTCATATTTATGGAAAAATTTCCAGGATTGGCAATTTGCATGTAGTACCATGCAGGGTTGGGTGATGAACCCAAACAGCCATAATTATTTCCCGGGTAAGTAACACTTGCTGCTGTTTGGTTTGTTCCAGCCGGAAAAGTAACAGTTCCGTTATTCGAACAAAATGGTTCTGTAACACATGGTGGATTTAAACAAGGAGAAGGAGCAGTGTAAGGTTGAGTACGTGTACATGTTGGTAGAGCTGAAAAAGTAGCTGTTATATTACATGCTGCTCCATTAGCATTCAGATTCGTTAAGTTGTATGCTAAAGGTGATACAAATGGAGCGTTAAAGGTTTGTGAACCACCACAAGAATTGGTAACTGTCAAAGTACCCGTTGCTGGAGGTGTGCTGAAAGTGATGTTGCCAGATACACTGTATAAATCGTTGGCGCAAGCAGAAGGAGTAGCAGTTATCGCACTTATTACACAACCACAAGCTGCTGGAGCAGTGTAATTTGCGGTATTTGAACATGCAGCGGCAGAAAAAGAAGCTGTAACAGTACAACTTTGACCATTCGCAGAAATACCAGTAATGTTATAATTCAATGGTGAAGCGAATGGTGCATTAAAGGTTTGAGGAGTTCCTCCGCATGATGGTGTTACTGTAAGTGTTCCAGTCGTTGGAGGATTAGTAAAAGTAATAGCCCCACCGAGTGAATAGGTTCCATTTGAACAAGTTGATGGGTTGGCTGTTACGCTAGAAATCGAGCAGTTAGTAGTTTGATTACATGGGTTGGGTGCTGCATATGTTTGGAAAGTATTACAATTTGGGTTGGCAGAGAAGGCGGCATTTACAGTGCATTGACCTCCAGTAGCCGTTAAATTAGAGAAACTATAGTTAACGGGACTAGTAAAAGGTGCGTTTAAAACTACAGGGTTTCCTCCACATGAATTCGTAAAAGTAAGCGTTCCTGTCGTTGGTGGGTTAGTTATGGTTAGCGCTCCGGAAACATTATATTGATTATTTGAACACTGAGTTGGTAAAGCTGTAAAATCAGTGACACCGCATGTAAAAGAACAGTCTGCCGAGCCAGTTCCAGAAGTTTGTGAAAAAGTAATAGTCCCAGCTTGATTGGAATAATTGGTTATAAGGAGCAAATAAATTTGTCCTACTTGAGCATTTGGAATCGTAGCAGTTTCAACAGCGGCGGTAGAATAACTACAAGATACAGGAGTGTTTCCCGTTCCAGAACAGGCGGCATTTAAACTGCTGAATGGCCCCCATAAGGCATAATCGACATCAATTCCGGAACCACTTCCGTTTGTTTGAGAAATTGTAAATGACATTGGCCCAGCAACATCGACATCCATGTAATACCAAACGGGATTAGGTGTTGTACTTAAACAGGCAACGCTGCCTAAATCTCCATTATCGGTTTGGTTATTGAATGTATAGTTCGTTCCAGTACAAAAAGGAGAAGCTCCAGTACAGTTACCGCTTTGAGCGAAACTCAAATTCGAAAACAACGAAAAAAAGAACAGTATGGCTAAAAAATTTTTCACCAGATAAAAATTTAGGTTATTGGTCTATTTTATTCCAGTATTTCTCTAAGATGAGATGGCGATTGGCACGAGCCCAAGTTTTTGCAATTTCAATATTCGCTTTTTTATCTAAGTCGTTGTTATACTTCGGGAAATCTGCGGGAATTTGACCTGAAATAAAAGCTAGTTTCAATTTATCGGGATGAATTAAATACTCTCTTGGAGCAGCCATTGGGTCATTTGGCTTTGGTTGGGTTTGCTCGACTTTAACAGATTTCAATTCACTTTTTGGTTGAATTTGAGCACTTAAATTTAGACCCAAAAGAACGAAAAAAGGTAAGATTATCTTTTTCATAGTTTTACTTTGATAGCATTTTAGACGGTGAATATAAAAAAAAGTTGCCAATTGAGAAAACCAAACAGATTTCTTTCGTTATTTGTGGTAAATATCGAAATTGAAAACTCGTATATCTCATATCTCCTATCATCTTCCAAAGAACATATTGACTAATAGGGAATTGGCGTCAATTTTAAAATGTCAGGAAAAGGAGTTGGATAAAAAATTTGGAATAATTTCTCGTCACGTTAGAAATGAAGGGGAAGTAGGTTCTGATCTTGCAATTGCTGCTATTGACAACAGAATTTTGGAACAAAAAAGCGAATTTGATTTTCTAATTTATTGTTCGGAAAGCTCAGATTTTGTGGCACCTCCTACTTCGGTCAATATTCATCGAAGATTGAAGTTTCCGAATACCTGTGCATGTTTCGATTTACCCTTAGGGTGTTCGGGTTTTATTTATTCATTTGGTGTTGCTAGCGCTTTAATCAGCAGTGGTCAAGCTAATAAAATATTATTATTATTTGCCGAAATTCCAACATCTGTCATCCATTCTGAAGATTATGATTTAAGAGCAATTTTCGGGGATGCTGGTTGCGCAGTAATTGTTGAGCGAACGGATTCTGAATTTCAATCTAAATTTCAATATGGAACAGACAGTGAGGGCTTAAAATTCTTAAGTGTATTGGATAGTCGCACAAAGTCACCTATTAATTCGAATTGGTTAGAGAAATATAAAAATGAACGAGATTTTTTGGCCTTTGGTCGAATGGAGATGAATGGATTAGAAGTATTTCGATTTTCAATTGAACGTGTTCCTACTTTATTTAAACAAGTTTTGGAAAAACATGATTTCACGATTGAGGATATCGATTTATTTGTTTTTCATCAGGCAAGTAGTTTAATTTTGAGATCATTACAAAAGAAATTAAACATTCCCAAAGAAAAGTTTTTTGAGTATTTTGAGAATATCGGGAACACGGTTTCCTGCTCCATTCCTATTGCTTTAAAGGAAGCTGAAAATCAAGGAAAATTGAAAGAAGGGGATAAAGTGATGCTTTTAGCTTTCGGAATTGGTTTTGCTTGGGGTGGAACAATAATCGAATGGAAAAAATTAGATTAACTTTGAAAAATGGATTTAGCAGAATTTTTAGAGGTTTTAAGAGAGGAATTCGATGAGATTCCAAGTGAGTTGATTACTGAAAACATTGATTTTCGCTCACTAGAAGGTTGGTCGAGTATGCACGCACTCATTTTAATTGCTTTGGTGGATAATCATTTTGGTGTTTTGTTAGCTGGTGAAGATTTGAAAAGTGTTTCAACAGTTGCTGAATTGTATAACTTGGTTCAGAATAAATTGAACTAAATGGCATTGTTTTCTTCTTCAGGTATTTCAATTGAGGCGGTTTCGGTATGTGTGCCACAGGAAATTGAACGTACTCTTGAATACGAATGGATTACTGAAAATGAACGTTTACTTTTTCAAAAAACAACCGGAATTGAAGAACGAAGAGTTGCGAATGAAACAACTACCTGCTCTGACTTATGCTACACTGCAGCAAAAAAGTTGTTGGATGAATTGAATTGCTTTAATGAAATTGATGTGCTCATTTTTGTTTCTCAATCCCCTGACTATTATCTTCCTGCTACGGCTATAACCTTGCAGCATAGATTGGGTTTGTCCAAATCAACAATGTCCTTTGATGTGAACTTGGGGTGTTCTGGATTTATTTATGGACTTTCTTTAGCCAATACCTATTTACAAAATCCTGCTTTTAAAAAAGTTTTGTTGTTGTGTGGTGATAAATCCACAATTTCAACGAGTTATCGCGATAAAAGCACCTATCCACTTTTTGGGGATGCTGGTTCAGCTACTTTGTTAAGTAGAAGTGGTAAGGAGTCCAATTGGTATTTTAATTTTTATTCAGATGGTAGTGGTAAAGATGCTATTATTATTAAAGAAGGACATTCTCGAAATCCTTACAAATGGGGAGAAGAACTTGATTATTTTGAGGTTGAACCGGGCGTCATTAGGACCAACAAACATTTATCGTTGGACGGTATGAAGGTGTTTAATTTTGCATTGAAGGAAGTTGCAGCGTCTATTAAAGAACTTCTTGATTTTTCCAATACGACCATTGAATCTGTGAATTATTTTGTACTTCATCAAGCCAATTTATTAATCAATGAATCGGTGCGAAAAAAGTTAAAGTTGGATAAGGATAAATTCCCAATTTCCATTCGTCATTTTGGAAATACGAGTTCAGCCTCTATTCCTCTTACTTTGGTTTATGCTTTAAAGAAGGAGATTTGTCATCCTCAAAAAATGTTATTTTCAGGATTTGGTGTCGGACTTTCATGGGGAAATGTTTTGTTGGAAACGGAGAATGTTCGTACTTTTTTTATTGAAGGAACTTTACATGAAAAATAAAACCATTTTAATCACTGGGGCAACTGGTGGAATTGGGAGTGAAATTGCTTCTCATTTGGACGAATTGGGTTATCAATTAATATTACTTGGAAAAAATAGGGAAAAATTAGATCGACTTAATAATAAACTTGAAAATAAACATAAGATTCTTCTAATCCCAAATCTTTCAGAATCCATTCAATTTGATGAGGTTGTCAAATCTTTGGGACAGTTAGACGGAGTTGTTCACACATTAGGGATGATTTCTCCTTATCCTTTAAAATTCATCAAAGAGGAACAGATTAATGCAATTTTTCAGGTAAATTTCAATACAACCGTACTTTTAACGAGTGCTTTACTTCGGAATAAGCGATTAAACAAAAACGCCAGTTTAGTTTTCATGTCATCGATTTCCGCTCATTTCCCGTATCCTGGCGGTGCACTTTATGCGGCAACTAAGGCTGCTTTGGAATCGTTTTCGAAGTCTGTAGCATTAGAACATGCGAAACAAGGAATCCGTTCAAATGTGGTAAGTCCAGCATTGATTAAAACAGACATGTTTGAGCAAACAAGAAATGCTTATTCAGAGGAGGAATTCAAGAAAATAACTGATTCTTATCCTTTAGGAATAGGTGAACCAAAAGATGTGGCCGAACTGGTTTCCTTTTTAATTTCAGATGCCTCAAAATGGATGACTGGAAATGTCATCAATCTTGATGGGGGATTATTATTGAATGGAGTGCGTTAGAATTTAGTGATGTTCGGGAGCCAAACGAAGCACAATCCCATCAATTTCTTCCGATAAATGAATTTGACATCCTAAACGACTATTCGGCTTCACAAAAAAAGCTTGGTCTAACATGTCCAATTCAGCATCAGATTGTTCAGGTAGTTCCGTTTCCGATTCCAAATAGCATTGACAAGTTGCACACATTGCCATTCCACCGCATTCACCAAGAACGGGTAGTTCGTATGCTTTACAAAGTTCCATGACGTTCATGTTCATGTCAGTTGGGCCAACTAATTCGTGATTTACGCCTTCGCGATCAATGATGTTAACTGTTATTTCTGCCATTTCAATTAAAAATTCTAAGTGTATTGTTACCGTTATAACTTGTTTGGTAAGACCGTAAAATGTAGGAACTACCACTGATTGGTGTTCCAAAATAAAGAGAAAATCGAGCTTGGGAACAAGAGTCAACAAGCTCCAATTGATTATCAGTTGCCGGGTATAACGGATTTGAACAAGTTCCGTTTATATCTTCAGGTGAATGTCGATCAAAAGCAACAAACTCATCCATTGCTCTTCTGTAAACTATAATTCCTCTTGATCCTCCATTCACATAACACCAACCTCCAACACCTGTCAAATTTGAATAACTAGGTAAACTAAAATCAATTGTCACATCCGTTGGAATATACGGAACAGGAGTTTGATTATATTTTTTGCAACTCAAGAGCGTTGATATGAGTAGAAATAAGAGAAATATTTTTTTCACGGTGTAAATTTACGTTGTGTTTCGATTGATTGTAATTTTCTTGGGCATTCTTTTTATAGTCGGTTCACTTATTCGGTGTAAATCGGCTAAGGCGGGCTATACGAATGCAGCATTGAGAGTTAGACAACGTGAAATCTACGAAGAACGCATGCGACAGCAGAAATTTTTAGAAAAGAAATTTAAACGACATCGTAAAAATCAAGCTCCAGCAACTAGACGAAAGATGAAGAAAGAGTTAAAAGCTATGCGTCGAGAAATCAAGCGAAAAAAACGACAATACGGTTAACTTAATAATACAGACCATTCATTCATTAGGGTTTCTAATTTATCTTGATTTCTTTCAAGTTCCTTAATTTTTTCCTGATAAGGGCCATTCTCATCATATTCTAATAAAGATAACACTTCTTCAATTAGACGAATTTCATTTTCGGTTTTTTCAATTTCGTCTTCGAGTTTCTTTATTTTCCGTTCGTTGGAGCTATTGTTTTTACCTTTTTTCTCTTTTTCCGAATTAGGACTTTTTTCTACTTCAGGTTTTATTGTTTCAGGGTTTGCAATTTTGGGTTGTTTGTTTATTTTGTAATCCAGATATTCGTTCAGCTCGAAGTGATGAATTTTCAACTGCTGGTCTTCAATGTCCCAAATGCGATTAGTAAGCCCATCAACAAATTCTCTGTCGTGGGAAACGATAATAAAAGAACCTTCATAAGCAATCAATGCTCTTTTCAAAATTTCTTTACTTTGAATATCCAAGTGATTCGTAGGCTCATCAAGAATCAAGAAATTGGAAGGACTAAATAATAATTGACACAATGCAAGACGCGTTCTTTCTCCTCCTGAAAGCATTCCAACTTTTTTGTCAATATCTTCACCCGAAAACAAGAAAGACCCCAGTATAGTGCGAATGTCTTTTCTTACATCACCGATTGCCACATCATCAACGGATTCAAAAACAGTTTTATTCGGGTCGAGTTTTTCAGCTTGATCTTGTGCGAAGTATGAAATATTTACGTTGTGCCCATATTCTACCTTTCCTTCAAAATTAATTTTAGTCATTATGGCCTTTAAAAGAGTTGATTTTCCTACCCCATTGGGACCAAGTAACGCTATTTTTTCACCCCTTCCAACTGTAATATTGACTTGTTTGAAAAGTTGACGGTCACCATACGATTTACCAAGATTTTCAATTTGAAGTACCCATTTCCCTGGTTGAACACTAAGCGGAAACGTCAAACGAATTTTTGTTGTCACATCCTTTTCAAGTTCAATTCGTTCAGTTTTGTCAAGTTTTTTAATCAAAGATTGAGCAAATGCTGCTTTAGAACTTTTAGCTCTGAATTTGTTAATCAGCTCTTCCGTTTCTTTTATTTCTTTATCCTGTTGTTTTTTTGCAGATTCCAACCTTTCCAATTCTTCTTGTCTGATTTCTTTATATTTCGAGTAGGGGTATGGGTAGTCGGCAATTTTTGTTGATTGTATATCCAATGTACGTTTGGTAACATTATCCAAGAATAAGCGGTCGTGAGAAATTAAAATCACAATCCCTTCGAATTTCTTAAGATAACCTTCTAACCAACTTATTGATACGATGTCCAAATGATTGGTTGGCTCGTCCAATAATAGAATGCTTGGATTATTTACCAATATTTTAGCTAGTTCCGCACGCATTTTCCATCCTCCTGAAAGTTCATTGATTTTTTTTTGAAGATCAGAAGATGTAAATCCAAGCCCGAATAATGTTTGTTGAACTTTTTCCTCCCATTTGTTACCTTCCAATAGATTAAATTCATGGTTGAGGTCAGAAAGTTCGTCGAGCATTTTCAAATATGGAGTCGATTCATAGTCTGTGCGTTCAATCAGTTCTTTATTTATTTCGTTCAAGCGAGTTTCAATGTGATTTAATCTTTCATTTGATTTTAATACATAATTTAGAACGTCTATTTCTGAAAGAATCACAATATCTTGTGTAAGAATACCTACAGAATTTCCTTTTCCAATATGAATCTTTCCTTCGGACGCTTGTATTTTTCCAGTAATTATCTTTAAAAGTGTAGATTTCCCCGCTCCATTTTTCCCTACTAACCCAATTTTTTCTCCCGGGTTGATTTGTAAATTAACATTTTTAAAAAGATGCCCTTGAGGCAAAAAATATCCGAGTTGTTCAAAATTTATCATGTTGCAAAATTAGCTGTCAATCGAGCAATTTGGTATTTAAATTGGAAACATGTTGAAATTAGTATTCTTCATAAAATTTCACAAAACTGAACCCATTTAAAGAAAAGTTGTTATCTTAGACAAAATTAATTTTTGGATTATGGGAAGACCACCAACACGACCAGCTAGATTAAAGAATGGTTTCTACATTGAAGTTAAGTCACAAGGTTCAAGTTCAATACTTGTTAGAAGAGATACGCGAGAGCAAATGATGATTGCCGCTGAGGATTATGCAAGAACAAAAATCGTAACCATTAAAGGTGAAATGTTAGACGATAAATGGATTTCAGAATAAGCGTATCTTTATTAAGTAAAAAAAGAAATTACCGCATTCAATTTTGGATTGCGGTTTTTTTTATGCTTCTTGTTGGTGTAGTTTTAGCTGGATTCGCAAAGCAGTACATATTACTTAAGATTTGCGGAGCCTTATTAGTTTTGACATTTACTATCGTGGTACGAGTTTGGTTGTCTTATTTAAACAAAGAAAGATTGACTCGCCCTCCAAAAAGATTAAACATTAATGAGATTGTTCAATTTGAAAGGTTGATTCCATTCTTGAATCAAATTCCTTTAAGTGAGAAAAAGACTATTCTACAGAGGGTAGAATTAATCTTAGCTAATACCCTAATGGTGGACAGTAAGTTTAGGTCGCTTGATTCCGAAGCAGAATTCCTAATTGGTTTTTTGATTGCCTATATTTCAATCAAAGAAGAATTAGTGTTTGACAACCTTACCATAATTTATCACAATCAAGAAGAACCAATCATTTTAAATGAAAACAAAGAGTTGATGGCTTATTCAATAGATAATCACGTTTTGAAGTTGCAGTTGTTAGCAATTTCTTCTCGTACGAGTACACCAAAGTTTAATGATTCTTTCAGTAAATTGAGTTAGTACAAGAAAGGATGAAAAAAGTTTATTTTTTAACTTTCACATAAACAGACATTTAAGAAATAATTTAATTTTTTTTTGATTTTTTTTTCAAAAACGCATTGTTGAAATAAAAAGAGTACATATCTTTGCACCCCGCAAACGACAAAAGAGTGGTTTAGAAAGGGAGAAAGGTTGAAGGATTTATGAGAGCGAGAAGCTTGAATAGATAGCAGAAGAAAG
>JBDKEM010000018.1:0-24451 GCA_039795265.1 Bacteroidota bacterium | reverse complement strand
TTATTAACATTTTTGCGAAGTTATTAACTCCCCCCAGACCCCCCTATTGTTACAATAACAATAACAAATTGATTTAAAAATTTCTTCTCTTTTTCTTTCTGCAAATCTAAAGGCCGCGGCGAACCTCAGAGGTTTCTGAAAGGCCATTTTGTGGGGTAGGAGAGAGGATGAGGTTGCCGTGGTAGTTTTTGAGTTTGGTCGTTAGTGGACAACACACCACCACATTGGCGTATATATTCAAAAGATTACCACTGATAATCACAACAGGACGAAAACCAGCTTGTTCGCTACCTTCAATTGGTTCGCCGTGGCGAATGAATTTCGTGTGCCAAATTTCGCCTTGGTTCATTCTTCGTCCAATTGCGTTAGATAGTCTGCCATGCCTTCTTCGGCTAATAGTAGGGTGTCGGTATCAGCCGCCATTTGCTTGTAGGATTTGACATAAGCCGCACGGTTCAATTGCTCCAAATAGATGCGCAGTGCTTTTTCGATTAGCGTATTTTTGGGCACGGACAATTCTTTGGCTTTTTCCGCCAACAAGAGCAATAAATCATCAGGAAGCGAACTCGTGAAAGTGGGCATGTTTTTGTTTTATATTTATGAAATGCAAATGTAACACATGTTTATGAAATAAAACCCTCCCCACTTGATTTGTAGAGGAGGATTGAAATTTAATAAATGACTTGTTCAATTTGACCAAGACGGTTGACTTTGAGTTTCCAACAAACAGATTTAATCTGAATACCCTCAAGAGTATTTTGGTTTTTAGATTGTGGGCTACCTAATCCCAATTCATTTTGAATAGATAATTTAAGATAAGCCTTATCTTGTTCTTTGTTAGACATATTAAATAATAAATTTGCAATATTTACTGGCACAAAATTCATTGTTGTCCCACTTCCATCCGTAAATTTATAAATCCTATTCATTTGCTCTTTTTTCATTTTTGAAAAATCAACCAAATTTGAATTTTCTATTTCTTCTTCTGTAGGCACATATACCAAATCACTTGGGTTGAGTACAAAAATTAATTTGTATTCTGGGTCTTCTGGATGTGAAGTAGGACAAGGTTCTAAACCTTGTTTTAAGCTTGCAATAGATTCTCTTAAAGTTGGAATGTAATATTTTCTCTGTGTTCCTTTTTGGTAAAAACCACAGAATGTATTGCTTCCTGCTGCTGTTACAACATATTTTGTGCTTTTTTGCCCTTCTTCTGAAACAGAAAATTTTGTTCCCATTGCATCGCTTGTTCTTACTTTGTAAATAGGATGATGAAACTTACCATTATTTAATTCGGTAATGTTTTTGTTTAGTTCTTTAACACCATCTGATGAGAATGCATTTTGAGTATCAAATTTTGGCTTTCCGTTAATGACTTCCTTGTATTTAGCCAAATGGTTTTCCAAAATCCTTTGTATTCCTGTATCTGTAATGGATTGAATTACCTTGATTATTTTATCTGAAGGTATAGATGCAAAAGACTCTAATTCATTTCCAAAACGTGTTGCTACATATTTTTCGTAAACATTTACTTTAGGATATTTTGTAATTAACGTTTCAACGATTTCTTTTATTGATTTTCCTTCATTTTGAATTAGATTTTCTATTTCTTTCGAAATTGCGGTATCAACTAAATCAAAATTTTCAATTAGTGCCTTTTCTAGACTAATTTTAATAATCTTATTTTGCAATTTCACTATTCCATAATAAGTATCTTCGTGGAGTCGTTTTCTCACATTATAATTGACGACTTCTTTCAATCCTTCTTGTGTTTCGATTTTTAATTTTCCATCTTCTGGTTTTAAATACTTATTCCATCTTTGACGAATAACACGATTTTTTTGTTTGAAGCTTGCAACAGTATTTTCAAGTGCATTTTGAGCAATTTCTTTAAACACTTTGCTTTTCGTTTCTTTAAATTGATATTCAAATACATCAATTCCGTCTTTATTTTTTGTTTGTGCAGGTGGTAAAAAGTACCATTCTTTTTCATCATTAAAACCTTTACGAGAGTTTGTTAATTGAAATTTTAATCCTTTTCTTGTTTTTAATTTTTCTTCATCATTGTCTTCCTGTGATGAAATATTATTGAGGTATTGAACATGATTTTCCGTTGTAAGTGCAATTATAAGGGCATCTAAAGCGTGATGACGATGGTCTATTCTTTTCGGGTCAAAATTTTTGTTGGCTTCTTCTGGAACAGTGTTAATGAAAACTTGGTGTCCATTTATTACTCTATAATCTCCAAATAAATTAGTATTGGTCAATTCATTCAAACGTTTAAATCTCGGTGAAATAATTTCATTCCAAGCATCATTTAATTGCCAATGTTTTTTCAATGTTGATGTAATTGTGCCGTTTGTTGCTAAAACATTTTTAGATCGGAAAGTATCTTCATCTTTTTCACGTACAATATTGCTCAACAGCTTTATAGCCATTTTTGAAATGTATTGACTATTGTTTAATTGGCTATTGGTGAAATCTTCAGGTATATCTTTGCTAAGTAAAATTTCTCTTTTTCTACCAGTGAAATTGCTTTTAACTAATTCTTCATAACTATGAATATCAAGTATTGCAATTTCGGTATTGTGAGCAGAACAAAAAACTTTCTTGGATTTTGCATTTGATATAAAACCATATCCTGTTGCAGCTTTTTTCTCTTTATTAATTTCTGTTTCACAAATCACTTTATTGTAAAGAGCATTTAGGGTGACACGTTCCTGCGGAAATACGTGTTCAATCTCATATTTTTTTCGGTCAAACAAATCAGATAATTTGATAAACTTCCCAGAATAGGGCGACTGGTAACGTTGGTCTAGCCAAAGTTTGTATCGTTCAAAATCGCTTCTGCTAATTTTTGAAAGTTCTTTGTTTGTTATTTCTTTAATTTCCTTTTTTGTGATTTTACCGTTAGACAATACATATTCAGTACTATCCTTATCATATTCGATGGAAGCTAAAAGCCCCTCTTCTAATATCCTTAATTTTTCTTGTTGGAAAGGAGATTTTTCTTGAAGCGAATTGTTTGATTTTTTTAACTCTCGAAGTAGCTCAATAATGCGCTCATTGGCTTTTCGGTTCTCTTTGTTATTCTTATCGTCTTTTTCTTTTTGCTTGTTATTCTTTTTCATTTCTCGACCTAATTCAATATGAATTCTGTCAAATAATTTTTTGTACACAGCCCTTGGTTTCTTGTCTTCGTCAATTTCTTCGCCAATTTTTTCTCCGAAGTACTTCCAAATATCTTTTACCACATGGAGTGTTTCCACTAAAATCTTTTCTACAGTAGGATTGTTTAACGAATGCTGTCTGAATTCATTCTTTATATAATTCTCAATATGGTAAGGTGACTGCCAAAACTGGACTTCACCTACTTCGGAATAGCGACCATACACCAAATAACAAGCACTCGAAACCCAAAGACCTTGGAAGTCTTTCAGCTCTCCATTAATTTCTTCTTTATCTAAAACTTTTTGTTTTACTTCTTGATTTGCTTTTGATAAAATAGTCTCAACTTCTTTTTCATTCCAATATTTTCCAAGTCTTAAAAACGGCAACATCTTTTTGATTGCCTTTTCAGAATAGGTGCCATAATCATTGGTGTATCCACTGAAAGAGCTAAAATTCTTTACCAACTCTGCGTGAAAATCTTTTGATAAGGCTGATTTTTCTAGTAAGCGATAAATAATTTTATTTAAACCTTTATTAAATTCATCTTTTTTCTTTACCGAATAAAAGAAATGCCAAAGACTGTATTCATTTTCGGGTGTTAAAAATGCTTTGTAATCGAAACCTTTAATTCGTTTTGTCCTTAGAATAAAGTTATATCTTGTAGGGTTACAAGGTTCTTTTTCAGATGCGAAATTCCATTTGTAGCTTTCTGAATTAATGTTTAAATCTTTATACTTTTTATGTAGAAATCCAAGAATGTCTTTTTCAGTAACACTCTCTTTGTCATTCAAAAAAGTATATAATTCTTCTTTTATTTCTTTTGTCAATAATTGATTTGTTACATCCAAATTAATTTTAATTTCATCATTGACAATATCTTCTTTCTTAATAATTTTAAGCCTTTTGATGAATTGCCAAAGCCTAAACTCTTGATACAACGGATTGGCTTTATGTACTGCTTTTAATGGATATATATATTTCTTTCCAGTTTTTTCATCTGTACTTTCGTAGTTCACTTTTTCATAAACACAATCTGCTATCAAAGATTTTTTAGACTTTAAATCTCTTTGATACAATAAAATATCTTCCTTAATCAAGTGCTTAAAATCTAATTCCTTAATTGTTTTCTGATGACTATTATTGTTTGGGTATAAAAGCTGAATAGCTTGTTCGTAAAGATTTCTATTCTTTAATTCAGTATGAAATTTTTCCTGATTTTTATAAATAATATCCAATTCTTCACGGTAGTAATCTCTTTCAATAACTGTAATTAAATCGGCTTTAATTTTTTGTTTTGGATTTTGTAAAAGATTATAATAAACAAATGATGCAACGCCTTTGGTATTGTTTTTTGTATTGAAAGAAGTTAATGAACTCTCTGTTTTTAATTTCATTAAAGTCCAATCTTCTTCCTTCGGAATGTTGATGTTTCTACCTTTATCAGCACCTTTTAAAATGCGGTTTCCACTTTCATTATATTTCGTTTTGATTATAAAATCACGTGTAGTATGTTTCCATTTTGGTGTAAACTTGCTTTGTTGTTCTTTTATCCAACCTGTTTCCAATTCAATTTCAAAAACAAAGTTTTCTTTTATTTTTCTTCCAGTATTTTTAACATCAACAATCGAAAACTCACGAACTTCATTGATGATATATTCTGTTTTTTTAGAATCAATTGTACCTTCATTATCATACTTTGATACAATTTCAACTTCTTTTAAATCTCCAATTTGTGTAATTGGAATTTTTGTTTCTTCCTTGTATTTAAAAAGTTCAATTCCTTCATTGTTGTTATCGACCAAAGTAATTTCATAAGCATCTTCATTTTCAATTTTGTTAATGCTTTGTACTTTACCTACAAACGAATCGGTCAACTCTCCTTCTTTTTGCACTTTTTCATCTTGCCCGATTACTTTTTCATAGCCTCTTTTTTGATTAAAACTTAGAGTAATCCATGCCAATTGTTCTTTTGTAAGTTCAAAATTTTTATCAGTAACTGCTTTGTGCCTTAAATAGTACAAAGTCCAATCGTAAGGAATTTTTGTTTTATTACCATTTTTCTTTTGATAGAACATTTCAGGATATTTTTTCCTAAAATCATTTTCCATTTGATGGTAAGCATCTTTAAAAAGGAATTGAAATTTCCCACTTTCATCTTTGTAATAGGCTAATTTTTCTTCTGTCCCTTTTTTAAATTTCCCACTACGTTTTCCTTTTACATTTTCAAATTCAATGGATAATTTGTAATGCTCAGGAAGGGCATTTAATAAATTTAAAACGCAATGGAGTCTATCTCTCCTCAATAAATATCTTTCATTAAGCTTTCTTGGAGAACGAAGAGCAGTCCTTTTGGCAGCACCACTTTCGGTTTTAGCTCCACTCTCAAACTTTGCTATTTCAGCAGCGTCCATTGTTAAAATACGTGAGCCTAATCCTAGTATCCTGACTGTTCTAATTTCGTGGTCAATGTTTACCAACGCCCACCCAATTGAATTTGTCCCCAAATCCAAGCCTAAAATTGTTTTTCTGTTTTCCATAGCAGGTTTAAAAAAGTTATCTAATATACAAATTTTTTTTCGCGGGTAAATTTAGAGAGGTAAGAACGTAATCCATGTAAGTTCTGTGAAAGAAAAATTGAAAAAAAATTTACTGAAAAATTTGTTGGTTTTGTTTAAAAAAATACATTTGTGGTCTGAAAGCAAATCACAATAAGGATTATTCCGTTGTGAAAACATTTAGCGCCTCGACTAACTTCGGGGCATTTTTTTTGCCTTAACGTTTGGTGAATTTCGTTATTCATCCACCAGGACTTTCATTTCTTTTGAAAATGGCTTTTTTTTAAAAGGGCATCTTTAACTTGGATTGCGAGTTCTTTTTCCGCGGATTAAGCATTGCTTTTAAAACAATTAACCGTTTTAGGTCGGGTGGGAGTGTAGTGGAGATAGATGAAAAGCGAAGATTAAAATGTTGGCGCTCAGGCTTTCAAAATGCTGCAAAACAACAATTCCGACTTTGAAAGGAGGACATTTTCCACTTGATAAATTGATTTCCAACCTGAAAAATTATATCTTTGAAACATGGTTTATAACCTGACATATTCGACAAGTATTTTGGAATCTCTTGGAGTTCTTTCAAGTTTCAATATTGCTGAAACAATTTGGGAGAAATACGAGAAATTCGCTATTCCTAAAATCAAGGAATCAACTGTTAGGTTAAGAGGTTCGTTGTATTACCTCAAGGACTTGACACCAAGTCAAGCGGCTAAGGAGGCAAATTCAATTAGTTCATTAATTCCAGTTTTGGCTAAACTCAGAACTATAATCGAACCTATTGACGACAGAGAGTTTAAAGAGTTCAAAAATGCTGCAATGGACTTTTTTGACACGGTTGACTTTCTAAACTCTAATCTTCAAGACATAGCGGACATTCATAGCTCTTACGAACTCTCTAAGCCAGTTTTGGCAACTGACTGGGACAGCAGCGAAGACGAACATTGGGATAATTACTAAGAGATATGAAATATAGCCAAGGCGATATCATTTTGCTTCCATATCCATATACTGACTTATCAAACACTAAGCAACGACCTGCTGTAATTATCTCGAAAGACTCAGTAAACAAACAGAATTACATTGTAGCGAAGATTACATCAGTGATAAGAGCAGATAAATTTTCATTTCCTATCGCTTCAACTGACATTGACAGAGAACTTAAATACGAGAGTGAAGTTCGCACAAATGAAGTGTTTACAGTTAGTCCTACTATCATAATCAAGAAGTTTGCTTCGTTCAAGAAAGAGCCACTAAAACGGTTGACCGAGAAAATAAAAGACAACATTTCTGTAAAGTAACGACCAGAAGCCCATCCGCCAACCTTTATCCACTTACTCGAAAATCCCACCAAAACAAAACGCCCATTGAGAAGAACTCATCAGGCGTTTTCTTTGCTCTTGGAAAGTGGGCATGTCGTTTCCCAACTTATACCTTTGGCGCAGCGGTATGACATTCAGCTATTTTCCAATCCGCGTGTGAGGAGACATTATCAGCCAATTCAATGATAGTAGAGCTTTCTCAACGACTTGAAGAAGTCAATTTCGCTTGAACAGGCGTTTGGTTCAATGGCGTGTGAAGTAGTTAATTGAACACCTTCTTGGCAGTAGGCAGGTTCTACCTCGCCTCCACTTTTGTGGTATAGGAAACGAATAGAAAAATTATTTTGAAAAAGTTTACAAAAATCAAAAATAGTTGTACGTTTGCATCAACAGTACCCGTTCAGCATACCGTAAGATCTGCTAACGGGTCATTTTTTTTATAGCTATGGCAAATAAAGTTCCGCACGCTATAGCAGACCAAGTTGTCTTGCTCAAACAGCGAGGAATGCTCTTCAAAGATGAGCCTTCTGCACACCATTTTTTAGAAAACATTAATTACTATCGGCTAAAAGGTTATTGGTGGGATATGCAAGCAGACTATACGCTGCATACATTAAAACCCAACACCTACTTTGAAGATATTATAGACCGCTATACTTTTGACAGGCACTTGCGTTTGATTCTGTTTGATGCCATAGAGCGCATTGAAATTGCCCTACGTGCAAAAATGATTTACCATCTTTCAATGTCGTATGGTGGCTTATGGTATTTGAACCCAAATCTATTTGAAACGACTCCACTACCATCAGACCCAAACATAACAATTTATCAAAACACCATTCTTGAACTCAAAAAGGAATTTTTCAGAAGTCAGGAAATTTTCATCAAAGACCAAAGACGTAGATATCCCAACCAAGATGCAGATGCTTGGAAGATAATGGAAGTTGCTTCTATGGGAACATTGTCGAAACTATATAAGAATTTAAAACACCAACTACCCGAAAAGGCAACTATAGCTAACCAAATGGGGTTGAACCTCCATAGCGAATTATCGAGTTGGTTAGAAGCAATTACTTATGTTCGAAATATCATAGCTCATCATTCAAGACTTTGGAGTAGAAATATGGTCAAAGTTCCTATATCCAATTTAAATAACCCGCTTTCTGTTTGGCTCGACAAACCCTTATCCCCTGTTCAAACTAAAAAACCATTTTTAATCATTAGTGCAATGGTTTACTTGTGCAATGAAGTAACTCCTAATCATCAAATTAAAAGTAAAATTTTAGCGCTATTTTCCAATAATCCTAACATTCCAATCTATAAATTGGGTTTTTTGAATAATTGGCAAAACCAAGGACTATGGAAATAAACACTGGCTGCAACCTTTATCCACTTACTCGAAAATACCACCAAAACAAAACGCCTATTGAGAAGAACTCATTAGGCGTTTTCTTTACTCCAGGGTAGTGGTAATGCTTATTTCCGATTTTAATGTTTGAGTACAACTTGCCCCAAAGTAATTGAGTAACCTAACAAAAATTACGAACTACTCATGTCACCTTTCCGCACCCCAACAAAAAGCGAAGCAGAAACGGTGAAAATCGGATTATGCATTGATTTTAAAACCATTAACCGTTTTAGGTAGGATGGGAGTGTAGAGGAGATAGATGAAATAGGAAGATAAAAAATGTTGGCAGATATAGTAACAAACGATTACAGAGAATGTAAAATAATGTAAAATAATGTAAATCGTAACTTTTATATTACAATTACAAAATGAAAATTCGGGAGGTCATAGCATAAGAGAATCACTTTGAAAATTTTTTGCTGCAACAACCGGCAAAAGTTCAAGATAAGATATTTAAGATTATTGAGGCCATTGAAACTTTAGAGCGGATTCCAACAAGTTATCTCAAACACATTGAAGGTTCAAGCAAACTTTACGAAGCTCGGATTCAATTAGCGTCAAATATTTGGAGAGTCTTTTGTTTTTTTGACGAGGGAAAACTTGTGATTCTATTGAATGGATTCGAGAAGAAAACTCAAAAAACTCCGAAAAATGAAATTGACAAAGCATTAAAGTTGATGGAGAAATATTACTTAGAAAAAAATAGATGATTATGAATACTAAAAGCTGGAAAGAAATTAAAGATTCTGTTTACGGTGAAAAAGGTACAGAAAGACGCGATGAACTTGAACGTGATTTTCAAGGTTTTAAAATCGGATTGCTGCTTAAAAAAGCGCGTGAAGAAAAACAAATGACTCAAACCGAATTAGGTGGTTTAGTTGATAAAAAACGTGAGTATATCTCTCGTATTGAAAATAACGGAAGTAATATCACATTAAAAACGTTGTTCGAAATAGTAGAAAAAGGATTAGGTGGAAGGGTAAATATACAAATCGAGATATAAACTACATCTGCTAACATCCAGCCACTGAGTCGAAAATTCCACCAAAACAAAACGCCTATTGAGAAGAACTCTTCAGGCGTTTTCTTTGCTCTTGGAAAGTGGGCATGACTATTTCCGATTGTATCGTTTAAGCACACTTTGCCCCAAAGGAATTGAGTAACCTAACAAAAATTACGTACTACTCATGTCCCCTTTTCGCACCCCAACAAAAAGCGAAGCAGAAACGGTGAAAATCGGATTATGCATTGATTTTAAAACCATTAACCGATTAAGGTCGGGTGGGAGTATGGATGATGTACCAACGGCTAGGGAAACTGAATTTCAGAAAATGTTGATTTTTTGTACATCAAGTGCAAGGAAATTTAACGATTTACCGAAAAAACCTTGCACTTGTATTCAATTTAAATAGCCTAACCAATTGTAAATCAAATTTTTTGCCGTTTTTATCTACGATGCTCCCGCAAGCGAGGATAAATGCTTCGTGGTCAGTAGACCCTAAATTATTGTTTTAGAAAGGACTACTCATAATTCGGATACAACTTTTGCCATTTTTTCTTGGAAATTACTTTTTTTGAATGTGCATCAATGACTAATGTTACATTTTTGACGAATGTGCAACCATTTGTTCGTTTGCAATTACCTCGATTTGTGTGTCGGGATATAGTTGAAACTACGGTCCAAGTACATTTTTGTTTATCAAAAATAAGAGTTGGGAGTTCCAGATTTTTAGAAATCCAGTAAGCATGATGCCTTTTTGCAATTTTGATCACTTTCGTGGAGTCCAATCGGTTTTCGCAGGTACTTTCTTGAGTAAAAACAAAATTGAAACTGAACAGAAACAATAATGTGAAAAGGGATTTTATCATCTAGGTTAAGTTAATTATAATTCACTAATCGATTTAAAATTAGCCATTTTTCCTTCGTTGATTCAACTTGTTAGTGAGTGATTTATTCAAGACCAGCGTGAGTTGATTTTCGTTAGCAAGTAGAATGTTGTAAACGTAAAGGTCCTTGTTGAGTAGGTAGAGTAATTTGTTTTGAGTGTCTAATCTATAAGTTCCTTTAAATAGAACACCATCAAAAGCACCATAACTACTGTAAAACAATGTATCGCTATTTTCAAGGAAATCAAGTGTAGTACCGTTTTTTGGACAATCAGTTGAATTATTCGTGTCAACATTTTGAAATTCAAACGGTTGTGTTTCATGTTCTGACAAAAAATCCAGGTGTGTTTCTGAGCATAACCGCCAATATCCACCTGTGATTAAACTGTCTATCCTACTTGTTTTAATTGACTTTTTGTAGGTGTAAAGGTATGAAACAGTGGGTCTTGCGAATCCGTCAATGTTATATTGATGATCCAACAAGAGTAATTTTTTATTTGTGCAAGAGATGATTTCATGATTGATTGATATCTTACCAAGCTTCTTTTTTTTTCTTGATTTGTAACTATTTATCTCTTGTAATTTAAGTGTTGGTTTTTTACTGTATAAAGTTTCAATCATTGAAAAAGTATAGCATTTTTTACGACGATAAAAGACCGTATTCAAGTCTGGATAAAACCACAAAGTATCAGTAGAAAAGTAAAGTTTATGGTTTTCAAAATTATTTGAAAAATGTCGATTGGAATCCTCATCATGGTAGAATCCATTCACAATTTCAACTTTCTCCAATTCCCATTCTCCAAGTATTACAGAATCAATAGGCAAACCAAATTCGTTGTAATACTGCTCTATAACCTGAGAATAGGCTGTTGAAATAGAAAGGAAAAAAAGAAAAAATAATTTCATTTTTGAGAAACGAGAAATTTAGTGTTGGTTACTTAAAAGCAACCCAAAACTCAATTTCATTCCTCTTCCAGTTCTACTAATTTTTTACAGACATATTCTTGTTGCCAATTATCTTTAAAAGCGAACCATTTTTCACGGTACTCATCCTCATTGTCAATGACAAATTTGAATTCGCGAAAGGGTTTACGTTTGTTAAGAGCTTTCAAAAGTTGGTTTTGAAGTGCAGCGTTTTCCGTTATTTGCTCAGCAAATTCGGTCATCATCTCGAAAGCTTCAAAGGATTTCCATTTTTCTACTTCAAAGTAGGCTGTTCTGTTGGTTTCCAACTCGTTCAATTGTTCTTCCCAAGGTTCCATATCATTGCCGTAAAATTGGTCTTGGTCGGGTATGAAAATCAATTTTCTACTTGTTTTGTGTACAAACGCTTGCATCCCGCAATCTAGTTCTTCAGCGATTTCTTTTATTTCTTCAGGTGACATGGATTAAAAATTAGCGATTTGAAGAACATAAAGCTACTCAATTTTTAACAAATCGTTCTGTCACGTTAGAATCTGCTGTGGAGATTTTCAAATAATAAATTCCTGGCGCTAGGGTTTCAATTGGAAGCTGAAACTGTGTTTGATTGGGATAGAAATGGTTTACAAAATTTCCACACGCATCAATTATTTCCACTTGTGTTAAATTGCTCGTTGCATTTAAGTTAAGTACTTCTTGCGCAGGATTGGGATAGATGTTAATACTTAAATTCTTGATTTCTGGAAGGTTGGAAGTAGAATTTAGTCGCGTTGGGTTGGCTTCGTAACAATCACTTTGGATGCGATACATGGTGAAATAATCCCCGTTGGAAGAAAGGTTTGTTTCTGAAACGACCGAACCATCAATTAATGATAGACCAACAAATTTGGTTTGATTGTTGTCAATTGTCTGAAAATAATAAACCCTATTTACTGGGTCAATCGCTCCTCCAGCATTAAACACTAAGTTATCGAAACTTAGTTGCGTTGATAGCGCTGTCACTACTCCCGTTTGCGGATTTATTTTCCCCAGTGCTTTTACGCCATTTTGCATAATTAAACCGTAAATTGTGGTGTCCACACAACTATACGCTATGTTGTGAAAAGAGGTTCCCTCACCGATGATGGTGATGTTTGGCTGACTGTAAATCTGGCCATTGTATAAATCTAAACCGATAAATTTCCCTTCAGATTGAAAGTAATAGAGCATTTGATACGGATCAATGGTATTGCCAGTAGCGGTGTAGTTTTCTGCTATGGAACTTGGTGAAATCAAACTAACTATACCCGTTGATAAATCACATTTTGCCAGGCGCATATCACCAACAGTTCCATTCATTGGGTTACTGAATGTTACGGTATAAAGTCCATACATAATTGAGTCAGCAGTGTTAAATCTAAAATTATTGAAATTTCCATTGCTGTTTGGGAATGAAACACTTACATCGTTGAGCACTTCGCCCGTTTGTAAACTGACTGTCAACCACGAATCTTCATCTTGAAAGGAGAAGGTTTGGTTGTATGGGTTTAAAGACGAACCAGTTACGTTGACCATTGTACTTAAAACTGAGTTGCTTATTACAGTAACTTGACCAGTCAAAGGATTCATGGTTGCTAATTTAAAACCAGCGGGATTGGTAGTTTGTTGTAAACCGTACATTGTATTGTCCACTTGCGCATTCAATCCGAATCCAAGTAGAAGTGTTATAAGTAGGTTTAGATTTTTCATAGATTGTGTTTTAACTGAATTTAAAACATAAAAATTGTCGTCTTTGTTCTATCTTGCTATATTTCAAACCGATAATTCAATCCTGAAAAGCATTGGAATTCCCAGAAATCAGTGTCTGCATCTGGATTTTCAAGAGCAAATGTATTGATGATTCGGGTGGCATAATCAACATTTTCTTTCGTAGCGGGCAAAGAAGCATCGTTTTCGTAATTTATCCAAAGCAGATCAACGCTATCTAAAAAATTCATCAAACTAGTTAGATTATTTGCCGCGCAGCGCAATTCTAACTTTTCTAATTCGATAACGGCATAAATTTTCTCCTCGTCGTTGAATTTCACAAGTCCCGACCAAGGTTTTACCTCACCAATAACTTGATAGGGTTTTCCTTTAAACACCAATTCAAAATCCGTCATTTTGGGTAAATAATCGTACTCCTCCCATACTGATTGGTCAGAATTTAGCGTCACTCCTCCTAACATTCCGAAGGTCCATGTTTTGTTGAAATTATCCATTTTATAGGTCTATTTTGTGTTAAAAACTGAGATAAAAAAGTAAGAAATCAAATTCATTTGCCGCTAACAGCTTTTTCATTTTTTTAAAATCCTGAGTCCTAGCAGCGACTTCTAAAAAATTCTCCGTGGAACGTGATTCTGGGTCAGGTGGGAAATTTTGTTGCCAATCAAGGTATCGTTCGATTACAATTTTCTGGTTTTGTGGAATTTCTATATCGTACAAGTCCCAATCGGTTTCGTTGTGAAAATGTTCATTAAATCGTTTACAAAGCGCCAACATAAAATCGAGCCAAGCGGCACAAAACGGTTTTTCTAAATAATAACCAACTTCGTACTTTTTGAAGCCAAAGTTAGCTTGGTTTTCGCTTATGAGGATCGAAAATGTCAGCGATTGAATACGATTGTAGGCTATTGGATGAACATTCGTAAATCCACTGATGTTTTGATTGATTTCCAGTGCATTGTCGTAGTAAATGACTTCTTGCCAATTTCTTTTTTCAATCGCTGTAAGCATTTTGTTATCCGCTATTTGCTCAAAATGACTTTTCAATTTTTGTTCATTGATTAAGATGAAATTACTATCCATTCCCATAGCCGAATGCGTTTATTTTGGAAGTAATTTTGTGATGCGTTGTTTGAATTTTTCATCCAATTCGCGCGCATCTAATTGTTGTTTCAACGATTCAAAATCAATCTGCTTCTGTTCATTTTCCAAGAAGACAAGAAAGTACTTTTTCGCTTCTGTTGATGTTGGGAAAGCTGTCAAGTATTCGAGGTGAGCGTTTAATTTTTCATCCGTTGTGGTGGCTAAACGGGTTTTTAATTGGCGTAGTTGTTCTTCTTTTGGAAAATCAATCACTCCTTTTGTAATGATTTCATACGCTTTGTTTTTATCCAAAAATTGCTCGTTGTACGCCCAATGCCAAAATAACTTCGGGAAGTGAAGTGTTTCATCCAAGCTTTCAAAAAGTTCTTTTGCTTTTTGATGTTCACTTTCCATAGAATAACAAACAGCCAAGTAGTATTTTGTTTCTTTCGGAGCATCTGCTTGTTTCAACAGCCGTTTCAACTTGTTAATTGTTTTTGAGGAAACGGTTCCGTAACGAATATCGGTTACCACATCGTAAATGAGTTCTTTCGTTTTTTCCATTAGCGACTTAGGTTTGAAATCGTTTTTTAATGGTTCTAAAAGTTATAGAAACCCTTCTGCTTCTTGGGATTTTTGCAGCATTTACCAAATCACTTTTCACGGCTTTGATTTCGTGTTTCCATTCGTAGCGCAGTTCATCTTTCAAAACCAATAAGGAGCGTTGAGGGAGATAATAACTGATTTTTTCCTTCGTTTTTGGGTCGGTAAAAACCATATTACAACCACTTCCTAAAGACAATGAAAAAATGGTATTCCCAAAACAAGGAACACAATCAATATGAGCAGAAATACCTTGTCCGGGAAGGTACTCGTTAATAATGAACTGATCCAACTTATTTTCTTGTTTCGTTTGTTGGTCAATTTTCAAACTTAAATCAGTCAACCAACTTGGAACTTCTCCTAAGTGCATACTTGCTTCAATGACTTTTGACTTATAATTGTATCGATAACCGTAGTGTTGCACCCTTCTTTTCAATTCAGAACTCCACAAATTGCTGTCAATCGTATTTAATAGTTCAGTTTCTTCCTCTTCAGAAATAAAATTTTCTAGTAGCACCAATTTATTAGTTAATCGCAAATAAGGATTTTGTAGTTTTTCAAAAATTTCCTCAAAAGACTTGAAATTAAATGCTTCGTAGTATTTATAGTTGCTTGGTATAGTATTTTTTAAAAGTAGGTAGAAGTTGATGAGTTCTGTTGCCTGCTCAAAAAATGGTTTGAATTCCATTTCATAAGTAACTGCCCCTCCGTATTCTATATCCAAACAAGTATTAGTTACGGTTATTTTTTTAGCGTTCATTTTTAATTCTATCCAAGAATGGTCAACATTGCTGAACTTATACTCGTGCTTTTTTTCCGGTCCGTATTGCTTGTGAAAGAAAAGAACGGCGAAAGCGAGCAATGTTGGGTCAACACCAGATTCACCTATCCAACTATCTTTTAACGGTAATTGATTTTCATGTAAGTTGTTTTCAACGAGCACAAATCCTCCTTGTGGCAAAGCATTGTGTCGCACTAAATCTTTGAAGTAGATGGAAAAATCAAGCTCTTTAATGCTTTTTAAAGTTGTTTCTGAATCGCTATCAAAATTTACTTTGAGTTGTAAGTCTAGGAAGGGCATTGGTTTTATCATTGTCTTTCAATCAATTTCCAATCAAAATTTGGATAGAACTCTTGAATTGTTCCAAAGTCCACATTATGAAAACCAGCGGAAATTTTGTCGTCATCGGAAAGGAAATTCACGAACCAATAATCCAAAGGTCCGATTTGTAAATATACCTTCAACAACTGTTCAATGGAGCAATGCAGAGGGTAAAATTCGGAGCGTCCATTGGGTTGAAAATACAACTGATATTCCTTTTCGGGGTCGTAAAAGTCAATCGTGATGTTGCTGGAAGAAGCGTTTATGGCAATCAGTAATTTTTGACGACGTATGAATTCGAAATGAGCCTGACCTTCCTTCTTTGATGGAAAATCTTGTAGGGCATCCTCGTAGGTATATTCGTCCCAAATCGCTTCGTAAAAAGGCTCGTCCATAAAACTATCATCGTTCCAGTTTATATTATCTGCCATTGGTTTGAATTCGTCGAATAGGTAGAATAGGGAAGGGATAAACTCCGAGGTAAAATGTTTGTCGGGGTCAACGATAGAGACAAAATGAATGTCTAAACCATCCGCATGACTGTAAAAATCTTTTAATTCTTGAGGAAAAGGTTTTCCAATTAAAGTTTCAATTACAGGCAAATTTTCTTCAAGAGCGGAAGGTCTTTTCGTGTATGTAGTAACAAATTGGCGGGAATTTTCGTCGAGAAATGTTTCGTAATTCATAGTTTGAAATTTAGTCATTAATAAAAAAGAGTGCTTTGAAAAGGTTATTTTTTTCGATTTCAGGGAAATAAATTAGTGCATCTTGAAAAGAGATAAATCCTTTACTTTCCAAAAAAATAGCAATGGATTCATGTTCTTTTGAGTGTTTTGAAAAATTTAGAATATCTGAGAAATCAGGTGTTGGAGCAGTTGTATTCAGCTGTTTATTGGCTAGGTAATGTGTTGTTTGCCATTGTTGAACTGAAATAGTAAAAACAGGTGCCAAAACGCTTATTGCACAGGCAATTCCTTCAAAATACTGTATCGAGACCTCTTCTGTTTTTATTTTTTCGCCGGTAGCTTTCCCAAGCATTAATTGCACATAGGTTTGATATTCCATTGTGTTGTAATCAATACTTGCTTGTTTTTCAGTACTTGAATATTCAGAAACAAAATTTTGTAGAATAGCACCCAGCGCTTCATTGACCTCATAAAATTCCTTATCGATGTAGGGGAAACAATGACCTGAAATTTCATGTTTTGTCAGTTTTTCAATTAAAAATGGGTACATCGCGACAAGCAATTAATAGTTAATCATCTCATATTGTTCGTCTTGCATGAATTCCGAATCCCATTGCACTTGAATTCCTTTGTTGCGTAATTCTTGAACAATTTTCTGAATAGAAGGCTCTGGAATGCCAGTCGTATTCGGGTAAGAAACGGTTAATTTTTTCAGCTCTGGAAGATGCAATAAAACGTCTGGATCAAATTCAACTTCTGAAAAAAGTGTCAATTCTTTTAATTTCGGTTTATTGCTAAGTAATTGAATATGTTCAGGTTGATAAAAATCAACATACAGTTTACGCAATTCTGAAAGCTTTGCGAGCCAAGAAAGATTCGGTTTTGCACCGTAAACAATCAGACAGACGTCTTCCAAGTGAGTCATTTCTTCTAACGCATCCACATTCTCAAATGGTGTTGCCTCTGAATAAAATAAGCGTAAATCACGTAAAATGCGAATTGGTTCTAAATCCGTAAAATTGAATTCCCCTGTATAGAGAATCTTCAGTCGGCTCATTAACTGCAACTCATTCAGGGTAGGAACTCTTTCAAGCAGTGAGTCACTCAGTGATTTCCCAAAAATTTCTTCAAACGTAGGCTTGAAATAGGAAGTCGAAAAACGAGCATGAATTTGCGGATACAGCCAATTTTTTTGAATGGCTAAATTCATCCAAAAAGCTTGCCGCCACTCAGGAACTAAGTTGTTCCACCAATTCTGGAGCTCTTCATCGGTAGGAATTTCCACTTCAGAACTGTACATTAAGGCATAGGAAATCGGTTTTTTAGTTGCCACAAAATTGGTTTTGTAATGCTCGAAATTGAAACAAGTGGAACTACACGAGAAGCCCTCAAGGAGGTTATTGAGTAAAAACTCACTTTTGGGATTTAAGGTTATTTGTAAGATGTAGCTTGGATTGGGTTCGTTTTCGTATAAATCGCACACCTCATCTTCGAAGTTGTAATGGGTTTGTTCATGACGAATCCATGTTTCTACCCTGTCTTGCCAATGTGGATAATGCCGCACTTCCAAGAGTTCCACTAACTCAATGTGTTCTTCGGCTAAAGTGCAAAAAGCATCGTATTCCGTTTCGAGGCAAACAAAATAGTGATTGTCATAGAAATTTAATCCACACGACTTCTCACCGTTGTAGGTGCCATCGTTGGAAATCAATCTTTCTTCGTATTCTTCTTTACTAATAGGAATTTCGCGCCAATACATTTTCTCTAAAAGATGTAACAGCACCTGCCGATTTTCTTCATTCACCAATTTCCCGTCCCCTTCCTTTGTAAAAGGATAGAATTCCCATTCGCCTTCATTTGGAACGTATTGTCGATTTGGTTTGCCATAAAACTGTAAAATCAATTGTAAGGCAAAATTGTGGTCTGCGTTGACATTACGTTCGTCGGGATGAACAATCGTAACTTCTAATTGCACTTTGTTTCCTTTTTTGGACAGTACTTTAACCCTGTGTAAATCTGACATATATATTATTTTTAGTTTCTAAAATCTATTTCAAAATGATGGGAATCAATAAATTGACAAATTTCGTCGAAGTCTTTATTCATTGAAATGTAGTTTTTTGAAGCGTTCCCGATGTCGCCAATAATATAGCGGTAATCGATCCAAGTTTTTAGTTGTTCAAAGAAGTTCCGATGTTTTTGAAAAGCGGCTATTTCCCCAAATTCATGTCCATGGAAACTTACTTCAAAACCGTACAACTGCACATCGTCCCACGACAAAAAGTTAAATCCGATTTCATATTTAAAATCAGGATGCGTGTAAAGCAACAATCCTAATCCAGGCCACGAATGGATTGCATTCAAAAGAAAAATTTCGTCACTTTCTAAGTGCGTTTCCACTTCATCGGGTTCTTTTTCTTCACCAAGACGCGTGTCATTATAAACCACATAATCCGTCTTTAAAAAAAGTTGATTTTTCACCAAAACTTGATGAAAGTGCACTAAGAAATCCAATGGTTTTTCTTTGTTCTTAAGCAGCACTAAAGTTTGGTCGAAGTTGCTCATTTTATTGCTTTAAACAGTTCCAAAACTCAGGAAATTCGACCGATTTGGGTAAACTTTGTAGTAAACTTGGAAGTTTGGATTGCCAATCTTTTTGATGTTCTTTCAGCAAGCGTAAAAAGCCATAAAATCCTTTCAACTGCGGATGAATCAAACAAATTTCTTGTTCCGACCAACGTGCGTCCATGGAATAAACGGGAAGATTTTTGTCGTTTAAATCCACGCAGAATGGAACTATTCTTTGGTTTATGGTCATTTTTCCGATGTAAGCAAAGTCAGCTGTGGCTAAAGAACACGACCATAAATCTTGTAAGTCTTCGTGAAAAAGTTGCGTGTTTGGTTTTTGTTCCTCTTTTCGGAAAAGCAACAAAACATTGTTACCGTTTAGATTAAGTTCACTAAAAGGAGGATTCAACTTCATTTATCAGTTTTGTTTTATCTTAATTTTTTTTGAACTTTAAAGATAATAAAACAACTGAAAAATCAAATTAAGAACTAGTGAACGTTTGATGGAAAGCGATAGATAAACTAATCCCCTTTTCCGATTTCAAAACCCAAACAAGCGGCACAAATTCCTAAGTGAAGAATTAACCATGCTTTTTGCCACATTGGACGCTCATTCCAAGGTTGATTGGTGTCAAATGGATCAAAAGCCAAGGCGATTCCTAGCATCATAGCTGCTTCACCAAATTCCCCCATTATTATTCTGTAAATTCCAAATAGAAGAAAACCTCCGTATAGGAACCGATTAAATTTTGTGTTTGTTTTCATTTTTTAATCATTGAAGCGATAAACATTTTTTCCAATTGCATATCCGAATTTTCTTCGGTCTCTTGACTGATAAAAACGGATTTTGTTACAAGCAATTCCGAGGTCAACTTTCGACCAAGTTTTTCCACCGTCGCTTGTTTCATATCCACTAGTCATTGTCCCCACAAATCCATGGTTTTCGTCGATAAATCCAATACCAAATTCACGTGCTGTAGCATCTTCAACTAAGTTTATTTCTTCCCATGTTTTTCCACCATTGACCGTTTTAATGATGCGTTGTTGTTTTACATTTGGATCAGGATTATAGGATTGAATCGTGGCATAACCCGTTTTCTCCGTTGGAAAAGATACCTTCCACGTTGTTTCAAAAGGTCGATTGGATTGATATACTTTTTTCCATTTTTTACCTCCGTTTTTGGTGTAGAGCATCACGGCATTTGATTCGGCTATATTTGCAGCACTGGCACTACAAGCAAATCCCCTTTTGGTATCAAACATCTTAATATCGAAGAGCATTTCTCCCTTTTTCACCGGAGCTGATTTCCAAGTTTTTCCGCCGTCGTGAGAAACCAACTGATTAGCAGGTGAACCCACTCTTCCAACGGCGTAAAGGTGATGAACGTATCCAATTTGTCCATGGTTGATAAAGGGTTCTTTAACGATATCAATTGCGCACAAACCTTTCACGTAAGGTCCTTCATAGCTAACAGGTAGCCACGTTTTACCACCATCTTTTGTTTGATAAAGCGGAATCGTATCTTTCACATTTGGGAAATAGTCTGTCCCGACATTTCCAACAAATCCGTTCAAACTATCAAGAAAGGCTACACAGCGAAAGAAAGTTCCTTGTTTTTCATACAATTTGTGCCAATTTTCCCCTCCATCATTAGTGTGATAGATTGAGCCATAACCGTTTACATACCAACCCAATCGTTCGTTAATAAAGGTAATATCGTCTTGTTTTCCAGGATAAGGCGCCGTTTCTAGCTTTTGCCAACCTTTTTGCGGTAACTCATTTCTATTTTCTTTCGCTAAAATTTTATTACTCCAATTGACTGCGCTTGTTCCCACAGCTGGATTGTATTCATCAAAAAGCTGTTGAATTTGCCCCCCTGAAAATTTATCAAACGCTTCTTGCATACTTCCTGATTTTGCGAAATAGTGATCAGTTAAAGGAAAACTAATTAATTCAGCATTTCCTTTGTGAAAGTGATTGACAGTGTTTACAATCTGTTGGTGATCCGCTAAAGAAAAAGCTTGAAAATCAGATTCGCCAAACTGAACCAATACTTTGGCAGCCGTGTTTTTCCAATTCTCGAGGTGAGGAAAGTCTTGAATTTGTCGCCAGTATTCTGCATTTCTACTGTATATTTTGCCTGCACCATCGTACTCCCAAACTGCTCGTAGAATACTATCTACTTTTGGATCCTTCGCCATGTTTTCCAGTTTCTCTTTTTTAACGAAAAAACGGTAGTTTAAATCGTATTGTGACACAACAGAAGCCTCTACTTCAATTGGATTCATTCCAGAAAGTGCATTTTGAACGCGGTACATTTCCAATTGGTATTCAAACCAAGATTTAGCAGTTGTGCCATAAACTATCACACCAGCAACCTGATGTTTAGCACTAATAGCAGGAGCAACAATACCACCCATGGAATGACCGAAAATGATAATTTGATTAGTATCTACATAAGGCAATGACTTCAATTTTTTCAAGCCCACTTCAAAGTTTTCGATTTCATCTAGTAAATCGCAGGATTCGCATGGAGGCGTATTTTTACTGTCACCTAATCCACTTTTTTCAATGCGTAATGTCACATAACCTGCGTCAACATAAGCATCGATTATACGTTTGTAAGGATGGTAGTACGGCAAATCATCAATGCTGCTGCAAGTGTACCCGGGAATAAAAAGCATTGCAGGCATTTTCTCTTCTTTGTAAGGTTTGTTGATGATAACCCGTAATTCTCCTCCTTTAAAACTCGCTTGGTCGTAAATGACTTTCGCATTATCGTCAGTTTCGTATGGACGTCCGATTACTTTTCCTTTTAACACCAATTTTTTTTTGTCACGAAGAACAGTAAGCTCAATTTGTGAATCTATTTTGTGTTTCATAAACTCATCTAAAAAAAACTCTTTTGACAGAATAGCTTTTCCATCCAATTTTAGGATTACATCTTCTGCTTGCAGTTGCAATTCAGCACTTGTTCCACCTGCAACACGAATAACTTTACAGCCCGAAAAGTTTTTATCTTTTATAAATTCTACTTGTGCACCAAAGCGGGGCGATCGTTCAAGTTGACAAAAAATAGATTGCCAAATAGTCAAAATTAACCAAAGAATAAAATATTTCATTTGAATTTTTTGTACAAATGAATGGATAGTTTTTTAGTAGAATTTGTCAAAAATTGCTATTTATTTCAAGGTCGATTTATAAGGTTTTGTGTTACTTTTAAAGTAGAATTAACTCTCAACTAATTCCCACCCAAGGCGTATTCTTCGACGGTCAAGCATTCGATGCGTATGAATTGATGTCAAAAATTATTCGTTCAGCCACAAAAGAAATCATACTCATTGACAATTATATCGACGAAACGGTATTGGCGCATTTGAGTAAACGCGCTGAAAGTGTGGAAGCTATCCTATACACCAAAACTATTTCTAGGGTATTACAACTCGATTTAGAAAGACACAACAGCCAATATCCACCCATTCAAATTCAGGAACTCCGAGAAAGTCACGACCGTTTCCTCATCATCGACCGAAAGGAATTGTACCATATTGGCGCATCATTAAAAGATTTGGGGAAGAAATGGTTTGCATTTTCAAAATTGGATGAGGTAATGTTGAAATTTGTGATAAATAGATTGCCCGAAAATTAAGTCCAAAAAATTCACTTTTTATTCCAAATTTCAACTAATTCATTCTTTCCGAAAGGATATTATTTCTTAACTTAAAGTAAAAATTTAAGTTATGCAGGAAGTTTTGAATAATGATTTACAAACGAAAATATTTACAATCAGAGGGTTGCAAGTCATAGTTGATCGCGATTTGGCAGATTTGTATAAAGTTGAAGTAAAGCGATTGAACGAACAAGTCAAACGAAATACAAAAAGGTTTCCAAAAAACTTTAGATTTCAATTAAACAATCTTGAGAAAAATGAACTGGTCGCAATTTGCGACCGGTTTGAAAACTGGAAACATTCGAGTAACAACCCTTTTGTATTTACTGAACAAGGTGTTGCCATGTTATCCGCCGTTTTAAAAAGTGAAATTGCAGTTCATACAAGTATTCAAATTATTAATGCTTTTGTTGAAATGCGAAAAATGCTAAATTTAAATTCTGGATTAATTCAAAGAATTGAAGGGGTGGAACGTAAATTAATTGAATCTGACCAAAAGTTCGAAAACCTATTTTCAGCACTGGAAAAAAATAATGTACCCACCCAAGGCGTATTCTTCGACGGTCAAGTATTTGATGCGTATGAATTGATGTCAAAAATTATTCGTTCAGCCACAAAAGAAATCATACTCATTGACATTTATATCGACGAAACGGTTTTAGCTCATTTGAGTAAACGCGCTGAAAGTGTGGAAGCTATCATTTACACTAAATCAATTTCCAGGGTTTTACAACTCGATTTAGAAAGACACAACAGCCAATATCCACTTATTCAAATTCGGGAACTTCGAGAAAGTCACGACCGCTTCCTCATCATCGACCGAAAGGAATTGTATCACATTGGTGCTTCGTTAAAAGATTTGGGTAAGAAATGGTTTGCATTTTCAAAATTGGATGAGGTAATGTTGGACTTTGTATTGAACCGATTGAATGAAAGCTAGGTTCTAAAAACCTTGAAAAAAGTTGTTTTTTAGCAGAAATTTCCTCCAAATTATTCTTCTCGAAAAGATAAATTTCGCTAACTTCAAGCAAACTATGAAGAATGAAATCATTTTATACCGACCAAATGAGGCGGCTGAACATATTGAAGTTCGCCTTGAAAATGAACAAATAACAAAGACCAAACGACATTTGAACTACAAATGAGCAATATTTTAAGCCAATCAAACGACTTTATCAAGAATAGAATTTTTACTATTCGAGGTGAACATGTTATGCTGGACAGTGATTTGGCAGATATCTATGGTGTATCAACTAGCCGTTTGAATGAACAAGTAAAAAGAAACGCGGAACGTTTTCCCGAAGACTTTATGTTTGAACTTACAAGAGAAGAATGGGACAACTTGATATCGCAAAATGCGACTTCAAGTACTCATGGGGGAAGAAGAAAAATCCCATTTGTTTTTACAGAACAAGGCGTTGCTGGATTGTCAGGTGTTTTAAAAAGTGAAAGCGCTGCCAATGTTCATGTTACTATAATGCGTGCATTTGTTTCAATGCGCAAATTGATTTCCTCACAGTATGGATTAATCCAACGCATTGATGAATTAGAAAGAAAACAAGTTGAAACAACACGGAGATTTGAGTTAGTTTTCAAGGCACTTGAGCAAAATCCCATTCCCACCCAAGGCGTATTCTTCGATGGACAAATTTTTGATGCGTATGAATTGATGTCGCGAATAATCCGCTCAGCCACTAAAGAAATCATTCTCATTGACAATTATATCGACGAAACGGT
>JBDKEM010000016.1:0-163981 GCA_039795265.1 Bacteroidota bacterium | reverse complement strand
TATATCTACTCCAAAAATCGCTATGTGTCAACGCTGTGGCGTCTATCCGATTTACTCAACCTATGACCTCTAAAAGAAACTATGTGGTTTTCAAATTTTTTAACCACATAGAAACATAGTTCGCTAACGCTTAGTATAGAAGATGGATTAAAGGCTCACATAGAAATTTAAAAACGCTATGTGTCAATGCCCTGGCGTCTATCAAAAATTTCAAAACTATATTTTCTATGTACCTATGTGGTTTTCATTTTTTTAACCACATAGAAACATAGTTCGCTAGCGCGAATATTAGTTACAAACCTTTAACAAACTGAATTAGAACACATTAACTGAATTCTCCAATACTATTTCCCAAACACGAAAAACAAAGGAATATCCAGCCGTTTAGCCCATGCGACCTCGCTGTGATTTTCACCTTCAAACTTTAAGGATTTCCAAGTTAAATTCGGATATTTTCCTGCTTCTAGTTCCGCATCTACTTGTTTTTGCCACGGTTCATAGTAAGCGTCTAAAGTGGCTGTTCCGTAGTCGAAATAGATTTTTGTAGCTTGTTTGGGTAGATTTTTGAGCATCCACGAAATCATTCCTTTCGGCACCTCATCAATAAACGTTCCCGGAAACAACACTGGCCAATGTGTCGATAAACAAACTGCACCACCAAACACCTGCGGATAACGACATAAGGCGTACCACGAAATCATTCCGCCAAAACTCGAACCTCCAATATAAGTATTTTCTCGACTTTTCGAAACCGCAAAATTGGTTCTAACAAAAGGTAATACTTCCTTCGTGACAAATTTCAAATATTCGTCAGCAAGAAAATTTACTTTCAAGTAAGAAGCATTAAAAACACTCGTCGTGGCTTTAAATTGGGTGGAATAACTCAAGGAACGAAAGGCTTTTTCGGGCAAATATTCCAATCGTCGCTTTTCTCCATTATTCCAAATTCCGACGACAACAAAGGGCTGAACTTGCTTTTTATCAATTAAATCTTGAGCAATTTCATCCATTCGCCATTCCTGCTTATTCCATGTTGTCAAAGAGTCAAATAACATTTGTCCATCGTGCATGAGCAACACGGGATAGCTTTTCGTTGAATCGTAATTTTCCGGCAACCAAACCGCAATCGTCCGAGTATCAACATATTTCGAAGGAAAGTTGGAAAAAACACGAAGCTCTCCCCTACTCACTTTCGGGTTTTGTCCGTTCAAAAAATTGGCTGATAATACGAATACTATCAGCCAACCAAACATTTTGTTTTTTATCATTCTTATTCAATAAATCTTACGTCCACACGGCGGTTTTGACGACGACCTTGTGCACTATCATTCGTTTCAACCGGACGACCTTCACCGAAATATTTGATTTTAATACGCGACTTATCGACGCCATTCTTAATCAAATAATTTCGGACAGCGTTTACACGATCTTTTGATAATTTATCGTTGTAATTGTTTTCTCCTTTCGAGTCCGTATGTCCTTCTAACTCAACTTTTAAGTTCGGATGTTCTTTCAAGGATTGTAAAACAGCTTCTAAATCAGCAACAGAATTTGGTTGTACTGTCGTTTTATCAAAAATGAACAAGATTGGCTTGTACAATTTTTCTCTGTTCTTAATCGCCACCTCAGAATTTCCTGTTGTAGTGTTATTATTCTCTACTGGAACTGTTTTTTCAACGATTCGTTCTACCACTTTCTCAATGTACACCGTATCCACTTTCGTAATCAAAACCGTATCTACTCGTGGCTTCAAGTTCATTGAATCCTTCGGCGTTGTTTTTGTTAATTCAGGCTGTTTTTCTTTTTGTTTCTTACAGAATTTCAAGCCGATAATGACCTCATGAGAACCTGCACTGTAAGAAGCAATGTTACTCATTGGCGTTTCGTAAGCATAACCTAAAAAGAACATGTTTTGAATGTTTACACCAACACGAGCAATCAAACCAACTTTTGTTCGGTAACCTAAACCACCAAAAATCAGGTTTTTATATACCGCATCAGCATTAATGTCCATCTGATAACCGTTATTCGTTCCTTTTGCAAGAATGGATGGGCGAACCGTCCAAGTTGGATTAATGATATAATTGTAGCTTGCAAAGAAATTAGAATGACGACGTAATCCATAACCGTTCAAGTTGGTATAACCAAAATTAGAATACGCTTGAATTAATTGCTTCGTAGCCCAACCTACTTGCAAGTTTTTCCATTGATACGTGATTCCAAATTCTGTATTTACCGTTCCTGCGGATTGCACTCCACCATTAACAATTGGGTCATTCGGATCAAAAACAACTGCTGAACTAGGGTCTAGGCGGTATTGATTGTAACCGAATGAAACTCCTGCTCGAACATAATGTTCTTTTAAAAATCGGTAACCATAAGCAACGGAAGCTAATCCTGAAACTTGGCGTAACATTCCGATTTTATCCACGAAAATTTGACCACCAACTCCCAATTCTTTCCCGAATCGAGTGTTAGCACTTAAGGTACTGGTCACTGGAGCCCCTTCGATTTTCACCCATTGGTTGAGGTGAGAAAAATTGACTTCAGTACATCCACTCGCTCCTGCAAAGGCTGGATTGAGGCTATACAGGTTATATCCGTAAGTGTTGGACTGTTGTAACTGCTGAGCATTAAGGTTCGCTCCAGCAAGTATTAAAAGTGAAAATAGTATGCGTTTCATCTTAAATGTCTTTTGAGGTGATTACTTCTTGAAGCGTAATAAGTTAATTGAACCTGTATAATTCTTATCCGAGCATTTAATCGAATAAAAATAAACTCCATCTGGAAGCGGTTCATTGTTTTTCGTTCCACCCCACTCGTTGTTGTAATCGTTTGTATTATAAACTGGTTGACCCCAACGGTTATAAATGGTTACCTCACATCCTTGAATATAACTTGGATCACTGATTTTCCAAGTATCGTTTTGTCCGTCATCATTAGGCGTTACCACGTTACTAATTTCAAACTCGATCGTACAATCATTTACCGTTAACAATAAAGTTACTAAGGAATCACATCCGCCAACAGCTTGGAACAATTCTTCATAGAAACCACCTGTAGTCAAGGATTGAGTACCAAATTGATAGGTTTCGCCTTGACATATTGTTTGCTGTGCGTTAAACTTATCAGGAGGTAAAATGAACAATACCGTCGTCAAAATTGAATCGCAACCAGAAGCAGCAGTTAAGGTATCCACATAAACTCCTTCTTGCGTGTACACATTTCCATTCACTGTCCAACTTCCTCCCGAGCAGATTTGTTGTTGAACTAAATGCGTTTTAGGCAGTGTAATGCTCAAGGTAGTAATCACAGTACTGTCGCAACCTTCAGAAGTTAAGAAAATATCCGTGTAAACACCTGCTTGCGTTTGCAACTGTCCGCCTAATAAAATGCTTTCACCTTGACAAATCGATTTTGCCACGTTGTTGGTGGATGGCGTACAAGGATTTCCACAATTCGAAGCGTCGAAAGTCACTGTTTTCGGACACGCACCATCTTGAATTTCAACAGTGTAAATTCCTGGGATTGGTCCTTGATAAACCAACGGTGTACCTGCGGTTATAGTTCCTTGCTGCGCTACTAAACCTAGTGGGTTGGTAATCGTGTAGGAAATTGGTGCTCCGTTGTAGGCATTCAAACCTCCTGAAACAGAGATTGTTGCTGTACATGCCACATTGTCGTAATTCACATTCACATTAAACGGTTGCAAGAATACGACTGGAATACCTTGTTCAATGGTGGAACTTATACATTCAAAATCTCCCCAAACAGCAGGTAAATCTGCAGCAGGAGATAAATAATAAATCTGATTGTAGTTTGGATTTCCGAAAGTACCACTTCCATCCGTATTGTTTACGAAAACGCCATTCACCGATTGAACTGAGTCAATGTAATTCACCTGAGTCAAATCGGTTGGAATTGATGGCGAAGAATGTAACAAATAACCCGGTAACAAACAGTTTGGAATATCGGCAGTCGATTGCCCAATACCGTTCAATAAAATCCCCGGTTGAATAGTATCACCGAAACAAACATAAGCCGTATCTGGAACCGTCACCTTAACGGTATCACCATTCGCCATTAATGCATAAACATCACCAGCATCACTTGCCACCTCACGAATGTATTCAATGATGTATTGACCGATGTCAGTTGGGGAAGCACCATCAATTTGAATAGCATACTTTTTACCAGGAACTAAACAACAAGCCGACATCTGAGAACCTGTAAATCCTGCCGTTCCTGACATGATTGGGGTGATGTAATTGGTCGCTTGAGTTCCATCCGTTGTGAATGTTTTCTGATTTAATCCACCATAACATTCTTGTCCGTTGAACAACTCATATACGTTGTAACGCAAATTGTTCATTCCTACATAAGCACGAATGCTCATGGTTACTGCTCCAGTTGGAGGTGCAATAAAATAATGCCATACTGTTTGATCAGCGCGGTTTTCAGGAAGCGGGTCTAAAGCAGGCTCACCAGCTAAATACTCACGACAAGCGTATTTGTTGGTTCCAGCAACCGCTTGGAAAGTTGGGTTAGTCCCAGCAAGAATGACAGGAACTTCGAATAGCGTATCTTCCATTGCCAAACATAGAATATCGTTAGCAGGTGGATTATTAATTGGATCTTGCACACTTGGATCGTACAACCAAACTTTACCAGACGAAGTAGTCGAAACACTTTGAGGATCTAACATTCCATAGTAGGTATATCCCGGCTCTAAACATGACGCATTGATTTTAGCCGTTCGGGATGATCCAGAAATACTTCCACTTGCTGCTGCAATCTGGCGCAAATTAGAACAGAACAAATCCGCAGGACGACCAGGCGCAAAGCTGGAATCAAGCGCATATAAAGCAATATCTTCCGCCTCACTTACTCCAAACAAACCGGTAACCTCGCCTTCAAAATATAAACGACCACTGTTAGGTGCTTGGAAATTGAACCAAACATTGTCGTTAATGGAATTTGAAGTTCCTTGAGCAGGAGTGTAGAGGTAGGCAACAAAATCTTCCGCGTCAGTCGTTGTAAATGGAGCACCTGCTTCGCGATCAGTTGCATCACCATAATTTAAAGTTAATGAAGGGGAATTGGCGTTATCGTTTTCAGTGATTGGAGTCGTCCCTGGTATAATTCCGCTAATAACTGGAGATGTACACGGAATGTCATTATACGGTGTTGGAGTTCCTCCTAAATCGGTAATTTTAATTCCTACCGAACCTGTAGTATTGGCCGCATCGGATGTAAATTGAACATAATACGTTTGCCCAGGAATCAAAGGCGCACCTTCGGAAATTAATCCTCCATTCCAAGAACCAGTGGCTTTACCTTCTGGAGCAATTAAGAATATATCATCATCCGTGTAAGAGTGTTCGGATAAATAATTGAACTTGTTTTTGATTTGAATATTGCTAAAATTGTTTGTTCCTTCAATGCAACCAAAACCGTCCGCAGCGTGGTACAAAGCGATTTCAGTTCCAAATGTCGTTTGAGGAAAATCGGTGTCAATACGGATATTTCCAGACGAGTTGGTCGGCAATGTAAAATAGAACCAAGCGGAGCCATGTCCAGCATTTCCTACCGATTGAAAAATTGGTTCACCCGGTTCTAAGGTGTAGGTACCACAAAACGCGTAGGTGTTAACTTGATCGTCCACTGGAATGGCAAAAGCATTACAAATATTGTCAGCCATCACTTGGAAAGTCAAATCAGTGCGGATGATTTCTATCGTTATGCGATAGTTTTGGGTGCCACAACCTGATGTACCAGATGCTGTGTACACCAAAGGTCCAGTCGTACCTGCACTTGTTGGTGGTGGAATATTAATAATTTGCACACCTGTTCGAATTTCAGAAAAAGTTCCAGTCAAATCCCAGTTGACAATTGGCGCGTCGTTTTCATATCCTTGCCATTTGAATTCGATGTTGGTTGGAACATCCGCTGGACAAATGTAGTCATGGTCAAAAAATACAGTGTTTGGACTCAAAGACCAAGGACCGTTATCGTCGTTTTTATAAGAGAAATTGAAATCCCCAGTTAAACCAAAAGCGGACGGATTGTTATTACCTAAAATTAGAGTATTGTCTTTGGCTCCGTATTCAAACGCAAAATCTGAGTTACCCGAAAGAAAACCATCACAATCCACATTTCCAAGTACTTCAACTGTTAGAACCTTCACTTTTATATTTGCCTGTCCGAACAAAGTTTGAAAAAAAACAGGAAGCATTAAGAAAGTGGCAAAGCGTAAAAATCTTATCATAAGCTTTTAATTTTTGTTAAAAAAACGGGCTAAAATAAGTTTAAAGGTCGCTTTGGAGGGTGAAATGTGGATAACTTGGGTAAAATGTTCACAACACTTTTGAAATTGTTAACAACTCAAAAATCATACTCTAATTCTTCATTTTTGATTAAAGTGAATTTTCATTCTGTTTTCAAAATTACCATTTTTGATAACTAAATAATAAACACCTGATTTCAAATTGGACAACTTAAAATCCACTTCCTTTGACCTTCTTTCCAATTCAACAAGCGGAATTCTACAACCAATATTGTCGTAAATTAAAAATTGCGTTTGATCGTTTAATGTTGTTTCCAATCTTACAGTAAATTGGTCTTGAAATGGATTAGGAAACAACTGGATTTCAAATGTTTTCGTCTCGTTTTGTAATCCTAAAAAACAATTGGGTAATGCACCATTTTCTTCATAAAATATTCCATTGTTAACCGACCAATTTTTCCAATTTCCTCCATCTCCAATTTTCCAATTGCTGAGGTCAAATGTGTTATTTCCAGTTGACGTTCCCTTTATTTGATAAACTTTTAAGGCCGAATTTTGATGGTTCCACGTTAAAGGAATGCTCTCTAAACAAACTTCTGGAAGAACATTTTCATTTTCGCAATTTACTTGGACAAAATAAGCATTATCATCATATTGCGGGTCTCCACCAAAAACGCGTGCAATGCCATTTGTATCAATACAAACAGCTGTATATTCGTCACAAGAAATTGCTTTTGCAGCAACTTGGTAGTCCATATTGATTCGTGCTAAAAACACAACCAAACGTCCTTTTCTATCTGGATTATCAAAATGAGTGTCCGTGATAACTTCTTCTAAAAATTTATTTTTCAAAAAACTGATACTATCCACCTTAACTTTTGGATTGTATGGATTTGCTAAAGCTTCTTGTGATGTGATAGTTCCATTTTGTGCAGAAAAATAATATTTGCCTTGAATCGCCATCCCTGCGCTTGTTCCACCAATCACAATTTTCTTTTGTTGAATTTTTAAATTAATCAAGCTATCGAATGCAGTGTTACGCCACGAAGAAATGTAATTCCATTGGTCACCTCCCGCAAACCAAATTCCTTCTGCTCGTTCAATTCGTTCCAACACGTATGCTTTTTGAGTCGGACTTGGATTACTGTAAACAATTGATTCAACAGAATTCACATTAACTCCCAAAGTCGAATACAAATAATCATTGTACCCATCCGATCCGCTGGTTCGCAAAACCAATATATCACCCCCATCTGCTTGTTGTAAAAACCAACGCATTGCAAAATCATCTTCAGTTGCACCACCCATTAGACAGATTCCTCCTTTTGGAGAAGTGATTGCATCCTCAGAATTTCCAGTGAAATAAGAGGCAAAATTCTGAGAGCGAGTCCACTGCGACGCCAATAATAGAACACCCAAAAAAAGAGAACGAAACATGGTTAATTATCTAAAAAACTAGGTGAATATACTGATTTTGTTCCCTTAACAAATTTCACTTCTAAAATCAAAGTGCTAGATGATAACGCCATTTTTCTTCGATCCATTCCCAAAAATGGACATGCGAGCACCATTTCGTCGTCCACTAAAACACGAACTTGACGTTTTACGGAGGCACGTACACCTTTGTCTTTTAAAAACTTACTTACCAATTTAGAACCGTTCACGCCAATTGGAAAAATGACGTCTCCTTCTTCCCACTGACGAATTTTCAAATCCCCTTTGATTTTTGATGCATCGAAAAAGAAGGTGTACACATTAAAATCAGCAGGCAATTCCTCCACCTCAGTAATTGAAAATTGAAAATCGTCATCGGTTAAAATCTGCTCCAATGCCATTCCGTTTTTTTCACGAAAAAGGGTTTTTTGTTTTCCTTCTCGGTTTTTCCACGTCAAAATCGCTCCTTTTTCAGCGGAGTACAACTTTTTAAAATCCTGAATTTTTCCAGTCGGAATTTGTAAAGTGTGAAAAAACATCACCAACTGATTTTCAGTTAAATTTTTGAGCGTTGACAATGAGACTATTTTCTTGTTTATGAATTGTTTACACAAATGAGAAGCAACGGTTTCATCCTCTTCATTTTGTGCTTGAAACAGTTTTTGCAAGTGTAAAACGGAATCGGATATGCTCGGGATTTCTTTCTTCAAAAACGGTAACAATTCCAAACGAAAACGATTGCGGTTGTATTTCATCGTCTGGTTGCTCTCATCTTCGCGCCACCAGAGATTCACGGTTTTTGCTAGTTGCTCCAATTCGGATTTTCGAAAAGGTAAAAAAGGCCGCCATACCCCGTTGGAAAAAGCTTTCATTCCTGCCAAACCGTGCGGTCCAGCACCACGAATTAACCGCAGCCAAAAGGTTTCTTCTTGATCGTCGGCATGGTGTGCCAAAACAATCAAATCCGCTGCGAATTCTTCTTTGATTTTCTTAAAAAAAGCGAAACGAAGATCACGAGCCACTTGTTGTAAATTCCCTTCATACAAGGATTCTCGCTCTGCATCAGTTACCCTTTTTTCAGTAAATAAAAGTTGATTTTCAAGGCAATACCTTTTAACCATATCGGCATCTGCATCGCTATTTTCTCCTCGCAATCGGTAATTGACATGCGCCACTATACATCGCTTTGGCCAACCCAAACGAACCATAAAATGCAATAACAACATGGAATCCATTCCACCACTTACACCGATAAGCAACTTACTATCAGTATGTTTTGAAATAAATTCAGTAAGTAACTCTTCTACCTCACGGCTGCTGCATTCCATCTAAAATTCGCTTGACCTTGGTTTGACATTCTTGGAATTCGTCCTCTGGATTGCTCAAAATAGTGATGGCACTTCCAACGCCGCAAGAGAGGTATTTCTCTTTTCGATTATAGACCAAGGTACGTATGACCACATTTAAGTCAAAATCACCAGTTGGATCGATATAACCAATTGAACCTGAATAAATTCCTCGTTGAAAATCTTCGGCTTCTTCAATGTGTTGCATGGCACTAATTTTCGGTGCACCTGTCATGGATCCCATTGGGAAAGTGGCACGAAGAATATCCGTAAAGGTAGCCCCAGATCGCACCTCACAAGCAACCGTTGAAATCATCTGATGTACCGTTTCAAACGAATATATTTCACACAATTCCTCAACATTCACCGAACCAGCAGTCGCAATTTGAGAAAAGTCATTGCGAACTAAATCCACAATCATCACATTTTCAGCGCGTTCTTTGGGGTTTTGTTGCAATTGTTTCTTCAAATGCTCATCTTTTTCTGGTGTTTCGCCACGGGGTGCGGTTCCCTTAATCGGTTGAGAAATCAGTTTATTTCCCGAACGTTTTAAAAAGCGCTCTGGACTTCCACAGAAAATCTGAAAATCGCCAATTGAAATGTATCCTGAAAAGGGAGCTTGGGTTAGGTAGTTTAACTTAAAATAAGTATCCAAAGCAAAATCAATATCGACATTTTCAGCAAAATACTCTTGACAGTAATTCACTTCATAAATATCGCCGCGTTGAATGGCTTTTTGTAAATTTTTTACTTTTTCTAGATAATCTTCCTTCGAGGTACGTGCCTGAAAATTAAAATTATACGGATGAAAATTGTGATCGGTCTCCTCTTCCAAAAATTGTTGTAAAAACTCAAATGCCTCCGTTGACTTTTCCCCTTTTAAAAAGCGATAGGATTCTTTTTTCATCTCGACCACGTATTGAGGCACCCAAGCAATGAATTTCGGAAATTTCACTCCGTCGAAGTTGTTAGAGTCTAACTTCTCAATGTCGTTTTTCAAATCATAACTCAGGCATAAAAAACGGTAATCCCCCTCATAATGATTCAAAAATTCTTGTAAAGTTGACAGTCCTGAAGTTGGTCCAGCGATAAGAGAATGTTCGACTCCCCAAGCTAAAATTCCGGTTCCGTCGTTGCTGTTGAGGTAAGCGATTTGTTGCATAGTTCGCACCAATTTTTGTATTTCACAAAACTAACTTTTGTCGCTTGGTTTGGTACACGAATTTTGAAATAATTGTTTTGAAGTTTCAAAAATCGCATCTCATATCGTTTCGTACCTTTGTCAAAATTCGGCTTATGTCAAAAAAACTGAAAAACCTGGTGAACGTGGTTTATTCCACCAACCCAAATTTTCACTACGAAGAAGAACAAGAGGAAACCGCGGAAACACTTTCTCCTTCCCAACAAAAACTATACGTATCCATCGACCGAAAACAACGAGCAGGTAAGGAAGTGACACTCATTGAAGGATTTGTTGGAACCGACGACGACCTGAAAGAATTAGCGAAAATGCTAAAAAGTAAATGCGGCGTTGGCGGAAGTGCTAAAGACAATGAAATCATTGTTCAGGGTAATTTTAAAGACAAAGTGACGGAAATTTTAATTAAAAGTGGTTACACGCAGACCAAGAAAAAAGGCGGGAATTAATGACGAAAATTGATCGATTTTATGGTGAGGATTTACTCATCACGCTTAAATGTTTCTTTGGATTTGAAACGACTTTAGCAGAGGAATTACAAGAATTAGGTTATCAAGAAACAGAAATTTTGAATCGCGCAGTTCGCGTAAAAGGCTCTTGGAGAGATGTTTATTTCTTAAATTTGTATGCGCGTTGTGCTATTTCTGTGTTGGTTGAAATTGACCGATTTTATATTCAAGAAGAAAAGGACTTATTGAAATGTTTGCAACGCATCGATTGGACAGAAATTATCGGTTCTAATCAAACATTTGCCATTCGAGGCGCCGTTCATTCTCAGATTTTTAAAAATACTCATTACCCGTTCCTACTCGCCAAAGATGCGATTGTGGACGTTTTTACAGCGAAAAACAAACCCCGTCCGAATGTGGACACTAAACAACCGAATTTACTTTTCGACCTTTATATCAGTGAGAAACAGGCGACGATTTCTTTCAATACAAGCGGTGCGCCATTGTTCCAACGTGGTTATCGATCGGAAGTTGGCGAGGCGCCCTTAAACGAGGTGGTTGCCGCAGGATTGGTTCGCATGTCGGGTTGGGACCGTAAGACTCCCCTACTCGATCCGTTTTGTGGATCAGGAACTTTACTTATTGAAGCGGCTTTGCTCGCGACTGGAGTTCCTTCCAATATCGAACGACAACATTACGCTTTCAAACGGTTAAAAAACTTCTCGTCAACACTTTGGGAGGAAATTTATGAAAATGCACCTCGCATCGTTCGTCAGTTACCTGTTCGAATTTTTGGAAGCGATATTTCCGACGAAATGGTGATTAAGACACGTCGTAATTTGCGTTCGTTCAGCTTTGGCCGATTAATTGAAATTAGTTCGAAATCATTTGAAGAAGTCGAACGTCCTGAAGGTGAAGTTTTTATTTTGACAAATCCACCTTACGACGAACGGCTAAAAATTGATGTTACTGAATTGTATGGCAATTTGGGCTCATGGTTAAAACATAACATGTCACCTTGCCAAGCGTGGATTATATCCGGAAGTGAAGAAGGAATGAAATCGATTGGTTTAAAACCGTCCAAAAAAATGAGCTTATTTAATGGCGATATCCCGTGTGAATTCCGTGGATTTGAGATGTTTAAGGGAGAAAGGAAAGTGAAAATGGAGAATTGATAATGTAGAATGGAAAATGTAGAATGGAAAATTGAGTCCGTTGCGATGATGGAAAATTGAGAATCGAACTACAGCCTAAAAACTATTCAATATTATCTATTCACTATTGCCTAATCACTAATACCTATCCCCTATCCTACAAAAAACCCAGCTCCAATTTCGCTTCCTCGCTCATCATATCCTTGTCCCACGGTGGGTCGAACACAATTTTTACCTCGCAATCGGTCACTCCTTCTACGGAAGCTACTTTATCTTGCACTTCTTTCGGTAAGGTTTCTGCAACAGGACAATTTGGTGACGTTAAGGTCATTTCGATTAACACATTCTTCGTTTCGTTGATTCGCACTTCATATATCAATCCCAATTCATAAATATCAACTGGAATCTCAGGGTCATAAATCGTCTTTAACATCGTAACGATTCGTTCTTCCAACGCCATTATTTCTTTTTCCATGAATCAATTATTTTGTATGTGTTTCAATGCTTCGGTCTTCAATCGCTTTACCATGCCCAACAACCCATTTGCACGCGTTGGGGACAAATGTTCTTGTAAGCCAATATCACCAATAAAATGTAGATCAGCTTTCACAATCGTTTCAGGATTTTCTCCATCCAAAACACGAATTAATAAGCCAATAATTCCTTTGGTAATAATAGCATCGGAATCAGCAGTAAAACGCATTTTTTCATTTTCTATCGAAGATGCCACCCAAACACGCGATTGACAACCTTCGATTAAGCGATCTTCCGTTTTTAAGGATTCATCGATTTTTGGCAAGTCTTTCCCCAAATCAATGATGTACTCGTATTTCTCCATCCAATCGTCAAAAACGGCAAATTCCTCAACGATTTCTTGTTGTTTTTCTTCTAATGTCATGCTCATTTTAATAAGGCAATACTTTTTTCAACCGCAGTAACGAAAGTATCAATTTCCTCGCGGGTGTTGTAAAACGCAAATGACGCACGAACTGTTCCCGGAATTTTGAAAAAGTCCATCAAGGGTTGCGTACAATGGTGTCCCGTTCGAACCGCAATGCCTTGTTTGTCCAGTAATGTACCCAAGTCGAACGGATGAATTCCTTCCACCAAAAAAGATACGACCGACGTTTTATTTTTCGCAGTTCCAATCAATTGCATAACCTCAAAGGTCTCTAACATGTCTTCGGCATATTTTGCAAGATCGCGTTCGTGTTTTTCTACAGCCACCATGTCCAGAGACTCTAAAAACTCAAAGGCTTTTCCAAGACAAATTCCACCTGCGATGTGTGGCGTTCCCGCTTCAAATTTAAAAGGTAGTTCGTTGTACGTCGTGCGTTCAAAAGTGACTTTTTCTATCATATCACCTCCACCCTGATAAGGCGGCATGGCGTCCAATAAGGCCTCTTTCCCATACAACACGCCAATTCCCGTTGGTCCGAAAACTTTATGTCCAGAAAAAACGAAAAAATCGCAGTTTAAATCGCGAACATCCACTTTAAGATGCTGAATGCTTTGCGCACCGTCCACCAAAACTTTTGCTCCAACAGCGTGAGCTTTTGCAATCATTTCTTTGACGGGATTAATCGTTCCAAGTGTATTGGAGATGTGTGTTATCGCCACCAATTTGGTTTTTTTGGAGAGCAAATTCTCATATTCTTCTTGAATTAACTCCCCTTTTTTGTTGATTGGAATTATCCGAAGTACCAAATTTTTACGCTGACATAACATTTGCCACGGAACAATATTCGAATGGTGTTCCATAGCACTGATGATGATTTCGTCGCCTTCTTTCAATAATTCTCCATACGAAAAGGCTACTAAATTGATACCGTCAGTAGTTCCCTTTGTAAAGATGATTTCTTCCGATTTTTTGGCGTTCAGGTAGCGCTGAATCCGTTGACGTGCCGCTTCATAATCGTTCGTTGCACGTTGACTCATAAAGTGCACACCTCGGTGAATATTGGCGTTTTCCTTTGAATAAAATTTACTGATTGCATCTAAAACCATTACTGGCTTCTGTGACGTCGCTCCATTATCGAAATAGATGAGGTTTTTTCCGTAGATCTGTTGACGAAGTGCAGGAAACTGTTCCCGAATCTCCTTTACATTAAAAGTTCCCATGTAAAATATTAGGTCTGCAAAGGTAATCTATTCTATTTAGAAAAATTCTAAACAACGTAAATATTACACAGAAGTCACAGAGTCGTTCAATATTTTCAGCTGAAATTCAAGAAACTAGAAAGAAATCCCTACCTTTGCCCCCTTAAAACGCATCTATTTCCCTACAAATAGTTGATTATTAACCACTTTCGAGCGGTAGGGAGTTCGAAATACAAATGTTAAAAGCCTAATGGCACAAGAAATCTTTTCGCAGGGAACTGCAGATTTTGATTGGGAAGCGTTACAATTAGACGGTTACAATCAAGTACAACGTTCAGAAATGTCTGATCGTTATGGAAAAACCTTAACTTCAATCACCCCGAAAGAAGTAATTAAAGGTACAGTTGCAATGATCACCAAAAAAGAGGTGATTGTTAACATCGGCTACAAATCAGAAGGTGTTGTTGCAGCAAACGAATTCCGCTATAACCCGGAATTAAAAGTAGGTGACGAAGTGGATGTTTACGTAGAAGTTTTAGAGGACAAAACAGGTCAATTGATCGTTTCTCACAAAACGGCTCGCATGCACAGCGCTTGGATTCGCGTGAACGAAGTATTGCGTTCAGGTGAAATCATCACTGGTTATGTAAAATGCAGAACAAAAGGTGGACTTATCGTTGACGTTTTCGGAATCGAAGCGTTCTTACCAGGTTCTCAAATTGATGTTAAGCCAATTCGTGACTACGATGTTTACGTTGGTAAAAACATGGAATTCAAAGTTGTGAAAATTAACGAAGAATTCAGAAACGTTGTAGTTTCTCACAAAGCGTTGATTGAAGCAGAATTAGAAGAACAGAAAAAACAAATCATTTCCGGTCTTGAAAAAGGACAAGTATTGGAAGGAATCGTTAAAAATATCACTTCTTACGGTGTATTCATCGACTTGGGTGGTGTTGACGGTCTTATCCACATCACTGACCTTTCTTGGGGACGTGTTACACATCCAGAGGAAATGTTGGAATTGGATCAAAAAATCAATGTGGTTATTTTGGACTTCGACGACGACAAAAAACGTATCGCTCTTGGTTTAAAACAATTACAACCTCATCCATGGGATTCTTTAGATGCTAACATCCAAGTTGGTGACAAAGTTTCTGGTAAAGTGGTAGTAATGGCAGATTACGGTGCATTCATCGAAATCGCTCCAGGTGTTGAAGGATTGATTCACGTTTCAGAAATGAGTTGGTCACAACATTTACGTTCTGCTCAAGACTTCTTGAATATCGGAGATACAGTTGAAGCAGTAGTTTTAACATTGGATCGCGAAGAGCGTAAAATGTCTTTAGGTATCAAACAATTGATGCCAGATCCATGGAACGATATCGAAGTGAAATATTCAGTTGGTTCACGTCACAATGCGAAAGTGCGTAACTTCACTAACTTCGGTGTGTTCGTAGAATTAGAAGAAGGAGTTGACGGATTGATTCACATTTCTGACCTTTCTTGGCAAAAGAAAATCAAGCATCCATCTGAATTCTGTAAAGTAGGTGAAGAAATGGAAGTTATCGTATTGGAAATCGATCGTGACAACCGTAGAATTTCTTTAGGACACAAGCAGTTAGAAGAAAATCCTTGGGATGTATTTGAATCTACATTTGCTGAAGGTTCAGTTCACAGCGGTACAATTATCGACATGAAAGATAAGTCAGGAATCGTTGCTCTTCCTTACGGTGTTGAAGGTATTTGTCCTTCTAAGCACTTGAAGAAAGAAGACGGTACTAACGCTAAAGTGGAAGAAGTTCTTGATTTCAAAGTGATTGAGTTTAACAAAGAAGCACGTAAGATTGTCGTTTCACATACTCGTTTATTCGAAGAAGGAGAAGACAAACCGGCAAATTCATCAGCTAAACCAAGTGCAGGAAACAAAAAAGGTTCTTCTACTGAACAAGCTGTTAAAGCAAACAACCAAAGCAACGAAAAATCAACTTTAGGTGATTTAGATGCGCTTGCAGAGTTGAAAGAAAAAATGGAAAAAGGAAAATAATTTCCAACATCCAGAATCATAGAAAAGGAGATCTTCGGGTCTCCTTTTTTTGTTTATATGCATTGAGATACCTCAGAAAATTGTAAATAACCTAAATGAAATTGAATCTTTAAAAGTGGACAGAGGAGGATTTGCAGGAGAAAAGAATCCAATGTTACAAGATAATTTATCGCGCATTCTCCGTTGGTACAAAGGTCGCTGCTCGTTTGAAATACGGAAAAAGAATCTTGATTTTCAATGGCAGTCACTTTTCTACGACCATATTATCCGCAATACTATTGCATTTTGTCGCATTAGTGAATATATAGAAAACAATCCCTCCAACTGGAAAGAAGACACCTTTCACTTTGAAAACCTTGAACAATCGAAATTCGGAAAGGAATGAAAACCAAACATTTTCAATGTCAATTAGAATTATGATGTAGAATTTGTTGACAGGAAAAATTAGGTTGATTTAATTTTTTTCAAAATTGATGAATAACCGGGGGGTGATATTATCTCCTATTAATCCGAATAAGATTTGGAATTGGAAACATTTGATTATTTCGGGTTATATTCACAGTCCAATTGAATTTTTAGAATTAATGGCAATAAAGAAATCTGAATTATATAGCTCTCTTTGGGCAAGTTGCGATGAATTAAGAGGAGGAATGGATGCCTCACAGTATAAGGATTATGTACTGACCATGCTTTTTGTAAAATACGTTAGCGACAAATATTCAGGCAATCCAATGAGTTTGATTGAGGTTCCGAAAGGAGCTGCTTTCGAAGACATGGTGGCGCTGAAGGGACAACCTGATATTGGTGATCGTATCAACAAAGAAATTCTTCGCCCCCTCTTTGCAGCAAACGGCTTGGAAGGCTCTATGGAATTAGCTGATTTCAATGATGACGATAAATTAGGAAGTGATAAAGAAAAAGTAGATCGGCTTTCCAAACTCATTGCTATTTTCGAAAATCCAGCATTGAACTTTAAAAACAACCGCGCAGAAGACGACGATATTCTAGGTGATGCCTACGAATACTTGATGCAACATTTCGCTACAGAATCGGGAAAATCGAAAGGTCAATTTTATACACCTTCAGAAGTTTCTCGAATTTTAGCGAAAGTAATTGGAGCAAACAAAGCTGATAAACCTTCCTTTACTGCCTATGACCCTACTTGTGGTTCTGCTTCGCTTTTGATGAAAGTGGCTGAAGAAGCTCCGAATGGATTGACTATTTACGGTCAGGAGAAAGATATTGCAACAAAAGGTTTGGCTATCATGAATATGTGGTTGCATGGGCATCCCGAAGCGCAGATTGCAGGTAAAAACACCATCGCTGACCCTCAATTCAAAGAGAATGATGGCACACTGAAACGCTTTGACTTTGTGGTTGCCAACCCTCCGTTCTCGGTAAAAAATTGGACTTCAGGGATCAACCCTTCGGATGATTTATACAATCGTTTTTCGGGGTATGGAATTCCTCCTGAGAAGAATGGCGATTATGCTTTCCTTTTACATATTCTGGCTTCATTGAAATCGACAGGTAAAGGAGCTGTTATCCTTCCGCATGGCGTATTGTTCCGTGGTAACGCAGAAGCTGAAATACGGAAAAATATCATCCAACGTAAATGGATAAAAGGAATAATCGGTCTTCCTGCCAACTTGTTTTATGGTACGGGAATTCCTGCTTGTATCATTGTGGTGGACAAAGAACATACGGATGAGCGCAAAGGAATTTTCATGATTGATGCCTCTAAAGGCTATATTAAAGATGGAAACAAAAACCGTTTGCGTGAGCAGGATTTACACAAGATTGTGGATGTGTTCAATTTCCAAAAGGAAGAAGCAAAATTCTCACGTTTTGTTTCGTTTGAAGAGATTGAGAAAAACGAATACAACCTCAATATTCCTCGTTACATTGATACACAAGAAGAAGAAGATATACAGGATTTGAATGCGCATTTGAATGGCGGTATTCCGTTAAAAGACATTGATGGATTACAAGCCTATTGGGAGGTTTACCCGTCTTTGCGCAAAGAGTTGTTTTCTTCATTACGAGAAGGCTATGTTCAACTAAATGTGGAAGCCAATGCCATCAAAGAAACCATTTACAAGCACCCTGAATTTACAGCCTATAGCGAGACCTTAGACCAAGTGTTTACTTCATGGAAAAATGCCGTTTATGCAGACTTGCAAGGAATTCAGGCAGAAACAGCTCCCAAAAAGTTTATCCATCACATCTCGGAGGCACTTTTGAATGCCTACCACGACAAAGCTTTAGTGAACAAATACGACATCTATCAACACTTGCTCAACTATTGGAACGAAACCATGAAAGATGACGTGTATCTGATTGTTGAAGACGGCTGGGTAGCTAAGACCAAACGCATTTTGGAAAAAAACAACAAAGGCAAGGAAGTAGATAAAGGCTGGACCTGTGATTTGATTCCAAAATCTTTGGTGGTTCAAAAGTACCTTTCTGACGAACAAGAAGCGTTACAAGATTTGAACAGCGAATTAGAAAGCGTGCAAGCAGAAATGGCACAATACGAAGAAGAACATGCAGGCGAAGAAGGTTTACTTGCTGATGCAACGAATGACAAAGGGAGTCTCACGAAGGCTACCTTAACAAAATATGTGAAGGACAACAAAGGAAATACTACCGAAAAAGAAGGTCTTGCCTTAGCAAATCAATTGTTGAAACTCCTGGAGAAGGAAGCGGATTTGAAAAAGAGCATAAAAGCCAGAGAAGCAGAACTCGACCAATTGACACTAGAACAATATGGCAAACTTACCGAAGCAGAAGTGCGTACCTTGGTGGTAGAAGACAAATGGTTGACTTCCATCAAAGCTTCCATCCAAACGGAAATTGATGCTATTTCACAGCGCTTGACAAACCGTATCAAAGAACTGGGGGAACGCTACGACACCAAATTAAGTGAGCTAGAACATAACCTAAGCGAAGTCGAAAGTAGAGTGGCTGAACATCTTCAAAAAATGGGACTGGTATGGAGTTAACAAAAACGAAATATAAACAAACCGATGTTGGTTTAGTTCCTGAAGATTGGAAATTTATTAATGTCGGGGAAGCAATTGATTTAGGATACATTGAAGCGCCAAAAGATGGAAATCATGGGAATATCCACCCTAAGAAATCTGACTTTGTTAGTTCGGGAATACCATTCATTATGGCAAACAATGTCTTTGACAACAAGGTGGATTTGCTCAATTGCCATTTCATTTCAAAAAAGCAAGCTGACTCTTTACAAAAGGGCTTTTCAATTGAGGGTGATGTGCTCTTAACCCACAAAGGAACGGTGGGTAACGTAGCAATTGTCCAGGATATTAAAACACCTTATATAATGTTGACTCCGCAGGTCACCTATTACAGAGTTAACCCAAAAAAAATATTCAATAAATTTCTCAAAAGTTATTTCGAAACTAATGGTTTTCAAAAGGTTTTGGAAATGCTTTCGGGCGGAGGAACAAGAGCATATATAGGAATAGTTAAACAGAGAGAACTTCCTTTAATAATTCCCCCAACCCTCACCGAGCAAAAAGCCATTGCCACCGCCTTGAGTGATGTAGATGCGCTCATAAGCAGTTTGGAGCGTTTGATTACCAAAAAGAAAGCCATCAAGCAAGGGGCCATGCAGGAGTTGTTGACGCCACCGAATAAAGGCGGAAAACGCTTGCTAGGATTTAGTGGTGAGTGGGAGGAGAAGACATTGGGAGATATCTGTAGAATCAACATGGGGCAGTCCCCTCTTTCTTCCAACTACAATAATTCTGGCAATGGTTTGCCACTAATTCAAGGAAATGCGGATATTAAAGAAAGAAAAACTATAATACGAAGTTATACCTCCCAAATCACAAAGACAGCTGAGGAAGGGGACATCGTTATGTCGGTAAGAGCACCTGTTGGAGAGGTGGCTATTGCAACTTTTAATTGCTGTATCGGTCGTGGTGTGTGCTCTATAAAGTATCCTAATGAATTTTTATACCACTATCTTATCTACTTAGAATCAAGCTGGGGTAAATTTTCAACTGGCTCAACATTCGATAGTATTAATTCATCACAACTTAAAGGTCTGGAGATTACCATTCCAATGGAGAAAATTGAGCAACAAGCCATTGCAAAAATACTCACTGACATGGATGCAGAAATTGAAGCATTGGAGGCAAAAAAAGAGAAATATAAGGGCATTAAACAAGGGATGATGCAGGAGTTGTTAACGGGAAAAACGAGGTTGGTATGAGTAGGTTTAGCGAAATAATAAAGTCCAAAGTACTAATTTGGATTGCTGTTTTATCATTGATTTCAGGCATATTGATTTCATTTTTTTACCTCAAAAATGTACTTGATGATTATTCTGTAGTAAATCGTGAAATCAACCTTGAATCATCTGCGTCTATTGGTGATTTTATAGGTGGTGTAGTTGGTACATTATTTTCATTGATTGGAGTCATTTTCCTATTTATTACATTAAACGAACAAAGAGAATTCACTCAATTAGAACGATTTGAAAGTAAGTTCTTCGAACTACTTAAGTTACACAAGGAGAATGTAAATGAATTGAAGTATAAAGACTACCAAGGAAGAGAGGTTTTTACTGAAATCAAAAATGACTTTTATTCAGTAATAGATGTGATTCTTGCTAACGGTTTCATTAGAAGGAATCGCTTGGACGAACAAGATTTAGCAAATATTTCTTTTTGCATTATGTATTTTGGTTTTAATCAAAATACAGCTGATGTTTTGGAGAATAAATTCTTTAAAAAGTATTACGATTATACGAACGATATAAATAAATGCATAAAAGAATTAGAAGACAAAAAACGTATTCCAATTAACGGCCATCAAAACAAATTAAGCCATTATTTCAGACATTTAAGAAGAACAATACTTTTTGTACATCGAAATGAAAAACTGAGTCAGAACCAAAAGAAAGATTACGTTCGGTTTGTTAGAGCCCAGTTGTCAACTGATGAACAAATATTATTGTTCTTTCATTCAATATCTGACTTAGGTCTAAAATGGGAATTGGAAAATAGGAATCACGAAAAAACCATCTCAGATTATAGTCTAATTAGGAATATCCCACTTGGTTCAGTATATGGGTTTAGACCGAATAGATATTACCCTGAACTAAAAATGGAAGATAATTTTGAGATAAGGTTGTAAAAAGGTCAGAAAAATAAATGAATGAATCAAATGTTCTGAATTAATGAGTGATTTAACAGATATATCAATAACAACAAAACAACTCACAACAGAGATTGTGGCGGTAGGTGATTTGCTTCAATACACGAAGCTTACTATCCCTGTGTACCAGCGACCCTACAAGTGGTCAACAAAGAATGTAATTCAGTTATTGGATGATGTCGTCATTCACAAAAAAAAGAGCGCATACCGTCTCGGAACAATTGTAATTCATGAGGAAGATAACAATTACAATATCGTTGATGGCCAACAGCGTACTATAACTTTGATTCTCATTGCTAAAGCGGTTCTCAATAGTGAACTTCGAAATGACTTTAAAAACCCCGAACTCATCAGATTGCTAAAAAAGATTGAATCTACTTTGATTGACCCTTCTTTTAGCAATGAAATTTCCATTAGCAACATCCAGAGTAATTACAGAGAAATTGAACGTTTGATTGCTACAATGGACGAAGAAACTATTCATTTCTTGTTCACTCGTTGTGAGTTTATTCAATTTGTTCTGTCGGACATCTCAGAAGCATTTCAATTCTTCGACTCTCAAAATGCGAGGGGTAAGGACCTGGAGCCTCATGATTTATTAAAGGCTTATCACTTAAGAGAGTTTTCTTCAGATGAAGAACCTCACAAAAATGCAGTTGTAGAGACCTGGGAATCTATGGATACCAATAATGTATCTCGATTGTTTGGGGAATATCTCTACCGAATCAAAGGTTGGTCAAACGGAAACTCATCGAGGTATTTCACTAAAAATGAGGTAGGTTTGTTTAAAGGCATAAATATGTCGAAAATAGAGAACTATCCCTATACCGAGATTGTACGTATTGCACATTTCTATGTAGACCATTACAACAATTCATTTGAAAGAAATATAGACAGGCAACATGCTCAATTTCCTTTCCAATTAGACCAGACTATCATCAATGGCAAGCGCTTTTTTGAGATGATAACGCATTACAAGCAAGTATTTGATAAGTTCCTGAAGTCAATTGATGACAGTTCAAAAATAGACGAAAAAGCAAGAGAAATATTGTCGATACTTGACTCCTATGAAGGTCGTGGACGGGTCGGTGACCAATATATCAGAACACTGTTCGATTGTGCTATCATCTATTACATAGACAAGTTTGGATTCACTGAAATTTCAAGAGTAATTGAAAAGATTTTTATTTGGGCCTACACATTAAGACTTAGACATCAGGCCGTTTATCTGGCTTCTGTGGACAATTACGTGGTTGAAGAAAATAATGTGTTCAGATTGATAAAAGATGCAATTAATCCAAACGCTGTCTTGACGCTTCAACTGCCAATTATGACTGTTTCTTCAAACAAGTCTTCACGAACGGGAGGTGTGGAACAAATGTTTAAACGATTAAAGTACTACGATGAGTAATAATGATATAACAACCCTGCCAATTAAAAACTTGCTAGACAAGAAGGATGCTTATATCATCCCTGTCTATCAACGTAACTATGCATGGGGTGAAGGAGAAATAACACAGCTCATCCAAGATGTCATAGATTTCATTCCAAAGAAAAAAGAAGGTGGTAGTTACTACCTCGGAACTTTGATAGTGTGCGAGCGTCAGGAAAACAATACCATTGTTTTTGAGACTATTGATGGACAACAGCGCATGACCACTTTGTCCATATTGACATCTGTTATACGCAACAAATGGAAACGAGCTGATTGGTTCGAGGAACTGAACCTAGACTTTGATAGTCGTAAACTGTCTTCAGACACACTCAAAAGTGTTCATAATGATTACTTCCCTGTAAATAGAACAAACAGCGAAAGCATTAAGAACGCCTATGAATTGGCAGAAAAAATTCTTCGTTTGAAATTAGAGGAGAATGCTATCTCGATTGATGAGTTTTCAAGTTTCTTATTTGAGAATGTAAAAATTCTAAGGGTTCCTGTTCCCAAAGATACAGACCTCAATCATTACTTCGAAATAATGAACAACCGTGGTGAGCAACTTGAGAAGCACGAAATTCTCAAGGCAAACTTCCTGGAGATTTTCAATTCTATTTCAGATAAAAATGAAAAGTACGCTTTTACTTCTTGCTTCAACCTTATTTGGGAAGCGTGTTCAAACATGGAGAAATACATCCAATATGGTTTTTCAGTTTCACAAAGAGACTTGCTTTTTGGCCCTAAAGATTGGAACAGAATTGTCCCTGAATCCTTTGAAAGGATTGTAGGAATGTTATTTCCTGCTGGAACTCCAATAAATCAAGATAGAGATAAGCGCACGATAAGTCAGATTATTACAGGTGCTCACCTGCAACCCCAGACAGCACAAACTGATGATAGTCCAGACAGATTCAATTCCATTATTAATTTCCCAAATTTCTTGCTTCACGTTTTGAGAGTGACCACCAAAAAAGACTTACCTCTTGATGATAAACGCCTTATAGAAATTTTCCAATCAGAAATAAGGACAACAAATGACCCAATAAAGTTCGCAACCGAATTTGGATACAATTTACTTAAGATGAAATTCCTGTTTGACAAATATATCATCAAAAGGGAATTTATTGCAGGCACGGACAAATGGAGTTTAAAACGCCTTAAGTGGTACGAAGGCAATAAAGTGAGCTACGTTAACAGCTTTGGAGAAGAAACCGATGAAGAATTACATGAGAACCGAACTATTTTAATGCTGCTTTCAATGTTCCATGTTTCTACGCCTACGCTGGTTTATAAACACTGGTTAAATGCCGCATTAAAATATCTATACTATGCTGATTTAGTTGACGGGAAAAGTTACATCGAATATCTTGAAGGCTTGGCCAAGGACTTTGTATTTGGAAGATTTCTTGCAAAAGTTCCACAAGAATATTTCGACTTAATTTATGGTCAGGGAGGACGACGGTATCTTTGGGATTCATTGGATTTAAGCAAACTAACTTTCGGTAATATCTCCAATAATCTTGTTTTCAACTATCTGGATTATCTTTTGTGGCGGGATTATTCTGGTAGTAACGGAGCTGTTAAGGGATATGAATTCACTTTCCGAAGCTCGGTCGAACACTACTATCCTCAACACCCGAAAGAAGGTTTCGGACAGTTAGAGCCAGTATACCTTAATGCTTTTGGCAATCTCTGTTTGATAAGCCACAGTAAAAACTCTGCATTAAGCAATTTCATGCCAACTGCTAAAAAGGAGTTTTATAAAAACAACACGATTGACAGCATCAAGCAGTTTATCATGATGACAGAATATGACTCAGAGAACTGGGGTACTATTTCAATTAATGACCATAGTACAAAGATGATTGAAACATTGAAAAAGGAAATATTATGAGCGGACAAAATACCATAGGCAAATCAGAGCGCTCTACCCAAAACCGCATTATTCAGCTTTTTCAAGAGGAACTGAACTATTCCTATTTAGGGAATTGGCAGGAAGAGCAACGGACACTTCCAGTGGAAGAGGAATTGTTGTTAGGTTTCCTACTTCAACAGGGGTATTCGGAAGAACTTGCTCGTAAAGCAATAGATAAGCTCATTAAAACAGCTTCAAATCTGTCGGAAGGACTTTATGAGGCTAACAAGCAGGTCTATAAATTGCTGCGATACGGTATAACTGTCAAAGAAGAATTGGGACAACCCAAAGAAACGGTTTGGCTCATTGATTGGAAGAATACGAGTAATAACCATTTTGCGGTTGCAGAAGAGGTTACCGTTTTAGGACAAAACTCCAAACGACCAGACATTATCATCTACGTGAACGGAATTGCTCTTGGAATCATTGAATTGAAGCGCAGTAAGGTTGGCGTTGAGGAAGGAATTCGACAGAACTTGGATAACCAAAAACCAGCGTTTATCCAGAAGTTCTTTACTTGCATGCAATTGGTGCTGGCGGGTAATGACACTCAAGGACTTCGCTATGGAACCATCGAAACCTCCGAAAAATATTACTTGCATTGGAAGGAAGATTCGGATAAACACTTTGACTACCTACTTGATAAACACGTTTACTTAATGTGTGCAAAGGAGCGTATCCTAGAATTCATCCATGATTTCGTTGTTTTCGATAAAGGCACCAAGAAGCTTTGCAGACCCAATCAATTCTTTGCTATCAAAGCTTCACAAACAAACATCGCAACAAGAACTGGGGGTATTTTGTGGCACACACAAGGTTCAGGGAAAAGCCTTACTATGGTTTGGCTCACCAAATGGATTCGTGAAAATATTAGAGACAGTCGCGTTTTGATTGTCACTGACCGCGAGGAGCTGGACGACCAAATTGAAAAGCTCTTTGTTGGGGTGGACGAACAAATATACCGCACAAAAAGTGGCCGTGATTTGATTAAGGTCTTGAATCACAAAACAGAGATGTTGGTATGTAGTTTAGTCCATAAGTTTGGTCGTAAATCAGAAGAAGGTGACTACGAGGCATTCATCGAAGAATTGAAAGCCAGTATGGGTCATGACTTCGAAGCTAAAGGAGATATTTTCGTGTTTGTTGATGAATGTCACCGAACGCAAAGCGGAAAACTCCATGATGCGATGAAAATGATTCTTCCAAAGTCCATGTTCATAGGTTTCACAGGAACGCCGTTATTGAAAAAAGACAAACAGAAGAGTATCGAAGTATTCGGTCCTTACATCGGAAACCCTTACAAATTCGATGAAGCCGTTGAAGACGGAGTTGTTTTGGATTTGCTCTATGAAGCCAGAGATGTGGAGCAATTTGTAACTGACCAACAAAGCATTGATGATTGGTTTGAAGCAGAGACAAAAGGACTAACGGACGTTGCAAAAGTGGAACTCAAGAAACGTTGGGGAACCATGCAGAAAGTGCTTGGGTCTAAATCACGCTTAGAAAAAATCGTCTTTGACATCATTAAAGATTTCAAGATAAAACCACGTTTATCAACGGGCGAAGGAAATGCCATGTTAGTTTCCAGTTCCGTTTATCAGGCATGTAAGTATTACGAGTTATTTCAGCGAGCTGGATTCAAGGAATGTGCAATTATTACTTCCTATCAGCCACATCATGGAGATATTAAAGGAGAAGAAACAGGTGAGGATAGTCCGACAGACAAACTGCTGAAATACGAGGTCTATACGCAGATGTTGAATGGAAAAGACACCGAAACATTTGAAGACGAAGTAAAAAAGAAGTTTATCAAGGAGCCAACCAAAATGAAACTCTTGATAGTGGTCGATAAACTACTGACAGGCTTTGATGCTCCCTCTGCTACCTATCTCTACATCGACAAGAAAATGCAAGACCATGGATTGTTCCAAGCTATTTGTCGAGTAAACCGAGTGGATGACGAAGGGAAAATGTATGGTTACATTGTTGACTACAAAGACTTGTTCAAGAGTTTAGAGAAATCAATCCTGGATTATACGTCAGAGGTGTTTGATGGCTATGATGAGGAAGATGTTAAAGGTTTATTGAAGGATAGACACAAGGAATCCAAAGAGCGATTAGAGACAGCGCTTGAGGCAGTAAGGGCTATGATAGAACCAGTATATCCAAAAAATGAACCTGCATTTATTCGTTACTTCTGTGGAAATACGGAAGTTCCAGAGGATTTGGAAGCAAGGGAAGAGCGAAGAGTAGCCTTATATAAAGCTGTTGTTACTGTTATTCGTGCTTATGCCAATGTTGCCAATGAAATGCATAAATTGGGTTATACAGAAGAACAAGCAGACAAAATAAAGGATGAAGTCAAATACTTCTCTGACTTGAGAGATACGATCAAACAAGCCAGTGGAGACTATTTAGATTTGAAGCGTTTTGAGCCTGGAATGCGTCAATTGATGGACATGTACTTAGATGCCAAATCGAGTAAAAAGATTTCGGATTTTGAAAATAAAACCCTCGTTGATTTGATTTTGCATGTAAGTGAACCGCAAGCTGAATACGGGAGGAAATCTCAACATGCAGTAGCAGAAACAATCGAAAACAACGTGCGAAAAGTAATTATTGAAGAATCACAAACGAATCCAAAGTACTACGAGAAGATGTCGAAACTTTTGGATGAGTTAATTCGAATGCGAAAAGAAGAAACGCTGGCCTACCAAGAATATCTGGAGAAAATCAAAGATCTGGCCAAACAAGTTTCTGTTCCTTCTTCAAGCACGGATTATCCATCTTCTGTCAATTCAAGAGCCAAACAAGCCCTATACGACAACTTAGAATCGAATGAACTTTTGGCTCTTCGCTTGGATAAAATAATTCATGAAACTAAAATGGACGGATGGCGAGATGGAGGAATAAAAGAAAAGAAATTGATGCTTGCCGTTAATTCTGTTCTCAACGATGCGGAAAAGACTTTGGAAATAATGGAGATTATAAAAGCACAAAGTGAATACTAGTTTGGAGAAAATAGCAATTGCTAATTTGGAGATTGATGTTATACGCAAGAACATCAAGAACATGCACTTGGCAGTATATCCTCCAACTGGACGGATACGACTTTCTGCGCCTCAAAGAACGGACGCTGAAGTCGTAAGATTGTTTGCTATTTCGAAATTGGGCTGGATTAAAAAACATGTCAAGAACTTCAAAGAGCAACCTAGAGAAACAAAACGTCAATTTGTAAATGGAGAAAGTCATTTCTTTTTGGGAAATAGGTTCCTTTTGAAAGTAGTTGAGCACAATGGTTTTGCAAAGGTCGAGTTGAGCGGGACCAAGTACATCCAACTCAAGGTGAAAGGAGGAGCATCCTCCGAGGATAAGGGTTTAATCATAAAAGAGTGGTACCGTAAAGAATTGAAAAAGATAGTGCCTGAACTCATTGAGAAATGGGAAAAGATAATTGGAGTGAAAGCCAACGATTGGGGCATTAAACAAATGCGAACCAAATGGGGCGCTTGCAATACCGAAGAAAAAAGAATTTGGCTGAATCTAGAATTAGCAAAAAAACCAATTCACTGCATCGAATACATTATCGTACATGAACTAATGCATCTTTTGGAACGTCATCACAACGATAATTTTGTAAAACATTTAGATCACTTCATGCCAAAATGGCGACTCTATCGTGATGAGTTGAACCGTTTACCTGTGGCGCATAATGAATGGTAAAAGGGGAGTTTACAAGAATTAATAAAAAACATAGTGTTTTTCTTACCATCTTTCCATAGTGCGATAGGGCACACCAAATGGTTTTTTTTCAGGTGCTTTTTTCAGGTTATTGTTATAAATTTCCAATGCCCTCAATTTGATATGGTTTCTAAAATTTGGGAGTAAATCTTTGTAATAGTCGGCATCATCATCAATTTTAAAGTAATTTTTACTTTCTAAATTATTTTCAGGAAATTTATAGTATCCATAAAAATCATTTTGAACTTGTTTAAGTATTTCCTCATCATTCCAATTCATTAGTTGAAAATTCCTCCAATTTATGGCTATTTTATCCAAATCTCTGAAATTCCCATAGAACTCACCACTTTTGTCATTTAACCAATCTAAGATTAATTTGGGATACATATCTTCTGGAAATTTCATTTTTTTCCAAGTAGCATAGAAGTCTCTTGAAATAGATCTATTTCCATCCTGAAAAGATGGTAGCTGCACAACCAATTGCGCAATCCTATCAAAAAACTTGTGCTTCAAATAGTGTTCATTATCACGAAGAGATTCTATTTTCAAAGTTGAAGTAAAAACAATTCTGCAACTTATATTTTTTTCATTTAATCCAAAACAACCATCAGTCGTTGAAAGAAATTCAAAAAGTAAATCCTGTTTCTCATGACATAAACATTCTACATCTTTAATTATTAAAACCTTACCATCTGTGCTATTCAAAACTTCATTTAGACTTTTTAGATCATAAAAATTCAATATTGAAGCGTGTATTTCTACTATACCGTTGAAACAGTCATTGGATTTTTTGGTCTTTACAATTTCATGTACCCAATGACTTTTTCCAACTCCTCGACTCCCAAGTAATAAAATTGAGAATCTTCCTGGATTTGTTAGACATCCTAATAAAAGTTCAAGCTTAGATGCTGTTTCTTTTGGTTGATAAGAGAATTTCATAAATATATTATTACGCAAATATGCGTATTTATTGTTAATTATTGCGTTATTAATAAAACGATTTCATTTTGAAATAATATTGCTGAAATAATTAAATATTAAACTATGAAAAAAGTGAAAGAAAAGAATTGGCCAAGTAAGAAATTCGAAAAAAAATCAGGAAAAAATCGAGATAACAATGACCCAAAAATCACAAATGAGAAAAGGATTAGAATATTATAAAGTTTGTTTTATTGCGCTTAGTTGCACAAAAACTACTCTGCTAAAAGAGCCGGGTAAAACAAGGAATCCTTATGGTCCAGGTAGAGGTAATAATCCTCCTAAAACCCAACCTAAAAAGTAAATAGTTGGGGATTTCTCCCCAACTATTATTTCATTCAAATTACTTAATTCTAAATTTATGAATCCAAATAACAACAAACCAGAACAACAAAAAATGCTTGATAATCGAGCCGAACAACTCAATCCAACATGTGAAAAATATTGGCTTGCCAGAGGTTTTAAACAACGCCCTAAAAATTGGCAGAAACAAATAGTTGAACATAAAAAGACGAATTAACATGCACATCCTCAAAATAATCCACGGCTATCCACCGAACTATAATGCCGGTTCAGAAGTGTATAGCCAATCCATTTGTAACGAGCTATCAAAAACACATAAAGTTTCTGTTTTTACACGTGAAGAAAATCCCTACGCACCCGATTTTAGTATTCGAAAAGAAATAATCCATGAACGATTGACGCTTTATTTTGTAAACAATCCACAAGGAAAAGACGGCTACCGCCATCAACAAATGGACGAAAAATTTACTGAATTAGTAAAATCGTTAGCTCCTGATATTGCTCATGTTGGTCACTTGAATCATTTGTCAACTGGATTAATCGATGAGTTGAATCAATTGAAAATACCGATTGTTTTTACACTTCACGATTTTTGGTTGATGTGTCCGCGCGGGCAGTTTCTTACTAGAAGTATAGGAAATGAAAACAACTTTCAGCTTTGTAAAAAACAAGAAGATAAAAAATGTGCAAGTGATTGTTACCGTGTTTATTTCAGTGGGCATGAAAAAGACGAAGAAGCAGATTTAACAAGTTGGAGTTCATGGACAAATCGCCGAATGAATGAAACCAAAACAATAATCGATAAAGTAGATTTTTTCATTGCACCATCTAACTATTTGCGCGATCGGTTTGTAAATGAATTTGGCGTTCCAAGCGAAAAGATAGCTTACTTGGATTATGGTTTTCCAACCGAATACCTACTTCCAACTGCAAAATCTGAGGAGAAAACAGAATTTACTTTTGGTTATATCGGCACTCATATTCCAGCTAAAGGTATCAATCAATTGCTGGAGGCTTTTATTCAAATCGAAGAAAAAGCGTCCTTACGAATTTATGGTCGACCAAGCGGACAAAGTACAGAAGCCTTGAAAAATATCGCGGCTAAATCCAAAAACAAAATCGAATTTGTTGGCGAATACATCAATAAAAATTTAGCGGATGAGGTTTTTTCAAAAGTAGATTGTATTGTTGTTCCCAGTATTTGGGGAGAAAATTCACCTTTAGTTATTCACGAGGCACAAGCTTCTAAAATCCCTGTCATAACTGCCGATTTTGGTGGGATGAAGGAATACGTTTCACATCATATAAATGGTTTATTGTTTGAACATCGCAACACAGACTCGCTAAAAGAGCAGTTGATTTATGCCATTCAACACCCGAATGAAATGCAAAAATTGGGCGAAAAAGGCTATTTGTTTTCAGAAGACGGAAGCGTTCCAAATATCAGCGACCACTGCAAAGAATTGGAAACCATTTACAACAACTTTATTCCAAAAAAGGAATATCCTTTATGGCGTATTACACTTGACACGAATCCTGAAGATTGCAATTTGAGTTGTACGATGTGTGAAGAACATAGCCCTTTTTCCACTTACATTAAAGAAACGCTAAAAGGAAAACACCGCAGAATGCCAAAGGAATGGTTAGAACCAATATTTCAACAAGCAAAGAAAATTGGAGTTACGGAAATGATTCCTTCCACGATGGGTGAACCTTTGATTTACAAACATTTTTCGCATTTCATTGAGTTGTGTTATATGTATGGAATCAAAATGAACTTAACCACTAACGGAACTTTTCCAAGAACTACAGAAAAAACGGTTACTGAATGGGCTAAACTCATTGTTCCAATTACTACAGATGTGAAAATTAGTTGGAACGGTTCAAGTGCCGAAACTGCGGAAAAGGTGATGTTGAAGTTGAACTTTCAGGAAGCAGTTGAAAATGTGAAGGAATTTATTCTAATCCGCGATGAACATTTTCAACAAACGGGGTATTACTGTCGGGTAACTTTTCAATTGACTTTCATGCAAAATAACATGCACGAGCTAGCTGACATAGTGAAATTGGCAGCGCAATTGGGTGTTGATAGAGTAAAAGGACATCATCTTTGGGCGCATTTTGAAGAAATAAAAGATTTGTCAATGAAAGCGAGTCCTGAAAGTTTGGCTAAGTGGAATAGTTATGTTGAACAAGCATACAAAGCCCAAGAACTTTACAGGAAATCCAACGGAGAAAAGGTTATTTTGGAAAATATTATTCCGTTGAAAACGAATGAAAACAAAGGAATTCCAGATTCTTACGTTTGCCCTTTTTTAGAAAAGGAACTTTGGATTTCTGCCACTGGAAAAATATCGCCATGCTGTGCTCCTGACGAGCAACGAAATTCATTAGGTGTTTTTGGAAATATAGAAACGAATAGCATTGAGGAGATACTGAATAGCGAAACTTATCAGCATTTGGTGAAGAATTATAAGTCAATAGAATTGTGTAAAACCTGCAATATGCGCAAACCCCTTGAATCATGAAACAAGTTGCTCTGATTGAAAAAATACGAAACGCTTTACCGAAAATAGAAGGAATTGAAATTGGTTTGTTAATTGGTTCATTTGCAAGAAAAACAGCGATTCCTAATTCAGATATTGATTTGCAGCTCTTGGTTGCTAATGACTTCAAAGCTAGTGAATTGATTAAGGTTCTAAAAATTGAATTAAAAGAGGAACAAGCCATTTTTCATGAAGTAGCTTCCAGAAAAAAGGTGGTGGTTTACTTCAAAGAATTACCCAAAATTGACATTGGAATTTTTCATCAATTACACGAATTAGATAGAAACTTTTTAGGTTCAGAAATTACAGACATTTCAGCATCAATCCTATTTGAAAAAGAACCGTCAAAATACCAAATTGAAAACTATTTGAATGTCATCTCTAAAAAAGAAAAAAAATCAAACAAAAAAACGGAAGAAATTACAGCTTTGATAGATAAGTTCATGTATGAATTTGAAAGTTGTTCAACCATGCATCGCCGAAGTGATGGCTATCAATTTTATTTTTTTTATAACATCGCTTTGCATTGTGCTATACAATTAAAACATTTTTCTGAAGGGCTAACCAGCTTTAACTTTTTACCAAAAAACTTCATCACTCAGGTATTGAATAAACACAATCAAAGTGATTTTTACAAATTAAACGGAACCCTGTTTCTGCCCGATGTGAATCAGAAAAAGAGAAGTTTGTTGGATTTCTTTTATTCAGCCATTGAAAATTTGGTTTCTATTGAACGACTTGAGGAAATCAAAGAATTTTGTGAATGGGTATTTGAGCGCGATTTCCTTTGGAATTTAAGAGATATTAGCAAAAATAATTCACGTCTGAAAAGTGGTATTATTTTCAGAACCGCAACCTTGTCTCTATTTCAAAGTAAGTTAAACTTTCACTCGTTTTTAGATGAGAAAAATATTAAAACCGTCATTGATTTACGCGCTGATAGAGAAATTGAAGAACTTCCATACACAGCACAATCGCTCTCAAAATTTAATTATGTAAAAGCACAATTGGACCCATGGAATCAGCCCGATTGGTTTGTTGAAAACCACCAACATGGAACGGATGAAGAAATTGCTTACCGTTTTTTTGGATTGGCTTGTAACCACAAAATCAAAGATGTTATGGAAGCAATTTTAAACGAAAACGAGGGCGCTTCAGCCATTCATTGTCATGCTGGTAAAGACCGGACAGGAATAATCATCTCCATACTTCATTTATTAGTTGACACGCCTTTGGATGTTGTTTACGCTGATTATTTAGCAAGTGAAATAGATACTCACCCAAGAAAATTGAAAATCGTTTTAGAAATCATTGAAAAAAAAGGTGGTGTGGAGTCTTATCTAATCAATTGCGGATTGACAGAAAATCAGATTGAAGCGTTAAAAACTAAAATCATTAACGTATGATGGAAATAAAATCGGAACTAAAAAGAATGTTCACAGCACATTGGAACTATTTCGCTGTCGTTTCAGCTTGTGAATTAAAGGTGTTTGATCGGATTTACAAAGGACAAAATACACTGGAAAAACTGGTAATTGAAAACAATTGGAATGCAAAAAGTTTTGCTTTTTTAATGGATTACCTTTTAACTGAAAACTACATTTCAGTTGATGGAAACGACTATTTAAAAGTAACCGAAAAAGGGGATTTGTTGCGTGAAGAAAATGAAAATGGACTGTATTACGCTTGTTTAAACTGGACGTACGAGCACCTTGAAGCATGGAAAAACTTAACTTTTTCAATTCAAACAGGTTTGAGCTCATTTGAAAATAGCTATCAGAAACCATTTTTTGATTTTTTAAATGATGATAAGGTTAAATTGAGAAATTATCAAATTGCAATGAATCAATATGCCTTGGATGACTATAAGAGTCTTCCAACGATTATTGATTTTAGTATTCATGAAAGCATTCTGGATGTTGGAGGAAGTTTAGGGGCAACAATCAAACTAATTAAGCAAAGCTATCCAGATTTGAAATGCTTTTTGTTTGACCTTGGAAGTGTTTTAGAATTTGTTTCATTATCTAATATTGTAAAAATTCAAGGTGATTTTTTTCAAGAAATCCCAAAAGTGGCTGACGCAATCATTTTGGCAAGAGTACTCCATGATTGGGACGATAAGAAAGCAAGTATAATTTTGAGAAATTGCGAAAAAGCTTTACCTGAAGATGGTACAATCTACATTATTGAAAATTGTACTGATAAAATAAACGATAAATTATCCTTGCTATCACTAAATATGACAGTGATGTGTCAAAGTTTTGAACGGACTTCAAAAGCATACATTTCACTCGGTAAAGCTGCTGGATTTCATTTTATCAAAAGCAAAAAATTAAATGAACTACAAACCATTCTAATTTTCAAAAAATGAATTGGAAAAACATAAAAGTTTCAGCAGACAACACGCAATTTCTCTACAATGGAGAACCAATTTTCAATAAAAAATTCATTAAAGTTTTGAAATTTCATGATCCTGGTTTAGCTCCTGTTCAAGATGTAAGTGGTGCTTATCATATTGACTCAAAAGGTTATCCAGTTTATGCAGAACGTTATCAAAGAACGTTTGGATTCTATTGTAATCGTGCCGCGGTAATAAAAAACAATGTTTGGTTTCACATTACAGAAACTGGTGAAAAAGCATATAAAGAATCGTATAAATGGACCGGTAATTTTCAAGAGAATATTTGCACTGTTCGCGATAATGAAAACCATTATTTTCACTTAGATTTAGAAGGAAAACGTATTTATTCAGAAAATTACATCTATGCTGGAGACTTTAAAGATGGATTTGCTTGTGTAAAAAATGCAAATGGTAAATACATCCACATTGATACCAAGGGTCGAAAGTTAAATGAAAAAGAATTCTTCGATTTAGGAATCTTTCATAAAAACTATGCAACTGCAAAAGACAAAAATGGTTGGCATCACATCGACAAACAAGGTAATGAACTTTATTCAGAACGATACGCCACCATCGAACCTTTCTACAATGGTTTTGCTTTGGTGACGTGTTTTGATACATCGAAAATTGTTATTGATGAAAACGGCCTCATGGTTCTAGCTGTCTAAAATTCCTCTTCTCTATCCGAAAACTCGACTAAAAAAATTCCCCTTTTCCGACCGAAACCCTTATTTTGACATTAACTTTGCCAACCTAACACAATTTATGTCAGATTTACGCGCCAAATTAGAGGCAATCCATTACCGTTTTATTGAAGTTGGAAAACAAATTACCGATCCCGATATCATTTCGGACATGAGCCGCTTTGTTAAACTCAACAAGGAATACCGCGATTTAGAAGAGTTGGACAAGGTCTATAAAAACTACTCCAACCTACTCGATAATTTGAAAAGTTCGCGCGAAATGCTGGAAACAGAAACCGACCCGGAAATGCGCGAAATGGCAAAAATGGAAATCGACGAGTTGGAAAACAAACGGCCGATAATGGAGGAAGAAATCAAATTGATGTTGATTCCAAAAGATCCTGAGGACGATAAAAATGCCATTCTAGAACTCCGCGCTGGAACGGGTGGCGACGAAGCGTGTATTTTCGTGGAAGACGTTTTCCGTATGTACACCATGTATTTCAAACAAATGGGTTGGCAGTACGAAATCATCAACTCATCGGAAGGAACAGTGAAAGGCTATAAGGAAATTTCAATGAACATCACGGGCGCTGGAATTTATGGAATGTTGAAATTTGAATCCGGAGTGCATCGCGTTCAACGGGTTCCTGAAACGGAATCGCAAGGTCGTGTGCATACGTCCGCAATCACAGTTGCCGTGCTTCCAGAAGCCGAAGAAGTGGATTTTGAACTCGATATGAACGACGTGAGAAAAGATACTTTCCGCGCATCAGGAGCTGGAGGTCAGCACATTAACAAAACGGAATCGGCCATTCGTTTGACACACATTCCAACTGGAACTGTCGTTGAATGTCAGGATGGTCGATCGCAACATAAAAACTTGGAGAAAGCGATTTCAGTTCTTCGTTCGCGTTTGTACCAAGCGGAATTGGACCGCGTTCACAACGAACGTGCTGCTCAACGTAAAACCTTGGTTTCGACGGGAGATAGAAGTGCAAAAATCCGAACTTATAACTATCCACAAGGACGCATCACCGACCACCGCATCAACAAAACGATGTATAATTTGAGTTCTTTCATGAACGGTGACATCCAAGAAATGATTGATGCCTTGAAAATGGCTGAAAACGCGGAAAAACTCAAAGGAGAATCGCTATGACACGTTCCGAATTAATCGCGCAAATCAAAGCGAAACAATCCTTTTTGTGCGTTGGCTTAGATCCCGATTTAAACAAACTTCCCAAGCACCTATTGGAATGCGAGGATCCGATTTTTGAATTTAACAAAGCAATAATCGACGCTACGCAACATTTAGCGGTGGCGTACAAACCGAATACCGCGTTTTACGAGTGTTACGGTGTAAAAGGTTGGGAATCGCTGCAAAAAACGATTGAATACATTCCAAAAAACTGTTTCATTATTGCCGATGCAAAACGGGGCGATATCGGAAACACCTCAGGGTATTACGCCAAAACATTTTTCGAAACTTTGCCGTGTGATGCGGTTACCGTTGCACCTTACATGGGATCGGATAGCGTTAAACCGTTTTTACAATACGAAAACAGTTGGGTTGTACTTTTAGCCTTGACCAGTAACGAAGGGGCAAAAGACTTTCAATTTTTAGCAACAGAGGATGGCAAATTGTACGAACGCGTTTTACGACAAGCTGCATCGTGGGGAACGCCTGAAAATCTAATGTTTGTAGTTGGAGCAACTCGTTCGGAAGAAATTGCTAAAGTGCGTGCGCTAGTTCCCGATCATTTTTTCTTGGTACCTGGCGTTGGCGCACAAGGGGGTAGTTTAGAGGAAGTGGTGAAATTCGGTGCAACGAACGATTGTGGGTTGTTGGTGAATTCCTCCCGTGCGATTCTGTATGCAGACAGTAGTCAGAATTTTGCAAAAGTTGCCCAAGAAAAAGCTCTTGAAATGCAACTAGAAATGGCAACTTTAATTCAAGAAAACAATTGGTTTTAAGAAGTTTAACCCGAAATATTCTTGAAATTTTTCGCCCAAAGGGTTGACGATTTATAAAAACCAATAAAACAACACGTTTGAGATTTTGTATTTTTTAAGTTCATAAATTGGATGACCCAAATTTGGACTAGTTGGTTTTTATAAATGTCAAGGTTAACCCTGACATATTAATTTGTAAAACAGCCCTTTACAAATTAATATCGTCATCTATTTATAATTTCTATGAACAATAAGGGTTAACTTAATTTCTTTAACACAAAATCACGCATTTTCAGAAAAGGCAACTCGATAATTTGCCGTAGAATAACAGCTAATACAAAGGTAGAAACCCAAAATGCTACCCAAAACATCCCTTCATTTTCGTGTAAGACGAACTTAAATTGCGGTAAAACGAGCGATTGAACAAGGGATAAATTGACCAAATAAAGGGAATAGGCATGGACACTGACCCATTTAAAAATCAGTTTGATTTTTGGGAATTCGGCAAGATTTACATCAAACAAATACGGCAAGAATAGGCTCCAAGTAAGACCATCGAAAACATAGTAAATTGGCATTGCGCTGAATTTTAATTGCTCACCAAAAAAGTATAGTATCAAAGAAAATACAATTCCCGTGAACGCCATTAAATTTTTATTTTTTAGAAAAACCGCTGGAAATTGTCTGAATAAAAAAGCCATCAATACCCCATAGCCGATAGCATCCAAGCGATAAATGACAATTTTACGGACCGTTTCGTCGATTTCAAAAACGGCATCAACCTCAGGATGCAAAACCCTCAAGATCAAGGGAAAAACCACTAAGCTTAAACCAATCCCAACAATCAGTCCTTTTTTATCTCCTCGATGAAAAATGAAAAACAGCAAAGGAAGCAGCAAATAAAACCATTCTTCTATAGTCAAACTCCAGGACTCTGGGAAAAAGTAAGGCATTGGTGAGAACAGGTTTTGGAGGAATAGAAAATAGGGAATGACATCACCAAAAGTTGTGTTTTTTGAAAAAGCAAAGAGGAGCAAAACCATGACGTAATAAAGCGGTAAGATTCTAAAAATACGATTCACCAAAAACAAACCCCATGCTTTTAAAGGAGAATGGTTTTCAAAAAGTTCGAATAATTGTCCAGTAATTAAAAAGCCACTAAGGACAAAAAACAAACTCACACCATCCCATTGATTTACCATCCGATCCAGAAAATTCAGATGATGAACCTCAGACAACAAAAGTCCGGAATGACCGAAAAGCACCAATAGAATGGCAACACTTCTGAAAATATCTAAACCTGGTCTTCTCATTAATTTTAACGGATAAAAAAAATGCCCCAATCGCTTGAGGCATTAAAAGGCAATTTTTAAATTTAATCTTTTCCTAACATTCCAGACTTTAAAGTGGAATCCGCTGGATTTGAACCTAACCAAATGCTAAACAGTGCTTTTTTAAATTCCAATCCACCTACTGAACCTAAATAGTGACCATTTTTATAGGCACTCACACCTTTTTCTTTGGTGTATTCAAGTGAAATTTTATCCCAAACTTTAAATTCATCGCTAAACAATTTCATGAAAGCTTTAATTTCTTCTTGAGTTGCTTTTCCGTGACTTGCATTTTTAAAACCTTCCTTTACTGTCTCTGTGAATTTATCACGCGTCACTTTACCAGAAACTAATTTGATTTGTACCGCTTGAGTTTCATCCGCATTGATAATTTTTTCTGCGTTACTTGATTTTTTTTGGAGGTATAATACACCAACATATAAGTCGATGAAATATTTTTCACGAAGTCCACCTCCATTCAAAATTAAAGTTTCTTTGCCGATAACTTTCTCTTCGTTGAAATCTAAACCTTCAATTTTCTTAGTTTGAGCGTAAAAAACACTGCTCAAAAACAGCATCATTACGGATAAAATTCCTAATTTTTTCATCATTACGTTTTTAAATGTTGGACTAAAATAAACAAAATGTTCTCAAGACATTCTTTGTTTCAAGGAAAAATGTGAGAAACATGTCCATCATTACAATTTGCGTTCCAACTTTTACTCAGAAATTGAAGTTACCCGTTTACTGAAAAAATGCTCAAATAGATAGGCATTTAATTCCGTTTGTACGCGATTCATTTCGTTTACAGGAGCCCATGTATGAACACTTAAAATAACTTTTGGGTCTTTAATTTCCTGTATAATAATTTTTGTTTTTTCAATCTTAGGATTCAAACTGTGTTGCGCTGCCAAAAATTCAGAAGCCAAAGACCGAACTTTCTCAACATCAACGAATTCTAATTCAAACAACCATTCTATGCGACGACTTTCCGTTTTAGTGAAATTAACGATTGAGCCGTTTGCTACTGGACCATTCGGTAAATAAACGATTTTATTGTCCGCAGTCATTAAAATGGTATTGAACATTTGAATTTCTCTTACCGTTCCTTGCAAACTCTGTGTCAAAATCACATCGCCCACCTTAAATGGCTTCAGCACTAAAATCATGATTCCTCCTGCAAAATTAGAGAGCGTTCCTGAGAATGCCATACCTACAGCAAGTCCCGCCGCACCTAAAATAGCCACAAATGATGTCATTTGAATTCCCAATTGTGAGGCTGCTGTCACAAATACAAGTACGCGAAAAGTCACATAAAGAAAGCTGCTCAAGAAAGACACTAATCCAGCATCTAACTCACTTTTCTCTAACATGATTTTAATTGCTTTGTGTACTTTACTGGCAATCCATAAACCGATTACTATCGTAAGCAGCGCCATAAGCAACTTTAATCCTATCGAAACGACAAAACCGAGAACCTTATCATAATGTCCTGTCAACCAACCATCAATTGTCTCTATCACCTTAATTTAATTTTGTACGTAACAATAAAATTTCTTTTTGAAGGGTGCGCAAAGCCAATGAAACTTGCGATTCATCCGGTTGCACTTCTGGTAAATCGGTAGCAATGTAGGCACGGAATTTCCATACTTCTAGTACGTCATCTACCTCCACAAAATACGGTTCATACAAAGGGTTTGCTGAACTCAATAAAACGCGGTTTGCTGCTTGAATATCGTTATGGAAATGTTTGAAAACTATCCCATCGTTTTTAGTAATTACAATACACGGCGTTCCCGATGAAACCATCGTCCAATCCTGAACAAATTCACCCACAACAATAGTTCCTGAAGGCAGAGGTGGCATCGAATCTCCCATAATGGTAAATGCACGGTACTTTTTATCGTTGGACAAAAACGGTAAACGAAAATGTGGCAAGGTTTCAAAAAAGCTTAAATCCTCATATCCCGCGGTATAGCCCGCACGCGCCTTTTCAGGAATCAACTCAATCAACTCTTCATTTTCTTCGTTCACCAAGCTGGTTAGGATGCGCAATTGTTTTCCACTTGCTCGATTGCCAAATTCATTTAAAACCTTCAACCAATCTGCTTCTGTAAATTGACTGAAATCGTTTTTCAATAAATCATCTAAACTAATTTGATGATATGCACTTATGGCCACAAGGTTTTCAATATTGGGAGATGCAACCCCATTTTCATAACCACTATACGTTGAGCGGTGCAAACCTAATGCCGTTGCTACTTCTTCTTGCGAAAGTTTTTTCTTTTTGCGCAGTAATTTTAAATTGTTGCCAACCATAACTTGAATTGAGACAACTAAATTACTAAAAAATAATCAATAAATGAGTTAGAATTTCATCAAATTTTATTCGCAGGAACTCGAAAAAGAAAGTTTACTGTCAGAAAAATCTGTAAGCACCTCATTTACAACATAAGAGCGAAGTAATTCACCAAGCGCATTTGTTTTCACCACTTGAACAGGAAAACGATTTTGGTTTTGAACAGCAAAAAATCGAAAAATCTCATCATTTTTTAAAAAATTCAAAAATGCACTCAATTTTACTTTTTCGTCCTGAATAGTGAAACTTAAATATTGAAATTCGTGCGTTCGTCCTTGCCATTTTTGGGTGGAATATGCGCCTAAACTTCCTGTCGTTGTGCTACCCACTAGTTGAACTGTTGATGCACTTCCTTTTATCGAATCTACCGGAAATTGATGACATACTTCACCTTGAGGCGTTGTGGTTACAATTTGCATTTTTTGGGTTGTTGCATCCATCACCAATCGAACATTAATCGCTTGTTGCTGATCATCCAAATAGTTAAATTCCATACAAGCCCGATTCCCATTGAAATACCAATTACATTCGGATTCTCGACCATTTTCCCACAAGCTTCCTTTGAAACCGATTTTTTGCGCTGTCACCAAAAACGGTACAAACGTCAACAGATATATGAATAACTTAGTCATTTATAATTCCTTTAAGGTTAGACAATTGATACGTCCCATTCGGCAAACCAAATAATGGGTGGTTATTTTTTTTGACCGCAAATCCTGCTGCTCCACCTTGCGGAAAACTCGTTATTGGCGGCGTTGGAATGTTTATTGTCCCAACAATTGGAACGGTAGCTGCAATATTTACCGTTAAACTTCCTTGTGAACCCGGTAAACCATAATTTCCTCCGTCACCACCATAGACATTCGGATTGACCGACAAGGTTACAGGTCCTAAAGGAATCGTAATTGGCACATTTTCAACTCCTCCGCTTCCTGGAATAGCGCTCAGACCTCCAGTGGCATTTGTTCCGTTGTCCCATACACCTATTATCGTGCTTCCCATTCCTCCTCCTAATCCAGAGGCACACCCTCCTCCACCTCCTGCACCAACGCCAAAGGTGAAAGTTCCAAGAAACGGCACACTAAATGACGTACTTAAACCAACAGAAGCTCCTCCGCCTCCACCTCCGTAAATGAATCCATAATTTAAAAATGAGGTTTTGGAAGTCATGTCTATTGCTGTTCCACCACCTTGTCCAACATTTCCGAAATTCCCGAAGTTTCCTCCTACTCCACCATTTCCTCCTCGCGCTAAAAATGCACCGTAATTGCGGATTCCAACATGGCTTGCTGGATCAATATTTCCTGAAGTAAAGGTCGGAATGGAAGAACTTGTACTCGTTAAAACTCCAAGTGGGGTAACATCAACCACGACACAAATTGGCTGTCCAACTCCAGGTAAAGCATTGATTTGTTGCAAATTATATTGCGAAACAGGTGAATTAATCGTTACATGATAACAACTATCGATCGTCAGGTAAAATACTTTAACACGAACGGTATTCCCACAAACTGCCTGAATAGCAATAGGATAAACACCAGGTTCGTCAAATATTGAGGTTCTAACAATCAAGGAGGTGGAATTATTTCCAGTTAAGGTATCTTGGGTGAAATCTACTGTCGTGAACTCGGGTAAGTTGTGCAAAGCGAAAAAAGATATAGTTTGAAAAGGTGTTGATGCATTCGTAACATTTACGGTAATCGCAATCGTGTCGCTCGTAACTCGGTCGATATTTCCAGTGTTTTGTGGTAAATTCAGCGTAAACAAACATTCATTACAAGAAGCTAAATAAGTTGGTAACCAGCATTCGCCATTGAAATATTCCATTAGACTGTCCGTCGTATTGAAGACGGTTAGCCCTTGTGCAGGATTGGGGATATTGTCTCGCTCAATGGAGGAAAGACGCGGTGGAAGAAATCCTTGAGAATTACTTTTTAATTCCAAAATCGCACTGCTATCTGGAAATGGTGTTCCTATTCCGACATTGCCATTTTTAGTAAACCGCATGCGTTCAATGGCATTAGTTTTTACCACTAAATCTTGTTGATCAGTAGTTCCGATAAAATTCTGTGTTGAATTTGTTCCCGAATTCCCTATCAACGTCCATCCCAAAGGACCAATAGTTTGAGTGCTTCCATCCGCAAAAGTCACCGTGAAAGTTCCATTATTATTGTCCGCAATTGCTTCTATTCCCGAACCTGCGGAATTCGCATATAAGGCATAAGGAACACTCCAAAATTGATTGTTGGATATTGGAATAAAGTTACTTCCAGCATTTTTATCAATTTCTACTTTTAAATAATGGTAGCCTGCCCCCCAGTTGATAGCAGAAAAAGGCGTAGTTGTAAGAGATGCACCTTGACCGATTACCAAAGTGAATAAACCGTACGGATCTGTTGTGGTGGCATGTGTTTCAGAATAAACAACTGTTCCATTGGCACTTCCCGCCAAAATCGTAAACTTAACAGTAATATCATGATTTGCCAACACCAAATCGTAGGTATCGACACCGGGCATCGCACTTCCTCCGATGTCATACACCACTGCCTGGTAGTTGATTCCTTGAGGCGGCGCTTGAGCAAAGGCCTTCAAGAAAACGAAACTCAGAATGAATAAAGTTACTAATTGCTTCATAATTAACGTAGATTAAAGCCCACTCCAACCGTGGCTACATGACCAATATTTCTTGAAATCTGACCGCTTGCATTGTCTTGTCCTTCAATTTGTCCAAGACTACAATCGAAGCGATATTCGATGGATAAAATGACGCGTTGGGTAGCAAAATAACGTCCTCCAACAATCAAACCTCCGTGGAAATTCCACAATTTAAATGCTTCCGTATCCTTCAAATTGTAATTCAATTTATTCACAATCTGTTGTCCCTTAACTAAATAAGAAGAATTAAAGTTTAGTCCACCATAAACAGAATATTCATCACGGCTTTCTTTGTCAATGAATTTGAAAATGTAAGACGTACCCAGCGAGAGGTAATTCAAATTCCATTGAATGAGGTTTCCAGCGTAAATTGCACGACTTCCGGCTTGAAAAGCACCTGCTTCAAAACGCAATAAATTCTTATAACGGAATTGCAAAGCGAAGCGGGCGTTGTACGCGAAACCTTGTTTGTATTCGAAATTCAAATAATCTTCAGGGGTTTGGTCTTTGTATAAAAAAGTATAAAAAGCACGACCTCCTGAAAGTGTAAATTCCGCCGGTCGCATATTGCGTTGTGAAAATGCCAATCCTTGAACGAACAGCGTCAGTAAAACGAGCATTAATTTTTTCAAAATACATCAAATTTTATCGTGTGAAATTTATTCTTTGTTGGAATAGAAATCAAATAAGTTCCTGTCACCAAGCCTTGAATTTGAATCGAATTTTCAAGGTCAGTCAACTTTCCTGACTTCACTATTCTTCCTGCGATATCACAAATGAGAAAATCAAAATTTATAGTTTCATCACTTTTAATTCTCAAGGTGAAATTCCCATCATTTGGGTTCGGAAAAAGCGAAATTTCAAGGGTCGGCTCCGAAATAAAATAGCCTCTTACTGGACGATGAAAGCCTTGAGAAATATAGAAATCATTGGATTTTGAAAACCCGCCGATGTTGCTAGGTTGACCCGCAGTGGATTGAGTAAAAAAAGTTGCGTTAGGAAGTGAATTTCCAGCATAAGCACCCACAACCTCTCGACCTAGGATTTGAGAAAAACCAAGAAGGGGTAAAAAACAAAAAATCAGAACAATCAAGCGCATGGAACTTTCAAATTTAACTAATTTTTACAATCACCTTTTATGTTCGATTGAATTGTTCAAATTTGTTAACCATAAAAATTATTTTTTCGGTATAAAAATTGAAAGGTTATTCAAAAATTGAGGCATGAGGCAACTACTTATATTCACATTTCTATTCTTTTCATTTGAATATCAAGCAAATAATAAAATAGACACGACTTACACGGTCACGAAACATACAAACGGGAAAATTTCTACCAAAACAACCAAATTAACCAACGAAATTCATTGGGGTAGAGCACTTGCTTTTGACAAAACTGGAAAAGAAATTTATTCTATGCAGATAAGAAATGTGGCCGGACATGCAACGGTGGACTTTGCTTTTCACAGTAATGGATCTGTTTACACAGCGCACTACACAAGTCATCCAGACGGGGGAATTCAATGGTCCGACATCAAACATTTTTTCGATGAAAACGGTAATCTCGTTAATGTGATTGATACCAGTTCCGATATGTTTGGACATCCAACCTTACAGCCAACTTTTCATACGGACCCTTATGAAAATCCTCATCCGTCTCCACAAATAGTAATCAAAGAACCAATCAAAAAAGAACCATTACCCAAAGAAAAAACGATTCAAGAAACCGTGGCGTGTGCTCCAATTTATTCCTCCGAAGTTTTTATCATAAATCGAACTGGAAGGACAATTTACGTAACCACTTTGGCTCCTAATCCAGTGGTTCAAAGTAAGGTCGAACTGAAAATAGTACAAGCAAACGATACTTTGTTAACCGGTTCATTCATAGGTGCTGCGAATTTCACACCGCCCAAAGAACTTATTGGGTTTCAATTGACAGATAAAAAACGAAAGCCCTTACGAGTTGGTGTTTTTGAATTGCCGTTTGTGCAGCTTTCCACCGAAAAAAGACGCTATTTTTATGTGGTAACTCCCTAAGCCTATTTATTTTTACGCCATAAATTTTCTAAATGGCAAATAAAAAGGTAGAGAACTCGATCGAAGTTGACGCACAATCTAACGCGGAGGCATCTGATTCTGAAATTGTTTTAACGGTTTATGAATTAACGACAAAAGAAGAAATGTTGGCTGTTCTACCTGTTTTGAACTACCTCTATCCCAATTTGGATGAGGAAACCTACAGTTCTGAATTGGACGAAATGATTGCTTGTCGCTACGGTCAGGTGGCAGTTTTTGAAAACGAGCAATGCATCGCTGTAAGTGGATTTTGGAGAGGAAATAAATTATGGTGTGGAAAATATATTGAATTAGACAACATTGTCGTCAACCCCAATTATAGAAGTCGTGGGGCAGGAAAATTAATGATTGATTTCTTGGTGAAAAAAGCAGAGGAATTGGGTTGCACTATGCTTTCGTTGGATTCCTATACTACTAATTTCAAAGCACATAAACTGTTTTACAACGAAGGATTTGGTCCAATGGGATTTCATTTTATCCGATTGTTACAAGCTGAAAAGGTACGTGGATAATTTCTAAGATTTAATCTTTTCTTTTAGTTTTTCAATGTTGAGCGGTTTCTCGTTCAATTTTAGCGTTAATGCAATAGCTTCAAGGTGCTTACGGATTTTTTTCTCTTTTTGATTTTTATCAACGGGAGAACTTAATACAAACACATTATTGTAGCAAAATGTCACCAAATAGCAGTTTTGTTTCACATTTTCCTTCGATTTTGGCATGTCAAAAGTCCAATAAAGAAACAGTCGACCATTTAACTTTAGAAACTCATATTTTTCATTTATTTCACTCGTTTTCAATACTTCTTTGGTATATTCAACTTCATAATTCATGTAATCTAGCAAATACATCTCTATTTCCTTTTCACTTTTACGCTCCAAATCCAATTGTTTATTCAACTGAATCGTCAAAGCCTGAACAACAACGTTGCCAATGAATGCAAAATTTGGTTTTTCAGCAGCCTTTACCTCCCCAACATAATCTACTGTAAAAGAATGCTTTGAACCATTAAAAACGTTCTTAGCACCCGTTTTTGTAGGAAGTAAGTAGGAAGTAAACTCTTCTGCCTTAAAAGTGGTTTGAGCGGATATCGTAGTTGCCGATAATAAAAGTGTCAAGAATAAATACTTCATGTTTTTCAAAATAAGGCATGAAGATAACAACTACTTAAATTAGTTCGACTGTTCCTTTCTCTTTTTCCGTTTTCTCCAATATCTACGACCCACAAAGAAAAGAATAGACATTATGACAATCATTGGCCATTTAGCAACCAACCAAAGTAGAAAATCCACAACAGATTTCCAGCCAAATATTAATGAATTCACTACACGACTAAAAAAGGTGTCTTCATGATTTTCTTCCTCTTGAACTATTTCCTTGAAAAGATAAATATTCAGTGTACTGAATTCAACCTGATCTTGTAAGTATTGTAACTGCCCTTCTTTACTTTCAATTTCTTCTTGCAAATTCCGGATTTTCTCTTCAATTTCCAAAATATCACCAACCGATGAAGCTTTCGATAATAATTCCTTATAGCGTTGTAAATAAGCTCGTTTGTTTTCCAAGCGACTCTCGATATCCAAAAATTGATCGGTTACATCGCGTGAATTGATATTTTTCCGTGTGATCTCATCATTTCCACTGCTGATAAAAGCAAGCAGTTTTTCAAAGTTTTTAGCCGGCACTCTAATTTTTAAGGTATAGTAAATTACCTCTGTTTCTTTTACTAATTCTTCTTTTTGATAATATCCTTCCAGCTTTTTCAGAATTTTGTCAAAATCTTTTTTACTCCCTACTAGATTTTTCGTTTTTATTGAAACATCCCCATCCTTGATGATTTTAGTGGTTTTCTTTTTGGTCGGATCAAAAGGTGTCTTTTGGTTTTTGATTTTTGTGTTGGACGGTGGTGTCGCTTGCCACGAATAAGTTAGAGTTCTTGATGAAGAATACAAACTAGAATTTGCAACAACATCAAAGGTAGAATTATTTTCTTGGTCGCTCCAATTATATGATTCACTTTTATATTCAGAATCCCCTAAAATTTGTTGTGGACGTAAGGTTTTCTCATCAAGATTTGGTTCTCCAGTATCAACATCACAACTCGTTAAATACACGAAAGCAACGAATAAGAAAAATAAATATTTTGCCTTCATAAGTTGTGATTTTTAAAGTTGAATAATAACATACAACGCTTGCATTGGTACAATATTGTAAGAACAAAAGGCAAAAATGGTTAATTATAGGACACCTCAATCCCATCAAAATTCTTCACTTTCAACTACCTTTGCCGTCATGCAAAATCAGCAACGCATCGTTTTTATTGACATTGCCCGAACCATAGCGATTCTACTCATGTTGCAGGGACATTTCATTACGATGACCTATTCCGATTATGGAACGCGATTGCACGAATTGCGAACAACTGGTACTTCCGGTTTGCTACTTTTCGATATTTGGGTGCGCGTTCGTGGATTTACCGCTCCCCTATTTTTCACGATTACTGGTTTGGTTTTTACCTATCTGATGCTCAAAGGAAACACAACAGATACACAGCATTTTTGGAAAAAGAAACGCGTTACACGAGGCTTAAAACGAGCCTCTCAACTGATTATCGTTGGGTACTTGCTTCAAATTAACTTGATGAATGTTCCTTTTTATTTTCGAGGAGGTTACAGTCCAAATTTGTTCGCGTTTCACATTCTTCAATGCATTGGATTTGGCTTGTTGTTATTGATTTCAATAGCTTGGCTGTCACAAAAAACAAGATTGAATGTCAGTGTTTTATTATTCTTAACGGGTTCGTTTTTCTTTGTTGGACATGCATTTTTACAATATAAATTCGGTAATGAATTGTGGTTACCTAAACAAATTCCAGTTCTTTTTCAAAACATGTTGAATGGACCAAAAGCAAACTTCCCCTTCTTTCCTTGGTTAGGTTTTGTGGGTTTTGGTGGTTTCTTAGGAAGTCTGATTTTTAAATTTTCGGCGCATTTACACCAACGTTGGTTTCCTTTAGTTTTTGTCGGAATTGCAGTTTTGATTGTCGTTTTTGGTAAAACAGTGGGTTTCTCAATTGACTGGCTATTGGGAGAAACGACACCTTTTTTCCTGAAACGCGCTTGGCTCTTTGATAAAGTTGCGGAAGCGATTCTATTGTTAGGGATTCTATTAACCATTGAACAATACGTCACAGTTCGACCGAGTACTTTGCTGAGTATGGGACAAAACACCTTTGCAATTTACAACGTGCATGCGATTCTATTGTACGGAGCGATAACCGGAATAAGTCTTCGAACTTTTTTGGAACATCAATTGAACGGCTGGCAATCGGTCGTTGGCGCCTTTTTATTTTTAACCACAATTTATCTGTATGTGAAGTATATGGAATTGATAAATCGTCCTATTTTCAAGGTTCTTCCAAGCTATTTCAGTTCATAACCTGAGGCACGGTTATTGACATAGTATTCGTTGTAAAAATCTGAAATGCGGGATAAAACAGCAGCATTTCAATTTTACTTTCGTGTTTCAAAAAACTAAAAATCATTAAAATGAGAATCATATATTTTTCTTCCTTAGTGTTTCTTTCCATTTTTTCACCAGCGTGTGCACAACAAAAAGCGGAAAAAGTATCCGTTAACCGCTCTGAAGCAGGGATGACCAAAGCAGTTAAATTTGAATTGACTGACTTTTTAAAAGAAAACGAAGCATTAGACGATCGTGTAAATGCCTATTTCGCAAAAATGGACGATACCGCAAAAGTGGCACAGTTAATAATGCCTGCCGTGGGTCGATTAGGACAAACCAAAGCAACTATTGAACAACACATTAAGGATAGAATTATAGGTGGTGTTTTGATGTTGAACGGAACAAAAGAAGAGTTTTCTTCTTGGATTATTGATTTTGAAAAGGCCAACAAAAAACGTGGAAACTTACCTTTTTTATACAGTGCAGATGCAGAGCCAAGTTTGGTAAACCGAAAAATTATAGGTTCCACCGTAGTTAAAAAAGCAGGAGAAATTTCATCTGTCGAAGAAGTGAACGAGGTAGCAACTACAATTTCAAACGACTTAAAAGCAATTGGAATTAATTACAACTTTGCTCCAGTGGTCGATTTTTCAACGAATAAAACAGTGGGTTATCGAGGATTTGGCGCACAACCTGAAAATTTGATTCCATGGTCGGACGCATTTATTCAAACGACACAAAACAACAATATCATTGCTACAGCAAAACATTTTCCTGGTCACGGTTTGGTGAGCGGCGATACGCACAAAGCTCTCCAAGTCATCGATGGCGATTTGAAAGAATTGGACACCTACCCAAAATTGATATCAAATGGAGTTTTATCCGTAATGGTCGCACATATTGCCATTCAAAACAACGCGAAATACAACACCAACGGACTTCCTGCAACTTGTTCTGAAAAAATTGTAAAGAACTTGTTGCGTGACTCCCTAGGATTCAAAGGATTAATTGTAACCGACGCCATGAATATGGGAGGCGTTGTTAGTGTACCAAAAGCAGCAATGAAAGCCGTTGACGCAGGAGTAGATATCGTTTTAATGCCCGTTGATGCGAAAAAAGCACACACCGAAATTTTGGAAGAATACCGTAAAAATGCAGCGTTCCGAAAGAAGGTGGATGCAGCTGCAAAACGCGTCATTCGTATGAAAATCGCAATCGGATTATTGCCATAAATTGAATTATCTAGGCCATATTTATTTCTCAGCGGACGATCACGAATTGGCGATATACAACCTTTTTGGGGATTTTCATCGCGGAAAAATTGGGGACGAACTACCAAAAAAAATACAAGATGGAATTGCTCTTCACCGTAGAATTGACCATTTCATTGACCACCATCCGCGCGTTCAATTGTTGAAAAACGAGTTGTATGAGGACCTTCCGAAAGTAGCACCTATAGCCGTCGATGTGGTTTTCGACCATCTTCTAGCCACGCAATGGAGAGAATTTCACAGCACCGATTTGAACCAATTTTTGTCTATTTTTTTCGACACCACAGCTGCATTTGAACCACATTTACCCCTTCCTTTTCACGAGTTTCTTTTTCAAATGCGAAAACACCAGTGGTTGTACCACTATCCAGACGAATTAAGCATTGAAAAAATGGCGAATAGCATCAGTAAACGATTGAGTTTTGAAAACAAATTGATTGACCTACCGACAGTTTATCGAACAAAGAAATCTGCATTTAAAAGTGCATTTTCGGAATTCATGGTCGATGCAAAAAGCGAATTCAACTATTAAGACCGAATTTTGACTTCAAAGAAAGCAACTTTTTAACTACGATTCGTTTCTAGTGTTCAAAGTCATGCATCATGTCAACAACAGATAAACAAAAAATACATCAATTGCTTTTGGGAAATCAACGTGAACAACAAAAAGCACAAGGATTCTTCGATGGACGTTTTTTACAACGTGCCGAAGAGTGCAAGAAAAAATACAAACGTCAGCCGAAACATAAAAACCAAGAATTTTAAAAATTCAAGGCAAAATTGTTTAGGTTATCGGAACTACAATTCGTAACTCGCAACCTTTTCCGGGCTCTGAAAAAATCTCTGATTTTCCGTTCAACATTTGAGCTCTGCGGCGAATATTCTCTAATCCAATTCCCTCTTTTCTTTTCCCTAAATCAAAACCAACACCATTATCCTTGATGAAAAGTGAAACACGGTTCTTTTTTTGATAAACCGAAATATCAACTTTTGAAGCACGGGCATACTTTAAAATGTTACTTAATTGCTCTTGAAGTATTCGATAAAATGCCAATTGAATCTTATTATCAAGATTGTCTTTGGATGACTCAATGTTGAGTTCTACATTAATTGATTCATTTAGCTTCAAACTCTCAATTAACCACTCTATTTTTTCAGACAGTACCGTTCCTTCTTCGACTAATGGCGCCAATTGATGCGACAAGCGTCTCAATTCCAAAATTGCCTCGTTATTATATTGTTTCAAATCACTCAATACCTTACTGATAAACGCCCTATCATCAATGCGTTCCTCTGCTAATTCCAAAAACAAAGAAGTTCCAGCTAAAATCTGTTTAACATTGTCATGCAATTCCATCCCGATTTGCAAGCGTTCTTTTTCCTGTGCGTTTAATACCGCTTCATTAATTCTTTTTTCTTCGTCGATTTTATTCGTATTATCGATTAAAGTTCCGATAATGGCAGGCTGGCTATTGTAAGAAATCAAAGAAACAACAGCCTCAACATGACGTATATTTCCCGTAGCATTAACGATTTTAAACTCGTATTGTTCTTTTTCTATCTCACCGTTAATGAACTTATCATAAGTAAGTGTTACAAAATCGAGATGATCAGGATGGATTAAGTGGTCATAGGAATTTTCCCGTAACAATTCCTCTTGTGTATAGCCAAAAATGGACTCAAATCCAGGATTAACGTAAATCAACTTTTCATTCTGTAAAATGAAAATACCAACTTGGCTTTGTTCCACTATTCCACGGAATTTCGTCTCACTTTCCTTGATCAAAATTTCCATTTGCTTTTGCTTAGTCACATCCTTAGCAAAAATCGAAACGCCTATTAGTTCTGTCCCATTTTCATTGTAAACAGGATTAAACTTCGTCGAATACCATATTAATTCACCTAATGCATTGGTATAAGGAATTTCCGCAGCACAACTTTCGCCTGAGATTGCTTTGGGAAAATATTCGTAATACAAATTCGTTTTATCGGGTAAATAATCACGGAAATCTCTACCAATATAGTTTTCAAGTGGTGAATTGTTACGAATTGACTCTTCTGAAACACGATTTAAGGCCAATATTTTATGGTTAACGTCCAAAAGAGTAATTGAAATTTCAGTGTTATCTAAAATTGCTCGCATTCTATTGGATTGCTCACGCAACTTAATTTCAGCACGAATTTCTTTAGTAATGTTTTTTGCACTTAGTGTAATACCAATAAGTTCTTCATCGTCAAAAACGGGCAACATCCTGTATTCAAACCAATAATCCAACTCTCCTAATTTGGTATTATGTCGAACCATAAACTCCTGTCCCGTCAGCGCTTTGCCAAAACCTTGAAGATATAGTTCTTTTGCATCCTCAATCACAAAATCAGGATAATACAAATCACCTTCTTGGATCTTACGTTGATGGTATTCAAAAAGTACTTCGCTCATTACACGATTGAAGGCAAGTACTTCATGGTTCAAACCCAACATCACAATACTCTCTGGACTATTGTCCAGAATTGCCTTAAAATACCTATTTAACATAAGTGAAAATTTATGTTTTATATCAATTTTTAATAAAATTAATAATGTTCACATTTAAAAAAAAATAAATCGCATCAAAATCCATCAGTTATTTCGGCCGTTCAACGAAGTCCGAACGTTAAGCTTCTGAAAATAAAACATTTATAGCTAACCAAATTCTTTCTAATTTCGAGGAAAATTTTATCTTAAAGCAAATGCGAAAAATACTTCTCACACTTTTCTTTCCTGTATCGCTCTTCCTATTTTCCTGCAAAGACAAAAACAATAATAATAATAATAATAATAATAATAATAATAATACCAATCCTCCGGCTTTAACAGATACAACAAACGTCATGGGCTACGGAATCTTTTCAAAAATCAACGGAATTTGGGACGGTGCATTGTATTCAGGGACTTCTTTACCAAATTTTCCGAGTTACGTCGTGGATTTTCGTCCAATTTCTGCATCACAAGTTAGTGCTAAGAACGAATTGGATTCATTGAACGATATTTTTATGTCGTTATTCTTGGTGCGTCACAACAATCAATATAAAATCGCATTTCGAAACGGAGGCGGTTTCGCAGGAATGCAACGAATTTCCTACATGATAATTGATTCGGTTAATGAAACAAGTACGCAATCCTACTATCGATTTACCGACATTATCAAAGGAAAAAAACGCTCTTCCACAAGTTTCGATTTCCACGATGACAGCTTGATTGTCAAGACCTACACCAACAAAAACAACACACTTGAAAATCCAGTGATGCACTTCATTTGGCGTGCAAAATTGAAAGACGCAACTACGGCAGCACCTGTAATTTCACATTTTGATTTTCCTAAAAAGGTAATGGTTAAAGATTTCAATTCAACATTTAACGGTCTTGCAGAGAGTATTTTTTACAGTAAAATCAACGACGTTTATCCTGAAGAAGATCAACCTTATTTAGGAAAAACAACAATCAGTTACACTCTTGGAGGCAGTATAACCCCAGACCCAAATAAAAAAGTGATTTTGATTATCATGACACAACCACTTTTCAATGGCAATTTATATAACGCAGCCAATTTAAAATACCGTTCTCGCTACGTAGTTGTTCCTTCAAACGATTCAAATTTTGAATTCAATTACATGCACCCAGGAACCTATTATGTTTACGGAATTTACGATACCGATGGCAATTTAAGCGCGAATAGTGGTGACTATATCAGTTTTGGCAATACAACATTTACACTTAACGACAAAGGTACAACAAGTAAGACGGTGAATATTAATTTTGCGATTCCTTAAGTTCCAAGCAATTTATCTTTGAGAGTTCTTGTTTACGAAATAATTGAGCATGTCTTAAAACAAACTGTAGATGAAATAATTGTTAAAAAGGGATTATTAACAAATTATGAAATCTATTCACAATACGCTTTGAGTTCTTTGTGAAAAGCAGTAAAGTTCGTAATTATGCAAAAAATTACAAGTTTCGAAAAACTTTAATATGTTAACTGTTGAGAAATTGAATTTATTGGTGAATAAAGTTAATTTTCTTAAATGTAAATCTAATCGAAATCTGAACCTTTTGTTTCAGTTTTACACACTGAAAACAAGCGTGGTTAACACTAATTTCCATCTACATCCAAATCCACTAAAATCTTCATTATGAAATTATCGAAGAATGCCAAATTGTTAGGTTTAATTTGTTGTCTATTTACATTTCTTTCAACAAGTGTTAGTTGGGGACAAACCACCGTCACTTATGTTATGCAAGATGCTAACTTCCCAACTCAAGTTAATGATGGAGGAGATTTTTTTAACAATGGTGCCACTGAGTTGGGTATGTGGGCAAATACTGGCAATAAAAACACAGTAGCTTGGCGAACATTCAAAACTGCTGGAGACAATACTGGAACAAATAGAGCTCTGCAGGTTGGCGATGTATTTGTCATTACAGTAGCTGCAACTAGAGCATTCGGTCAAATTGGCTTTTCGTTAAACGCCTCAGGCACACAAGGAACAAATTATGGGAATAGGACAAGTGGTTCAAGATTGTATTTTAACACCGATAACTACGCAGCGTGGTATGTGAATAGAAGTGGGGGCAATTCATCGTTGAGTTATGTTCCACTTCAAACAACATATAAAGATTATAGGTTCACCGTTAAAATTACCTCAAGCACAACCGCAGATGTATTTCTTACTGTAGATGGAACCGATTACCGTGCGTACAACATCTCAATGAATGGTTCTGGGAACATTGACGCATTCTCAATTTATGGTTCTGACATGTGGGACGGAGGAGCGAATAGAGATGCTTATTGGAAACAAACAGCAACAGTTACCAATTCAGGTTCAGTTGAATTAGGTTATTTTTTAAGTTCTCCAAATACATATACTCCAGGCTTGGTTTCAAATGGATTAGTCGCAAACAGTACCACTACTTCTTCTACCAATAACATTAATGTTGGGGGAGATGCTGGATCAGCTGTCATTCTAAGTCAAGCAAATACTTACACTGGAACAACAACCGTCAACGCAAACGCAACGTTGCGATTAGGTGCAAGTTCGACAGTTAGCACATCAGGACCACTTGGTACAACTGCCGCAGGATCCACAGTTTCATCGGGTGGTGTATTAGATATGAATGGCTTTTCGTTGACTTCATCGGCAACTGAATCCCTCACCTTAAATGGCTCTGGTATCTCTAGTGGTGGTGCATTGATTAATTCAAGTGGAACGGCCTCGACTTGGGCTGGTGCGGTATCCTTAAATTCAAACAGTTCTATTGGCGGTTCTGGAAACTTAACACTATCAGGAGTTGTATCTGGAGCAAACACACTTACAAAAGTTGGTGCCGGAACGTTGACATTATCAAATACAGGTAACACCTATAGCGGTGGAACAATTATCTTGGCGGGAACGGTAAGCGTTTCTAATTCAGGCAACCTAGGAAATACTGGTGGGGCAATAACATTGGGAAATGGATCAACAACTGGAACATTAAACATTACTTCTTCATTATCCAGAACGACCTTAAACATAACGGATGCTTCTTCGGCAGGTGTAATTAATGTTACTTCAGGTCAAACCTTTACATTAACCAATTTGAATACAGCTTCTGGTACTAATAATACAACTAAAATTGGTAAATCAGGTCCAGGTACACTGACCCTCTCTGGCGCGGGGACTTATGTGGGGCAAACTCAAATTGGAGAAGGAACCGTAATTATTCAAAATAACAATGGACTTGGAACCAATAACACAACCTCTGCAAGAGGTATTGATTTAGGGTTAAATGTTGGGGATGTTTCCCAAGCAAACAACGTATCGGTATTAGCAACTGACTTAGTCGTTGTTCCGCAATCAATTTATGTGGCTCCGAATACTTCTTCAGCTACAAGAACTATTGGACTCAGTGGTTCGGGTTCAACAACTTTTAATAATGAAATTTATTTAGACGGAAACTTAACAGTTACTGGTTCAGGTACGGTTGTTCTTAATGGTAGATTAACAAATACTGGGGGATTAACTATTAGTGCTACTAGAGTGACTTTACAACACAATGCCAACAATTATACAGGAACCACAACAATAGGTTCTGGTTCTGAATTGCGATTAAACCCATCTTCAACTGGTGCTACTTTCACTTCGCCTATTGTTTTAAATGGTGGTTCATTATCAACTGTTTCAATTGTTACTAATAGAACGTTTACAAGTTCTTCAACATTAGGTCTTTCAGCTTCTTCAACAATTGCTTTAAGTACATCAGCACATACCTTGACTTTTGCTGCAAGTAATGGTATAGGTTGGACATCTGGAACAAGTTTAACAATTTCAGGCTGGCAAGGAGCTTACAATAGTACTTCTGGTACAAGTGGAAAAATTTTCTTCGGAAATAGTTCTAGTGGTTTAACCGCGACACAACTTTCTCAAATAACTTTTTTCGATGGAACGAATTACTACCAAGCCACCCTATTAAGCACAGGAGAATTAGTTCCGACATCAACAATCGCACCGCTCTATTGGGGAGGGTCAGGAACTTGGACTACAGGAACCCCTTGGTCATTAACCTCTGGTGGAACTGCAAATCAGGCATGGGTTTCAGGTCGTGCGGCCCAATTTGATGTGGCAAGTAGTACCATTACAGGTGCAACAACTAATGTTTCTGCAATTACTGCCAATGAAAATGTGACTTTTACAGCAGGTGGAACAATTGGTTTTGGAACAAGCGGTGGAGGGATTTGTAATGTTACAGTTGCAAGCGGGAAAATTTTAAACATAGGAAATCAAACTATTTCTACCGCTTCGGGTACTGGAGTTATAAAAAATGGAACTGGAACACTGCAATGGGCTGGATCTACATTCAATGGTGGCTTCACTTTGAATAGCGGTATGGTAGCAGCTGGTGGAGTTAACGCATTGGGCGCTGGTAGTTTGACAATTAACGGCGGAACAATTGCTGGAACAGCAAACCGCACATTCACGGGGAAATTCACAGGTGGCATTACTATCGGGGGAAATTTTACTTTAGGTTCAACAACATCTCCTGCTTCTGGAACCGCTACTTTATTATTTGACAACGCCACAAGTTTAGGAAACTCATCTACACGAACAATCACCCTTGGAGGAACGGGGGTAATTAGTTGGAACGGTGTGATAAGTGGTACCGGTTCAAATCTCGTTGTTAATGGCTCGGCTGTGGGTACATTATCCTTAGGTGCTGCAAATACATATACTGGAACTACCACCATAGGGACTAATGCCACACTTCGTTTAGGAATTGCAGATGCTTTACCAATTGGTGGCGCAGGATTAGTTCTAAATGGCGGAACATTAACTACTGGAGCAACAACTGGTTTTTCTGTAGGAACAAGCTCAACAAATGCGGGAACTTTAACACTTTCCGAAAACTCAACAATTTCTTTAGGAACTGGAAACCATTCTATTTATTTTGCAGCAAGTAACCTTGTTGGTTGGACAGCAGGAAAAACGTTGACAATTACTGGTTGGTCTGGAACTGCAGAATCATCTGGAACTGCTGGTAAAATTTTCATTGGTAACAGTGCCAGCGGATTAACCTCAACTCAATTAGCTCAAATTTCAATAAATGGTTCTCCAGCAATGCAATTAAGCACTGGTGAGATAGTTCCAAGATCTATTCAATATCAAAGTAAGCAAAGTGGAAACTGGAGTGCTACATCTACTTGGGAAAGCAGTTTAGACGGTGGTTCAACATGGGTGGCTGCTGTGGCTGCACCTACGAGTTCTGATGGTGCTATTTTTATTCGCAACGGACATACAGTTACAGTTGACGCCGCAATTTCTATTGATGAAACTACGGTAGATTTAGGAGGTATTGTTATTCACTCTTCGGCGAATACGGTTACACTTATAAATGGTTCAGGGACAGATCTAACTATCAATGGAGTTTGGAGAAGAAGTATTTCATCCAATACAATTTCAATAAGTTCTGGAGCAACAATTTCCGTAGGTGCAACAGGAGAATATGAACATGCTGTAAACGGTGGAAGTATTCCAGCGGCAACATGGGTTTCAGGTTCAACTTTCAACGTAACTGGACTCACCTCGTCAACCGGTTTTTCGTCTGGAATTGATCAAAACTTTTCCAATGTCACTTGGAATTGTACTAGTCAAACATCGGATGTAATTCTAGATCCGAGTACCATGGCAATAAATGGTGAATTAAAAATAATGTCAACTGGATCAGGATCAAATTTATTGGTCTTAGGAAATGCAGCCGTGGCAAGATCATTAACAGTAGGTTCTCTAAATTTATTAGGTGGTCGATTTGCAATTGCTGGAGCGAGTGCTTCCGCAACAATGAACCTGAATGTAACTGGAAATTGTGTCATAGATGGAGGTACATTGCAAGTATCAAGAACAATTAATTCTGCAAATACTTTAACTGTTAACGGTACAACAACCATTTCAAGTGGTTCATTATTTATTCAAAATTCTGGATCTTCTTCTGCAAATTCAAACGTAAATTCTGCAATCTTAATTGGCGATGTATTGGTTGACGGTGGAACCTTGGATTTAGTTCCAACGGCCAATGATTTAGGTCCAGGACGAGTTTTTGTTAGAGGAAACTTAACATTATCCTCTGGTGCGATTCAAAATACAAGAAATATTAATACGGGTACTTCTGGAATTTATTTTGATGGTACTTCATCACAAACATTTACTCATTCAGGTGGAACTATTTCAACTGCAACTGGTGGAGTAGGACGTCGTTTTTATTATAAAACAACTTCAGGACCAACACTTAACGAAGTTTATAATGCTTCAACTGCCCAAACAACTATTAATGGTTCAGAACCTTCTTCATTGGGAGTCGCTGGATACTCGGCTTGGCCAACTTCAGGATCAACCATAAATAATGTAACAATCAATAATGGTGCAGGGGTTACATTGAGTTCAGACAAACAGATTAATGGAACATTATCACTTACATCGGGTATTTTAACTACCAACGGAAATAATTTAATTTTAACAAACAGTACAACAGGTTCATCATCAAGCTATGTTCTAGCTGATGCGACAGGCACAGTTACAATGAACGCTGTTTCTTCGGCTAAAACAATACCAATTGGAACAGCAACTTCTTATGCACCGCTGGTTATTAGTGCAGGAACTTCAACTAACTTTTCAACCTATGTATCGTCTTCTTTACCATGTACGCCAACTGAACCTAACAACGTTGTTAACTTGGCCTGGGGTATAAATGGTTCAAATGCTCCTTCATCCGTTGTTTTTCAATGGAACGGTGCAAATCATGGCAGTGGTTTTGTAATTGGAGATGCAATTGAAATAGGTCGGGCAACTTGTCCAACCTATGTAGGTACAACTATTGGAACGGCTTCTGGTTCAAACCCATACACACTCGCTGTTACATCAGGTTTGGTAGGTGGTAGTCAGATTTATGCACTTGGAAATGAAGGCAGTTTAAAACCTGGTGACCCTGTTGTGAATTCGGACAAATTAACATTGACAGCTCTTTCCACAACTTATGGAACATCCTCAACAACAGATAACTTTACCGTCTCAGGAGCTTCCTTAACAAGTGACATCACCATTACTGCACCTGCTGGGTTCGAAATTTCTAAAACATCAGCATCTTCAAATTTTGCCGATTTCCAAACGTTAACACCTGTAAGTGGTGTAGTTTCAGGAACTGTAATTTACGTGCGGCTAAAAAATACTACCGCTGCTGGATCGTATAATTCACAAACCATTTCAATCACCTCAACAGGAGCTACCACTGTAAATGTTCAAACTGCTGCGTCTGGAAACATCGTTGCGCCTAAAGCATTAGACATCACTGGTGTTAGTGCAGCAAACAAACAATATGATGGAACAACTACTGTTTCTGTTACCGCAAATCCAGTGTTTTCAGGACTGGTAAACGGTGAAAGTTTTTCAGTAACCGGTTCTCCTACGTGGGCATTCACCACCAAAACTGTCGGTTCCGCTAAACCGATAACGCAAACCGGAAATTACAACGCCCCTTCTTCAAATTATACTGTTAATCAACCTAATTTATCCGCAGATATTACCGCCGTAACGCTTACTGTTTCTGGTGCTACTGCCCAAAATAAAGTTTATGACGGTACAACAACGGCTACTATCACCGGAGGTAGTTTGGTAGGTGTAATTGGAGGTGATGACGTTACTCTTGGTGGAGGTGGAACTTTCGCATCTGCAAATGCTGCCAATGGTATTTCTGTGACCTCTAATTTAACGTTAGGAGGAACTGATGCTGGTAATTATAATCTAACTCAACCTACAGGACTTTCAGCTAATATTTCAAAAGCAGACCAAACAATAACTTTTGGTGCAATTCCGGACAAAACAACAGCTGACGCACCATTTTCAGCGGGTGGTACTGCAAGTTCGGGATTAACGGTGTCCTATACTAGTTCAAATACAGCTGTCGCTACAGTGTCTGGAAGTACGATTACCATTCAAGGAGTTGGAACAACCACGATCACCGCATCTCAAGCCGGGAATCAAAACTACAACGCTGCCTCTGACGTTTCACAAACCTTAAATGTTACGCTGGCAGGATACTTTTGGAATGGTGGATCTACTGCTGCCAATCCCGCAAACGGAGGATCGGGAACTTGGTCAACAACAAACGCTTGGCGACAACCATCTGCAACGGGGTCGAGTGCGACATGGGCAGATAACAATACCGCAATTCTTGGTGGCTCAGCTGGTGATATTGCCATTGGCGGTACGTCAAGAATATTCAGTAACTTATTAGTCAACACAAGTGGTTACAGTTTGTCTCATACCACAACCTCAACATTAACAGGAAATATCTCCTTAAACAATAATGTTGAATTAAATTTATTCAATAACTCGTCCACTGGAAATGTTACTTTAAATCTTCAAGGTAATATCACTGGCGAAACCGGTTCCTCCTTGAATATGCGTGCAACTGCAACAGGATCTAACATTACGCGATTAAATCTTGGAAATAATTCAAGTGTTAATTTAGAATGTTCCGTGCCAATTACTGTTACTGGAAGTGGTTTTGCGAATATTGCTTCGGGTGGTACTGGAACATCGGGTGCTACATCAACATTTTCAGGAAACATTACAGGTAACGGTAATCGTTTGAATATCGGGAGCGGCGGTGGATATACAACTATTTTTAGTGGTAGAATATCCAATTCAGGGGATGTTCGTTTTGCAACAGCTTCTAGTGGTGGTGCCGGAATACTCGTTCTTTCAGGAACCAATAATAGCTGGTCAAATACTTTATTTGATGCCTCAACTTCAGCTACAATTCGACTAGGATCAACATCAGCATTACCTTCAACTTCCGATGTGGTAATGGGGAATACCTCTGGAAACGGAGGTGCTTTAGATTTAAACGGATTTAGTAATACCGTTGGTTCACTTTCATCAGGTGCTGGTGCTGGTTCAATCACCAATAACGGTGCAAGTTCAGCGACCTTAACAATTGCTGGATCAACCTCTCCTGCCGCTTTTGCTTTTGTAATATCTAATGGAACAGGTGGTATAGCCTTAACTCGTTCAGGAACTGGCACAACAGAACTAACAGGCGCATGCACCTTCACTGGACTTACAACTGTTTCTGGAGGAACTTTGCGGTTAAATCGCACCAGTGGAACAACCATTCCAGCCACAAATAACGTTACGATTTCAGGAGGAACTTTACGAATCTCTACTAACCAAACTTTGAATAATGTGACACTAACTTCTGGTACTTTACGTGTGGATGCCGGTGTAACATTAACGATTAACGGAACATTTACAGGTGGTGGAACAATCGAAAACAATGGTACAATTGTTCTTGTTGGCCCTTCTGCTTTCCCTGGAACAAGCACCACAATTAGCGCAATGAACAGTTTGACAATAAACCGTTCCGCGGGAGTTAATATGAATCAAGATTTGAATTTGACAGGTACTTTGACTTTGACTTCAGGAAACTTCAATATTGGGAACAACACCCTAACCTTAAGCGGGTCTGCTTATATTGCAGGCACAATTGCAAACCTGAAGTCAACTGCTGACTCAAAATTCATCGTGAACATATCCGGAACTACCGGAGTTCAGTTACCAAATTTTGGAGAAATACATACCTTATCCTTAAATTCCAATCGAATTTTCTCCATGTCAGGTTCTTTGAATATCAACAATACTTTGAATTTGACAAACGGAACATTAAATGTGAACGGCTATACATTAACGCTTTCGGGCACGAATCTTTCAAGAACTACGGGACTTATTCTTGCAACTAGTCCAACCACTACAATTGAATTCGCTAATTCTTCACCTCTTAGTGTACCTAACGGACTTTTTAGTTCATTTTCTACCATTAATAATTTGCAAGTAAATGGTTCGTCAACAATAACTATGAATGACGATTTCTCAATTTCCAACGACCTGAGTTTTGGCGGCGGAGAATTGATTATGAATGGTTTTTCTGTTATGGTGTTTGGAGACAATTTAACACGAACCTCAGGAGGTCTCAATGGCTCCGTTTCGGGATCTAATTTATTTGTTTCGAATTCGTCCATACTAACGCTTCCTTCGGGGCTATTTACGGATAAATTAGCTAAACTTACCATTGAATCGCCAGGAGTTGTTTCAAGAACCAATTTTGAGATAACTGAGACGCTTTCGCTAAATCAACCAAATCCTGATGCTACAAGTGGATTGCTTGAAATGGTAAATGATTATGGAAACTATGGAAATACACGTTCTTCAAATTCAACCGACGGAAATAATGATTTGGATTCGTATATTTTAACACTTGGTCCGAACGCGGAAATTGTTGGTAGTGGAGATGTAACGGGAAAAATCACTAGAAACTCTCTTACTGATGGAGGAATCTATCAATTTGGGAATGAAAACATGAAACTGCAATTCAATAGAAATGGCGGTACTATGCCAACATCGATTACAGTTGTTGCAACTAAAGGACCTGAAGGTCTTCATGTTGACAAAAATGGCTCTCATCCTGCTGGACCATACAGTTTAAACGTGAATGCTGCGGTTAAACGAATGTATCAGATCCTTCGAGTTGGTGGTTCTGAAGAAGTGACATGCTCTGTGCAATTACCTTATGCTGACGATGAATTGAATGGTAACACAGAAAGTGACTTGGTGACTTGGGTTCATCAAATTCCTTTCAATGGAATGTCCCCTCACGAACAAGGAAAAACTACGACAGATGCTACAAGTAATTGGGTAAAATGGTCAGGTTTTTCACTCAATTATATCCCGACTCTAGGCGATAACACTAAAACAATGTATTGGATGCTTTCGGAAAGAAAAACAACCGATACCTTGTGGATTGGGTCTCGCGATGGAAAATGGGACGATATTTCCAATTGGACTTCAGGAGCTCAACCTACATCAACTACGAAGGTTGTTGTTGACCCTTTGATTTATAACGAAGAGTTGACAGTAACTGGTACGATGAACATTGGTTCTATGCAAATTAATGCTTCTGGTGTTGTAAATGGATCTAGTGGTACAATATCGTTAAACAATAACTCGAATACTTGGGTTAATAATGGAACTTTCAATCCTGGAACAAGTACTGTGGCATTTAACACAAGTAACGGAACTTTAGCTGGCACAAATTCTTGGTACAATCTGAAAGTGAATACTGGAAAATCCTTAACCATTCAATCAGATGCTGTTCAAAACATTTCGAACAATTTAATTATCGATGGGATTTTTGATGCTACTGAAAATAGCAATATGATCAATTTTACAGGAAATTCTCAATCAATTCCACAACCAAATGGTACAATTGAAGGTTATTCAGGTTTAGGAATTAGCCAATCTAGTGGAAATGCAACACTATCAGAAAAGGTAACTGTTCTCGATAATTTTGCCTTGAACAATGGAAACTTAAACACAACCTCAACTAACATTTTAGAGTTAGGAAATAGTGTGTCTCGTACCGCCAATGCAGTACTTTCCGCAGGAAGTGTAGTTGGACCAATGAAAAGATGGTACAACTACACTTCTGAATCTGCTCCATCAAAAGGCCTTTTCCCAGTAGGAACGGCTGATAGAAATCGTTATGCAATCATTAATTTCACCGAAAATACAAGTGGTGGATACATCATTATGGAATACAAGGAAGGAGCTCCAACAATGTTGGATGAAAACAACAATCCTTTAGCTGATCCTTTCGGTTTACCAATTGCTTATTCGCAAGGAGGTCAACAAAAATTCATTCAAAACGCAGATGCAACAGGGTATTGGGATATTACCCCATATAGTTCCTCAGGAGTGGCATACGGAGCTTTGGATAACAACACCTTCAACATTACTTTACGAATTAATAGTGATCAAATCGATGCTAACCCTGTGACTGCTAATCCTCCTGGCATGCGCATAATTCGAGCTAAAGGAAATCCAAGTGCACCACATGATCCTTTTGAAATAGGTTCTACAAGCGCGACTATTACTCCATTAACAGATGGAATTGACTATTTGGTTAGCAGCTCAAACCTCACAGGATTCTCTTATTTCAATATTGGAGGTGATAATGAGACGCCATTACCCGTAGAATTACTTTTCTTTAATGGTCATTGTGCTTCAAATGGTACTGTAATACGTTGGTCTACTGCTTCGGAACATAATAGTGCTTATTTCGATGTAGAACATTCTCGTAATGGAGAAACATGGAGTTTATTAAGCCGTGTCAACTCTGCAGGATTTAGTACAAGCACGATTAATTACGAAACCACTGACTTATTGAAATCAAGCGGATTCAACTATTATCGTTTGCGACAAGTGGACGTTAATGGTACAGAAAAATTGTACAATCCAATCGTAGTTAATTGTGAGAATTCAGAGTCGCTTCTTTCAATTCCAAATCCAAGTTCAACGCAGTTTGATTTGATTTTAAATTCTCAAGATGAGTCAGTATCCATTTCAATTTTCAATCAAGAAGGTCGCTTGGTAAATACACTAAATGAGAAGATTACATCAGGAACCAATTTAATTCCAATGAATTTAGATTTAGAAAGTGGTGTTTATTTTATCGAAACGAAATTAAGTTCTGGTAAAACGTTACGATTAAAACACATCATTCATTAATTAAACTTTCCCGATTTTTAGAGAAGGACTGCCAATTCGGGAGTCCTTTTTCTATTTTAACGAATTAATTGATTTACTTTTGTAAAATATATGATTACGGTATTAATAACTACCTTCATTTCGTTGTTTTCCTTGATTAATCCGCTTGGAGCAATGCCGGTGTTTATTTCTTTAACCAATGGTTACACCGATAGACAATTAAAAAATACCGTTAAGAAAACAGCAATTTACATCTTGTTCATATGCGTAATTTCGTTTTACTTGGGTTCATTAATTCTTGATTTTTTCGGAATTTCTATTCACGCTTTAAAACTTGCGGGTGGAATTATCATTTCGCGATCTGGATTTTTATTGTTGAATTCACAACATAAAAATGACGTTCAAGGTCCAGTTGCAGAAGAATCTGTAAACAAAGAAGACATTTCCTTTAGTCCCTTAGCAATGCCTTTATTGGCTGGCCCAGGCTCCATTTCTTTGTTGATTAACCTTTCCATTGTCCATCCTGGTTGGCAAGAACGAATTTTTGTAATGACAGCTATTATTCTTGTAGCGTTAACCATTTTTCTAATTTTCTACCTTGCTCCAAAAATTTTAAAATACATTGGTCAATCGGGATTACGTTCGATGTCGAAAATAATGGGATTCATAGTGCTTTCTTTGGGAATTCAAATGATGGTGGATAGTTTAATCATTCTTTTCAAGCTCAATTAAATGTTAAATTTGTACATGATTCCTTTGTTTTTGAGCGACGTTTCAGGTTCTGAGATATTTCTAATCATGATGGTTGTACTCATGTTTTTTGGCTCTAAAAGTATTCCTGGAATTGCAAAATCACTAGGCAAAGCGCTTTATGAATTCAGAAATGCCACCTCAGAAATTCAAAATGAAATTAAGAAATCGGGCGTGGATATTAAAAAGGATTTAAACCTTCAAAATCTTATCGACGATAAAGCAAATGAGATCGTTCAACCTTTAGATCAGGTTTTCACCGAAATAGACAACACAGTTCATTATTCAGGTTCATCCGTTAACGTAGCTCCAAAAGTTACGGAAACCGAAATTCCACCGGTTGAAACTACCTTGACTTCAACTGAAGCTCTTCCCGAACTCGAAGAAAAAATCAGTACTGAAACAAATTCACCAAAAAACGACGAAATATGATTCAAGTAGGAATAATAATGGGTTCTGCATCGGATTTACCTGTTATGCAGGCTGCTAAAGACTTCTTGGATGAAATGGGAATTATTGCTGAAATCAAAGTTGTCTCCGCACATCGAACACCTGAATTAATGGTTGAATACGCAAAAAGTGCTGCGGAACGTGGTCTAAAAGTAATCATTGCAGGAGCAGGTGGTGCGGCGCATTTACCTGGAATGGTTGCGTCCCTTACTCCCCTACCTGTTATTGGTGTCCCTGTAAAATCGTCCAATTCAATTGATGGTTGGGACTCAATTTTAAGTATTCTTCAAATGCCAAATGGAATTCCCGTCGCAACAGTTGCATTAAATGCCGCAAAGAACGCAGGGATTTTAGCCGCCCGAATTATAGGTAGTTACGATAAAAACATACAGAAACAACTTATCGATTACGCTGACAACCTTAAAAACGAAGTAATCGAAAAGGCGAAAATTGCCGGTTTGTAAGTGATGAACATGATTCATTAATTTATTTTATCCCCTATGTTAGCGAATTGTTAAGTAAATTTTCAATTCATTTGCAAGAAATCCAAGGTTAAATCAACTAACCTAACCTAAATCTATGTTTATGAAAAAAGTCCACTCAAAAACTTTAAAATTTTCAATACTATTACTCTTACTTTCAACTGTTTCTTCTATTGAAGCACAAAGTTTTTATGATAGAACCGTTGTTCAGAAAATTGAAATCTTTTTTGGTTTTACTAATTGGGATACGCAATTAGACAACGCATACGCAAATGACACATACGTCATGGCGGACTCAGTGCTGATAAATGGCATTAAATATGACAGTGTTGGTGTCAAATATAAAGGAAACAGTTCGTATAACGCAAATAATAATAAAAATCCTTTACACATCAAACTTGACGAATACATCAATAATCAAAATATTCAAGGATTCAAAAGTCTGAAACTTCAAAATTTGTACAAAGACCCTTCTATGATTCGTGAGGTACTCTCGTATCAAATTTTAGAACAATACATGGATTGTCCTCAATCCAACTTTGTAAACGTTTATATCAACGGCACACTTCGAGGGTTATTCTCAAGCGCTGAAAGTATTGACGAGCGGTTTAACGGTTATCACTATTATAATTCCATGGACTCTTACTTCAAATGCAATCCAATCGGCGGGGCAGGTCCGGGATCTACAACGAGTCCTGATTTGAAATATATCGATTCTGATTCTAGCTCTTATTTCAACGGTTACGAAATACAATCCGACTATGGTTGGAATCGCTTAGTGAATCTAACCAATACGTTAAATAACGATTTTACGCAAATTGAATCGATTCTTGATGTTGACCGTGCACTTTGGATGTTGGCGTTCAATAACGTTCTCGTGAATTTAGATTCATATAGTGGAGCTTTTCGTCAAAATTATTATCTGTCATGGGATTTAAATAACCGATTTGTGCCAACAGTTTGGGACTTAAATATGAGCTTCGGCGGTTTCCCAGGTGGAACTGGTTCTGGAACTTTCACTCCTGCGAGTTTGGATCCTCTCTCCAACTCAACAAGTGCCAACCACCCTTTAATTGTTAAAATGATGGGGAACCCAATGTATAAAAGAATGTACATGGCTCACCTTAGAACGATTGTGCAGGAAAATTTTGCGAATGCCAATTACGAAACAATGGCAAATAACTTGCGTACCACCATTGATGCTTCAGTTCAAGCCGACCCTTATAAATTCTATACCTATGCACAGTACCAAAATAGTCTTACAACAGCGGTTTCAGGTGGCGGCGGTGGCGGAGGCGGTCAATCCATTCCTGGAATTAAAGCGCTGATGGATGCTCGTGTAACCTTCTTCAATTCAAATACAGAATATAATAAAGTGGCACCGGTTATTACTACTCATTCCGTATCTAACACCTCTCCTTCTTTCGGAAATTCCGTTTTTGTAACTGCAACGGTTTCAAATGCAACCATCGTTTATATGGGGTCTCGTTTTGATCATACCTTGAAATTTAACCGCGTTCAAATGCTTGATGATGGACAGCATGGCGATGGCGCTGCTGGAGATAATGTTTATGGTGCACAACTTACTTTAAATGCTTCTTTGTGTGAATATTACTTTTATGCTGAGAATAATGACGCAGGCGTTTTTAGTCCACAACGCGCAGAACATGAATATCATACACTTTCTATAACTGTTCCATTTGCAAGTCAAGGAAAAGTGTTGATTAATGAAGTACTTTCAAGCAACGGAGGTTATGGTTACGATTACAATGGTCAAAGCGATGATTGGGTAGAAGTGTTCAATACTACTTCCACTGATTTAAATTTGGGTGGATTATATCTAACAGACACTCCTGCTGACTTAGCGAAATGGTCAATTCCTGCTGGAACAACAATTCCTGCAAATGGATTTTTAATTATTTGGGCAGATAACGACCCAAGCCAATTGGGATTGCACACCAATTTCAAACTTACTTCTTTAGGAGATAATGTTATATTGTCCGATGGGGTTACTGTTTGGGATCAATGGTTACTGGGACCACAAACCCGTGACATTTCGTATGCTCGTTGCCCTGATGGAGGGACTGATTTCCAATTCATTACACCAACTTTCAATCGAACTAACAATTGTACTGCTGGAATCAATATCAACGAATTAAACGCTTTACGTATTTATCCTAACCCAGCAAACGACAAAATAGTGATTCTTTCCGAAGATGAAACACCAATGAACTTAACTGTTGTGGATATGCAAGGTAGAACAATTGATGCTTACAGAGCTGTGTCCAACCAACATCAAATCGATATTTCTCGTTGGAATTCGGGGTGTTACTTGTTGAATTTCACTACTGAAAACGGAATCAACTATTCTAAAAAACTGATTAAACAATAAGCATTCTAAAACGTTTTTTATGTGTGTTAAGAATCGTGGCTGTAATGGTCACGATTTTTTTTTAGGTAGTAGGTACTTTTCTATTCAAGTCAATTCGTTAATTTTAGCCAATGATGTTACGAACCCTTTTTCTTCTGTGCTTTGTTTTTACAGGCTTTTCTGGTTATTCACAAACTAAAAACATAAAAGTATATTTAGATACCAAGCAATTTTACGCGCCAGGTGAAGGAAATTATGTAGAAGTTAATTTACAATTTGCAGGATTGACTGTTGACTACAAACCTGTTACAGGCGGAATTCAAGCAGCTGTGGCTATTGAAATGGAAATATTTTCAGAAAACAAAAGCGTTCAAAAAAGAGCTTATTTGCTCCAATCTCCGATTGTCAAAGATTCCATTGTAGATGACTTTTATGAGGTTCAACGTTTTGCTTTAGCTCCTGGCTCCTATTCAATGCACTTAAAGTTGATGGATGCTAACCGACCTAAATCATTAGTTGAAGCCGATATTCCTTTGAAAATAAATGAATTAAGTAATACTATTAGCTTGTCAGATATTCAAATTGCTGAATATGCTTATCCCAGTACCACTGAATCTCCCTTTAATAAATCGGGTTATTTTATGATACCAATGATTTCGAATTACTTTCCGCAATCGTTCACAAAAATGCCTGTCTATACAGAAATTTACAACACTAACATACTCAGTGACACAGTAGTTGGGGTAATGTACAAAATTCTAAATTCTACGAAAAACTTTGAATTGGACGCTTTTGGCTCCTTTCAAAAGAAAAAAACAGATGCTGTGATTCCAATTTTTAAAACGATTGATATATCTAATTTACCAACTGGAACTTACACCTTGCAAATCAGTGTTATTAATAAAAATTTCGATATTTTATCCACAAAAGAATTTGATTTCGAACGAGTTAACGATATATCAACTTTTGTAGATGCCGATAAAATCATTCTTGACCCAGCCTTTCAAACTTCTATTCCCGAAGATAGCGTAGGATTCTATTTAGCCTCTTTAATTCCAATTGCTCGTCCTGCTGAAATTAAAAATATTCTTGCTTCCTTAAAAACGAAAAACGCAGAAAAATGCAGAAGACACATTCAAGCGTTCTGGACAGTTACAGCTCCTGCCCAACCTTATGATGAATGGATTCAGTATAAAAAATTGGTGTTGTATGTTGAAGAAATATACGGAAACAATTTTCAAGAAGGCTTTGAAACGGATAGAGGTCGAATTTATTTAAAATACGGTCCACCGAGCACCTTAATAGCAAGAGAATCCTCTGCCTCGGAATATCCTTATGAAATCTGGACTTACAACAAAATCGGACGTTTTTCAAATCGCCGTTTTATTTTCTACAATCCAGACTTGGTTAACAAAACCTATCGACTACTCCATTCCGATATGTTAGGTGAAACTAAAAACCCAGGTTGGCAACAAGTTCTTTCAACTAGAAATACCAACCGCGGTGATGTCGATAATCCTAACCGAAATTTACAACCCACAACTGGAAATAATTCGTTTGATTACTTCAGGAATTATTAATCGAAAAAAATCCTATTCTTTTTAAAAATTCACGTTTGTTTAAACTTCAACATCTGATACTCAAACAAACACTACCCTTACAGCCTAAAAACTGAGTAAAATCAGGTTTTTTACGGGTTGTGTGTCATTAATTTCTCATTGTCAAGTTCACACTTTTGTACCATGGGAATGATATACATAATGCTCGTAGTAAGTCTGGTAATTGCCTGCTTTTTTTTAGTGTCTTTTTTCTGGGCAACAAAGAACGGACAATTCGACGACGACTACACGCCTTCTGTACGCGTTCTCTTCGAAGATGACCTAAACATTAAAGAAAAGAAAGATGGAAGTAGAAAAGTTTAGTTACGACAACAAGATCGTAAGGAATTTTGCTTATGCCACCGTTATTTGGGGTGTAACCGGAATGTTGGTGGGATTGATTGCAGCGCTTCAGCTGGCATTTCCCGAGTTTTTTAACGACTACCTAGGGTTCAGTTTCCTATCGTTTGGTAGAATTCGTCCGCTTCATACGAATGCGGTGATTTTTGCTTTTGTGGGTAATGGAATTTTCATGGGTGTTTATTACTCCTTGCAACGTCTCCTTAAAACAAGAATGTGGAACGATGCTTTGAGTTATATTCACTTCTGGATGTGGCAGTTTATCATCGTTTGTGCCGTAGCAACTTTGCCTTTCGGTTACACAACGGGTAAAGAATATGCTGAATTAGAATGGTGGATTGACATCCTAATCGCTTTAGTTTGGGTGATTTGGGGCTTCAATATGTTCGCAACCATTTTAACTAGAAAAGTGAAACACCTTTACGTTGCAATTTGGTTCTATATTGCCACTTTCGTAACTGTTGCGATGTTGCATATCTTCAACTCGTTTGAATTACCTGTTTCTTTCATGAAAAGTTATTCCTGGTACGCAGGGGTTCAAGATGCTTTGGTTCAGTGGTGGTACGGTCACAACGCCGTTGCCTTCTTCTTGACAACACCTTACTTAGGGTTAATGTATTATTTCGTGCCAAAAGCAGCTCAACGTCCAGTTTATTCCTACCGCCTTTCAATCATTCACTTCTGGGCATTGATTTTCCTTTACATCTGGGCTGGTCCTCACCACTTATTGTATTCAACATTGCCAGATTGGGCACAAAGTTTAGGGGTTATTTTCTCCGTGATGTTGATCGCTCCATCTTGGGGAGGTATGTTAAACGGTTTGTTAACCCTTCGTGGTGTTTGGGATAAGGTTCGTGATGATGTGATGTTGAAATTCATGGTTGTTGCCTTGACTTGTTATGGTATGTCCACTTTTGAGGGACCACTTCTATCCTTGAAAAATGTAAACGTAATCTCTCACTTTACCGACTGGACAATTGCACACGTACACATTGGTGGTTTAGGATGGAACGGTATGATGACTTTCGGTATGTTATATTGGTTATTCCCTAAATTATACAACACGAAATTGTACTCTGTAAAAATGGCGAACCAACACTTCTGGATTGCAACTTTAGGAATCATTCTTTACGCAATTCCGATGTACATCGCTGGATTTATGCAAGGATTAATGTGGCAAGATTTTAACCCAGATGGAACTTTAGCAAATGCTGATTTCTTGAAAACAGTGAACGAATTAAAACCTTTCTATTACTTACGTTCTGTGGGTGGACTACTCTACCTTTCTGGTGCAATCATGATGTTCTACAACTTGGTTAAAACTGCAAAATCTGGTAGCCTTGTTGCCAATGAAGCGGCTGAAGCTGTTGTTGCTCCTGAATTACATGCTACTTCTAAAAGAGAATATTGGCACAAAGCAATTGAAAGCAAACCGATTCAGTTTATGATTTTGAGTTTGGTTGTTGTTGCTATCGGTGGAATCGTTGAAATCATTCCAACCATGATAGTAAAAAGCAATGTTCCTACAATCAAAGCGGTGAAACCATATACACCACTTGAATTAGAGGGACGTGATATTTACATTCGTGAAGGTTGTTATAACTGTCACTCGCAATTGGTTCGTCCTTTGCGCTTTGAAACTGCTCGCTATGCACCAACAGAAGAAAGTGGTGGCTATTCTAAATCAGGAGAATTTGTTTACGACCACCCGTTCCAATGGGGATCTAAACGTACTGGTCCAGACTTAGCGCGAGAAGGCGGTTTACGTCCAGATTTTTGGCACTACCAACACATGATTCGTCCGAAAGAAGTTTCCCCAGGGTCAATCATGCCTGCTTACACTTGGTTGAATGAAAATCAATTAGATACTGATTTAATTGAAAACAAAATCAATGCAATGCGCACACTTGGTGTTCCTTACAAAAAAGGATATGAGAAAAAAGCTTTGGCTGATTTGAAAGCTCAAGCACATCAAATCGCATTGAATGTAGCAGCAGACATCATCGCAAAACTTCCGGAAAGTGCTAAAAAAGGAATAACAGTTGAATCTAAAGCGAAAGAATTGGAAGGAAGAGAAATCATTGCTATGATTGCTTACTTACAACGCCTCGGACGTGATGTTAAAGTTCAACCCGCTCAAAAATAGATATGTTACGCTTTATCAAACATAACCTAACGAGCATCAGTGATGTACAGATTTATCCAATATTCACCTTGGTACTTTTCACACTCTTCTTTGCCATTGTGGTGTATCGAGTGGTAAAAATGGCCAAGGACGAAGTAAGCGAAATCAGCGATATTCCTTTTCAAGATGCCGTTACAGGACAATCCAATGAAATATAGCCCAAACAACAAAATCAGGATTATGAAAACAATCAATAATTTTTTAATAGCCATCATCTTCTTCGGAACTGGATTTGTGTATGCCCAAGAAGGTGAACAACTTTTCAAAACTCGGTGTAATACCTGCCACCAAATTGAAAAAAACTCAACGGGGCCTATGCTTAAAGGCGCTAAACAGAAATGGGAAGACGCCGGAGAAGGAGCAATGCTTTATGACTGGGTAAAAAACTCATCCACTTTAATTGCTTCTGGAAAGAGTGCTCGCGCAAAAGAAGTAGCAGGATTCAGTGCAACAGCAATGCCTGCGCAAGATGTTACTAACGAACAAATTGATGCCATTTTGACGTACGTTGACACCTACGCTCCTCCTGCAGTGGCCGATACTACTAAAAATGCAAAAGGAGGCCTACAGCCAGAAACTAAAGCAACAAGTGAGGATTACAAATCACGACTGTCAATTTTCAATTGGTTGTTAGTTTTAACAGCTGTTCTAGTGGTGATTATCATTGTTTTATCCGGTTCAATTATCATGTTTGTGAAATCGGACTATTTCAAGCAAAAGGTAGCTGAGAAATCCAATTTGGGAAATGTACTAACCGTGATTTTAACTACTGGTTTATTCTTAACTTCTTTCAATGCTTCGGCTTTAGATTTTGTTCGAGCGGGAGAAGGTGAAAAGGACGGTCCTTGGTTACTTGTAGAAACGATGGACTTATATGGACTATTAGTAATCAACATTATTTTAATGGTTGTCGTACTCTATTTGCGCCACTTGTTTAATCAAATGGTTGCAATGACGAAGAAACCAGAAGAATTAGCGAAAGCAGCTGCCGAAAATCAACCAATCGCTAAAATCAACCAAATTCTTACTGATGCAGTTCCAATCGAAGAGGAATATAAAATCTTGATGGATCATGAATATGACGGTATTCAAGAGTTGGATAACAACTTACCACCTTGGTGGGTTTGGGGATTTGTTGCAACCATCGTTTTTGCCTTTGCTTACATTATTAATTACCACATTTTGGGCATCTCTGATTTACAGATTAAAGCGTATGATAAAGAGATGGTTCAAGCGAAAAAAGATCGTGATAAGTACCTGAAAGAGATGGCAATGACTGTGGATGAAACCAATGTTACACAACTCGAAGATAAAGCTGCTATCTCTGCAGGAAAGGCTATCTTTGACCAGAATTGTACAGCATGTCACAAAGCAAAAGGCGAAGGTGATATTGGTCCTAATTTGACGGACAAAGCATGGATTTATGGATACGATATTAAGGAAGTATTCACCAGTATTAAAAAAGGTCGTCCAAACGGGATGCCTGAACATGAATCTAAATTGAATCCTGTACAATTACAACAAGTAGCATCTTTTGTGTTGTCCTTGCCAGAAACGGCAGGTAAAGAACCTCAAGGTACTATGATGGAAAAGTAACAGGAATAGTAACAGCAAGAAAAAATCCCATCAACTTTTCATTCAAACTTATTTGAATCTTAATGTGTATGGGATTTTTCTTTTCAAAAACAAAGTAGTATGGCAGCGAGTGATGAATCCTTCAGAGACAGGATTGCAACAGTAGATGAAAAAGGTGGAAGAGTTTGGATTTTTCCGAAAAAACCAAAAGGACCATACTATAACAAACGTAAGATTTTAAGTTATGTGTTCCTTGCTTTTCTTTTTGGAGCACCTCATATTAAAATTCATGGAGAGCAGTTTTTACTCTTCAATATTTTGGAACGAAAGTTCATAATTTTCGGCAAAGTTTTCTGGCCACAGGACATGTATTTGTTCGCCTTAATGATAATTGTTGGTGTCGTTTTCGTTATTCTTTTCACAATTATCTACGGACGTTTGTTCTGTGGCTGGGTTTGCCCCCAAACGGTATTCATGGAAATGGTTTTCCGTAGAATTGAATACCTCATCGACGGCGATTGGACAGCGCAGAAGAAACTAAAAAATGGCCCTTGGACCAAAGAAAAAATCTTCAAACGCACCTTGAAACACATCCTATTCTGGGGAGTTTCCTTTCTAATAGCCAATACCTTTTTGGCTTATATCATCGGTTCTCAAGCACTTTGGGACATACAAACGGATCCTGTTGGTGAACATTTAGGTGGATTAATCGCAATCATTATTTTCACTTCTGTTTTTTATGGTGTTTTCGCTTTCTTAAGAGAACAAGTTTGTACCACGATTTGCCCTTATGGTCGCTTACAAGGTGTGCTTTTGGATAAAAATACAATGGTCGTTGCTTATGACACTGTTCGTGGGGAATCACGAGCAAAAATCCGCAAGGGAGAAGACCGAAAAGAAGCTGGAAAAGGAGATTGTATCGATTGTGGTCACTGTGTGCATGTTTGCCCAACGGGAATTGACATACGCAACGGAACGCAATTGGAATGTGTGAATTGTACGGCTTGTATCGATGCGTGCGACAACATGATGGACGCCGTTGGTCAAGAAAAAGGACTCATTCGTTTTGTTTCGGAAAATGGAATTAAAGATCGTCAACCCTTTCAATTTACACGTCGGGTTAAGGCATACACAGCTGTTTTAGGTGGATTAATTATCGTACTTGGTATCTTATTGTATTCAAGAAGAGAATTTGAAACGAACATCATCCGTCAGCGCGGAACGACATATCAGGTTACTGAGGAAGGATTGATTAGCAACATTTTTGAAGTGAATATATTGAACAAATCACGCAAAGATTTTAAAATCACTTTTAAAAGCGAAGACCCTGAAATTAGTGTTAGAGCGGTAAACAAAAACATCGTTTTGAAAAAAGAAAAGTCGCTCAAAGAAGTTCTTTTGGTGCGCATGAAAAACGGAAAATTGAAAAACGGATTGCATAAATTTACCATAATAGTTTACGGAAATGGTCACCAAATCCAGACGATTACCACTAAATTTATCGGTCCAATAATGTAACAACTATGTGGTTTAGAAACGGAATTATAATCGGCATGTCTTTATTCATCGGCTTCATCGTATATTTAGTCGTTGTGATAAGTTCAAAAAGTCAGGAATTAATTGCTGATAATTACTATGAACAAGATCAAAATTATCAGTCTGAAATGGAGTCAAAGGATATTGCAAAAAAATACGGTCGTCCTGTTCAATTGAACGTTGGAAAAGATGCGATTGCAGTAAATTTCACTGCGAAACCTTCTTACGATAGTTTGAAATTGTATTTCTTTCGACCAAATTCGGCATCAAACGATGTAACCTTTGAAATCGATGAAATGCCGTATCAAATTCCGCTAAAAATGTTGAAAAAAGGCGTGTATAATGTGCGTTCAACCTACATTATCGCAGGCGAAAAAGCACAACAAGACACGACTATCCGCATTCAATAATGGTTTTTCTTACAGCGTTTCTTTTGGGAATTGCTGCCAATCTTCACTGCATTGGAATGTGTGGTCCTTTGGCGTTGATTTTACCTGTCAAACGCAACACGAAGCGAAATATTTTCATAGGAACTTTTGTTTATAATCTTGGCAGAATAGGCACCTATACCCTACTCGGTTTGATTTTAGGTTTTGTTGGAATCAGTTTGAACTACATGATTTCCATACAATTAATTAGTATCCTCACTGGAAGTTTGATGTTAATTATGGTTTGGTATAAATACTTAAATCCCGATTTCGGAATCGTCAAAAACTTGGAAAGTCGCTTTAGCAGTATAGTGATGCGCACATTTGGAAAAATCAGCAAAGAACCCTCTTATGTGAATAGCTTTTTATTTGGAAGTATAAACGGTTTGTTGCCTTGTAGTATGGTTTATTTGGCACTTTTGAATGCAGTTACTTCTGAAATTTGGTGGCAATCCGCACTTTCAATGACAATTTACGGTGTGGGAACTTTACCAGTGATGCTGGTTTTTAGCTATTATTTGCAACAATTCAATCAAAAACACCAAAGTCGTTTGAACCGATTTCTACCCTATTTGGTTTCAATTGTGGCCTTACTCACCATACTCCGTGGAATGAACTTGGGAATTCCTTATGTCAGCCCAAAAGTAACTTCAGAAGTGGTAAATCAGCACGTTCAGCCAAGTTTGGACTGCTGTAAAAAACCGAAATGAGTTTCAATATTTCCTTGGGTTTTGAGATAAAACCAAAAAAAAAGCTGCCTTTTCAGACAGCTTTTCCAATTTATGATTGATTTGGTCTTATTTGTCTTTTACCTCTTCAAAATCTACGTCCGTAACTTCGTCGTTCGCATTTGCATTTCCTCCACCAGCATTTGCACCTGCATCAGTTCCACCTTGCGCGTTTGCTGCGTTGTACATATCTTGGGATGCAGCTTGGAAAACATTATTTAACTTTTCCATTGCAGCTTCTAGATTAGCGGTGTTTTTCGCTTCGTATTGTGTTTTCAATTCTGCTAAAGCGTCTTCGATTTGTTGCTTTTTATCAGCTGGAATTTTATCACCATACTCTTTCAATTGACGTTCAGTTTGGAAAATCGTAGAATCTGCCTTGTTCAACAATTCCACTTCCTCGCGTTTTTTCTTATCAGCTTCTGCATTTGCTTCTGCCTCCGCTTTCATGCGTTGGATTTCCTCGTCAGAAAGACCAGAAGACGCTTCAATTTTGATAGACTGCTGTTTTCCAGTTCCTTTATCCTTTGCAGAAATGTTCATGATTCCGTTTGCATCGATATCGAAAGTTACTTCGATTTGAGGAACTCCTCTCGGCGCTGGTGGAATGTCAGTTAATTGGAAACGACCTAAGGTTTTATTGTCATTTGCCATTGGGCGTTCCCCTTGCAACACATGGATATCCACAGATGGTTGGTTGTCAGATGCTGTTGAGAACGTCTCCGATTTTTTCGTTGGAATAGTAGTGTTCGCCTCAATTAATTTAGTCATTACACCACCCATCGTCTCGATTCCTAATGAAAGTGGAATAACGTCAAGTAACAATACGTCCTTCACCTCTCCTGTTAATACACCTCCTTGAATTGCAGCACCAACCGCAACAACTTCGTCAGGATTCACCCCTTTTGACGGCGCTTTTCCAAAGAATCGTTGAACAGCATCTTGGATGACAGGAATACGCGTTGAACCTCCAACTAAAATCACCTCGTCGATATCGCTCGCTTGTAAACCAGCATTCTTCAAAGCTGAACGGCAAGGAGCAATTGTTCTTTCCACGATACTTGAAATCAATTGTTCAAATTTTGAACGTTGTAAAGTGCGCACCAAGTGTTTAGGAATTCCATTCACTGGCATGATGTACGGCAAGTTAATTTCCGTAGAAGTAGTTGAAGACAATTCGATTTTTGCTTTCTCGGCTGCTTCTTTTAAACGTTGTAATGCCATTGGATCTTGTCGTAAATCTAATCCTTCCTCAGCTTTAAATTCTTCAGCTAACCAATCAATGATGGCCGTATCGACATCGTCACCCCCTAAATGTGTGTCTCCGTCTGTTGCTAAAACTTCAAAAACACCATCTCCTAATTCTAGAATAGAAACATCGTGTGTACCTCCACCAAAGTCGAAAACTACGATTTTTTGATCAATTCCTTTTTTATCCAAGCCGTAAGCCAAAGCCGCGGCTGTTGGTTCGTTGATGATTCTTTTGATTGTCAAACCTGCAATTTCTCCAGCTTCTTTCGTTGCTTGACGTTGTGCATCGTTGAAGTAAGCTGGCACAGTAACAACTGCTTCTGTAACATCGTGTCCTAAATAATCCTCCGCTGTCTTTTTCATTTTTTGCAAAATCATTGCAGAAATTTCTTGCGGAGAATATTTACGATCATCAATCAAAACGCGCGGTGTGTTGTTATCACCTTTAACCACTTCGTAAGGAACGCGATCAATTTCTTTTTTAGATTCATCGAATGAAGTTCCCATGAAGCGTTTGATAGAGTATATTGTCTTTTTCGGATTGGTGATTGCCTGACGCTTTGCAGGATCACCGACCTTGCGCTCTCCACCGTCAACGAAAGCAACAACAGATGGTGTTGTTCTTTTTCCTTCAGCATTTTCAATGACAACCGGTTGGTTTCCTTCCATGACTGAAACACAAGAGTTTGTTGTTCCAAGGTCAATTCCAATTATTTTTCCCATGATTATAAATTTTCAATTTGTTGAATTCCGAATTTTCAATTTATATGCCATTGAAAAATACAATTAAAAAAGTGACATTTTGATTGATTTAAACTTTAAACGCTGTCAATTTGGCTGAAAAAATGACACTTTTTAAAATCTGAATTCGAATTCCTACAAATGACTAGCTCTTTTTCCTTCGACCTACATTTACTTTAAAATCATCAATTCCACCTTTTACAGTCACGTAAACAAATTTTGATTTTTCTTGTCGGTATTGAATTTCGTCCTCGTTTTCATCCGTCGATTTTTTATTGCGTTTAAAAAGTTTGTTAGCAGCAACATTTCCAATCATTTTCCAAGGAACACCAATTTCGTAATCCATATCCATTGTTTCATTCATTTTTTGATTACCGCTTAATTCCATAAATCCTAAACTCGAATTAATGGTCATTTTGGGGATGATAATTGTTCCTTTGTCAAAAGTGATTTGATTTTTTAAGGTATCGAACTTTACTTTGCTTACATTTTTGTCTTCAAAATAAGCCTCTAGAGCTTTCAAAGGAGCAAAGTTTTCAAGTTTACCTTCAGTTACAAGCATGTCAATAACAATCTTAGAATCATCTAATTTCGGAACTAAATCAGTATGTAAATGGATTTTTCCTGTTATTTTTCCATTAAAATAACCGTGAAGATTTTCCGATACTAAATGATCCTGACCGAAATTGTCAAACTTCAACATTAGCTTATCTAATTGAACATGTGTTGCAGTAATAGTTGGGCTAAAATAAATGTGTTTTTTATCTTTTCCGCTTAAATAACCTTTCATTTTTAGATTTCCATCGGCAGTGTTAAAATCCATTTTATCTATATGCAATACATGATCTTTGGTCGTATGGAATTTCGATTTGAAGTTGATGAGTGCATGTTTGTGATAGTTTAAATTTGTCACATTTATAACAAAATCCATATCGCTAAAAGGTAAATCATACAAGCTAAAACCTTTGTCATGGTTCACAGTTGCAACTTTCGAATTATTAACTGGAGGTGGATTGTAATTGGTCAATTCATCAATGTCAAGTCGATTGGATTGAATGTAAAGGTTATTTTTAGCTTTATTTTGTTTTTCAGAGAAGTTGTAATGTAAATCTATATCGAAATCAGAATGCCCCATTTTCCCTTTAAATCCTTTGACATCCAGATAATCATCATTTAAAAATAGGTGAGCTCTGAAGTTTTCAAATTTTAATGGATGAACTTTCATTTTACCTGAGAAGTTGGAAAGATCAAAATCGATAGAATTAAATTTTCCAGCAGCGAGATGAATATAGGTTTTACCATGAAATTGTAGGTTGTCGATTTCTTCATGTCGATAATCTTCAGGGACGTAATTTTCACCACCATAAGTAAACAAATTCTCAAGTTTGATTTTCTTAGAATCCACGTCAAACTCTACAAATGTGTCGCCATTTACGCCATCTTCAAACCATAAATTATAGTTGCGAAGATAGCCGTTGAAATGAAAATCCGAATCGTCTAAAATACCTCTAAAGTCGATAACCCTAAAATCCTTTTCACCAATTAACACATCTGCATTAAAATCATGTAAAGTATGTGGATAGTGTTTGAATTTAGCGTAAAAATTCTTGACAAAAAATTCTCCCTCGGGTAAATACTTGGACTCCAAAATCTTCTTTGCTGAGCTCGTAAACTTAAGATTTAAGCTGAATTTATCGATACGTTCATCAATTCCATCTTCCGTTTTGGTTTTCGTTAATTCTTTGATGTCAATCTTATCGGAACGTATGGCTAAATCACACGTTACTGGTATATCTGTGTGGTGAATTATTGCTGGTAAATCACTAACCATTCCTTTAACATGAAAATCAGAATGACCAATTTTTGCATTAAAATATTCGATTTTCGCTTTGTGACCAATCAGAGACGCTTTCATGTCCACCTCGTTTATTGGTGCAGGCAAATCAGGACTGTTGAATTTTAGGTTTTCGATTAACAGCTCTGTGAAATACGATTCATTTAATTTTTCAATCGCTTTTTCCGGTTGCTGTAGGTCGATAATATCATGAAAATTCATGGTTAATTTCACCTTTCCTTCAAGACCTTTGAGTTCTTTAGCATTAACGAATTTGGCAAGAAAATCTAAATCAAAGTCAGAAACCAATCGGATATCGATGTCGGGTGATTCAAAGTTTTTCACTGCAATTTTACCTGAGAATTTTCCTGCTTCAGGTCGAGCAGAGAACTTATTTATTTTCAATTCCATGGTACTTAAGTCTCTTTTCGAGCCATTGGTAAAGGATCCGCTAAAACCTATTTTATTTAATGATTTTTTAGTTTCTAAGTTATTGAAGTAGCCGTTTTCACACCCAAAATTTGCGTTTATTGCCGGCTTATTTCCATTACCAGATTTTCCTTTGACAGTTGCATTGAAGTAAACCTTTCCCTCATTTTCAAACTGACGAAAAGTTTCAGCCATTTCCTCGGGCGCAATTGCAATAATCAAATCAAAATTTGGTTTTTCTCCATTGAATTTTAAATCCAATTCAGCATCTTTAGTTAAACCGACCACGCCACTGAAACCAAAACTTGAATTTTCAAAAATCACTTCAGTGGGTTGAATAGTGAGAGTTTTCTTTGTTTCACTCATTTCTAATTCAGTATCGACCTCAAAGTGTTTGTTTTTCACAAAAGTTGTGTCACCATTTTGAATCACAGATAACTTGAATTTTGTATCTAAATCCAAATAAAACAGTTCGTTGCTACTTTTTACTTTTGTTTTGGCATGTTCTATAAATGCATCTACTTTTAAATTATTCGCTTCGTTTAATTTGGAAAAATCGACGTTTTTAACACTAATTGCTTTCAAATCAATTTTAAAATCACCCTTCACCTCCTTAGCAGGCTTTTTACTTTTTAGCGCATTGACAAGGTTAAATGTACCATCGCGATGTTGGACCAACTTTATTTTTCCATTAGAAAGCTTTATGGATTTAATGGTGTAATCTCCTTTTAAAATATTCCAAATATTGAATCCGATAAAACAGTCTTTTAAACGAAGAATCTCATCTTTCTTCACCTTCTTTTTACCTTCATAAATATGTAGGTCTTCAAGATCGATTGAAATATACGGAAATGTAGCGAAAGGACTGACATGACTACCTTTCAATTCAATACTGCCCTCAAAATCTTTATTGATGTTCACCAATATCTCTTGAACAATTTCCTCTTGTTTATAATAAACTACTCCCGTTACAGTAGTAATCAACAAAACAGGAATTAATATCACGGCTAAGCCAAGTCGAATCCAAAATTTCTTATTGAAACGTCTATTAGTTGGCTTTTTAGGTTGGTTAGTCATTTAGTATCGTTATGACCTCAAAAATACATCGAGCGGTGTATAAAAAGAAATTATGCTCTTTCAAATAAGTTAAAATCATTCGTTATTTCCAAATAAACGCTGTAATTCGAACACTTTTTCATTCAAAAACCTATGAAAACTTACAATTATCATAACTGCAATCTAATTGTAAAATAAATTCTTTTCATTACGAAATTCTGTAATCTCAGATCCAAAACTTATCAATAATCGAACTTAAAACGAATTACCCTCTTCGCCGCCGCGAACCCTCATTCTCTCATTTCTCATTCTCATTCTCATTCTCATTCTCTCCGCCACGGCGGACATTCCCTCAGAAAGTTCAAACATCCTATTTTCCCAAACTCTCCTCACGGATACAACAAGTACTTCTTCCGAATTAAAAGAAAGGTATCTAGACCAGATTTCCAAGTAGCACGAATTTCATTTTCACGCCAACATTCATGAATTTGGTCTTTTAAAGTACTATTTCCAGCGAGTTTATTAAAAAAAGAATTGTGATCAATAAACACAGCGGTATCTGCAAGATGTTCAGCTGCGGTTAAAACATAGGTCAAGTTTAACTGTGTTGGGCGTTTTCCGTTGTCCGAATTGGTCAGGTCAAAACCATTACATTTCACATTGAATTGAAGCGGTTGAAGCGCACCGGGCATAGGTTTCGGGGTAAATGAAAATCCAGTATTCGGAAATTTAGGATGACCGAACAATTCAAATGGCTTGTCCGTCCCCCGACCTAAACTAACTGTTGTAGCTTCAAACAAACATAAACTCGGATACAATTCTATGGCACGTGCGGTTTTTAAATTCGGTGAAGGCGGAATTGTCAATTTCACCCTAGATTGATGCGTGTAATTTTGTAATGTAACAACTTGGAGATTACATGTGATTTTACCTTTCAACCAACCTTCTCCATTTATCATCTTGGCATATTCACCGATCGTCATACCGTAAACAATCGGAACGGGATGCATTCCAACAAAAGAACGAAAGTTTGTATCCAAAACTGGACCGTCAACATAATGTCCATTTGGATTCGGCCGATCTAGCAAATAAACCTTTTTCTTTGATTCAGCCGCCGCTTCCATGATATAATGTAAGGTGGATATGTAAGTGTAAAATCGCGCGCCAACATCTTGAATATCGAATACAAAAACGTCCACATCGCTTATATCTTTTTCCTTTGGTTTTTTATGATCTCCGTATAATGAAATCAATGGAAGTCCAGTCTTTGCATCAATTGAAGAATTGACTTTTTCACCTGCATCCACTGTTCCACGAAAACCATGTTCCGGAGAAAATACCTTCACAACATTCACTTTCAAAGCCAATAATGTATCTACCAAATGACGTTTTCCAACTACAGAAGTTTGATTTCCAACGACAGCCACTTTTTTTCCTTTTAAGGAGTCCAAAATAAGGTGTATTTGGTCAGCGCCATTGATAATTAACTTTTCTGTTGGAGGATAAGTTAAAGTAATAAATTTCAAGCTTCCATGCTGGAGACTTTTGTTGGATAGAATAGAATAAAGCCCCTCGTTTTTTCCATTTTTTTCTCTTCGAAATCCACAACTTCCCAAAAGGTATAAAAAACCGAAGACGCAAAAGCAAACGAATATGTACTTTTGAGGTTTTAAAAAACGTATATTGTCAGTTGAATTTTTCATAGCGAATCGATTAATCCGAAAAAACGGACAAGGTACGAACGTTTCCAAACCGATTATCCGTATTTCCATCATTAGTATTACACTTGCAATTGTTGTTAATTTGGTAACTGTCGCAATTGTAACAGGTTTTCAAAACGAAATTCGTTCCAAAGTTTCTGGATTCAACGCACCTCTCTTAATTACAAAAAAAGGTTTTAGTTCCGTTTTTGAAGCCTTACCTTTTCACAAACAAGATCCACTTTCAGAAGAAATCAAAAGTATTGAAGGTGTTACAAATGCTCAATATGTGGCTTATAAACCTGCATTGTTACAATCTCAAAAATTTGATAACACCATCAAGATAAAAGGAAAGAATGAAGTTGTAAAAAATCAACAAGAAATCTCAGGCGTTCTCTTTAAAGGAGTCAGTACAAACTACGATTGGACCTTCATCAAAAAACATTTAAAGGAAGGGAGAATTCCAAAAAATACAAAAAATTACCTACAAGAAATCATCGTTTCAGAAAGCATTTCTACCCTACTCCACTTTAATTTAAACGACACTGTAGTTGCCTTTTTCGTTAAAAATCAACCCGTTAAACGACAATATCGCGTAGTTGGAATTTACGATACGGGCTTGGAAGAATACGATCGTAAAATGGTTTTTTGTCCTTTGGAAGAAGTCCAAAAATTGAACGATTATGGAGCATCGATTGATATTTTTGTGGCAGACACTTTGGCGCAGAATGGAGCTCTGGTAGTGCGAACAACATCAACTGGAAACGATGAAGATACCTATTTCGACTGGGGAAATGGACTATCGACGTACACGGGTTGCTACTTACACACCCTTCAAGACACCTTATTAAAAGTCAACATGTTACAAGCGGATGTCTATGGCGGTTCGAAAAAAATCGCTTCGGCGGAGTTAGCTATAAAATGTCCTAAAAATTTGCCTTATGTAAAATCAACTGACCTTTCACGTGACGAAGAAGGCAATTTAAAAATCCAATTCCTCACGAACGGAAACGCAGAATTGACGACAAGAAGTGGTGATAAAGTAGTGATTTCCACGAAAAATACGTTTTCTACAACCAATGAATTTGTCGGTGCAATAGAGGTGCAATTATCAGATTGGCGAAATACAAAAGCGATGCAACAAAAATTGGAGGATATTTGCGAAATGCGACCAACAAAAGAAGGGGATTTGCTTGAGGTGATAAACATTGAAGAAAGTGAACCGGATTTGTTCGTTTGGTTAAGTTTCTTGGATTACAATGTGTACATCATCATTCTTCTCATGCTAGTCATTGGAATCATTAATATTGGTTCAGCATTATTAGTTTTGATTGTGATGCGGACCAACTTCATTGGAATATTCAAAGCATTAGGGGCGAGTAATTGGAGTATTCGAAAAATATTCATCCTTCAAGCGGCACATTTAATTGTTCGCGGAATGCTGATTGGAAATGCGATTGGTCTCGGTTTGTGTTTTGTACAGTGGTATTTTGAACCATTTACCTTAGATCCAAAAGTTTATTTCTTAGATAAAGTTCCGGTGGAGTTAACGATTATAGGCTGGGCGCTTGTCAATTTAATTACGTTTTTGGTCTGTGTAATTTCATTGCTTTTACCAAGTTGGTTTGTTACCAGAATTGCTCCCGTAAAAGCGATTCGCTTCAACTAATTTTTAGGTTTAATTGAATTATAAACTTTCAAACACTTAAATTTTACCGTAGGAAGTTTTAAGTCAAATTTTCACTAATTTTAGGTTGGCATAACAGTTGACAATAAGGGCTCACATCTATTCAGACGAACATCCAAGAGAATTTCGGTGTTAAATATGTCAGAATGTCATAAAACCTAAAGAAGGAAGAAATGAATAAATTAGAAATGATAGAATTTACGGGAATTGATGGCGATGCAGAGTTCATTCCGCTAATTACCGCAGAAGAGGAAGAAAATGTGAATAAGCAAAAATTCCCAAACCAATTGCCTATATTACCTTTACGTAACAACGTACTTTTTCCAGGCGTGGTGATTCCCATCACAGTTGGGCGTGACAAATCCATCAAATTGATCAATGACGCGAATAAAGGAAATAAAATAATCGGTGTAGTTTCTCAAAAAAATCAAGAAGAAGAAACGCCAGAATTCAATGATTTACATGCAATTGGAACAGTAGCTCAAATCGTACGCATGTTGAAAATGCCTGATGGAAGTTCTACTGTGATCATTCAAGGAAAACGTCGCTTTGAAATCACAACTCCAATTCAAACGGAACCGTATTTAAAAGCCGAAGTAAACGTTTTTAAGGAACCTACTTTTGATAGTGATAGTAAGGAATTGGAAATCATGTTCCAAACAATTAAAGATTTAGCGCTTCAAATCATACGTGAAAGTCCAAACATTCCTTCAGAAGCACAATTTGCAATCGGAAATATTGACAGTCCAAGCTTTTTGGTGAATTTTATATCCTCTAACATGAATGCTGATGTGGCAGTGAAACAAAAGATGTTAGAAGAAATGGACATGAAAAAAAGGGTAATGATGGTCATGGAACACCTCACCTTGGAAGTCCAAATGCTGGAAATGCGCAATGAAATTCAAAACCGTGTAAAACGAGATTTAGACAAACAGCAACGTGAGTATTTCCTGCAACAACAAATGCGTACAATCCAAGATGAGCTTGGAGATAACCCACAATTGCAAGATGCAAAAGACCTGAAAGAAAAGGCGAAAACGAAAAAATGGAATGAAGAAGTTAATAAACTCTTCACTAAGGAATTAGACAAGTTACAACGGATGAATCCGCAGGGTGCGGAATATTCTGTACAGTTGAATTATCTTGCCCTTTTGCTCGAGTTACCTTGGAATGAATACACGGTGGATAATTTAGACCTAAATCGCGCGAAAAAAATATTGGAACGCGACCATTTTGGTCTTGAGAAAGTGAAAGAACGCATTTTAGAATACCTCGCAGTTCTCAAGTTAAAAGGCAATATGAAGTCACCAATATTGTGCTTTTATGGGCCTCCAGGAGTTGGAAAAACATCGCTCGGGAAATCCATTGCTGAAGCTTTAGGACGAAAATATATTCGTATGTCGTTGGGTGGTTTGCACGATGAATCCGAAATCCGCGGTCATCGTAAAACGTATATCGGAGCTATGCCCGGACGTATTATGCAAAACATTAAAAAAGCGGAAACTTCTAATCCTGTCTTTGTTCTCGATGAAATTGATAAATTAGGACGAAGTAACCACGGAGATCCTTCTTCGGCACTTTTGGAAGTACTTGATCCTGAACAAAACAATGCGTTTTACGACAATTACGTTGAAACAGAATACGACCTTTCTAAAGTGTTGTTTATCGCTACGGCTAATAGTTTGGCTGAAATCCAAGGTCCACTTCGAGACAGAATGGAGATTATTGAAGTAAACGGATATACCTTAGAAGAAAAAATTGAAATCGCTAAACGTCACTTATTACCCAAACAAATTTCTGAGCATGGAATTGACAAAAAAGATATTTCCATCGACAAAAAAGTTTTGGAAAAAGTCGTAGATGCCTATACCAATGAATCTGGAGTTCGTGGTTTGGACAAAGTGATTGCAAAAATCGTTCGGAACCGTGCTCGTCAAATTGCGATGGAAGAAACTTTTGACGTAAAAATAAAAGAAGAAGATTTATTCACCATTTTAGGAGCTGGTCGTCAACGCACAAAATACGATAACAACGACGTTGCGGGAATTGTAACTGGATTGGCTTGGACGAGTGTTGGCGGTGAAATCCTATTCATTGAATCAAGCATTACGAAGGGTAAAGGTAAGTTGACACTGACAGGAAATTTGGGTGATGTCATGAAAGAATCCGCCATAATCGCATTGGAATTTTTGAAGTCTCACGCGGATTGGCTCGACTTAAATCCTCTGGTTTTTGACGAACATAACGTACATGTTCACGTACCAGAAGGTGCAACTCCGAAAGATGGTCCTAGTGCAGGTGTAACCATGCTGACTTCTTTGGCCTCTTTGTTCACCCAACGAAAAGTGAAGAAAAATTTAGCGATGACGGGAGAAATCACCTTGCGTGGAGAAGTGTTACCTGTTGGTGGTATAAAGGAAAAAATATTGGCCGCAAAACGCGCTGGAATTAAGGAACTTATCCTATGTGAAAAAAACAAGCAAGACGTTGATGATATTAATCAAGATTATTTAAAAGGTTTACAAATCAATTACGTATCTAAAATGAAAGAAGTTTTAGATTTGGCATTATTGAAGGACAAAGTTACCGACTCAAAGGTGATTTCAGTAAACTAATATTTTAAAAAAAGAAAGGTGATTTATTGACCTCAAGTCCTTAAATCACCTTTTTTTTTATCAAAATTAATTGTGTCGAAATTAACCCAGAAAATTCTTGAAATTTTTCGCCCAAAGGGTCTTGGTCAATAGATTGTCATGATACTTGACCTTCAGCGTCAGTATTGACGATTTATAAAAATTAATAAAACAACACGTTAGAGAATTTGTATTTTTTAAGTACATAAATTATATGACCCAAATTTGAGCTAATTGGTTTTTATAAATGTCAAGTCTAACCCTGATATTTTAATTTGTAAAACAGCACTTTACAAATTAATGTCGTCATTTATTCCTTATTTCTATGAAAAATTAAGGTTAACGCAAACCAAATTGTTCAATGTGGTGCGTAAAATGTTTAGCATGAAGCAACAACCATTCTTCATTGCTTAATAAACCATAATAGGGATGCATCGTTTTTCGATCAGGCTGATTTTCCATTTCCTCTTCAAAATCCACCCAAGCCAAAGTAAATTCATCGATAGCATCAACTAAAGAATCATTACGCAAGGCAGTCTCTGGTAAAGCAAATGACACCGAAATGTTTTTCGCCATTGGTTTATCGGTATAAATAAACGCTTTTAAATGAGCTGCTTTCTCCTCTGGAAGGTTCAAATTATATTCACCCAAACCGCGAGCCATGTTGATGCTATCAGTTAAATGTTCAACCATGCGTTGTGCAGACATGTTACCCCAAAGTGGCAATTGAGTTTCTTCGAGCTTATTTAACAATTGTAAATAAGTCTCCAAATTTGCTTCTATAAATGACATAATTATTTATTTCCTACTAGAATATGTAAGCTATGCGGTACAACTTGAACGTTCAATTCTTGTTGGATCCGAACTGGTTCACCATCGTAATGTGCAATTTTATCCGACACATTAATACGTGCTTTCTCGAAAGAAATGACTTCGGCAAACTGCGATTGATGCGAACGTCCAGTAAAAAATTGATAAATCAATCCAGGTACTCGCCAAAATCCAAAAGGTTTAAGAATGAACAATTCCAATTTTCCATCCGTTGCATCTGACTTCGGAGAAACGCGAAATCCATTTCCAAACTCAGAGGTATTGGCGATTGTACACAAAACAGCAGGCATTTTTTTGATTTGCCCGTTTGTATCTACGGAAACATTGATTGGATTGTATTTAAAAAATTCGCGAAGAACGTGTTTTACGTAAGTCCAAAGCCCACGTTTTTTATCCTCATCAAAACGTTTTGCAATTACAGCATCTAAACCATAACCACCGACTCCGAGAAAAGGTTGATCGTTCACTAATACAGTATCCATTACAATTTCTGTCGAGGCATTGATACATTCGATGGCCTTAACTACGTTTGTTGGTATGTGCATGTGACGCGCCAAACCATTTCCAGAACCTACAGGTAGAATTGCCAAACGCGTTTTCGAACCAATCAAAGTTGTCCCCACCTCGTGAACAGAACCATCTCCTCCAACTGCACATACTATATCTATACCACACTCAATCGCGGTTTTAGTTAACTCTATGGCATGACCTTTATACTCTGTGAATTTTATGGTCGCATCGAATTTCGTATGATCCAAATGTGTTTGAATAAGCGAAGGAATATTATCCTTTCTTTTTACCCCAGAAATGGGATTGATGAGAAACCAAATTGTTTGCTTATTCAAAAGTTATAGCTTTTTCGAATTGCAAAGTTGCGCATTTTAGACGAAACCCAAAGACTAAAGTTGTTAAAAAACGTAATTTTGACACTGTGAATGAGTATTTAATATAAAAATCAAAAAAAAAGTTAGGAAAATTGACGAAAAAGTTTGACGAAATAAAAAACAGCGTATATTTGCACTCCCAAAATTGAGGGACTTTGACATCTCGGCCCATTCGTCTAGTGGTTAGGACGCCAGGTTTTCATCCTGGAAACAGGAGTTCGATTCTCCTATGGGCTACAAAACCGTTGAACAACGGCCCATTCGTCTAGTGGTTAGGACGCCAGGTTTTCATCCTGGAAACAGGAGTTCGATTCTCCTATGGGCTACTAAGATTTTAGATTTAGAAATACAGAAGATAATGGCAAACCATAAATCATCAATTAAAAGAATTCGCTCAAATGAAGCGAAAAGATTGTTGAACAAGTATCAACATAAAACAGCGCGTAATGCTACACGTAAATTGCGTGCTACTAAAGACAAAGCTGAGGCGATTGCACTATTTCCTTCAGTTGCAAGTATGATTGATAAGTTGGCAAAACGCAATATCATCCACAAAAATAAAGCGGCAAACTTGAAGTCAGGATTGCAAGTACAAATAAATAAATTAGGTTAATCACCTATCCCAATACTTAGAGCCACCTCGTTGTGGCTTTTTTTGTTTCGGGCAATTAGCTCAGTTGGTTTAGAGCACTACCTTGACAGGGTAGGGGTCACTGGTTCGAATCCAGTATTGCTCACTTCTTACTATTCCTAAAAAAAGGTGATAATACACAACAAGAAGCAATCCAGTTATGAATGGAATTAAAGCAAAGTGTACGTACCGAATTCCCGCAATTACTTCTTTTTCTTCAAATCCATAAAATTCAGAAATCATCCAATAACTATTGGCAAATATCCAACAAATTACCGCCAAATTATGAAACAGTTCAGATGCTGTTGTTCGAAATTTCCAAGTTAAGTAAACGGACAAAGTTAAGGTTGGAAATATCATTAAAACACCCGCTAATCTCCATCCCATTGCCCATGACATATCTTTAATTAACCAAAAAACGATATGCCAATTTTCAAATTCGCGCAGTTTGGCAGAAAAAGTAATTTGCGTTTTAGAATTCTCGTTAAGCAACATGCATCAAAGTAAACTATAAATACAACATGAAAACACGCTTTCTAAGAAAGACTCATTTTCATAATCCCTTAAATCATTTTTGTTGATTCAAGAAAACGAAAAATTAATCACCGACATTAAACCATTTATATTATCAAATCAACCGATGAAAATTAAAAAAATCGTGTTTTAATGTTTTCATTACCTTTGTAGCTTTGACAAACTGCAACGTTACATGTGGCAAAAGCTAGCAAACTTCATCCTTCGAAATAGATTTTTCATTCTTGGTGTAATCACCCTCTTGACTGTTTTCTTTGGCTACTACGCCATCACAGCAATGAAATTGGACAACAAATATGGAATAGTTTTACCTAAAAACTCTGAAACTACCGAAAACTATAAACGCTTCAAGGAACTATTTGGAGAAGACGGTGGTGCATTGGTCGTTGGGGTAGAATCGGATTCCTTATTCACGGAAAAGAACTTTTTAATTTGGAAGAAGATTGGCGATTCAATTCTTCGAATGGATGGCGTACAATCCGTAATCTCAGAAGCGACATTATTCACTATTCGCAACAATCGCGAAGAGAATAGATTTGAAGTGAACCGTATTTTCTCAGATACTACTTACAACGAAAAAAGCATCGATTCCATTCGTCGCGAAATAAAATTTAATCCTGTTTACAAAGGGTTACTGTACAACAAGGATGAAACAGTTTCCTTAATGATGATTGGTATTGATGAAACCTACCTTTCGGACAAAAAGAAATCAAAAGTCGTATTTGAAATTGAAGAGCTTTTTCTGAAAAACGAAAAACAGTTAGGAAAAATGCACTTTGCTGGTCTTCCTCATCTTCGTGTTGTTATTTCAAAAAGAATACAAGGTGAAATGTATTTGTTTATCGGGTTTTCTTTGGCAATTACCTCCCTCCTACTTTATCTGTTTTTCCGATCATTCCGTGTGGTTCTAATATGCGTTTCCGTTGTTATGATTGCTGTTGTTTGGGCGTTAGGAAGCATTGCATTTGTGGGGTATAAACTCACCATATTAATGGCATTGATTCCGCCTTTAATGATTGTTATTGGAATTCCGAACTGTATTTTTTTAATGACCAAATTTCACCAAGAAGTAAAAGAACACGGAAATAAAGTTAAGGCGTTATCGCGAGTCATTCAAAAAATTGGAACGGCCACATTTTTAACAAACTTCACTACAGCAATAGGCTTCCTCACTTTTGCATTTACCAATTCTGAAAAATTAATGGAATTTGGTATCGCTGCCTCTGCAAACATCATGATGGTTTTTATAATCTCATTGTGTATTTTACCAATTTTTGCCTCCTTCTCAAAACCTCCGAAAGCACGCCATTTAAAACATCTGGATCGAAAATTTGCAGTTGGTTTGGTTGAAAGTATTGTTCACATCACGCAATTTAGGCGTAAATGGGTTTATACTATTGCGCTATTAATTGTTGGTATTAGTGTGATAGGTTTATTAAGAATAGAAGCTACTGGAAATATAACAGGAGACCTTCCCAAAAACGATCAAATATTAAAAGATATTCAATTCATGGAGAAAAATTTCGGCGGATCAATTCCCTTCGAAATCATGATTGGATACAAAGAAAAAGGTCGTCTTTTCAAGAATTCAACGATGACAAAAATCGAAACGATACAAACTGAAATTGAAAAAGACACTTTATTCTCCAGAAGTATCTCTGCCATTGATTTTATAAAGGTGGTGAATATGTCCTACTATGGTAACAACCCAGACAAATACACCATTTTCAATAGTGATAAATTACGTTTAAAAAAGTACATCGACAATTTTTCCATGACCAATGCAAACGGTGGTTTATCATTAAAAGAATTGGTTGATACCAATACTTGTACCATGCGCATACGCTGTCAAATGAAAGACATTGGGTCTTACGAAGTGGCGGAACAAGTAGAAAAGAAAATGAAAATGGTTGACGCTATTCTGAATCCTGAGAAAGTACAAATCGAAAAGTTTTATGCTAAATGTGATAAAAACAAAACTTATATAGACAGCATCATTGAAATTTTTCCCAAGGTGCAAGCAGGTATCATTTCTGGACTAAGTAAAAAAGTGGGGATTTCAGAACGTGAATTTGACAGAAATCTTGAATTGATGAGGACTTATTTTAGAAAGCCATTTTTTATGAAGGTTCTTAGAAATGCAATTGACAATGAATATTACGACATTACCTTCACAGGTACATCTGTAGTTGCAGCGCAAGGCACTAAATACTTGGTAAACAATCTTATCACGAGCTTACTTTTCGCTATCCTAAGTATTGGTACACTTATGGCAATTCTTTTTCGCTCTTGGCGAATGGTTGTTATTTCCATGATTCCTAATCTAATACCTTTAATTTTTACTGGAGGAATAATGGGTTATTTTCATATTCCATTGAAACCTTCTACCCTACTAGTTTTCAGTATTGCATTTGGTATTTCCGTGGACGATACAATACACTTTTTAGCGAAGTATCGACAAGAATTAAAAACTAAAAATTGGGATTTAAAAGAATGCGTAATCAACTCCATTCGCGAAGCTGGACTTGGAATGTTTTACACTTCGATTGTATTATTCTGTGGATTTTCTGTGTTTATGTTTTCTCAATTTGGAGGAACTCAAGCACTTGGGTTGTTAATTTCAATTACCTTACTAGTAGCAATGATTACGAATTTAGTGGTTCTACCTTCATTGCTTTTATCTCTTGACAAATTAATAACCACCAAATCATTTAAGGAACCCTACTTCGACGCGTATGACGAGGATAGTGAAATCAATTGGAACGAGTTACCGATTGATGAATCTGAAACTGAACAAAAATCGTAATCAATCAACTTTTAACTATGAAAGGAATCATTTTAGCTGGTGGATCTGGTACTCGCTTACATCCATTAACACTTGCTGTCAGTAAGCAACTTATGCCGGTTTACGACAAACCAATGATTTACTACCCACTTTCAATTTTGATGAGTGCTGGAATCAAGGAAATTCTGATTATCTCAACCCCCCATGATTTACCCAATTTTGAAAAATTGCTAGGGAATGGACATAATCTAGGGTGTGAATTTAGCTACGCCGTTCAAGAAATTCCAAATGGATTGGCACAAGCATTCGTAATTGGTGAAGAATTTATTGGTGACGATAAAGTTGCTCTGATTCTAGGTGACAATATTTTCTACGGTGTTGGAATGGATAGTCTTTTAAAGGAAAATAATGATCCGAATGGTGGTGTTGTATATGCGTATCACGTGAGTGACCCAGAACGTTACGGAGTTGTTGAGTTTGATGAAAAAATGAATGCAATTTCCATTGAAGAAAAGCCCGCTAAACCGAAATCTAATTACGCCGTTCCAGGTTTATACTTCTATGATAATTCTGTAGTTGAAATCGCGAAAAACTTAAAACCATCGGCTCGAGGAGAATATGAAATCACTGACGTTAATGCAGAGTATTTGCGTCGTGGTCAGCTAAAAGTTGCCGTTCTTGACCGTGGGACAGCTTGGTTAGATACAGGAACATTTGCTTCTCTAATGCAAGCAGGACAATTCGTTCAAGTGATAGAAGAACGTCAAGGTTTGAAAATTGGGTGCATCGAAGAAGTTGCTTATCGCAATGGATTCATTTCAAAAGAAGAATTGGAACAAATTGCCGAACCGCTTGTTAAAAGTGGCTACGGAACTTATTTGAAAAGTCTAATATAATTCAATGCAAGAACTCCTCGCTTTATCTCAGTTAGTGGAAGAACAAATTAAAAAAGTTGATTTTCCGAAACAACCCGCAAATTTGTATGACCCGCTTCGCTATTTTTTAACGCTTGGAGGAAAACGTATTCGACCCGTGGCTACTTTGGCTGCTGCAAAATCATTTGAAGCCGAAACAGAAATAGCTCTCAGTACAGCCATAGCAATTGAGATTTTCCACAATTTCACCTTGATTCATGACGATATTATGGACAATGCACCATTGCGTCGTGGGAAGATAACTGTTCATGAAAAATGGAATACGAACATTGCTATTCTTTCAGGCGATGTGCTTTTTGTGGAGGCGTATAAATTGTTAGCTCAAGCGCCAAATTCAGTTTTACCGGAATTATTGAATGTATTTAACCGAACGGCTATTCAAGTTTGTGAAGGGCAACAAATGGACATGGACTTCGAAAGTCGCAATGATGTTTCAGTTGCAGAATATTTGAAAATGATTGAACTCAAAACTTCAGTGCTTCTTGCTTGTGCTTTCGAAATGGGAGGAATAATTGCAGGAGCAGACGCGTTTAATCGTTTTCATTTGTACGAATTTGGGCTGAATTTAGGATTGGCTTTTCAAATTCAGGACGATTACTTAGACGCATTTGGATCACCTGAAAAAGTCGGAAAGCAAGTTGGTGGAGATATTCTTGCTGATAAAAAAACGTTTCTAAGTTTGAGCGCGAAGGCATTACAATCAAGTTTAAATGAAAAAGATTTTCACCATTACACTACTTTTTCAACTCCAACCGAGAAAGTAGAAAAAACAAAAGCACTGTTTTCTGCCTTGTCGATTGACAAAAAAGCATTGGAATTAAAACTCGATTATGAACGTAAAGCTGATTTTCACTTAGAGGCTTTAACCTGTTCAAATAAAGAAATCTTTATAGAAATCAGGAATTTCTTAGCAAATCGTGAACATTAGTTTCTATTAATTATTACTACATTCGTACTCTTTAAAACTTAAAACATGAAAAAAGTCTATTTATCTCTGGCGTTGATGACTGCTTTCGGAGTAAGTGCTCAAAAGCACACTTCAAAAGTTGCAGTTGGAAACGCAGATCGTACTTTCGTTGGTACACAAAAGAAAGTGGCTTCTGCTACTCTAAAAAACGAAGGTGACATCCTTTGGCAAAATGGTTTTGACAACGCATCTGATTGGAACCAAACTTTAGGACCAGGTCAAAGCGCGAATACAGGTTCAAACCCAGGATGGCAATTGGTTACAGCTATTCCTACAACGATTAGCTCTCAACAAGCACAGTATGGTTGGCCAGCAACTTTTAGTGGTGCATCTGGAAATTTTGCATTCATCGATTCTGATGCCGCAGGAGCATCTGGAACACAAGATGCTTATTTTGAATTCGCCACTCCAATTGACTTATCTGCTGCTGGTAATGCATTCCTATACTTAACTTTCTCTGAATATTACCGTAATTTCTACGATCAAACTTTCGTAGAAGTATCAAACGATGGAGGTGTTACTTGGGTAGAATTTGAAGCTAATCCTGAAGCAGAGGTTCCAGTAAATACAAACTGTGTTGCCGGTGAAGTTGAAGTAATCAATATCACTTCTGTTATCGGTTCAGGTACTTGGTCAAACAACGTAAAAGTTCGTTTCCACTATGTTGGTGCATGGGATTGGTTTTGGGGAGTTGATGACGTGAAAATCGTAGAGGCTTGGCAAAATGACGTAAAAGTGGTGAACGCTTATGCTGGTTCAAGTGCAGCACAAGGATTAGACTATTTTACAATTGATAACTCGCAAGTTGATTTCCCTGGTTTAACTTTTGGTGCAATTGTTAATAATAACGGAGCTGCTAACCAAACAAGTGTTGCCTTAAAAGCAACGGCAACAGAAGGTTATGATCAAACTGGTACCTCAATTACTTTAGCGGCAGGAGCTACAGATTCAGTTTCTATTTCTTCTCCATACGACCCAACAACTGTTGGTGCAAAAACTATCAACCTTACAACCGTTCTTGCTGGTACAGATTCTCAAGAATCAAACAACACGGCTTCTATGGTTATGGAAGTTTCTAATACTGACTTCGGTCGTGATAATGGTGTTGCTACAGGATCTATTTCTAACGTGTCTTCAAACACTGGAAATCCTTTAAAAATCGGAAACGTAATGGATATTTATAATGCTTGGTCAACAACAGGTGCAAAAGTTCGTTTGGCAACACAAGCACAAGCTGCTGTTGGTTCTGAGTATTGGATTGAAGTACAAAAATTCGATGGTACTTCTTATGTATATTTAGCTGAAACTGAAAAGAAAACGGTTGCTGCAACTGCTGCTACTTGGTCATCTTTAAAATGGATTGATGGTGATTTAACAAATGGTAAATTAAACTTATCCGCTGGTGATGATATTTTATTATTGGCTTGTCACGCAGGTGGAACTTCTGAAGTTCGTTTTGGGTATGCTCAAAACACATACGAGCAAACAGTATTAGGATATACTTCAGGAGCGACTGATCCTTTCTATCTTCAATCTCCAGGAGCAATGATGGTACGTTTAACTGACGATCCTGTATTGTCTGTTAATGAAACAGTTAATACATTGTTCTCTGTTTATCCAAATCCAGCTAATGAGTTAATCAATATCAAATTAGCAAACGGTACAAATGGTTCTGTTGTGATTACTGACTTATCAGGTAAAACTGTTGCTACTTCAACTATCGAAGGTAACATGACAGCGGTTTCAACTTCAAACTTGAACAACGGAGTGTACATGGTAACTGTTACAACTGGTAATTCAACTACAACAGAGAAAGTTGTTATCAGAAAATAATTTCTAAAAGAAATAATGAAAAGGTCATCCAATCGGGTGGCCTTTTTTTGTACCTTTAATTTTAGATTCAACACCATGCGAAATTCATTCTTGATAATCCTTCTCTGTTTTACCCCTTTTATGGCAAAGACCCAACTCAATTTAAAGTGGCAATTTCAACACCCGATTTCAAAAGAATGGTTCCTACTCGGAGAAAAAGGAAGTGTGCAAGAAACATTTTGGAATAATGGCATTTTACCTGACCCATTCTATGGTGAAAATGAAGAAAAATACAATTGGATTGAAGAACATATTTGGGAGTTTAAATCTCAATTTTTCCTTTCTGAAGACTTTTTTAATGCTAAACAACTTGAGTTGGTCTTCCCTAACGTCGATACTTATGGCGAAATTTACGTAAACGACAAGTTAGTTGGAAAGACAGAAAATTATCACGTTGCTTACTCTTTTGAAATTAAAAACTTTGTACAGTGTGGATATAACGAAATTCGTGTTCGCATAACTCCTCCTATTTTATATCACGCTGAAACGTATAAAAATGCCAACTTTCATTATCCTGCTCCAAACGATGTAAGCAAAACAAAAGTGGCGCCACTCACCCGTAAACCGCAGTATCAATTTGGTTGGGATTGGGCATTACGCATGAATACGGTAGGATTTCAAGCCCCTGCTTTTGTGCGTATTCCACCGAAAAATGAAGTTGTCAAAACAGTAGTCAACACCATTTCAATCGCGAACAATATTGCTCACTTAGAGCTTTTCTTAGAAGTAAAAAATCAGGAAAAACTCGCCAAGGTGCGTTTAAAAAATTCGCTTCAAACTTGGACTACAAATGAACTTCAATTGAACCAATTTCGCTTTCGTTGGAATATTGAAAATCCAAAACTCTGGTGGCCTTTAGGTCAAGGAGAACAACATTTATATTCCGACACCTTACAGTTGCTCGCCGCTGACGGAACTGTTTTAAACGAAAAAGCAATACGTTTCGGCATTAGAACAAGTGAATTAAAACAACAAAAAGACCAATGGGGAACTGCTTATGAAATTCACGTCAATGGAAGATACATTTTTTGCAAAGGGGGTGATTACATTCCTAATAGTGTTTTTCCATCTCAAGTAACGGATGAACAATTAAAAACTTTAGTCAATAACATGGTTGCATCCAATTTCAATATGGTACGCGTTTGGGGAGGTGGCTATTATCCTGAGGAAACGTTCTTCAATTTATGCGACGAAGCTGGAATTATGGTATGGCAAGATTTACAGTTTGCTTGTGCTATGTATCCTGGTGATGATGCTTTTTTAAATACGGTGCAACAAGAATTAAATTATCAATTACCTCGAATTACAGCTCATCCTGCAGTTGTACTTATAAACGGAAATAACGAGGTCGATGTCGCTTGGAAAAACTGGGGTTTTCAAATTACTTATTTACTGGGAGATAAAAGTCAAAAAATCATTGAGAGTGCTTATGATGATTTATTTAAAAAATTAGCACCAACCACAATTTCACACTTTTCTAACCTTCCATACATTCACACCTCACCACTAAGTAATTGGGGAAAAGATGAATTCTATAATCACGGATCACAGCATTATTGGGGTGTTTGGCATGGAAAAGACCCAATGAATGATTTTGCAAAAAAAACCGGTCGATTCAATGCGGAATATGGTTTTCAAAGTTTTCCTGAATACAGTACTTTATTAACTTTTTCTGACACCAGTCAATGGCGATTGAATTCATCCGTAATGAAGCACCATCAAAAAAGCTACGTTGGAAACGGGATGATTGAAAAACACGCTAATCTACTCTACGGAAAAAGTAAGGATTTCCGTCAATTCGTCTATTTTTCACAACTGACACAAGCCCATGCTGTATCTACTGCAGTTACTGGACATCGATTGGATGCGCCTCGTTGTGCTGGAACTTTATATTGGCAATTGAACGATTGCTGGCCGGCACCAACTTGGTCTAGCCTTGACTATTTTGGCAACTGGAAAGCTTTGCAATATGTGGTGCGAGATGACTATAGAAATGTTGCTCTTTTATTGAAAAATGAGGATAATGGCAACAAAATCATTTATTTGAAAAGTGACGAATACGGTACAACCAACATTAAAGGTACAATTGAAGAATTCGATTTAAAAGGCAAATTAATCAAAACCTCATCCTTTGAAAAACAACTGAACTATATGGGAAATGAAGTCGTATATTCTGGTGGAAAATTGGATGAAAAATTCGTTCGCATCACACTTTCCGACGGTTACTCGCGTGACTTCTTGATTTCATCTAAAAAACAATTCAATGCATCACCACCCAAAATATCGCTTTCAAAATTGGACGAAAATTCAAAAACCCTTTGGATTGAAGTAGAAAACTCACAATTCTGTGCCGACTTTTGGTTGTACTCCAATCAAACTGGCTGTACATTTGACAAAAACTTTATTTCCTTACTTCCTGGAAAACACATTTTTAAAGTAACTTATACATTAGACAAGCCTGAGCTTTCCGACTTCGGATGTCAATTTAGATAAACTATGGAACTTTCAATTTTCAAAAAAAAATACAGTGAAGACACTCCTGTAGGTTGGCAAATCATCGACGAGCATTTACGCAAGATCTACTCTCAAGAACCACGTCATTATAGTCCGCTTTGTGGTTTACATTACATCGCTGGAGGAACAGACCCTTTAGATGGAGCAAGTATTTACGATTCCAATAAACAACTATTTCACCATCATTTAGTCAGTTTTGGGATGTCCGAACTATACTATGATGAAGAAAAAGTGGGAGGAGATTACAGTAAATGGGGATTTGAATTCACTATGCGATTGGCGCCTTATTCGGGAGATGAAAAACGAGATCCGTTATGGATTATTGAGATGATGAATAATTTGGCACGATACGTTTTTCAATCTGGAAATTGGTTTGAACCGTTCCATGTAGTTCCTGCGAAAGGACCGATTTTGATAGGAGCTGATACGGAAATCACTTCGCTTGTCTTTGTTGAAGACCCGGAATTGGGAACTATTTCAACACCTTATGGCGCTCTGACTTTTCTTCAAATAGTTGGAATAACCACAGCGGAACAGGAAGCTTTAGGTTCAACACCAACCGTAGGCCAAGTGGAGGAATTAGTGAATCGATTGAAAGAAAATAACCCACTTTTAATTACCGATTTAAACCGAAAATAATCCGTGTTCAAAAGTGAAAAAATAAACGAACTCCTCCCCTATTCTGTCGGGTTCGTATTTTTACTTTTAGTGCTTCGTCTTTTTTTTGGATATTATCCACAGGACAGCTACAATGTTTATGACGACTGGTTTCGTTACTTAGATAATGCCTCATCTATTTCGAACGGTAACCTGCTCATTTCAAAAGGTGCATATTACGGGCCTGGGAGTTGGCTTTACAATTACTTTTTAGCCGTATTTTTTCCTTTTTTCGGGAGAAATATGGTTCCCTATTTTTTGATTCAATGTGCTGTACTAATTATTTGTGCTATCTATTTTTTAAAAGTAATTCAGCGCAATTATACGTCAAGAAATTTCATTTATTCTGTAGGATTTCTTAATTTGTGGTTGCTAATTGACTTTTTTCCAAACTATTCTGTTCGGCTTTTAAGTGAACCGTTAACGTGTTCTTTTATTTTATTGTGGCTAAGCTTCCTTCTTCCCAATTTAAAAAACATTGAGAATCCAAAAAATAGTTATCCTGAAGTAATCCTATTTGGAATTATCGTTTTAACTAGAATGAGTTGGTCGCTCTTTCTTCCTTTTTACCTATTTAACTTATGGCAACGATTCAAATGTTCAAAGGTCTTTTTTATAAATGCGTTATTACTTACAACGATTCCTAGTACCTTGGGGTTCTTCAATCTCTTACAAACTGGTGAAATTCACTTATTACCCACAGAGGGCGCTTCCGATTCTTTTCAATTAATCCAAAACTCAAACGGAATATATTTCATTAAAAAAGCTCTATTTCAAATTGGTTATCTTCCGACGCTTGTACCAGAATTTAAAATTCGAATTCATTGGATTTTACTTTTCTCTTTGGGAACATACATTACCATAAAACTCCTCAAAATCAAATCATTTTTCCGAAATGAAAATTCCATGCTCATGCTCTTTTGGTTGTACTTTTTAACGAACTTAATTTTCGTCAAAGTAGAATCCTATGGGTACAGAAATGAAATACCCCTTTATCTTATTCTAGGCACTTATATCATCCTCAGTATTAAGGATAAAGTTAAGACTCAATAGGCATCACAAATTCAAATTCCTCTTGATGGGTTTCAATATATTTGAGAATCTCTAAAATTTCATCCAAAGAATTCGAGCTCACCATGCGTTGCCTGTACTCTTTAAAGTGAGAAATCCCTTTGAAATAATTGGTATAATGACGTTTCATTTCATTGATTCCCAACACCTCTCCTTTCCATTTAATACTCATCAACAAGTGATCTCTCGTTACTTCAACACGTTCTGAAATACCAGGTTTTGGTAAATGTTGACCCGTTTTGATATAATGCTTTATTTCATTAAAAACCCATGGATATCCAATACTTGCGCGACCAATCATTACACCATCAACACCATATCGATTTTTATACTCCACCGCTTTTTCAGGAGAGTCAATATCGCCATTACCAAAAATTGGAATGCGCATTCGATGGTTGTTTTTAACTTCCCCAATCAAGGTCCAATCTGCATCACCTTTATACATTTGTTTCCGCGTTCGACCATGTATAGAAAGTGCCTCTATACCCACATCTTGTAAGCGTTCCGCAACCTCAACAATATGTTTCGAGTCATCGTCCCAACCTAAGCGCGTTTTAACAGTAACTGGTAAATTAGTTGCCTTTACAATCTCTGCGGTCATTCGAATCATTTTAGGAATATCTTGTAAAATCCCCGCGCCTGCTCCTTTACATGCCACTTTCTTAACCGGACAACCATAATTAATGTCGATGATGTCAGGGTTAGTTTGTTCAATGATTTTTGTCGCTTCTATCATCGATTCAATTTCAGAGCCAAATATTTGGATTCCGATTGGGCGTTCATATTCAAAAATGTCTAATTTCTGAACACTCTTAGCGGCGTCTCGAATTAATCCTTCGGATGAGATGAACTCAGTATACATCAAATCTGCTCCATTTTTTTTACAAAGAGCGCGAAAAGGTGGATCACTCACATCCTCCATCGGCGCCAATAACAAAGGAAATTCCCCTAACTCAATATCTCGAATTTTCACCATAATTACATCCCCATTTCTTTGAGGTAGTTTTTCAATTGTTGTTCATTTTCTGCCTTTAATACCATAAGTTTATCAGCAGTATCAATAACGATATAATCGTTTAATCCATCTAATAATACCGTTTTACCGTTGGGTACATTCACTTGCAAATTAGCACAATTGAAAGCGTGAATTTGTCCTCCAATTAGAGCATTGTTAGAGTCGTCTTTTGGTAAATGTTCATTTAAACTTCCCCATGTACCTAAATCACTCCAATCAAAATCGGCAAGAACAACCGAAATATTTTTCGCATGTTCCATTACTGCAAAGTCAATTGAAATGTCTTCGCATGCTGCAAAACAATGTGCAACAAAGGCTTCTTCACTATCAGTATGAAACACAGAACCATCTGCCATAAATAAGTCATAAAGTTTTGGTTGAAAAGCTTTTAAGGCCTCCAAAATGACATTCGCTTTCCAAACAAAAATTCCAGCATTCCAGTAAAAATTTCCAGCAGCTAAAAATTCAGAGGCTGTTGCCAAGTTAGGTTTTTCGCGAAACTGCACAACAGAATAAGCTCTACCAGCTTCAACACCATCAGAATTATCAAATTCGATATAACCATAACCTGTATCAGGGCGAGTTGGTTGAATACCTAAAGTTACCAAACGATGTTCCTTTTCCGCTACTTCCACAGCTGTTGAGATAATCTCATTGAAACGTTTTGAATTGATAATCAAATGATCCGACGGTGTAATTATTAGATTCGCTTCAGGGTTCGAACTGTAGATTTTGGCTGCAGCGTAAGCAATGCATGGAGCGGTATTTTTCCTTTCTGGTTCACATAATACCTGGTCAGCGGTTAATTCTGGAAGTTGTTCCAAAACAATCTCTTTATAAATCGAATTGGTTAAGATATAAATCTGATTGTTTGGCGCAAGGTCTTGCAAGCGTTCAAACGTCAGGCGTAAAAGTGATTTACCAATGCCTAAAACATCTAAGAATTGTTTCGGAAATTCAGGGGTTGACATTGGCCAAAAGCGACTTCCGATTCCGCCTGCCATTATAAGTCCAAAATTGTTATTCATTGTTTCTATGTTTTATGCCCGCAAGAGCATGTATTAAGTACATCTTTCCAGTTTTAATTTCGATACATTCAAATCGTTTTCTCCTTAAATTCCCCTTCTTGAAAACTCTTCCATCCAGTTCAAAAATTGTGTTAAAGGGGAGCTGTTCAAGTAGCAATTCATTTTGATTTTTATCGAATTTTTTTAGTGCTCTTGACAATTCAACGTCGGAACATGAAGCCGCTTTGGGATTATAAATTGACTCTAAAACAACCGTATGTAATTCCCTTGGTAATTTAGCACTTTCAATCAATGGCATGAGGAGATTAGCATACAAGGTCTTCCATTCATTTCCATGTGGCTGAACTTTTGTTCCGTGTTTTTTATAGGTTTCTAAATGAGCTATCTCGTGTAAAGTAGTTATCAAAAATTGATAAGGATTTAGGTCTCCGTTTATCGTAATTGTCAATTGCCTTGTGGTTAAATCAACTCGGAAATCCCCCAATTTTGTTTTTCTTCCCGGGACGATTTTAAAAACAAATTTATCTCTTAGAACTAAATCAGTGACATATTCCACAAATTCTTCAGGCAAATATTTCCTGAAAACCTTCATGTAATGTTCTTTTTTTTCGTTCATACTGCAAAAATACGTTTGTCGACAAGAAAGAACTTCAACTAATTCCCCTATTTTTCACAAAATATTGTTGGCACTTATTTCATCCGGAAATCGAAATGCAGATTTGTTAATGTTTTGATGCGTCAAAAATGTGTAATTTAGCCCGCTCAGATGGAAAAAATCGGAAAATACTTATTAATGATGAAGGTAGTCTTTACTCGACCTAATCATTGGGGTATATTTTTCAAACGCCTATTCATCGAAATTGATGGAATTGGATTGAATTCGCTTCCAATTGTGGCGCTTATGTCCACTTTCATTGGAGGAGTTATTTCTCTTCAAACGGCCTCGAATATGTCGAACCCACTTTTGCCAGCTTACACAGTTGGATACATCACGCAATCAAGTACCATTCTTGAATTTTCCCCCACCATCATTTCTCTCATTTTAGCGGGTAAAGTAGGTTCAAACATCGCTTCGGAAATTGGTACTATGCGTGTTACGGAACAAATAGATGCCCTGGAAATAATGGGGGTCAATTCATTAAACTTTTTGGTTTTACCCAAAGTGATGGCTGCGGTAATTTTCTTTCCTATTCTTGTGATTTTTTCAATGGCATTGAGCATGACGGGCGGTTGGATTGCTTTGGTGGTATCGAATTTAAGTACAACTGAAACGTATGTACTCGGAATACGCGCATTTTTCGACCCGTACAACATTACTTATGCATTAACAAAAACAGTGGTTTTCGGATTTCTAATAGTTTCTGTATCTGCTTTTTATGGATATTATGTAAAAGGTGGTTCTTTAGATGTTGGTAAATCATCTACTCAAGCGGTGGTAAGTAGTAGTGTAACTATATTAATTGCCAATTTCTTACTCACCCAAATGCTTTTGTTATAATGGTTGAGGTCATCGGAATTAATAAATCATTCGCAAGTCAGCAAGTATTGTTTGATATTAACGCGAAATTCGAGAAAGGGAAAGTAAACCTGATCATAGGACAATCTGGTCAAGGAAAATCGGTTCTTGCAAAATGCATGGTCGGACTTCACGAAGCTGATCAAGGTCAGATTTTATACGATGGACGAGATTTCACTCAAATGAACCGACATGAACGCAGTAAAATTCGTCAAGAAATCGGGATGCTTTTTCAAGGTGCGGCCCTATTTGATTCGATGACAGTTGAGGAAAACGTTGCATTTCCTTTAACTATGTTCAGTAAAATGACAAAAGCTGAAATTCAAAAACGTGTTGACTTTTGCTTGGATCGGGTGAATTTATCGGGTAGGAACAAATTGTTTCCTTCTGAATGTTCTGGTGGAATGCAAAAACGTGTTGGAATTGCACGCGCAATTTCTATGAATCCGAGCTACTTGTTTTGTGACGAACCTAACTCCGGACTAGACCCTAAAACATCGATTTTAATTGACAATTTAATTCAAGATATTACACGTGAGTATCAAATGACTACAATAGTTATTACTCACGATATGAACTCCGTAATCGAAATTGGAGACAATATCATCTTTATTTATCAAGGTAAAAAGTGGTGGCAGGGAAATAGTAAAAGTATTATTACTACGGACAATCAAGAAATCATTGATTTTGTGTATGCCTCCGAATTCATGAAAGAGATTCGAAGTTCGATGCAAGAAAACCGAAAATAATTTTTCTGAAAGTGCATTTTGATTTTAAAAGATGCCTATATTTGCAACCCCGAAAACGGGCAAACAGTTGAACGAAACTGTTAAAAGTTTGAAATAAAATGCGGATGTGGTGAAATTGGTAGACACGCCAGACTTAGGATCTGGTGCCGAGAGGTGTGCGGGTTCGAGTCCCTCCATCCGCACTTAGAGGTCTCGTTCGGAAGAATTGAGACCTTTTTTGTTTAATGTAATTTAAATAATTGAAAATGAACATTGTTCGCGAAGATGTAGATGCGTTGAATGCCATCTTAAAAGTACAAATCTCTCCAGAAGATTACAAAGACAAAGTGAAATCTTCACTTGAAAAATATCGTAAAACTGCTAAAATTCCTGGGTTTCGTCCTGGACATGTTCCCTTTGGAATCATTCAAAAACAATACGGTAAGGCAGTATTAGCGGAAGAATTGGACAAAATCACCAACGAATCAGTTTCTAAATTTCTGCAAGAAAATAACATCGATATTCTTGGAAATCCAATTCCAAAATTAGAAAATGGAAGTAATGGTAGTTTTGACGATCCGGCAGATTTTGAATTCGTCTTTGAAATTGGATTAACGCCTACCTTCGAATTGCCTGATTTCAGCAAAATGGAAACCGAATTTGTTTCTGTGGCAGTAGATGATACTTTTATCACGAATCATATTAACGATTTACGTCGTCGTTATGGTAAATTAAGTTCTTCGGAAGTAGTTGGTGAAAGCGACATGGTTCTTGGTAAATTCCAAACTCAGAACGAAGATGGTACTTTGGCAGAAGGCGGTATCGATCATTCAACTACAATTTCACTTGAATTCATTAAAAACGATGCTGGAAAACAACAGTTGATAGGTAAAAAAGTGAACGATGTTTTAGTTTTAGATCTTAACTTACTTTCTGAGAACGAAGAAGATAAAGCTGGCTATTTAGGAATCAAACCAGAAGAATTGGCTACTGTTTCAGGCGATTTAAAATTCACTATCACTGATATTAAACACATGGAACCTGCTGAATTAAATGAAGATTTCTTCAGCCGATTGTTCCCTGATAACACTGTAACTAGTGAAGAACAAATGCGTGAACACATCGCAAGTGATTTGAAAAAACACTTCGGAAAAGATGCAGAAAGTGTTTATCGTATTAAAACTATTGATTCAATTTTAGATAATTTACAGTTAGAATTTCCAGTCGAATTTCTGAGAAAATGGATGGTAATGACGCAAAATGTAAAGGAATCTGAAGTGGATGCTTCATTGGAAAACAATTTGAAAGGTTTGAAATGGCAGTTATTCCAATTCAAAGTAATGAAGGAAAACGATATTAACGTTGGTTTTGAACAAACTATTGACCTCGCAAAAGCATATGTTGTAGATAATTACTCTCGTTACGGTTTCCCAGCACCAGAAGATGAAGAACTTCAAAAATTAGCAATGGATTTGTTGAAAGACCGTGAGAAAATAAATTACTTCCACAGCCAAGCAAGTGAAATTGCAATTGGCAACTATTTGAAGTCAACTTGCAAAATTGTTGAGAAAACAATGAGTTACGAAGACTTCTTAAAATATGCTCAGTAATAAAAACTTAATTAAGCTTGAAAAGAGATCTGGTAACGGGTCTCTTTTTTTTGTCACATTTCTTTAAAATATCTACTTGGCAAAGAAAAGTTTAAATCATTAATTTAGTTTTTTGAGAATCATCATCCAATGAAAGCGAAATACCTCAACCCTTTTACCGACTTTGGCTTCAAAAAAATCTTTGGCGAAGAGACGAGTAAACCGCTTATAATTGATTTTTTAAATGCATTGCTTCCTGACAATGATAAAATTGTTGATTTAAATTTCAAAAACAACGAGCATTTAGGGCAAACTGACTTCGACCGTAAAGCCATTTATGACATCTTTTGTGAAAACGAAAAAGGGGAAAAGTTCATTGTAGAATTACAAAAAGCAAAACAAAATTTCTTTAAAGACCGAACGATTTTTTATTCCACCTTTCCTATTCGTGAACAAGCTGAAAAAGGAGATTGGAACTACAATTTAAAATCCGTTTATTGCGTTGGAATCCTTGACTTTACCTTCGACGATTACGAAACGGAACCAGAAAAAAGTGAAGTCGTACACACCATAAAATTGAAGAATCAAAAAGGAAAAGTCTTTTACGATAAACTGACTTTCATTTACTTAGAAATGCCAAATTTCAAAATGAAGGAAAATGATTTGAAAACGCGTTTAGACCAATGGATGTACTTTATTAAAAATTTAGAAGACTTTCAGTCAATTCCGTCCATTTTTTCTGACGCTGTATTCAATCCAGCTTTTCAAACTGCTGAATTGGCAAAAATGGGACAATCCGATCTTTTTGATTACGAAATGAACCTTAAAATCTACCGCGACTATAAAAGCACTATTGATACCGCTTTTGATGAAGGCAAATTAGAAGGTTTTCAAGAAGGCGAAATGAAGGGAATTCAAAAAGGAATTCAAGAAGGAATTCAGAAAGGAAAAATTGAAACCGCGAAATCATTGAAGAAATTAGGGGTTTCGATTGAAACTATTATACAAGCAACGGGACTCTCTGAAAAGGAAATTGAATCTCTGTAGATTTTAACCTTAGAAGAGATGATGAAATAGTTGATTAATCCTCACTTTCGTCTCCCTTCCCTACCCCACGAACAATTAATACGATTTCGCCTTTAGGTGGATGTTCTTTGAAAAACGCAACTTGCTCTTGAACGGTCCCGCGGTGGTAAGTCTCAAATAGTTTAGAAATTTCACGTGCTACAACGACTTCCCGATGTTCCCCGAAAAAAGGAATCATTTGTTCTAGGGTTTTCAAAATTCGATGTGGTGATTCGTAAAAAACAATGGTCCGCGTTTCTGTTGATAACAACTGTAAGCGAGTTTGACGTCCTTTTTTGTGTGGTAAGAATCCTTCAAAAACGAATTTATCGCAAGGGAATCCACTTCCCACCAGAGCTGGAATCAAAGCTGTTGGACCGGGTAAACATTCTACCTTTATTCCTTGTTCAATCGCTGCACGCACCAATAAAAATCCGGGATCAGAAATGCCAGGTGTTCCGGCATCAGAAACCAATACGACGGGCAATTCTTCTTGTTCAATATGTTGAACAGCTCGCTCTAAAATTTTATGTTCGTTATGAGCATGAAATGGAACGATTCGCTTATCGATTCCTAAGTGTTGAAGCAATTTTCGAGTAACACGTGAATCCTCTGCATAAATAAAAGCACAATTTTTTAAGACATTTATTGCTCTTAGTGTGATGTCTTCTAAATTTCCAACTGGAGTTGGTACTAAAATTAAAGTTGCCATTAGCGGGTCAAAACAACGTAATCGTTGAGTAAAGTTTCTAAAAATTTCATAGTAGGTTTGGGAACTTCCTCTAACCCTAATAGTGTAGCCGCCTCTTTTGAAACCGCTTTTGTAATGTTTAATGCCTCCCCTTTCGGACTGCGTTTATAACTCAAAATACAATTCTTTACAAGCATCATATCATCATCCGTAAATCTTGCTACATCAGGATACGTTATGACATGATTGTCGCGATTTTTTATAGTCAAAACATCCGTTAAAGTATAGTACTGAGAAGATTTGTTTCGAATCGCAATTGTTCCACAAAGTACATCACCGATCCGCTGTTTTTTTCGAGAAAAAATGGCAAAGAATCCATCGGCTGTATTCCAAAAAGGCAGGAAGAAAACGAGAAACCCGCCAGATAACCAAAGAAAATCTCCCCTGAAAAACCAGCGTGTTATTACCTCTCGGAAACCAACCGAGTCGCCGTTTAATTTCACGATTCGAAATCCAAGCGCCATTTTACCCAGAGTCTGTCCTCCTGTAAAATATTCCATTACTGGCTGATAAAACAGCCAAGGTAAATTGATAAGAATTAACACGAGCAATAACCAATATCCCATATCATTAAAAATGGTATCTAAACCAATGGACATGAAAGCTACGAATGAGTAAATGGATAAAATAATGGTGTCGATAAGGTAAGCCGCAAACCGTTGAGGAACTCCTGCTAATTCAAACTCAATTTGAACGTGTTGGGCAGAGGTGAAATTTATTTTTTCCATAATTATCCAAAAACAGCGCGAACTACATCTTCAATTTTCCCGCAAGGTACAATTTCTATTTTAAATTTCTCCTTCGAAATTCCTTTAGAAAATTTAGAAACCAAAATTCGTTCAAATCCTAATTTTTCTAATTCTGAAACACGTTGTTCCAAGCGATTCACTGGACGAATTTCACCCGAGAGACCAATTTCAGCGGCAAAAGCAACTGACTTTGAAATCGCTAAATCAGCATTTGAAGACAAAACTGCCATTGCAACTGCTAAATCTATCGCCGGGTCGTCCACACGGATTCCACCAGCTAGGTTCAAGAAAACATCTTTAGCACCTAACTTAAAACCACAACGTTTCTCTAAAACAGCCAACAACATATTCAAACGTTTCACGTCAAAACCAGTCGAAGAGCGTTGCGGAGTACCATACGCAGCAGTGCTCACTAAGGCCTGAACTTCCACCAAAAGCGGACGCATTCCTTCTATTGTTGAAGCGATTGCTACGCCACTCAATTCCTTGTCTGAATTCGTTAGCAACAACTGTGAGGGATTCTCAACAGGTTGTAATCCACTCCCCTCCATTTCATAAATCCCTAACTCATTCGTTGACCCGAATCGGTTCTTCATAGTACGCAGCAAACGGAAAACGTAGTTGCGGTCACCTTCAAATTGCAATACTACATCCACCATGTGTTCCAATACCTTTGGACCAGCTATTGATCCGTCCTTTGTAATATGTCCAATTAAAAAGACAGGAATCGAAGACTGCTTCGCAAAACGCAACAACTGAGCAGTGCATTCCCGAACTTGTGAAATACTTCCAGGTGAACTCTCTATCTGTGGAGCAAAAAGCGTTTGAATAGAGTCAATGACAATTATTTCGGGAAGAAGTGAATTCGCTTGTGTTAGGATATTCGATAAATTCGTTTCGGTCAACAAAAAACACTGCGGATTATTAAAACCAATTCGTTCACCACGCATCCGAATTTGCTTATCACTCTCTTCTCCAGACACATACAACGTTTTAAACTTTTCACGTAAAGCCAATTGCAACATTAAAGTCGATTTTCCAATTCCAGGATCTCCTCCAACAAGCACTAATGATCCAGGTACTAAACCACCACCTAAAACACGGTTTAACTCGCCATCATGTAAACGATAACGCGCTTCTTCTCCTTGAGCAACTTCCTGAATGAGTTGTGGTTTTGCGTTCTTTGTTTCCTTTGAAAAAGCAACAACACCTTTATTAGTAGGTTCAACGATTTCTTCAACAAACGTGTTCCATTCACTACAAGCAGGGCATTTCCCTAACCATTTCGGCGCTTCATAACCACAATTTTGACAGAAAAAGGCAGATTTTAATTTTGCCATTTAATTGGAAGATTTAGAATTGAATTTAAAACCAAATTTGAGGTTAACGCCAGCATGCAATTTGACGCTATTCAGAGGAGTTGTATCGCCAGCACGAAAGGCTCTTTCAAAGTTAAAGCCACATGCAACAGACCAATCCATGAATAACTTGTCATTAAAATAATAAATGCTTCCTATGCCAAATCGAGGAATTACCATCTGATTAAACTCTTTGATTTTACTTTCCATTCCATTCTCGTAAAAAGTTTTTCGATAAAGTCGATATTTGAATTCACCAAGAACATATACGCTTTGGAACTTCTTGTAAGGAAAATAGCGCAATCCTAAACCTGTACCAAAACCAGGACGTACTTGACGGGCTAAAACTGGAGGTATTTCTTGCAAATAATTTCGAATATAGGTGTCCGTTAAATAAGCTAATCCCACTTCAAAAGTGTAGTTTGGCGTAAAGGAACGCTCGTAATGAACGCCCATTTCTCCCACAAAAATGGGTAAAACAGCCAATTTAGCCGCATGGTATTTTTCCTGCATTTTTCTTTTGTAGTGCTTTTGACTAAACAAACTCGAAGTACAGAACAACAGCAGTCCTAAAATTGTTATGGCAACTCGAAATCTTCCTTTATTGATTTGCATTTGAAACCAAAGATAAAAATCGTTTTGGCTTTTGTATGGAAAACGTTTGAATTTTAAGGGAAAATTATTGAAAGTTTGAGAAATGCGTGTAACTTTGTTTAGATGTCACTGAAAAATAAATTCCGAGAAAAATATCAAAACTTCCGTCGCTTACTTTATTCGGTTAAACGGTCATTTGGTTTACATCGTCGCGACGAGAAAATCTGGAAAACACTCATAGATTTGCACAAATCAGCAGGTTACCATTTTGGGGTTTTTGAAAATGAACGTTATATCGAAACTATTTTCACAAACGACAACAACGAATCCATTAAATTTCATTTCCGAATTGAAGCAGACAATCTCGTTTATTCTGCATTAATTTTACCTGAATTCGATGTGGATCGTACCAACGACATTTTAGTTCTTTCTGCACATTTCAATTCTCTCCTGACTTTTGGAATGGTAAGAGTGGATTTAAAAAACAATTACGTTGAACTTGTTCATAAAGAGTCATTGGTCAGTTACCATTTTTTCAGCGGAGAAATCATGAACGATTTACGCCGTCATTACAATGTTGCGAACGATTGTCTTTGGGCGTATAATGAAATGATTACTAGTGGTGAAGACCCTGTATTTATCATGTCAGAGTTGCTCCGACGCATTGAAAAAGAAAACGATACTACCAATGCGTAACTTTTCGATTGTTGCATTATTTTTTAGTTTCATTTTTTCGGTATCAGGACAAACTTTTGTCGTCAAGGACCAACAAAATCAACAGACTGTACCTTTTGCGAAGATTTTTCCTGAGGGTCAGTCCCCTCTTTTGGCAGATATAAATGGTAACTTTTCGTTTAATTCACTTCCGAGTAAGGCAACAATTAAATTGAACGGTTATTACGATACGACTATAGTTATTCAAACCATTTCTAATTACACCATCTATTTACGACCGGTTGTAAAGGAATTGGAAGAAATCAAAATACTTCCTGGAAAAAATCCTGCGTTGCGCATTATTGATCTTACCGTAAAAAACCGCAAGAAAAATCATCCTTTCGAAAACGACAATTTTGTGTCAAAACAGTATAGTAAATTCGTTTTTGACATTGACGAAACTACATTGAAAATGCTTCAAGATTCGTCCATTTATCGCGGTGATGACACCACCTTAATTAAAGCAAAACAGTTTTTAGATCGACAACATTTGTTCCTAATCGAAAACGCATCATGTCATTATTTTGAACCGCCGTTTCGACAAAAAGAAATTATTGAAGCGTATAAAATTTCTGGATTTAGCGATCCTGCTTTTTCCACTTTTGCCCGAGAAATGCAATCGTTTCATTTCTACGATAATCAAGTCGAAGTACTTGGAAAACAGTACGTCAATCCCATTTCATTCGGAAGTTCAAACCGCTATTTGTTTTTACTGGAAGACAGCTTGATTCAAAATGGCGACACGACTTTCACGATTTTCTATCGTCCTAAAAAAGGGAAGAACTTTGAAGGTTTGACGGGAAGATTATACATCAACTCGAACGGATACGCCATCGAAAAAGTGAAAGCAGAGCCTTATCTCAGGGACAGTACTGGAATTCACATCCAAGTTGTTCAAGAATACAAACGTCACGCCGAAAAGTGGTTTCCGCAGCAATTGCACACCACGATATTCATGCAAAATGCAACGTTAAAGATGGGGAACGCGAATGCTTATGTCGTTGGAAAAGGCATTACGCGTATAGAAAACGTACAGTTCAATGTTCCCGAAGTTAAAAAACAACGATTTAACAATGTCGAAGTACAAACGTCCCATGGCTCCGAGAATGTTTCTGAGAAAGAATGGGAAAAATTGCGTCCAGACAGTTTGACAGTTCGAGAGAAAAATACTTACACCGTTTTGGACAGTGTGGTGAAAACCTCCAACCTTGGTAAGTATGTATATGCCTTAAAAGTACTCACGACTGGTAAAGTTCCTTTAGGTTATATTAATCTGAATTTAAAACAACTACTCAACTTCAACGGGTATGAAGGTTACCGTCTTGGCTTAGGATTGGAAACCTCTGAGAAGTTCATAAAACGCTGGATAAACGGTGGGTATATCGCATATGGGTTCCGAGATAAGGATATAAAATACGGTGGTTTTTCGGAATTCATTTTGGGTAAAACTGGGGTAACTCGTGTTCGAGGTTATTATGAAAAAGATGTTTCTGAAATGGGAGCAGTTTCCATTTGGCAGCGAACCAATGCTTTTTCATCTGATGATTTGCGTTATTTCTTCGCGAATAATTTTGGGATTGGTGAACGTTACGGACTGAAATTCAATAGTGTACTCCGAGCAAATATGCCGATTTCGATCCAAGCGCAACGACAAAACTTAAATTTTAAGAACGGTTATTCACATGTCCCTAACTTAGACTCATTAACCAATTTCGAGATTTTTAGCACCAAATTTATTTGGACTTGGAACATTCGTGAAAAAGCAAATATTCTTGGTAATCAATTGATTCCGATGGGAACTCGTTTTCCAAAAATTCAAGTTGAATTGGAAAAAGGCTGGAAAATTCAAAACTTGGGTAATTTGGATTTTTGGCGTGTGCATCTCTCTCTTCGTCAACAAATTAATATTAACGGCTTTGGACGCTTAAATTGGCAAGTTCAAGGTGGGATTTCATCTGAAAACAGCCCGTTATTCTGTGGATTTTTTGTTCCTGCAACGTTCGACAAGTGGTCAATATATGTTCCTGAATCCTTTCAAACGATTGCTGCTAGCCAATTTTATCACCAACAATACGGGGCTAGCTTCATTTCATGGCACTTCAATCCAATCAAAATGAAAAAGCAATGGTCTCGTCCACAAATCGGGATGCATTACGCATTCGGAATTGGAAAATGGAACAATAAAGAGTCACAAGGATTCGCCTTTCAAAGTATGGATAAAGGATACCATGAAGTTGGTTTTTCGTTGAACGGTTTAGTCGTAATGAATAATGCGGCAATTGGAATTGGTGTTTTCAATCGAATCGGGTATTACGCCGAAAGCGATTGGAAGAAGAATATTTTACCCAAATTAACGATTGGTTTTAAGTTGTAATTTTGAGACGTGTTATTTAGTCAAGTTGTCGGACAAAACGAGATAAAAAAGAAATTCGTTCATGAAATAAATGAAGGAAAAATCAGTCACGCCCAATTATTTGCCGGTAAAGCAGGTTATGGTGGTCTGCCGTTAGCTCTTGCTTTTTCTCAATATTTATTCTGCGAGAATCGAAAAGCGGACGACAGTTGCGGTCAATGTCCTTCCTGCCTAAAAGTTCAAGATTTACAACATCCTGACCTTCACTTTGCATTTCCAACTGTACTTGCAGATAACAAAATGTGTGATCCTTTGATGGGACAATGGCGGGAGCAAGTGAAAGAGCAACCGTATTTTAATCAATTTGATTGGATAAAACGCATTGACCCGAAAGAGCGCAATCCTGTTTTAGGAACGGAGCACAGTCAAGAAATTTTGAGGAAACTGAGCTTAAAATCCTACGAAGGCGGCTACAAAGTGATGATAATTTGGATGGCTGAAGCGATGAATGCTACTTGTTCAAACAAAATTCTGAAGATCCTCGAAGAACCACCTGCAAATACTTTGTTTTTATTGGTCACTGAGAGCGCGGAAGAACTTTTAATTACCATTCGGTCCCGAACTCAAATCGTGCGACTTTCAAAAATTGACGTGGACGACCTTGCTAAGGAATTAGTTATTCGTCAAGGATTTATGCCGAAGGAAGCCGAAACGATGGCCTACTTCGTGGAAGGAGACTTTTTAGAAGCCTTACACCTTTCCAATAACGCCGAAGAGAAATCGAATCTCACGGAATTGTTCATGCAAATGATGCGAGTAAGCTACAAAAAAGATGTCCTCGGTATGATGAAATGGGCAGAAAGTATCGCTGCTGAAAGTAAAGAAAATCAGAAGTCCTACTTGGTTTATGCTTTGCACATGATGCGACAATCGATTATCGGGAATTACCTTGGTTTGGAGATGATTCGAGCTTCGGAAGATGAATTAAAATTCTTGAAAAACTTCGCGCCATTTATCACTGGAAACAACATTCGTGAATTCATGAAAACCTTCAACGATGCGCATTATCACGTTGAACGCAATGCCAATTCGAGTATTTTATTCACGCAATTGTGTTTTCAGACTATGCGGTATATACATGTTGCTTAATTCAAAAGACTCACCAAGAAATAATTCTAATTCTACAATAATTTAGTCTAGTTTTTTGAAAGTTGAATTTCAATTTAGGTTAGCCGAATTTAGATTTTCCTATCTTTGAAGAACATAATATGGCATGCAAAAAATCATTTTAGTACTTTCTTACCTTTTTATATCTTTTGCTATTAATGCGCAACTTGTTGAAGACTTCACTGACGGTGATTTCCAATTCAATCCCGCATGGATAGGAACGGTTGCCGATTTTCAGATCAACACCAATAAGCAACTTCAATCGAATAGTACAATTGCCGCAACATCGTATTTAAGTACTTCCTACACTTTTAATAATTTAAGCAACAAAGAATGGCGTTTTTGGGTGAAACAATCCTTTGCTGGATCGGGAAGTAATTATTCACGCGTTTTTTTAATGGCAGACAATTCCAACTTGAGCTTAGTCCAAAACGGACTATATGTTCAACTTGGGGAAGCAGGTTCCACCGATGCCATTCGTTTATTTAAACTAGTAAACGGTACTTCAACACAACTTTGTGCTGGTCCTGATGGTCAAATCGTAAACAGCATAACCGCTTCTATTCGTGTTAAAACAGATGCCAACTCGAACTACTCCCTCTTTGTGGATTTTAATGGAGGTGAAAACTATTCCCTACTTGGAAGTGCACAAGATAACGGTATTAATTTTTACCCGAATTTCGGATTTTTAGCTGTTTATACAGCGAGTAATTCCACGAAGTTTTTCTATGATAACATCTATGCGGGAAATGAAATTCTTGATGTCACTCCGCCTTCCTTGCAATCTATTACAACACTTTCTAATAACGCAATCGACATTTTATTCAGCGAACAAGTGACCGAACAAAGTGCAACAAATCTTGCCAACTTCACCGTCTCAAATGGAATAGCCATTTCTAGCCTGTCTTTGGATGTTCAAAACCCATCTTTAGTTCATGCTACTTTATCTCCGAATTTAACAAATGGACAAACCTATCAACTTACTTGTAACAACATCATCGACATAGCCGGAAATATAGCTTCCACACAATTATTGAACTTTTCTTATTTAATTGCTGAGATTCCGGTGGCAGGAGATGTTATCATCACTGAATTTATGGCAGATCCAACTCCTATAATTGGCTTACCTGAAGTTGAATTTGTTGAAATTTATAACAAAAGTTCCAAAATTTTCAACCTAGACGGCTGGAAATTAGGAGACAATTCCACTCAGGGAACCATAGCAAATGGATGGATGCTACCCGGTGAATATCGGATATTAACAAGTTCCAGCTCCGTAGGTCTTTTCAATATCAATTTAACGACTGGTGTCAGCAGTTTTCCGGGCTTGAACAATTCTGGGGATGATATTTCTATTCTGTCTCCCGACGGAATTCTATTAGATAAAATTACCTACGCTGACACTTGGTACCGAGACGATGAAAAGAAAGCCGGTGGTTATTCATTAGAACGTATCAATCTCAATCATCCATGTTCGGACGGCAACAATTGGATTGCTACTAATTCATCATTTGGAGGAACTCCAGGATTTGTCAACAGTGTCAATTCTACGAATCCCGATATTACATTGCCAGAGGTAATCGAAACGTATTCAGTTGATAACTTTAATGTGCAGCTTACCTTCAACAAAGGAATGGATGCTTCAACATTGATGAATACTCCCATTTCAATTTCACCAAATCTTCCTTTGGTAAACAGAACCATTTCTGGTGAAAACAACAAAGTATTGACATTAACTTTTGGCCAAGCCATTTCAGGTTCACAACTCTATAATTTACAACTTTCTACTATCTCAGATTGTTGGGGAAATTCTGGTTCAATTAGTACTCAATTTGTACTACCCGACACAGCGATTATTGGCGACATCGTTATCAATGAAATACTGAGCAATCCGCTAACAGGCGGGCAAGACTACGTGGAATTGTACAATAATTCCGACAAATTCATCAACTTAAAAAATTGGGCTTTTGCCAATCACAATAATACCTCGAACGTATTAGGTACACCTCAAACGATTTATAAAAACTATTTTCTAGGACCAAGGGATTATGTGGTATGTACAAAAGATTCGAACTTTGTTTTAACCAACTATTCTTTCGCTGTTTCTGGCAAATTTTTATACGTCGAATTACCTTCCTACAATAACGATTCGGGAACAGTATATTTGTTAAACAATGGTGTCATTTTCGATAAAGCATCATACAACCTGGAATGGCACTTTAAATTAATCGACGATTACAAAGGGAAAAGCATAGAACGCATTGATCCTATGGCACCTACAAACGATAAAAAAAATTGGCACACAGCAGCAGAAACGATGAATTTCGGAAGTCCAGGACGTTTAAACTCCCAATATGCGCCCTTTCTTTACAACGGACAATTTAGCTTTTCATCAGAAATAATTTCTCCAGATGGGGATGGTTTTGAAGATATTTTACAAATCACCTATCAAATGGTAGAGCCGGGATTACTAGGTAAAGCCCAAATTTTTGATGACCGAGGCAGACTGGTTCGTACGCTTTTTAGCAATGAATTATTAGGAACACAAGGAAGTTTTGTTTGGGATGGAGTAACCGATAATAATTCAAAAGCAAGCATCGGTGTTTACGTTTTCTACTTTGAAACATTTTCTACTTCGGGTGAAATCGTTTTCGCAAAAAAAGCCGCGATTACCGTAGCAGGCAAAATTTAACCCTACCTTTGTATTCCGAAAATGGGATCAACAATTTCTCCTAAAAGCAACGTTGCACCTGGTGCAAAAAACTGGCTCAAAAAGTACTTTCATTTGCTTGAAAATGAAGCTATTTCGCTAGAGAATACTACATTTAACGATGTGATTTATAATTCTACCCATTTACTTTCCAACGAAACTGGCCTTATTTATGGAATTCCTTCTCGTTTAATTTTTTCTGAAGAACTTCCAAATGAACACCTTACAAAAGAGGAAAAGTTAAAATTGTTGCTTTTTGAAACCTTATTGCACACTTACAAACAACGACATACAACTTTTAACGAAGCAGCTTTTATTGATTCGTTATCCATATTTTACAATATACCAAAAGAAAAATCTTTAGTTGAAAAATGGATTCCTCTTCTCGGTAATCGTGACGACTTTCAGAAGATTGAACATATATTAACAGAGCGTGTTCGGGTAAAATCAACAATTTTCGGAAGCAATTATTGGTTGAATTACCTTTCGAACTGCTTCGTTTTTATGGATGTTATTTTATACCGAGATTTTTTAGCAGATAACGAAAAAACATTTTTCAAGCACTATAATGAATTTGCGACTTTCGTATTGAAATTTCTGATTTATGCCGCCTATCTTGACCAACAAGTTGAAGACAAGGAGGAAAAATTATTATGGCGTTTCTTGGCTTCTGCCGACTTAGACAAGGAACTCAATGAAAAAATGGAGTTGAAAGTACTCCATGGAATCACCATTGAGGAATTAAAAGAGTTGCCCCGAAATCACCAATTTCTGAACGTAATTACTTTTGAATTGTGTTTATTCATCACTAAAGGAACACATCAAACCACTGATAAAGAGGAAATCCACATTCGGCAAATCGGTGAATTATTAGGATTGACAGACAACCAAATGAACGAAGCGGCACTGCTGTCTGAACGTTTTATGTTAGAAAACTCTTCCGAAATCTTCATCAATAATAAAACTTCAAACTTCAACTTTACCTATAAAAATTTTAGTGAAAGGTGGTTACGCATTTTAGGGCGCAACAAAGACAAACTGGTTTCCGAATTAAAAGAAAGTAAGGAATTAATCGCTCTCATTCAAAAATCCACTAAAACTGAACTTTCCAAAGAAGAAAAAGAAAAAGTAAAGGAACAGTTTATGGATATTTTGAAAACAATGCCATCCTTAGCAATATTCTTAGTCCCGGGTGGAACTTTCCTTCTTCCATTAATTTTAAAACTAGTTCCCGACTTACTTCCTTCCTCATTTAAAGACAACGAAATTGAATAATATGACTTGCAACGTACATTTTTACTGCCTCAACGGACTTTATTCTCAAGAATTTGCTGACGAATTTCACCAAGGACAAGCTTCCGAAGACAACCGCGAATTTGACTGGGAAGACGAATTTGACATCAATGCTGAGGTGCTTGAAATCCAAGAAGAAGAAAATGCAACTTACACTTTACAAGGTACGATGCCGGACGGAACTTCTTTTTCTCAACCTGTTTCCAAAGTGCGAATTGTAAACATTCACACGGCTTCTGGTTTAATACAATTAGCTGTTTCAGAAAGCATTTTAGCAGAAATTACGATTGAAAAAACCGCTGATGAATGGATTGTTTCAGGGTATATCAACGACCTAGAACCACATGCGAATCCCATTCCAGGAATTTACATTGCATCAAAAGAATTTCCAAAAGCGTTGATTTTACCCGATGCTTGAAGCCCGAAATTTAGTAGTTCGCTTTGGTGAACGCATTGTTTTGAATCATGTTTCCTTGAAGCTGCCAAAAGGAAGTTTTTTAGGTATCAGCGGAAAAAGTGGAGCAGGAAAATCGACCTTTTTAAAAGCGCTAGGTGGCTATATGGTCGTTGAATCAGGGGAAGTTTTCTTTGACGAAAAACGATTTCCAGACGCGAAAAACTTGCTCCTTCCCGGTTTCGATGGAATACAAATGGTGCAACAAGATTTTCACATTGATCCCTTTCATACCGTTAGAGAAAATATACGTGAGTCAATTCTTCATTTTCCAAATGATCTTCGTGAACGTCGCGTCAACCAACTTTTGAAACAATTTCATTTACAACACTTATCGGAAAACAAAGCGATTCTATTATCGGGTGGTGAAAAACAGCGATTGGCATTAATTCGAGCGATTGCACCACGTCCGAATATAGTTTTGCTCGATGAACCGTTTAGTCAATTAGATCAACGTTTGCGTATTGAATTGACAGGAATATTGAACCAATTGCGGCAAAAGGAACAGATGAGCTTTCTTCTTGTGGCGCATGATCCAGCTGATTTGTTGGGAATGTGTGATCAAATCGCGATTTTAAAAAACGGTCGTTTAAGTAAATTCCAAAATGTTGAAGACGTTTATTATCAGACTAAAAACAGTGAAAACGCCCGCTTACTTGGCCCTTTAAATACCTTAGAAATGAATGAACAACGAGTCCATTTTCGTCCAGACGAATACGAAATAGTCGCTGAAAATGGAATAGAAATTTACTTTGAACGTGCTGTTTTTGTAGGAAGTTGGTACATTAATTTTCTTAGAACCAAAAAGAATGAATCGCTAATTTTATATAGTTTTAATCCATTAAATGCAATTCGACAAATTAAAATCAGTCCTAAGAAGTTGGTATAAAGGTCTATTTATCTGGTTGGATGAATTTCGATTTTTCTTTGAGGCTTTACAATCATATATTCGTGAAGGAGCGTTTTTCCATGGGGCAGCGTTAGCCTATTACACGCTTTTTGCAATGATTCCCCTAATGTATTTGTCCATTTCTATTTTTGGAAGAATTGTTGGCCAAGAATTTATGGTTCAGGTAATTTCTGATGTGCTCACCGATCAAATTGGTCTCAAAGATTCAAGTAGTGTCCTTTCCTTTTTAAAGGGTGTAAGTTTTGACAAACCCTCTTGGATAATGGATTTGGTGAGCATTGTTGTTTTAATGTATGGTGGTTCCGCTTTTTTTGTTTCCCTGAAAAGAAGTATTAATGACTTTTTCGGTATTCCAAGAAAACGAAGAGAAGAACAAAACGTCGTCCTCAGCTTCTTGAGTTTTCGCTTTCTTTCCATTGGACTTTTGGGACTTTTCTCAATGCTAGTGATTTTGTTCTACTTCTTACAAGTATTCATTCTATCCGCAATCGATAAATGGACTGCCGACATTCATTTCATGTCAAAAGCTTTGGAATATCTTTCAACAATTGCTTGTAACACTTTGATATTCATGTTGATTTTCAAATACGTACACGACGGTAAAGTAAATTGGAAATTAGCATTTTATGGTGGTTCAATTACAGCTGTTTTGCTATTTGTCACCCAATTAGTAATTCGTTATTATTTGCAACACTATTTCTTCTTAGGAAAACTAGGTATAGCCGGTTCTATTTTTATCATTCTAGCATGGGTAAACTACTCTGCCCAAATGGTCTTTTTAGGTGCCAAATTTACAGCAATGTTGGGTGCGAGAATGGGAATACCAGTTTCTAGCCGAACAAACAATTAATTATTCGCGGATACAATTCTTGAAGGAAGTTTACAACTATCGATTAGATGAAATCTTTATTTTTCCTGCCAATCGAAACTACGCTTTTTATATGGAAATACGTTGGCTAGTTCTCCTGAGTAATAGAACTCATAAGCCACTGAACCAAAGGTATAATCTGTATCTCGAATTTTATAAATCGAACCTCCAGCACTTGGATTTTTCTTTGGTTTAGACTTCGAATAACCCAGATTGAAGAGAGAAGCAAGAATTTCAGGTCGCTCATCTAATGGATATCCTGCTTTTGTCCACTGCGTGTTTATTTGTTTCAAAAATAAAGCCGCATATAAGTAGGAATAATAGTGATTTTTGAATTGTACCAAACGACGTACACGTAAACTCATGGTATCATTGATGTTATTTCGGTAGCTATTCGTGGAGTCGTAATCTAATAAGTGCTCGTATTTTTCACCTAAATAAAAATCGCTGTTTTTATCTTTCAAGTAATGTTCGATTTTAGCGGCAGTTGTTTCCTTAATCCCAGTAACTCCATACGAAAGATAATTCTCTAGTACTAGTACTTTCATTGGTCCAATATATCGCTTGTATGACTCCCTATTCGAATTGAAAAGACGTATTTGTTCCCCAACGAGACAAGATACGATTAATCGAGGCTCTACACCACTCACGCGTGCTGCAGAATCGATCCAATACTTATCTTTAGCAACGGCAATTTTAAAATCTTGCCACTCCATTATATTCATCCATTCAAACACGGAAAGACCTGTAGTTTTCTTTCTCTTTTGTTTCAACTTTCGACGCATCTCACCAACAGCCTGACGGTATTTTTTATTTTTTCGTAGTCGCATGTCAACAGCATCAATCATTCTCAACGCCAATTTTTCATCCCCTTGTTTGCGATAAACTTCCAAGATATACTCTGCATTTTTCGGATAAAACTCGTTTAAAACAATCAGGCGATTTAAAGCTTCAAATTTGTGCTTGTGCATAGAAACACTGTCCACTTTAAACGATTGGTTGTACTTGTTATGCATCTGTTGGAAATAGCGATTATTTTCATCTATCCCACCTTCTTCATTGGTGAACCCATATTTTACACCTATGTAAATTGCAACCAATAAAAATCCGTACGCGGCAAAACCGTATAACAAAATGTAATAAGGAATACGAAACCAAGGCTTCGAAAATAGTTTATTAATAAAAGACTTCAATTTGAATAGTTTTTGGGTAATTGGAGTGCAAAAATGGAAATTGTCAACGAGTTAATGTAAAAAATCGTTAAAATAATTTCAGAAAGTAGTTAATTTCTTTCCAAATGGAAGAAAATGTGTCCCTCTTTTTCCGTCCCTTCTAAACCAACCACTTTATATTTCATGAAATAAACCCCTTCAGCTGCTTCTTTCCCGTTTACAGTTCCGTCCCAAAGCTTATTTGGTTCGTTTAATTCAACCATTTTATTTCCCCAACGATTCACAATAATTGCTTGTTGAGAGGCAGCATTCGTTGTAATCACACCGTACTCATCATTGTTACCGTCGCCGTTTGGAGAAAAAACATTTGGAACAAAAATTTCAAATATGATTTTAGGTGTAACGATAACCGTTCCATTCCATGTTGAAGAACAACTTCCTGCGCTTGCCGTCAAAACAACCGTGTAAGTTCCTGCAGCTAAGTAAGTGTTTGATATCGACGCAGTAGTATTAACTGTTTGTGAAGATCCATTACCAAAATCCCATACATAAGAAGTTGCATTCGAACTGGTGTTGGTAAATGTTACCGAAAAAGGTTCCGTACCTGTAACCGAAACTGGGGAAGCACTCGCTGTTGGAATCGGCACTACTGTAATAACAACAGTAGAAGTTGCTAAACAATTATTCGCATCAGTCACAGACAAGGTATAGGTTGTTGTTGTTGAAGGAGTTACAGTTGGATTATTTCCAGTTAGCCCATTACTCCAGTCATATGTATATGGACCTACTCCACCAGAACCACTTGCTGTTAAAGGTGCTGACTGACCGGCACAAATTGTCGCTGTCGTTCCTGGTAAAGCGTTTAATTGAGTCGGTTGAATGAGCGTGATATTCAACAATGAGGAACACTGATTAGCATCATAAACCGTAATCGTATAATTACCAGCTCCAAGTCCATTCAACGTATTCGAAGCTTGCGGTGTTCCAGAATTTGCTTGATACGTATAAGGAGCTGTTCCACCAGTAGCACTAACAACAACACTACCATTGGTTCCATTGAAACAAGTCGGGTTATTTTGAGCAGTAATTGAAATATCAGGACCGCCAACTGCTGTTATTGTGAATGCAAGAGACGCAGTACAACCGTTTCCGTTATCCACAACATTCACGGAATAAGATCCGGGAGCAAGTCCACTCGCTGTAGCTGTTGTTCCACCTGTCGGCGTCCAAGTGTAGGAGTAATTCCCGCTACCATTATTCACAATGACTGTGGCGCTACCATTGTTTTGCCCACAACTTGCTGGTAATATTGTTCCTTGTGCCAATTGTATTGGTGTTGGTGCGGTCAAGGTCACAGTTGCCGTTGCTGAACAGTTGTTGGCATCGCTAACAGTTACCGTATAATTTCCTGCCGACAATCCGGTAAATGTACCAGATGATTGAGGAGTTCCATTGTTTAAACTGTAATTTAAGGATCCTGTACCTCCTGAAGCCGAAACGGTAATAGTTCCGCTATTAGCATTCAAACAATCCGCATTTCCAACAACGGTGTTTGTAATCGTTGGACCTCCATTACTTGGAACAGTTACATTTATAGTTGTTTGACACTGATTTGCATCCTGTACCGTAACCACATAATTACCTGCTCCTAAACCAGTGGCAGCTGCTGCATTTCCACCTGTTGGACTCCAAGAATAAGACAAGTTTCCAGTACCTCCAGATGCTGAAACCTGAGCACTTCCATCATTTTGACCACAACTAGCAGGCAATATATTTAAAGATGAACCTGTAATTTGTGTAGGCTGTGTGATCGTAATTGTTGTTGTTCCCGGACAAAGATTGGCGTCTGTAAGGTTTATGGTGTAGGTTCCAGCAGCTAATGTCGTTTGGGTTGCTCCAGATAAATTTCCTGGTGACCAAGTGTAGGTATATGGAGCTGTTCCACTTGTAGCCGAAATTGTTGCTGAGCCATTTGTGCCGTTGAAACAAGACACGTTGCTAACGTTAGCGGTTAAGGTTATCGTTGGACATTGCGTAGTATTGCAAGGTTGAATTCCTGTAGCGCTATTTAAAGTTAATTGTGTTCCAGAAGCGTCTGTAATACGAATTGGATAAGAAGGTGGTGTGGCATTTGTTCCTGTTGTATAGGTAACCCATGTTGCAGGTGAATTACAAGTTGTTACTGGTGTTAAACCGTTTACACATTGAAAACCAAACCAAGTATAACCACAAGCTGTACATTGCGCTTGGTTGGTGATTGGAGTAGAAGTTGCGGCTTGATAAGTTGCCCAAGTATAAGGAGCTACGCCGTTTGAAACCGTTAATGAACCATTTGATTCTTGACAAACCGATAACTGTTGACATGGACTCACAATAATAGTTACCGTACCTGAACCACATGGAAGTGTATAAGTAATGGTATGATTACCAGGTCCAGCTGTCGCAGGATTAAAGGTTCCATTTGCGCTCATACCTGGTCCAGACCAAGTTCCACCTGGAGTTGCTGCAGTCAAAGTAACTGGAGCATCTGTTGAACACAAATTTTGAACTGGACATATTGTCGCATCACAACAGTTCGCAGCTAAAGGTGCACATGCCGATGCAGCAAAAACTTGTACACCACCAGTACGCGTTGCATTGGAGGAGTTCCCTGATCCCCCACATGCTGCAATATCTCCGTTCGGTAAAACGATAACATCATAGACTTTAAATGCGGTTGAATAAGTAGCAAGTTGCGTCAAATTTGCATCATATTTTACGACACCATTAGTTGTACCGACATAGACATTTCCACAATCATCCAAATCAATTCCGCTGTTGCTTACTTGGAACTTTCCAAGTGAGGTGGTTGCATTACCAGCAGGAATGACAGCAGAAGCGACTATTGCTCCGGTTAACAAATTACGTTTATGTACATTTGTTCCATTTTGAGTGTAAAAGAAACTGTTATTCGCTCGAATTGCTGAAATGCCTGAATTTTGGTAGCGAAAGTTTTCACTTTTATAACCAAATGCGTAGGTACTGCTAATCTTAAACATTTGGCTATTATTACTCGAACATAAATTAAAATTCGAATGAAAACTGCCTAAGGTATCTTGAGTTAAGTAATAATATTTCCCATTTGGAGATGCTGTTATAGCTCGAATTTCCTGCACTGTCGGTGGGATTCCTGCTGTACTTCCCAACGCCAGGTTCTGCGTCGAATTTATACCACCGGTATTGGTGTTAATGGTATAAACACTCGCACGAATAGTTAATCCAGAACCTCCAGCACCACCTACTAACAATTGCGTTTGGTCACAATTAAAAGCTATTGTCCAGAATTCATTGTTAGACAAGGCAGGTGCGGCGTTTGGATTATCCCATTGTAAGGCTGCAGAAGAATTGATTTTTTGAATTTTTGCTGTTGATCCAGCTGTTATGTAAGTATTTCCGTTCAAGTCTGTTGCAAAAGTCCCTAACCAAACATTACTTGTATCATAAGGCGTATTATAAGTCCATTGCAAGGCTCCGGTTGTATTATACTTCAAAACTTGCATTGGCATAATCCCTCCTAATACATAAACATTACCTGCCCCGTCTTTTTCGACTTCCCAAACAATATCCCAATTAGTGTTGAAGTTCGGTGTTTGCGTCCATGGGTCTATAATTACTTTTGATTTTTTATTGTAATTCCCTAATTTGAATTGCATTACGCGTTCCCCTGTCTGCTCAAATGAAGAAGGGATTGTTGCTGAATCCGCTTGTTCGTAAAACGTAATCGGTTCATGGTCAATTATATCTCCAAAAAGAGTAGCGATTTTAATTTTTCCATTTTCTAAGCGAATGTTCTTATCGAAAAGGAATTTAATATTAGTTGCATCGGCTCCAGGGTGAAGAACGATAGCATACTTAATACCAATCTGAGGGTGTACGGTATATTCGATATCGATTTTAGGATAGACATTTTTGTACACAATCTTTTCAAATCCACGTACGTTATTCACATTTTTTGTTCCACCATTTCCGTCTGAAAACGAATAACTATGATAATCTGAAGTTGGATTTACTCCCTCTATTTTTGGCGCGTTTCCACCTACGAAAGTCATATTTACTTTATCACTTCGGAAGAAAAATTTTCCAACTAACTTTTCCCATTCTTTGTGATTTGTCACTTTACTTTTAGAAGCCATCGCTTCTCGTTCTTCGCGCGGGATTTTTTTACATTCCAAAAATGAATACTGAACCCCCTTTTCGCCGAAGAAAACACGTGTTTCTCCAAAATCAGCTGCAAATTTTATTGCGCCTATCTCTATACTTTGTTGGTCATCAAACTGACCTTTGTTTTCCACAAAAACTTTTCTGTGTTCCATTGGACGAAACCAATCTTGCGAAAAAACAGAAAAAGAGGTGAATAAAGTGGTTGAAACGAGAAACAGTAGAACTCTTAAACTCATAATCATCGAATTAAATGAAAGAAGGTATGACCAGTTATTTCTTGGTTATTGTGACCATAGACCGTGTATTTTATAAAATAAATTCCATCAGAAACTGGATCACCATTATCGGTTTTCCCATCCCATTTGTAAGCTACATCATTTATCTTCTTAATCACATTTCCCCAACGATTGATGATTGTAGCCTCGATTCCCGTTGCATTTTTTGTCCAAATTGCATAACCCTCATTTATTGAGTCGCCATTAGGAGTAAACACATTTGGAATTTGAACTTGAAGATAAGGAACTATCATTACACTGTCCATCCAAATTGAACTACAAATTCCGTTCGTTGCAATCATTTGGACATAAAAGGTATCCTCAGTTGTATAGGAATGACTTACAGGAGATAAACTCGTGGAGGTTGTCGATTGACCATCACCAAAATCCCAAATATAGGAAGTCGCATTTTGACTAGTATTGGTAAAAGTAACGGCCAGTGGGATAAATCCTTGTTTTGGTGTAAAGGTTGCACTAGCAACGGGAATTGGTAAAATGGTTTGAGAAACGGTATTCGTTGAAGAACAACCATTCGCGTCTGTAACCACTAAATTATAAATTGTGTTTTGAAGTGGAGTTGCCGTAATAGTATCACCATTCAAATTGTTGTTCCAAACAAAATTATACGGTTCTGTCCCTCCTATTGCTGTTCCTGTAATTGTAACTGGAGTTCCTCTACAAACCGTTGTTGTTGGATTCGCTGTTGCAATTAACTCGTCAGGTTGAGTAATTTGAAAGGTTACAGAACTTTGACAACCATTTGCATCGGTACCCGAAAATGAATAGGAACCTGCTGCTAAACTATCTAACTGCGATGAAGAAACAGAAGTACCATTCAAGGTAAACACATAAGGTTCAGGGCCAGAACTCGCTTGAATTATTGCAGTTCCATCGTCTGCGCCAAAACAAGTAACGTTTTGTGTAACAGCTTGAGAGAGTTGAATAGCGCTCTCGGAAATGACAGTTGCATTAACAGAAACATTACAGTTGTTGGCATCGTTAACTTGAATAATGTAGTTTCCATTTGGAACATTTAAAAATGAACCACTTGTCTGAGATGTTGAAAAATTATCCAACGTGTAGGACAAAGGATTAACCCCGCCTGCCGCTGTAACTAATATGGTACCATTAGCAAGATTGCAAATTGTATTTATAACAGTATCAAGTTCTAATGTTAACAATGGTGGCTCTGTAATAACGATTTCTCTTATGGTTTCACAATTTGAGGTGTCGGTAACTGATACTGTATATGTTCCTGCAGGAAGATTTGAGAAAATATTTGAAGTCTGGGTTGGCAGTGTATCTAATTGAAAAATATAAGGTGCATTCACTCCATTGGTTATGATATTTATTTCTCCAGTTTGCTGACCAAAACAGAGCGGGTTCACAGTGGTAAATTGAACCGCACTTGTATCTTTAAATACCGTTACAAAATCCGTCACGGTTGAAATGTTACTTGTCCCACAAATTGTAAATGAAAGTTTTGCAGTGTAGGTTTTGGTTTGTGCAGGACATACTTCTAAACTATCACCAGTGCCCACCAAGGTTGTTCCATCAAACCATTCAACGGATTGTAATTCTGCGCCATTCGGTTTGAATCTCCAAGCTTCTGGTGTTGTTACATCCCAAAGTGGAGCAGAGTTTCTGTTTGGTGCAGTAATGCCCCCATTTTGATTAATATATTGAAGACCAATTACAGCACGTCCACCGTTCCAAGATGAACAGGTCGGTTTCGATTCAACATAAACGTCGATATAGTTGGTTCCTTCGTTCAACACCATCATGTGACGACTTTTGATGGAAGTACATGAGAAGTGACAAATATTATCAAAGGCTACAATGAACTGACGACAGGGCGCTTGACCAACTAAGTACCATTTGATGTTTCCACAAACGGAAGGGTCAATGTCATGATAAATCCCCAAAACGTGTCCTGCACCATTAATCCCTGAAGTTGGTGTTACACTTGCACTAAACGCCCAAGGATGACCTCCTCCACCTGAGGTTGGACCAAATAAAATAGAACCATTGGAGCCAATTTTACAAGTTGTATATGTATTTCCGTAATAGCAAAAAGGGAACGGTAAGTTAATAATTGGACCCCATACGTCGTCTGTATTCGCAGAAACTGCAGTACCACCTGATTGCCCGTATGGAATAGGAAGAACATAAGGAAGAGTATCCACAACATACGTGTCCGTTTGTTTAATTTCTAAATAACTAGCATCAAGAATTGTACAAGGGTTTAAACAATCTACTGTTCTGTCAGGACCTGCATCTATAAATGGACAAGATTGATTACTTTGGGCAAATAATGGTGAAGTGAAAATGATTGCTACTATTGTTGCAAAAAAGCGATTTCTCATTTTTAAAATATAAATTTTAGTTGTTGACTCTAGAAATTTTATTTAGGTTGCACAAATATACAAGCATAATCCAACAATGTCCACCTCTTACAAGTGCAAAGTCGTACCTTTGTAAAAAATTTCCAACATGGTGACTTCAACTGTTGAGTATCTCGGTGAACTCCGAACTAAATGCACACATACCTTTTCTGGAACTGAAATTTACACAGATGCTCCCTTGGATAACAAAGGTAAAGCTGAAACATTTTCTCCAACAGATTTAGTAGCTACTTCATTGGCTTCCTGTATGTTTACTATCATGGGCATTTATTGTAACGAACATGGCTTGACTTTGAAAAGTGCGAAAGCTTCTGTTGTGAAAATTATGGCCAGTAATCCACGACGAATTCAAAAAATAGAAGTACAAATTGATTTGAACGACAATGACTGGAGTGAAACTGAACGTAAAAAAGTAATGGCCGCAGGAAGAGCTTGTCCCGTAGCGAAAACCTTAGAAGGAAATGTTGAAATAGAATTTATATTTATTTAAAATGATTGAAAAAAAACACAATAATCGACCGCAACGACCGCAACGCAATGTTCAACGAGATGACATCATTTTCGGTGTTCATGCGGTAGTAGAGGCTATAAAAGCAGGAAAAGAAATTAACAAAATTCTCATTCAAAAAGGAATTGATAAGGACAACTTTTTCGCGTTAAAAGAAGCCCTCAAAGGTCAAGATTTCAATTTACAGTATGTACCGACTGAAAAATTAAACGCTTTAACCTCGGGCAATCACCAAGGGGTTATCGCTATGATTACACCGATCGAATACCACAATTTTGAAGCGTTCATTAATACAAGAGTTGAAAGTGGAGCAAAAACAACGCTTCTTGTTTTAGATAGAATTACGGATGTTCGAAATTTTGGCGCAATCGCGAGAACTGCTGAATGTGAAGGAGTGGATGCAATAGTAATTCCTTCTAAAGGTTCGGCTTTGGTTACAGCGGATGCCATTAAAACTTCGGCAGGAGCGCTGAATCGTATTCCGGTTTGCAAAGTGGATAACTTAAAAAACGCACTTTTTTACGCGCAACAATCGGGCTTTCGATTAGTAGCTTGTACAGAAAAATCGAAAAATCACATCTTTGAAGTGAACCTCCGAGGAAATGTGGCACTAATTTTCGGGTCTGAAGAAGATGGTATCACACAAGATCTCATCAATATGAGCGACATATCGGCTAAAATCCCAATGCGCGGAACGATTTCCTCCCTCAATGTTGGTGTCTCTGTAGGTATGGTACTTTATGAAAAAATTAAACAAGATTGGAATGCGTAAGTTATTGATTTTTGCACTTTTCCCGTTTACGTTAATGGGACAGATTAAAGGTAAAGCACTTCATTTAGAAGGTGAATGGCGCTACAAAGAAGGAAGTGGTAAGGAGGTCTGGTATAAACAAGGAGACTATTTGAAAGGCGAAGGATTTCGAATTACAAAATTCGGTGACACGGTTAAAGTGGAGGATTTGGCTTTAACACGAGTAAACGGAGTAATGCTTTACACCTACAATCGCATTGAGCACGGAAAAAAAATCGAAACAATGACCTTAGTGTCAAAAAATCGAAAATTAGAATTTGTTAGTGCTGACCCAGAAAATCCTATCAAACTGACCTACAAACTTTCAGCAAGTAAAAATAAATTGCGTATTTATGTTCAGTTCAACGAAGGAGTAAAACCTAATCGACTGACCTTAATTCGGATTCCAAAGCCGCTAGGAAAATAATTTAATCGCTAAAAAAGGAATTTCATCCAACGAGCGTATGGTTACTGAATGATGATTTTTTGTTTCTCCCGTCGGATTAAAATAAATCGACTTCATTCCGATTTGTGATGCACCAATGATGTCCGCAAGAAAATCATCGCCAATCATCAAAGCCTTATCAACAGTAGTTTTGGCGTGAAATAATGCATATTGGAATATTTCTGGATCGGGTTTGTTTTTTCCAACAAATTCTGAACAAACGATAACATCAAAATAAGGCTCTAATCCTGAACGTGAAAGTTTTATAAATTGAACTTCCTGAAATCCATTCGTGATAATGTGCAGGTTAAAACCGATATTTTTCAGTTCTTTTAAAGTGTCAATCGCACCTGGAAACAATGCCGTTTTCTTAGGTGAAATTTCGACATAAGCTGTACCAAAACGATTTGCGAGGTCATGATCATAAATTCCGAACTTCTCTAAAGTTTTTTCGAATCGCAAGTCACGAAGTACATCTTTTTTCAATTCCCCCAGGCTATAAAGTCGCCACAAGGCTGCATTTATTTCGATATAAGTTTCATGAAACTCATGGAAATTGATTTTCTCATTTAACTTTTCATTTAAATAAATCTCGTACAACGCGGCCTCTGAGTTTTTATCAAAATCCCACAAGGTTCGGTCTAAATCAAAAAAAATGTGCTTATCCGTAAATGCCATAGGTTATTCCACTTACAACGAACGCATTAATTGCCATTCCTGCGATTAAAAAGAAAGTCGTCGATTTTTCCTTTCCGTAAAATTTTGCGACAACCATACTTCCAACAGGCACAGAAAGAAACAAAGGCGCTAAGGTACAGATTCCAATTTTGCCGAAACGCATTTTAATTTTGACAATTAATTTGTTGGTTCGTGTAAATCTCTTTTTGGGGACATATTTTCCCGTTTTCATCAAGATTGCTTTCTTTTCATCTGCTCGTTTTTTGCTCCATGTTAAAACTAGTTCTGCGAAGAAATAGAATACCAAAGCACTGAATACTCCTCCAGATAATGATGCGATGTACGTTTGATAATACGGAACTTCATAGTGAGCACCGGGCAAGGCACTCAACATGAACTTAAACGTCGCCAGGGTAAAAATTGAGGTAAGTACGCTCCAATTCATATTACACTTTTACGCCGTAAGCTAAATCACCTGCATCTCCGAGACCAGGAACGATATACGATTGAGCCGTTAATTCACTATCTATTGCTCCAACCCAAATTTCTGTATTATCTGGTAAGGAGCGTTTTACTAAATCCAAAGCGTCTGGGGTTGCGATTGCAGCAACAACATATATTTTCGAAGGTTTCCCTTGCTTTAGTAACGCTTTGTAAACTGTCACCATCGAATTTCCTGTTGCTAACATTGGGTCACTTATGATCCAAGTGCGTCCGTCTAAAACTGGTGCGGCTAAATATTCGACATAAATTTCAAATTCTTCTGGTGTGGTATGCTTGCGAAAAGCTGAAATGAAAGCACTGTCTGCACGGTCAAACATGCGTAACAAACCGTTGTGCATTGCTAAACCCGCACGAAGAATAGTAGCAAGTACAGGTGTTTCGGACAAAATTTGTTCTTCAGCAATTCCTAGTGGTGTCTGAACTTCTTTCAATTCAAATGACATTTTTTTTGATAACTCATAACCCAAAATTTCGGCGATACGCTCCATGTTATATCGAAAACGAAGCGGATCTTTTTGAATATTTTCGTCACGAATTTCAGCAAGAAAATTATTGAAAACGGAATGATGTTGAGATAAATTTACGACCATAACTTTTGTTTGGATAAAGATAACGAGAAATCAATTGATGCACTGAAAAATATTTTGAATTACACATTTACTTAAAAAAACATCCCTCATTTCTCTTCGCCGTGGCGAACCCTCATTTCTCATTCTCACTCTCTCTCTCACTCACTCTCACTCTCATTCTCACTCTCATTCCCTCATAAAATCCTATCTTCGTCCAATGGAAAACCAACCCTCTTTCGAAAAAAAGAAAATCTTCTGGCTCATCACGGTAGCAGCCCTAGGTTATTTTGTGGACATCTACGACCTGGTACTTTTTGGAGTTGTAAAAGCGGAAAGTTTGATAGCCATCCTCCCGAATGAAACAGATGAAGTTCGCGCTGCTACTGGAAAGTTCTTGTTCAACATGCAAATGCTTGGAATGCTGATCGGTGGTTTACTGTGGGGAGTTTTGGGCGATAAAAAAGGACGTTTGAAAGTACTTTTCGGTTCAATTTTAATGTACTCTTTGGCAAATGTGGTCAATGCTTTCGTGACGGATATTACTACCTACTCTATCGTTCGAGTGATTGCGGGGATTGGCTTAGCTGGTGAATTAGGCGCGGGAATAACACTTGTTTCTGAAATGATGTCGAAAGAAAAACGAGGTTACGGAACAATGGTAATCGTGACTTTTGGAGCCCTGGGTGCGGTTGTTGCTTCCTTGGTTGGCGCAAAAGGGCAAGCAATTGGTTCATTTTTGGAACATCTTATTGGCATTCCTGTGCAGAACTGGCAAGTGGCTTATTTGGTGGGTGGATTCATGGGCTTATTGTTATTGTTGATGCGTGTGGGAACCTTAGAATCTGGATTTTTTAATCAGGTAAAAGCGCACGGATCGATTAAAAAAGGTGATCTAAAACTCATATTTTATAACGCCGAAAATCGAATTAAATACTTGTATTGTATTTTAGTGGGTATCCCAATTTGGTACATAATCGGACTATTAATCATGAACTCCAAAGACGATTTCGGACCTTGGTTAGGCTTACAAAATGTTGAAAATGGGAAAGCGGTCATGTATGCTTACATAGGACTTTCATTTGGTGATTTACTTTCAGGTTTACTAAGTCAATTGTTGAAAAGTCGTCGTTTAGTAGTGAAAATGTATCTTGTATTTACCTTAATCACAACTGTTTACTTCTTATTCTTTAGTAAATCAATCACCTTAAACGGTTATTATTTCTTGTGTTTTCTTTTAGGTACAGGAACGGGATATTGGGCAATTTTCGTCACGATTGCTGCAGAACAATTTGGCACCAACATTCGATCAACGGCGGCAAATACGATTCCCAATTTTGTTCGTGGTTCGGTGAATTTAATTGTCTTCCTTTTCGGCTTATTCTTAAGTTGGAAATTAAACACCGGAACAGCAGCTTTGTTGGTCGGACTCTTAATTATTGGTTTGGCATTTTGGGCAATTTATCGCTTAAAAGAGACCTTCGGAAAAGACTTGAATTACGTGGAAGAATTGAGTTAAAATTGCCCTGAACCTTGTAAACTTTTTATAAAAAATCACATTTTAAAATACACCTTATTTTTGCAAAAAATCCAGTAAATGAACACCGAACTACTCAAACACGAAATGGCTGAAACGATACGACGTTACCATTACAAAGGTTGGTCACCTGCAACGTCAACGAACTATTCATTTAAAGACGATGAAAATCAAATTTGGGTGTCGCGATCAGGAGTAGATAAAAGTATTTTTTCAGCGGATGATTTTATTCAAATTGATGCTTTTGGTGTCCCTCAAGGTAAATATCAAGATATAAAACCTTCGGCGGAAACAATGATTCACGTGGTGCTATTTCGTTTATTTCCAGAATGCAAGGTCATTCTTCACAGCCACGGTCCCTACCCTGTTCTACTTTCGACGAAACATAAATCTTATTTGAAATTTGAAGGGTATGAAGTACAAAAGGGGTTTGATGGTGTGACCACCCACGAGTCCGAAGTGCTGATTCCAATTTTTGATAACAGCCAAGACATGGCTTATTTTGAATATGAATTGGAATACCGAAAAAATGAATTGAATAACCACGCATTCGTGATTCGTAAACATGGAACGTATGCTTGGGGAAAATCACTTTTTGAAGCCAAACGTCACCTTGAGACCTTGGATTATCTCGCTGAGTGTGAATTCCTTTTAAATAAATAAGATACTAAAAATCAATCAAATGGCAATTTTAAGCATTCCTGAAAAAAATTATTCCACCTCGAACCCAATCGAAATTCGCAACTTTTTTGAAGCGCGCAACTTGTTTTTCGACCAATGGACGTGCGATGTGGTTTTTGATGACAAAGCAACGCAGGACGAAATCTTAGCAGCTTATGAAAAAGATTTAAAACCATTTATGGAACAAGGTGGATACCAAACCGCCGACGTCATTTCTATCAACTCCTTAACCGAAAATTATGACGCTATCCGTGCGAAGTTTTTGGCAGAACATACGCATTCCGAAGATGAAATTCGCTTTTTTGTGGATGGAAAAGGCCTGTTTTGGTTCAACATGGAAAACGAACCAATTTTCAATTTACTTTGTGAACGAGGCGACTTAATTTCTGTTCCTGCTGGCACAAAACATTGGTTTGACGCTGGTATCAGTAACCCTTTCGTGAAAGCCATTCGCATTTTTATCGATATGAGCGGTTGGGTTCCTGAATATACTCATTCAAAAATAGAGGAGAACTTTGCGCACATCACCGTAAACAACAACTAATGAACAAATTAGCAAATCCCCCTAAATATATTCTCACCGATATTGAAGGAACTACCAGTTCAGTAAGTTTTGTTTATGATGTCCTTTTTCCCTTCTTCAGAAACAACCTAGTCACCTTAAAAAACGAACAAGACAATCCACAAGTTCAAGCAGCAGTGGTGGCTACAACAGAAACGGTATTTGCTGAAACTGGACAAACATTAAATGACTTTGATGCAGTACTCAAAATTTGGGACGAATGGTGTCAAGCTGACCGAAAAATTACTCCACTCAAAACAATGCAAGGATTAGTTTGGAAAGCGGGATTTGAGAGCGGTGAATTGAAAGGACATGTTTATGAAGAAGTTCCTGCCCTAATGAACGAATGGCATCAAAAAGGAATGCAAATCGGTATCTTCTCGTCGGGTTCTATTGCCGCACAACAATTGCTTTTTAGCCATACAGAAGCGGGCGATTTGAGTCTACTACTTTCGGATTATTTTGATACGACCACTGGGCCGAAACGTGAAATGAGTACCTACGCACAAATTGTAGAAAAACTTAAACTTCCAGCCAACGAAATCCTTTTTCTTTCGGACGTTCGCGAAGAATTATTGGCCGCTGACCAAGTTGGAATGATGACCATTCAACTGGTACGTGAAGGAACAATTTCAGCTTGGGAACGAACAGCAAATGATTTCCAAGAAGTTAACGACCTTTTACAATGATTCCAATTCACAGTCCCTTTCACGGTGTAAACGAGGAAAAGTATGTACTCGATGTCCTTCGAAATGGAGAAACTTCTGGTGGTGGAAAATATACGCGATCGGTTGAAAAACACCTTTCCGAATTATACCATCGAAGCACCTTTTTGGTCAATAGTTGTACCGCCGCACTGGAAATAACGGCACATGTAATGAACATTCAGGCGGGCGATGAAGTGATTTTACCGACTTACACCTTTCCGAGTACGGCAAATGCCTTTTTACTCCGTGGTGCCACGTTGCGCTTTGTGGATTGCAGTGCGGAACATCCTAATATGGATCTGGATCATTTAGAAAGCCTGATTACCCCGAAAACTAAAGCGGTCGTAGCGCTCTATTATGGAGGAGTCGCCCTTGACATGGAACGATTGCTGACCTTAAAAAACAAACATCAATTCTTCTTGGTGGAGGAAGCTGCACAATCCTTTGGTGCCTATTATTTCAATGGTGAGGAACGAAATTTATTGGGGACTTTTGGCGATTTTGCTGTCATTTCCTTTCATGCAACAAAAAATATTTCCGCAGGAGAAGGTGGAGCATTAATTATTAAGGACGAATACTACCGACAACAAGTAGAACGATTAATTGAAAAAGGCACGAACAGAAGTGGTTTTTTGCGAGGTGAGGTTCCGTTTTATGAATGGACAGGAATCGGTTCGTCCTATGTAAACTCCGAACTCAATGCTGCCTATTTATTGAGCCAATTAGAAGACGCGGATTTGTACTTCCAAATTCGTTGTGAACGCTGGAAAAAATTATACGAAGCACTTTCAGAAATACCAGATAGAAATTTTGAATTGCCCTACCTATATTCGTTTGCAGAACATAATGCACATCTTTTCTATCTCACTTTTCATAACAAGAATTCAGCAGAAATTTTCATGTCTGGTATGAAGAATTGTGGTTTTCAAGCTGTTAGACATTACCGTTGTTTGCATTCCTCGACCTACTTCGCTCCAAACTATACCGGAAAACACTTGGAAAACGCCCATCGTTTTGAAAAGGTTCTTGTGCGGATTCCATTTAACATTGAAAATCAGGGCGGAATTGTAGAAAGTGTTTTGAAAAGTTCGAGTAAATAGTGAACTTTTAAAACATAAAATTTAGTGAATTGAACCCATTTCAATCTAAGATGTAAAGTAGCAACATGAGACAGTTCTTATTCTTCCTTTCATTGCTTATTCAAATTAGCGCCTTTTCTCAATTACAAATCGTTCGCGACCCGATTGCGTGTGCGTATGGATTGAAAAACGCTGACAAAAAATGGGTGGTTCCTGCACAATATCAAGATATTCAAGTTCAACAAAGCGGATTTTTTACTTTTAAAGAAGGTGAAAAATGGGGGATTTTAACACGAACGGGAAAAGTTTTCGTCGGTGCAAAATACGATCAAATCTCCATGCTGACGGCTGATCGCTTTGTTTTGGTGAACAAAAAAGTGGAAAACAGCTACACCCAAAACCTGATGGGAATTATGGACACTTCTAAAGCTTGGGTGCTTCCACAGGAATTTAGTTCCATTCAAGAATTAATCAAAGGACGATTTTTGGTAGTTAAAACAAGCTACCCAAAAACGGGTCTTCCAAAACACCAATCGACCATTTTAGACGGAAACGGAACCCCACTTGTACCCTATTTTGATGGCATTATTCTCTACAAATACGATGAGCAATCTGTTTTCGTTGTGGGCGATAATCTGGCAGAATCAAGTACACTCGTAGGAAATGTGCGCTTTTTCACTCCCGAAGGCAAACAACTTTCAGACAGTACTTTTGATAAAGTAACACCTTGCGGAGAAAATTACACCGTACTCAAAAACAACAAATACGGACTTTTCAGCGCAGAAGGAAAACCAATTGTTTGGCCAAAATATACCTTCGAAAAAACCATGTATAATTACAGTAGCGCCTTATCTTGTTTACACTCGCATCATCAATTTGTTTTCATAGAAAACGGCAAAAAAGGAATCTTAAATGGCAATTGGAAAGTTCATTTAGCTCCTATTTACGAAAAACTGATTCCAATCTATGCGCAAGTTCAAACTGTTTCAAGTGCGCGTTATTTTGGGTATCTCTCCGAAACTAATTCCTACGATTTAATCGATGTGAATGGCAAAAAACTCGCTGAAGCTGACACGTTTATGACGAAGAATATTCGCGTTCCTAAAACCAATTACTACGATTCGGACGCTTATCGCATTTATTTTTTCTTCGGCAAACGACAAGCTAAAGGTTTCAATTGGGGAATCATGGATGAAAAAGGCGTCGTTTTGGTTCCAGCCACCAATGCAACAATTCTTATCACCAACAACTTCGAAGGCTTATTGGTTGAACCTGCAAATAATGACATTCCACAAGTGAATCGAGTGCTTTTAAGTGAAGCCAATGCCGCAGGTTTTAAAATGCAACCCGTTTCCTTTAAGGCGAAATTGGACAGCATTTATCTTTTTCAACATGAACAGCAATTTTACCCAATCATCTACGATAAAACTCAAAAGATGTGGCGACAAGAAATGTATGGGTATAACCTCCCAAAAAGTTTTGGTAATCTTTTGTTAATCAGTGGAAATATGGGAGGATTTATTTTTGACAAAAGCACCAACCTTGTCACTAAAGTGAGACACATTGATCTTTTGAACGGCGGACTTCCAACGGTACAATTAGAAGACGGAATGAACTTGATTCACCCGAAAAAGGGCTTACTTTTCAAAGAAAGTCACACACAAATCAATCAACAATTTGCTAGTAAAAATCGTATTTGGGCTCAGACTTTGAAAGGAAAATGGCGCATTTACGACACACTTGGTGTGCAACGCGTTGCTTCTGAGTTTGATGTTATTTCTTATGATTGGGAGGCGTTAATTGTACAAGAAAAGTGGAAAAAAGGGCTTCTTGACGAAAATTGTAATTGGGTCATTCAACCGCTTTTTTCGGATTTGTTTTTATTCACTAAAAGTTTATATGTTGGAATTACATTGTCAGGAAAAGTAGCCGTAATCAACCGTAATAATCTTACTCAAATCGATTCTTCCTATACGAGTTTTATTCCCTTGTATTTTTCAAGCGACGGCAACATGGTTTATTACAGCTTGGAAAAAAACGGAAAAACGACTTGTTTTGATAAAGATGGAAAGCCAGTTTCTCAATCGCAAAAAGAAATTTTAATGAACCATTGGACGGAGGAAAGCAGTTATAATTTTTTCCATATACAATGTACAGAATATACCCAAAAATCGCTTCTTCAAAACCATAAAGAATTGGTTTACAACTATTTCTACCCTACCTACTGGAGTCAAATACAAAGAAACAAAAGTGCCGTCATCAACGGTGAAAGAGGAAAAAGTTATTCGGACAACAAATTTTTCAAAGCGGAATATGTTTCCACCAAAACGCTGAGTCTTTCCATTTCGGAACCCTTAAAAGTTCAATTGGACTTTGAAAAATATAGCGGTTCTAATTCAGGTAGTTTTGAGGTGAGCAATTGGATTTTCCAAGCGGATGGAACGAGTAAAAAAGTTGCTTTTAATGACCTCTTCAACGCCGCTAGTCCAATTTATCAGAAAGTAATTGTCGAGGCCATTCAAGACAATCCTGAAATACGAATTGATTGCAACCGATCCGATATTTTGTTTTCGGGGGCGACACAATTTTCGTTTCACAAAGAGGGAGTCAAACTCTACTTTTTCGAAGGACAAGGTCAAGCATTTGAACTCGTTTTAAATACGACTCAACTTTCAAAAATCCCGAGTGCGAAATGGATTTTGGGGTATTTGAATTAAGCAATTTTCGCGATTTGAGTTCTCCAAATTTTGTCCAATAGATAAGAATCTTAAACCTTTCCATGGTCAGAAAGCATGACGGGATTTATCGGTTCAATGGAAAGAATTGTATCTTTATGGCACACTTTATTCCCGTTTTCAGAATGACTTAATGGCGATGAGGTTGTACTAAGTAAAACCTAGTTATGGATAAAAAACAATTTTCCGAACGCGATATTTGCACAAAATTTATCAATCCGGCGCTACAAAAAGCAGGCTGGGACATGCAAAAACAAGTGCGTGAAGAAGTTACGTTTACTGATGGAAGGATTAGTGTACAGTTTAACTTTACATTCAACTTATAATGGCGTTATTTCAAAAATCAGTATTAAAGAAACACATTCTTGACTTAGATACTGCGGTGGTGGACGCTGCGTATCAACGCTATACAGCTTATTTTCACAATGCAACGATTCAACAGAATATCCGCAATGCGAAAGAAGAACAGTTTCAGGAAGGTTTCTTGCGGGAATTATTTGGTGCGGTATTAAACTACACGCTGAACCCACAACCGAATTTCAATTTGACAACCGAATTGAAAAACACGACCAATAGCAAAAAAGCCGATGGAGCCATTTTGGTGAATGATAAAGCGCTTGCGGTTATTGAATTGAAAGGAACAGAAACTACTGATCTGACAAAGATAGAATCACAAGCTTTTGGCTACAAAAACAACCAAGCGGAATGCAATTATGTCATTACCTCGAATTTTGAAAAATTGCGTTTCTACATTGACAACACAATTGATTATGAAGAATTTAACCTTTTTAATCTCACGCGCGAACAGTTTTCGTTGTTGTACTTGTGTTTGTCATATGAAAACATAAAAAACAATGTTCCCAAGCGATTAAAGGCTGAATCGGTTTCGCAAGAAGACCAGATTACCAAAAAACTTTATAAAGATTATTCCGAGTTCAAACGCGCTTTGTACAATAATTTGGTGGAGTTGAATCCGCAATTTGATAAATTGTTGTTGTTCAAGAAAACGCAAAAACTACTAGATCGTTTCTTGTTCATTTTCTTTGCGGAAGACACCAATCTGTTGCCCACCAACCTGATTTTTCGCATTAACAAAGAATGGAAGAATTTGCAGGAAATGCGTATTCCAGTTTCCTTGTACGAACGTTATTTACTGTATTTCAATGATTTGAACCACGGAGCAAAAGTAACCTTGCCCGCTTTTGGAAATAAAACAGGTGAAGCCATAACTGCTGAGTTTGAAATCTTTGCCTACAATGGCGGTTTGTTCCAAACGGATGAAGTTCTTGATAATGTAAAAATTGATGATAAATTGCTTCACACATATTCGGAGAAGTTGAGTCATTATGACTTTGACAGCGATGTGGACGTGAACATTTTAGGACACATTTTTGAAAACTCTTTGAACGAAATCGATGAGATTAAATCAGAGATTGAAGGAACAGCTGTTGACAAAACGAAAACGAAACGCAAAAAAGATGGCGTTTTCTACACGCCGAAATACATCACCAAATACATCGTTGACAATACCGTTGGAAAACTGTGTATGGAGAAAAAAGCGGAGATGAAACTCTTCGATGAAGATTACACTTCTGACAAAAAACTACAAACCAAAACGAAGAAAGCTTTATTGGACAAACTGACGGAATACCGTGATTGGATGTTGCAATTAACCATTTGCGATCCTGCGTGTGGTTCGGGAGCATTTTTGAACCAAGCACTAGAATTTCTGATTGCCGAACACCGTTACGTGGATGAATTGCAAGCAAAATTGATGGGCGATGCGTTGATATTGAGCGACATTGAAACGAGTATTTTGGAAAACAACATTTACGGCGTGGATTTGAACGACGAAAGTGTGGAAATTGCCAAGCTCTCGTTGTGGTTGCGCACGGCTCAGAAAGGCAGAAAACTGAACTCCTTAAACAACAACATCAAATGTGGCAACTCCTTGATTGACGACCCCGAAGTGGCGGGAGATAAAGCCTTTTCGTGGGAGAAAGAATTTCCAGAAGTGTTTGCACGTGGCGGTTTTGATGTGGTGATTGGGAATCCACCTTATGTTGCAAAAAGTTTTGATAACGTTTTCAAAACTTATTTTAAAAACAAGTTCAATACAGCACAATATCAGTTAGAATTATATGTTCTATTTATGGAGTTATCTGTAATTATTAATAAGCAAAAAGGACTTTCAAGTTTTATAATTCCTAATTCATGGATGAAAAACTTAATGTTTGGTCAATGTCGTTTATACCTTTTAGAAAATGTTTCTTTTGAGTATATAATTCCAAATTTAAACAATGTGTTTACTGATGCTTCTGTTGATACATGCATTTTCATTTTTAGAAAACAAAAACAATTAGGTGAAATAAGTATTGGAGAATTTGTCGAAAAGAATTTTCAAATTAAGCACTTAGTGCAACAGGAAAGATTGTTGAATAATGACAAGTATATTTTTGATTTAGAAATTAATAATAAAACGTTAGGCATATTTTCTAAAGTAGAAAACTCATCAATTCTTTTAGAAGATATTTGTGAAATTACAAGAGGTGTTAATCCTTATGATAAATATACAGGTCAAACTGAAGAAATAATAAAAAACAAAATTTATCATTCAGAATTCAAGAAAGATGAAACTTTTGTTCCAGAAATTAGAGGTAAACATGTAAATAGATTTATTTATAATTGGGACGATGTTAGTTATATTAGTTATGGACCTTGGTTAGCAGCTCCAAGAGAGAAAAAGTATTTTGAAGGTGAAAGAATTCTTTGTCGGCAAGTATTAGGAGATCATTTGTTTTGTGCGTTAATTAAGGAAGATTTTATAATTGACCAAAGTGTTTTTATTGCTAAGTTGAAAGAAAATCACACTAAAAATTATAATTCTAAATTCATATTATTATTACTTACATCGAAATTGATTTCTTACTATTTTAGAAATAAAGCTAATGAATTTGATGCATTGTTTCCAAAAATAAAAATTGGAGAATTCAAAAATTTGCCTGTTTATAAATGTGGAATTGAAAAGCAAGATAAGTTTATTGATAAAGCAAATAATATCCTAGAGCAATCTCAATCCTTCTTAAATCATTCTAAAAAAATAAATAAATATATTTTAACTCAATACAATCTTGAAAAACTTTCGGGCAAACTTTCCTCTTGGTACGAGTTAGATTTTTCAGACTTCATCAAGGAGCTCAACAAAGCCATCAAAGCTGTGAAAGGCACACCTTTAAGCAAAAAAGACGAATTTGAGTGGATGGAATTATTCGAAGAAAACAAGCAAAAAGCGCTGGCTCTGAAAGCTGAAATCGACCGAACAGATAAGGAAATCGACCAGATGGTGTATGAATTGTATGGCTTGACGGAGGAGGAGATTAGGATTGTGGAGGGGGAGTAAAAAAAAAATGATTGAATTACTTATGATCGAAGAAAACCAACCATCTGAATTGCCTTATTTGAATCGAATAATTTGATTGAAAAATCTGGAAGCACCTATAAACCAACTGAAAAGGGATTGAGTTGTCAGAAAATGTATATTGAACATTAAATGAGATTTGAATCATCGTCGAAAAAGTGTATATTTATTGGTTTATGTAATGATTTTGAGAAAATATTATCTACGTTGGAAATATAAAAGCTCCGTTAAATTTTAGAATCATTTTAGTTACTAGATAATGCTATTACAAAAGTTTGAATTCATTCCGCCCGAAAATTTCTCAGGATTTGAGCCAAAAGATGGTGCTGTTAGAGCCATTAAGCAAGACCAGTATTGTTATGTAAATCTTGGAACAATTATCGGTGATGCTCCTAAATGTATGGTGGCGTTGTATGATTTCGAAAAGGATGGGAAAATCCGAAAATCAAATCCTAAGACATGGAGGAGGTATATTGCAAAATCAGCTAGTAAGTGGTATCCCAATGAGTCAATAACAGAACATTTGCTAAATGAACTTGGAAGAACGCTTGGTTTAGATGTTGCTAATTCATGCATTCGTAGAATTAATAGGCAAATTTGGTTTCTGAGTGAGTATTTTATCAAAGAAGAACAACAACTAGTTCATGGTGCAGATTTCTATGCTCTACATCTAAATGGAGATATTGATTTAGTTCATGCTATACAAGACGATAATAAAATTGATGACCAACATTATTTTAATGTTCAAATGGTTCAGGATGTTTTTGTTAAATACTTCCCGAATGATCATTTCGTCTTATTTGAATCATTTATTAAAATGCTGATTTTTGACGGTTTGGTTGGAAATAATGACCGACATTCTTATAATTGGGGTGTTATTCAAAGTGTAAAGGTCAATGAGCCTGTCCGATTTGCTCCAATCTATGATACAGCAAGAGGATTATACTGGAACAGTTCGGAAAAAGAGGTGAGCCATATTTTATCATTAACAGATAAGAATGGTAATAATCCGAGAATCCAAAAATATGTGCTAACTTCGCGCCCCAAAATAGGTTGGGACGGAGAAGGGACTTTGAGTCATATTGAGTTATTGAAACGAATTTATGACACAAAACTGGAATTTCTAAGGAAAATTTCATAAATTTCGTTTCTAAAGAGAACTTAAATAAATGCTTAGTCGTAATAAATAAAGATTTTAACCGTTTATTCTCAGAGAAAAGGCGGCTTTTGATGTCGAAATGTTTAACACTTCGCTTCGAAAAAATAAACGAGTTTATTCATTAACTTTTTAAAAGTTACCATGATTAACGGTATAAAAAATATTATCAAGTCTTTAAAAAAAGTAAATAAAAGCTCTGAATCCCTAGAGCCTAATGTGATTATTACATCAGCAAAATTCACATTAAGCTACAAAGAATTGAGTATTGGTTTTTTGGAGTTTTCGCCCAAAGATGACTCATGGACATTTAGCTATTCGGATGAATTCAAAAATCAAAACACAATAGCGCCTATTATTTCTTTTCCTGACAAAAATAAAATTTACAACGGTAAAGAATTGTGGTCATTTTTCTCAAGTCGAATTCCAGATAATGTAGGCTCTTCGGTTGGAGAATCAAAAACAGAAAACAAAGCCTTATTAGATTTATTACAATCGTACGGACGTAAAACAATTACGAATCCATTCGATTTGTCAGTGGGTTAATCTCATATTTGATTTTGTTTAGTTCTTGATTTTCAAAAAAAACGAGGAGAAGGTTACCGTTTATCTTTTCGCTTGGGTTTGCAAACAACTATTCCGTCCACTCATCGAAAACGCTAAAAGGGCGCTCTATACTATCGAAAACGTCAGCATTTTTGGCTACAACCAACTTTCAGATAGCAATGACCTTTATTATTATACCATTTATGACACATTTTGTCGCATAAAAAAAAATGTGGTATAATGCCGACATGACATTCAATACAATTTGAATACTACATTATTTGTCATCGTCGGTATTATCATCCATTGAAACGTGGTGGGGATTGGTTGGAAGGATTGAGCGCGGTTTATACCAAGAACAATACAATTTTTCGCAAATTATAATCTTTTAGGTATAATACCGACATGACATACTTTTGATTTTAAACCGCCAAGGCAGGTACATTACTTGTCATCGTCGGTATAATTGGGAAAGGGGGTGAAATAAAAGTTTAGGTTTTCACTAAAAACTAATTCCTCTTTTTGTTAATAAGACTAAACGATTTGGTAATGAGCAACAAAAAGTTTTTATATTCGTAACTAAGATCATTCTAAGAAAATAAGCATGTCACAAGATGGAATTTTTTTAAACCCTAAATTAACAGGAAGGCGATTCGAAGATCATACCTTACCTGTTGAGTTTATGAGTGACTTTGCGGCATTGGAAGAATTACTTATCGAACTTGCTAAGCATAAATACCTTGAAGCTCATACTGATAGAAAACGTGTGCCACGAGGGTTTTCAGATGGTGTTTCATTAAAAATCAGTTCGATTGGAGAAGGAAGCGTGGTTACAAACTTAGTTTTGTCATCTGCATTAGCTGCGAATACTCTTTTTTCAAATGGTGAAAATACACTGACTTACTTTGAACAAGCTAAAGAGCAATTGTTGCAATCAATTTCTCATGCCGATTTGAATGAACCTATTAATTTACCTTCACGCTTTATTGCATATTTCAATAGAATTGGGAAAAACTTAGGAGATGATGAGGCAATTATTTTTTCACCATCAACCCCCGAAAGACAAGCGAAATTAAATAAACAATCGCGTCGTAAGATACTACTTTCTGTAAATGAAAATGCAGAGTTTTTAGACAATGGGGTTTGGGTTGGTGTAATTTCAGAACTCGATAAACAACAGCAAACATTCACTTTTAGAAACCACGATCTGCAAATAAGTGGCATTGCTATTTCAGAAGAACACAAAGAAACAATTTATAATTCCTTTTCTTTATTCGAAGAAGGCATGCATGTTAAAGTGAAAGGAATAGCAAAATTCAACGCGTCAAATAAAATCAGTATGATTACAACAATTGAACACATTGACCTTTTGGATGCCAACGATATTGAAGTGCGTTTGAATTATATTTCTTCTTTAAAATCAGGATGGTACTATGGAGAAGGCACTGTATTTGACAAGCAAAGACTTTATGATTTTTTGAAGTTGTTCAATAGCAATTGTGATCCTAATGTGCCAAATCCAGCAACTTATCCAACGGTAGATGGTAAAATTCAATTAGAATGGTCTTCAGATACTTATGATGATTCTTTAACAGTTGATTTAAGCAACTTTTCAGCAACATTTCATTCATTGAAATTTGCAGATGAAAAGGAGTTCACGCTTGAATTAGATTTAACTAAAGCTGAAGATTGGGATAAGTTAAATGATTGGTTTAAAGGAAAGTAATCTATGAATTCAGACACCTTACTACATCGACAAGTACATCCCGATTTTGTTCAACAATCAGATGTGAGTTCGCAAGTTTTTGAAGCAAGTTCTGCCGCGTTTAAACCAACTCCAAAGGATGCAAATAAATTGTCAGTTTATAACGGCGAGAAGTTTACCGCAAAAGCAGCATTCGACCATTTTACAACTCAATATGCATCTCGCGGTGTTTTGTCTGTTACGGTTAATGAATGTACAACAATTGGGTTAAACGCTGTTGAAGATAATAATCCATTTGACGGTCATGCCTATATTGATTTTAGCTCATGTACGAGCGAAAACCAAAAGAAAGTAAAAGCAAAACTATTGAAAAATAGTGCTCTTAAAAGAGGTTGGAGTTATTTTCAATAATAGAATTTGGTTGAGTTCAATTCTCTTTTGTATATAATTTCTCTATGTTAAAATCTCAAGAGTAAATTTGAAGCAAAGTATAAAACCGAATTGATGAAAGTTTTATTATCCATTAAACCTGAATTTGCTAATAAAATATTTAATGGTTCGAAGCGATTTGAATTTAGAAGAAATGTATTCAAGAATACCGCTGTTGATACGATTGTTGTTTACGCCTCATCTCCCGTTAGTAAGGTTATTGGTGAATTTAAAATTGAAACAGTAATCAAAAAAGAACTAGAAGATCTATGGGAAGAGACGAAGGAATATTCGGGAATTTCTAAAGAGTTTTATGATTCTTATTTTAATGGAAAACAGGAGGGTTTTGCGATTAAAGTTAAAAATACAGTTCTCTATAAAAAAGCCAGAAATTTAAAAGAACATTATGGAATGGCTCCACCACAATCATTTGCCTATATCGTTTGATTAAATTATTAACTCAAGTTCAAAGTTTTCCCACCTTCAACTGTTCCAACACATAGGCTTTTCTTCGCTTGGAAACTTCCAATTGTTTTCCGTTTTTCATTTGAAGATAGGTTACGGTATCGGTTTCATGGATTTTAACCACAAATTTGGGTTGAATAAGAAACGATTTATGAATTCGAAGCATCGGTGTATTCATCCCTTCAAAAACTTGTTCAACTTCCTTTAACGTTTTGGTAATCATTTCCTTACCATTCATCGAAAAAATTAAGGAATAATTGGAATCCGCTTGAATATAAAAAATGTCGTCCACATTAATTCGTTGCCCAGTATGCTTGTTTAATAACCAAAACTCATTCTTTTGGAAATAATTATGTAACAACGTTTGATAGGCATTTTGATGACTTTGTACAAACAACAATTGAAATGCCCGTTCTAAAGCCTGTTTTAATTCACTGCTCGTAAACGGTTTTAGTAAAAAATCAGCTGCACTCAACTTTAAGGCGGGTAAACTGTAATGACTATGCGCGGTAATGAAAATAGTCGGTAAGTTCCAACTCTGAAATTTTGCAATAACATCGAAAGAAGTGCCGTTTTCAATTTCAACATCCATAATGGCCAAATCGGGTTGAAGTTCACCCAATTGTTCTATCGCCGATTCTACGGACTTTGCCTCTCCTACCACAACAAGGTTGGTAGTGATTACTGAAAGGTAACTTTTAAGGAGTTCAATAGTTCCAGAATCGTCTTCAACCAGAAAAACGCGTATTTCTTTTTGCATGATTAGGGTGTAAATTGAAGCGGTAAAATAAGTTGTACGTTGAAAATTTCGTTTTTAGAGTGAATTTCGACCTTGTAACGATTCGGTTTATCGTGTGAGTTGAGTAGTTCAACTCGTTTTTTCGTGATTTCAATTCCCCTACTTTTGCGATTGATTGACGATGCCCGCTTCGGATTAAAGTTGTTTGTTATAGTTACCCTAAGTTCTTTTTCCAATCCATCAATTGTAATCAACAAAAATGGACTTTCTACGAATGGAAGCCCATGAATCAAAGCATTTTCAACAAAAGGTTGCAGTAACATTGGCGCTATAAATACCTCATCTTCAATGTCTATGAAATTTCCATTTAAGACAAAATTGATGGATAATGAATTTCGTAACATTTCCATTTCAATCAACTTTTTCAAGAATTGAATTTCGTCCGATAAGCTTATTTTTTCTTGATGATTCAAGTCCAATCCTAGTCGTACCAATTTGCTAAAATCACCTAGAAAATCAGCTGCTTCAATTTTGTTGCCCCGAACCACCATGGACTGAGCGGAAGTCAATGTGTTAAACAAAAAATGTGGATTCATTTGAGCCTGTAAGAATCGTAATTCTTGTTCTTGCTCTTTTCGTTGTTGATACAAAACCTGCACCATTCGTCTGTTTCTGAAAATCAAATAAGCAAAAAGTGATAAAACGAGTATGAACAAAACTCCTATTTTCCAATTAGTAGCGTGTTGTTCTGCTCGTTTTTTATCTAAGGTTAAGCGTTGGATTTCGAGCTGTTTTTTTTGTAATTGATAAGAAGATTTTAGGTTGTTCAGTTTCCGCATCTGAGAAATGTTGTACAATTCATCTTTCAACGAATGAAACTTCTCAGCATAAAACAAACTACTATCAAGTTGATTTAACTGTTTGAAAAATAAAGATTTTAGTTCAAAAACACGGACTTGAATATCTTCCGCATCAAGTTGATGTATTATCGTTTGTGTCGCATTGGAGAGTTCAATTCCTTTCAACCAATTTACGGGTTCAATTTCTGAACGATTTACTAAAAGAATGGCTGAATTAAGGAAAGCCATCGCAACGCCTCTTTTGTCATTGATTTGCTCAAAATTTGATTGAGCCGTTTGAAATAACTCTTCTGCTCGATCAAAATGTTGACTTTCCATTTCTAAACAGCCAAAATTCAAGTAGATATTTCCTATTTCACGTTGATCTCCTACTGACTTTTGGATTTCTAAAGCACGTTCAAAGTACTGCTTAGCTTGTTGATATTTAGTTGGATTAGTCGTTATTGAGCCGAGTAAATTATACAGCTCACTCGTCAATTTTTTGTTCTGAAACGTTGATTTTTCTGCTATTCGTAAGGATTTATTTGCAAAAAAGTGAGCAGCGGAAAGGTCACCTAAATACGAATAACAAGTTGCAAGATGATGCGCCAATACACTTGTAGTTGCATCATTTTTTTCGAGTTCGGATAAAAAGAGAGCATTAAAATAAACAGGTATCGCCGCGGTGTAATTTGCCGAATTGAAGTATTGGGTCGCTTTAGCTTCTATTATTTGAATTGGAGCATGGAAAAAATAGTGTCTTTTATGTAAAACTTGTGCTTTAAAAAGTACCGGAACAAGTAGAAAAAGGAACGCTATTTTTTTCACTATCTAATTTTTTTAATGCACTACAAAACATGAAGCAGGTTGTAATTGAGTTGATTCCGATAATGCAATCAGCCTGTAAACACCTTCTTTAACTTGAGCGAAATGAATTGGCTGATTCACAACATTAACTTGCATAACAAACTCTTCTAGAGGGTTATATAGATAAAAAGTTATATTTTTCGATCGATCAATTGCTTTCACTTCCAAAGTACGATTAGTTGAATTAGTTGAATCATATAAACATGCGTAAAAAGTAACAAGAGAATTTTAAGGTTCCCGGTATTTTCTCTAAAGCTAAGAAACACAAAATCGTGTGAAGTAAATTATTTAGGGAAATGAGATAGAATTACGATAACTCGATTTGTGGCGACCTTTTTTACTTGTTTATTCCATTTAATTATCCGTTTTGTAATTTACCATCAACCAAGTATGTATTGCATTCAATAAAATTTCCATTCCTTGATAATTTATATATTTCTCATCGTCACTAGTTTTGTGATAGTCATTATGCATTCCCGTTGAAAATGTTGCACTTGGAATTCCCCTTTTATGAAAATGGCTGCAGTCCAAACTGAGTAGTCGTTGATCATCAGCTTCAATTAGATTACACTGTGTAAATGCGCTATTGAACTTCCCTTTGAGGGAATCAGAGGAGGACACAAACACCTTTTGTAATTCTTTGTCCATTCTACCAACCATATCAAAGTTAAGGGTTAACAGGATGTTTTTCCATTTTTTTGAAAGGTTATTCACCAAGTATTCTGAACCAAATAAACCAAGTTCGTGTCCTGAATAAAAAACGAAAAGCACATTCACACCTAAATTTTCGAGAACCAACAACTTTTGCAGTTCAAGAACCAATGCCACTCCTGAGGCGTTGTCATCCGCTCCATTATGTACTTCATTGTTTTTGTGAGAAAGAGAGAGATTACTTCCCCAGCCAATATGATCTACGTGCGCACTTATTAAAATGGTTTTTTTCGATTTATTATTCACAAAACACCCTACCATTTCTGAATTGTAAACCTGTTTTTCTTTTGTAAAGCTATACCGCCAATGAAGCATTGAAACATTTTTGGCACGCCTTAAATTCTGAATAAGATATTGATTAACAACGGCTTCTTCTTTGCTTCCTGTTGCGCGTCCTTTTAAGGAATCAGCAGCCAAAAAACGAACATGTTGCTGTAAACTTCGCACCATTTCTGATTGCGCTTGGATGAACAAGGCGTCAAAAAGAAAGAGGAAATAAAGTATTGTTTTAAGCATAAAAAAAGGGGGATTGCTCCCCCTCAAAGTTATTAATTATTGTTTTTATTTCTGATTTGGTCTTTTCGTTTTTGTCAATTCAACCGGAATTTCCCCGAAACGAAGAGTTGTTCCATCCCACCAAATACCCATTCCTTTTCCTTCCGTATTGCTATCATTGAATAGAACTTGGTCAACATTTCTATCAAAGTCAGGAGCGCTTACAATCTCCAAAGCTTTTTCCATACGTTGGTCAATTCTAGTACCGACAGCTATCCAAGAAATAGCGACCGTATTCGTACCGTTATTCATTTCTTTGATAGTGAATCCGTTTTTATCAACAGCAGCAATATACACTCCATTGCAATTTCCATTTGGCGTTACCGTTACAACAGGAGTTTCACCGAGTATTTTCTTGTAGTTAGCATCAAATGGGATGTAGGCTTGACCATTTTCCAATTGAGCACTTCCTTTAGCGTAAATATTTGCTTCTAAGGATGAAACAGCATAAACAGGTGTTTTTTGTTCGCCTTCATTTCCAACTAACTCAACATTTTTACCCAATGTATAAGTATTTCCAGAATTATAGGTTGCCATTAATTCACCTTTGTTCAATTGCCCGATGATTTCACCTCTACTCACTAAACCAGTCACTCCACCAAAGAAACCACCACCGTGACTTAACAACGTTTGGTTCGATAGTAAACCTGTACCATTAGAATAAGCATTTGAACCATACACACCAAAGGTATTCGAACTGCTACTTTTATAACCTAAAGAACCCCAATATGCTGCAAATACCTCTCCACCAAAAGTACCACCTGTTCTGGTAAAATCGTTGTAACTAAATCCTGAGACTCCAAATGTATAAAGATCACCCCAAAAATTATTTCCCAAAATAGCATTATTGGAAGCGAGAATTCCATATCCTGTTCCATCATTTTGAGAGTTTCGAGTTCTGAAACCATAAATGGTAGTTTGACCATCACCATTTGCTGTCGTCTGTTGCCTGTTAACGTATAATTGAGCACCAATCTGAGGAGTAGTATTAACTCCAATCGAAGTTCCATTATCTTGAATAAGTGAATTTCCTAATGCTGTTGCGCCAGTCCATTTTGGGACATAGTTAGCAGTACCTGATCCGGTCAAACCACCTGTTGGCGTTACCCACTCTGTATTGTAATCTGTACCATCTACTTTTGACAAAACTTGACCTGTTGTTCCTCCCGTAGGAACACCTTGACCTGCTGGACCAGTTGCACCCGCAGGACCAGTTGCACCTGCAGGACCAGTTGCGCCTTGTAAACCTGCTGGACCTTGTGGCCCTTGCGCTCCTGTAGCTCCTGTTAATCCCTGAATCCCTTGTGGTCCTTGTGGCCCTTGTGGTCCTGTCGCTCCAGTTAACCCTTGTATTCCTTGTGGACCTTGTGCTCCTGTTGCTCCTGTTGCTCCTTGTGGGCCTTGTGGACCTGTTAAATTGGAAGTTGTAAAGGTTGTCCCATCGGTATAAGTAAAGGTAAATGTTCCATCCAAATTATCTACCGTAGAGGTAATTCCATTTCCAGTTGCACCTGTAGCACCTGTAGCACCAATTTCTCCTTGTGGACCTTGAATACCCTGAGGACCTTGAGGACCAGGTGTACCGGCATTTTCAGCATATAAAGCATAAGGAACACTTAACAATTCCGTAGCACCAGAAATGGTATAATTCGTTCCACCTGTAATATCGGATTCTGTTTTAATAAAGTAAGAACCTAAAGACCAATCGATTGCAGCAAGCGAACCAGAAACGACTGTTCCATTTCCAATTTTCAAGGAAACTAATCCATTTGCGTTGGAAGTGGTTGTTTGTGTTTCAACATAAACTGGAGTACCAGAAGCCGATCCTTGTAAAATGCTGATGCGCATTCCGATTGGAGCACTTTCAACTAGATTGTTCGAAGAATTGCGAATTACTGCCTGATACGACATTTTTTGAGGTGCTTGAGCCAAAGAAATTCCAGCCAACAATAAAGTACCTATAAGTAAGGATATTTTTTTCATAGTTTAGTTTTTAATGATTTTATAAGAACGCACTTTATCGGTTCCTTTTTTAAGATTTAATAAATAACTCGCTGTTGCAAGTTGAGCAAGATCCACTTGAGTTTCTAATGCATTTATTTCTCCTTTTATAATAAGTTTACCTGAAAAGTCAACGACTTCATAAGACAATTCAGATTTATCTAACTCTCCAATTCGAATAAATAAACTCGTAGAAGTTGGATTTGGAAATACGTCAATGGAAAAATTCATGTTCCATTCTTCGACCGCATTCACAAACAGTTCGTAGGGTTGTTGTACACCTTGAGAAATCGCTCCATTAGTTCCGGTTAGTTGCACGTAATCTGGCAATCCGACTGTAAATGAAATTTTCCCTGAAGCACTCGTCAACTCACCACCACTACTAACTACCCGTTCTTGTGCATAAACAGCACTACCAGATAGTAAAAACACAATCAACTGTTTTTTCATAGGCTATAGTTTTAAATGATTTGAGTACGAAGGTGAATCAATTTCCTATTAGAAAAAATTAAATGTTACGAAACCGCCTTTTTTGTTCTGAAATCACTGAAAACGGGGTGAAAACCTATTTTTCGTCCATAAAAGTGCTTTTACTAAACCAAAAAAATTGACATTTACGAATCTATTCTTATTGCTTATTTTAGTCGAACAAAACCTGTTAAGTTATGCCAACAATTTTTCCCTCCCAATTCAAAAACCTCCATTCGCTTTTAAAAAGTTTTGATCAACGCGAATTCAACTACGAACAATTAGGTTTTATAATTCATGAAGAAAAAGACCATGTTCCCGTAGAACATTTTTTCCCTGAACCTGAAAAAATTGAAAATGAATTCATTTGTTGGGGCGAAAAAGTAGCCGACAATTTAGTTTTAAGTTGGCTTGTTGATGATAAAACAATTGATGAAGCACCCATTGCTATGATTGATTCTGAGCAAAGTCCCGTTTCGGTAGTTGCAAAATGTCCAGAAGATTTTTTGAGTATGTTAATCTATGGTACATCTACAATAGGTTCTGTTGCTGAAAATTGCTTAGAAAGTTGGGCAGCGGCTGAGTTTACAGACGAATACTTTGAGGAGCTATTGACAACTAGCATAAAAAAAGCAAGCAATGAAAATGATTTTGCGGTTACTGAATACTTAAATATAGCCCAAATGTATGGGGACACGCATTTATTGGAGCGCCCGAAAGAAGAAATTAGAAGTGAAGTATTACTAAAAGGTCAAGCTTTTATGGACCTACTTCAATGGTACAAAGACAATGGAATAGAAATCTCAAAAAATCCGTTCAAACTCATTAAAGAAGCTGTCACACTTTATCCTGGTTTCTTTGACAGAGCTATTGAATTAGGTTTACCCTTTCAGAAATACTAATGTCACTGAGTATCACTCTTTCTGAAGAAGACCCTCATTCTGGTGGCATTTGGTGTGCTTCTGGTATGCCGTTTTACACACTTTTTCAGAAATTACTCCTAGAAATTGGTTTAACAGAAAACGGGAATTTTATCATTAACGATAAAAAGAAACTGCAAGAATTAATTGAAACAATTGAAATAGAACTAAGAAAATTGATGAATGAAAAATCAACTTCCTCGAAGCAAAAACACAACTTTATTTTTGAAGGTAAATTCTATCACTTGAATGTACGACTTCCAGAAGATGCACTGATAAATAACGTATTGATTACAAAAAACTTAACCTTGTTAGCACTTAAAACTGGGAATGGAATAATGATAAATATAGATTGAAAATGAATAAAATAAACTGGCTAAAAACACTTGTTTCCAACAACAATAATGAATTATCTAACTTTTATGGCGTTTTTGAAGAGGATAGTTACATAAAAAACGCTTTAGCGGAACTAAATGACGAAAAGTCAAAGCTTTTAATTCCATTGTTGGAAGATGGTTCTAACTCCTTTTTTGCCATTTGGTCTATTCATCCCGATCGCGAACTGGAACAACAACCTATTGTTTGGATAGAATGCGAAGCGAATCCAATTTCAGTTTGCGCTAAGAACTTTGATGATTTTTTAAGTTTACTTCCTTATGGAGGTATGTTACACAACCTTTTTTCAAAAGTAGATTTCTATTTAATGGAGGAACGACCGGAAAATAAATACATTAATTTAAGCGCTCAGGAATTACAACAAATAATTAGCAATTGTGAAACGGAATTTCCCTACATGAAAGAATTCAATTTGAAGCTGAAAGACGAATTAGGAATTGTACCTTCCGAAAATCCATTTGCTACTTTTTTAGATGCTTTCGATAGCGAACCCGATTTTTATAACTGGTCAGATAACTAGACTAAAATTCTGCGAAATATAAAAACTTAACCCAATGTCAAAAAACCATTTTATTAGCGGTGAAAATCAAAAGTATTCTGATTCAATTTTTGTCCAAACTATACTGGAAAAGAATGAACTAGATGAACTTATTGAGAAAAGAGAAGTCTATACGGATTTGAACAATGACGTTTTGGTTGAACTACTTTACGACAGAAATGAAAAACTAATCTTGCAACTGGTTTCAATCTACGATAAGGATAAAAATTTACTTTACGAACTGTGCTATAACGAATTAGGAAATTACACCGACGGTTATGACTTCCAATTGGACGATTCTTTTTTGAGCTTATCCGAAACAAGAATTAAGGAAATAGAAGACTTTAAACAGTTTGATTTAGGTAAAATGCTAAGCATAACTCATGCAAATACATTAAAATAAACTTTATGGACTACACCAATTTTATTGCAAAACATACAAGCGCAAAGATAAAATTACATCGACCAAAAAAGATGATCGAAATTGAGCGAATTGAAGCGCTCATTGAAAAAAAACTTCCACAAGAAATCATCGATTTTTATAGTTTTTCAGACGGTCTGGAATGGGAAACACAAAACGCTTTTGAGGAAAAAATTCCTTCCATTGATAAACTTTTTGGGAATTACAAGAAACCAATTCTCGCCAATCTATTGAAGGATGAAAGTGCGTTAAAAGAAGAACTTAAAAGGCTCTCGAAAAATCCATTCAAGAATAAGTTGTGGTATTCCAATTACGCAGAATTAAGTAAATGTGCCTATTTGCAAACGATTGAAGGGGTTAACTATTTCAATAAGCTTCTGAACCTTAAACCACTTTTGTTTTTCTCCTGTTTTGACGATAATTTAGCAATAGATTTTTCTGATGCTTCAAAAGCGTACCAAATCTATTATCAAGATCGTATTGAACTTTACCCGCTTAATATTGACTTTCAAACATTTATGAAAATTTTTCTTCAAATTGGGATTACAGAAAAATGGTTTTGGGCGTTTATTGATAAGGAAGCAAGACCTGATTGGCATCAAGAAGTAGATTATGATTCCATTAAAAAAGATTTTCCCAACTTTGATTTGAAACAGCTTAAACTTAAGAATTAATTTCTTTTTACAATTCAACTATAAAATATGTCTAGAACACTTGAAATCACAGCCTTAAAAAAAGAAGGAAAAAACTTACGCGTGAAAATGTACCTCGTTCACGCAGATGAAACCGAATTTTATGATTTTCCAATTTATGCTTTGCAAATTATTTGGGATGAACACGAAGGAAGTATCTCCCAAGCTATATCCATTGATGAAATCCTTGACTTGGATTGGTTGACAACTCACAGTTCGGATTTTATTGAAAGTTGTCGCATTTTGGTAGAAAAAAATTTGCCTGTTTCAGAAAACCATTATGACTCCAAACTTCCAGAAGAACTAAAACCGCAATGCGAGATGGAAATTGTTGTCAAAGACGAAAAATGGATCGACCATATTGAAGTTGGAAAAACCTGGGACAAAGCACCAATGATTGTTTAAAATAATAAAAATGGAAAAAAATGAACTTTCGGCTCAACTGATGAGCTTATTAAAAGAAGAAAAAATTTCGGAATTCAATGCCTTGCGCACGGCTAATTCGAATGTTACAATTACCTGGAAAAATGAAAATTTCAGTTACTGTTTATTGAACGGAATTCAGTTAATCAACTTTGAATTTATAGATTGTAACTTTGATGAAGTCGATTTGAGCAATAGTATTTTGTGGGGAAGTCGTTTTACGAATTGTACTTTTTACAACGCTTTTCTTTTTAACTGTAGTTTTGGTTATCCAGAACTTTTCAACGCCAATTTACTCGGACTGATGAATGCCTTACCGTTTGTGGGTGCTAAACTAGAGTCTTGTTCATTTGCTGGTGCTGACTTGTCACACACTACTTTCAAAACCTGCGAATTAAACAAAATTGATTTCAGTTATTGTCAACTTGTAAATGCCGATTTCAGAGAAACGAATCGCATCTCAACCATTTTCAAAGAAACTTATTGTGAAAACACCTTGTTTGATGTGATACCTGAAGATTTGTAAAGACTACTATTTTGAAAGTCAATCTGTTTTTCCTAACAGCATCAATAAACCCAAAGAATAAACTGTAAATTTGATTCTAGAAATTTTCAGTGCAATACGTTAATGATATAAGTGGTAATACACAGGCAGTTCAACTTCCTATCAATGAATGGAATAAAATGATAGAAAAAACATTTATAATGGAAGAAGCGAAATCGCTGCTTCACTCAATAGAAAGTAATTCTAAACTCAAACTAATTAGCTACAAAGCACCTGATGCGCAGGAACCTGAAGTGATTGACTTCTTTTCTGAATCATATGGAACCAATTTAAAGAATACATTTTACAGCTTATTCGATAGCTTTATTACAGAATGGGAATCTGTATTACCCGAACACAAATTCCAAGGATACAGTGGAAAAATTAATATTCAGGATATAGTGAGACTTCATGGAGAGAACTGGGCATTAAACGATAATGTTTTTGTTTTTGACTCTTTTACTGAAGAAAGTTTTGCTTATTTTGGTAAAGGACCTGATAATGTTTCCATAAGAAATTGGAGCAGTGAAGAAGATTTATTTCACTTAGATTTAGATACAATTGGTTATCTAAGGATGGCAATTGCTATGAAAGGGTTTAGATTATGGCAGCATATCGTACTATCATTCAGAAAAAATGAGATTGACTCTTGTCCCATTTGCAAGGATTATGAAAAAATGATGCCTGAATTATTTGATGACTATCTGTCTATTGACGAGCTTAAGCAGTTCTATCTTAAAATAAGAATTTAAGTACACGACAAAAACTTCACTAATTTGATATACAGCTTATTATCTCCTAACATTAAACATTCATAGATTTAATCTGAGCCGTATTTAAAAACCAAAACAGCTCTTCTTCCATGTGCTTTATATGCAATTGGTTTTATTTCTAAGTCGATGTGGTCGCCAACTTTATAACCTGAGATAATGTGTTAACATTCTAGAAAAAATTTATAGCAAGGGTAAAAGTGGAGGAGGTCGAGTCATTACTTATTCTGTAAACGAAAACTCAGAAGTTTATTTGTTAACTATTTACGACAAATCTGAATTTGAAAATATCGATGTCAAAATGTTGGTGAAAACAATTGAAACCTTGTATTGACAAATCCTAGTTTTCAAGGAGTCAAACTTTCTTAAAAAAGTTTAAGTGCAATCTTATCCACTAACTAAAAATCGCATCTTTCTTTCTGTTTAAAATACCAAATTTCTTATTTTAGTGAATTAAAAAATCTCTATGAGCGACTTATCAAAAACCACCATTACCGCTATTCAAGATAATTCGTGCGAATTGCACGTCGAAATATACGAAAACAACGAAGATTCTTGTTTGAACGATGAACTACAAACGAATGAAAGTCTTCGTAAAGCAACCTTATTTGCTTTTTTGTTGGAAATAGCTTTAGGTGAAAAACGAAAGGGTAAAACCGATGTGAAATTGGCAGAATGGCTAATCAACGAAAGTTTTGGTGAAGCCTTTTATCATCCTGCAACAGCAGAACAATTTATTGCTTCCGCCGAAATAATAACTTGGAAACAAGGATTGAAAAAGGAATTGAACGCTGAACAATTGGAAGAATACGAAAACATGAAAGCTTTTATGGACGAAGAAAGTTTGCATAACTACTTCTTCGGTCGAGAAAATTTACAGTTTTCTGCACGACTTACCTTTAAAGATGCCAGCTATTTATCGGGATTTTCGGTTGGAGACTATTCCTCTAATTCCTTGGATACGTTTATTTGTGAATGGTTGTGAAATGAAATATTAGATATATGAACTACAAACAATTTCAAACTCAAAATCTTAATGAATCCATCAAAATTGACCGAAAGGATTCGATACTCACGCCCACTTTAATAGAAAAAATTGAAGGCATTATCAAAAAACCAATACCTCAAGAACTGATAGATTTTTATAGCTTTTGTGACGGTTTGGATTGGGAAAACCAAGTTGAATACACGAATGTCCCAGAAGGAATGGGGATTCCCTCAAAACGAGAAAGTTTGGCTTCACTTGAAAAGATGTTCGACGATTTTAGAAATCAACCCGACTTGGAATTTGAAAATTGGGACGATGATGAAGATGCGTGGGGTGAACGTTCTGAATATTTCCATCAAAGTATTTATTTAGAAGACCTTAGTCCTTATGACAATGAAAAATTAGACATTTCTACAGTTGAAGGCAAACGCTATTTTTGGATTTTAAGCAATATGAAATTGGTCTGTGATTTCAATGGACACGAGGGCACTATTGTAATTGATTTTACCGATGCCCAAAAGCAGTATCAATTGTATTATCAAGTATATGGCGATTTATATCCTTTGGAACTTTCACTTGAAAAATTCTACTCTATTTTCTTACAAATTGGCTTAACCGATTTTTGGTTTACGGCTTACATGAGTGAAGAAGATCAAGAAAATACCTGTATGACTTACAGCAAAGAAACACATCGCATCATCCAACACTTTTATCCCGAGTTTGATTTAGAGGAGTTACCTCCATTATAATTTTTCATGAAAACAAAACACCTCATTTTCTTTCCTGAAACTCTCAAAAAAGAAGCTAGTAAAATCTACTTACGTTTAGAAAATTCAGAAGACTATCGACCAACACTTGCTAACTTTTTTGGCAAGAACATAGAATAGGATAATTATTAATTGGATTAGAATTATAAAATATGACACTTGAACGAATGGTTAAAATCGGATTAGAGAGATCTTTTGAAATCTTTAACGAAACAAAATCAAAAAAAACAACCCTAGACTCTGCTAATGAGCTATATGAACACTTTACACACCTTCATCCTCTTTTTCCAGAAAATAGTTTACAAATTATTGGCATGGTAAATTTAGGGTACCCCGTTATAAAGGATGAGCATAAGAATGATATCTATGTATTAAGATCAACCGATCCAAATGATTTGCCACTACTTATTGCAATTAGCTATGAATCATTAAACCAAATACTTGATATGATTGAAAACGCATGGAGAGGAAAGGTAGAATCAGATTGGCTTACGAAAACAGATGAAAATAAAAAGTTGAAATCAGAAACCTTATCAAAAATTTCAGAAATCAGTTCGACAATTGATTTATCATTTTGGGATTGGATTGCCTTTAGAGAAATGTCTATTTCAATGAACTAATATAACTTAATGAGAAAATTTAAATATGCTATCATATCCTCCATTTGCACATTTTGACTTCAGCTTGAATCGAAGCATTATGGTCTTTACAGTTTATATAAAAGCCTTCGATTTTGGAGATTCTTTACATATAAACCTGAGTTCGATTCTAAAATTGAAATTCAGATTGACATAAAAATCTGTTAGTCAAGGCGTTCAATCGAAGTTTTAGCGGGCTAAATCGAGATTGGACAACGCTGAATAACTGGTTTTTATGCAAAGTGAATAATTATTCCGCTGTCCGCCGCGGCCTTTAGATTTGCAGAAAGAAAAAGAGAAGAAATTTTTAAATCAATTTGTTATTGTTATTGTAACAATAGGGGGGTCTGGGGGGAGTTAATAACTTCGCAAAAATGTTAATAA
>JBDKEM010000008.1:0-12144 GCA_039795265.1 Bacteroidota bacterium | reverse complement strand
TAAAAATGCCTGGAGATGGTGGGCAAAAGCATTGGGAGAAAAGGCATCAAAATGCGATCGTGAGTCTGATAAAATTGCAGTCATAAGATCTATAATCTTTTTTACTTATCTTATTACAAATTGTTTTATTATTGCTGGAGTAGTTCGACATTGGAATGATGTAGAGTATACTGTACCAACAATCAACAAAAACCAATGAAATACCGAGTAGTAGAACAAGCAGATTTATCGGGAGAAGTCTGCTTCTTTCCTCAATATAAAAAATTTTTTATTTGGTGGAACTTCATGGAAATGGAAGTTTTCCCAAAAATGGTTAAATTTTATTCATTAGAATCGGCAACAAAATTTATTAAAAAGCAACTAAAAAACCCTGAAAAAAAATTTTACTATATTGAAAATGATTGAAGAATTAATTGACTTGGTTGTAAATGATCCAACTGAGAATAATAAAAACCAGTTTGAAGTTCAGTTAAATTCATTAGAATATTCTTTGTTGGTAGAGGCAGAAAATTTCCCAAAAAAATCTCAGGAGTATTTTGATTGTAGGAGAAAAGCATTTTCAGTTCGTCCTGAATATGCTAAAATCATGTTAAACAAATGGGTGTCTAAGTATAAATCAACGAATGGATGTCCAGTTAATTATGAGATGACATTAAATATTCCATTTAGACAGATTAAAAAACCATGAATTTTTTTGATAAGTTTTTAAAAGATTATGAGGATGTAAATCTAAAAATTACTGATGAAGTAACTGGAGTTGAATATTCTTTAATGGATACTATTGTAAATATCATTCGAAGACTTGATGAACAAGAAAAAAGAATTACAACTCTCGAATCAGAATCAGTTGAAACTTCTAATGTAATATACGAAATATATAATACAATTGAAAAATATTAGGTACGGATTTCTCGACTAGGATTTATTTGTAAATCTGCTAAAATAATAGTATACAAAAAGGAGAATTATGGCATTATCTAAAAATGTTATTGAAAATTTAGAAGAAGCAAAGGGATCTTTGAGAGCTGCTCTTGCACATGCTGCTCGATCTGAAAAATCCACAGTAAATTATAATATTTCTGAACTTCTTGTAGCTATCGATAGAATTATTAAATCTGAAGAGTTTTCAGATAAATTAGAAGAAATGATGGAAAAAATGAAAAAGGATGGTAATGGTGGACCGTCTTTTCTAGGGGGAATGTTTTAGTAGTTAAATAAAATTGTAATAATAGAGTACAAGATTTTATGTTAAGTGTTGAAGAATGGGATGAGCTAAATTCATTAAAAAATGCAATTGATGAATATCCTGCTACTGTACATCCAGAAAAGATGGAAAGATTCACTGAACTATTTGTAAAAACATTGGAAGGGAAAGGAGATTTAGTACAAAAAGACGAACCAACTAATTATTAATAAACGAGGTTTAAAAATATGAAATTTACAGTTTATTCAAAAAAAGGTTGTCCATACTGCGATAAGATTAAACAAGTTATGAAATTGTCTAATCTTGATCACGTTGTATATACATTGGATGAAAATTTCACAAGAGATGAATTTTATTCTGAATTTGGAAAAGGATCAACATTTCCGCAAGTTATAATGAATGAGCATCATCTTGGTGGATGTACAGATACTGTTCAATACCTAAAAGAAAAAGGAATTGTTTAAATGTACGAATATTGTTATGATGTAGAAAAAGCAATTGATTATGCTTTTGTTGAGCAAAAATTTGTAATGAATTTCTATCAGTATTTGAAAGGCAAAGATGCAAAAAGAATTGAAACTCAACAATTCTTGAACAGTATCACAGCAATTAATTTAAAATATCTAATACTTGAATTAGATGAATATTTAGAGGGAGGTCAAGATAATTCCCATAAGCAACTTAGAGAAGCATATGGGCATTTATCCAAGCCTTTTGTCAGAAAGATTCGTAATTATGTTAATTCAATTCTAATTGATGCTGAAAAATACATACATGACAAAAAACCAGGAAGAAAGAAAAAGACCTAAAATAAATAGAGGTATGGAGCTAATGCTCCGAAATATAAAAAAAATAGAGGAGGAACCAAAATTTTTTAGTTTTATCTATGCTAAAATGGTTTCACTTTTTAGGAGAGAACTTCATTTTCGCGTAGAGATTCACTTAAAGAAAAGAAGTTCTTAGGAGAAAGAATATGTTGGCAACAAGTTTAGTTTTTGGTTCATTTTTAATCGTTATGTTTTTTATTGTTGGGATGATGGGAGGATGGATAGCTAGAGAATATATGATGAATTATCGTGAGATTCCAAAACTTCATCCAGAGTTCTATGATGACAATGGTAATATAATCCCAGATGAAGTTGTTGCGATATCATTTAATCCCGAATATTTTGATGATGAATTTGATGAAGATGACGACTAAATAAAATTGCCTATTTTAATGTATATTAATATTACTTGATTGATATGACAACTACTAAAATGAAAAAGACTGAGCAACAGTTACCAAAATTACAGCCAAATCCATTTCAACATGAAATTCTTGAATTAGTTTCAAAGCAAAGAACAAAAGAAAAAAAGATAGAAGTTCTTAGAGAGTATCGCAATGATGCTCTCGTTTCTATTTTGATTTGGAATTTTGATGATAGTATTCGTTCTTCGTTACCTGAAGGTCCTGTTCCATATTCAAGCGTACAAGATCAGACTTCTGGTAATGATACGTTATCTAATACTATAGATAAACAACTTAATAATCCCCAAGTTATAGATTCATATAGTAATGGACAAAGAACTTCTCTTAGAAGAGAAGCTGGTATTTTTTATAACTTTATTGAAGGTGGTAATAATGATATTTCAAAAATTAGAAGAGAAACTATGTTTATCAATCTTCTAGAAGGATTACATCCTCTAGAAGCGGAAATTTTAATTTTAACAAAAGATAAACAACTTGCATCTAAATATAAAATATCTCTTCCTATTATTAGTGAAGCATATCCTGACATTCAATGGGGAGGAAGATCATGAAAACCATTGCTAAGAAGGATAAGATGGAAGAATGGACAAAGGAAGAAAAACAACAAATAAATTTATTTTATGGTTGCGAAATTCTTTATGAAAAGGCAACTATTGAGCAAATTAAAGATTCTTCTTCTCCCAGTGATGCATATCTTGTTTACTATGAAACTGATAGTAAAAAATATGTAGATGTCTGTAGGGGAAGAAAACGAGCAGATATTTTCGATTTATATTATGATAAATATAAAGAAAAAAAATTGAAGAAGATAGATTTTGGATATGGTAAAGTCAATCCAAGAATCTGGGGATATAAGCCATCTGAAAATAAAAAAAGGAAATGAGTAACGGTTTTAATAATAAAGAGCCTAATATAATAATCTATAAAGATGAAGTAAACGAGCTCTTAAAAAAATATAAAAAAATTAAAAAATATATGAAGTCTTCTTTATATCAAGTTAAAACTATGGATGGAACTGAATCATTAGTTTCTGATCTTATAAAAGAATATGAAGAGGATCCAATGTAATGGGAAAGCATTATCTACTTAATTTGTATGGATGCTCGTTTGTTCTTTTGGACGACGAGCGTTGTCTTATAGATTTATTAGAAAACGCAGCAGAAGCGAGTGGTGCAACTGTAGTTCAAACAATTTCTAAAAAATTTGAACCGCAAGGAGTTACTGTATTGTGCCTATTGTCAGAAAGTCATATATCAATTCACACTTGGCCTGAAGAAGGTAAAGCAGCAGTAGATGTTTATACTTGTGGAGATTGCAATCCAAAGATTGGTTGTGATATAATTATCCAGCAATTGTATGCTAATAACCATACACTAAGTTATATTGAAAGATAAATTGTAACAAAAGTTACAAAAGAACTTTACTATATAACCTAACAGGTCTATAATGACCTTACGTTCATCCCAAATGGGACGGAAGTAAGCCGACGCGGAACGGAACGTTCATTCGCTATTCGCAAATAGCGAACGCAAACGCCGACTGAAGGAACGCTCTTTAACCTAAAAAACTAAGGAGAACCCTAATGTCTAAAGTAGTATATCGTGGTGTAGAATATGACACCCAAAAGCGTCTTGAATATCAACAACAAATGATGCAACAACCTCAACAATACAACGAAACCTATCGTGGTGTTAAGTTTGTAAAGGAGGGGCACAAATGAATACTTACTTTGTTCGCTATCTTAAGAAAAAAGCAAAGAAGGAAAAACTTCTTAAAGATGCACAATTAAATATGGCAAAACAGCCACAAGTTGCATAAATTACTGGAGGATTGACAATCCTCCTTTTTTTGTGTAAAATGGGTAGACAAACTCATAGGATAAATGAATCGAAAGAAAATAGAACTCATCATAAAAAATATGGAGTTACTCATTGAATCTTTGAAATTAGAATTAAAAGAGCCTAAACAATATAAAGAGGATAATGTAATTAAGATAGAAGATATTTTAAAATCCTCTCAAATTCCAGTTGACGAATATGACCCAGATTATTATGAGGAACCCTAATGTACGAAGAATTAACTGCATTTGAAAGAGCACTTGCTAGGTTTGGAGATAAAGTTCAATATGTAGTTGGACTTGAGATCTCTGATAAAATGTCTCCAGAGGTTGCATATCAGGAGATTAAAGAGATGATGAAGGAACTTAAAAAACTTCGTAAAAAAGAAAAAGATACTTGGGAGAACGAAAAAGAATGAAACCAATTAAAGCAAAAGACCTACTTGAGCTAGATAAAAATCTTGAAGTTGTAATGCTTCAATGTTATACATTACCAGAACAAGTCATTTATCAGGCAGGAAAATGTGATTATTCTGAAACACCTATTCACAATCAGCAAATTCCAAAACCAAGTGAATGTGGTGAATGGGTGGTAGAGCGTCTTCTAAGCAACGAAAAAGGCCACTGGGGGCCGCTAGAACACCCTTCCATTACCTTTTCCGTTTCTGGGTATGTTCACAATGTTGCAATGCAAGCAAGGACTCATAGAGTTGGAGTTAGCTTTGATGTTCAATCGCAACGTTATACTGGAAAACGAGTTATTAAAGTTGCTAGTGGAGAACTAAAACCAGAAGATGTGTTTTTCGTTCGCCCTCCAGGATTCTATACAAATCGTTATGGTAAGAAATATGATTGGACTCAAGAAGATTATGATGACGAATTGAGTTGGATTGTAGAAGGTTGTAAGCGTTATGCAACAAAATACGAAAAAGGAATGTGTGAAGAACACATTAGGGACTATCTTGCACAAGCAATTCGTCAGAACTTTGTGGTTTCTTTTAACCTACGCTCTGTTCTTCACATTATGGATCTTCGAGCAAAGATGGATGCACAATTAGAAATTCAAGCACTATGTGAACAATTTGTTCCCCACCTTGAAAAGTGGGCACCTAATGTTTGGAAATATTACCAAGAAAAGCGTCTACATAAAGCAAGACTATCTCCATAAACAACAATGAAAAGTTGGTGCGTCAAAGACCATTTAACAGGTCATGTATTTAAGGTTCTTTTTACTGAAGAAGAATTTCAAGATTTTCTAAAAAAATACCCTGATATTGATGAATGCATTGATTGTGCTGAGTGTGATGATGCACCTTCTCTTTGCATAGAATAAATATAAAAGATATTATACGGAGTTTTGATTTTGCCCATATATCCAATAATTAATAAAAAGACTGGTGAACAAAAGGAAATCACTTTGAGTATCCATGATTGGGATCAATGGAAACTAGATAATTCTGATTGGGAACGAGATTGGTCGGATCCCTCAACATGTCCAGGTTCTGGTGAAGTTGGCGATTGGAAGAATCGTTTGGTAAATAAGCATCCTGGTTGGGGAGAAGTTTTGAAAAAAGCTGACAGATCAGGTGGAAGTAAATCAAAAATGCAATATTGATATGGCAAGAAGAAGAAAGACCTCTGACGAATACCAACCTATTGGAGTTGGTATGACAGCAAAGCAGATGAAAAGAAGAAAACCAATTAATTCTGATTTGCTATTAGATATAGAACCACTTACAGAAAATCAAAAAAAATTATTTGATTTTTATGATGAAGGAAAACATTTAGTTGCATATGGTGCTGCTGGAACTGGCAAAACATTTGTGATCTTATATAAGGCATTACAAGAAGTATTGAATGACAAAACTCCATATGAAAAAATTTATATTATTCGTTCTCTAGTTCAAACTCGTGAGATTGGATTTTTGCCTGGTGGACACGAAGATAAAAGTGCATTATTTGAAATTCCATATAAGAACATGGTAAAATACATGTTCCAACTTCCATCAGATGAAGACTTTGAAATGCTATATGGCAATTTGAAATCACAAGAAACTATTAAATTCTGGTCTTCTAGTTTTTTGAGGGGAACTACATTTGATAATTGTATTATCATTGTAGATGAATTCCAAAATATGAATGGACACGAAAATGACTCCATTATTACCAGAGTTGGAGAAAACTGTAAGATTATGTTTAGTGGAGACGCTACTCAAAGTGATCTAGTTCGTCAAAATGAAAGAAACGGAATTCATGATTTCATGAAAGTTCTCAACATTATGCCATCATTTGAATGCGTAGAATTTGGGATTGATGATGTCGTTAGATCTGGTTTGGTTAAAGAATATTTGGTTGCAAAACACTCTCTTGGCCTTTGACACAGAAAATTTCCTGTGGTATAATATGAGTATCAATTTTTATTTGGAATGTTAAATATTAAACCCGATAGAAAAAATTTCAATCACATTGACATTGAATTCCCAATACTGCAAAGAGAAACTATTGATGGTTCTAGGTATTATAAAATTGTAGGTGACGAATCGCCAAGAAAATTTATTTCTGTTACAACTGTAACTTCTCATTATAATAAAGAAAAGTTTGCTCAGTGGAGAAAACGAGTAGGAGAAGAAAAAGCTAATTTAATCACAAAAGCTGCCACTTCTCGTGGAACTGGTATGCACTTCTTGGTTGAAAATTATCTTTTGAATTTAGACATTCCCACATCTTTTGCTCCTCTTCCAAAAATGTTATTTGATGTAGCAAAAACAGAGTTGAATAAGATTGATAATATCATAGCAATTGAGCGTTCAATGTATAGTGAATATTTTCAATTGGCTGGTACAGTTGATACTATTGCAGAATATGATGGAAAATTAAGTGTTATTGATTATAAAACATCAGAAAAACCAAAGCCAAGAGAATGGATTGAAAACTACTTTGTTCAAGCTGCAGCATATTGCTTTATGCTAAAAGAGTTGACTGGCAAAGAAGTAGAACAACTTGTAATTATCATGGCATGTGAGAATGGTGAAGTTAAGACGTATATTGAAACTGACATCCCCAAATATATTAAATTACTTGTAAAATATGTAAAAAAATTCACTCAAGATAAGTTAAAAGAATATGAATCCGTCTGAAGAATTAAAAAAGGAACTACAGAAAAAGTTTTTATGTCAAGATAAATTTGCACAAGAAATAGAAACTCTTGTGCAAAAAAATCCAGAATATAACTATATCAATGCAATAGTAGAATATTGTGAACGAAATAATATTGACATAGAATCTGTGTCTAAGCTAATTTCCAAACCATTAAAAGAAAAATTAAGATGGGATGCTATTCAATTAAATTTTCTTAAAAAAACTTCTAGAGCAAAATTACCATTATAATAATTTAATGAAAGTGACACCACATGAAACATACAAAACATATCTTGCTATTAAGCAACATTTTACTAATGATACATATGATTTCATAAAATATAATGGGAAAATAAAAGCTTCAGTTGAATCGTTTCATAAAAGAAAAGACAGATTGTTTTTCGAAAAACTATCTAGAAAAAATAAAGACGAAGAAATTGTAGATTTTTTTGTTTCTAATTTTATATCTTCACATGATCCATCTTCTTTATGGATTGGTGATATAATTAAAAATGGAAATGAAAATTATTTAGATTGGCAGAAAAAAACACAATCATTAAGTTATTTGTTTGAGCAAGATCTGAGAAAAGTATTTGAAGGAAAAAATTTCCTTGAGTTTCTTAATATAGAAAATAACAAACATCCTAAGATTTTAAAAGAATACTTGTCTGATAATCTGATGTTAGAGACCATGGTAATTTTAGATCAAATGTTAAATTATAGAGAAAAATTTGATTTAAAATTAATTGATCCAGTTTGGGAATTAGTGTCTAAAAAGATAAAAAAATATTCTCCATTTTTAAAAGTAGATATGGATAAATACAAAAATATTCTACGAAAAGTATTATTGTGAGTTTTTTTGAATCAGATATAGTAAAAGCAGAATTAAAAGAAATTGGCCATTTGCAAGAAAAGATAGCCTCAAATGTTATTTCTTTTGGTTCGATGTCAAAAGAAATTAAATTAGAACATATAAAAACATTAGAGTCTTTACTTGAAAAACAAAAAGTTTTATATACTAGATTGAGTCTTTCTGACGATCCAGATGCAATCGATATGAAACAAAAATTAAATGAATCTGTTAAAATAATTGGAATTGATTCCAAGTCAGATATAAATCAAGTCTTTAGTAATATTACAACCTTAATTAAAACAATCAAAATGCAGTTGCAGGATGACTGAGGTTGTGCTATAATGTGAATGGGCTTTGGAACCCTAAAGTCGCCAATCGTATAAATCGTATCTAGCGTAACATGAATTTTAAAGATCTAAAAAAACAGTCTTCACTTGGTAGCCTCACTGAAAAACTTCTAAAAGAAGCAGAAAAAATGGGTGCTGCAAATGCTGGAGACAACCCAAATCTGTTCAAATTAGAGACAGACAAAGCAGGAAATGGTCGTGCAGTCATTCGTTTTCTTCCTGCTCCACAAAACGAAGATCTTCCTTTTGTGAAACTGTATAACCACGGGTTTCAGGTAAACAATCGTTGGTTTATTGAAAATTGTCCAACAACACTTGGAGAAGAGTGTTGTGTTTGTTCTTTGAATGGTCAACTCTGGAACTCCGGACTAGATTCGGATAAAGAAATTGCTCGTGCAAGGAAGCGCAAGCTTAGCTATTACGCAAATGTTTACATTGTAAGTAATCCAGCTGACCCTTCACTTGAAGGTCAAGTTAAAATTTTCAGGTTTGGCGCAAAAGTATTTGATAAAATCAAATCTGCAATGAAACCAGAATTTGAAGATGATCCAGTAATTGATCCATTTGATTTCTGGGGAGGTGCTAATTTCCGACTTCGCGTAAAGCAAGTTGCTGGCTATCCAAATTATGATGATAGTGTATTTGAGTCTCCATCAGCACTATTAAATGGGGATGATGATGAGCTAGAAAAACTTTGGAAATCAGAGTTTTCACTACAAGAACTGATCTCTCGTGATAAATTTAAGTCCTCTGATGATCTACAGAAACGACTTAATTATGTTCTAGGAACAAGTTCTGCCTTAAGTTCCATTCGTGAGCAAGAAGATGAACTAGAATCTCTAGTTGAAAGTACATCTAAAGAAGATGATATCATGAAAGAACTAGAAGAATCATACTCTAGAATCAAATCTACTTCTACTCAAATTCCAGTTCAACAAGAAGATGAGGACGAAGAAGATGCATTAGCTTATTTCAGTAAACTAGCTGAATAATTTACAAGGAGCCGAAAGGCTCCTTTTTTAATTCATTAATCTTATATTTTCTCCTTTCTTCAACGTTTCATTTATATATTGTTGTCCACCTTCTTTGTATGGATAATTTACTTCAACGTCATTTAGAATTACATTCAGATAATTTTGTTTTAGTAAAAATATATTTCTTTTATCATCTTCAATTTTAGATTCATATTCGTAGTTAGTTACTGGTACAGTAAATTCAGATGATGGTATATTAATTACTTCTCCTTTTTTGCTGTCATAATATTGATAATAATATACGTTACTATTTGTGTATTTTTGTTCTGGAGTATAGATGATTTTTTCTTTCCCAGTTAGAATTGGCTCTTGCGTAGTATTTGGAATTTCACACTGTAAATAATTTACAAGAGATGTACCAGGATTAACTATCACATATTTGACAGTAAATTTACCATTAAAGGAGTTATTATCAAAATTTTTGAGTTCTATTTCATCATTTACATTAATATTATTAATAGGAACTTGTGGAATTATTGTTAAAGTTCTAGTTGGTGCATCATAAATTGTAAATGATATTAATGTTTCAAATCCATAGATAAAATTACCATTTTGAGACCACGAATTATTGATAATGATTCCTTCTTCGAGTAATATTTCCCCAGAAGAAGTTTTTAATTCGGTAGTTTCGTAATGGTGAATTCCACTATAAAGATTTTCATAAGATCCATATCTTTCTAATAATATTCTATCAAATGCAGTTTGCGGTAATGGCCACTCCGTTTGAATGTTTAAAATGTTATTTGAAAGAAGTATCACCCAATCAAGAGTTTCATCGCCATAAATTTTGTAAGCTACATTATCTGGCCTTTCGTCTCCGATAATTTTGTATTTGGTGAAGTATTGTAGATCACCAAATATATCTTCACGGAGTTTTCCTCTTTTGAATAAATTTTTTACTGTGATATAGTCTGATATTTTTGCGTCGGGTAAGCGACTCACATAATCAAAATCTGGTATACCTCTAAAATAAGATGCCATTTTTAGTAACCTATTTGATCGTCTGCTATGTCCTTATCTTGATAGTCATTCCAATATACTGGTTCTAGTTCTGTAAACGACATTGTTAAATCATATGATGACATAGTACCAGCAGTATCATTATATGTCATATATGTACCAGATGGAGTATAATTAACACCAAAACTTCTTAGAGCGCAAGTTTTAAATAAATTCAATGATTTATGTGTCGTATTATCTGCATTATTTTTTTCGTCTTTTCCTCTAATATATTTTATGTTGAATACATCTGGAGTTTCTAGAAATAAATTTCCGACAGATTTCTGAGCTGCCATGTGTTCTTTAAATTTTCTTATTATTCTTCTTACTATTTTACCTTCTCTTTCAGTTCTAGGAGTAAGTTTGAAATTGAAAGTAAAATTTCTCAGGTCCGGTGATTCAAATAATAAATTCAAATTTGGATTTGTTATTGCTCCTGCAGTTCTGGATAATAAATTAGTATTTGAACTCACTGCCATTTTTGCTATGTATTTTTGAACTGCAGTTACTACTGCTGGGCTTACTGGTTCTCCTTCTACTCCTCTTATTGTTTCACCAAATTTATTTGCCATTTGAGTCATGTAATCAGTTCCAGTTGAATTCATTACGCCGAGACTAATATTTGCTCCCATCATTTCCAATATTCCCATTTTAGAATCATTCCATGTAACTGTGTTTGTATCATTTATAGTTGGTTGAATTGGGAGAACTATCGTTCCGATGGGCTTTTTGGGATACGAACTTCTCTGTTCAAATAATAAATTGTTGTCTGATAGTGTCTGTGAAATATATTCAAATACTTCAAATTTTATATAATCTTGGCCATTTTCAGCAATTTTTTCTGGATATCTTAATATTTCAAATGTTTTCTCTGGCGAACCTGACTTTGCAAAATTAATTTCTTCTGGTGATGAAATTGATCTTATGTCTGTTGGGGACTCATCATCTCCGCTGCCTGTGTTATTATCTGGTGGTGGTGGTGGTGGTGGAGTCCAATCTATAGACTTTGCTTTATCTGCCAGTATTTTTTGTGTTGATTCTTGTATTAATAAAGTAGTTGTATTACTATACCCAAAATTAGCCACATATAAACTATCATCAGCTATTTCTTGTACACTATCTGCAGTTGCGCACTGCCCTGATCCATCACGACATCCATTTGGATTTGAAGTAGTGGGATATCTAAATTCAATTGTATCCACATCATTGACTCTCATCTCTAAGTTTTTTACTGCTTGATTTGCACTATTTACTTTTAGTTCAGTCCAATCTAATTGCATAGATTTTCCATTAGGGGGTTTGTTTATCTTCACCCTTCCTGTTGGAATTGTTGTAGATTTTACTGACCAAGTACCATTAGCCATCAGAAATCCTCCCCAAATACAGGAAGATTAATCATCTCAATTTTTCGTAGAGTATGAGACATTTATATTAGTTTTATATTTATTTATCTCTTTGAGATGAATACTGGATAGAAAGA
>JBDKEM010000020.1:0-134561 GCA_039795265.1 Bacteroidota bacterium | reverse complement strand
GTAAACCAAAAACATCACCGATGAAAAATCTTCGAAGGTTGGTTGGTTCCATTGAAAGGGTAAGCGTATTTCCAGCCGGAATGTTAATGTTCAAGGTGACTATACCTGCAGAATTCATGGTAAAATTCCCACTTCCAGACGTTCCAGACGGACTCATTGTGTATGAATAATTTACCGCTCCGACTGTTAATGCCTTGAACTTTAGGGTGGTTGAAGAAGAACTAAATGTCCATTTTGTCACAAAAGGCGTATTTTGTGACCAAGTTGACAATTGATGTAATAGTACGATGGCGAATGCTGTAATCCATCCTTTCCAACTTTTCATAACTCTAATTTTTTGAATTGAGTAACAAAACTCTTCCTAAAAATTAACTTTTTTTAAAACTTTGTTCGAAATGTTCTGAAAATGTTACGAAATGCGTAACAAGAGCTGAAACGTAGATTTTAAATAGAATATCCGCAATCATACCACCAATGCAAATTTGATAATGAACGCATCCAATTAAGCAAAAATGCCTATGTATCACACCGTGATGTCTATGTTTTATTACGCTTATTAGGTTCATATAACTATGATTTGCCCCAGCGAACTATGTTTATATGTGGTTAAAAAATTTGAAAACCACATAGGTACATAGATTAACTAGATTTGAGATTGAAATAGACGCCAAAGCGTTGACACATAGCGATTTTTACAGATTTCTATGTGACCCTATAATCAATCTTCTTTATCCCAAGCGTTAGCGAACTATGTTTCTATTTGGTTAAAAAATTGGAAACCAAATAGTTTCTGTTAGAGGTCATAAGTTGAGTTATTCGGATAGACGCCAAGGCGTAGACACATAGGAATTATGCCTCCGCCGAGTTAGAGGGACTTTCAATATAAATGATTCGAAATTATTATAGTCGGTATATTTGATATTGTGGTATAAATACGGATACTCACATTTCAAATGGTTTTTTAGGTTGAATTTAGTAACAGTTGGAACAAAAAAAACGCCGAGTTTCCCCGGCGCTCTCTTGCTTGTGTTGGTTAACTCGCATAAAGATTTTTTATTCTTTTATAAAGCGTAATGTGTTGCTTTTTTGTGCTCCAAATACTTGAAGTGTGTATATTCCCTTTGTTAACTGGTCAACTGAAATAGTTGTAACATTTGACTGAATTGATTGCTCAACGACTTGTTTTCCAGTAAGGTCGTAAATCACAATTTTGGAAATCGTTTCACCCGCTTCAACATTTAATTTTTCGTTAGTAGGATTTGGATGCAGACTCAATTGCAAGCTGTTTTCTTCCAATCCAATAGTGTTGAAACTTACACATTCGCTCGTGTCAGAACAACCATTTTTAGTAACGATAACCGCATACGATCCATTTGTTGTTGCAGTAAAACTTTGGTTTGTTTCACCTGAAATCGCTTGGTTATTTGCGCAATTAATCCATTGGTAAGTTGCTCCTGTTGCATTAGCCGAAATGGTGAAATTGTTTGTACTTGTACTCACATCAACTAAACTCACTTCATTGCCTTTTAACACAAATCCAACTGCAATCCCTAGAATTGATTCAGAATTAGACTGTGTCACATTAGTTGGTAGGGTTGGATAGGTGGCTGCGTGTCTTAAAGTAAGGCTATTAGTTTGACAAATCCCATCATAGTTTGGCTGAGTTGTTCCACCTATGACTTTGTATTTAACGGCATCAGTTGATGTTAAAATGGACAAATGCAACAATTGACCGGGTTCAGAAAAGATAGTTCCTGATGTAATTGGTGCACTTACATAGTTCTCTCCTGCTGGTGCAGTCAATGGGTTGGATTCAAATAAATTTGTACCGTCTTCATCATAAATGGCTAAAATAATATTTCCTGCCGCGGAAGTGCTTCCAGTCCAAATTCCTATTTCACTTAAATCGTATGATTTACAATTGGTCGGAAACGTAATTTTTATAGTTGCCAACTTGGTAGAATAATATTCAACTGACGCATTCGTAATTGAAAACAAATTTTCTTGCGCATTTCCTCGATTTAAAACCGCAAGTAAGGAAAACATTAAACCTGTTAGTAGTACTACTTTTTTCATAATTGTAATTTTTTATTTCGAAGCAAAACTCTACATATTGGCTTTAATTCACGTATATCTTCAATCACGATGTTCTGAAAATGTTCTGAAACTTCAAAAAATGGTAAAATCGTGTTTTTATAGTTAGCCAAGCTTCTTTTTTCTCTTCGAACCTGAAAAAAAAGTAAGAAATCTGTTTTCTACACGATTTTTACTTTGTCAATACTTAGCCATAACTATGTTTTTATGAACACTTATGGCTGAGTATATTTTAATATTTTGAGTGAAAAAAGAGGAAAATACTCAGCCATATCTATGTTTTTTAATATACTTATGGCTGAGTATATTTTAGTATTTTGAGAGAGATAAGAGAAAAATACTCAGCCACATCTATCTATATATATATATATATATTTGTGGCTGATAATAATTTTATGGAATTAGTCGGTAGATTTAGAGAACGTCAACTATTTCAAGAGCTTATGGGGAATAGTGAAGCGAATTTTGTTGCCATGTACGGACGCCGTAGAATAGGAAAAACCTTCCTCATAAAGAATTACTTTCAAACCTTTGAATTTTATCACACTGGCGTAAACAATGTTACCAACAAACAACAGCTGGAACTCTTTCATAAATCACTTTGTGAGTACGGAAAAAAGGAATTTCCGATGCCTAAAAATTGGTTTGAAGCCTTCGATTGTTTGAAAATCATTATCCAAAAGTCGCGACGTAAGAAAAAAGTGGTTTTCCTAGATGAAACACCTTGGCTGCACACCCAAAAATCCTATTTTCTTTCCGCTTTAGAGTATTTTTGGAACCATTGGGCTTCCGAACGCAACGATTTGATTTTCATTGTTTGTGGCTCTTCCTCAACTTGGATTATCAACAAAATTATCAATAACAAAGGCGGACTACACAATCGGATTACGCATAAAATTCATCTTAAGCCATTTACACTTGCCGAAACCGAATTATTCTTAACCAAAAAAGGCATTCAATGGAACCGCTATCAAATGGCGAAAGCTTACATGGTTTTCGGTGGAATTCCTTTTTACCTCACACAATTGCAAAAGGGAAAAAGCATTGATCAAAATATCAACGATTTACTATTTAATGAGGAAAGTGTTTTGTTCAACGAATTTCAGAATTTGTATGCTTCGCTTTTTTCCAACCACGAGGCATACCTTGAAATTGTAAAAGCGTTGGCAACAAAAAACAAAGGATTAACTCGGAGCGAGATAACTTCCTTAATTTCAGCGAATACGGGCGGAACCTTGAGTGCTATTTTAGAAGACTTGGAACTGTCAGGTTTCATCCGGAAATATTACGCCGTAGGGAAAAAACAACGTGATGCGCTGTATCAATTGATGGACGCTTACAGTTTGTTTTATTTCAATTTTTTACAACAGAAAAGTACCCAATGTGACTATTGGATTCAACTTTTGGGAAGTCCGCAAATGTATGCTTGGAGTGGTTATGCTTATGAGATTTTGTGCTTGTGGCACATCGATGAAATCAAAAAAGCCTTGGGAATACAAGGAATTCAAAGCGATGTCTATTCATGGTCAAATACCAACGCTCAAATCGACTTAGTGTTCGACAGAAAAGACCAAACTATTTCTGTTTTTGAAATCAAATTTTCGGAATCTTTATTCGCGATTACATCAAAATACTTGCTCAATTTAATGGCAAAAGTGAATGAATTCAAACAACAAACCCAAACCAAAAAAGCAGTTCATTTGACGTTTATCACCACTTACGGACTTGCTGAAAATGAAAATAAAGGAATGGTACAACGCGAATTAACGATGGATGATTTGTTTTGAAAATATTTTCGATAGCTTATTAATTGGCCTTTAAAAGCGCCAAACCAAATATATACCTGTTCCGAAACTGTTCCGTTTTACCGAATAATTTGGCCAAATTTCTGGTGTTTTGAAAGCTAAAACGGTGTAAAGATGTCCGCCAATTTCAATGTTCTTGAATTGATATCCCAACTTAGGCCGCAGGAGAAAATCAACGCCGAAACTGTTCGAATTAGGCATAGGAAGACCACTGTTGGAATTGAATGTTGTCGTTGAGAAAAAGTTAAAAAGTACTCCGGTTTGTAGTCCAAAACGCCAATTCTTACTGAATGGAAATCCCATTTCAACAAACAAAGGAATGGAGAAAAGTTGAATGCGATTTTCTTGTGCCCAATTGATGTTGGTGGTGTCGTAACTGAAATTGACAACAACTATGGAGTCGATAATATTATTGGAATCACCATAAATGTATTGAATCGAAGTGCCAATGAAAGTACTGTCAATGGTTTGGTAAAAATGATTCAAATTTTCATTCTGTTGTTGAAATTGCAAGCCTGTTCCCAAACTTAGTTTTTGTGTTACATTGTAGCTACTCAATAAGCCAAAATTAACGGGGTTTGAAGCTGAATAAGCATATCCCAACGGCGCTTTATTCAAATTAAAAACAGCACTTGCATTGGCTTCCAAGGACCACAAAGGAAATGCACTTTTCTCTTTTTCCGTTTTTGTTTTAGTGGTGTTTTCTGTCAAAGTGGACGTCTGCTGAATGGAGTCTTTTTCACTTTTTTGTGGTACTAAAGAGTCTGCTTTTTGTGCTTATTTTGTTTCTTCCACGAGGACAATTTTCTCCTCAACTTTTGTTTCTTTTTTCAGGTTTTCTTTTAGTTCTTTATCTGTCGTTTTAGAGTTGCTAGTTGTCGTTTCCGTTGAAATAATGGGTTGATTGTCACTATTTTTAGGGAGGTTTGAATTGATAATTTTACTCGTTTCTTTTTGATTTTGAGAAATATTTGAAGGCGTTTCTCTTTTATTTTGCGGTGAATTCGCAATCTCTTTTTAAGAACTACTATTGTTTTGAGCAATTGCTTTCGCTGGGTTTTTTACCAAATGATCAGAAACGTTCGAAGCGTTTGAATTTTTCGATGTTGTTTGTTTTTCTTGAATGATTGTATTATTGGTATTTACAGCATTCGATTGAGAAGAAGATTTTTCGCCATTTTCAGTATGTTTTGGTAAATCGCTGCTATCAAATTTTGTGTCTGAGAGTTTGGAATTGTTTGATTTTGATGTCGTTTTTGATGTCGGTAAATTAGTTTGATTATTTGCCGATAATTCAGCAGTTTTAGAAGGTGAAGTGCTTGAAGAAGTGTAAACAAAATACGAAGCAAGTGCTCCGATTCCAAGTATAGAAAATAGGGCGATAAGTCGGAATTTACTCCAAAAGGTAGGTTTGTTTCCGAACAATTCAGCATCGATTCCCGACTTCACTTTGTCAGGAACAGGAACTTCAAAATCAATGAAGTTTTCTTTGAATTGATCTTCGATTGAATTTAAATTCTTCATATCGTTATAGTTTCATTTTGAAGCAAATCACGCAACATTTTTTTCGCTTTTGAATACTGCGACTTGGAGGTTCCTTCCGAGATGGAAAGGTAGTCCGTTATTTCTTTATGTTTCAAATTATCAATTACATAAAGGTTGAAAACCATGCGGTATCCATCGGGTAATTGTTGTAAAGTATCCAGCAATTTTTCACGACGCATTTCGGATAAATCGGTGGGTTCTTCATCGGAAATCACTTCGTCAAAATAGGTGTCATTTTCTTTCAATTGGTACCGATAGCGGTCGCGAATAAAATTCAAAGCCGTACGAATGGTAATCGTTTTTAACCATGCTGCCATTGGGATTTTGTGGTCGTATTGCGAACGGTTTTTAAACACTTTTATAAATGTTTCTTGCAAAATATCTTGTGCATCGTCGGCACAACGGGAGTAGCGCAAACACGTTCCATACATAAACGGAGAGAAGACCGCGTACACCTTATCGAACGCAGCCTTCTTCCCGTTAATAAAATCCTTAAGCTCTATAGCAGTAAGGTCTTGCATTCTTAATTTTTAGTGCTTTACAACTTTAACAGCGTAACTTGCCGTAGCAGTAGAAAGTTGAACGAAATAAACACCTTTTGACAAATGTGCTGTTGGAATGTTTAATACGTTTCCAGTTGTTGAAATTGGATTCACAACCGTTTGTCCATTCATGTTCATCACAGCTACTGAATAGTTTTGTTCATCACCAAGTTGAACGCGAATTTCATCCGTGAATGGGTTACAAACGATTGCTTTTGAAAGGATTTCTTCGTTAACGCTTGCCAAGTTCAATTCAACTACGTCTGTTATTTGCACCATGTACGAATTGAGTAATTTACCACCACAAATCACAATTAAGGTTGCAGCGTAATTTCCATTTGTTGTTGGTGAGTTCCAGTAAGGAAGCAAATAGGTGGACAAAACAACACCATTGTTGCCATAAATTGTCCATTCGATTACTAAGCTATCCGCAGTTCCGTAAACGTTTGTAATTGCTCCACCTGTAACTTGTGTAAAGTCTATATCGCAATCAGAAACGAGCATTGTTTGTAATGAATCCAGTACGTTTGCGCCACCTCCATTATTGAAAACGATAACCGTGTCATATACATTTGAACCATCAATTGAAACAGTTCCGCTAGAGTTTGCGACACAGCCATTTTGGTCAGTAACGGTTAATTGATACGACCCTGGGCATAAATCGGCTAAGCTGTCTAATGTGTTTGTTCCATTTCCCCAATTGTAAGTGTAAGGAGCCGTTCCGCCGTAAATGTTGGCGCTTAGTGAACCGTCACAAACATTCGCGCTAGAGCAGTTACTCGAAGTTAAGGTTACTGCGAAACCAGCGCAAGGATCTGGTGTATCTGTTCCAATAACAAAAGTAAAAGTAAAATTTTGTCCACCCGAAGAATAAGTAACAGTGTAAGTTCCAGCACAAAGTCCAGAAACCATGTAGGTGTCTCCACTAGTAATTGTCACACCATTTTGTGCCCAAACTGTATTGGTTACAATTTGTGTGGAATCGATAAATGCCCATCCGTCGCATTGTCCTGGACCGGATTCATTGGAAGGATAAACTTGTGCAGCAGCAGTCTGAAGCCATGCCATTAGTAAAAAAGCCATTCCGATAAGTGCTTTTTTGATTGTGTTAAAAGTTGTTTTCATGTTTTCTGTTTTTACAATTCGTAGCAAATACACTTTCAAAAATTAAAGGGTTGCTCGAAAAAGAAATTAATTGCACTAAGATAGTTTAAAGCGCTGATAAACAGTAAAAAAAATTGAGTTTGTTACTAATGTTTATGGTCAATTGTTGTGGAATACCGACGATGACATATAATTTCTCCGCCGCGGAGGATTCCATTTATTTCGAATGTCATGTCGGCATTATACCACAAGAAATTTAACCCGAAAAATTCTTGAAATTTTTCGCCCAAAGGGTTGACGATTTATAAAAACCAATAAAACAACACGTTAGAGATTTTGTGTTTTTTAAGTTCATAAATTGTATGACCCAAATTTGGGCTAGTTGGTTTTTATAAATATCAAGGTTAACCCTGACATATTAATTTGTAAAACAGTACTTTACAAATTAATATCGTCATTTATTCATAATTTCCATGAATAATAAGGGTTAATACCCGACAATATTCGTGTCAATTAGTATAAGGTTGATTTTTAAACGATTGAGTTTTGAAATTCATGAAGGAAATCGTTTTAGTTAAGATTTCGTTTTCAAAACATTTTATCGGTTTGTAAATTGTTTGTATCAATATTTCGCTAAAAGCAATCGTGAAATACGATTTCATTCACTCAAACCCAATAAATTTTCATTTAAACGCCTTTTTACGGTTTTGAAATGTTAAAAATTTTGTTATGATAAATATAATTCATTGTTTTGATAAAATTATAATAATTGACATTAGATTTTTTTATTTGTTTTGTTATTTAATTGTTATTCAGTTTTTTGAAATAAAAATACATATCCTCTACACTTCTAAAAAGTGTGGCAAAATCTTAACTTAAAACCCACAACTATGACTCGTATTTTAAAAATTGCAAGTAATTCGCAGATGAAAAAGGCTTGTTTTGGAATCCAAACTTCAATTGATTTTAAGACTTTAACCTGTTATAAAAGTATGATTTTCCAAAGAAAGTTTTGTGTCCTCGTGATATTGAATTTTCTGTTCTTTCAGGTGACAAATGCTCAATTAAATCAAAATCAATGGAGCACAGGAGGAAACTCAGCTAACAACAATTCAAGTTTAGGGACAAATAATAATGCTCCTTTACGTATTAAAACCAATAATATTGAACGGTTCAGGGTTGCGGAAAATGGAAATATTGGAATTGGAACTCAAATTCCAAATGCAAAGTTACACGTTAATGGAAACGTAACGCTTGACGGTCTTGTAAAACTGCCTAATATGTCATTAGTTGACTCTAACAATTTACAAAATCCACTTTCAGGTTTTACGTTTATTTCAGGTATCGATCAAAGTTTGAAAAGGGTGAATATGAATCAATTTCAAAAAGTTCTAATTACATTGAACTACGCTCCAATGCCAGGTGGCGCTCTAAATGAGTGTCAACTTGCTGGAGGATCTAACCTAGGAAGATGGTTAAATGGTCCTTATAAATTGTTTACAAATTGTCCAGAAGTTAATGTTGGAATCGGTATAAACAATCCGCGTTCAAAACTTGACGTAATAGGTATAACTTCTTCTACCGCCATGTCTATTGGTGCAGACCCTAGCACAATGGGTAATGACGTATTTCGTTTTAGAATTAAGGGATTTGCTGTGGGAAATAACGCCAAACTACTTGAAATCAACAATAATGTAGCACAGGTTTTTAGTGTGAATAATCAAGGTTTTGTCGATGTAAATGGGCAAATTGCAATAACTTCATCTAACAATAACACAAAGCTATTAGTTTCAGGTAGCGCAAGTAATACACGATTTCTAGAATTTAAGAGGGGTAGTACGACTTTCATGACAATAAATGAGCAAGGGTTGTTATCCTTGAATGGAAGAATAGAGTTAACCGGCAATATGGAAATTCAAACAAATGCTCTGACACCGTTGATTATCAAAAATAGTAATAGTAAAATTTTACAATTAGATAACAATGGTTTGATGCATGCCCGAAGAATAAAAGTGGATACCGATTCTTGGGCAGATTTCGTTTTTGAACAAGATTATAAACTGATGCCGCTTTCAGAGGTAGAATTATATATTCAAAAAAACAGGCATTTACCGAATGTTCCATCAGAAAAGGAGTCTATTGAAAATGGTGTTGATTTAGTAGAAATGAACCGTATTTTGCTTCAAAAGGTTGAAGAGTTAACCCTATACCTTATAAAGCAACAAAAGGAGATAGAAGAATTACAATTAAAAAACAAGTAATTTTACCATTTAGCCATGCTCAACTTTAAATTTCTTATTTTCTTTTCGATTGTTTGTCTAAGCATTTCTTCCTGCACAAAAGACAAAACTCCCATTCCACCGCAACCTCAAGAAGAACCTTGGGAGAAATTTGTTGGAAATTATAAAGTTTATGATACGTCAGGAGTTTATTTATTTGATTCAGAAATTGAACATTACTCTGGTAAAAATATTTATGGTTTATACAATGATAGTTTAAGGATAAAGAATTTTATGAATAAAATGGATTATGAATTTATTTTTATTCCAGATGTAAATCCATTGTTATTAGATTTAAAAATACAGGATTCAATTGTTGATTATTCAAACCATCACTGGTTTTTGTATCGGATTTATGATGATACAAATACTTCCATTCATGAAAATTGCTTGATAGATGGGAAACTAACCTTGTATTTTAATATTACGAACATTAAATTCTACATAAATGAATCTGTTCCCTATGTAAATGAGACCATAAAGCATGTTTATGTAAAACAATAATTCTTTTTTATTTATACTTAAAAACTTTCTAATGAAAACGTTCCTGACTTTTACGGTTTGGCTTTATTGTAATTTAGCTTTTAGCCAATCTGTTACAGCTATTAACGCTACAAATGCAGCTCAATACCTTGTTGGAAATGGTGTTACTATTTCTAATGCTCAATTCACAGGACATCCAGATCAGTTGACCAGGTTTAATAACTTACCCAATTCTTTAGGCATTAGTAATGGAATCGCCATAACTACAAACAAAAGAGTTTATTTGAATAGATATATTGATAATGGGAATCCCGCAGAAAATGCTGTTTGGGATCATATAATTGGAGAAAGTGCTGTTGATGCCGACTTAGCAACGTTGAGTTCAGGAATTATGGGTAGTAGAGCTTATTTGGAATTTGATTTTACTACTACCGGAAGTAAAATAGCATTAGACTTTGTTTTTGCTTCAAACGAATATTACGGATATAATTGTTGTAATTACAACGACGTTTTTGGTGCGTTTTTATCAGGTCCTCAAATAAATGGTAATGAAAACATCGCTTTGATTCCAAACACTACAACGCCAATTGGTGTAAATTCGATTAATAATGGTATTCCCGGAACTAATTGCAACGGAACCCCGGTTTGTACTAACGTTTACACGAATTTGTATAATGCTTCAACATGGTTATATGCTGGTTCAACGAAAGTAATACACATTGAAAAAGATGTTTTGTGTCAACAAACCTATCATCTCAAACTAGCAATTTGTAATATAAGAGATTTATACTACAATTCAGGCATTTTCATTAAAATGGGAAGTATTAGTTCAAATTTTAACTTAGGTGCCGTCACTGCTAATATTCAACCTATTTGTGAAGGTCAAAACTTAATCTTAACGACCACAGGTTCTGATGGATACACCTATAATTGGTATTCACAAAATGGAAATCTTGTTCAAAGCGGTTTAAATTTGAAACAAATTACACTACAATCTAATACCAACACAACTGGATATTATGTTACAATTACCAGTCCAGAAGGTTGTGTTTTAACTCAAAGTATTAATGTAGTGGTTCATTCATCAGCAAATAATGCGCCTTACCTTAATGGAATAAATAATACAGGGGAATACATTGCCTATGCCCATGCTGGAGAACAAGTTTGCTTTGATATACCGTCTTTTGATAATGCAAATGAGGTTGTAACGATGATTGGAAGTTCAGGGATTCCAAATTCTACTTTTCAATCAAATGGGGTTCCTTTTAATACTGGTCACTTCTGCTGGACACCACAAAACAACACCCAAGGTTCGTTTTATTTCGATGTTACTGTTACAGATAATAATGCATGTGGAAGTCTATCGAGTGTTTACACTTTTCAGGTGAATGTGGTTTGTGAAAACTGTCATATCTGTGTTTCTTTTGATGGAGATACACCCAACAATTCCCAGCTTCCTTCAACGGTGAATGCAGCAAATTGTTTACTTGCTGGATTAAACAACCCTGTATTTGTTGGTGTCAACAACTCTGTATATTTTCAGGCAGGAAATTATATAGAATTAGGTCCTGCATTCGATACACAAGATGGACTTTTTGAGGCGGTAATTGACCCTGTTACTTGTTTAGAGGGTTGTAATGATTGCTGCGATAATTTTAGTGGATTTACAATAGACGGACCTTTTCCAAGTATTTTTACACCCAACGGTGATGGTGCAAATGATGTTTTCTTTTTTAGAGATGATGACCACCCTACCTGTGCCTTTAATGCTACATATTTTGATTTAACTATTATCAATAGGAATTCAAACCCGGTGTATTATTTGGAAGGAAATAATTATACTCCAGAGACTTGTTGTCCATTTATCGCGCCAACGGACGGTACACCATCTTCTATATATTGGGATGGAAGAATTAATGTAGCCCCTGGAATAGGTACAATGGTTGGAAATGATACTTATTTCTGGTTGTTGAGGTTAAAAAACTGTGATATTACTCAGGAGTATCATGGTTTCATGTTGGTCTTGGAGCCAAGTGGCATTAATCAAAACAATGAATGCGAAGCCGAACTAGAGAAAGAAAATTTATTAGTCTCCGAGGACAATATTGTAACTAGTGAAAATTTATCTCCATTCGATTTAGTAGTTTTTCCAAACCCTGCTTCAGAAAAAATTCAAATAGTTTCAAAGAGAAATATAGAATCTGTTGAACTTTACTCAGAACTAGGAAAGATGATTTTTATAAAAAAGAACTTTCTATCTCAGCCTGTTAATGTTTCTAACTTAGCGAATGGAAAATATTTAATCAAAGTACGATTTAAAGATGGAACGTATGAACAACAAAGTTTTGTAAAGCAATAAACCAATCTATGATATACCCATTAGCGGATTGAATTGTAAATACTGGCAAATAAAATATTGAAAAACAAATTTTAAAAAAGCACATTAATATCAAAACACTTTGCATTAACCTATTAATTTTTCTTTTTTCAGTTTCTTCCTGCACAAAGGACAAAACTCCCGTTCCGCCTGCTCCTCCCGAGCCAACACGTTGGGAGAAAATTGCGGGTAATTATAAGGTGTACGATACTTTAGGAATGTATTTGTATGATATGGAAATAGTGCATACTTATAATGATGTATCAAAAAAAGATACGTTTATATTTTTTAATTTGCACAACCAATTTAATTTATTTTCTTGGCAATCATACATTCCTCCTAGTGCTGATCCTTTCTCTATACGAATCGGTCCCGAAGATCCAATTTACGACAAGCAAAATAAACGTTGGGATTTGTTCCCGTTTGGCGAATATCCTACGGAGGGTTTTAATGTGTGGAAAAACGATACAATACGAATGAAGTATAGACTTACCAATATTAAGTATTGGATAGAAGACGCTGTTCCTTATTCTTATAAAATTGTCAAGGAAATCGCCGTAAAACAACATTAATGAAAGTCAAGCTGTTTTTCTTTTTAGTTTTTGGGCTTTTGTTTTCCTGCACAAAGGACAAAACTCCTGTTCCGCCTGCTCCTCCCGAGCCAACACGTTGGGAGAAAATTGCGGGTAATTATAAGGTGTACGATACTTTAGGAATGTATTTGTATGATATGGAAATAGTGCATACTTATAATGATGTTTCAAAAAAAGATACCTTGATATTTTTTAATTTGCACAACCAATTTAATTTATTTTCTTGGCAATCTATTTTACCCAACAATGCAGATCCTTTCTTTATACGAATCGGCCCCGAAGATCCAATTTACGACAAGCAAAATAAACGTTGGCAACTTATTACCTATGGTTCAAGTGATGGGTTTAATGTGTGGAACAACGATACCATTAAAATGAAATTCGGACTAATAAATATTAAGTATTGCATAGAAGACGCTGTTCCTTATTCTTATAAAATTGTAAAGGAAGTAGCCGTAAAACAACATTAATGAAAGTCAAGCTGTTTTTCTTTTTTGAGTATACGCTTTGATACCACAAAAACAACTATACCAGCGATGACTTTTGTAATTTTCAGTTTGGTTGAAAAACCTTCCACTTCGGTGGAGGCATAATTCCTATGTGTTCACGCCTTGGCGTCTATCCCAACTTTCAAAATTAGATTATCTATGTATCTATGTGGTTTCCATTTTTTTAACCACAATAGAAACATAGTTCGCTAAGGCGAAGGATAGAACAGATTTTTATTTTCAAGAAAAACAGAGGTTCACATAGAGATTTGTTAATATCCCTAAATCACTATTTATCAACGCCTCAGGGTCTATCCCAACTTTCAAAACTAGATTATCTATGTATCTATGTGGTTTCCATTTTTTTTAACACAATAGAGAAATAGATCGATGTAGTGAAACATAGTAAACCCCGAATGAGCGTAATAAACCATAGACATTACGGTTTGATACATAGGTGTTTTCATGAAGATAATTCGTTTTTTATCAAATTTTAGTTAGTGGTAAGATTGCGGATATTCAAAATTAAAATGTCGAAACAAAATGACAATGACTGATAACGACTTCTTCCAACGAGTGATTTGAAAATTTTGGGTGAATGACTTGTTCTTTTAATTCCGACAAATTTCCTTCTCGTTGGGTAGAAAGCGTGATTGGAATACCTAACCTTTCATAAATCGCTCGATAATCATAAATGCGCAAACGATTCTGCGGTTGAATGGAATTGTCAATCCTTTTCCATTGTTTATCCGAAAAACGCAAAAAGTGATAAATAGAAATCGTTTTATCGAAATGGGCAAAATGATCGGACATGTCTATAAAATGTGACATCACACCGCCGTTTTTCTTGACCACTCGTTTGAATTCTTTCAGAATAGGTTCTAAAATTTCGGGATAAATGTGTTCGAAGGTATTGTTGGAATTCACCAAATCAAAATAATCAGAAGGAAAACTCAACTTCGTGGCATCTTCTAAATGATAGACAATGTTCATTTTTTTCAATGCTTCCTTTAAGGTCAACGTTTCAAAAATTGACTTGATGTCCAGAAGTTGTTTCCAACGTTCATTATTAATATCAATGAATTCAGCTAATTGTCCACTTTTTTCAGCGGATATAATTTTATCGATTGTGGTTAATAAGCGTTCTTTGGACGTGAGAAATGTAATGTCAACTGAAATGATTTCGTCGGAACCACTTAGAAAAAAACAAATGGGAACAACTGGATACCAACCCGTTCCGATTTCGAGACTTTTTTGAGGTGCGTTTTTTCCTGTAACCTGCTTGTAGAATCCTAAATGTGCCTTGGTATGAATTAAGCGATCAAGGAAATATTCATCGGAAAGAAAAACGCCTTTGGTTACATATTTCTGAAACAATAAATTGATTTTGTGTCCAAAAGGTAAATAGGAAATTGTCTTTTGAACGATCGCTTTTTGTTTCCATTTCTTCATTTAGTCGTCTTTTTCAGTGATTTTTTCGAGTTGGACAAAGTTAATGAAGTTTCTGAAGCGCAATTAGTTCGTTTCTGATTCTCCGCGAAGCGCCTCAAAAAGTACGGCGTCGTAGGCAAAATGCGCAGCGATACAAAACCAAATCCCAAAAACTTCATATCCGTAAGCGATGACAAAAATGAAGGGCAGAACGATAAGTCCGTACATTGAAAAACGCCAATTCATCGGATTCAAATAACCGTGAAGTGCTACAAATAAAACAGCGGTAATACTCGGACCTAAATACGGTTGTACACCCGCTCGAAAAAGAAACTCCTCCCCTACTCCCGCGCAAATCGAAATGAAGATTCCGTCCAAAAAACGCAAGTTCATTTGTCGTACAATTCGATCCATGCGGGAAGGGACGGTTTCAAAAAAAGGAGCACTCATGAATAGAGTGGCGATAAAAGCGTACACAAAACCAAACATGATTCCATAGCCAATCGGAATAATTCCAATCTTGTCCAATTCAAAGAAATCGAGCAAGGGAACCTCATCAAAATAGTAGCGCAACAAGTAGCCCGGAACGGGAAAAATCAACAAGGTCACCCAACCAAAAAGTAAAATCTGACGACGCAAAGGAAAAATGTTAAAATGAGACACAAAAAAAGCTGAAATATACATCCCAGCATTTCACTTTTTTTAAAAAAATTTGACCGTTTTAAAATCTTATAATCGAGGCTTTTCAAAAATAAAACTCCGGAGTTAACTAAAGTTATCCGCCGCGGCGGAAGGAAGTTGAATTTTTGGAATAACGATGAGTATAGGTTTTTAAAACGGTCTTTAAATTATTTAATTTTACTTGCTTTCGCTGCGTTATACATCGTTTTTGCAGCCTCCAAAGTATAAGTTGGTCCTTTTACGTTTTCAAAATAGTAGGTCGTTTCACCACCATTTAAGAAGTAAACAAAATGATATTGCGTTTGCCCCATCACTTCGGTTTGGTACAAAATTCCGTTGGTTTCATCAATGATATATTTCTTCAATTTATTAATATCATTCGACTCAATTGATTTTTTAGCTTCCGCCATGTTGTATCCGTAAGAAATATTGATTTCCATTTGGAAGTTCTTTCCGTCGGAAACAGTTACTGAACCATATTTCTCAACCGCTTTCAATCCAGCAGGTGCTTTAGTAATCAAATTAAAATCTTCGATCGAGCTGCAATCCAAGTCCACTAAGGAAGTTTTCCCGAAAGAAACATTGGTCAATAATACGAAACCGAAAACCAGTTTTGCGATAAAAGAATACTTCATGTGTTTATTTTTTAAGGCGTGAAGGTAGTGGAAATCCCTTAATTAAACAGTTTCTTCTTGTTTTTCGATTGTAAAGAATTCTTGAATAGAAATATCGAGTAAGCTACAAATACGAAACAGCGTTTTAATCTCAAAATTAGAACCTTTTTCAATTCGCCAATAGGCGGAGCGACTCATCCCTAATTCGTAAGCAAAATGTTCATAATTATTAAAGCCCTTCTCTTTCCTCAGCGTTTTTAAGCGTTGAGAAATCCATTGAAAATCTCTTTCGAAATCATCTTGCTCCACCATGAGGCAAAATTCACTAAGTTTAATGTTATTTAGTACTCTATTATATAATGTACTTTATATAGTGTGTTTTTTAAATTTATTTTTATTTTTGCATCAATTACTTGCTTTTGAACAAGGAGCAAGAGCGGAACCCGAAAAGCTGGAGAGTAGGGGAATTTTAAATTATGATTTATGATTTTTTTATGTTGTAAAACCAATAGTTATGTCTTTGAAAATGAAGGAACAATTAATTTTTTGTGGGAAAACACAAACTGCAATATAGTTGCACAAACCTAACTTTTCTTTGCAAACAATAAACAGACTTGCTGCTGGTTTTCAGTAAGAGCGGAACCCGAAAAGCTGGAGAGTAGGGGCTTTTTAAATAATAAGAGTATGAAAGATAAAATTTATTACAAGTACAGAAGCTTAAATGGTGATAATTGGGAGTATTTACTAGACATCATTTTAAACAATCGTCTTTATTGTGCAAAATACAATGAACTTAATGATCCAATGGAGGGAGTATTTTATGTTAACAATAGAAATAAAGAATATGAGGAAATTGATAGATTGGTCAATGGAAAAGAATCTGTTAGAATTTGCTCTTTAACTGAGAATTCAGAAGAACCTCTTATGTGGGGTCATTATGCTGATGGAAATAGAGGTATTGCAATTGGGGTAAAGGTAAATAAAAATACAATTATTCATCCTATTAACTACAATGGGAGAAAGGATTTTGATTTAATAACGGTAAAACCTGAAGATTTATTCATACACAAAAATCCTGACTGGAGTTATGAGAAAGAGATAAGAATTTTTAGCAAAACCCTATTTCAAAAAATTGAAATCGTAGAGATTATTTTCGGAGTACGAACAGATATCAAACAGAAAAAACTCCTAACTAAATTGATTCAAAAAATAAATCCAAATATTGTTTTGAAACAACAAAATCGAAATTGTCAGAATGAAAACTTATTGAATATTAACCAAAACAAATAACCATGAAAAAGTTCTCTAAAATCAATTTTATCATTGTTGCATTATTTCTTTTGATTTCATCGGAAGGATTTTGTTTACCCCCTCCAGTAACATTTAACTCGCCTACAACATCCTCTATGAATGCTTGTCCTGATCAGTTGTTTACAATTTTTGTTGAATTAGCTCTTTGCAACGGATGTTCTGGTTTTAATACAAACAATAGTTCGGATTTTTATGTTCATCAATTATTGAGCTATCCATCCATGACCGTAGTACAAACATCGTTTGGAAACAACAACGGAACCTACTATTTGAGTAGAACTGAATCTGTTCCTGGAACTTATAAATATGTTGTTAAATCATATAACACCAAAGATCAGGCTTCCACAACTGCAACAAGTCAAATTGTAACTGTAAAAGTAGAAAGTGCACAAATTAACCCAGCTGGTAATGTAAATGTTTGTGGATTTCCTATTTCTGTAACGTTGAGTGCTAATGCGAGCGGGACGCCACAGTATTTTTATCAATGGAAGCGAAATGGAACAAATATTACAGGAGCAACAAATGCAACGTATACAGCGACTATGGCTGGAAGTTATACAGTTCAAGTTACAAATAATGGAACCTTCAGCCCAAGCAGTGTACCAAATTACCAACCTTGTTATAGTAATTCAAATCCAACCACAATAACGGTTGTTTCTTCCGTAAACACTGTTTCTATTTCATCATCGAATAATTCAATTTGCAATGGTGATAGTACATTATTACAAAGTAGTGCCTTTCCGATATCAAATTTTAGTTATCAATGGAAATTAAATGGAAATAATATAAGTGGAGCAACTTCAGATTCCTATTATGCTAAATTGCCAGGTATTTATACTGTTGTCGTCAACCCTACTTTAGTTTGTGCATTAGAATCGAACTCTTTTACTTTAAATGTACTTCCGTCTCCTAGTTCAACAACTATAACAGCTAGTTCTTCAACAACTTTATGTGGTGGTGGAAGTGTTAATTTGAACTCTACAACAAGTACAGGTGTAACCTACCAATGGCTAAACAATAATTCAAATATAACTAATGCTACAAATTTATCATATAATGCGACTTCAAGTGGTAATTATCAAATGCAAGTAACATCAACTAGCAATGGTTGTACTAGTAAATCTAATATAATAACTGTCTCTGTTACAATTGTTCCAGAACCTGTTTTTACATATTCCGATATAAACAATTCAATTGTTAAAATAGACACAACAAAAAATCCAGATCTCATTTCATTTTGTGGTGTTTATCAGTCAACTGGAGTAAGGGCAACAATACAATCTACTTATGACTCCTATGTTTGGGGTAAGTTTTCTGACTTCCCTGGCAATTCTAGTAATTTTATTCCTTATAATCCAACCAGTACATTGCATAATGTTACCAACAGCAATAATTATTCAGGGAATGGCAATAATGGACCTTATAGTTGGCTGGGTGTTAAAGTCGTGAAAAATGGATGTGAAGCTTTTGGTGTTTTAAGGGTAGGAAGGCCATCAACAACTAACCAGCCTGTTGCTACCATTAGTAATACTGGGAATTTGACAATTTGTAATAATGGAAGTATAGTTTTAGTTGGTAATAATCCGCTACCTGAGTTTGCATATCAATGGAATTTAAATGGAGTTCCAATTAGTGGAGCCAATTCTAATACTTACAATGCTACCATTCAAGGTGATTATACATTAACATTAAATAATGGTTACAATGCGATAGGAAGCTCTAGTGTTTGCAGTCTAGTTACAACCTCACCAATAAAAACGGTTGTTTCAAGTCCAGTTGCTTCTATAATTCCACCAGTAAATCCTGGTTATTGTACGGGAGGATCTATTACCTTAAATGCTAGTTCAAGTACTGGAGGAAATTTAACTTATCAATGGCAAAGAAACGGGGTTAATATTACTAGTGGGACAAGTCCTCAACTATCCGTCAACAATGCTGGTGATTATACCGTTCAAGTTACAAATCTATGTGGCAGTAATGTTTCACCTTCACTTTCAATAACAGTTTACTCTCTTCCAAATGTTTCCATTTCCCCATCAGGTTCCACAAATATATGTCCAAATAATTCTGTCAATCTAAATGCCCAAACTAATTTTGCTACCTATCAATGGAAACTTAATGGAAATAATATTAGTGGAGCAATTAATTCGAGTTACGCGGCTAGTACAGCTGGAAATTACACAGTTTCAGTTGTCGATAATAATGGTTGTTCAAACACGTCTGCACAAACAGCCATAACTGTTGAGAATTTTCCAGCCTCGGTTGCTCTTACGATTGAGTCCTTTCAAGCTCAAAATCCTTCTTTCGTACCATGTCAAGGAACACCAGCTGTAATGCCAACTTATACTCAACAAGGGAATTATTATTTTTATCAAGATGGGGTACTAGTTCACCAATGGCTGGGTAACTATGGAGTTGGAGGATACTTTTATCCAACTGAAAACGCCTTTTACAATGTAACAGTAACATCACTTAACGGCAATTGCTCTACTTCTTCAACTCCTTATTTTATTACATTTCAGCCAAGCCCAGATGCAATTATTACTCCAAATGGACCTCTTTCAATTTGTCAGGGTAATTCAGTTGTATTAAATGCCAATACTGGAACAGGTCTGACCTATCAGTGGCAAAGTTCGTCTTCCTCAACGGGTCCATGGTCGAATATTTCAGGCGCGACAGCTGCGAGTTATACAGCTACGTCTGCTGGTTCATACAGAGTTGTTGTAAAAAACAGTAATAATTGTTCTACTACTTCTTCCGCATCAGTAGTAACGGTTAATACCTTACCAACAGCAACAATCACAGCAGTAGGAGCAACCACATTCTGTCAAGGCAGTTCAGTTGTCTTAAATGCAAATACTGGAACAGGTTTAACGTATCAGTGGCAAAATAATGGAACAAACATTTCAGGCGCGACAGCTTCGAGTTATTCCGCTACGTCGGCTGGTTCTTATACTGTAGTTGTTACCAATAATGGTGTATGTTCAACAACATCTTCAGTAAAAACTGTGATTGTAAATCCTGCACCACTGGCTTTAATTACAAATAATGGATCAACTTCAATTTGTCAAGGTGGTTCAGTTTTATTAAATGCTAATACAGGAACTGGATTAACGTATCAGTGGAAAAATAATGGAACAAATATTACAGGTGCAACAGCTTCTAGTTATACAGCAACTACAGCTGGTTCATACACTGTAGTTGTAACCAATAGTAACAGTTGTACAGCGACTTCTTCTGCTACAGCAGTAACGGTTAATGCCTTACCAACAGCAACAATTACAGCAGGAGGAGCAACCACATTCTGTCAAGGCGATTCAGTTGTATTAAATGCAAATTCTGGAGCAGGATTGACCTATCAATGGCAAAACAATGGCACATCTATTATAGGTGCAACATCTGCAGGATATACAGCCACAGTTTCAGGATCGTATTCATTGGTTGTAACTAATAGTAACAGTTGTTCGGTTACTTCAATACCAACCTCAGTAACGGTTAATGCGAATATTACGCCAACATTCACTCAAGTTGCTCCTATTTGCTTGGGTAGTGCGCTAGCTGAACTACCTACCACTTCTACGAATAATATATCAGGAACTTGGATGCCATCATTAAATGCTTCAGAGACGACAACATATTCCTTTATCCCTACAACCAATCAATGTGCCACTTCAGCAACTATGACCATTATTGTTGATACTTTACCTACTGCAACAATTTCAGAGGGAGGAGTGACCACATTCTGCCAAGGAGGTTCAGTTGTATTAAATGCTAACACCGGAACTGGATTAACCTATCAATGGAAAAAAAATGGAATAAACATCTCCGGATCTACATTAGCTAACTATTCTGCAACAACAAGCGGCTCTTATACTGTCGTTGTTATAAGAAATAATTGTGCCTCAACCTCCGAGGCCATCAATGTTACAGTAAACGCTATACCGAATGTTACATTAAATAATTTCTCTGAGGTATGCGATACTATAGGAAATTATGTATTAGGTGGTGGTAGTCCTTCGGGAGGCATTTATTCAGGAACTTCTGTCAACAACAATGTGTTTAATACGTCTGTTGGAGCGGGTACTTACCCTATAACTTACACCTTTACAGATGTTAATGGTTGTAGTGCTAGTGCGGTAAAAAACTTGGTTATTATTGATTGTAGTGGCGTAGGAATTGAAGATTTAATAAATGAACAAATTTTATTGTATCCGAATCCAACGGCTTCAACTTTTATAATAGATGTTCCTTCAAGTATCGTTGGTAACTCATACAAGATGTACGATGTTAGTGGTCGTGTTTTAGAAACAGGAAAGTTAACTAAGAACCAATCAGAAATTTCTGTTTTAAACCTTGCAACGGGTACATATTATTTCCAAATAGTTGAAAATTGCAAAACAATTAAATTTATTAAGCAATAATAAAGATAAGTAGTAGTAGGTTAGGGAATCCCCCCACAGCTTCGGTTGTTGGGGGATTTTTTTGTTCGAGATTTAGGTGAGGTGAGTTTGTGTGGTTGCGAATTTTTAGGGGGTAAATGGTTGAAACCATTTTTTACGAATGCATGCCCACATAGGGGCGGATTTAAAACCTCCCCTATGGGGGAAACACCAAATAATTCAATAACCATTTCAATGGTTTGAGGTTGGCGTTTAATTCGTGTACAAGGTAATACCGTTTCGGTTAGTGTAAGATTTTTGATTGAATTTTTGATTCCATAAAAACAAAAACCCAGTTTCATCATCTAATAAATAGAGAGAGGGTTTACTGGGTATCGCATGGCAAATGTACTCATATTTGTTATCTTTAGGAAATACAATGCTACATTTTATGCAAATAGAAATTTTAGAACGCACATTTTCAAAGAGTCGCTTGGAAACAATACAAACTTTTTCCCAACGATAAAGAAAAAGCAATTGAGTATTATCAGTTAAACATTCAAATTTCAGAATCTTTCTATCCTTTACTTTCCAATTTTGAAGTTGCTCTTAGAAATTCAATTCATAATTCGTTTTCCATACATTATAATACCGAATCATGGTTTGAAAAAATAAATTATCCTGAACTTTTAGACCAAATTAAGACTGCAAAATCAAAAATTTTAATTCAAAAAAAAGAAATTACTAATGACAAACTAGTTTCAGAGTTAACATTAGGATTTTGGACGGCGTTATTCAATAAAAAATACGCAAAAGATTATTGGAAACCTTTGATTTATGCTTTTCCAATGTTAGAAAAAGAACAAAAACATAGAAACGTAATAGCATTTAAGTTGAATAATATTCGCAAATTTAGAAATCGAATTTTTCACTTCGAGCCAATTTGTAATGAGTTGAACATATTGGAAATTAATCATCGAAATATTATAGAAACGTTGGAATGGATGAATTTGGAAATAGTTGAATGGACAAAAAAAATGGATAGATTCGAAATTTTATTCAAGGATGTTCAGAAATTTAAAATGAAAGAACAATAGTATTTCGATAAAAAACAATCAATTAAGGATATTATACATCCCCATCAGCTTCGGTTGTAGGGAGGGAGTTTTTTTATTTGGGATTTTCATTTGGTGGGTTTGGGTGGATGCGAATTTTTAGGGTAAATGGTTGAAACCATTGTTTACGAATTCATGTCCCCATAGGGGCGGATTTAAATCCGCCCCTATGGGGAATGTGCAAACAATCAATAACCATTTCAATGGTTTGAATTTTGTTGATTTATTTCGTGCATGAGGTAAATTTCCGCAGGATTTGAAATCCTGTGGAAATTTTCTTTTTAAAATCGCCTCGTTGAGTTAAATCAACTCTTTATTGTTCAAGATTTTTGATTGAATTTTGGATTCCATAAAAAATAATCAATTTATGATATTATTCCTCCCCTCAGCTTCGGATGTTGGGGGATTTTTTTTATGTCTCGTTAAGAATGCAAAAAAAATCCCCAAATCGGCTGACCTGAGGATTGTTTCTTTTTAATTCGATTTTTTTTAATGAATATACGTTTTAGTTCCACTAAATCGACTATGTGTCAACGCTTTGGCGTTTATCCTTACTTTTAAAACTATGGACAACTATGGTAACTATGTGGTTTACAATTTTTTAACCACAATAGAAACATAGTTCGCTGCGGCGAATCATAGTTGTAAGCCACTTATGAGCGTAATAAAACATAGACATCACGGTGTGAAACATAGAATTTACTAAACACCTATTCAATTTTCGTTAAAATGGGTTTAAGTGGTTAGTTTGTTAATACTCATTTATTTTAACCTAAGAATGGATATCTGTAATCTGTTGGTGGAACAAACGTTTCCTTTATTGTTCGAGCGGATGTCCATCGCAATAAATTCATTGCTGCACCTGCTTTATCATTTGTACCTGAACCTCTTGCGCCTCCGAAAGGTTGTTGTCCTACCACGGCTCCAGTTGGTTTATCGTTGATGTAGAAGTTACCCGCAGCGTTTTCTAACATTTTTGTGGCGAGGTTAATGGCATAACGATCTTGAGATAAAATCGAACCCGTCAAGGCATAATCAGAAGTTTCGTCGAGAATTACAAGTGTTTCTTCAAATTGATCTGCGTCATACACATAAATCGTTAACACTGGTCCAAAAATTTCTTCGCACATCGTACGGAATTTCGGATTGGTGGTAACTACCGATGTCGGTTCAATGAAATATCCTTTTGATTTATCGTAGTTTCCACCGGTTATGATTTCGGCGTCGTTTTGTGTTTTGATATAGTCAATATAGCCCGCGATTTTATCAAATGCACGTTCATCAATTACAGCATTCACGAAGTTAGATGTATCGTCGGGAGTTCCCATTTTGAAGGAATTCACTTGTTCAACGAAAATACGTTTTACTTCTGGCCAAATATTACTTGGAACATAAGCACGTGACGCCGCAGAACATTTTTGTCCTTGGAATTCAAATGCACCTCTTGCCATCGCCGTTGCAACTTCAGCAGGAACAGCAGAGTTATGAGCGATGATAAAATCTTTTCCACCTGTTTCTCCAACGATGCGCGGGTAAGTGCGGTATTTGTCCAAATTCGTCCCGATTTCCTTCCATAAGTGCTTGAAAACTGCGGTCGAACCGGTAAAATGTAATCCTGCGAAATCTTTATGTTGGAAAACAACATCACCAGCTACAGGTCCGTCCACCGTAACCATATTGATTACGCCATCAGGAACTCCAGCCGCTTTGAACAATTCCATAATCACTTGCGCGGAATAAATTTGCGAATCAGCAGGTTTCCATACCACAACATTTCCCATCATGGCAGGTGCAGCGCATAAATTTGCCGCGATTGACGTAAAATTAAACGGTGTGATTGCAAATACAAATCCTTCCAAAGGACGATATTCCAAACGGTTCCACATTCCTGGCAATGACTCAGGTTGCTCTTTGTAGATTTGGGTCATGTATTGCACATTGAAACGGAAAAAGTCAATCAGCTCACACGCCGCGTCAATTTCAGCTTGAAATACATTTTTAGACTGCGCCAACATCGTCGAAGCATTCATTTTATCACGGAAGGGACCTGCCAACAAATCAGCAGCTTTTAAGAAAATGGCAGCGCGATCTTCCCAAGCCAAGTTAGCCCAATCTTTTCGTGCCTTTAATGCCGCATCAATTGCTTTTTCAACATGTGAAGCATCACCTACATTGAAATGTCCCAAAACTTTTTTGTGGTCGTGTGGAGCGGTAAGTGCTTTTTTGGTAGCTGTTCTAACCTCTTCACTTCCAATGTACATAGGAACATCGATTGGTGCTTGGTTATACATTTCATTGTATTTATTGATCAATGAATTTCTTTCGGATGAACCTGGGGCATACCCTTTTACAGGCTCGTTAATTGCTTTCGGTACGTTGAAAAATGCGTTTGACATAAGTTTCAGATTTGTTGCAAAAGTAACGATTGTTGATTATCCTTGTCCTTAATTTTCAGATTCCGTGACAATTGTTTCAGAAGTGTAAATGTTCCATCTTCCATGTGATTTTTATCATGAATAAACCTTGTAATGCAGTTCTTTTCGACAATCTTAGTACCTCAAGGTTGGGCATTTTCATTTTATTACTTTTTCTTTCTTCTTTGTCTGTAATCTACACTCAACGGAATTTTGAAATTAAAACAGCTTTGGAAAAAGAAGAAGAATTCTTGAAAAATGACGTAGATCGTTTGTTAGCGTTGAGTTCTAGCTTTGAGCAAATTGCATCCGAATACAACAGTCAATTTTGTCGTACAGTAGGGAAACGCGTTTTGGGTTGCTATTTGGTGCGTAAAGGAAATCCGAAAAAAGGGATAAAACTACTTCTTGAAGCAAAACGTTCATTTACGGCGTCACGAGATGAATATCAACTCGTTAAAACGTACAATGAATTAGGTATTGCCTATTTCTTACAAGGTGATCTCACAACCGCTGAAGAATTTTATTTAGCTTCCTTGCGAATTGGAAATACTACCAATTTTCCCGATTTAGCAATTTTATCCGAAATAAATTTGGCAAAATTGTACTTAGCAAAAAACAAAAAAGACCTCGCTAAAATGTTGATTTTGCACTATATCAAACAATCTAAAGAAATGTGCAAATGGGAGGCAACGTCCAATGGCTATGGTGTATTAATTGATTTCTATCTAAATGAAAATAATTTAAAGGAGGCAAAACGAACAATTGTTCTCCAAAAAGAATATGCCATTCGTTCGAAATCGGAGAATCAATACATCAACGCTCTCACCAACGAAGGAATTTTGGCCTATTTCAACAACGATTTCTTTACTTGCGAGACGAAATTCAAAGAGGTTCTTGAACACCGTAAATCTGCTGGTGCAAATTACAAAACGTACGAGGCCTACTACAACTTAGCGGGATTATATGAAGGGAAAAATCTAACGACATTTTATCTCTATTTGGATTCCTGTATCCAATTTGCAATGGAAAACAAGTTGTACCAATTACAAAAGGAAGCGCTGGAATGGAAATGGAATGTGTCTAAAGAAACTTCGATTCAAAATGAAATTAGAAAAGTAACTCAACAAGTCAAGCAACTCGAAATAGAAAACCAGAATGAAGCCAATCAAATTTCAAGAGAATTACATGTTAAAAAAGCTAACGTTGGACACGTTTATTTCCCCGATTGGATTTTTTATGGCGTTCTGTTTGTTTTCGGTGTTTTGTGGTTAACGTATAAGCGTTAGAAATCCGTGACCTTCAAGAATTTCCCCTTGGAAACCCGTTGCTTGATAACTGTAAAAATAAACCCCTTCAGACGCAGGCGTGCCATTGTCAGTGAGTCCATTCCATCCAGTTGCTCCAGAAGGATCAGTAATTGTCGCCATAACATTCCCCCAACGATTCACAATGATTAAGTTTAATTCAGCTAAGTTTCTAACAAAAGGGAAATAAAGCTCATTGGTTCCATCATCATTAGGTGAGAAAACATTCGGCATATCAATAAACGGTTTTGGTAGTACACTAATGGTTACCGCCTCCGAATCCACACAATATCCATTCGATGCGTACAACCAAATAGTATATTCTTGTTCTAAAGGATAGGTTGAATTCACCGAGTTCAAATTGTTCGTTGTTGCCGACAATCCATTTCCAAAGTCCCAAACGTATGAGTTTGAATTTGTGGAAGTATTTGTAAATGTCGCTAATAACGGTGCGTATCCCGTTAACGGACTCGCTGAAATATTAGCGTTTGGTAAAGGCAAAACGGTAACAAGAACTGTATCGTAATTCATACATCCATTGGAATCCGTTCCAATGACCGAGTAAACATTGGTTTGTAAGGGACTAAACGCGACGCTATCAAGCACGTTGTTTGACCACATGTAGGTGTTTGCACCTGAGCCATATAATACAACGGGTTGACCAACACAAACAGTAACTGGGAGTCCCGCGTCGATTATAGGAAGTGGATTAATAGTTACAATAACTTCATCAGTGGTTACACATCCATTATCACTTGTACCTGTTACGGTATAAGTTGCAGTTGAAGTCGGAGAAAAATAAACACCGTTTTGAATGCCACCAGCCCAAACAATTGTTGGTGTTCCTGATGCCGTTAAAGCTACACTATCACCAATACAAATAGCAACATCTTGACCAGCGTCAACGGGAATGTTGGGATTTACAGTCAAAACCCCAGAATCAGACGATGAACAACCATTCAAAGTGTAAGTCACTGAATAGGTTGAAGTTGAAGCTGGAGACACTGTAATGGATGCCGTTGTACTTCCTTCTGACCATAGATAAGTTCCTCCCATTAAATCGACGTTGGTTGTGAATGTTTCAGATTGTCCTTGACATATTTCCAAGGCGGCATCGGTAGAAACCACAGGAATTTGATTGACATTGATATTCAAAGTAGCCAATGATGCACAAACTCCTACATTCGGCGTGAAATTAAAAGTATAATTGCCCACTGCGTTTGTATTTAAAGTTGGAACATCCCAAGTTCCGGAGATGGCAGGTGAATTATCCGAATTTGTGGGTAAAGTAATTGATGGAGTCCCTTCACAAACATCGTTAATAGGATTAAAAAGAGTCTGAACTTCGGGAATGACTTCGATGTCCATGGAAGTTGGATTGGCACATTGATCCGCATTTGGCGTGAACTGATAGGTCAATATCCCTGGGGTATTGGAATCAATTGAACTTGGCGACCATGTTCCGGAAATAGGAACTGCGTTCGTTGATGAAGTTGGTATCAACGGACTAGTAGTATATTGGCAAACTTGAGGAATCTGGTTAAACGTTGGTGTTATTGGATTGGTAACAACAACAGTAACTGTATCCACATTAGCACAAACACCGACATCATAAGTACAAATATAATCCGTTGTTACTGTCGGATTCACATTAATTGACTGGGTTGTTTCCCCTGTTGACCATAAATAAGTTCCGCCACCACCAGTTGTTGCTGTTAATGTTCCTGAATCTCCAAAGCAAAGAACTGGAGTGTTAATGGCAAGGTATGGAGGGTTTGTATTGGAACCGATAGTAACTGTCTGAACGATTGGCTCTGTACAATCGCCTGCATCGTCAACTGTAACTTGATAAGTACCAGGTAATAAGCCGGTTATTGAAGCTGTGGTTTGTTGAGGTGTTGTATTCCAAGAATAAGAGTACGGAGGGAATCCAAACGAGGCAGAAACGGATGCAGTTCCATCATTTCCTGCGCAAGTTGCATCACTAGTTGTTGTTGATGCCGTCAAAGCATTAGAACATTCCAAGAAATCAATGAACACCGCAGAATCGTAAATACCGTCTCCAGCGTCCGCAATAGCAAGTTTAAAATGATAGGTTTGACAAGGGGTTACAAAAATTGTACGTGTCAATACAGTAGTAAATGCATCCAACTTAATGGAAGTTCCAGTCGAATTGTTTACATAATACTGTGAATTATTGTTTGCATTTACATTGTCAATACTTACAAATGTTGTGTTATTGGGCAGTGTAGCGACATTGGTATTATTGTAAGCAGGACCTCCTAATGGATTTGGCCCCGACACAAAAAATCCGAAGGCATCATTGTAACCTGCGTTCACAAACTCTGGATATTCTTCTGAACCAAAAACGAACCGAATTTTCAAACTCGTACAAGTAGGAACCACGTCAAATTCTAGAATACAACAATCGTAGGTAGCTAAGTTTTCTAGACCAGATAATTGAGGATCGTTACAGTTACCTCCAGGCAAGTCTGAACTCCAGAACGTGGAGCCATTTCCGTTTAAGTTATTTATATTTCCAGTTGACAAAATAATACCTGATGAAATGCCGACATTACTTGTTGCACCATTCGTGAATGTTCCGTAAGCATTTGTTGGACAGGTGATGGTTTGGTTTGAAACCGCAACACCTCCTCCTAACATGGAGTTAACAATGACATTAGCAGCTCCTCCAACATTGGAATATACTAGTTGACTAAAAAATGCTTGAAATGAAAGTATAGAAAAAAATAAAATCGAAATTATGCTTAATCTCATATTTGGTTTTTTGAGTTGGAATCTGAACGTAAAATATTTTAGCTTAGTTGCATATTCAAAAAAATGCGTGGTAAATATACACTAAATTTGAGGCCGTAACATGATTTTAACAGGACTCGCACTTCATAACTTCAAAAATTTCAATCTATTAGAGGTAGAATTTTCCACTAAAATCATTGGTTTTGTGGGGAATAACGGTGAAGGAAAAACGAATCTTCTCGATGCTATTTATTTTCTTTCCAATGGAAAATCATACTTAAGTTCTTCTGACAATCAAAACCTTAGACACAACGAAGCGTTTTTTAGTATTCTAAGTTTATGGAAAAATGAATCAGAAGAAATTGTCGAGCTGCAATGCGCTTTTAAACCAGGAACGAAAAAGAAAATCAAACTCAACAAAAAGGAATACACCAAGCTCAGTGATCACATCGGCAAATTTCCAGTTGTTTTTATCTCTCCTTATGATGGTGATTTAATAGCGGAAGGCAGCGAAATGCGTAGAAAATGGATGGACAGTATTCTTTCACATTTCAGTCGGGAATATTTAACTCATCTTCAAAGCTATAATCGGGCGCTTGAACAACGTAACTGTTTATTAAAAAACTTTCATGAAAACCGCTATTTCGATAAGGAAAGTTTAGAAGTTTGGGACGATCAATTGATTGAACACGGTTCTCATATTTTTGAAGAACGGAAATTATTTGTGAACGAATTTTTAGATTATTTCCAACGCATCTATTCCCAAATTGCAACGACATCGGAACTAATTGACATTGAATTCCTAAGCAAATTATTGACCACTTCATACAACGAATTATTGGAAGAAAATTTGAAAAAAGACCTTGCTGTTCAATACACATCTGTTGGAATTCATAAAGACGATTTACTTTTTAAATTGAATGGTCATCCCATTAAGAAATATGGATCCCAAGGACAGCAAAAGTCATTCTTAATTGCCCTTCGAATCGCACAATATACGTGGCTGAAAGAACATTTAAAAGTCTCACCCGTGCTCCTTTTAGACGATATTTTTGACAAATTGGATCGACAACGTGTCACTAAATTAGTAGCTCTTGTTGCAGAAGGATATTTTGGACAAATCTTCATTTCAGACACCGACAAAGAACGTATGACTGAACTATTTTCTTCCATGCCCATTTCAACGGAATTATTTGAAATAGCTAACGGAAACATCCACCCAATCACGCTACATGAAAAAAGATGAATACATGAACAAAGCCACTCCTGTAAGTGAGTTGGTGGATAAAATAATGAAAGCCTATGGACTTGATGGGAAAATGCTTGAGTTACAAGTAGTCAATGCTTGGCCTGAATTAATGGGAGGAGCGATTGCACATCGAACCACACAGATTTACATCAAGAATAAAACCTTATTTCTAACCATTGATTCGTCGGTAATGCGCGAAGAATTGTTAATGGGAAAATCTATCATCATTCAACGCATTAATCAATACGCAAAAAGGGAAATCATTACCGATGTTTGGTTTTCATAACAAAAGAACGTTGCAAAACACCATAATCATCGTTACTTTAAAAATTTGACATCCTTCCGCCGCGGCGGATAACTAAGATTATTCCGATAGCTATCGGAAGCGGTGTTTAATTTTTAAAAAGCCTCGATTATTGAATTTTGAAACGTTCTTAGTTTGAATTTTTCTTTCTTTAAGTTCGGATTAACTAGTCCTTTTTAGTGAATTGAAACAACCAATTATATAAGTCGTCGGAATGAAAAAAGCGCTCTAGGTCACCGTGATTTGCTCCGGGAATAATCGAGAATTTTAGGTTTTCACCGCCATTACAATTTTTAATTGCGTTAACGATTTTGGTCGATTCGGAAAGTGGCACTGCTCGGTCTTGGTTTCCGTGTTGAATCCATAGTGGAACAGTAGCCAAGTCGCACGCATCTTTGACATTGCCACCTCCGCATAAGGCTACTGCTGCGGTTACCACTTCTGGATATGCTCCTGCAAAATCTAGCGTTCCATAACCACCTAAACTCATTCCGGTAACATAGATCCGCGTACTGTCTATTTGAAAATTCTTTTTCACAAAATTCAACACGGACATCACTTTCGCGGGTTCCCAAGGTGATCCAGCTGGAACTTGAGGAGCAATCACAATCGCAGGAATGTTCCTTCCACGTTCGATTTCTTTGAGAACACCATACTTCTTCACCAACTCCAAATTATTTCCAGACAAACTTCGTCCATGTAGGAAGATTAAAACGGGTGGTTTTGATTTCAAAATAGAATCCGAGGGTAAGTGCAACCAAAAAGGGTAATCCGCTTGGTGTTGTATCGGAACAAGTTGCGCATTTGCTTTATAGAAATACGCCAAAACTAAAAAGGTAAACCAAAATTTCACGCCCCGAAGTTACCCATACAAGAAGGAAATGACGTGTAATCTTGCATCAAAACTTGTTAACAATCAAGCGCTTTGGAATCCACAAATTGTTGATAAGTGAAAAAGCAACTACCAAAAATTGAATTTCGAGAAGCGAATTCATTACATTTGCCCAAAACACAACATTATGTCAAACCAACTATTAAAAGGTAAAAGAGGTATCATTTTCGGAGCGCTAAACGAACAATCTATTGCTTGGAAAGTGGCAGAACGTGCGCACGAGGAGGGAGCAACTTTCGTTTTGACCAACGCACCAATTGCAATGCGAATGGGTGAAATTAAAGCACTTGCTGAAAAAACAAATAGCGAAGTTATTCCTGCGGACGCAACAAGTTTAGAAGATTTAGAAAACCTTATTGTGAAATCACAAGAAATTTTAGGTGGAAAAATCGATTTTGTTTTACACTCTATTGGTATGTCACCCAATGTTCGAAAAGGAAAACATTATGTGGAAAACAACTACCAATTTTACCAACAAACTATGGATGTTTCCGCTATGAGTTTACACAAAACGTTGGCGACCTTGTATAAACACGACGCGATGAGCGAATGGGGTTCCGTAGTGGCTTTGTCATATATCGCAGCGCAGCGTATCTTCCCCGATTATAACGATATGGCCGACGCAAAATCGCTGTTAGAATCAATTGCTCGTTCATTTGGATATCACTACGGAATAAAACGCAAAGTGCGCGTGAATACTATTTCTCAGTCACCAACCGTAACCACAGCTGGACAAGGAATTAAAGGCTTCAACGAGTTCATCAATTTCTCTGAACAAATGTCGCCACTTGGAAATGCTCCAGCGATTGCTTGTGCAGATTATTGTATTACCATGTTCTCCGATTTAACGAAATATGTGACTATGCAAAATCTTTTCCACGATGGAGGTTTTTCTAACACCGGTGTGACACAACAAGTTATTGAACGTTTTGGCTAGTCTATTTTTATTGAACTTTTTGTTAAAAAGACGATTTTACCTTTGGGTAATTTCGTCTTTTTTGTTTTTTGCGTGCAACGAGGAAAGTTCTACATCGACAACGCTAAAAAATCAACTCAAAACGACTGTAATTGTAAAACAAAGTGACTCCTTGATTTACGTCTATTATAAAGGACCTGAATTCTTAAATGATGTTGATACCGCACACCGTATCTCCAATTTAACCGCGCATTTAGTTGGCGAACAGTTGAAACAAAATTTCGAAAAAGGTCATTATTCAAAAGTGGATTTTCAACGCAGTTTTGTGAAGGTTAGTGGTAAAGCACGTTTTGAATTTCCATCGGAAGAAATAGTCCATTACACCTTGTATTTCCCCATTCAAAAGGTAAAAACCAAACGCGAAGCCTTTACCGGATTTGAGCACCGTGGCACATGGGTCGGCAACGAAATTGATAACGATTTTCAAGAATGGAAAAAACGCATGAATGCTTCCATCTCCGTCGGTAAAACTGAAGAATTTTTATACCAATCCGAAGGCGCATTTCGAGAATATTGGTTACAATTTCAGCACGTTGATTATCAAAAATGAATATGGCACCTTACGAGGGCTCGCCACAGCGGAAGCTCATTAGCACATCATGAAATTAGAACATTAGCACATCAAGAACCGCCAAAGCAGAAGCACATAAACTAAACCCTTCCGTCCTTAATTTCATCCACAATTTCAGGATTCAACAACGTTGAGGTGTCTCCAAAATTTGAAAAGTCACCTTCGGCAATTTTGCGCAATATTCGACGCATGATTTTTCCTGAACGCGTTTTCGGCAAACCACTGACAAACTGAATTTTATCCAACTTAGCAATTGGACCGATTTGATCCGAAATTTGCATATTGATTTCCTTCGCCAAATTGTTTTTATCCCGATCTTCCCCTACTTCTTTCAGAATGATAAAGCCGTACAAAGCATTTCCTTTGATGTCGTGCGGAAATCCAACAATCGCACTTTCTGCCACCGCCGGATGTTCGTTGATAGCATCTTCAATCGGCGCTGTTCCTAGGTTGTGACCTGAAACAATAACGACATCGTCCACGCGACCTGTAATGCGATAATATCCTACCTCATCTCTAAATGCTCCGTCTCCTGTAAAATACTTCCCCGGAAAAGCACTGAAATACGTTTCTTTATACCGCTGATGATCGCCCCAAATCGTTCGCGCCATACTCGGCCACGGAAACTTAACACACAAACTTCCTGTGACTTGATTTCCTTCAATTTCGTTGCGCAATTCATCCATTAAAACCGGTTGAATACCAGGAAGCGGCAAAGTGGCATATGTTGGTTTGGTTGGTGTGACAAAAGGTAACGGAGAAATCATGATTCCACCTGTTTCAGTTTGCCACCACGTATCCACCAAGGGACTGCGTTTTCCTCCTACATGGTCGTTGTACCAATGCCATGCTTCTTCGTTAATCGGTTCTCCTACAGAACCTATCACGCGCAATGAACTCATTTCATAGGGCTGAACAAAATCTAAACTTTCTTTCGCCAAAGCTCGAATAGCCGTTGGTGCTGTATAAAATTGATTGACTTTGTGTTTCTCAATCACCTGCCAAAAACGGCTAAAATCAGGATAAGAAGGAACACCTTCAAACAACACAGTAGTCGCACCATTCAGCAAGGGACCATAAACGATGTACGAATGCCCCGTAATCCAACCGATGTCGGCTGTACACCAAAAAACATCATTTTCTTGGTAATTGAACACATTTTTAAACGTGAAAGCGGTGTAAACCATGTAGCCTGCCGTGGTGTGCATCATGCCTTTTGGCTTTCCCGTTGAACCAGAGGTGTAAAGAATAAACAAAGGATCTTCGGCATCCATAATTTCAGCAACATTATTATCGGAAGCCTTATCCAATAGAGGTTGCATCCAAATGTCGCGTCCTTCTTGCATGGAAATCGTTTCGTTCGTTCTTACCAAAACAAACACCTTCTCCACACAAGAAATTTTGGTTAATGCCTCGTCCACAATTCCTTTTAAATCGATTGTTTTGTTGCCACGGTAGCCTCCATCGGAGGTGATGACCACTTTTGCCCCACAGTCGTCAATTCGAGTAGCCAAAGCAGTAGAGGAAAATCCTGCGAATACCACGGAATGAACGGCTCCAATTCGTGCACAAGCCAAAACCGCAATCGCTAATTCGGGAATCATTGGAAGATAAATGCATACGCGATCTCCCTTTTGAACGCCTTGTTCACGCAAGACATTCGCCATTTTCGCAACCCGTTTATAGAGTTGATTATAGGTAATATGCTGCGCTTCTTCGTCTGGATTATTGGGTTCAAAAATGATGGCTGTTTTATCGCCGCGAACGTTCAAATGTCGGTCAATACAATTTTTAGTGATATTTACTTTAGCGCCTGAGAACCATTCAAACTTAGCTTCTTGAAAGTCAAAATCAAGCACCCTATCCCATTTTTGGTACCAAGTGAAATTTTCGTCTGCTATTTTATTCCAGAATTTTTTCGGGCTTTTAACGGATTTGCGGTAAGTCTTAAAATAATGTTCGAGGTCTTTAATGTCGAATGCGCTCATAATTGTAGTTTTAGTTTTAAAATGATTTTGTACGGAACAAAAGTGTCGAAAAATTGGATTAAACGTATTTTTTTGGAGGAAAAAGAGGGAATTAATGAAGAATGTAGAATTGTCACCTCCCTTTTTCGCCGCGACGAACCTCCTCAAGTCTGACGAATCTTTCGCCGTGGCAAAGAGTATCAGACTCCGTCAGAGGGGAGAGACGGATCTTGTGAAAAACTCAAATTATTAGTAAACAAATAATTATAACTATCCCCAAAATTAATTTCGATACGAGAACTAGCTTCCTCCCTTGAGGGAGGAAAGAGGAGGGTGACTCATTTTCTGCCGTATAAAACGAGGATCAAAGAGAGTGTTCCGAACTGTTTTAAATGAGATGACTTTCATCCTCTTTGATTAAAAAGTATTTTTCCAAAACCATTTCTACCATTATTCTTTGTAACTTAGGGTATACACGCTAACTATTTCTACAACAAAGAACTCAAATAATTTGCAAACAGACCTTAACTCTTCACCGTCTTTTTCTTGTTTGCAAACTCGATAATGATTCCGATAGTCGGTTGAATGATTCCATTGGTGTTTTCGATGAATTTCGTTTTATAACGCGTTGGGTCGTTCGGGTCAACAATTGGGTTGTCATTCGCGTCGGTTTCAACCAAAAGAATTGGTGCTAATTTCGCTTTATATCCGTAAACATTTTGAATGTCCAAGTAGAAATTCATATTGAATTTATCCAAGTAAATTTTCTTATCCACGCGAATGTTCAACTGGTGGAAATTCGATTCTCTTTGCGTATTCAAACGATTGATGTCCAAAAGTCCTTGTCCGTTAATGTCCCAATTCTGAATTAAACTGGACGTTGCAACATCAATCGGCGTGTACGGCGAACCACCTGAAAACAACCAACGGAAACCAACTTCCCAACCTTTTTTAAAACGCTTACCTCCTGTTAAAGAAACGATGTTGCGGCTATCCCACGAAGTTGGAACATAAGCATTGTTTTTGTCTTTGAACTCTGAAATCACATAAGTATAAGCCAAAATTGCATAGAATCCCTTGAACATTTTTTGTTGGTATAAAAACTCAACTCCATACGTTCTTCCCGTTGAAATAGATTTTACTTCCTCATTTCCAACAACCCCGAAGTCTGAACCAATATTTGCCAAACTCAAAGAATCCTTAAGTGAGAATGGGTAACGATTGTAGCTTTTGAAAAATCCTTCTAAAGTGAAACGAGAGTTGAATTTGGTTAAATATTCTGTTCCTAAAACAAAATGGTCGGCGCTGATGTATTTCAAATCATTTTCCTTGTTTTTAAGTACTCCATTTGCATCTCGGTAGCCTAAAATGGTATAAGCGGGCAATTGATGATAGCGCGCGATGTTCGCATTAAGTGCCCACTGGTTATTAAAGCGGTAGTTGACTGAAAAACTTGGAGACAATTGGTCTAACGGATTCATCATGCTTTTCGCGTAGCTGTTCACGTCGGTACGTAATCCAAACGAAAGGTTCAATTTCTCTTTTAGCAGCGATTTACTCAATTGTCCAAACATGGCTACCTTGTGTAAATTAAGCGTCGATTCAAAATCAATAAGGACGGGTACACCTTGAATGGTTATGCGATTAAATGTTGAATTGTAATATTTGGCAAATTCATAACCCACACCTGCGTTTAGTCGCCAACCGTTTTTGTTGTAAGTATGCTCAAAACGGAATTTATTTTCTGCTTCGAAGGAAGAATAATCCAGAATCACATTGTTTGGTGCTGGAATTTTATTGGAAGTTCGAATTGCTGAATTGTTCAACATGTTTCGGCTAACTACAACATTTTGATAAGAGTTTTTCGAATAATGTAGCCAATTTACACCAACGGTATAGTTCCATTGTTTTTGAAGTGGTAGATTGTTCAAAATGTAATTGTTGCTTTCTCTTGTTAAAGAATCTGTGACATTTTCATTCACCTTCGCATTCAGACGGAAATCATCAATTGCACCCAATCCGATGAACGTAATTTTGTTTTTATCGTTTGGCTTAAAATTGACTTTGTACTGAAAGTCGTTGTAGGTAGGCAAAATTGGTAATTGTAAGGCTGCAAATAGAAATTGTAAATACGAACGTCGTGCCGAGAAAATGAAGTCCACTTTTTTTCCAATTGGACCATCAAACGTTAATGCGGCGTCACTCGAACCTAAAGCGAAATTAGTGATTAGCCCATCTTGGTTACCGTCTTTTTGTTTGAACGCCAATACCGAACTCAATCCGTTCGCACGATTTGCTGGAAACGCACCGGAATAAAAATCAACTTCACGTACAAAATTCACATTCAATAAACCAACTGGACCACCCGAACTTCCTTGCGTCGCGAAGTGGTTGATATTTGGCACTTCAATTCCATCTAAGTAAAATTTATTTTCACCCGGCGAACCTCCACGGATGATGATGTCGTTTCTAAACGTAGCGCGAGAAGCAACCCCCGGAAGCGCCGCAATAACTTTACTCACGTCGCGATTGGCACCCGGAAGACGTTCTATTTCAGTTGCGTTCAACGTTTTTAGAGATACCGGAGATTCTGTTTTTCGGACGAATGGTGATGCTTTAACAACAACTTCTTGCTGCTCTATGATGATTTCTTCTAATTGAAAATCTTGTTCAACTGTACGCGCGTTGGTGACTAATATTTCGTTCACAACCAAGTCTTTAAACCCTGAAGAAGTAACTTTAAAAGTGTAAATTCCGGGTTTAATCCCGGTTATTTCATACGATCCGTCGTCCCCACTTAAGGCACCTTTTTGTTGGTCGATAATTTGAATTTTGGCAAAAGGAATCGCTTGATTGTTAGCAGCATTCGTTACTTTACCGCGCACAATTCCGCTTTGAGCGAAAACACTAAATGTGGAGAAAAGAAAAAATAATAAGGAAAATGTACTGTTTTTCATTGGTTGAATGAGATTAAGCTAATGTAACAAATAACTACAATTTATGTTCGGCAAAACTAGTTCTTACAAGGAATTTAATGTTATGCCAATTTCAAAATAGACTTACTTGGGGTTAAAGCGGTATCTTCGCACCCTGAAATAATTGCATGAATTTTTTATCTGTTGAAAACCTTACCAAATCATTTGGTGACAGAATACTATTTGAAAATCTAACATTTGGAATCGACCAAGGTCAAAAAGTGGCTATCGTAGCTAAAAACGGTTCTGGAAAAACTACCTTATTAAAATGCCTCACTGGAAAAGAGTCGTGTGACGATGGACGAGTAGTTTTTAGAAAAGACATGCGCGTTGCCTTCATGGAACAAGCTGAAGATTTACCTGAAAATGAAACGATAATCGACTGTATTTTTAATCACGACTTACCCGAATTACAACTTATAAAGCGCTACAATCAGGCGATGTTAGAAAATGACGACGAAGCGATTACAGGACTTTATCAAGAACTTTCTGACCTAAATGCTTGGGACATCGAAGTGCGTGTCGAACAAATTCTTTCCACCTTAAAATTAACGAATGGAAACCAACTCATCGGCTCACTTTCTGGTGGACAAAAAAAGCGGGTTGCATTAGCTAAAGTATTGTTATCGGAAGCAGATTTCTTATTACTCGACGAACCCACAAACCACCTCGACCTCGACATGATAGAATGGCTGGAATCCTACCTTTCTGCATCTAATCAAACCTTGTTGATGGTGACGCACGACCGCTATTTCCTAGAAGTAGTTTGCGATACGATTTTAGAACTTTCGGAAAAAACCATATTCAAGTACAACGGCAACTTCTCCTATTATTTGGAGAAAAAAGCGGAACGAGAAGAACAAATGCAAGCTACGATTGACAAGGCTCGCAACACTTTTCGCAAGGAACTGGAATGGATACGTCGCCAACCGAAAGCGCGAGGAACAAAACAAAAAGCGCGTATTGACAATTTTGAGAATGTAAAGAAAACAGCACATACCCGATTGGACGATTCTGAGTTGGCTTTAAACGTAAAAATGGAGCGACTTGGGACAAAAATCGTGGAAATGCACAAAGTTTCGAAGTCCTTTGGTGACAAGAAAATTTTGAATGAATTTTCCTACAACTTCCAACGCAACGAACGACTTGGAATTGTTGGGAACAACGGAACTGGAAAATCAACTTTTCTCAATATGCTTTTAGGTAAAGAAGAGTTGGATAAAGGAAAAATCGTCATTGGGGAGACCGTAGTTTTCGGTTATTATAGTCAAGAATTGATCCACGTGGACGATTCGATGAAGGTCATTGATGTGGTGAAAGAAGTTGCCGAATTCATCCCATTGGAAAAAGGACGACAACTTTCCGCAGCACAATTATTGGAGAATTTCTTGTTTCCAAGAGACATGCACTATAATTACGTTTACAAATTGAGTGGTGGTGAAAAACGTCGTTTGAAATTGTTGCGTGTCTTGATGCAAAATCCTAACTTCTTGATTTTAGATGAACCAACGAACGACTTGGACATTTTCGCGATGGCAGTCTTAGAGGATTTCTTGCGCAATTTTGGCGGTTGTTTGATTGTGGTTTCTCACGATCGTTATTTCATGGATAAAATGGTGGATCATTTGTTCGTTTTTGAAGGAGAGGGACAAATTCGCGACATCGTTGGAAATTATACCGAATTTAGAAAACAACAAACACAACTTGCTCGCCAGCAAAAAAACGCAACTCAAGAAGTAGTTGTTAGAGAACAAGTTATTGAAAAACAAGACAAACAAAAACTCACCTATAAAGAAAAGGAAGAATTTAAAAAATTGGAGAAAGAAATGGAAGCATTGGAACTCGAAAAAACCACCATCGCAACTGCACTTTCTTCTCCTGAAACAAGCAATCAGCAACTTATCGAACTTGGACAACGTCTGAGTGTTATTGTTGATGATTTAGAATTAAAAACCATGCGATGGTTCGAACTTTCAGAAAAAATGTAATTATGAAATTTGTTTTAACAGTTTTATTGATAGCCATTTATTCTTCAACTCAGGCGCAAACACTTGTATTCGCTCAGTTAACGGGGTCTCCAACAATGAATACTACGGGTTGGAATTTAACAGGTGCAGCTGCGATTGGTGATACGGGTGGAGATGCCGACTCCAACTCGGATGAAATGATTTTAACTCCCAACTCGAACGGTTCAAGTGGTGGAGCTTTCTTTAATACTCCAATCGATTTAGCAACTTGTTTACAATGGAATGTCGATTTTTATTTTCGAATTAACGATGGAAATGGAGCCGACGGAATTGCTTTCTGTTTCTTAGACGTTCCGCCAACAGGATTTGTTAGTGGTGGAGGAGTAGGAATTCCTTCAACAGCCAACGGGATCAAGGTCGTTTTTGATACGTATGACAACGGCTGTGGCGCCAATCCAGAAATTCAAATTTACAATGGTGCGGGTTACAATGAATGTGCTGCAGGTATTGTTAAAGTCAATAATTCAGGAGGAAATCTGAATTTTATCCGCTCCAATGCATATAACCACGCTATTATCAGTTACAACAACGGAACAATTTCAGTTACCGTAAACAATGTTCTTTGGTTGACCACTTCTTACACCGTTTCTTTCGTGGGATACATGGGATTTACAGCAAGTACTGGAGGTTCCAATGACAGTCATTCCATCAAAAATGCTAAAATATTTGCAGATATTGCTGTTGCCAATGCTGGACCAGACATAGCGATTTGTTCAGGTACTACAGGTCAAATTGGTTCAGCAAATAATCCGCAGTATGTTTACTCATGGACACCGACAACCGGCTTGAGTTCAGCCAATGTTTCAAATCCGTCGGTGAGTTTAACCAATTCGGGAACAACACCAATAACTCAAACCTTCACCGTTTCAACTACCTTGGCGAGTAATCCCAACTCATGTCCGGTTACCGATGAAGTGGTAGTAACGGTAAAACCTATATTGACCAACACAATAACCACCACAGTTTGTCAAGGAAATTCTTATACTATTGGTGGTCAAACCTTTTCTAATTCAGGAACTTACTCAGTTACCGTCAACGGTTCCAACGGATGTGATTCGGTAATTACTTTAAACTTAACAGTTAGTCCTCCACTTATGGGTTACATTAATGCAAGCATCTGTCAAGGTGGCTCATATACTTTTGGAAATCAAGTGTTAACCACCGCAGGAAACTATCAACGTCCATTGGTTAATGCAAACGGATGTGATTCGATTGTTGTCTTGACGCTGAGTGTTAATCCACCTTTGACTTCTACCATAAATGCTTCAATCTGTCCAGGCGAAAGCTACAACTTCCTTGGATTGACCTTGAGTAGTCCAGGAACCTATACCCAGCAATTGCAAACGCCTCAGGGATGTGACTCGATTATTACCTTAAACCTTTCTGTAAAACAAATCTTGACATCTTCCTCTAACCAAGCGATTTGCCAAGGGAGCACATATATTTTCAACGGTCAAGTTCTTACGACTTCAGGAACTTATACCGCCACACTTTTAGGTTCGTATGGATGCGATTCCATTGTCAGTGTGGTATTAACCGTTCATCCAATTCCAGCTGCTCCTTCATTATCTTCTAATAGTCCATTGAATTGTCCGGGAGATGAGCTAACCTTGAACGCGCAAGTTGTTAATAATGGAACAATCGCATGGACTGGTCCGAGCAATTTTTCTTCTGCTCAATATTCAAATACCTTCAACTGTTTTGTACCCAACGAAGGAACATACTCTGCTACAGTAACGGTTAACAATTGCGTGTCGCCACCTGCTACTATTCCCGTTGAGATTACTAATAAATTCTCCTTTGAGGATTACGATTTCCCGAATGTGTTGACTCCAAATGGCGATAATATCAATGACGAATTGGACATCGAAAATCATTTCCATACTTGCTATCAATTTGAGGTACAATATTTCAACCGATGGGGAAATTTAGTTTTTTCTCACAAATATGGTGAAGCACCTTTCGCTGGCAAATCGTTAAATGGCAGTGATTTGGCAGAAGGCGTCTATTTCTACAAATTGGATTATGAAGGAAAAACAAAATCTGGTTTTGTGCAATTAATTCGATAAAAAATCAACATATTTGTTTGCTGATTATGAAACACTTTCTCCTCTTTTCAATGCTATTCACCTTTTATGGGTATTCCATTTGGGCTCAAAACTCATTAAGTACAGTTGGTGCTGGAAGTCGATGGGTAGCATGCGGTGACATCGATGTTTCCGGAACAAACATAACCGTTGAAGCCATGTTTCGTCGTCCAGCGGTTAGTAATATGAATTTGGTTTCTAAGCACACAGATCCATCCAACGTAAATTACTTGCTTCGTCCAACGAATTTTCAAATTACCACAACGAATGGTTTCAGAGCGGTAATAAGTCCTATTCCAATAGCCTTGAATACTTGGTATCACCTAGCTGCTACCTACAACGGTTTTTCTGTAAAATTGTATGTAAATGGTTGCTTAGTTGCAGATTCAGCACTCACTGGTACGATGATTCAAAATGACCTTATAACTGCAATTGGTACGCAAGCAAACAACGTAAATATTGAACATTTTAGAGGAAATATTGATGAAGTTAGAATTTGGAATGTCACCCGTACACAGCAAGAAATTCTGAACAACATGAACAACCTCCCGAATCCAACGACGCAAACGGGACTCTTGGCATACTATAAGTTTGACAACAATTATTTAAACATTCAAGGCAATGCTACCTTTAATGGAACACCGCAAGGAACACCAACTTATGACACCGAAGCCACGACCATTTTAGTTCCTCAAATTAATAATGTTGCATTGACACCAGCGTCTTGTTTTGGATATACGGATGGTGCATTAACCATCTCCGCAGTTGGAAATGGGATTACTTACACCATCAATGGAACCAATTATTTTACGGATTCAACTTTTTCAAATTTGGGAGCGGGTAGCTACACTGCCCAAATCAAAACCACGGAGGGATGCCTTGTTTCGCAAGTTGTCCAAATAACTGAACCACCACAAGTGCCCACTCCTGACATCGTTTACCCTACCCCCTTGTGTGAAGGTGATTTACTTACGTTACAGGTTGACAGTATTCCCAATGGACAAACGTATTGGTCGGGTCCAAATGGATTTCAATTAATAGGTCACGATACTACAATTCAAGTCGCTACTGCGGCTAATAACAGCGGGACATATTCCGTTTATACCCTTTTAGATGGTTGTTCAAGTGATACCCTTCAGGAAAACATTGTTGTGAATCCGATTTACGATTTGAATGTGACCGCAACAATTTGTTCCAATGAAAGCTACACTTTAGGCACGCAACAACTGACACAACCTGGGAATTATCAATTGGCGCTTCAAACGGTTGCCGGATGTGATTCCATAGTGAATCTAACTCTTTTTGTGAATCCAGCATATTCATTTGTGCGGGACACTACACTCTGCGAAGGCGAATCATTCACCTATCAAGGACAAACAATAAGCACAACTGGCGCTTTTCCATTCTACTTACAAACTACTTTAAATTGCGACTCGACCATTATTTATGATGTTATCGTTTATCCAATTCCTGCAGCTCCAATTTTAAGTTCGAATAGTCCGTTAACTTGCCCTGGAGATACAGTTTTTATGAACGCAGCACCTGTTATTGGTGGAACTTTCAATTGGAATGGACCAAATGGATTTAGTTCTACGAATCAAAATGTGTCGTTTTCAGCTGGAATTCCTGCAATGGGGAATTATGAGGCAACAGTTACTGTAAATGGTTGTACATCCCCGCCGTCAACGATTCCATTGGACATCATCAACATTTATACCTTTGACGATAAAGATTTTCCAAATGTGATTTCTCCAAATGGCGACAATATCAATGAAGATTTGGATCTAGTGAATTATTTTCAAACGTGTCAGAAATTTGAAATCGACATCGTGGACCGTTGGGGAATTCCAATCTACTTTTTCACCAACGACGATACGCCTTTTGCAGGAATCGACAAACGAGGAAAAGAAGTTGCAGATGGTGTTTATTTCTACCGTTTGAAATACGAAGAAGGAACGAAATCAGGGTTTATACATGTGGTTCGATAAACAATTTAAGATCGAATAAAAAACAAAAGGCAATCTCGATTTACCGCTTTTTCTCCTTGTAAGTAATGACAAAAATATCCTCGTCTGGTGCTTTAAAGTACTTCTCTGAACGGGCGTAAGATTCTAATTGACTTTCGTGAGACAACTTGCGCAATTGACTTTTGACGGTATCGTATTTATCCAACATACTCTCGTGCTGACCTTTCAACTTGGAATACGTTCGTTGTTTTTTAATGATGAAAAAAATATCGTTTTCATCAATTAACAGGACGTAAATAAAAAAGATAAAAAGAGTAATGGTGTATTTATTTCTCACCCATTTTTTTTGAAAAAAAGGTGCGTTTTTTATTCGTTGAAACAAACTTTGTTTTTTCTCCTGTTGACTCACTTTTAGGGTATTACAGAATTATTTAACCGTGATGGTATAATAAACCATACTTTGTTTTACACCAGGCTCTTTTTTGTAAACCACTTGCTCTTTTACCTTTTTGATTACCTCATCGATCACCTTTTTATCGGTCAAAGTCGTTTTACCAGGAACCACAGTCGCTTCAGTTACAGCGCCTTCCTCGTTCACATTCATTTTCAAACAAAGCGTCGCTTCCTTTTTCAATTTATAGTTCGGCAATTCCACATTATTGGTGCGAATTCGATCTGTTGCTTTCTCTTCTGGTTTTTCAGCTGGTTTCGTTTCAACTACTTTTTCAGCTGGTTTTTCTGTGACTTTTTCGACCGGTTTCTCTGAAGGTTTTTCAGCTACTTTTTCCACCGGTTTTTCTGTCACTTTTTCCACCGGTTTCTCCACTGGTTTTTCGTTTTTCGGCGCTTCAACTTTTGCAATTTCTTTTGGCTCAGCTGGTTTTTCTGTTGGTTTTTCAGATTTTGCTTGTAGCTCCGCTTGTTTTTTGCGCAATTCTACCATTGAATTTCGCATTTCCGCCAACTGAAGACTTAAATCTGAATTCATGAGTTGGATAGTTTCCATTTTTTTGGATACACCTGCCAATTCATTACGAAGCAACTTAACAGAATCCTGTAAAACGGCAACCTTCCCAATTTGATTTTCCAATTCTTGAATGCGTACTTCATGGGTAAATTGGTCTGGATTTTTTTGTGCGAAATTAAACGCGCTGAAACCTCCTAAAAAGATGAAGGTTAATATGTTAGAATGAATAGTTTTCATGAGAGATTATTTAGAACAAGTTTACCAAGTTAATCGTAGTTTTGATTAGCTAATAATCAAATTGTTTCAACAGAGAAATGTTTAAGAAACTCAAGTTAAATCAGAAACATCGGGTGGTTTAGGTGGCGTTGTTTTTGACCTTGAATTGTGAAATCATTCGAATAATGTAAATCAACTCATAAAAAGAAAATCCTAAAAGATCGGAAGCAGAAAAAATCCGAATAATTCGATTTCCAAGTTACAAAACCACGTTGGTCTCCTTGTCGAACTGTCGGTACGAAACCAATACGGAAAGTGTGGCTAAAGCAATCATTACCAACAAGCTCAACAATAAATATTGAATTTCCATCGTGCCTGAAATCAGGTCTTTTGTCGCTAAAACCACGTTCACCACTGGAATACAAGCTGTCACGTAATTTAACTCCATTCCTGGGAAAAAGCCTACCATTGCGGGAAGTACCATTACAATGTTCAATGGCGTAATGATACTTTGTGCTTCTTTAAAGGTTTTAGCATAAACGGCAATTGGAATCATTACACCTGCAAAGAAAATGGTCAATGGAAACAATAATGCAAAGAGCGAAACTATGAATGGCGCACTCAACACTTCACCGATAATTTTCATAATTTCTTCATTCTTCACGACGTCCAAAAACTCAATTGAAATAAACAATCCAAACAAGGCGCAAAACGAAGCGGTTAAACCTGATAGAACAACAACCATCATTTTACCAAATAAAATTTGCCATCGCTTAACAGGCGTAGTCAACAAGGTTTCAATCGTTCCACGTTCTTTCTCGCCAGTAAATAAATCTATTGCTGGATACATACACCCAATAAATCCAAATGCGATAAAGATATATGGCAAAATTCCTCCTGCAAATTGACCAATCATTTTCTTATCGGAAGCCACATTGGCATATTGCACCACAAATGGCGTTACTTGTTGTGGATTGATTTCCAGCTGACTATAACGTTGGTCTTTGGTTGTAACATCAATGAAATTCATATACTGTTCAGCACGTTCTTGCATTCCTACCGAGGTTGCATCAAACAACCATTCAATTTTTGCAGGCTCCATACGAAGAACATGTTCCTCAAAATCAGGCGCTGTCAAAACCCCCAGTTGAATGGAATCACTCGCCAGCAAAGTCGCCATTTCCAGCGAATCTTTTACGGTAACAATCTCAAATTTACCAAGCGATTGCGGTACTTCAGAAAGTCGCTTTTTTAACCACGGCGAAACTTGGTCGGTAACAGCGATTTTTAACTTTTTCTGTGCAACTTCCTCTTGAAATGAGGCCGATACAGAAACAAATACATTCAATACGATTGGAAAAATCAAAATCGGAATCACCAGCATCATCATTAACGTACGACGATCGCGTAAAGTGTCCAACAACTCTTTTCTAAATATTCTAAAAATCATGCTTTCAAATTTAAGATTGAACAATACGGATGAATTCGGCAGTTAAATTTGGCGCTTCCATTTGCTCGCGGAAATCGCTCATCGTACCTTGAAATTTCAAATTCCCTTTGTGAATAATCGCTAGATCATCGCAAAGCAGGTCAACTTCACTCATGATATGACTAGAGAAAATAACCGTTTTATTTTGGTCTTTGCAATCGCGAATGAGTTTGATGATATTTTCCGCAGTTATGACATCCAATCCGCTTGTCGGCTCATCGAAAATCACCACCTCAGGATCATGAATCATGGTCCTACAAATGGACACTTTTTGTTTCATTCCCGTACTCAATTTTCCGATTCGTTTGGAAAGGAAATCGTTCATGTTCAACAAGTCAAAAAGATAACGCTTTCTTTCCTCGCGCTCTTTGGTCGGAACCTTGTATAAATCCGCGAAATAATCAATGATTTCGACAGGAGTTAAACGCGCATACAATCCTGTTGATCCAGTCAAAAAACCTAATTTTCTTCTAGCTTCCTCTGGATATTTTACTGCGTCAATACCCGCAATTTCTATCGAACCTGAAGTTGGTTTAAAAATCGTGGACAACATGCGTAAAGTAGTCGTTTTTCCTGCTCCATTTGGACCTAATAGTGAAAACACCCGACCTTTTTCACAGGTAAAACTTACATTGTCAACCGCTCGCGCAATACGTTCAGAAGTGTTTAATTCCTTCCGTTGTTGACGCGTCAATTCAAACTCTTTGACGAGATTTTCAACTTTTATCATAGGATGAGATTATCGCTCGAATGTAAGGAATTTATTTCAACACGCGATTTTCAGCAGAAACCGCTTTGTTTTTGTTAGCTAATTGTCCGCAAGCTGCATCAATGTCTTTTCCACGACTTCTTCTGACGTTCACAATCATGTTTCGCGATTCCAAAAATGCAGCAAATTCAGCCACTTTTTTCGCATCAGCCTGCTGGAAACCACCATCGTCAATAGCGTTGTATTCAATAATATTGACTTTACAAGGAACACATTTCGCGAAATGAGCCAATTCTCGCGCATCATCTATGCTATCGTTGAAATCCTTAAAAATAATGTATTCAAAAGTAACGCGACTGCCCGTTTTTTCGTGGAAATAAACCAAGGCTTCAGAAAGTGATTCCAAATTATTGCTTTCGTTAATTTCCATGATTTTATTGCGTTTGGTGTCATTAGCTGCATGAAGTGATAAGGCAAGATTGAATTTCACCTCATCGTCTCCTAACTTTTTAATCATTTTGGAAATCCCTGCTGTGGAGACCGTTATCCTTCTCGGCGACATTCCCAAACCTTCATCCGAACATATGAACTCAACAGAACGCAAGACGTTTTTGTAGTTCAATAAAGGTTCGCCCATTCCCATGTAAACGATGTTGCTCAATGGTGTTTCGTAGCGCGTTTTTGCTTCATTCATCAAATAAACGACCTGATCGTAAATTTCTCCAGCCGATAAATTACGCAGCAATTTCAATTTTCCCGTTGCACAAAAAGTACATGCCAAACTGCAACCAACTTGTGATGAAATGCAAGCCGTCATGCGCGACGTAGTTGGAATTAAAACACCTTCTACAATTTTTCCGTCTTCCACGCCAAATGCGCATTTTATGGTTTTGTCGCGACTTATTTGTTGATCTTTAACTTTAATGGCATCAATGAAAAAATGTTCCTCCAAATTGGATTTCAACATCGAAGGGAGGTTGTGCATTTCAGCAAACGAATGGGCATTTTTCTTCCATAGCCACTCGTGAATTTGCTTGGCACGAAAACCTTTTTCATTAAATTTCAATTCGATTTCCTGCTTTAATTCAGGCAGAGACAGGTTGCGAATGTTTTGTTTTCCCTGAAGGGTCATAACATTTTATCGGTTCACCATTACTGGCATGACGAGCATCAAGATATTTTCGTTTTCAACAGAATAGGTAGCTGGAGTTAACAATCCTGCGCGGTTCGGCATACTCATAGAGAGAACAATTTCTTCCGATTCCAAATTGTTTAACATTTCCATTAAAAATCGAGAGTTGAAACCAATTTCCATGTCATCCCCATCGTAGCTACTTGTCAAACGTTCAGAAGCAGCATTTTGAAATTCTAAATCTTCAGCGAAAATCCCCAATTCAGAACCAGCTAATTTCAAACGAACTTGGTGCGTCGTTTTATTGGAGAAAATAGAAACACGACGAATTGCCTTAGCGAATTGATCACGGTTTACGGTCAAAACATTTGGATTTTCACGAGGTATAACTGCATCGTAATTCGGGTATTTTCCATCTACCAAACGACAAACCAAAACGATATCACCAAAAGTAAAAATCGCATTGCTTTCGTTGTATTCCAACATTACTTCTTCTTCACCTGAAAGGTTATTTTTTAAAAGATTAAGTGGTTTTTTTGGCAAAATAAATGAACCACTACTTGACGTTTCTACATCTGTTCTTGTGTAACGGACTAATTTATGTGCATCAGTAGCAACGAAAGTAATTTCTCCTGGAGCGAACATACAATAAACTCCGCTCATCACCGGACGCAAATCGTCATTTCCAGTTGCGAACAAGGTTTTCGAAATAGCTCGTTGGATGATATTTCCAGAAATTTTGATAGAATTTTTATTTTCAACTCGTGGTAATTTAGGAAACTCATCGCCGTTAAACCCTTGCATTTCTGAACGACCGTTGTCATAAGTGATTTCCACCATATGATCATCCTTGATACGAAAAGTACACGGTTGGTCAGGTAGGTTCTTTAATACTTCGAGAATCATCTTTGCAGGAATCGCCACTTTTCCATTCTCCTCTGCCTGAACGCCAAGGTTAGTAATCATTGTCGTTTCCAAATCAGAAGCAGAAACCGTCAATTCACTATCTATAATATCGAAAAGGAAATTATCAAGAATTGGCATTGAATTACTAGAATTCACACACCCTGAAATGCTTTGTAGGTGGCGTAAAAGTGTCGTACTCGAAACGATAAAGTTCATAAATCACTCAAATTTAGTTTGCGAAATTAATAATTCATTTGTAGAACGGTGCAAAACACCACTTTTAAACTCCAAAAATGAATCCTTGTTCAAATGAAATTACGCATAATTTTCAAATCAGCATTATTAACCTTAGTTTGATTGTTATTTTTTATGGTGTGTAATTGTTATTAATTGTTGATGTGCAATTGTTATTTTTTGATGCTGTGCGATTATTATTTTTTGATGCAAAAAAATGATTTTCTTCTAAAATTTCCATCGTCCAACAAATTTTAGGCAATCAAAACACTTTTCAGTTGAATCCGAACACTTATTGATTTTCAAGAAGGAATTCAAATAGCTGAATTAATTTCGGCAAGGAAAAAAGCTGATGAATAAACGAAGCAATAAGGATTTTGCATTTAAGCAATGGAAAGAAAATCGCACTACGAAGCGACAACCTTTTCGCTATGCGGTGTATATTTTGCTTATTTCAGCGTACTTGCTTTCGATTCCGTCACAACTGTTTTCTGATCCAACTTCCACTGTAATTTTAGATGAAAAAGGTCAATTATTAGGCGCTCGAATTGCTGATGACGGACAATGGCGTTTTCAGGAATTAGATAGTGTTCCAGAAAAATTTGCCACTTGTCTGGTGCATTTTGAAGACCGACGATTTTATTGGCATTTTGGAGTAAGTGCCTCCGGAGTTTTAAGAGCGTTTAAACAGAATTTAAATGCAGGTAAAACCGTTAGTGGAGGAAGTACACTTACGATGCAATTGGTACGACTAATGCGTAAAAATCCACCGCGAACATATTTCGAAAAAGGTTTAGAAATGCTTCTTGCAACGCGCATTGAACTTGGGAATTCGAAAGAGGAAATCCTTCGACTTTATGCATCTCATGCTCCCTTCGGAAATAATGTGGTTGGGCTCAATGCAGCAGCATGGCGTTATTTTAACCGTTCGCCAGAAGAATTGAGTTGGGCAGAAGCCGCAACCTTGGCAGTACTTCCGAACGCCCCCGGACTCATTTATCCCGGAAAAAATGAATCTCTCCTTTTGGCAAAACGAAATCGCTTACTCAAAGCACTTTTCGATTCGGGTAAAATTGACCAAACCACCTACAGTTTGTCGTTAGAAGAGTACATACCAAACAAACCCTTACCTCTTCCCAACTTCGCCCCTCACCTACTCGATCGTGAAATCAGAAACGGAAACAAAGGAAAAACGATTCGTACTACAATTTCGTTCAGCTTACAACAACGACTGAACAAACTACTGCAAATCAAAACAATAGAATGGGAAGAAAAACACATTCACAATGCAGCAGTAATTGTAGTCGAAGTGAAAACTGGACATATAAAAAGCTATATTGGCAATACGGCTAACGAAGAAGAACACGCACCTTGGGTAGATTGTGCACGCGCACCAAGAAGTTCTGGAAGTATCCTCAAACCCTTACTATTTGCAGCAGCACTGGACGACGGATGCATTACACCAAGTTCAATTCTTCCCGACTACCCATCTAATTTCGGAAGTTTCTCTCCCAAAAATTTTTCGGGACAATTTGAAGGGGCGATTTCCGCTGATCTTGCGGTTGCCAGAAGCTTAAACATTCCAATGGTGCATTTACTGAACGAATACGGCGTCAAGAAATTCCACACAAAACTCAAAAAACTCGGACTACAATCGGTCAATAGAGGCGCATCACATTACGGACTTTCATTGATTTTAGGTGGCGCGGAAGTTCGACCTGACCAAATTGCAACAACCTATCTTTCCTTTGTGCGGCAACTTTCAGGACTTCCTCCAAGCGGAATCAGTACAGACGGCTCGAAATTCACGATGGCTCCCGAAAACCTATTCAGCAATGCAGCACTTTATCAAATGTCTGAAGCAATGACAGCAGTAAACCGTCCCGACGAAGACAACAATTGGCGCCTATTTTCCTCCTCTGGAAAAATCGCTTGGAAAACAGGGACAAGTTTTGGCTTTCGTGATGCATGGGCAATTGGCTATAATCCTGATTATGTTGTTGCAGTTTGGGTTGGAAACGCCGACGGAGAAGGTCGCCCTGGATTAACCGGATTCCGTGTTGCGGCTCCTGTTTTGTTTTCCATATTTAATCAACTACCTCGTTCAACACGCTGGTTTAAAAACCCTTACAACGATTTTCGACCCTTAGAAGTTTGTGAGAAAAGTGGCTACGCAGCAGGGAAAAACTGTCCAAATAAGAAAATCACATTGGTTCCATTGAGGAGTTTACATTTGGAATCCTGTTCCTATCACCAGGTAATTCAATTGGATAAAACACAACAATATCGGGTCAACAGTAGTTGCGAAAACGTATTCAATATGGTGCAAAAAAAGTGGTTTGTCCTACCTTCAAAAATGGAAAAATACTACAAACTACGTCATCCTGAGTATCAAGTCCTCCCATCATTCCGTGACGATTGTCAAGTTGAAAGCGGAAAACAAACACTTTCCATTATTTATCCCAGAAACAATCAACACATTTACCTACCGCGTGACTTAAACGGTGAAACTGAACCACTAATCGCAGAAGTGTATCATCGACAACAAGAAACAAAAGTATTTTGGCACCTCGACAAAAAATACATAGGAGAAACAACCGAAATTCATCAGCAATCACTTACACTTTCACCCGGAAAACATGAGCTGACCTGCATAGATAGCCATGGAAATCGCTCGAAAATAAGTTTTGTAACCACGAGTAAAAGTCAGTAAATCTTGTATTTTTACACTTCAATTTATACACTATGCAGACTTTGTCGTCAACGCAATTGGATACCATCCTTGAAAAACAACGTGCTTTTTTCAATTCAAATGCTACTAAAGATGTTCGCTTTCGTATTGAGCAACTCAAGAAATTAAAAGGAGCATTAAAAAAATACGAAACTGAAATAGCTGATGCGCTCAAAAAAGACCTGAATAAATCCTTTGAAGAAGCGTATTTGACAGAAATCAGCATTGTGAATCAGGAAATATCCTATCACTTAGCAAACATAAAACAATGGGCTCGTTTAAAACGGGTTGAAACGCCACTTCATTTACTGCCTTCATCTAGCTATTTAATGACGGAACCTTTGGGTGTTGCGCTCATCATTGCACCGTGGAACTATCCGTTTAATTTGCTTTTCAATCCATTAGTTGGTGCTATTTCTTCAGGTTGCTGCGTCATATTAAAACCTTCGCCTTACACGCCAACAATTTCTGCTCTAATGGGGAAAATCATCAACGAAATTTACGATGAAAAATACATCACATTGGTTGAAGGAGGACGTGATGTCAACAATTTGTTATTGGAGAAACGATACGATATTATTTTCTTCACGGGAAGTCCGTCATTGGGTAAAATCGTGATGAAAGCTGCTGCAAATTACTTAACACCAGTCATACTGGAACTCGGCGGAAAAAGTCCGTGTATCGTTGACAAAAAAGCAAATTTAGAGGTGTCAGCCAAACGCATCGCATGGTCGAAAAGTATCAATTCTGGACAAACGTGTATTGCTCCTGACTATTTATTGGTGCACAAAGATGTTAAAGATCAACTGCTTCCATTGATTGTCAAACACTGGAAAATAATGTTTGGCGAAGATCCGCAACAAAGTCCTTACTTCCCTCGAATGGTGAACCAGAAAGCAATTGAACGAGTAGAAAAACTCATGCAACACGGTACTATTTTTCATGGCGGTAAAGTCGATGCAGCGAACCGATACATTGAACCAACCATCATCGATAACGTTCAACCTGATTTTCCGATAATGCAGGAAGAAATCTTCGGTCCAATCTTACCAGTTATGACCTATTCTTCGATTGATGAAGCAATTGCATACATAAAAGCGAACGAAAAACCTTTGGCGTTTTATTATTACGGTAAAGAAAAAGACGGTTTAAAAGTTTTTCACGAAACCTCATCAGGAGGTGGTTGTATCAACGATGGATTATTACACATTGCCAATCACAACTTACCGTTCGGCGGAGTTGGAAATAGTGGAATGGGGGCATATCACGGACATGAAAGTTTTTTAGCATTTTCGAACCGACGAGGCATTATTTCATCGTTAAATCGTCCTGATTTACCATTCAAATACGTTCCTTTTAAACTGTTTAATTGGATTCGAAAAATTATTTGATGCTTCTTCGAGTTTTTATTTACGCACTCTTCATTATTCCATTTATTGGTAAAAGTCAAATAGTGGGTATAGTGCAAAAAGATAGTTTAGGGATAAACCAAACCGAATGGAAAAATTGTGTCAGCTACAAAGGAGAAACAATTTTAAAAAACGACACGATTTTGGTTCCAAACGGACTTGGTGAATCGGTTGACAACAAAGGAGGAATTTATTGCGGACAATTTACAGAAGGATTCAAAAATGGAACTGGTAAACTTCGATTTTCGAACGGCGTTGTCTATGAAGGAAGCTTTACTTTTGACAAAATTCATGGAATCGGAAAACTCGTTTATGCAGACGGTGGTATTTACGAAGGAAGTTTCGCAGATGGTAAGCGGTTTGGGAAAGGCTTGATGAAATATACCAATGGCGATGTGTACGAAGGTGGTTGGTCGAACGACAGGCGGTCGGGATATGGAGAATTTTTAGGTAGTAGCGGCATCATCTATAAAGGTAATTGGTTAGAAGATAAAAAATCTGGACAAGGAGAATGGCAAAATTTGGCAGGAGAGCGTTATTCGGGTGAATGGCAGAACGACAAACGTAATGGAAAAGGAATACGAACGACACCCATTGGAGAAAGCTACGAAGGAGAATGGAAAAACGACTTATATCACGGTCGGGGAAAGTTAATTTTATCCAATAAGGAACGCTACGAAGGGAATTTTGAAAACGGAAATCAAGAAGGAAATGGAACTTATTTTTATGCCTCAGGTGACAAATATGAAGGGAATTGGACAAACAATCAACGCAATGGACTAGGAACCTATTATTGGGCAAACGGAGAACATTACATTGGCAATTACAAAATGGGAATACGGTCTGGACAAGGCAAACAATACTTCAAAAATCGAATGAGTTATGACGGAAATTGGGAAAACGATAAACCTCATGGAGTTGGCGTCCTTTCCTATCCTGGAGGTAAAACTTATAAAACACGTTGGATTAATGGGAAAATGGTAGAAACATTGAATAATTAAATGCGGATTTAGAATTGAGAATTGCGGATTGCGAATTACGGATTGCGGATTGCGAATTACGGATTGCGGATTGCTTATTACGAATTGCGGATTGCTTATTACGAATTGCGGATTGCGGATTGCGAATGACACCAATCAGCAATCCGTAATAAGCAATCCGCAATCCAAACAAATAAACTATGATTAAACACTTATACTTTTTCTTCTTCATTTCGCTTGTGGCATTTGGTCAAAAAAATGACATTCGGGAAATTAATCTTTTAGAAAGCATCAAGATAAGTGAGAACGATAATTCACGTCTAAAACAATATGACACTTTAATTCAATTTTATTTGGCTGTTAATGTTGAAAAAGCGAGTGGTAAAATTCAAAACATACAAGCGATAAACAACACAACAAAATCAAATAAAGCAAAAGCGTTATCGGACTTACTTCTCGCTGAATACTATCTATACACCGAGAATTTAATTTCATTTTCCGATAAAATTGAGGAGTTAAAATCACAATCCAACTTTCTGGAAAGCACCTACCAGCATCGATTTCATTTATGTTTGATTCAATATTTTATCCACAAAAACGATTTTACAAATGCTAAACTAATTGCGCTTAGGAATGCCAAACAAGTTAATCGAATCCGAAAATACCGCTATATTGCCGAGAACAGTCTGGCATTCTCCCGAATTTATACAGCAGATTTTCAAAAGGATTCTGCGCTTTATTTTGCCAGTTTAGCCACTTCACAATCCTTACGTTCCGATACTCGTCTGACCACATTAATGTGTTTGCACCAACAAGCTGTTTCTCATTTTATCTTCGAAGAATGGGACAAAGCTGCACAAAAGGAATTGCAATGTATCTCACTTGCCAAGAAAAACAGTGATCGTTATTTTGAATTTAGAGCTTCGTTATTATTGTCAATTATTTCAACTGAAATTGGAAACTTTGACGAAACCTTCATTTTTGCAAAAAAAGCAACTGTATTAGCAAAAGAAAGAAATGACAAATTCGGACTATCAAGTGCTAATTTAATCCTTGCAGGCTACTATCTTCAATCCAAAGAGTTTACCAAAGCTCAAGAGTTGTTAGAGGAAAACAAATCCGTGATTGAAAATTATCCCTTGTCTTTGGCAGCATTAAATTATTCCTTTTTCAGCAGCAATAAACTAGCATTATCGAACAGACAGAGAGACGCAATTAACATTCTTAATCAACTTATTATTCGATGTGAGAACGCCGGAAATGATGTGTTAAAATTAAAATCGATGTTACTTCGAGGGCAGCTAAATATGCAACTGAAGAATTACGAAGCTGCAAAAATAGACTTTGAAAATATTGATCAGTTTTTAAGCGATAAAGGTCTTGTAACCGTTCGATTTCACAAGGTTTGGGATGAATTAGCAAACTACAATGAACAAACGAAAAAATTACATAAGGCACTTCAATTTCGTGAAAAATATATTCGTTCTATGGAGTTGAATTCGACTTTAAAAACGGCCGCCTTCGTCCAACAATTGATTGAAACAGAACTACGTGAGGAGCGTGAAAAAGTCATTCAAAATCAGAAAGAATCCATTTCTCAAAAAGAACGTGAGCAAGAAGTTTTACGCTTAAAAACCGACCGGCAATTGTTTCTCGCTGGAATATTTATCGTTTTGATAGTGCTTGCCTTTGTTGTTCTGGCTTTCCAAATCAATCAACAGCGACTAAAAATGAAACAACGCTCAGCTGAATTATCTCAATCGCTTCTGCGAACACAAATGAATCCACATTTTATTTTTAACGCCATGTCGGTCATTCAAAGTTCAATTTATTCCAATGAGCCTGCAAAATCATCCAAGTTTTTAGTGAACTTCTCGAAGTTAATGCGCTTAATTTTAGAAAATTCACCTAAAGAATTCATTTCAATTGAACTCGAAAAGGACATCCTTGAAAAATACTTATTCACCCAAAAAATGCGCTTTGAAAATCGGTTCAAATACAAAATTGAAATTGAAGAAGAACTGCTTTTCAAAAACGCCATGTTGCCGCCAATGATTACGCAACCCTTTGTCGAAAATGCCATTGAACACGGTCAACTTCATCTGCAAGAACACGGAATGATTCAAGTATTATTTAAAGAAGTGAACGGGATGCTTCAAATTCAAGTTATTGACAATGGGGTTGGACGTTCCGGAGCAAAGAAAACCCAAAAATTAAAGGCGCATAAAAGTATGGCTATGGAGATTACCAATGAAAGAATACAACTTTTAAATCGCAAATACCGTACAAACGGAAAGTTAGAGGTTCATGATTTAAATGAAAATCAAAAAACGGGAACTGTTATTACAATTGAATTACCTTTATACTTCGAATCTATAAAATCTGTGTCATGAAAAAAATCCTTGTAATCGACGATGAAAAGCCAACAAGAGAGCTTATCAAAAAAATGATTGACTCGTTCGGACTTGCTGTTCAAGTATATACAGACGGTGAAAATGTTAAAACAGGAATAGATGCAATTAACAACTTACGTCCAGATTTAGTTATTCTTGATATTCAAATGCCCGATGGAAATGGCTTCGATGTGTTAAAAGGTGTAGCTGACAGACAATTTGAGGTCATGTTCATTACAGCCTTTCAAGAATACGCCATACAAGCCATTAAATTCAGTGCACTTGATTATATTCTAAAACCAATCGATCCGGAAGAGTTAAAGCACTCTATTACAAAGGCGATTTCAACGATTTCTAAAAAAATTGACGACAATCAGCTGAATGCTTTGCAACATAATATAAATCCAAATTCAAAACGAAAATTGATTTTAAAAACGCAAGAAAGTGTATTCTTGGTAGAAATTGAGGACATTGTTCGTTGTGAATCTGATAAAAACTACACCTTCTTCTACTTAAATAACGGAAAAAAGATATTGGTTTCCAAGACATTAAAGGATTACGACACCTTACTACAAGGATTAACTTTCTTTCGAGCGCAACAATCTCACCTCATCAACTTGAAATTCGTTGAACGATACGACAAACACGATGGTGGATATATCATTATGAAAGATGGTTCTGAAGTTCCATTGTCTCCTGCAAAAAAGGAACTATTTTTTCAGTTAATAGAAGCGATGTAATTTACACTGGAGATCCATCGTAGAAAACCATGTTTTTATCGGTTTCCCATAGTTTTACCTCTAAGTTATACTTATCTGAAAAATGAGGTCGAATAAGTTGCCAACATACTAAAGCAATATTTTCAGCTGTAGGAATCAAATTGGCAAATTCAGGGCAATCTAGATTAAGATTTCGGTGGTCAAAACGGTCTTCAATTTCAGTTTTAATCACAGCTTTTAAGTCTTTCATGTCCACTACATAACCTGTTTCAGGGTCGATGGGACCGTCCAACCAAACTTCAAGCACATAATTGTGACCATGAAAGTTCGGGTTGTTGCATTTACCATACAACTCATTGTTTCTTTCGTCACTCCATTTTGGATTGAAGAGGCGATGCGCGGAATTAAAAGTGGCACGTCTTCCTACTTTCATGATTGAATTGCTTTTAAAATTTGTTCGTAATGTTCCAAAATTAAAATTCGGAACCAAGCAGTATATTTTTCAGGGTTGATTTCCATTTCGGATTTAATTTTCTCGATGGACTTCCACTGAAATGCCATTGCTTCCTCTGTATTGATGTGCGGAGTTTCATCCGAACGACCTATAAATACGTGATCCAACTCATTTTCAGTTAAATCATTATCTAAATTGGCTGCGTATATAAACGAAAAAGCGAAATCCAATTTCAACTCCATTCCCATTTCTTCTATTAATCGACGTTCTGCCGCGACTACAGTTCTTTCCTCAGGGCGCGGATGACTGCAACATGTATTTGTCCACAAACCTCCCGAATGATATTTGCCTAAAGCACGTTGTTGCAACAACAATTCATTGTTGGCATTAAAAACCAAAACTGAAACTGCTCGATGTAGCAAACCCTTTTCGTGGACTTCCATTTTTTCCATTTCCCCAAGGGCATGGTCGTTTTCGTCCACAAGGACTACAAATTCGTTCATTACAAAAGATTAAGGTTGTGACGTACAAATGAAGTCAGTAAAATTCGGAATTTTCGATGGTTTGGAATGCGTACACGTTCATTTAAAATCAATTGAGCCGGTGTATTTCTGATTTTTCGAAACAACTTGAAATAGTATTTGTAAGCCATATAAACACCAAAACGTGCTTTTTTAGGAAGCTGCAAAATCCCTAAATATCCTTCATGAAAATCTTTTTCGATATCCGCTTCTATTTCTTTTTTAACGGTTGCATTGAACTCTCTCAATTCGATACCCGGAAAGTACGTTCTTCCCAATTCGTGATAATCCGCTTTTAAATCCCGTAGGAAATTAATTTTTTGAAAAGCAGAACCTAATTTCATAGCGGATGGTTTCAGTCTTTCGTATTCTGCATCATTTCCTTCCACGAAAATTTTCAAACACATCAAACCTACCACTTCAGCTGAGCCTAAAATATACTTATCGTATTGTTCTTTACTGTATTCTGCCTTGGACAAATCCATTTCCATCGATTGAAGAAAGGTTTCAATTAGATCCGTTGGAATTTGATATTTATTCACTACCCATTGAAAAGCGTTCAAAATAGGATTCAAAGAAATTCCTTGATCAATCGCTTTGTAGGTTTCAATTTTAAAATCTGCTAATAGTTGAGCTTTGTTGTAATCATGAAACGAATCCACAATTTCATCTGCCAAACGTACAAACCCGTAAATTGAGTAAATCGGTTGATGTAAATCTTTATGCAAAAACCGAATTCCTAATGAAAACGAGGTGCTGTAGTGTCTAGTCGTGAGCTTACTCATTTCTTGACTAATGTGGTCAAAAGCTTGCTTCATTTTATAAGGGTTTTAGGGTTTCATTTTTAAAATTTGACGCGCAACTACCTCACCAGAAATGATGGATGGAGGTACGCCGGGACCTGGAACGGTTAATTGTCCAGTGTAAAACATGTTTTCTAGCTTTCGGTTCGCTAATCGTGGTTTAAGGATCGCTGTTTGTAGTAAGGTATTTGCCAAACCATAAGCGTTTCCTTTAAAAGCATTGTATTCTTTCTTAAAATCATTGACACAAAAACTTCTCTTGTAAACAATTCGATCGCGAATATCATTGCCCGTATGTTGCTTTAGACGATCTAGAAGTATGTCGAAATATTTTTCTCTTGTTTGGTCATTATCCTCCAAATCAGGCGCTAAAGGAATCAAGAAAAATAGATTTTCATGTCCCTCTGGAGCAACACTCGGATCGGTAATTGAAGGAGCGCTTAAATAGAACAACGGCTTAGATGGCCATTTCGGATTTTTGTAAATTTCTTTACCATGCTCGTCCAGTGACTCATCGAAAAAGAGGTTGTGGTGTTGTAAGTTGTTCACACGTCCTGTTATACCAACATAAAAAAGTAAACTAGAAGGAGCCATTATACGTTTATCCCAATACTTCTCGGTATAATTTGCCTTTCCGTTCAATAAAGAATCGGTATGAGCATAGTCCGCTCCTGAAACCACAATTTCAGTTGAAAATGACTGTGATTTGGTTTTAACCGCTTGGATGTTCTTTCCATCAAAATCAAAACCTGTTACTTCTTGATCGAATAGTATTTTCGTGCCATTCTCTTTCGCAATTTTCTCAAAAGCTTCAATGAACTTATGCATCCCGCCCATTGGATACCAAGTTCCGAGGGACATATCGGCATAGTTCATTAATGAGTACAAGGCTGGAATTTGTTTCGGCATTGCGCCTAAAAATAAAACTGGAAATTCTAAGAGCGCTAAAATTTTCGGATGCTTGAAGTACTTTCGGATGAAATCGGAAAAAGAAGAAAACAAGTGCATGTTTAACAACCCTTTCAGAACGCGAGTATCTGCGAATTCTGTCAATTTCAAACTAGGCTTATAGACCAATTCTTGCATTCCAACCTCATATTTGTAAGCTGCATCTTTTAAAAAGGAACGTAAACGCAGCGCACTTCCTGATTCGAAAGACTCGAACAATTGCTCCAGCTGTTCCATATTCGCCGGAAGATCAGTGGGTGCTCCTTCTTTCCAAAAAACGCGATAACTCGGGTCGAGACGCTTCAATTCATAGAAATCGGAAGTTGTATAACCGAATTGATTGTAAAATTTTTCAAATACATCAGGCATCCAATACCATGATGGTCCCATGTCGAACACGAAACCGTCTTTTTCAAATTGACGTGCACGTCCGCCGATTGTTGAATTTTTCTCTAGAATAGTTACTTGGTTTCCAGCTTTGGATAAAAATGCAGCAGCAGATAGACTTGAAATTCCGGAACCGATAATGGTGATTTTCTTTGACATGAGGAAATGTAAGATGTTGTAATTAATATGCGTAGTCAGGAAGCATTTCCATCAATTTCTTGCGAGCGATGAAAATCCTGCTTTTAACAGTCCCAATTGGAATATTTAGTTTATCGGAAATTTCTTTGTACTTGAATCCGTTAAAATGCATTTCGAAAGGTTCGCGGTATTCTTCCGTTAAAACGTTTATCTTAGACAAAATGTCTTTAATGGCAATTCTTTGGAATGGATTTCCGGTTTCACTTTGCGAATTGTTCAACAAATAAGAATCCTTTGAGTTATCGAAGATTTGTCCAGACTTTACATTTCTACGGTAATTATTGATAAAAATATTCCGCATAATTGTAAATACCCAAGCTTTGAAGTTCGTCTGAGGAGTGTAATAACCTCTGTAAGTCAGGGCTTTTACGTAGGTTTCTTGCGTTAAATCACGAGCTTCTTCTCGGTTTCGTGTAAAGGACATTGCGAAAGAATATAAATTTCCTTCAAGTCCAATTAGTGCGTTGTTAAATTCGAGTGTTGACATTTTGTTTAACTTTTGTGATGCCAAAGCTAAACACTTTTTGTTTAACTTTTCTGTTTTTTTGTTAAACAATTTTAAAATTTAACATAAGTGACCATTTTTTTCTTTAGAGCTAACATTAGTTATATTTATATTTGACTTATTTGAATTCATTCTATTTAAGTACTATTTTTATCGTCCATTTCTTCGTTATGAATCAACTATTCACACTTTTACTCACATTTTTGATAGCTAATTCCCTATCCTCGCAAGTTCCTCAAGAGATTAAAATTGTTAATGATAAGAAATGTGCCACTCCGGAGTTGCATGAAGAAAAAATGAGAACTGATAAAAAGTACAGAAGAGAAATGAACCGATTCGAAAGAAAGTTACGAAGTGAAAATAAGAAAAGTAAACGAACAAAAAAGAGAACTAAATAAATAGCTTAATAGAAGAACCTTACACTAAAAATCATAATTCTAAAATCAAAACTATGAAACAATCCTTATTCAAAATTGGTGCAGTTCTATTCTCCGGAATTGCTCTATTGGCTGGAAACGTGTTTTCACAGCAAGAGAAATGTGGTGCTGCACACATTCACAATCAAATGATGCAGGATCCAGCGTATTTTCAGAGAACCCAAGAGTTCGAACAATTTGTTAAAACCTTTCATCACGACAATAAAATTGCTGCTCAGTACAGAATTCCGGTGGTAGTTCATGTCTTACATAAAGGAGAGGCAGTAGGAGTCGGAACCAATGTAAGTGATGCTGACATTCGAGCAGGGATTCAAGAACTCAATAACAGATACCGAAAAATTGCGGGTACAGTAGGTGCAGGTAATGGCGTTGATATGGAAATTGAATTTGCCCTTGCTGTTCGAAATCCAAGCGGACAATGCACAAATGGAATTAACCGAGTTAGCATGACAAACAATGCTACTTACATGGCAAGTGGAGTACAAGCGTCAACCTCCAGTGGAATAACAGATGCGCAACTCAAAGCGGTAGTATCTTGGGATAGAACAAGATACTATAATATATACCTCGTTTCCGAAATTGACAACAATGAAGGAGGAGCTGGTGTACAAGGTTACGCTTATTTTGCTAGTTCTCATGGTCAATCCAATGACGGCGCAGTTATTCTTGCTTCTAATTTCACTTCAGGAAACTCAACCACCACGACACACGAGCTTGGTCACGCATTGAACCTTTACCACACCTTTGAAGGAGATGGTTCCGGTGCAAACTGTCCAACACAAACAAATGGTTGTGGATCAAATGTGGGTGATTGTTGCGCAGACACTCCTCCACATAGAAGAAGTCAAAGTGATTGTAACGTAAATGGTACTAACAGCTGCAACAATAATTCATCCAATTCTTTATTTGTAAGAAACTATATGGACTATTCATCAGATGCCTGTATGAATATGTTTACTGCTAATCAAAAAACAAGAGCGCTTGCAGCCTGTTCAGGACCACGTGCTTCGTTTTTTGCTTCGACCAATTTAGCCTTAGTTCCGGTCTCTGCTCCAATTGTTGATTTCACCACCTCTTCCTCAATTATTTGTTCAGGACAATCTGTTACGTTCCTTGATTTATCTGCTTGTATTCCTAACACTTACCTTCCTGAAACAAACTGGAGTAACATCACTTTTAGCTGGACATTCACAAATGGTTCGACGGTACTTACTTCTACTGCACAAAACCCCGTCATGAATTTCACGGTTCCAGGAGCTTATGATGTTAAATTAACTGTTACTACTCCACAAGGAACAAATACACTGACAAAACCTGGTTTCGTTGTACTTGCTGGAACCTTACCAAATGCATGTACGCCAACTTCAACTAACGCTGGGAACTTCGGACAAACTGTTAGCCGAGTTGCTTTTAATACCATTAATAATACGACTAACTCCATGTCGAATGTGGCGTACACTAATTTCACTTGCACGGACAATACCATCGTTCAAGCGGGAAGTACTTATCCTCTTTCAATTACAGCGAATGCAGGTCCATCAGGAGCGCAACGTTTTGAAGTATATATCGATTACGATAACAATGGTGTTTTTGCTAACCCAGCTGAATTAGTTCATTCCGGAAGTGTTGCAGCAGGTTCACAATCTGCTCTAAATACTCAAACGTTAACAGCAAACGTAACCATTCCAGCAACAGCATTAACGAATACGTTTTTAAGAATGCGCGTTTTATCAGATGCTGCAGCAATAACAGCTGGAAAAAGAAACTGTACTTCAGCATTCACAATTGGAGATGTTGAGGATTATGGTATTTTCATCCAATCAAGTGTTCCAACTGCACCAGTAGCAAATTTCACGGCTAATAACCAAGTAGTTTGTGTTGGTCAAGCTGTACAATTTACAAGTACATCCACAGGGAATCCAACGAGTTATTCATGGACATTTACAGGCGGAACTCCAGCTACCAGCACCTCTGCAAATCCAACTGTGACCTATTCAACTGCTGGAACGTATGCCGTTTCCTTAACCGTATCAAACTCAATTGGAACGGATACTGAAAGTCAAACTGCCTACATAACCGTATCTGCTGGATCGGGAGTTGCATTACCATTCACAGAAGGTTTTACAGCAACAACTTTCCCTCCTTCTTCAAGCTGGACAATAATTAATACGGATGGAGGCGCAACAACATGGGCAAGAAACGCAACTATTGGCGTTGCTCCAACAGCAGGTAATTCCTTGGTATTTGATAATTATAATTTTGATGACCGACCAAATCAAGATGTTATAGAATTGCCAAAAATGGATTTGACTCCTTTTACTGCTTCAAGCCTTACATTCAATGTAGCTTACGCTGCATACAACGCAAGCAATGTTGACGGCCTTCAAGTGCTTGTTTCATCGGATTGCGGAACGACCTTTACAACTGTTTATAACAAAACAGGAAGCACTGTAGCTACGGGGAATTTACCTACTGCTGCTGCAACTACTTCACAATTCACACCTACTACTGCACAATGGAGAACGGAAACCGTTGATTTGAGTGCTTATGCTGGACAAAACGGCGTTATTATTCGTTTTAGAAATGTTGCTGGTTATGGTAACAGATTGTTTATTGACAATATCAATATCACAGGAACAGGTACTCCAGTTGCCCCAACAGCAAGTTTCTCCTCCACTCCAACGAATGCAACTTGTACTGGACAAACAGTTCAATATACAAGTACCTCTACTGGTTCTCCAACCTCTTATTCATGGTCATTTCCCGGAGGAACTCCTTCTACCAGTACTGCTCAAAACCCTACTGTAACTTATGCCAATGCGGGCACCTACAACGTTTCTCTAACTGTTTCAAATTCATCAGGAAACAACACGTCGAATCAAACGAATTATATCACTGTTAATGCCACCCCAGCAGCACCAACAACAACACCTGCTAGCAGATGTGGAGCGGGTACAGTTTCTTTAGGTGCGACAACAACTTCAGGTAGTTTGTCTTGGTTTGCAGCTGCAACTGGAGGAACAGCCCTAGGTACAGGCACCACATTCACAACACCATCGATTAGTTCTACCACAACCTATTACGTTTCCGCAACTGCCAATGGATGTACTTCAACGCGAAGTACGGTTGTCGCAACGGTAAATCCAATTCCAACCGTTAATAATCCTGGAAATAAAACAGTATGTGTTAATACACCATTAGCAGCAATTAATTTCACGGGAAGCAGTAACAACGCTACATACAGCTGGACAAATTCAAATGCAGGTATCGGATTAGCTGCGTCTGGGAATGGTAACATTTCAAGCTTTACCCCATCCAACGTAGGAACTGCTTCGATTTCAGTTACCCCAACCTTGAATGGATGTACAGGAACAGCACAGACCTTTACTATTATTGTAGAAAACTGTGCTAACCTAGAAAACACCTATCTATCCAATGTTTTAGTGTATCCAAATCCAACGTCAGGTTCGGTAACAATTTCAAACATACCGAACGAAAAAATAAATCAGTTGAAATTGATAGACATGAACGGAAAAGAAATACAGCGTCTAAAAATTGATTCCGACCAATTAAATTTAGAGTTAACCAACTATGCATCTGGATCGTATTTTTTAATTTTTCAAGAGGGCGAAACCTTAATCGGTTCCAAAAAGATTGAGGTTAAAAGATAGATATTATTCGTGATTTGGAAAAGGGTTGTCATTAGGCAACCCTTTTTTTGATATAAATATTTTTTAAAATTATTTGTTAAATAATATTAATCTTTACTTTTAGCTTCAAATTGTACAACTATGAAAAAAATCTCCACATCTCTTTTTCTATTCTTGTTGTTTTTGGGAAATCTCTCCTACGCGCAAGAATGGGTTGATTTGATGCAAAATCCGAATGCTAATTTTTATGATATTCAAAACTCATTTAACAACTACTGGGAAGGTCGTCCCATCGTAAAAGGTAAAGGATACAAAGCATTCAAAAGATGGGAAGCCTATATGGCTCCTCGAGTTTATCCAAGCGGAAACATTACCTTACCATCACAAACCTATAAAAATTACAAAGTTTGGGAAGCTGAACAACAAGCTCAAGGTAAATCAACAAATGGTTCTTGGACGTTTGTTGGACCAACAGGAAAACCAACAGGTGGTGGAGCAGGACGCGTAAATTTCGTGCGTTTTGACCCTAACACAACTACCACTATGTGGATTGGTACACCTGATGGCGGTTTATGGAAAACGACTAATGGGGGCACTAGTTGGACGACTAACACTGACCAACTTCCAGTAATTGGTTGTTCAGATTTAGCAATTGACCCAACAAATACCCAAACTATGTACTTAGCAACTGGTGATTTTGATGCTCCAGACACTTACAGTGTTGGCGTATTAAAATCCACAGATGGTGGGGCAACATGGAATACCTCTGGTCTGTCATGGACAGTTAATCAATTCAGAAACATATCACGTTTATTAATTAATCCAACCAACCCTCAAATTCTAATTGCAACAAGTACTGCTGGTATTTGGCGTACAACTAATGGTGGTTCCACTTGGACACAAGTGGTCACATCTGGAAGTTTCTCTGATGCTGAATTCAAGCCAGGTGACCCCAATACCGTATATGCGTGTGGTGCCGCAGGAATTAGAAAATCGACTAATGGAGGACAAACTTGGACTACAGTTACCAATCCACTAAGTGGTATTAATAGAATGTCAATGGCTGTAACAGCTGCTAACGATGCTTATGTTTATATCTTAGCATCAAGAGGTTCAGACAATGGATTTGGTGGTATGTTACGTTCAACAGATAGCGGTGGTACTTACACGGTTCGAATGGCAGCAACTGGAACGAACATTTTAGGTTGGTACACTGGTGGTGCTTCAGATACAGGCGGTCAAGGTTGGTACGATTTGGCCCTTGCTGCTTCTCCTTCTAACGCAGAATTAATTTTTACAGGTGGAATTAACATTTGGAAAAGCTCCAATGGAGGAACTTCTTTCACTAAAGTTACAGACTGGACAGCTTCTCAAACTAATGCTACTTATGTTCATGCTGATATTCATGACTTACAATTCGTTCCTGGTAGCTCAACCAATATGTTTACTGGTTGTGATGGTGGTATTTTTAAATCAACAAATACTGGAACTGGCTGGTCAGATGTGAGCAGTAACTTACAAATTGCACAGCAATATCGCTTAAGTTTATCTACTTCGAATGCGAATATAATTTTAGCTGGTCATCAAGACAATGGAACAAACTTAACTACCAACGGAACAGCATGGTCTCAAAAAGTAGGTGGTGATGGTATGGATTGTTTGGTCGATCGAGCCTCAAACAATAATATGATTGCCTCTTTATATTACGGAGATTACTATCGTTCAACAAATGGTGGAACATCATTTTCAAATATTACCGACCCAACGGCAGATGGTTCTGAAGAGTGGGTAAGCGTAATCCACCAAGACCCTACAACAGCTTCGGTTGTCTATGCTGGTGGACGTCCAAAATTATACAAATGTGCCACAATTTGGGGAACTGTATCTTGGACTGCACTTGGCACTCCAACCGGGACTGGTAATATTATCGAGTTTGCAATTGCTCCTAGTAACAATCAGGTAATCTATTGTTTAAAAACTGGATCCAATGCAGTTTCTAAATCAACAAATGGTGGAACTTCATTTACAGCTGTATCTACTGGTTTGCCAACAACTGTTGCGCCGCAGTATATTGCTATTTCTGACACCGATCCAAATGTTGCTTATGTCGTGTATTCTGGTTACACTGCTGCTTCGAAAGTCTATAAAACAACAAATGGAGGAACTTCTTGGACAAATATTTCAACAGGATTGCCGAACGTACCTGTTAATTGTGTAGTTTATTCGAACGGAACAGATGGTGGTGTTTACGTAGGTACTGATGTAGGTGTTTATTATCGTGACAATACTATGTCAACATGGGTTAACTTCAATAGTGGGTTGCCAAAAGTTGCAGTTCGTGATTTAGAAATATACTACGCAACAGGTCGTTTACGTGCAGCTACGTTTGGACGTGGAACATGGGATTCAGATCTTTATACCTCTACTCCATCTGCTCCAGTAGCAAGTTTCACAGGAACACCAACAACGGTTTGTATTGGTCAAACGGTTCAGTTTACAAGTACCTCAACTGGCAATCCAACAACATATTCTTGGACTTTTACTGGAGGTACACCAGCTACAAGTACGGCACAAAACCCAACCGTTACATATGCTACTGCTGGAACATACACAGTTGCTTTAACCGTTTCAAACGCTAACGGAAACAACACTTCAACTCAAACTGGTTACATTACGGTAATTAGTGGCACTGGTTCCGCTCTTCCTTTCACAGAAGGATTTACTGCAACCACATTTGTACCAACTGGTTGGACATTAATAAATACGGACGGCGGGACTACATCTTGGGCAAGAAGCGCAACAATTGGTGTGGCTCCTACTGCAGGTAATTCTATGGTATTTGATAACTACAATTTTGATGACCGTGGAAATACAGACATTGCACAATTACCTCGTTTAGATTTTACTGGAATCACTGCACCGACAATGACCTTCCAAGTAGCCTATGCAGCTTATGACGCGACGAATATGGATGGGTTAGAAGTGTTGGTTTCTAACAATTGTGGTTCAACATTTACTTCCGTTTATAACAAAACTGGCTCTACTATTGGGACAGGAAATCTACCTACAGCAGCGGCGACGACTTCGCAGTTTACGCCAACTACAGCACAATGGAGAACAGAAACTATTGATTTAACTGCTTATCAAGGTCAGTCTAACATTATCATTCAATTTAAAAATATCGCAGGATATGGAAATCGATTGTTTGTTGACAACATTAATATAACAGGAACTTCTTCACCAGTTGCACCAACAGCTAGTTTCACTTCAACACCAACTGGAACGGCTTGTACTGGTCAAACGGTAACGTACACAAGTACTTCTACGGGATCTCCAACTAGCTACTCATGGACATTTGCAGGTGGAACTCCAGCAACAAGTACTGCTCAAAACCCAACTGTTACTTATGCAACTTCAGGAACTTACAATGTTTCACTTACCGTTTCAAATACTCAAGGAAACAATACATCTAACCAAACGAACTATATTACGGTTAACCAAACACCAACAATAACGGGGTCAACTCCTGCGGATCGTTGTGGAAATGGAACGGTTAGTTTATCGGCATCTGGTTCAGCAGGTACTTTGTCTTGGTTTGCAGCCGCTACAGGTGGAACTGCTTTAGGAACAGGCGCAACTTTTACAACTCCTTCAATAAGTACTACAACCACTTACTATGTTTCAACTACAGCTAATGGATGTACAAGTGCAAGAACAGCGGTAATTGCCACTATCAAACCAGTTCCAACGGTTACAAACCCTGGTAATAAATCAGTTTGTTTAGGTGATCCTCTTTCTGCAATTAATTTCTCAGGAAGCAGCACAAGTTCGACCTATGCATGGACCAATAACAATACAGCAATTGGGCTTGGTGCATCTGGAAATGGAAACATCACCGCTTTTACACCATCAACAGAGGGTACAGCGACAGTATCCGTAACGCCTACATTAAATGGTTGTACGGGAAATCCTGTTAACTTTACCATAACAGTAAAACCTGTCCCTACAGTAAATAGCCCGGGAAACAAAACAGCATGTATTGGTGACCAAATTGCGCTAATTAGTTTCTCAGGAAGCAGCACAAGTTCTACCTATGCTTGGACCAACAATAATACGGCTATTGGACTTGGTGCATCTGGAAATGGAAACATCACCGCTTTTACACCTTCTGCGGCTGGAACTGCTACAATTGCAGTAACACCATCATTGAACGGTTGTACTGGAACTCCAGTAAGTTTCACAATCACAGTGGAAGATTGTGGTGTGGGTGTAGATGAACAATTCGCGAATATGGTAATTGTTTATCCTAATCCTACTTCAGGAGCATTAACAATTAAAGAAATTCCTGTTGAACATGTTAAAGACGTAAAACTCTTCGATGCCGCTGGAAAAGAGGTTGGAACATGGAAAGTAATGGGGTCTGAAATGAATTTGGATTTAACAAAAATGGCATCTGGTAGTTATAATCTAATTTTCTCAGGTGACTCGGTAAAATTCACTAAAAAATTAGTGATTAAACACTAAAGTCAAAACCATCGAATATTAAGAAAGTCGGGAGCATTCAACTTCCGACTTTTTTGTTTACGACCTTTTTGTATTTAATTTTATATTTGTCTAACAACACATCGGATTTGAAAAAGAGCTTAGAAATTCTTAAAAAATATTGGGGATACGACGCTTTTCGTCCGAATCAAGAGGAAATTGTTGATGATGCAATTAACGGTCATGATGTACTCGCACTCCTTCCTACAGGTGGTGGAAAATCGATTTGCTTTCAGGTACCTGGGTTAGCAAGGGAAGGAATTACAATCGTTATCTCTCCTCTGATTGCTTTGATGCATGATCAAGTGAATAATCTCAAAAAAAACGGCATTCGTGCAATTGCTTTAACTGGAGGGATGTCTTATCGAGAGATGGATATCACCTTAGACAACGCCCGTTTTGGTGGATATGATTTCCTTTATACCTCACCTGAAAGACTTAAATCAGAACTCTTTATTGAACGATTTAAAACTATGCCAGTTAACCTCTTGGTAGTTGATGAAGCACACTGTATTTCGGAATGGGGGCATGATTTCCGTCCCTCTTTTTTAGAAATCGCTGCAATCAGGCAATATCATCCCGAAGTTCCGCTTTTGGCATTAACTGCAACCGCAACAAAACGTGTTCAAGAGGACATCATACACCATTTGCAATTAAGAAATCCTAAAATTCACGAAGCATCATTCAAACGTGATAATCTTATTTACAACGTTTATAAAAGCGTAAACAAACTTGAAAACATCATTTCTTTTTGTCAAGAAAATCAAGGGGTTGGAATTGTTTACTGTCAAACAAGAAGAAGTGTAAAAGATGTCGCTCGAATTTTGCTTTCAAAAGGAATTCCATGCGGATATTATCACGGTGGTTTGAACATGGAAGAAAGAAACTTGATGTTACAGCGATGGATGCGCGAAGAAGCACGTATCATGGTCGCCACTAACGCTTTCGGAATGGGAATAGACAAACCCAATGTTCGTTTCGTGTTACATTATGAATTACCTATGTCACCCGAAGCTTATTTTCAAGAGGCTGGACGAGGCGGACGAGACGGTAGAAATTCAGTTGCTATCTGCTATTATGAACCACACGATGGAATTGAATTACTGGAAAAGGTAGCTATGCAATTTCCTGAAAAAGACAAAATTATTCATGTGTATCGTGCACTTTGTAATTTTCTACGCTTGGCTATTGGTTCAGGTCAAAATGAAGTTTTTTCAATAGATATAAAGGTCTTTATAAAACAGTATAATCTCGAGTATATTGAAGCCTATAATTCCCTAAAAATATTGGAATTGAACGGCTACATCGTTCTTTCAGAAGGAATATTAAATCCAACTAAAGTAAAGTTTTTAGTCAATAATCGTGAGTTATATAACTTTCAGGTGAGCCAAGAACGATTTTATCCGCTAACGGCACTGTTACTTCGGACGTATCCTGGAATATTCGATTATTACCAAACTATTCATGACTTTGAACTCTGCAATCGGTTGAAAATACCAATGGACAGTTTAAAAAGCCAATTGGAGAAAATGCAAGAATTGGGAGTTATCGACTTTTCATGGCGAAGTGAAGACCCAACAATTACTTTTTTGCAACCACGCTGGAACGACAACGAGCTAAGATTGAAGCCTGAAATTTATCGTCTTAGAAAAGAAAACGCAGAGAATAAGGCAAGAAAAATGCTCAGTTTCTGTGAAGATGAAATCTGTCGAGCACAGCAAATTATAGAATATTTTGGACAAAAAAGTGAGCCATGCGGAAAATGCGACGCTTGTTTAAGGAATATGTTTTCAGAATTTAATTTCAATAATTTGCTTAAGGTGTTGGAAACAAAGCGCCGTTATTCCGAATTGCTTCAAATTTTTCCAGATAGCGAAGCTTCCTTAAAACATGCATTACGATTGGGATTAAACGAGGAGAAAATCAAATATAAGGACGAATATTATTCCCTCTTATGACCAGGAGTTTAATACAAAATCCCTTCATTTTTATTACGTCCTTGTTTGCACTTGGAATTGGATTGAATGCCAAAATAGAATCAGAATTCACCATTTATATCGCAATTTTCGGGTTTGTCTTTTCTACTTTTTTTACCATTTTTTCATCCTATAAAAAATCACTTTTTCAACTTCTAACTGCAGGATTTTTTTTAATTCTGGCAGGACAATGGTTCACAGATAAATATAAATCAAAGCACCTTATCCCAGCTGAACAAATGAACGATGAATTTTGGATTTTTAAAATTGAAGATTTTCAGCAAGACAGTATTTGGTCAAAAGGAATAGGAAGAGTAATTGAGATAAAAGGAAATGAAACCAAATTTACCAGCAAACGCATTCTAATTTTCATACGATCGGAAAATAATCTACAACGGAACGATGTAATTGTCGCATCCAGTGATTTGATGTTATTTGAAAACAAAAACAATCCAGGAGAATTTGATGCGGCAAGTTATTGGCAATCGAAAGGCGTTTCAGGGACACTATTTCTCGAAAATGCGGATTACAAGCGCATAGAAAATATTGGGGAGAACTTTGTTTTTGAATTTATTCATCAAACTTCATCCTATTGTCGTGAGTTATTAAATACACAATTAAAAGATGAATCGTTAGCTATTGCAAGTGCATTGATTTTAGGTGACAAATCCAATCTTGACCAAGACACACGTCAATCGTTTTCTAATTCTGGTGCAATGCACGTTCTAGCTGTTTCAGGTCTTCATGTTGGAATAATTATGCAAATTTTAATGGGAGTTGGCTTCTTTTTTTCTCGCTATACATCTAGAAAACAAGTGGTTGTAGGCGTCATCTTACTTCTATGGCTCTATGCTTTCATTACCGGAATGTCACCATCTGTAGTTCGCGCTGTATTTATGTTCAGTTTACTCGGAATAGCACAAATTCGGGGTAAAAACTACCAACCACTGAATATTTTATTTTTTACAGCATTCATTCTACTACTATACAATCCATTGTATCTTTTTGATGTCGGATTTGAACTGTCTTACGGTGCAATGATTGGAATTTACGTTTTTTACAATTCCGTCGAAAAGTGGTGGCAGCCTAAAAATAAACTATTAAGCTATTTCTGGAAAGGTAGCGCTCTAGGAATCGCGGCTCAGATTTTCACCGCGCCCTTGACTTTATATTACTTTCATCAATTTCCAAATTACTTTATGCTTTCAAATTTGGGATTAATGGTCCTTTCAGGGATCGCCTTAGGAGCTGGGATTTTACTTCTCGTTATTGGAAAAATACCATTCTTGAACAAATTAGTAGCCCTAATCTTGACAATTATTTTGCTCGCGATGCTTTACTTCCTTCAAGGAATTGAACAACTTCCAGGTGCAGTTGCAAAAGGTTATGATTTCCCTTTAGTTGTCGTTCCTATTCTAACGATTTCTTTAAGTCTGTTATTTACTTTTTCGCTTTTTTCAAAAATGTGGTGGGTAAGTTGTATTGTTTTTGGAGTTTCAATTTTTGGTTTAAGTTTTCAGAGAAATCATCAATTACAGAACGCACACATTTGTTTTTTCAATGAAAATGGAGCTGTCATCAATGTACATCAAAACGGTAAAAATGTACTATTTGTAGATTCAACAATTGCTGATAAAAAAATAAGTTATTTAATGACCAATTACGAGCGAATATTCCCTTCCAATCAAACGTCCATTATTAAAATTGGGGATCACATAACAAGAGGTAAAATTGGATTATTAAATTATAAGATAGAAAATGAACGTCACAAAATCAATTTTCAGATTGGCAGTAAATTATTCAGTGTAATGCGAACTTTCTACGACCTACCCCGAAAAAAAGCAACAGTTATCTTCGCACCTTGGTTAGAAGACCCAAAATCTTTACGCTACGGGGCACAAATTTTTCCACTTTAGGATTGAGTTATAAGAAAAAAAACTAATTTAAGCGTCAAATTTGAAAACTGAAGATGACCAAAATTAGTCCTGAAGATTGTCAACAACTTCTATCTAATGATAACAAGCTACAAATCATTGACATAAGAGAACCTTATGAAGTCGAAGTGTGTAAATTAAGGTTTAAAAACATTCCAATGGGACAAATCCCTGAACGGCTTAATGAATTATCAAGAAACGAAAAAGTATATCTTCTTTGCCAATCTGGTAAGCGCGCAGAGGCTATCGGCAATTTACTGGAAACCGAATTTCAATTTGCTAACGTAAGTTTAATTGAAGGCGGAGCAACAGCGTGGAATGAAAGAACTCAAAATCATTAAAATCAAATGGATCAGCTAATAGAATTATTTCAACACATCATTCATTTAGATTTTAAATGGTTAGTAGCAGAATACGGAACGGCAATTTACGTTGTTCTCTTTCTCGTGATTTTTATTGAAACTGGATTGGTGGCAATGCCTTTTCTGCCAGGCGATTCATTATTATTCACTGCTGGTTTATTCGCTTCATCAGGAGAATTGAATCTTTCCATCTTACTCGGTTTGCTTTTTATCGCTGCTGTTTTAGGGGATAATTCAAATTATTGGATTGGTCGAACAATAGGTCTAAAAGTTTTCAATATTCAATTCCGAGGAAAACCAATCGTTAAACGGGAATACTTGACGCAAACAGAAGCTTTTTTTGAAAAGAACGGGGTTAAAGCAATCATTATGGCTCGATTTGCTCCTTTCGTTCGAACGTTCGCTCCTTTTGCTGCTGGAATTGGCAAAATGAATTACCGCACTTTTTTACTTTATGATATACTTGGAGGGTTTCTTTGGATATTCAGCTTAACATTAGCAGGCTATTTCCTCGGAGGAATTACTTGGATAAAAGAACACATTGACTTAGTCTGTATTGGAATTATATTTATATCCATACTTCCAATGATAATCAATTACTTAAAATCAAAAAAAACAACTTAAAAATAAAAAAATGGCAAATACAGCGTACATTGTAGCAGGTTACCGTTCAGCGGTTGGTAAAGCAGGAAAAGGTGGATTTCGTTTCTATCGCCCAGATGATTTAGCAGCAGATGTGATTAAACATTTGGTCGCAAGTGTCCCTCAATTAGATAAAGAGCGTATCGATGACGTAATTGTAGGAAATGCAACTCCTGAAGCAGAACAAGGGCTGAATATGGGTCGAATGATTTCACTTATGGGATTAAATACGGACAAAGTTCCAGGTATGACCGTCAATAGATATTGTTCTTCAGGTTTAGAAACTATCGCCATTGCTCAAGCTAAAATTGAAGCTGGAATGGCCGATTGTATTATCGCAGGTGGTGCAGAATCCATGTCTGTTATGGCAATGGGTGGATGGAGAATCGTTCCCAATCCAAAAACGGGTAAAGAAAATCCTAATTGGTATTGGGGAATGGGACTAACAGCAGAAGCAGTTGCCAATCAATACAATATCTCAAGAGAAGATCAAGATGCTTTTGCTCTCCATTCGCATGAAAAAGCAATTGCAGCCATCAAAAGCGGTCGTTTTGAACAAGATATCGTTCCGATTGAAGTTGAACATATTTTCTTGGATGAAAATGAAAAACGTCAGACTAAAAAATACACAGTTGCTTCTGATGAAGGTCCCAGAGCATCAACTTTGGAGGCTTTAGCGAAATTGAAGCCAGTTTTTGCGAATGGAGGTTCGGTTACTGCTGGAAATTCTTCTCAAACCTCAGACGGAGCTGCCTTCGTTTTAGTCATGTCAGAAAGAATGATAAAGGAATTAAACATCGAACCGATCGCTCGATTAAGTTCGTATGCTGTTGTTGGTGTTGAACCACGAATCATGGGAATTGGTCCAGTAGATGCTATTCCGAAAGCTATTAAAATGGCAGGATTGTCTCAAAACGACATTAATTTGTACGAACTAAATGAGGCATTTGCGTCACAATCATTAGCTGTTATTCGTGAGACAGGAATTAACCCAGAATTGGTGAATGTCAATGGAGGAGCAATAGCATTAGGACACCCACTTGGCTGCACAGGTGCGAAGTTAAGTGTTCAAATTATGAACGAATTGCGTAAACGAAATCAAAAATACGGTATTGTAACGATGTGTGTCGGAACAGGTCAAGGTGCCGCAGGTGTCATCGAATTACTAAAGTAATGCAACCATAAATTAAATTTTGGTGTCACATTGAAAAAGTTATCTTAAAATGAAATCCTGCTACCTCTCCAGAATCTTTGTTTTTGTTCAATTATTTTTTAGTTTTTCTCTATTCTCTCAATCAGCTTGTACGAATGCTGACTTCGAAATGGGGAATTTTACCAATTGGACTGGGCAGACAGGTACTTGTTGCCCTATCAACACAGGAGCAAACGGACTATCCACTGCACCTGTAAATTCAGCGACTGGCACAGGAAGACATGTGATTATGACAGGAAATGGCACTGATCCTAACACTTGTGGAAATGTTCCAGTTGTTGCGCCAGGAAGTATTTATTCTGCAAGACTAGGGAATTCTTCGGTCAATAACCAAGCAGAACGCTTAAGATACGTTTTCAATATTACACCACAAACCAATCTCATTATTTATAAATATGCCGTTATTCTCGAAGATCCAGGACACACGGCTGCCGACCAACCGCGTTTTGAGGCTAAGTTATTGAACCAAAACGGACAAGTCGTTCCTTGTACCTATTATCAAGTTGTTGCAAGTAGCAATGCACAGGGTTTTCAATCGTGTAATGTTGGCGGATCTACTATTCGCTATCAAAACTGGGTGACTATTGGTGTAGATGCCTCTTCTTTAATGGGACAAAATGTTACCTTAGACTTTGCAACAGGTGATTGTGACCAAGGTGCCCACTATGGATACGCTTATGTCGATGCTGGATGTGCACCATTTAACATTGAATCGAGATACTGTGATAATCCAAACGGTTTAAACACTGCTTTTTTATCTGCACCTCAAGGATTTGCAGGTTATCAATGGAGTACTGGACAAACGGGTTCTACCATTATGGTCGCAAATCCATCAGCGGGTCAAATTGTTTCATGTACAATCACCTCTGTAAATGGCTGTCAGGCTGTTTTAAGTGCCATTCTTACTCCTTCTCAAATTAATACGGATTTCACAGGAACGGACGTATGTGACGGTGGCACAATTGATCTAACCAATACAACCACGATTCAAAATGGAACAATTGCAAGTTACGTTTGGACTTCTTCTGACGGATATACATCGAATGCAACCAATTTCACGCATCAATTTACTGCGCCCGGAACTTATAATGTAAAACTCAAGACCATATCTGATTTAGGATGTAAAGATTCAGTAACTCGTCAAGTGCGGGTATATGCAAATCCGATTGCCTCCCTTGATTCAATGAATAGTTGTGTTGGTGACCTTTCAACTTTAACAGCCACAAGTACTGTTTCAGATGCACAAAATCTCAATCATACTTGGATTATCAACTCCACTGATACTTTAACAGGTAATGTCGTCAATCCTTCGTTTAGTTTCGCAGATACAATGTCCTTGACCTTAATCTGTAAAACGGACTTTGGTTGCGCCGATACGACTGATGGTTCAGTAATTATTTATCCCAATCCAGTTTCAAATTTCAGTTTTATAGAGAAGTGTATTTACGATCCAGTAACTTTCACAAATACCTCTACTATCGTAAATTCAAATCCTAACTATCAATGGTTTTTAAATGGAAACCCAACTGTTTCTTCAACAGATTTCACCACTTTACTGCCAAACGTCGGAACAAATACCGTCTCATTAGTTGCGTTTGACACTTATCCCGGTGTAACCTGTGACGATACTTCGACACTAACACTCATTGCCCACGACATCCCTTACATCTCCATTGCGGTTGATTCCACAATTTGTGAAGACATTAATTTTAATGCACTTGCGTCGAGTAGTGTTTCAACAGGAGAAAATGCAAGCTACATTTGGCTAAGTGGAAATAATACGATTTCAACGGATAGCACCTTGACTTATCAGTTCAATGATGCTGGAACTTATCCGATTACAGTGAATGCAACAACTGATTTTGGTTGCATTAATTCAACCGCTTTCAACATGTACATTTCCCCTACTCCTCCAGCCCCAATTCTCTCTGTTACTACACCATTTTGTCCAGGTGACCCCGCTTTTTTCTCATCACAAGCAGAAAACAATTCAACCATTTATTGGTCCGGACCAAATAACTTTTCTAGTTCACAAAGTGAATTTGAAATGCCATTAGAAATTAACCAAATGGGTACTTATTCTGCTTATATTATTTCCGAATTTGGTTGCCAATCTTTACCTAATTCAGTTTCTGCATCTATTGCCAACATTTATGGTTTCAACGATTTTCCTTTTCCAAACGTAATAACCGCAAACGGTGATGGAATAAACGACGAACTTAATCTCAATAGTTACTTTCAAACATGTGATGAATACACTATTACATTTATGAATCGTTGGGGAAATGTTGTGTTTATTCAAACAAATACTTCTACCGATTATTTCGACGGTGAAACCTTGGAAGACAAAGAGTTAAAAGAAGGAGTTTATTTTTATAAGTTAGAATTTAAATCTCCTTTAAACAGCGGAATTAAACATGGTTTTGTGCACATTGTCAAATAATTTTGTTTTATTCTTCCAATAATTACTTCATTTCATTTCATACGTAAAGAAAACAACTAACTTTGCTTCAATGGAAAAGCAAGTCATTGTAAATGCCCGGCATTTTGAGTTGACACTAAAACGACTTGCGCATGAATTGATTGAAACCCATAACGATTTCTCAAACACCGTACTGGTCGGTTTACAACCTCGAGGTATTCATGTTGTATCTCGCTTAAAAGAGGTTTTAGAACAAATTCTGAATCACGAAATAATCTGCGGAAACTTGGACATTACTTTCTATCGAGATGACTTTCGTCGAAGAGAGCGTCCATTGATTCCGAGTATCACAAATATTGATTTTAGTATCGAAAATAAAAAAGTAATTCTCGTTGACGATGTTTTGTTTACAGGTAGAACTATTCGTTCGGGACTGGATGCCTTGTTAACTTTTGGTCGTCCTTCTAAAGTGGAATTACTGGTGCTAATTGATAGACGTTTCAGACGGGATTTACCTATTCAAGCGGATTATGTTGGGAAAACTGTGGACACATTAATTTCTGAGCGTGTTTCAGTGGAATGGCAACAAATAGAAGGGGAAGATAAAGTCGTATTATTTACAAAAGAAAACAATGAATAATCTCAGTGTTGATCACCTAACGGGTATCCGAGACCTCACGAAAGAGGACATTGAATTAATATTTCAAACCGCAGATAGTTTTAAAGAAGTTATCAATCGACCAATTAAAAAAGTTCCGTCATTACGTGATATTACCATCGCTAACGTTTTCTTTGAAAATTCCACCCGAACTCGATTATCATTCGAATTAGCTGAAAAAAGACTTTCTGCCGATGTGGTTAATTTTAGTGCCTCAGGTAGTTCAGTGAAAAAAGGTGAAACTTTAATTGATACAGTCAACAACATTTTGGCGATGAAAGTGGACATGGTGGTAATGCGTCACCCGAATCCTGGAGCAGCATTATTTCTATCTCAAAAGGTTAACGCCCGTGTTGTAAATGCTGGAGACGGGACGCACGAACATCCGACACAAGCGCTTTTAGACGCCTATTCGATACGAGAAAAACTCGGAACTGTTGAAGGAAAAAAAATCGCAATTGTTGGAGACATACTTCATTCTAGAGTAGCGCTTTCCAACATTTATTGTCTTCAAAAATTGGGTGCAGAAGTAATGGTTTGTGGACCAACTACCTTAATTCCGAAGTATATTTCAGATTTAGGAGTACGCGTTTCTCATAACCTAATAGAGGCACTTGAATGGTGTGACGTAGCTAACATGTTACGCATTCAATTGGAACGTCAAGACATCAAATTCTTTCCGAGCCTTAGGGAATATTCTATGCAATTTGGATTAAATAAAGAGATTTTGAATAGTCTTTCTAAAGAAATTGTTGTTATGCATCCTGGACCAATAAATCGCGGTGTAGAAATTACAAGTGATGTTGCCGATTCGAAACAAAGTATTATTCTACAACAAGTTGAAAACGGTGTTGCGGTGCGAATGGCTGTGATTTATTTACTTGCGGCAAAGATTGAACGTTGAAAAATAGTACATTTGACAAAAAACGCAGTATGAATTTTTCAAATGACAAAATTGGTGAAGTTGTTGTAATTACTTCACACGTTGAAAAGTTAGACGCTTCCAATGCAGCTGAATTGAAATCCGTATTTCTTTTTGCTAACAAAAATGGCGACAATCGTTTGATTTTCAACATGAAACAAACTAAATATTGCGATTCTTCTGGATTGAGTGCAATTCTAACTGCCAACCGACTTTGTAAAGATTCGAGTGGAAGTTTTGCCCTTTCAGGACTTCAACCATCGGTTGCTAAAATGATTTCGATAGCTCAATTAGACAAAGTTTTATCGATTTCAGACACTTTGGAGGGAGCATTAACCTTGGTTTAAGTGGGAATAAGCGTTCAAATTTTAGGAAGCGGCGCTGCCTTACCAACTGAAAAAAGAGCCTCGACATCACAATATATAGTCACCAACAACAGACATATACTCATTGACTGCGGCGAAGGAACCCAAATGCAAATGCGCAAATACGGGGTTAAATTTCAAAAAATAAAGCAAATTTTAATTTCACATTTACACGGTGACCATTTTTTTGGATTGCCAGGTTTGATTAGTACAATGCACTTACTTGGTAGGGATCAAAATCTTACCATTTACGGACATGAAGCTTTGGAAGGAATTATCCGAAGTATGCTTGAAATCGGTGGACAAAAGCTGGATTTTGAAATTAATTTTGTAACTCTGAATTACAAAACTCCTACCCTACTTTACGAAGATAAAACAATTGAAATTCATAGTTTTCCACTAAAACATCGCATCCCAACATGTGGTTTTTTAATCAAAGAAAAAACAAAACCCTATCAACTTGATTCTGATGCGCTGACTGGTTCTGGGATAAGTCCCGCCTATTTTAATTTGCTCAAGGATGGGAATAATATTGTCTTAGAAAACGGAAAAAAAATTGATTTTAGAAAGTTCACTTTACCACCCAAACCATCCGTTAGTTATGCTTTTTGCTCCGACACTGCCTACTCCGAAAAAATCATCTCGTCGATTGAAAATGTAGATTTATTATACCACGAAGCTACCTTTGTAGAAGAACACCGCGACCGTGCGAAAGCAACCTTTCATTCTACTGCCATTCAAGCTGCTACTCTCGCAAAAAAGGCAAACGTTAAAAAACTAATTTTAGGACATTTATCTTCTCGCTATGAGTCGTTTTCAGTTCACGAAAGTGAGGCAAAGACTATTTTTGAAAATGTTGCTGGCGTTAACGATGGAGATTTTTTCGAGTTATAAAAAAAACGCCCTCCCGAAGAAGAGCGTTTTGAATAATGTAATTCTATCTACATTTTGTAAGATAAACCTAATGAAATCAATGGTCCTCCCAAACCAACTTCTCCGTTAATACCGAAGTTATAACTAAAGAAATACCGAAATCCGTAACATAATCTCATGGAGAATGGCAAAAGTACAGTTTCTTGACCTTTCATGATTGTTGTTATACCTGTTGCGGTTGTAGTTTTTATCCATCGTGAATTCGTTCCAATTCCAACGCCGACGTACGAATCCAATTCAGGAACTAAAGTCGGAATATGAAAATTCATACGCGCTTGAATACGAATGCGACTGTCCATTCTTGAGGCATTGGTTTGGATATACTGCCAATTTCCATCTGCAAAAATGGTATCGTACATGACCAATTCTGAACGCGTATAATTATACATAATATCAGCACCAATACTGATATCATCATTAATCATGTAACCATATCGTAAGCCGAATGGAGCCAAACCTTTTTGAGAGGTAATTGTGCCAGGTTGATCAATTAAGGATAAACTCTGAAAATACTTTGTCATATTCGGAAAACCCATGTAGGCATCCACAACGTGATTTCCATATAACACACCTTGGGAGTATCCAGAAAATCCAATTACAAGAAAAAATATTGACAGAAATCGCTTCATTAGTTTTCCATTAATTTAATCAAATTCAACGCAGAACCCGCTTTAAACCATTCGATTTGAGAATCATTATAAGTGTGGTTCAACAGGATGTTCTCCGTTGTTCCGTTAGCATGAACAATTTCCAAAGTCAAAGGTTTACCTGGAGCAAAAGATTCTAAATCTATGAAGTTAAACGTATCATCCTCTTGAATTTTGTCATAATCTGCTTCGTTAGCAAAAGTCAATCCTAACATTCCTTGTTTTTTCAGGTTCGTTTCGTGGATACGAGCAAAAGATTTCACGATTACCGCACGAACACCTAAATGTCTTGGTTCCATTGCTGCATGCTCACGCGACGAACCTTCACCGTAGTTATGGTCACCTACAACGATGGATGGAACACCAGCTGCTTTGTAAGCACGTTGAACAGCAGGAACTTCACCATAAGTACCAGTTAATTGGTTTTTCACTTCATTCGCTTTTCCATTGAATGCATTTTCAGCACCAATTAACATGTTGTTTGAAATGTTATCCAAGTGACCACGGTAACGCAACCAAGGACCAGCCATTGAAATGTGATCCGTTGTACATTTACCTTTTGCTTTGATTAGCAATTTTGCTCCGGTGATATTTTTCCCGTCCCAAATTGGGAAATTTTCTAACAATTGTAAACGAGAAGAGTCTGGTGCCACGGCAACAACCACCTTGCTTCCATCTTCCGCAGGAGCTTGGTAACCGTTATCTTCTACGTCAAAACCTTTAGTTGGCAATTCATCACCTTGTGGCGGTAACAATTTCACCTGTTCTCCTTTGTCGTTTGTCAAAGTATCGGTCAAAGGATTGAAACCTAAATCTCCAGCAATTGCCAAAGCAGCAACCATTTCAGGCGATGTTACAAATGCATGCGTATTTGGATTTCCATCTGCTCTTTTAGAAAAGTTTCTGTTAAAAGAGTGGACGATGGTATTTTTTTCTTGTTTTTCAGCACCTTCACGATCCCATTGTCCGATGCAAGGACCACAAGCATTCGTGAACACTTTTGTACCCATTTTTTCGAAGGTTGATATTATTCCGTCACGGTCGATGGTGTAGCGTACTTGCTCCGAACCTGGATTAATTCCAAACTCTGCTTTTGGTGTAATTCCATGTGCAACAGCTTGTTCAACAATTGAAGCAGCACGCGCCATGTCTTCATAAGAGGAGTTTGTACATGAACCAATTAATCCCCATTCCACTTTCATCGGCCATCTATTTGCCTCTGCTTCTGCACGCATTTTTGAAACTGGCGTACCCCTATCCGGTGTGAAAGGACCGTTAATATGTGGTTCCAATTCACTTAAATTTATTTCAATTAATTGGTCGAAATACGCTTCTGGATTGTTGTAAACTTCCGCATCACCCGTTAAATGTTCAGCGATTTTATCTGCCGCATCGACTACTTCTTGACGTCCAGTTGCAATCAAATAACGGCGCATTGAATCATCGTAACCGAAAGTTGACGTTGTTGCTCCGATTTCAGCTCCCATGTTACAAATCGTACCTTTTCCAGTTGCAGAAAGTGAAATCGCTCCGTCGCCAAAATATTCAACGATAGCCCCTGTTCCACCTTTAACCGTAAGAATGTCAGCAACTTTAAGGATTACGTCTTTTGCAGAAGTCCATCCGTTTAATTTGCCTGTCAATTTCACTCCGATTAACCTCGGAAATTTTAATTCCCAAGCCATTCCTGCCATAACGTCAACAGCATCAGCTCCACCAACACCAATTGCAATCATACCCAAACCACCAGCATTCACTGTGTGAGAGTCTGTTCCAATCATCATACCACCTGGAAACGCGTAATTTTCTAATACAACTTGGTGAATAATTCCAGCACCAGGCTTCCAGAAACCAATTCCGTATTTATTCGAAATCGACGAAAGGAAATTGAAAACCTCGTTATTTTGATTCAATGATTCTTGTAAGTCTTTCGTTGCACCCACTTTCGCTTGAATCAAGTGATCCGCATGAACGGTTGAGGGAACAGCCACTTTTTTCTTACCCGCTTGCATGAACTGTAAAAGCGCCATTTGGGCTGTTGCATCCTGCATCGCAACACGATCCGGAGCGAAGTCTACATAAGACTTTCCGCGTTCGTGAGCGACAGTTGCATTGCCGTCCCAAAGGTGGGCGTAAAGAATTTTTTCAGCTAAAGTCAATGGCTTACCCACCACTTTACGTGCTGCTTCGATGCGCTCTGGATAGTTCGCATACACCTTTTTAATCATGTCGAGATCAAAAACCTTCATAGTTATATCTTAATTGTTAGTAAAATGCTGAGCGAAAGTAGTCATTTTAGCGATTTTAAGTTAGCCAAAAGGTGCTTAAATTTCCGAAATCCGAAGAAAGGTTGTATTTTTCACCCCCTAAAACATGAAAAAAGTACTGGTTCTTGCCCTTTTTTCGTTGTCATTGATAGCGCCAAGCACTGTTCAAAAAGGAACGGCGAGCTATTATAGTATGTCTTTTCAAGGGCGTCGAACCTCATCGGGTGAACGATTACACAACGACAGTTTAACTGCAGCTCACAAGTCGCTTCCATTCGGTACAATCGTGAAAGTGGTCAATCTTTCGAATGATTCCGTTGTGTTTTTAAAAATCAACGATCGCTTGCCTCAAAGTTCATCGCGTATTATCGACGTCACAATTGCGGCAGCGAAACGACTGAATTTCATCCGCGCAGGATTAGCACAAGTAACGATTGAAGCAGTAAGATGAGATTCGCCTAAAGACAACAAGGAAAGGAAAACAAAACGCACAAACAATTTCGAATGTTAACACCTGAACGACAATTAAAATATTGTTTTACAGTGAATTATATTTACAAAAAGAAAAAGATTATTCTCCACCACTTTTCCCCTGATAATTATCGGGGCTACACTTTTCACGCGATAGCAATCGTGACTTCACTTTTCAATCTTAACTATTAATTTTTAACTTTCCCCCCGATAATTATCGGGGCTACATTCAAATTCACTTATCCAACACTTTCGGAATTCGAAAATAATCCGAATCTTTTTTTGGAGCGTTTTTAAGGGCTTCTTCGTGAGAAACAGTTACTTCGGAGACGTCATCCCGCAAACGGTTGATTTCATCCGACATAAAAATCAATGGCTCCACATTCTCTGTATTCAGTTCGCTTAATTTATCCATAAAACCTATAATGTTTTCCATGTCGGTTTTAATGGCAGCTTTTTCTTCACCTTTAAATTCTAAGCGAGAAAGGTGGGCGATATGGTCAACTAGTTCGTCGGTGATTTTCATTTTTGTTTTGTTTAAAGATGTTGAAAAATCCAAAAGAATTCCAACGCGTGTGCAAATTTAGTTTTTCTCAAAGAAATCCTTTCTTGTTGGTGCGGAAAAGATAAGTTAGGGACTTCTTAAGGTGATGGATTGAAAGATTGAACTGAAAAATTGAAGATGTAGAATGCAAAATAAAAGTGCCGAATTAAAAAAGAATCACTTCACCAAGTCCGCAATCACGCCAGTCAATTGTTTTCGGGAATAGCGCATGCGGTCCTTGAAATCTCCTTTGGGTGCTTGAAGAATTTTAGGAAGCCAGGTGGCAATTGCGCTTGCCTGTGAGTATGAAAAACAACGACAGTTATGGAATTCGCTTAAAATCTGTGCCGCATCTCCTTCCTCAGGACCGACACAAACAATTGGGTTTCCGGTAGCGAGGTATTCAAACAATTTCCCCGTCAAAATTCCTTTGTTGTTCTCGATTTGTGGGATAACTAACAACAAGGCATCGGCAGTTTGCATGTACCGAATCGCATCTCCATGTGGCACATACGAAATGAACTTTATTTTTTCAGTTAGGCCCAGTTCTGTTGCTCGTTGGGTAACTTTAGCTGGACAATTTCCCACTATTTCAAGTTGCCAAAGTGCACCCGAATCGTTTAATTTTTTCAAAGCTACCAGTGCGTCTTCGATAGGATATTGTTCGCCTAAATTGCCTACATACCGTAAGATTTTCAGGTCGTTTGGAATCACAGGGGTAACCGATTCAGGTGTTTCAGTTGTCCATTTTCCATTTTCCTCCCGATAGCTATCGGGACTCCGCTTTTCATCCCCAAAATCACTGGTATCAAATCCATTCGGAACGACATGAATTTTATCCAACAATTCTTTACGTCCGTTGCCAAACATGCGCTTAATATCTTCGCTAACAACGACAACAGCGTCAGCATTTTCAAGACAACTTGTTTCGAAACGTTTGTCTTTTCGCTTGGCGAATTGGGTACGAAACAACAAATTGTTGTAATAAATTTCCGTCCAAGGATCACGTAAATCTGCGAGCCAATTCAGCTTGAATTTCCGTTTCAATGCCAAGCCAATTAATTGAGTTGAATGAGGTGGCGAGGTCGTTACGATACTGTCGATTTGTTCTTCCTGAATGATTTTTTCAGCAGCAACTAATGCATATTTGTTCCAGCCAATTCGCGCGTCAGGAATGAAAAAATTACCTCGAATGAAACGCATGATTTTTTCCACGATTCCGGCTTTTTCTTGACCTGCGAAACCGGTGTGAGGTACATTTTTCTTCCTGACTTTTTTATAAAAATCTAATGGACTTTTGGCTTCTGTATAAATCACGCGAACGCCTTCTGGAATTTCTTTTTTCAGGGTTTCATCGAGAATCGGGTAAACAGCATGTTCAGGATGTACTGTTAAAATAATTGGCTCGACACCAAAATCCCTCAAATACTTCACGAATTTCAACCAGCGCTGCACACCACTTCCACCACTTGGCGGCCAATAATAGGTGATAATCAGCACTTTTTTCAAGACCTAAAGTTTGGATTTCACTGCTTCAATCGCCGCAGGAATTCCGTTCGGATTTTTTCCTCCTGCTGTAGCAAAAAAGTTTTGTCCACCACCACCACCTTGAATGTGCGTAGCCACCTCACGAATCCAAAGAGATGCGTTCCAGTTTTTCTCAGAAACCACATTATCGGCAATCATGATGCTCAAACCACATTTTTCTCCATCGATATTTCCGATCACACCAACGAAATTTTCTATCTCCCCTTTTAATTGGAATAATATGTCTTTTACGGAGTTGGTATCCAAATATACAGAGGCACCAAGGAAATTCACACCGTTCACCGTTACGACAGACTGCTTCAATTCTCCTTTTAGGTTTTTCGCTTTTTCCTTTAAAAGTTGTTCGAATTCCTTTGTTAATTGTTGGTTCTTCGCGACTAAATCCTCGATTACTTTTTTCAAGTCCTTTGGATTTTTGAAAATCGCATTGATTTCGTCTAATTTGTCAGCTTTCTCACGGAAATAATTCTCAGCTGCCTTTCCAGTAATTGCCTCGATGCGTCGAACTCCAGCTGCAACTGCCGATTCAGAAGTGATTTTAAACAAACCAATTTTTGCTGTATTTGGCACGTGGATCCCTCCACATAACTCGATGGAATCTCCAAACTTAATTACGCGAACATTGTCACCATATTTTTCACCAAATAACGCCATTGCCCCCATCGCTTTTGCTTCTTCAATCGGACATGCACGACGTTCTTCCAATATTTCATTACGTTCGATTGCTTGACGTACCAAAAGTTCAATTTTTGCCAATTCTTCGTCAGTGATTTTGGCAAAATGAGAAAAGTCAAAACGCAAATACTCTGAATTGACCAAGGAGCCTTTTTGTTCTACATGTGTACCTAAAACTTGACGTAGAGCATGGTGCAACAGGTGCGTTGAAGAGTGATTTTTTGCAGCGTTCTCTCGTTTGCTAATGTTCACTTCCGCAATAAACGAATGGTGTAAATTACTTGGTAAAGAAGTACTTAAATGAACGATTAAATTGTTTTCTTTTTTAGTATCGAAAATCGAGATTTGTTCCGTACCATTAATTAAAATACCTTGGTCGCCCACTTGTCCACCACCTTCCGGATAAAAAGGTGTTTGGTTTAAAACAAGTTGGTAAAATTCTTTTTGCTTCTGAGAAACTTTGCGGTATTTGATGATTTCCACCGCAGCTTCTGTTTGGTCATAACCAATAAATTCTGTCGTTACATCGGGGTGAACTTGTTGCCAATCATCTGTCTCAATAGCTGTTGCTTGGCGTGAACGCTCTTTTTGAACTTGTAGTTCTTTTTCAAAACCTATTTCGTCGATTTGCAAACCGTTTTCGCGTGCTATGAGCGAGGTTAAATCCACTGGAAAACCATACGTATCATACAATTCAAAGACAGCAGTTCCGTCGATGATGGTTTCATTTTTTGATTTTGTCAACGCGATTAGGTCGTTAATACGCTTGATGCCTTGTTCTAGGGTTCGGAAGAAACTAACTTCTTCTTCTCGAATCACTTTAGAAATCAATTCTTTTTGACGAATTAATTCTTCGTAAGGATTTCCCATTAAATCGCAAAGTACTAAAGACAAGTCACTTAAGAAGGAATCTTTCAATCCCAAAGTTTGATAACCATAACGAACGGCTCTTCTTAAAATACGACGAATAACGTAACCCGCACCATTATTGGCAGGAAGTTGTCCGTCAGCAATTGAAAAAGCAATCGTTCGCACGTGATCCGCAATAACACGCAAAGCAATATCAGTCTCTTCAGATTTTCCGTAAGGAATTCCAGAAACTTTTACGGTATGTTGAATAAGCGTTTGGAACAAATCGGTGTCATAATTACTTTGTTTTCTTTGCAAAGCCATTGCTAAACGTTCCAATCCCATCCCTGTATCAACGTGTGTCGCAGGAAGATTTTCAAGAGAACCGTCTGCTTTTCGATTGAATTGCATGAAAACGTTGTTCCAAATTTCAATCACTTGCGGATGGTCATTGTTTACCAAATCACGTCCATTAATTTTAGCTCGTTCCGCTTCATCTCTCAAATCCACGTGAATTTCCGTACATGGTCCACAAGGTCCTGTGTCGCCCATTTCCCAGAAATTATCTTTTTTCGAAGCTAAAATGATACGATCTGCTGCAATAAATTTTTTCCAAATCGCAAAACTTTCTTCGTCCTTGGGAACACCGTCTGTTGTGTCGCCTTCAAATACTGTTACATAAATTCGATCAATAGGAATCTTGTAAACAGTCGTCAGTAATTCCCACGCCCATGCAATTGCATCTTCTTTGAAATAATCACCAAAGGACCAATTTCCGAGCATTTCAAACATTGTGTGGTGGTAGGTATCAACTCCAACCTCCTCTAAATCATTATGTTTTCCAGAAACGCGTAAACATTTTTGAGAATTGGCGACACGCTTGTTTTTTGGAACTTGATAACCCAGAAAGAAATCTTTGAATTGGTTCATTCCAGCGTTGGTAAACATGAGTGTTGGATCGTTTTTGACAACCATAGGCGCGGATGGCACAATTTCATGTCCTTTACTAGCGAAAAAATCGAAGAATTGTTGGCGAATTTGAGAAACCGTCATTTTAAAAAATTGAGGTGCAAAGGTAAGGAATATGTTTGTTGGATTGCTTTGACTAATCCAGTTGCCGTTGTGTTTAATGAAAAAAAAGGCGCTAATTCTTCATTCATTTCCCTTAAAATAAATCTTTCAGTTGCAAAGAATTAAAATTATCTTCGTAACAAATCTGCTTATGTCTCTCCAACGTATCGCCTTTTTATTCTTCTTACTTCTAACTCCTATCTTTTTTAGTCAATCGTTGAATTGGACAGGATTTCCAGCAGGAGGAACAAGTTATACTTCAGGGATTACCACTGTTACCGTCACTTCTTCCGCACCTGGTTTTCAAAATGGTACGCCAAAATATTACGCAGCTGCAACGGTCGGTAACGGACAATGTGGCATTGCAGGTGGTTTGGCTTTGGAACATAATTTTGGCAATATAACCACCGCTTTCTCTCAATTGAATTTCGATTTTACCTCAGGAGGCACAACCAACGGACTTTGCGGAAATATTTCTTTTCAAATCAGAGATTTAAATGCAGAAGAATCGACGCAAACCTTCTCCGATTGGGTTGAAGTTTGGGCGACAGATGGAAATAATGTAGCGGTGCCAGTGGCAAACATCACAGCTACAGGCGGTACAAATAAAACCATTACCACCAATGGAAATACACGTGTCGTTGTAGGACATAACAATTCGCCTTATGGTTCGCGGAGTTCTACTGCTTGCGATTTGGTGACTTTTTCCATAAGTCCAGCAGCAGGAACAACTTTAAGAAATGTCTATTTGAAATACCATCCTGAATATACTGCAAGTCCAAACGATTACTACAATTTTACGAATCCGAAACGTCCAGCTTATCAATACATTTCGATAAGTCCAATTACGATAAACGCCACAGCAGGACCAACCGCGCTGCAATTGACCGCGACACCAACCGCTTGTACTCAGAACAATGGAACAGTAACGATTGGCACAGTCACTGGAGGAACCGCACCCTATCAATTTAATTTTAATGCACAAGGATTATCCACATCAACCTATTTTTCTGGATTAGGTGCAGGTTCTTATCCCGTTACAGTCGTCGATAACGCGGGTTGTTCCTATACTTCTCAAGCTACGATATCGCAACAATTGGGACCAAACGCAGTCCAATCTACCGTGAACAACGCCACTTGTGGACAAGCAAATGGCAGTGTTTCATTTGGAACAGTTACTGGTGGAACAGCACCGTATCAATACAACTTTAATTCATTAGGATTTCAATCAACTAATTCGTTCAACAATTTCGCTAGTGGTAATTATCCTTTAGTGATTCAAGATGCAAATGGCTGCACCTACTCAACATCCATTTCAATTGGGAATACTGTTGGACCAACGTCGATTTCAAGTTCTAACACGCCTTCCTATTGTGGTCAAAATAATGGTTCTTTAAGCATCAATTCAACTGTTGGCGGAACTGCACCTTTTCTTTATAATTTCAATAATTTAGGTTTTGGTTCGACGACGTTCTATTCCAATTTAAGTCCTGGAACGTATCCAATCGCGGTGCAGGACGCAAATAATTGCCTTTATTCAAGTACCATTACCATTTCAGATGTATCGGGTCCAACGGCAATCGCCATTACGTCGCAGCCAGCCAATTGTTCGGCACAAAATGGTCAGCTAATCTTGGGGAATGTCACAGGAGGGACTGCTCCTTATCAATTCAATTTCAACAACTTGGGTTATGGAACAGCTACTACTTTTACCAATCTAGGTGCCAATACCTATTCGCTTTTAGTGAAAGATGTTAATGGATGCGTTTTCTCAACTCAAGCGGTCGTGAGTACCAATGGACAAGGTCCAACCAGTCTTTCTACAGTAGTTGATGATGCACATTGTGGAGGAAATGATGGTTCTATAACGATTACAACCGTTTTCGGAGGAACAACACCTTACCAATATTCCATCAATGGTTCGGCTTTACAAAGCAGTTCTCAATTTTCCAATTTAATTGGAGGGAATTACACCATTTCGGTTCAGGATAATGCGGGATGTGTGTATGATACTGTCCTGCTTGTACCCGAAGTCGCAGGACCTTCTGCTATAGCTTTTTCTACCACACCTGACTTTTGTAATCAAGCCAACGGAAGTGCTATTCTTGGAAATGTTTCTGGAGGTTCAACACCTTTCACTTACAGTTTCAATGGGGCTGGATTTTCAACGACATCATCCTACACAAACTTATCAACTGGAACGTATTCACTCATTGTAAAAGACAATTTTGGATGTCTATTTACGACTTCAATAAATATTGTTGCTATCTCAGGACCAACCTCGATTTCCGCACAAGTGGTTGATGGTACTTGCGGCACTTCGAACGGACAATTGTTCATCAATTCAGTTTTGGGTGGAACAGCGCCATATACTTACAGTTTGGACGGAGCGCCGTATGACTTAGGCAACAATTTTAGCAATTTAGGTGCAGGCACATTTTTACTTTCTGTGAAGGATGCCAATGGTTGTTTGTATGCCGAAACATTTACCATTGGCGGAGCACCTGCTGGACCGAGTAACGTAGTTGTTTCAGTTTTGAATCCAATTTGTGGAGCATTGGAAGGAAGCGCTTCTTTTCAAGTTCAAGGGGGAGTGGCGCCTTATTCGTTTGCCTTGAACGGTTCCAATCCTTTCCCAACGAATTCCGTTTCTGAGTTACCAATCGGAAATTATCAATTGCTCGTTTCAGATGCCAATGCATGTGTTTACAATACTAATTTTTCGATTGTTCCAGATAATACAGGCGAAACGATACTCATTCCAAATGTGTTTTCACCTAACGATGATCTTACTAATCCTGTTTGGTTTGTGTCAGGAACTTGCGTGCAAGAAATGACGGGTGTAATCATTAATCGTTGGGGAAACACGATGAAAACCTTAGACTCAATAACTAACGTTTGGGACGGATTAACAAACGACAAAACCGTGAGCGAAGGCGTTTATTTTTACCGAATAGAAGTCACCTTTCTCAGTGGAAGAAAGGAAACCTATCATGGAAATATTACCTTAGTTCGATAATTTTAGATTAACATTCAACAAGCTAAATAAGAAACTAAGGCAATTTTGCAATTACTTGGAAATCTCTATTTTCAACTTTTTACCTTTCACCTTTTCACCAGAAATTTGCGAAAGAAGTTGCTTCACTTTATCCCTTTTGACGGATACATAGGACGCGAAATCAAGCACCGTAATAAGTCCAATTTCCTCTTTCGTTAGGTGGCCTTTTTGTCCAAGAAATCCAACGATGTCGATTTTATTGATTTTGTCTTTTTTTCCTCCGCTGAAATACAACGTAACCCACGGACTTTCAACGGGAGCAATCTTTCTTGACGGCAATTTAAACTCTTCTCGGACAACCTGAACGTAATCGGGAATGCGTTCATCCCGGTTAAGAAGAAGGTAGGACGAACCGTTGGCTTTCATTCGTGCAGTCCTACCATTGCGGTGAATAAATGCTTCTTCGCTTTGCGGAAATTGAAAATGAACAACATGTTGAATTTCTGGAATATCCAATCCACGTGAACCCAAATCGGTACAAATCAAAGTGTGGTAAGTCCCATTTCGGAATTGAATTAAAGCACGCTCACGTTCATCTTGTTCCATTCCACCGTGGTAAATTATAGCATCGTAACCGTTGTCGGCGAGGTAACTACGAACCGATTCCGTGGCTTCTCGAAAATTACAAAACACAATCGTCAACTCTCCTTGGAACGAACAAAGCAAATCGAATAATCGCTCGAATTTATTGTTGTTGCGCACTGTGAAGTTCCAAAAGGTAATGTCCGGGTCTTCTGAATTGGCGAGATGATTAATTACACACGGATTTCGAAACGCCAAATAATCGGGAAAGTCTTTATGTTCGGTGGCTGAAACCAATGTCGTAAATTCCAATTCATTCAATTCCTGATAAATAAACCGAATTTGATCTTCAAAACCAAATTCCAAACATTTGTCATACTCATCTACTATGAATTGTGTCACATGACTTAAATCCATTGTATTTCTTGAAATGTGGTCACAAATTCTTCCTGGTGTACCTATCAAAACTGCTGGCGCTTCAATTAAACTTTTCTTTTCGACCGACATCGAATGTCCTCCATAACAAGTTAACACTTTCAAATTGGTCTTCATCGCCCGAAATACACTTTCAATTTGAAGTGCTAATTCACGAGAAGGCGCTAAAATTACGGCTTGAATGTGCTTCACCTCTGGATTCAGCTTCAGAAAAAGTGGCAATAAAAAAGCGAAGGTTTTCCCTGAACCAGTTTGCGAAAGAAGTAAAATATTACGTTCGGTTTCACACTTCTTCAGCGTTTCCTTTTGAAGTGCATTTAAGGCGGAAAAACCGATTGAATTGAGAACAGTATTGATTTTTTGCTGTTGAGCTGTCATTTTGCAAAGGTAGTCACTAACAATGGAGTTCCACTATAATACACCTCTAACCTTCACCGCACGAATCATTTCCGTATCAATGCGTTGGTCAGAAAGCACTTCAAATCCATTTTTCAAATAAAAAGACAAAGGAGATTTGTAATTCGTTCCATTTTTTTTTAAATCGGAGTCATGATCAATGACCCAACCATAAATTTGCTGGTGTTCCTCTAAAAGTCGTCGAAGTAGTTTTGACCCCAATCCTAACCCTTTATATTTAGAGGAAACAATAATTGAAAACCGTATTTCTTCCTCCTTTTCAAAACTCACCGCCCATGCAAGGATTCGTCCTTCTTTTTCAATCCAATAATGGTCATAATTTTTGACATCCAACAACAATAGACCGAATCGATTTTGAAGTTTGAGAGGATATTCTTCATTCCAAAGTGCATCGATTTGTGCGTTTTGTTCGTCGGTCAAAATTCTTGTACTAACGATTTCATAGTCGTTATTTTCATTCACTTTCATGACGGATTTCAATTCGTTCCAAACGACCTTTTCGCTTAACGATATTCTTGTAATCCCACTGAATTTCCTTTGATTTTTTGAGCCAACGAAGCATATCTTCAGCGTTAATTTCTGACACTTCATTGTAAAATATTGAGGCATCTTTGAATTTTTCACCACGAACATTCAAATCCGATTCGTCAAAATCTGCTCCACTCCAAAACATAAGACGAATTCCTTTTTTTTGCTTGCTGTATCCAACAATAGGATTTTCGTGAATGAACCATACCGGGTGCGCATGCCAAATTTTTGAAGTTGAACCAGTCAAATTTTCAGAAATAAGTAGGTACAATTTAGCACAAATTTCGGCTTCTTTTACAGAAAATCCTTCGTTGTATTCAGCTATTGAAGACACGTTTAGCGGTGTTGGTCGATTAAAATATTATTTCCATCTGGATCAGTCAAGGTGATACATTCGGGACCTTCAGTAGTTGTATCTGCTTCTCGAGTCAGCTCAATTCCAGCATTTTTCAATGTTTCTTGAATCAAACGAACATCATCGAATTCTTCTAGATTTTGTGCATTTCCATCCCAACCTGGATTGAAAGTGATAATGTTACCTTCAAACATTCCTTGAAAAAGACCAATAACGGCATTTTCATTTTTGAGAACCACCCAATTGTGGTCAATATTTCCGCCTTTATATTGAAAACCTAATTTCTCATAAAAAGCTTTGGAGGCATGAATATCTTTCACTGCCAAACTGATTGAAAATGCACCGAGTTTCATTTGTTTATCATTTATTAAACGAATATAAGAATTTTATAGACGCGTATTCATTTAAATTCTGATTCGGTAACGGGGTTTAGCCGTAATTTTGCACCATGAAAAACGAACGACCATTATCCGACTGGCTACCTATGTCCTTGAAAGAGGCACAAAAGCGTGGCTGGGAAGAATTTGATGTGATATTAATCTCTGGTGACGCCTACGTAGATCATCCTGCATTCGGAACGGCTGTTATTGGTCGCATCATTGAAGACGAAGGTTTACGAATCGGAATTGTGGCGCAACCTAACTGGAAAGACGATTTGCGCGATTTCAAAAAATTGGGAAAACCACGTTTGTTTTTTGGCGTAACTGCTGGTTGTATGGATTCGATGGTGAATCATTACACAGCAAATAAGCGTTTGCGCTCCACAGATGCCTACACGCCAGGAGGAGAAGCAGGTTTTCGTCCCGATTATGCATCGATTGTTTACAGTAACATTCTAAAAGATTTATTTCCAGATGTGCCTGTACTTTTGGGCGGAATTGAAGCTTCTTTGCGTCGTGTAACGCATTACGATTACTGGAAAGACCAATTGATGCCATCTATTTTAGTAGATTCAAAAGCTGATTTATTGGTGTATGGAATGGGCGAACAACCCTTACGCGAGTTGTTGCGCTTATTGAAAAAAGGTGTTCCGTTTAATCAAGCTAAAACCTTAAAACAAGTTGCTTTTTTGCAAGAAAAAGAATTAGACTTACCCAAAAACAAAAACTGGGAAACAGTTGAATTAGCTAGTCACGAAGACTGTTTACAAGATAAAATTAAATACGCTGCCAACTTCAAAATTGTTGAAGTGGAATCCAATAAATGGGAAGCGAACCGCATTATTCAACATGTTGGTAATGAAACGTTGGTAATCAATCCGCCCTACAAAACGATGACGGAAAATGAGGTGGACAAGTCGTTTGATTTGCCTTACACTCGTTTGCCACATCCAAAATACAAAAAACGAGGTGCCATTCCAGCGTATGATATGATCAAGTTTTCCATCAACATGCACCGTGGTTGTTTTGGTGGTTGTAGTTTTTGCACGATTTCCGCGCATCAAGGGAAATTTATTGCTTCAAGAAGTGAAAAATCGATTTTAGCAGAAGTAGAACAAGTGGTAAATCACCCTGAATTTAGAGGTTACATTTCTGATCTAGGTGGTCCTTCAGCGAATATGTATAAGATGAAAGGGAAAGACGAAGCGATTTGTGCGCGTTGTACTTCTCCAAGCTGTATTCATCCTGTGATTTGTAGCAATTTAGATACGTCTCACAAACCTTTGACAGAATTATATCGCAAAGTAGACGCCAATCCGAAAGTGAAAAAAGCGTTTGTTGGTTCTGGAATTCGCTACGATTTATTGGTAGATGACTTCAATAAAAACAACGAAGACGGCAACCACGACGAATACATTGAGCAAGTCATTACACGACACGTCAGCGGGAGATTGAAAGTGGCACCGGAACATACCTCAGATGCAACCTTACGTGTGATGCGCAAGCCGTCGTTTAAATATTTCCATAAGTTCAAAGAGAAATACGATAGAATCTCTGAAAAACATGGGTTGAAACAACAATTGATTCCTTACTTTATATCTTCTCATCCAGGTTGTGAGGAGGAAGACATGGCAAATTTGGCTGCAGAAACAAAAGATATGGGTTTTCAATTGGAACAAGTGCAAGATTTCACGCCTACGCCAATGACCGTTGCAGAGGTGATATATTATACTGGCGTTCATCCTTACACTTTAAAACCTGTTAAAACGGTAAAAACCAAAGAAGAAAAATTGAATCAAAATCGTTTCTTTTTCTGGTATAAACGCGAAAACCAAGCGTGGATTCGTCAACGATTGAACAAAGCAAAACGTCCAGATTTAATTGAAAAACTTTTAGGTGAAGAAAAACCGAAAATGGAAAAGCAAATACCTAAATGGTTGGCGGAGAGGAGGAAAAGATAAAATCATTGAAAATTCAAATTTTAAATAAAGTGTGATTTTTCACAAACAAAAAAATGATAAAAAAAATCAAATAACATTCTTATTTTTATAAAATGAAAATGAAGGGTAAAGAAAAAATATCACTTGAAATAGTTAAAAAAAAAGACATAAAATTAAAAACCGAAAACTCAACGAAGAACCAGGAAGCAATAATAACCCACTACTTACATAATTTGAAAAATGGTGTTTCACAGTTTTACAAACAAGACGCAATTGCAATTACCAAAGAAATTTTGGAATATAAATTCCCAGAAGAAGAAATAACATCATTGGTTGCTGAGGAAGCATTGCAATACGGGATTTTTGAGACATTTCAAGTTCCATTCCCGCCATCAGAATCCCCGAAATTCAAATTTATTGACTTATTTGCAGGTATAGGTGGATTTAGATTGGCACTTCAAAATCTAGGAGGGAAATGTGTTTTTACAAGTGAATGGGACAAAGACGCAAAACGAACTTATAAAGCAAACTTTGGTGAAACTCCTTTTGGTGACATTACCAAGGAGGATACTAAAAAATTTATCCCTGATGGATTCGATTTGCTTTGTGCTGGTTTTCCGTGCCAAGCGTTTTCGATTGCTGGAAAAAGGGGTGGATTTGAATCCACTACAATACCTAACGCAAAAAGTCGCATAAATGGCAAATTATAAACAAATTTCAGGAGAGGATTTTATGAAATTCTTTCGTGATACAGAAAAATTAAACGAATTAACTCCAGATGACAGAGTTGAAATCTTCAGAACAATTTTATTAGGAAGTTCCGATTTTTCTAAGGGTTTATTGAATGAAATTTTAGCGGATTATTGTGTTGATAATCTTGAAGTAATTGATAGAAATGATGGCGAAAAGTAATAATTGGACAAAAGAAGAAACGATTGTTGCTTTTAATGTTTATTGTAAAATCCCTTTCAAAAGCAGTAGCAAAACAAATCCTACAATTATTAAATATGCCAATATAATAGGTAGAAGTCCATCCGCTTTGAATATGAAAGTTGGAAACTTTGGTAGACTTGATCCAGAATTAAAAAAAAAAGGAATTGTAGGATTAGGAAATGGAAGTAAACTTGATGAAATTGTTTGGAATGAATTTAATGGAAATTGGGAAAAATTAGCCTATGAAAGTGAGTTATTAATTGCTAAATTTCAAAATAAAAAAGTTGAAGAAATTATTGGTGATGAAGTTCTCGAATTTCCACTTGGATCAGAAAGAGAAACCATAATCAAACAGAGAGTAAATCAAAACTTTTTCCGTTCTACCATACTTTCATCGTACAATGTAAAATGTTGTATCACAGGATTATCAATTACTGATTTTTTAGTAGCTAGTCATATTATTCCTTGGAAAAAGGATGAAAACAATCGCTTAAATCCCCATAATGGCTTATGTTTAAATTCTATTCACGACAAAGCTTTTGATAAAGGATTTATTTCCATAACACCTGATTATAAAATAAAAATTTCGAAATATTTTGATGATTTCAAAAAAGACGAAGCTGTTCCTGATTTCTTTTTAAAATACGAAAATCAATCTATCATTTTGCCTGACAGATTTCTTCCTTCTAAAGAATTTTTAGATTGGCATTACAACAATCTCTTCAAGAAATAACGTTCCTTGTGCGTGAGGGATAGTAGCGAAAAGCCCACAGCGAGGAACGAGCAAGGACTTGTAGCGGATAGCCCGACTTTTTGTGCCATTTACAAAATGTGTTTTTCAGCCAAATCGTAATAGCACAAAAAGGCACGCCCAAAATACTTTCTTTCAACTCAATATGTTCAAACTTTGAAAAATCATAAAGCTAGACACGAGGGAAAAGGAAACTGTTTTGGTTACGCAATAATTCCCGATAACAGAATAAGCTACGCAATAGTTGTTGGCGGAATGGAGAGAGAGAAATTTAGTATTAGATAATAGAATAACAGATTTCACTCCGACGACTAATATAAAAGGAGAAGTAAATCGTGATGGAATTAGAAAAATGACACCAAGAGAATGGGCAAGATTGCAAGGCTTCCCTGATGAATTCTTAATTCCTGTTGCAGATGCCTCAGCATACAGACAATTTGGTAACTCTGTTGCAGTGCCAGCTATACAAGCAACGGCTGAAGAAATATTAAAATTAATTGGAATTATCAATAAATGATAATAGGTAATAAAGGAGAATGGAGTGAAATTTACACACTTCTGAAAGTAATCGCCGACAAACATCTTTATGGTGGGAATAGTGATTTAAATAAAATTGAAAATCTAATTTTCCCAATTATTAGAATCTTACGTGATTAAACGGAAGGAAGTTTTGAATATACATACGACAAAGATTTAGTGGTTGTTAAAAACAACCAAAATGAGTTTAAAATATCAATTGCTGAGTTTCAAAATCAAGCGCGTTATCTTTTTCTTAAACTTAAGGAAAGAACCAATGCAACATTTTCAATTCCAGAAATTGAAGAGTTTATGAATTCGTTTAATAGCAAAACGATTAAAGCCAAATCCACTGTTAAAAGTGATATTAGAATTGTAATTCATGATCAACGGACAGGAACTAACCCTGAACTTGGCTTTAGCATTAAATCACAATTGGGTGGAGCATCGACTTTATTAAATGCAGGTAAAACAACGAATTTTATTTTCAGTATTAATAACCTGATTCTGACGGAAGTCGAAATCAATGAGATTAATAAAATTGAAACAAGAAGTAAAATAAAAGATCGAATAGAAAAAATTGAAAATCTTGGAGGAATATTTAGTTTTAGAAATCTTGAATGTTCAATTTTTCAAAATAATTTGATTTTAATTGACAGCTCATTGCCAAAAATTCTTTCAGAAATTATTTTCCAATTCTTCACATCAAATAAATCGAAAACCACTGATTTAGTTGACATTATTTCTTTTAAAAACCCAATAGATTATAATATGGAAAATAGTCATCCTTTTTATTCCTACAAAATAAAACGCTTTTTAACCGACATTGCTTTAGGGATGATGCCTTCAAAGGTTTGGAAAGGGGTACTTGATGCAACTGGGGGTTATCTAGTTGTTAAAGAAAATGGCGACATTTTGTGTTATCATATTTACAATCGTAATGAATTTGAAAATTATTTATTTTCCAACACCAAACTGGAAACAGCAAGCAGTTCTAGACATGACTTTGGAAAGATCTATGAAAAAGATGGAGAACTATATTTCAATTTAAACCTACAAATTCGGTTTTTTTAGGAATTATCGGTGTTAATAAAAATCACCACTCAAATGCCAAGTCGCTCATCCATTTTCCCTGGACGCGAAGGGTTTGTTCAATGACATCACGAACACAGGCTTTTCCACCATCACGCGGGGATTGATAATCTACGATTGCTTTTACGTCGGTTACAGCATCTTGCGGACATGTAGCAACACCTACCAAATTCAAAACTGGAATATCAGGCAAATCGTCGCCCATGTATAAAACACTTTCATCCGATAGCTCAAAACGTTCTTTAATGGATTGGTAGCAACTCAGTTTATGCCCAATTCCGCAATGTACCTCCGTCATTCCCAAACCCAATAAACGTTCTTTTACTTCTTGTGAATTTCCTCCCGTAATTGCGAATAGTTTATATCCCATTTTCGCAGCGTATTGAATCGCATAACCGTCTTTAGAATTCAAGGCGCGAACCAATTCATCTTTCAGTAAATATACCTTTCCATCCGTCAACACACCATCAACATCGAAAATGAAGGCTTTAATCGGATTCAATTTTTCTTTGTAGCTAATCATTCTTGTAAGTTTTTAAAATACTTTGGGAGAGCAGATCGTACAATTCATGATTGATTCCATTCAATTGCGTCAAGTGGTTTTGAATAGTGTTTTTATCCCCTCGTCGCGCAGGTCCTGTTTGCGCATCAAAGGCAGTAAGCTCTTTCAATTTTGAAAATGTCTCTTCCATTAAAGGCCGTAACAAGGAAAAATCAATCTTGTTCAGAACGGCGATTTCCTCCGACTTATACACCAAGTGATTTACGAAATTATTCAGAAAAACGGCGGATAAATGAATCTTTTTGCGCTCTTCCGAATTGTAAAAAGCGAACTTCAAATCCATACGAGCACAGAGTTTTTCTAATGCCAGCTTGAATTTTTGGTTTTCAACCTCTAACAAAATAGGAATCGCTGAAGGGGATAATTCACGACTTTCTGTGAACGATTGAAGCGGATAAAAAACTGCACCATTATCTTGCCACGACTCCCTCAAGGGAACACTTCCAGAGGTATGAACAAAAAGATGATTTTTTGATAACTGAGACACCACATTTTCCACTGAATCGTCAGCCACTGCAATAAAAATCAAATCAGCATCGACTGTATTTAACTGTTTATAAAATGAAGTATTGAACCTTTTTGCCAACTCCTCTCCCCTTTTTTCATTTCTTGCATAAATTCCTGTAATAGCAATTCCAGCTTGGTGAAATAAGCGTAAAAATGTTTCGGCTACTTTTCCTGTCCCGACGACGGCAATACGTTCAACACTTTCTACAGGATTCATTTACCGTGACACTGCTTGTATTTTTTACCACTTCCACAAGGGCATGGGTCATTTCTACCAATCTTAGGATCAGCTACAACCGGTTGTTGTTTTTCTTCTTGAGGAAAAGAATTCGCGATAGCTTGCTGATAACCAGACCGATCGAATTGTGGAGGCGTGGTTGAACTTACGTTAGAGGTATTCGTTTGCGCTTTTTCATAATTATTTTGCGTAACTTCTTTGTTCGTGTTATGGTACTCAGGCTCGAATGGTAAATCTAAATTCATTAAAAATTCAGTTGCACCTTCATTTAATCGTGCTAACATCGAACGGAACAATTCATACGACTCCAATTTATAAATCACCAAAGGATCTTTTTGTTCGTAAGTAGCATTGTTTACTGCCGAGCGCAAATCGTCCATTTCACGAAGATGTTCTTTCCATTCGTCGTCAATTTTTGCAAGAATCACATTTTTCTCGAAAGTTTTGATGATTCCTTTTCCTTCCGATTCGGTTGCATCTTTCAAATTTACCACCAGTTCCAACTCATGACGACCATCTGTCAACGGGAAAACAATATTCTTGAAACGATCACTCATTGTTTCATACACGTGCTTAATTTGCGGCAGCGTTTTCTGAACAATTTTCTCTGATTTACGATCGTATTGTGCACGCATTGCTGTATAAACACGTTCTATCAATTCTTGCTGCTGCATTCCTTCAAACTCCTCAGCTGAAACAGGTGAATCAATTCCAACAACACGGATTAACTCCAATTCGAATTCATTAAAAGGAAGTCCACTATATTGCTTAACTGTTTGATCGCACACATCGTACAACATGTTGTCCACATCAATATCTAAACGATCTCCATACAAAGCATTGCGGCGCATTTTGTATATAGCCTTTCTTTGAGCATTCATCACGTCGTCGTATTCTAACAAACGTTTACGAATTCCAAAGTTGTTTTCTTCTACTTTTTTCTGCGCGCGCTCAATAGATTTTGAAACCATAGAATGGGAAATTACCTCCCCCTCTTTCAAGCCCATTCGATCCATCAATTTGGCGATGCGCTCAGAACCAAACTTACGCATCAAATCGTCTTCCAATGAAACATAGAAGCGTGATGAACCTGGATCTCCTTGACGACCTGAACGACCTCTTAACTGACGGTCAACGCGGCGAGAATCATGACGTTCTGTACCGATAATTGCTAAACCACCGGCCTCTCGAACTCCTGCTCCTAATTTAATATCCGTTCCACGACCTGCCATGTTTGTGGCTATCGTTACTGCACCCGGTAATCCCGCATTAGCAACAATTTCAGCTTCTTTTTGGTGATATTTCGCGTTCAATACTTGATGCGGAATGTTTTTCATTTGCAACATTCGACTCAATAACTCAGAAATTTCAACAGTCGTAGTACCCACCAATACTGGACGCCCTTGATTTACTAAACTCTGTACCTCTTCAATAACGGCATTGTATTTTTCGCGAGCAGTTTTGTAAACATAATCGTCTAAATCCTTACGGATTACCGCACGGTTTGTTGGAATTACCACAACATCCAGTTTGTAAATGTCCCAGAATTCTTGTGCCTCCGTTTCTGCGGTTCCTGTCATACCCGCCAATTTGTGGTACATCCGGAAATAGTTTTGTAGAGTAACCGTAGCGTAAGTTTGAGTTGCTGCTTCAACATCCACGTTTTCCTTCGCTTCAATCGCTTGGTGTAAACCGTCTGAATAACGACGTCCTTCCAAAATACGACCCGTTGACTCATCCACGATTTTCACTTTACCATCTAAGATGACATATTCGTTTTCTTTCTCAAATAAAGTGTAGGCTTTCAATAGTTGAGAAACAGAATGGATGCGTTCCGATTTGATAGAATATTCGCGAACTAAAACATCCTTTTTCTCCAAAAATTCACTTTTCTCTAAGTTCTCTTTTTGAAGACGAGCAATTTCAGAACCTATATCTGGCATCACAAAGAAATTTCGATCTTCTTTTCCAGAAATCAAATCAATTCCCTTGTCAGTTAATTCAATTGTATTGTTTTTTTCATCGATTACGAAAAATAATTCCGCATCGATTTTTTTCATGTGTTTTCCTTGTTCCGCCATGTACAAGTTTTCCGTTTTCTGCAAATGCACACGGATTCCTGGCTCGGAAAGAAACTTAATTAAGGCTTTGTTTTTCGGTAATCCTCGATGAGCGCGAAGTAAGGCGATTCCACCTTCGTCCAAAAGACGTTTCATTTCGTTTTTATCGTCGATTGGATTATTGATAACATCCAACATCTTTTTCGCATCAATCAAACATTGTTGAACGAATTGTTTTTGTGCATCAACCACTCGCTCTACACGTGGTTTTAATTCATAAAATTCATGTTGGTCTCCTTTTGGTGTCGGTCCTGAAATGATTAAAGGAGTTCGAGCATCGTCAATCAAAACAGAATCGACCTCATCGACAATTGCAAAATGGTGTTTACGTTGAACTAAATCGTCCACGTGTCCAGCCATGTTATCGCGAAGGTAGTCGAAACCAAATTCGTTATTTGTTCCGAAAGTAATATCCGCCATATAAGCTGAACGTCTTTCAGGTGAATTCGGACGATGTTTATCGATACAATCCACCGTTAAACCATGAAATTGATACAATGGCCCCATCCATTCGGAGTCACGTTTCGCCAAGTAATCATTAACAGTTACAACGTGAACACCTTTACCAGCAAGCGCATTCAGATAAACCGGCAAAGTTGCTACCAACGTTTTACCTTCCCCTGTTTGCATTTCAGAAATATTTCCTTTGTGAAGAACCGTTCCGCCCATGATTTGAACATCATAGTGCACCATGTTCCAGGAAATTTTCGCGCCAGCAGCACTCCACTCGTTGTGCCAAATTGCTTTATCGTCTTCGATGGTAATACCGTCCTTTTTAACGGATAAATCGCGATCAAAATCCTCGGCGGTGACCACTAATCTGCCGTTTGTTGCCCAACGATTTGCTGTTTCTTTAACCACCGCAAACGCTTCAGGCAAAATTGCTTCCAATGAAACTTCAATTTGTTCATCGATTGATTTCTCAAGCTTGTCTATTTTATCAAACAAGTCCTGTTTTTCATCTATCGAAGTAGAAAAGGATTCAGCTTTTTGTTTTAATGCAGCTAATTCATCTTCTAACGATTGCTTATCCTGTCTGATTTTCGCTTGGAAAGCACGCGTTTTTGCACGAAGTTCGTCGTCGGAAAGTAATCGAACTTTTTCATATTCAATTTTAGTTGCTTCTACGAATGGCCAATAGATTTTTTTATCTTTAGTTGTTTTGTCGCCAAATAGTTTTTTTAGTAAATCGCCTAACATTTATATTTTTTTACGAAGCGCCAAATTTAAGCATTTAAAAAAGAGTTTGCTAGGAATAATTCGTTTAAAAAAGCCTATAAATGTTAACTAATATTATTGATAGAAGTTATGAAAAATAAGGATTAATTCCTTCCAACAAAAAAAAGCACGTACAAATCAATGCACGTGCTTTAATAAAATGAGCTATTCTGCTCGAAAGTTTATTTAGTGTTGAACTTGTACTTTTTCAGTGTACAATCCATTTACTTGCAAGAAATAAATTCCTGATTTCAAGGTAGAAACATTCAAAGTACTTGTGGTTCCATTCAATACCTCAACACCAGAAGCATCAAACATTTTTACTGTATTGATCTCGAAAGGAGCATTTACAGTAACAACATCCATTGAAGGGTTAGGAAAAGCTGAGATAACATTAAAATATTTCTCGTCAATTCCACCAACGATGGTTACGTCCGCAGCGAAACGAGGTAAAATTTTGAATTCAGAATAGCTGTAATAAACAGGACCTGAAACATTGTAATAAACACCATTCGTTGGAACGTAAGCATAAATGTCGTCGTCATTTTTACATGGTCCTGAGCCGTCATTGATTTCAAACATTCCAAAACCTGCAGCTGCATTCGTACATTGTGCATTTTCAACACGAACTAAAACACCTTCATACGCTTCTGTATTTACCTGTGCTGAGGTAACCAAAGCAAATCCTGGAAGTGGTTTTCCAGACGCGATGATGTTTGTTTCTGTAATGTTACTGATTTCTGTATCAGAAAAATTCTCTACAACTTTACCTTTAACTACAACTGAATCTCCCATAGCAGGCTGAGATGTTGTATTGTAAACGAAAATTCCATTCCAAGGACCTTGAGCTGACTGAATAAAATAACCTTGTCCCGGACGTACACCCGTTACAATTCCTGTTGTCGTTACATTTGAGTTCAATAGAGGAGAATTTCCATTTGCTGCTGTCGTATATTGAATGTCATAAATTGGTGTTACGGTAACAGCGGAAGAAGATACGATGTCATTTTGATTTCTATAACAAATTCTAAATTCATCAAAAGCATAGTTCACCACTCCAGTAATTGTATAAACTGCACTCGCTGTTGGAGTAAATGTGTACATCAAATTATGCACTTTCGCAGGACCAGTTCCATCATTGATTTCCCACATTCCGAAACCAGAATTAGCATTGGTACATGTGGCATCAACAACACGAACAAGCACTCCTTCATATTTTTCTTGATTACTCAAATCCAAAGAAGAGATATCCACAGGCGTTGGCATCGTTCCAGTAGCTGAAATTACAGTTGTTACAGGATTAGTGATTTGTGTTAAAGTAAAATACTCAGCAACTGTACCAGTAACGGAAACCTCAGATCCCATTGTTGGTAAGGTACTGTTTGTCCCTTGGAAAACGTGAATTCCGTTCCAAGCACCATTTCCATTTTGCAAGAAATAACCGTAATTTGTACCAGAAACGTAAGTTCCAGTTACAACACCAGTAACAGTAACAATTTGTCCTAATAACGGTGATTCTCCAGTGGCTGCTGTTGAATATTGGATGTCATAGATGGTAACTGCTGAGCTACTTCCCTCGGTGATTGTTACATCGTCCACTAGGATATTATTTGGTGCAACAGTATTGTTAACAGACAAAATAAATTCAGCAGTGGAAGAAGCAGCCGAAGCTACAACACTTTGCGTATATTCTGTCCAAGTTGAGGTTAAAGTGATGTACGAATTGTATGTATAATTCCCGTTCACCAAAATACCAGTTCTAATTTGTCCATCACCTTTCGCCCAAAAAGTGATGTCATAAGTGGTAGCAGATGTAACCGTTTGAGCAGTTGTAGAGAAACGTTTGTGAGAAGTGGTATTGTTCACCAAATTCACAGAAGAAGAACCTCCATTTGCGTCGGTGGATTGAATAATATTGGCAGCACCAATGTTAGTTCCTGTTCCTGACCAGCCATTTGGAACTCCTGACGTCCAAGTTTCGAAATCGGACGTAAATACTTGCGCATTCAAAAATGCCGCAGGTGCTAAAAACAGAGCGAGTAGCGCTTTTTTCATTGTATTTGTTTTAAAGAGTTAGTTAATATTTATATTATCGAGACGGAATGAGGTGGTTTGACCTGTTGCTCCATTGCCTTCATAAACGAATGCAATCACAAATGATCCCGTATAACCCTGAGGCATGTATCCGAACAAGGGTAGTACGCCACTGTTCACCCAACTACTTCCTGAACTTGAACCCGCAATTGTTGCAGAGACAGGAATCCAAGTTGCAGTTGTTAAATTTGTTCCATCATAATTCATAGAAATATAGACAGTCATCGCTTCATGGGTATAGAAAGAAACTTGCGAGTCAAAAGAAAGACTGTTTGTTCCTGTTGCAGCTATCACAGGAGAAATTAAAAACGTTTTACTTTGTTCACTTGATCCAAAAGCAGTTGCTTGAATGTGCGTACCATTGGCATCCGTTCCTGAACGTCCTCTCCACAAACGAGAACCAATCGATGCGATATTTGCCCAACATGACAATTGTAAGTCAACATTATTCGAAGCAGTAGTGAAATTCTCACTCACCGATGCAACAGGATCACACAATGTTGCAACTCCCGTGCAACGCGTTCCAGTCATGTTAACTTCTGAATACTCGCGCAAATAAAGTTGTTTCGTTCCGTTGTATTCACTTGCAATCGCTACGATAGAGCCATTTCCTGAGGGAAGCACATTTCCTGCATATTTTGCATATCCACTTGAACGTACAATAATTGTATTTCCATCGCAATCTGTCAAGGTTCTATTCGCAGATGATAATCCTACTGCATCTGCCCATGTCTTATTTAAATCTGATGCTACAAATTCGACATTCTCTAACTTGATCAATTTGGAATTATAGTTTGACGAGTTATTCAGTTGGCTTATTGTCACCACTTCAGGAGTAACTGTTTTCTTTGTCGCCTGTTTGATGATATTTTTCTCAACGTTTACTGAGTCCAATTGCAATACTCCACCATACATTGAAAGAACCGTACCTTTTAAATACAAACGAACGGAATCCCCTTCATAAAGCCCTCCTGAGGAGAGTGTACGAATCACAATTCCACCTGTTCCGTCTTGGATGTAGGCATTTTTGTAAATATTACCATCGCGATCATCCATTGTAACTACACCATAGACAGATATGTCAGATGTAAATTTGATGGGATTGCTCGTAAAGGTATCTTTCATTTGAGCGATCGTTTTCACATTCCCAACAGGAATTTCATTTACAGGAGGTTCGTCAAACTTGCGTTTTACACATGAAGTTTCGACAGCCGCTAAAAAAGCAATTGACAAAACTGGAACTAGGAATCGTTTTAACATAATCTTGAATTAAAAACTGTAACTTACTTGAGCGAAGAAATTGAATCCGAACATGTACGAATACTGTGGCGGAAACTTGGAGATATTATTCGGTAAATAGCGAAGTTGCTCAAACCCTCCGACTATGAACTTTTTATTATTCAGAATGTTGCTTGCGGAGAAATTTATATTTAAAAAATGACCTTTTTTAGTTCGATAAGATTTACCGGCATACGCATCAATTGTGAAACCATTTGGCAATTTAGTTTGATCTAAAATTTCATTCCATTGCGGGTCAGTAACAACAATTCCGTTCACTGCTTCTGCCGTTCTTCTATCCGGATTTGGGTCGAGGTAAATATTTCCAAAATAATTTGCATTCACACCAATAAACCAAAATTTAGGCGACGAATACTTTAATCCGATAGAACCAACCGTTTGCGGCGTTCCTCCAACTTTATAGTTTTTCAAGTAAACCGTTCTATTTTCTGCCACTAACTCAGAAGTATTGTCCACTGAGATTGTTGCCAGAGGACGAGAATTATAAATTGCTTGACCATTTCCAAACACCGCAGTTGCTTGTAAAGTTGAGGACAATTTAAATTCTGCACCGAATTCAACTCCAGTATAAAGATTATTTACACCGGTCATTAAATAATTGACAAAACTATTGTATTCATCGTGGTAAAAAATACGCATCTGCGTTTGATTCAATACCTCAGAATAATAACCCGTAATTCTCATTTTAACAAAAGGATGACGGATGAAATAACTCAAATCACCTGAGCGTACCACCTCGTTAGCAACATTGGAAACAACATCGTTTCTAGTTCTTGGTGAAATATATAAATTTCTCATTTCTGGTGCACGAGTAAAATAGGCACCATTCGCGGTTAGATAATGACGTCCATTGATTTTGTAGGTCATGCCAAATTTTCCTCCGCCGTTGAAAAAGTTAATTTTCTCAGAATCACCAAATGAATTATCCAAGAATCGCCCGTTTTGCATATTTCCTGTTCTCCAGTAAGATGAGGTCGATAAATTGGCAGCAACAAAGTAGGAAAACTTACCTAAGTCTTGTTCAATTTGACCGAAAAGGTTTTGATTTTGAACATGGTTGTTGTAGTCATATCCATAAATATCACCCTCCTTCACAACGTGATTTGGAATCGCGACATTGTTTTGTGCCAGGTTCGGATCAATAAATAACTGTTCTGCAAACTGATCTACATCTACCCAAAACTCACCGCCTAATAAATCAACAATTTGACGATAGTTATGACTGTTATGAAAGTGAACGTTATAACCTCCTGACAGGAAAACTTTCTCACCTATCTTTTTATCAAAATTGATATTTCCACCATATTGAATATGGTCATTTCGTTGTTCTTCGATGATGTATTTTGAGCGCATTCCAGTGATATCGTTTCCTGCGATTCCATTTGCATTTGAAACCGTGTAAAGATTAATTCGATTAGCGTTATAAAAATCATCCCAACGAACTTGTCGTGTGTTCACATCGTTTTGCCAAGAATTGATCGCTTGAGCCTCCAAGTCACTTCCTGGATCTTGGTAAGAAGGCAAGTATTTATAATAGTTTGGATTAGGATTGTTGGTTTCGTACCAATTCAAACGCGTTGTTCCTCCTCTACCGCCACTCATGTATAATGTCGTACGTAGATTTAATGACTTATTGGCCTTGAAATAATGCGTTAAAAAAGCAGTTGGTTTGTGCACATTTCGTACGCGAGAATTTCGTTTTTCACCATTTTGATATCCCCATAGCGGATTGTAATAATTGCTTCCTGCTAAATCATAAGCCTCTTGGACAACCATTCCCACCATTCCCTGTACCTGAGAAGTTCCGATAACAGATAAGCTTAAACTGTGCTTATCATTGAATTTTTTTTCAGCAGCACCAAAATAACTCCAAGCATCAAAGAATGTTCCATCAATGTATCCTTCTTGGGCCCAACGACGTGATGCAGAAACAGAAAACGACCAACCATTTTTAAGCAGGCCAGTTGAATGGGTGAACATGATTCGGTTGCGATAATTTCTATTTGAGGCAGAGTAGGAGAATCGTGTACTTTTTTTGAATTGTGAAGCACGCGCCGAAATACTTGTATATCCCCCAATTCCTGTGAACATTTCTCTCGACGCGGCAATACCTGTTTGGTTAACCATGAAGCGAGTTACATCGTTCAAACCTCCCCATCCTGACCAAGATGCACGACCAGATTCCAAATCATTCATTGCAATTCCATTGATCAATACAGCAGTATTTTCCGCATCTAACCCTCTTATACGGTAGCGTGCAACCCCGAACGTAAATCCTGCGGTTGCTGTAAACACGTCACGCGAAGACTGCAATAAACCAGCAATATCTTGCGAACCTCCATCATCTCCATCTTCTTCAGATTGATTGAATACAGGAATTTTTCCTTCTTGAGAAAGCGAATCTTCGATGCCAAGTTTTACCGAATCAGGAACGATTTGAGCGCTATAAGAAACTGAAATAAAGAGAAATAGGGACAAGAAAGCCCAATTGCCAAAGTGGAAAGCAAGTGTTTTTGTCATGCAATAATTTGCGCAAATGTAAATATTCGTTAAATCGCTTTTTTGTTTTTTTCGAATTTAACACATAAATAATTTTAAGTCTCCTTAAATTCAAATTACCTTAGTCGCGAAAAAATTAGAAAATCGGTTTATGAAATTTATTCTTTTTTGTACCACAATCTTGATTTCAAGTACAATAACGTTCAGTCAAAAACAATTATATCGAGTTGCCATCGGTTTTTACAACGTTGAAAATCTTTACGACACCTTAGATACAGATAACACCAACGACACGGAATTCACTCCTCTTGGAAGCAATAATTGGAATTCGCCAAAATATTGGGAAAAGATGGATCGCCTAGGAGAGGTGATTGAACAAATGGGAACTGACGGGACTCCTGATGGAATAGCTTGTTTGGGATTAGCGGAAATCGAAAATCGTTCGGTGTTAGAAGACCTTGTAAAAAATAAGCGCATCCAGAAAAGACATTATGAAATTATTCATCACGATGGTCCAGACCGACGTGGGGTTGATGTGGCGTTTTTGTACAATCCAAAATACTTTTCACCAACAGGTTATTCTTCATACACGCTTAAAATCCCAGAAAGAGACGACTTTTTCACACGTGATCAATTGTTGGTCTCCGGAAACTTAATGGGAGAAAAGGTACATTTTATTATCTGTCACTGGCCTTCTAGAAGGGGAGGTGAAAAAAGAAGCGCTCCTTTGCGAATGGCAGCGGCATCGTTGGCAAGACACATTGTGGACTCCATTCAAACCGCAGATGGAATGAATGCGAAAGTTATTGTGATGGGAGATTTAAACGACGATCCAGTTAACAAAAGCGTCGTAAAAAACCTCCGTTCAAAAAGTGTCTTGAATGAGGTAACACCACAAGATATGTTCAATCCATTTTATGATTTGTACAATAAAGGAATTGGGTCATTAGCATGGCAAGACGTTTGGAATTTATTTGACCAAATTATTTTATCACCAGGATATGCTGTTAATGTTCCCGCAAATTCGTGGCATTTTTCTAAAGCACGTGTCTTTAATAAACCCTTCCTTGCACAGCCCGACGGCCGCTTCAAAGGATATCCTTTTCGTTCCTATGCCGGTGGACAATATCAAGGTGGCTACAGCGATCACTTTCCGACGTATATTTTTTTAGAAAAAGAAACGGAATAGGTTAAGGATTGCGGATTACGGATTGAGGTTTAGCTTCGCTGCTGCCTTCGGTGGTGCGGATTACTAATTGCGGATTGAGAATTGAAGATAATTGATTAGTTCTATTAATTTTGAAAACAATCAGCAACCTAAAACTTAAATTTTTTAAACTAAATTGTTAAGAACTATGAACATAAAAACAATAATTTTCTTCTTTTTTCTTTTAGGTAGTTCTATCGCTTTTTCACAACTTTCTGTGGAACGCATTTGGAAAAAATATGAATTCTACGCCCGTGGAGTGGACGGTTTCGCTTCAATGGCAGATGGACAACATTATACCAATTTCGGTGAGGACGGATCGATTTTGAAATTCAATATTAACAATGCAACTGATGCTGGAACAAGGTTGGTAAGTGCTTCCGAGTTGTTGTATGAAGGAAAACAAATTAGTGTTTCTGAATATGAATTCAATGCCGACGAATCGAAATTATTATTACTCGTTAACAAGAAAAGTGTTTATCGCCACAGTTATCGGGCGCAACATTTTTTGTTCGACTTAAAAACGAGAAAATTACAAGTATTGGACAAAGAGCACGAGCCACAAACTTTAGCAAAATATTCCCCGGATGGAAAATCGGTGTCCTATATTCATGGAAATGACCTTTTCGTAAAAGATCTCCGTTCTGAAACAGTGAAGAAACTGACTAAAGACGGAAAAAAGAACAAAATCATCAACGGGACTACGGATTGGGTTTATGAGGAAGAATTTGCCCTAACGGATGCATACGCTTGGTCACCTGATGGAAAATATATCGCTTTCCTTCGTTTTGATGAGCGTAATGTTCCTGAATTTAATATGGCGATGTACGGAAGTTTGTACCCTGAAGATTACAAATACAAATATCCGAAAGCGGGCGAGGTCAACAGCGTGGTTACGGCTCATGTTGTTGAAATCAAATCGGGAAAAATTCAAAAGTTAGACTTGGGCGAATATGAATACATCCCACGTTTGAATTGGTCTGGAAACGCGAATTTGCTGGTTCTTCAAACAATGAACCGCCATCAAAGTCAACTGAAATACCACTTGTTTGATTTCACAGGAAAGAAAAGTGCGCATTCCGTATTTTATGAAGAAAAATCAAAAACCTACATTGATATCGACGATAATTTAGCGATTTTAAAAGATGGAAAAAGTTTGATTCGCACAAGTGAAATGAATGGTTATCGCCACCTCTATAAACTGAGTTTTGACGGTAAAATTGAACCTATCACCACTGGAAATTGGGACGTGATCGACTTTCTTGGAATTGACAACAATAACGAATGGGTTTATTACACTTCCGCAGAAGTTTCTCCAAAAAACAAAACGGTTTATCGAATTCGTTTAAATGGAAGCGATAAAACAGCAATTAGTCCTTTGGACGGTTACAACGATGCCGAATTTACAGAAGGTATGAATTATTTTGTTCTAACGCATTCTGACGCAAACACCGTACCGACTTACGTTTTATGCGACAATAAAGGATCTCGCATTCGCGATTTAGAAATGAACGTTGATGCAAAAATTAAAATCGCAGCAACTCAACCTCAGAAAAAAGAATTTTTAACCTTTAAATCTGGCGACATTGAACTTAATGGATGGATGATAAAGCCAAAAAACTTTGATCCATCAAAAAAATATCCTGTTTACATGACGGTATATGGCGGACCTGGTCACAATGAAGTCTTGGATCAATGGGACGGTAACGACTACATGTATCACCAACTTTTAGCTGAGAATGGCTATATCGTTGTATGTGTAGATCCACGTGGAACCCAATTCCGTGGAGAAGCCTTCAAAAAAAGCACGTACTTACAACTTGGGAAATTAGAAATTGAAGACGTTATTAATTCAGCCAAAGAGTTGCAAAAATTACCTTACGTTGATGGTTCAAGAATTGGAATAATGGGCTGGAGTTACGGTGGTTTCATGGCATCTTTGGCGATTACGAAAGGGGCTGATGTTTTCAAAATGGCAATTGCGGTTGCACCCGTAACCAATTGGCGCTATTACGACAACATTTACACTGAGCGATTCATGCGCACGCCTCAAGAAAATGCAGATGGCTACGATAAAAACTCTCCGATTAACTACGTTGATAAAATAAAAGGAAACTACTTTTTAATTCACGGTTCAGCCGATGATAACGTGCATTATCAAAATGCGATGGAAATGGTTACGGCATTAGTGAAAGCCAATAAACAATTTGACATGTTCATTTATCCGAACAAAAACCACGGAATTTATGGCGGTAACACCAGAAATCATTTGTTTCAAATGCTATTCGACTATACTTTACGTAAGCTCTAAGCAGTATTCACGAAAATTAGAATTGTTTTAGAGTAAAAACCGTTCGCGGTTAGAAGGTAATTGACAATTATTGGGTTTAGCTAAACGTTTTCGATTCCGGGCAATGAAGTCATAAACCTTGTCTCTAAGAAATTCTGGAAATAATCTGAATAGCGATAAGAAACGCCATCTTCTTTTCAGAAAAGGAACAAGTTGGAAAGCGGCTGAACTTTTGAGATAGATTTTTCCTTTTTGGTAAAGAACAAGCGTTTCTAACTGACGATAATCGGGAAGTTGTGTGGATAAAATCTCTTCAGCGGTTTTACTTTGTAAAGAAGCAAAAAACAATTTCTGTTCTGATTCATGTTTCAAAATCCAAGTGACAGATCGGTTACAGAACCCGCAATCGCCATCGTAAAAAAGTATCGATTGTTCCATTGTCTTCATTAGAAAGATGGGGTTCCAATGAATTTACAACTTCGTCTTTTAAGGTTATACATTGCACGAAGGTTCATTCCAAAAGCATCGAATTGATTCGAAAGCAAACTTGAATTTTGCAAGCGCAATGCGTAACCCAAACTCCAACGTGTCCAACTATATTCGTAGGCTACAAACACCGCTCGATTTTCAGCACCTAAAGAAATAGCGTGCTTTTTTATTTGAAGTTTGACATCAACGTTAACTGTGTTGAAACCATTGGATGAACGCTGAATAAATAAGGCTGGCCGAAGGGAATATCTCCACATAGAATCTAATTTAAATCGATAAGAGACATAAACACCTATCGCTGAACTTGGTTGGGATTGGATAGTATCAATTATTTGAATACCACTTTTAATATTAATTCCATTGACACCAATAATCCAATTTCTTGAGGCTAATTGAACGCCTGCGTCCACACCGTAATGAATAGGATTCCAAGTTGTTAGTGTGTTTGAAAAATGTATATTATTAGAAAATAGGTTCAATGCAAGTGCTGTTGACAAGGAAAAACGTCGATTGATTTTAAAATTGTAGCCCAATTGTCCTCCTGCCTTTCCCTCTTGCCAAAATGAATTATTGTTGTAATCCATTAAAACACCAAGATTAAATCCTCTTAGATTGAACTTCACTTGTCCAACCGACCCAAATTCAAACATGGAAGGATTTCTAAAATTATTATACGTTAGAATTTTAGAAAATACTTTTTGCTCATTTTTCGATGCTGGATTAGAAAAACTATATACATCATCCGTCAGAAAAAACTTTTGAGAAAAAGAAATCAAGGGAAACTGAAGTAGAAAGAATAGAAGTAGTCGGTTCATCAAATTGTTTTTAAGTTGAACAATTTTGAAACTGAAAAAGTTACTTTTCCACAAAAAGCGCCTTGGAATTAATCTCCTTCATTCTCGAACCATACCAAGAAAACAATTCACCATCCACGAATTTAATTTCAGCTTTTGGAAACAAATTTTGGAAATAGGTGACATGTTGCGCGGAAAATGGAAACGGCTCGGAACTCAATAAAACGAAATCAGGTTCGTAGGATTCCAAGGTCTGTAATTCGGGGTAACGTCCCACTTTACATTCGTTTTCGTAACCCAAAAAGGTCAACATGGAATCAATGTACGTCTCTTTCCCTACCACAAAATCAGGATCGTGCCAAATGAAATACAACACTTTTTTTCCTTTCCCAATACCTTTAACTTGCTTCAAATTCTCCTTTATTTGTTGAACCAGGTTTTCGGACTCTACTACTTTTCCACAGATTTCGCCTACACTCAACATCATTGAATACGCGTCTTCCAAACTGTTGACATCACTCATCCAAACTGGAAATTCAGCCGACAGCAATGCAATATCTTCCTTTGTATTTTCCTCTTTATTTCCAATAATCAAATCTGGATTTAAGGCACGAACGATATCCATTTTCACCTTTTTCGTTCCTCCCACTCGCGTTTTTTCTTGAAACCATGCGTCAGGATAAATACAAAACTTTGTGATACCAACAACCTCCTCCTCCAAGCCCAAGGCCGATAAAAATTCAGTTTGCGACGGCACCAAAGAAACAATTCGCTTCGGGACTCCTGAAACAATTAATCTTCGTCCCATTTGATCTTGAAATTGCCTCATCTCACAAAAGTTGAACGATTAGGACATCGCAGAAATCACGTCGTAGCGAGAAACAATATGGTATTTCCCGTTTTCCAATTCCACAAGAACAGCAGGGGTTTGTTTGTTAATTAATTTACATAAATCCTCGACATGTGTTGAGGTTTTAACGATAGGAAAAGGCGCACTCATGATCGATGAAATTGGTGCATCACGCAATGAAGGATCGTCCACCAATAATTGATAAACATGACTATCGTCCACAGAACCAGCAAATTTACCGTCTTTCATGACTGGAATTTGGGAAATTCCGAAGTTGCGCATTTTTGCAATTGCGTGAGAAACCAATTCTTCAGCGTATAAGGAAACCAGCGGTCGATCGCCGTGTTTTGCCACTAAATCTCCTGCTGTAATGATATTTTCCTCTAAAAAACCGCGTTCACGCATCCAATCGTCGTTGAAAATTTTCCCAACATAACGTGAACCGTGATCGTGGAATAGAATCACCACTACATCATCTGGCTTCAATTCGTCTTTTAATTGCAATACACCTTTAATCGCTGCGCCTGCAGAATTCCCAACAAATATTCCTTCTTCACGTGCCAACTTTCGTGTATAAACTGCCGCATCCTTGTCCGTTACCTTTTCAAAACGGTCAATCACGTCAAAATCCACATTGGCTGGAAGAATGTCTTCTCCAATTCCTTCGGTGATGTACGGATAAATTTCATTTTCATCAAAAATTCCTGTTTCCTTATATTTTTTGAAAACGGATCCATACGTATCAATTCCCCAAATTTTAATATTTGGATTTTTCTCTTTCAAGTATTTACCCACACCTGAAATCGTACCGCCCGTTCCAACACCAACTACAAAGTGTGTGATTTTCCCTTCTGTTTGTTCCCAAATTTCAGGACCAGTTTGTTCGTAATGCGCCTGACGATTAGACAAATTATCGTATTGATTCACATACCACGAATTTGGAATTTCAGAGGCAAGACGGCGAGAAACAGAATAATAGGAACGTGGGTCAGAAGGTTCAACCGCAGTAGGACAAACCACAACCTCAGCGCCAACAGCCCGCAGTATGTCCATCTTCTCCTTGGATTGCTTATCGTTCAACACACAAATCAATTTATAACCTTTGATAATGCAGGCCAAAGCCAGTCCCATTCCAGTATTTCCACTCGTTCCTTCAATGACTGTTCCACCCGGATGAAGTAAACCTGCTTTTTCCGCATCTTCAATCATTTTAAGCGCCATACGATCTTTTACAGAATTTCCAGGATTTGTAGTTTCGACCTTCGCAAAAACTTGAGCTGAAACGTCTTTTGCTAATTTATTAATGCGAACAATAGGAGTGTTACCAATGGTTTCGAGGATGTTGTTGTAAACTTTCATAATTGATTTTTCTAGTTTCAAAGACTTCAAACAATGTTGAAATGAAGCCGAACAAAAGTAATATTCTCATTTGGAAGTTCGGGATTTTCGTCTTCCAAAAACTAAGAAATTGAATAACTGCAACAAATCCTTAAATTCGCTTCCAAAAAATAAAACATGAAAAAACTTCTTTTGCCGATTATGCTATTTTCATCGGTGATGCTTTTTGGACAAGAAAAACCAAAAGCCCCATTGAATTGGTATTTAAAAGACATTAAAAAAGACAAAATTTACGGTGTAAGTGCCGACCGTGCCTACGAACTCTTAAAAGGCAAAGTGCCAAAAGAGGTCATTGTTGCTGTCATTGACAGTGGCGTAGAAACCGATCATCCCGATTTGAAAGACGTAATTTGGGTGAACAAAGGTGAAATCCCTGGGAACGGAATCGACGACGACAAAAACGGCTACATAGACGACGTTCATGGATGGTCATTTCTTGGAGGAAAAGAAAAAGACATCGATAAGGAAGCTTTGGAAATTTCCAGAATGTACCAAAAAGAAAGTGCTTATTTTGAAGGAAAAAACACTTCTAATTTGACTGGAGCCGACAAAGAACGATTTGACAAATTCAAAAAAATTAAAGAAGATTATAACAAAGAGCGTTCTCAAAACATGCAACAATACCAACAAATTTCGGTTTTGTCGAGTTATATTGAAAACGTTAAAGCGAGTTCAAATGGTGTTTTCAGCAAAAAAACAAATAAAAAATATGTACCAAAGGACGAAATGGAAACGAAAGTTAAAAAACAGTTGAAATTCATCTTTTTGGTATATAAACCAGAGGTATTGGCAAAAGAAATTGGAAGCGCGAAAGAAACAATCGGTGGAATGATTGAAATGGACAAAATAAATGCAGATTCGTTGCGTGCCGCAATTGTTGGTGATAATCCAAATGATATGACGGAAAGATATTACGGATGTAATCGCTATGAAGGTCCAGACGCCATGCACGGAACGCACGTTTCTGGAATCATTGCAGGAATTCGTGGTAATGGAATAGGAATTGACGGAATAGCTTCCAACGCCAAAATCATGGTACTTCGTGCTGTTCCAAATGGTGACGAACGGGATAAAGACATCGCCAACGCTATTCGATATGCTGTTGATAATGGTGCGAAAGTGATCAATATGTCTTTTGGGAAATATTACACACCAAACAAAGACGTGGTTGACGAAGCAGTTCGATACGCCTTATCAAAAGATGTATTGTTAATTCATGCAGCTGGAAACGAATCCAAAAATAAAGATGTTGAAACTTCCTATCCGACACGAAACCTTAATGATGGCAGTAAAGCTGCTAATTGGATTGAAGTGGGTGCGTCCAGCAGTTCAAAAAAAGGCGATAAGTTAATTGCTGAATTTTCAAACTACGGCGCAACAACGGTGGATGTTTTCGCTCCAGGGGTTGACATTTACTCAACAGTTCCAGATTACAAATACGAGGATGCTTCTGGAACAAGTATGGCGTGTCCAGCTACGGCAGGTGTGGCGGCAATGCTTCGTGGTTATTTCCCAGAATTGACAGCTCCGGAAATTAAGGAATTGATAATGAAAACTTCAACTCCATACACCAAAACAATAACTATCCCAGGTGCTCCGAAAGGTAAAAATTCAGGAACAATGAAAGACGTGAGTATTTCTGGTGGCTTTGTGAATGTAGCGGCGGCAGTTGAATACATGTTAAACAAAAAATAGTACCGTCTTAATCAAAAAACAAAAAAAGCGACTCAAAATTGGGTCGCTTTTTTATTTTATCCAAATCAAAGATGTTATGCCAAGGCTTGTTCTAAATCTGCAATTAAGTCGTCTGCATCTTCCACGCCAACACTCAAACGAATTAAGGAATCCACCACACCACTTTGCTCGCGAATTTCTTTCGGAATGGAGGCATGTGTCATGGTTGCAGGATGACCAATTAGCGATTCTACACCACCAAGAGACTCTGCTAGAGAGAACAATTCTACTTTTTTTACCACTTCAAGAGCATCTTCTAATTTGTTGCCTTTCAAAGTGAACGAAATCATACCACCGTAACCATTCATTTGATCCCGTGCTACGTCATGATTGGGATGCGTTGGAAAACCTGGCCAGTAAATTTTATCGACAGAAGGATGATTCTTTAAGAAGTTCGCAACCTTTTCTCCATTTTGACAATGACGTTCCATGCGTAAATGAAGCGTTTTAATTCCGCGTAATACCAAAAACGAGTCCATCGGCGCAGTAACCGCTCCAGATGAATTTTGAATGCGGTACATTTCCGCAGCAATGGCATCATTGGAAGTAACTAAAGCCCCCATTACCACATCGGAATGTCCACCTAAATATTTTGTAACAGAGTGCATTACGATATCTGCGCCCAAATCTAATGGCGTTTGTAAGTAAGGTGTTGCAAATGTATTGTCCACTGCTAGATAAGCACCCGCCTTTTTCGCCACTACAGCCATTTTACGAATATCCACAATGTTCATCATAGGATTCGTTGGCGTTTCAACCCAAATCAATTTTGTGTTTTCATTGACCAACGCTTCAACTGCAGCGACATCTTGCATGTTTACGAAATGAAATTTTATCCCATATTTTTCAAAGATCGTTTTAAAAATACGGTATGAACCTCCATATAAATCGTTCGTTGAAATGACTTCATCACCTGGATTTAACATTTTAATGACGCAATCAATGGCCGCTAAACCTGAACCAAAACAAGCACCGTATTTACCATTTTCCAATGCAGCAATATTTTTCTCTAAAGCATGACGCGTTGGGTTTAAGGTTCTAGAATATTCATACCCTTTGTGATTACCTACTCCTTCTTGAACATACGTTGAAGTTTGATAAATAGGCGTCATAATTGCCCCAGTTGCAGGATCTGGATGAACCCCCGCATGAATAGCTTTCGTTCCGAATTTCATTTGTTGTTGAATTTGATAAGCAATAAAAAATAATTGGGGCTAAAATTAACCCGAATTATTCACAAAAAATCAAAGGCAACTACCTTTCACTTAAAAAGTGGAAACCTGAACTTAATACATTCAAACTCGAATCGTCTTTCAGTGATAGGCTATTCACACGAAATAAATCAGACGTAAGCGCTGGAAGTTGAAATGCTGCTTGTGCTTCCAAAAGTCGATTTTGAGTCGCAATTGGAACGCTTTCAACGATGTTTTCATAAATGGTATCGTACATGTATTTCACTGTCGCTATTCCTGAATTGGCAACAAATACAGTGTCGTGTATAATATTCGTAATCGTTTGAGGTTTTGAAGTTGCTTGTTGGTAAACGATTTTCGTTACAGTTTTATCCGAAGGCCAAAGAAGAACAAACAGAATCACCACTGAAGCAACAGCTAAAATCGCTTGATACAAGGGAATCACAATGGCTTTTTTCTGTTTTTCGGGTAAAACAAGCGGAGCAACCTCTGGAATTTCTAGTTCATTTTCAGATGCTTCAACAAGAATGGAACGTTGCAAATCATAGGCTTCCTGAGAAAGTTGTCCGAGCACAAAAGCTTGTTCTGTAGCCGAGAGTTGGTCGAAGTTTTTCGATTCCAAAAGCTCAAACAAGCGTTCTTCGTTGTGTGAAAGTTCTTTATCCATTTTAGTTCAATTTGAAAAGTTGAGATTCGTAGCGCGGGTCAAATTCTTTGAGTTGTTGCGCGATTTTTTGTGTGGCATAAAACAAGCGCGATTTTACAGTTCCAAGCGAAGTTTCCATGATATCAGCGATTTCTTGCAAGGAAAAATGTTCCATGTAGCGTAAAACAAAAACCGTTTTCTGACCGTAATCGAGTGCTTCGATGCTTTTGTCTAGTAATTGTTTGAAGTGGGCTTTTTCAGCCAAATCATCCGTCAGGCCTGAAAAGCGATTTAGTTCATAGCCATCGTTTGATAAACTATTGATTGGTGCACGTCTGTAGGCCGTTTTACACATATTACTGGCGATTGTAAACAACCACGTATAGAATTTTTTTTCGCGGTCAAATAAGTGTTTTTTCTCCAGAATTCGAAGGAAAATTTCTTGCACAAAATCCTGCGCTAAATCGACATCTTTCTGTAACATTTTGATGAAATAACCCAGTAATTTCTGACTGTAGCGACGGTGTAATTCCATAATTGCCGCATGCGAATGATGGTCCATTACCTGAACCATCAATTCTTCATCGGTTTTTTTATATAATTTGTTTTGAAACAAGGTCTAACTATTTCACGATTACTTCCATCACGATTCTAAAACCTATACCTGGGTCAGAACCTGTATAATTTTGAGTTTTATCAAAAGTACATTCTTCGAATAAATTGTACCAAGAACCGCCTTTAGCTATTCCTTTTTTATCAATCATTTCGGCTACATTTCCAAAAGTGTTGAAAAATCCAGATTTGTTGGCAAGATAACTTGTTTTTGAAGCTGTATGAAACGCACCGTCATCAAAAAACTTTCCTTCGGCAACTTTAATATTTGCTAGGTAACATTTTTCAGCATTTTGGATATTATCATTTGGAAAAGGAGTTTTAGCTGTCACATTTCCTGAACCTGCTGCTTGTTTCCATTCTTGTTCCGTTGGCAATCGAAATACAACTTGAGTATATTTTCTTTTTCGTTGTGCATTGTATTGCTGTGTTAACCATTCGCAATATGCCAAAGCTGCTTCGTAAGAAATGTTTACAATTGGGTAGTTTTTGTACGCTGGATGAAAGTGATAATTTTCTACCATTGGGTCGTTGAAAGTATATTGAAATTTCTTTTTCCAACCTGTAGAATCGTATAGTGCAATGGCATACAAATCATTCCTTTTTGATCGCTGTAAATTGATTAAGAATTTCCTGTATTCTTCATTACTTGTTTCATATTTTGCCACAAATATTTTCTCATTGATGGGCAACATATTTTTTTCAATCGTTTTGACATCTAAAAGGGTGTTAATTAGAATAGAATTCGATGCTTCTGTATTTTCTAATAATTCCAATACTTCGCCTTGTTGCCCCGATTCTTCACTGATGGAAACAATGTATTTCTCCAAATTTTTTGCTTTTCCAAATTCTTCACTTTCTTGATAATGCTTGTGTAATTTCAATAATCCAGGTAAATACGTTTCGTTGAATCCACACACTACTTTATCAGAGATGTTGTACGAAAAAACTTCTGTCAAATGGTCCAATAAATAGCGTTTTTCAAAATTGCGTTTGATGATTGAAATGTTGTCAATTGGTTCACTTCCATATTTATACGCCAAGCCAGTCAAGTATAATTTATCGCCGTATTTTTCTTTGAAATTTTCGATTCCAGTTGATGCAACATAAACGGGTCTTTTGCCAGAGAAGAAATGCTTGTAGATTTCAGCAACATTTTCGTCGTATCCTTTGCCTCCATCTGTTGTTTTAACCGTTAAATCAGGATATCCTAAATCTCTAAATAATTTATTTCGGTAATCGTCGATAGTCATTAAAGACGTATTGACAATGGTAACATCTTTTCGGAATTGCTTGCTAGCTTGTACAATCCAAGCGGCGTAGGTGTCATTGTCTCCAACCGTGAAAAGAATCGCATTTGGTTCCAATTCTGACAACACATTGTAAGCCCAATTCAAGATTCCAGCTGGAATTTCGCCACTTTCAAAGCATTTCTGTGCAAAGCGTTCGTGCTCGGTTTGGTTTCCAATTATTTCATAATAAATCATCAGATTGTGAAAAGCACGTGGATCATTCGGACTGATTTGATTGGCTTTCAACAAATAAGCACTTTCTTTCATTAAGTCACCGTTCCAAAACTTGATATGGTTTGCTTCAAACGAATTTGGAATTGCTTTTAGTGCTTCTTCAGTAATCTGGTCGCATTGTTTCGCATATTGCTCGCGTTTTTTTGTCGCATCATCGTTTGGCATATAAAATGAATTCGACAAGTTTTTTAAAGCACGAGTTGCAGCAAAGTAATTGTACCAAGCTTCCGCATTGTTTTTGTTTTTATCAGTTTCAGCTTTCCACAATTCTTGTTGTTTTTCGTACCAAGAGATTTCACGTACTTCTTTCGTGATGCTGTAAACGGTTTCTTTTTGCTGTGCGAGTGTTTGTCCAAAAACAAATAGACTTATCGCTATTAGGAGTTTCTTCATCGTATTAAAGTTAGTTTTAATAATTCAAAATTGGGGTTTGAATTTCGAAATTCGGCAGTAATACTCAGAAGGGATAAAAAGGTTCAAAAGGGATAAAAAAATCGCCGACCTTTTGACTTGCCTCGTTTTTGTCTTGATCCTGAAAAAGTTGGGCAAGCTGGTTTCAGGTCTTTCAACACAATTTCCAAAACCATCGAAAATCACTATCAAACCATTCTAAACTATTTTGATAACAGAAGTACCAATGCAAATGCGGAATCTTTTAACGCCAAAATCAAAGCTTTCAGAACTCAATTTAGGGGAGTTAGGAACATTCCATTTTTCTTATATCGTTTAACTCAAATTTATGCCTAATCCCCACGTTTTTGTCTTGATCCTTGATCCCACGTTTTTGTCTTGATCCCTTATACATGTCTACAAATTTTAATCAAAAAAAAATCCCTGACACGTGTCAGGGATTTTAATGTGGTACCTCCAGGAATCGAACCAGGGACACAAGGATTTTCAGTCCTTTGCTCTACCAACTGAGCTAAGGTACCAACTCAATTGCGAGTGCAAATGTAATAGCTTTTTTCAAAATAGAATCATGCGAAAAACAAAAAATCAAACATTGCCATTACTTTTGCAATCCTTTTTTGAATTAATTAAATGAAAATCAAACTAATCGACGCTGGAAATACGCGACTAAAAATTGCAGAATTTCACAATAATCAACTCCTAAAAGTCGATTTTTTTGACAATGCTCAAGATTTCTTGGCTACAAATCCAACTGGAAAATTCGTATTGGCTTCTGTTAACGATCCCGATTTAGCCAACATGTTTCGCGAAAAGGATTTGGATGTCGTTGTTCTAGAACAGCCAATTAAAACTCCATTTCTAAATAAGTACGCCTCTCCCTTAACCCTTGGATTGGACCGATTAGCCAATGCTTTTTACATGTATATTCACGAAAGTAAAGGGCACAAACTTTGCATCGATATAGGTACTTGTTTAAAATTTGATTTTCTACATTCGAACGGAGAATATTTAGGTGGATCAATTTCTCCTGGTTTACAAATGCGCTTCAAGGCTCTAGAACATTTCACCGCCAGACTTCCTTTGGTTCAAATGCCAAAAGGTGAAGAAATACAATTAATAGGAGATTCTACCGTTAATTCCATTTTGTCGGGTGTAATTAATGGAATGGAAGCTGAAATCGTAGCAACAATTAACCGTTATCGTGCGGAATTCGGAAACATTCAACTCTTTCTTACCGGAGGTGATAGTTCTAATTTTGATTTAGAACAAAAAATGAGCATCTTTGCCGACGAAAATCTGACCCTTAAAGGAATTTGTGAACTCTATTTATTCAATGCGTAATTTTTTATCCCTTCTTTTTTCGTTCACAATTTTGTTGAGCTGGTCACAATCAAGTATTAACGATCCGAAATCATATTATGGAATCGGTGAGTCAGGCGGAACAAGCCATTCGATTTATAGCGCGCTTGGTCGTAACACGATTAATTACTATGATTCCACACAATTGAATTACTTCAATCCTGCCTCCTACTCTTCTTTGAGCTCGGGAAATACCATTCTTTCTTTCGAGATTCAAAATCGGGTCAGTCAATTTCAATCGGGAGGTGTTTCAGAATATGCCTCAGCATTTAATTTAGAAAGTCTTGCCATTGGCTTTAAGATGAAAAAACGCATGGGAATGGCATTCGGATTGCGTCCATTTTCAACCCGTGGATACAGTTTTAGTGAAGGAATTAATACCGGAACGGATTCACTTCAATATTCTTACAACGGGACTGGAGGAATTCAGAATTTTTTCGTTGGATATTCATACAAATTGATTCACACCAATAAAGTAAAATTGTCACTTGGAACGAATCTTTCCTACCTATTCGGCAGCGTCAACAATCAACGCATTGGTCTATTGGTTCAAACAAATAATTACCAAGGAGGAATTTCCAACCGAGTGACAGGCATGAAAAGTTTCCATTATGAATTTGGTGGAACGTTTGGTTATTCGATAAACAAAGCGCATCAAATTTCGGTTAGTGGTGTTTTTGAACCGAAACAACAATTGAATGCGTTTGCGCAAGACGAACTTTTTTCAGCCTCCAACATTTACACCTATTCTACTTGGGACACTATCACTTACGCGCTTGAAAACGGAAAAATTTCCTCAACAGGTTCATTTAAAGTTGGTTTAAATTATACGTTCAAAACCAAACCGATTACTCGTAATAATCACACCGTTAATCCAGCAGTCGTTTTGTTAGCGCATTACGGTAAATCAGCAGCTTATTCACATAATTTCACCATTTTCGATCAATGGAACCTTAGTCAATCGTCACAAATGGGAATTGGTATTGAATTTATTCCTGAAGTGAATTTATTTGACAATCTTTCTACTTTAAAATGGTATGAAAAAATGCATTACCGGTTAGGAGCTTACAATTATCAACTCCCTTACACCGTCCTTTCTTCATCGGCAAAAGACCAAGGATTGTCCTTTGGACTTAGCTTTCCTCTTTTGGCACAGTATTCACTTTCATCTTTGAATCTGTCCATAAATCTTGGAAAAAGAGATTTAAATAGTTCAACGGCATTGCAACAAAAATATATTGGCATCAATTTTGGTTTGGTGCTCTCACCATCAGCTTTTGAGCGTTGGTTTAGAAAAAGAAAATTAGATTAAACATAAAAACAAAAACACAAAGTCATGAAACTAAGCAGTTTGATTTTAGGAATCGCAGTAGTAGGTTTAGTTGGTAAAGTAGCCGCACAGGAAGAAACACCACAAGAAAAAGAATGTAAACGGATGCGTTTTTTAGCCGGTGAAGAAAATAAAGTGAAAAACTTCGCTGCTGCAACGACTTATTATTTGAAAGGAGAAACCATTTGTGGCAACTATGACAAGGCAAATTATGGTCGTTTAATTGGAACCGTAAAAAATACCATTATCACTGAAACGGACAAAACTAAAAAAGTAGCTTACATCGACACCTTGATGGCGGTTTATGAACGTGCTGAAAGTAAAAAACTTCTTGAGCCAAAAGACATGTTGGATGTTGCGAAATATTCGTTTCAAAGTTCAAAACCAAACAAAACCAAAATCGACGAGATTTACAGAAATCACATCACATCAGGAAGTGTTTTGACTGAAGAGCAAATCAATTTGTATTTCAATAACTTAATTAAAATGTACAACGAGGCCGTTGATGCGCCTAAGTTGGAATTTAAAAAACGTATCATTTCTGATTATTTTATGCTATCCAAAATGATTGAAGCAAACAGTTATACAGTTAAAACACAAGAGACGTTAACGGCTACTTTCAATCAAATAGTTAGAACTTGTGACGATATCCTTCCTGAACTAGGAGGTTTCATGAAGTCGCTTCCGCAAGATGTTGAGGCAAAGAAGAAAGCTGTTAATAATTTCATGAATTTATTGAAAGAGAAAGGTTGTACTGGAAGTAAAGAGTACGAAATGTTAGTGGATACGATTATTAAGATTGACAATACAGTGGATGCAGTATTGGCAAAAGCAGGATTGTTACGAGCTAAGAAGAAATTTGCTGATGCCATCGGAGTTTATAACCAAGCAAAAGGAATGTCAACCGATCCTGTTCAAAAAGAAGAAATTGAATTCAATATCTTGGAGATACAATACCATGATCAGAACAGTTTCCAATCAGCATACAGAACAGCTATGGGTATTTCTGGAGCTAATAGAAGTAAAGCATTAATGATAGCTGCAAACTGTGTAGCAAAAACAGCTAACTCTTGTGGTTCTTCTACTTTTGAAAGAAGATGTAACTATTTGTATGCTGCTGAATTGGCACAAAGAGCTGGAGATGGAGGAGCAGCTGCTCGTTTCCGTGCAAGCGGTCCAACTTCTGAGGACATTTTCAACAACAACAATCCTTCAAGCGTTTCACTTTCTTGTTGGGGAGTTTCTGTTTCAACAAAGTAGATGCTGGAAAGATCTTTAATCGACATAAATTCAAAACTGATTCCTGCTGTGCTTGTCATGGCAGGAATTCTTTTTTCGTGTGTGAATGATTTGGACGCCATAAAAAAAGTAACTTTTAAAAACAACACTCCGGACGAAATAGCTGTTAACTTACATGTAGTTTTTTCAGAAGATGGCTTTGCGCAAGCTGAATTATTTGCTGCTATCGCTGAAACCTTTAATGGAAAAGAGCATGTGACCTACATTAAAGACAGTTTACGCGTGAATTTCTTCAATGAAAAAGGAAAAATTGTTTCGACCCTATCAGCGAAAGAGGGACAAATCAATTATGAAAAATCCTTTATTTTAGTGAAGGATTCCGTACGACTTTATAATTACGAAAACAAACAAACCTTAGCAACAGATGCGCTATATTGGAACCAAAAAGACAGTTCTATTTATTCGCTTTCCGCAGTTACGATTCAATCACCAAAAGGAATTGTTTATGGTAACGGTATGAAAACAAAGCAAGATTTTCGGAAATTTGAATTTTTGAAACCTCACGGTAGAATGGAAATTGAAAAAGAACTTGAAATAGAATAACAAGATGGAATTATACAATAAAATAATGACGTATATCTGGCTGGCAATAGCAGGTATTTCCTTTGTCATCACAACATTTATGGGTTTTAAAGAAGGATTTGAAACGTGGTGGTTTTACTATGTATTTAGCCTCGTTGCCGTTCTAATGTTTTTCTTCAAACGTTATATGATAGGTCGTATGCAAAAGCATCTTCAGTATTTGGAAGAACAAAAGCAAAAGGAATCGTAACCGTTTATCCTAGCTCTTTACCGTCAAAATAATATACCATTTGAATAATCAACTATTCAGGTATTGTGGAAGTTGCGGCATTATCTTTGTCAACAATTTACTTGTGAACCTGTAACTTTTCGTGCTGTACATTGTCTTATGAAGAATATGCGCTACCTACTGTTTGTACTTGGGATTTTTAATTTCTTGAATTTGTCAGCTCAAAATTTCGTGAGAGGAGTTGTTACTGATGAGCGCAACGTACCTATTCCATTTGCAAAGATTTTCGTAAAAAATGACGCCGAAAACAGAACAGTTGCCGACGTAAATGGACGCTATGAAATGTCTTTATTACCGGGAGAATATTTCTTAATCTTCTCTTCAATGGGCTTCGACGATAGAGAAGGTTATATTTCTATATCCAACAAGGATTTAGAGAAAAACATGCAACTTTTTCCAAGTAAATTTCAAGAACTTGACAACATAGATATTACTGTAAAAAAGACCAACCCCGGTCGTGATATCATGTTAGAGGTCGTTAAGAAACGAGAAAAAATCAACCCATGGAATTATCCCCATACTGTTGATGTTTATATTAAAGCTACCGAAAAATTAGACCGTAAAGAAAAGGAAAAATCACCTTCCAACACTGAAAACACTTCTGAAGCAGATCCTTTATCGGATGGAAACAAAAAGGAAAAAAGCTGGTTAGACAACATGAATTTGGTAGAAGTTCAATTGAACCGAAATTATGCTCCAGGTAATAAAGTGAAGGAAATAAGAAATGCCTATACATTAAGAGGAAATGCGCAATCCTTGTATTACACTACAACTGTAAAATCAAATTTCAACTTCTTTGAAAACCTCCTTCATTTAGACGATTTACATCAAACACCTGTTAGCTCACCTATTTCAAATCCTGGAATTTTATCCTACAAATACAGATTAGAAAAACAATACGAAGAAAATGGTAGGAAGATTTCGAAAATAAAAATTAGCGCACGCAACACCGCAACCACTACCTTGGAGGGCTACATTTGGGTTATAGATAGCGTGTGGTTAGTTCAAAAATTAGAATTAACCATGAACAAAGGAAATTTGTTGGTCTATGATTACTTCACCATCATTCAAGAGTTTGAACATCCAGGTGATTCGCTATGTGTGCTTACTAACCAAACCTTAAACTATGGTGTTAAATACAAAAACGAAACTTCGAAATGTGTTACTCAAGCAATTTTTTCTAACTACAACTTCAATGCAAGTTTCGCCAACAAGTTCTTTAACACCGAATTAGCCGTCACCGAAAAAGAAGCTTACGAACGCGACACAGCCTATTGGAGCAACAAGCGTGTTGGAACATTAACTGAAGAAGAACGTAAATTTATCATTGCAAAAGACAGTATTCGGGATTTTCAAAATCGGAAAGAATATCTTGATTCAATAGACAAGGTTTTTAATAAAATCACTGCTCTAAAGGTCTTATGGTTTGGTATTGATCATCGTAATCGACCAAAACGCTATCAATGGACAATCGGTTCTTTGGCAACTTTTATACAACCTGTTTACATCGCTGGCCCCCGATTGACACCTTCATTTGATTTTTTCAAAAAATGGAAAGACGAACGTACACTTGATTCATACACACGGATTTCCTATGGATTTTTAAATCAAGATTGGAAGGGAGATACTTGGTGGAAATATAAATTCGACCCGTTTCATTTGGGATACGTCCGTGCTTCTTTAAATCATGATTTCGACGTTATTCGGGGATTTGATGCGATTACCCAAATTTATAAGCGGAATAATTTCATAGAGACCACTAAAATGAGATTAAGCTTTGAATATGAACTTCTTAACGGATTGTATTTCTCTATTGATGGTGAAATGGCAGAAAGAAGAAGTGTAAAGGATTACAAATTTGTCACGATCTTTAACAATGTCTTACCGAACGATGACCCCATCCCCTTTACCACTTATCAGGCCTTTGTTTCCAATATTTTTCTAAGTTTTGTACCGAAACAAAAATACATGCGTGAGCCGTATCGAAAAGTGATTCTAGGAAGTGCATTTCCAACCTTTACCATCGGTTATCAAGTAGGAGTACCTCGTTTATTTGGTTCAGACATCAACTTCAACTACCTTCAAGGAGAAATAAAGCAAACTTTCAAAATTGGGACGCTTGGCACAACGAGTTATCGTCTTGCAGCAGGAAAATTCCTGACAAGCGCCGTAGTTCGAGAACCTGATTACAAATTTCAACGTCGAAGTGACCCAATTTGGTTCTCAAATCCACTTTATTCTTTCCAAGGTTTAGATTCAACGTTGGCAACAAAAGATGTAGTGTATGAATTTCACTTTGTTCACCATGATAACGGTGCGATATTGAATAAAATTCCGTTTATGAAGAAAACCAGAATTGGTCTCGTTGCGGGTGGAGGTGCCATGTATGTAAAAGAACACGATTGGTTTCATTACGAATTTTTGGCAGGTTTAGAACGTAATTTTAAGCTTTCTCGACGTCGACTTCGAGTTGGTATTTATGGAGTTTTCTCAGATGGCAATCGGGTTGATCCTCGATTTAATTACAAGATTTCCTTTGCCGTTTTGGACGACCGAAGTATGAAATGGAATTTTTAAACAGAAAATAAACTGATAATGAAACAATTCATCCTTCTGTTACACCTAATGTCATTCACGATCTTCGCTAGCAACGCTTACTTGTATTTCACTGAAGGAAGAACAAATACAACTACTGTTGTTTTAGCCATTATTTTCATGAGTGTAGGTTTCCTTATTAAATCTCGAATTGATAAAATAAGTGAAGATGTTTGAGAAATTGATGTTTTTTGTGACAATACCGAAATTAAAGCCTACCTTCGCCCCCATTCTTCTCACTTAATACTGTTTTCTTTTGAGAAAGAATGGATTTTATTTATGACATTTTCTGATTTACAACTTTCAAGTCCCATTTTGGAGGCACTTGAAAAACAAGGTTACACCACCCCTACTCCAATCCAACAACAAGCAATTCCTTTAATTCTCGCACAAAAAGACCTGATGGGCTGTGCACAAACTGGAACAGGAAAAACCGCCGCTTTTGCCATCCCAATTCTTCAACTTTTAGAAGCAAGCAAACTTCCTAAGGGACCTCGAAAAATCCGTGCTTTAATCGTTACGCCAACCCGAGAATTAGCTATTCAAATTCAAGAAAGCTTCAAGGATTATGGTCAGTTTCTATCGCAGCGTTCCGTTGTTATCTTTGGAGGCGTTAAACAACATGCTCAAGTAAACCAATTAAAGGCAGGAGCCGACATTTTAATTGCAACTCCAGGCAGATTGCTTGATTTGTGTCAACAAGGAATTATTTCACTCCGTGATTTATCCATTTTTGTTCTGGACGAGGCAGATAGAATGTTGGATATGGGTTTTATTCACGATGTGAAACGCATTTTAAAATTGATTCCTGAAAAAAGACAGACCTTATTGTTTTCAGCTACGATGCCGAAAGAAATTATTTCTCTTGCAAATAGTATTTTAAAAGATCCTGAGCACGTTGAAGTAAATCCCGTTTCATCGACAGCTGAAACCATCCAACAGCAATTATATTTCGTTGAAAAAGAACAAAAAAACGACCTATTGCTTTCTTTACTTGAAGACAAGTCAATGTCGCCAGTATTAGTTTTTACACGAACCAAACACGGTGCCGACAAATTAGTGAAGGTACTTTTGAAAAACCAAATCAAAGCAGCGGCCATTCACGGGAACAAATCGCAAAATGCCCGTCAAAATGCCTTGAACGGTTTTAAAAATGGTGACTTGCGGATTTTAGTAGCAACCGACATTGCAGCACGTGGAATTGATATAGATGATTTGGAATACATGGTGAATTATGAAATCCCAAACATTCCAGAAACTTATGTTCATCGCATTGGAAGAACAGGTCGTGCAGGAGCATCTGGAAAATCGATATCCTTCTGTAACGAAGAAGAAAGAGCGTTCTTAAAAGACATTCAGAAACTCATCAAAATAGAAATTCCAGTTGTTTCAGGACATGCTTTTGAATCGAATATACCACAAGGAGCAATCCTGAAGCCTAAAACTGCAGGTACGTTGAAAAATAATGCAAGAAAGCCAAGCAACAACCGTAATCAGTTCAGTAGAAATAGACAGCGCGTGTAAGGTTAGCCTAAAGGTTTCTTTAACAGAAAGTTGAAAAAAAATGGTGGAATTTCATTGAGAAATCAATATTGAACACTCAGTTCATTTTGTTTTTGTTTGTAAGGAAAGAAAAGTCTTATACACTTGATCTCCCCAAATAAAAATTAAAATTGGCAGAACGATTACAACCAATTTATTAAAATTCCATGCTGTTTGAAATTCCAAATGGATGAAATGATGAACAGCACGGGTAATCCCACAACCTAAACACTCTTTGTGTAACAACAATTGAGAGATACATAGGGATTGACCTGTATCAAAAAAATCAGCGGGTAATAACAACAACACAATAGGAAGTGCAATTAACCCGCTGAAATAAATATACTTAAGAAACTTCAATTACCTATTTCTTGAAACGTGAATTAAGGCATGAATGATTCCTGGAAAACCACATAGTACACACCAAAGAATGTTCCAAAGCACAGGAGTCCAATCTCCGCCTGTTGCAAACCAAACCGCCAGTGGTGGAATCACAAAACATAAAATAATCAACAATACAAAAGGTACATCACTTCCTGATGAAGTAGATTTTTTGTGTTCTTTCTTTATTGATTTAATTGTCTCCTTTTGAACCTTAGACTGTGAAACAACATTTTTTTGTTCTTCTAAAGTTGTTGCAGAAGTATTTGTTTTTGGGCTTTGAACTTGATCAATTTTTTCAGGCGATACTACTTGAGTTTCTGTTGATGTCTCCTTGAAACTATCTGAATTAGTTGTCACGATAATTGATTTATTTTCAGTAATCTTCGGAATTTCAACCTGACGATTTTCCGCCACTTCAGAAGTCTCAATCTCATTAACGACCACCTCTGATTTCACACTTTTAT